>JAJDDY010000077.1 GCA_029260075.1 Phycisphaerae bacterium
TCGCTATGGGGAGTACCTCTTCACGTTCCTGGATTACCTCTACGTGACTGCGGACAACAACTTCGGAGAAAGGCAGATCCGCCCGGCGGTGATCTTGCGGAAGAACAGTCAGTCGAACCGATCAGACCGCGGCGCAGCCACCCAGGCCGTCCTGATGAGTGTCTATCGAACCCTACGTCTTCGCGGCCTCAACCCCACGAAGACCACCACCAACGCCCTCAAAACCTACTTGACTACCGGCGAACTGCCGCCGCTACCAGCCTGATCCATTGCACACGGCTGAAGAGTTACAACAGTTTATGAATGCGATACAGGGCACCTGACGTTGCAGCGATCGGAAGCGCAGGGCACTGCTATTTCCAGTCCAAGCTGCACCTATTTTGGTACATACGTCACTGCCTCCTACGAATCCGATCCGTTCGGTCGTCAAACCAAGGTAATTCAAGATCTCGGTAGTTAGATTTCTCGCTTGATCGGCGAGATGCGATCCAAGAAGAAAGGCGTTCGGAAACGCCAATACTCATCAAATTTGTCGGCCAAGACTCGGCGAAGATGTCCCTCGTCCCACACGATCACATAATTCAATCACTCGCACCGACGCATTTCCCTATCAAGAAATCACCCTGAAATAGTCGTCTTTGATCAAGGCCGCAACGTTTGATGCAGGAACGTGCTCGCCGTCCAACGACACGTCTACCCGGAGCAGGTCGTTCTGCTGGACGAGATCCCCTAATCCTGCCATCGTCAATCGTCAACAACCAGCCGTTGTTGATATCCTCGCTTCAGAAGTTCCGTGCCAATCTTCTCGTACTTATCCAAGAAGCAATCGCGATCTGCTCCAACAATCCCGGCCGAAGTCAATCGCGCTCTCATGGATTCGCTAGTTGGCATATACAACACTTGTTCTCGTTCATCGATCAACCCAACAACGTCGCGGAAGCCTTGGATCTTGATATCCAAGACTCTTTCTGATTCAGTAATGCGAATTCCCTCCACCAGGGTCTCCATTCCCTCTGCCATAACAAGCATGATATCCTCCTGATTAATAAGGTTTTCGGTTGCGCAGTCATGCTATTGGACCGCTAGATTATTGCACTCACTCAAGACGGAATATGTAACAGTACCTCCTGAATCTTCTCGGCAAGTGGACCAGCCATTGCGCTGGTAAGAATCGCTTCAAGAAACCTGCGGAGGGCCTTGGCGTATAACGTTACTCTTTCACGAGGAGCATTGCCTAAGATCGCGTCTACATTTTCGCCGATTTCCGTAGGGCCGACGCCTGATCCTTCTCGTAGAAGCTCACCAAGACCTGCCACATTTTTTACCAAAGCAGGTACTTCATCGGCATCCTCGGCGGCGAGGCTCTGCAGTTCTAATAACGTCTGAAAAACGGAACCGCCATGCGCGACGCTTGTTGCCGCGGCGGAAGCTGTATTTATGACCGTTACCGAAGAACCTCTGGTCTCGTCATGCTTCGACGTGTCAGAACCAAACAAATCGAACAAGTCCCGTTCTCGATCGGGGGGCCTGCGCGTATGACATACGCACTCTTGTCCTTCCGTCCACCGTCCATGACATGTTGGACAACCCGCCTCATACATGTTCCACATTTCCGTATCCAGAACACCGCCTACGGTGCCACTAGGTGGAACAGTACCGATGACGCGAGCACCGAAAACGCACAGCCGAGAGAAGAAATCGGCGAATTCCTCACAGTAGCCCGCCCGACTAGCGTCGGTCCTGTCTGCCCTATAGTCTAGGAGAGCGGTCACCAATTCAGCAAATTCCTCAGCCAGTTTTCCGGCCAACTCTGGCAATGGACGCTCCCGATCCCGCGGGTAGATGTTCAAGACAATCGTCGCCCAATCACTCATACCAAGGCGAGCGACGCCATGAGTTTCCCGAAGCTTGATGAGTTGATTCAATGCCCAGCCGCGATTCTGTTTGCGAATCCTTGAATGATGCAAAGCATCGTCGTAGTTGCATTCAGGCAATCGGCAATAGGGACATGCCTTAGGAAACTCAGACAGCAAGAGTACACCAGGGTCTCTCAGTGTAGAAAACTCAGAGTCAGCCGAGTGAGGCTTTGCCTGGCTGTTGTGCAAGTTAAGGAGCCATGCCATAGTCTTGCAGAATTGCCACTCAAAGTTCCCCGGGCCCGCGTAGTATTTTGGTGACATCACAAGGCAAGCATGCGTCGACATGAGCACTGAGAAATGCAGCCAAGTCTTCCGCTCATTCGCGCTACCGTAAATAGAATGCAAATGGTGTGCCCATTCGCGAACGCTTTCGGGACGCGTCCCCATTTCAATACCTCCGGCTAGGCCACGAATGTACGAGCACGAAAACCCGACCATCGAGAGCCGCGAAGAAATCTCGGAGCGCCTCGTACGCCTGTGGTGTAGACTTATCCTCACGTGTCTTGCCTTGAGGAGCCATCTCAGCCGCCGATTTTAAGGTCGTTGGGATCGTTGTCAATCAAAAAAGAGTTCAAGAATCAACGCCGGTTGTGATTTTTCTGAAGCGACCGCTGCGGGACCTGATCCCGCCAAGGCTGTATGTAGTGATCGCTCGGCGTTTGGGTTTCGTGTCGCTTCGGAAGTAATCGATCTGTATCCGCCTGTAGTCCTCGTCCATCGGTCGCATTGCTTCGGCTATGGCCTGAGTATCGGTGGGGGCTCGCGGATCGCGGAATCGATGCCTGCGAGCATGGCGACATCGGATCGGGGCAGCGGTTGCCCGTCACGCGACTACCCTGGCGGCTGTTGGGCATGGGCGTCATCCACGACTTATCTGGCGAACGTCTTGAACGGACACCCCATATCATCGGGCGCCCCCGCAAATCGCTCCAACGTCTAAATAGCCAAGCTCCCTATTCCCCGCATGGACAGCGATTACCTTCTGCGGAAACTCGAACCACTCATCCCCGAGAGGGTTCGACACTGGCGAAGGGCCAAACAGCTCGCGGATTCTGAAACGAGGGCGTGGCTCGATCGCGTGATTGCGGAAGCCGCCTATCACGAGCTCGGCGATTTCTCTGACAAGCTCCTTCTCTCCCTGCCGCCGAAAGCAGGAGCACGGGGCTCGTTCCACATTGGGACGATCCTGTACGACAAACCAAGGTGGGAACTCGGCATCTCGCCTGGCGAACTCCTGCAGAACCTCGCGATCTTCGGTCGATCGGGCGGCGGGAAAACGAATACGGTTTTTCACATCATCAAACAGGTCAGCGGGAAAAAAGTTCCGTGGTTGTTTTGGGATTGGAAGCGAACGGCCAGGCACCTGATTCCACAAATCAAAGGTAGTGTCAAAGTGTTCACGCCAGGGCGGTCCCTCTCATCCCTGGTCTTCAACCCGTTCATTGTTCCACCCGGCATGGAGAACAATGTCTACATCACGCAGCTTGTCGACATCATGGTAAGCGCCTTTACGCTCGGCGACGGCGCGCGAAGCATCCTGCAAAAGTCCATCGCCGCTTGCTACGCTCGTGGCATCGAAGCACCATCCATCGAAGAAATCAAGGAGGAGGTAGACAAGATTCCAGACAAGCAGCGTGTCGTCGGCTGGAAGCTCTCCGCGATGCGAGCCTTGGATTCGGTAGCGTTTTCTGGGGTGGCTGGCACAACACGCTCTACGCAGGAGGAGCACACCCAGGCCCTTCTGGAAAGCCAAACCATCATCGAACTTGATGCCCTCGCCGACAGCATGAAACAGTTTCTTGTTCCGATCTTTTGTCTCTGGCTCTATTCCGTCCGACTCGCTGCAGAGAACAGAGAGGAGCTAAGCCTGGTCATCGTCATCGAGGAAGCGCACAACGTGCTCTATCGCGGTGAGCATCGATCCAAGGAAACAGTAATGAATCGCCTCCTGCGACAGTGTCGGGAAATCGGAATCAGCATCATTGTGGTAGATCAGAGTCCGCATCTCATCTCTAGTGTTGCGCTCGGGAACACATTCACGAGCATCATCCTCAATCTCAAGGATCCTTCCGACATTAACCGCGCCGCCGCGCTATCTCATCTGACAGAATACGAAAAGGGACACCTGACCTTGCTACCGCTTGGCCAGGGTGTCGTGAAGTTGCAGGGTCGATGGAGAAGACCGATCCTCGTGCAAATCCCGCTGGTTGAAGTTGCGAAAGGCGCCGTTACCGATGATCTTCTTAAGCGCTATATTGCCGGCTCGCTCAAACAGAAAACGCTCAGGGCTGAAGTTCAGCGACAGCATAGCAAGGGTTTGACTCAGGATGGCGATCGACTTCTCACACTTGACGAGTTTCGTCTCTTCCACGATGTTCTACTGCATCCTGAGGACGGAGTCGCTGAGCGCTACAAGCGCCTAGAACTCAGCGGGCGTCGAGGTCAGGATGCGAAGGAGACCCTTGTCAACCACGGCTGGCTTGGGGAACAAGTTCACGAGAGTGGTCGAACGAGGAGAATCATCTTAAACGCTCCCGACAAGGCCGAACGGCTGCTAGGTCTTGCGCTAAGAGACACTCCGGCAAACACGATCGTTCACAAGTACTGGAAGATCTACTACGGCAGACTCTTCGAGGATAAGGGCTACGAGATATCTTTCGAACATCCTCGAGCCAACGGAAGGGTTGACGTTCATGCGACGAAGAACGGCGAACGAATTGGAATCGAAATTGAAACCGGAAAGTCGGATGTGGTTTCAAACGTGAAGAACGGCATCCTGTCGAAGTTTTCCAAGATTCTTGTCATCGCCACGGACGAAACCGCGATGGAAAAAGTAGAACGGCAGCTCGCACAGGCTGGCCTGCTGATCCCGAATCAAGTTGAGCTTATTCTGCGCGACGAATACGTGCTGCCCGAATGAACCGGCACATCTCTGGAATTGCGGCATGAAGCGCTACCGTCAGCCATGGCGGTCATCCCGGCGGAACGTGAGCGCTCTTGGCGGTTTCCGGGCGTTCCGCTTGGTGATCGGCTGCGGTAGTACGCACTTGCTCGGGAAACCCCAATAAGGCCGAGACAGCCGCCGTGGGCGTCGAATAGGCGAAGATAGGGACGGTTTCCGCTCGAGTTATGTGGTGTCTACGGGGGGATGTGTGCATCCCTCCCTGTAGATGGCGTGGAGACTCGACGAGATACTCTTCAACAGTAGACTGGACCCTATCGGAGCAGTCTGGAGCCGCTACTCGTAGCCGTATCGGCGGCGAGAAGGCAAGCGGGGCGGTAAGCTCTTCACGGCCACTCGAGTAGAGGAGTGCATGAATGCGGAAACTCTCCAAGCAAGACCGTTCGGCTGGCACCTCAGCGTTCACGCCGAGCGCGTACATGCGCGCTAGCTATCCAGACCTCTTTCCCGACACGCTTCCCGTGACCGTGCCGACGTTAGACAAAGGGAGGCTCGAGTATCATCTGGAAACGCTGACGAGTCGCAAACAGGAACAGGAGTTCGAGGAATTCTGCCGTCGAATGGTCGAATTGGAAGTATGTCCAAATATCAAACCTCAGACAGGGCCGACCGGCGGAGGCGATAGCAAAGTCGATGCGTCGACGTATCCCGTCGCTCCGGTGCTTGGTGAACGATGTTGGTGGGGGACGCCAGTGGTGCCGTCCGATGAGGCCTGGGCCTTTGCCTTCAGCTGTAAGAAGGCATGGAAGCCAAAGGTGAAGGAGGATGTTGCAAAGATCGCGAATCTCGACTGCACTTTCGGCATAGTCTACTTCATCACGAATCAGTTTACGCGTGACAAGGACAGAGCATACATTGAAAAGGAATTGACCAAGAAACACGGATTCGAAGTACACATTTTCGACAGATCGTGGATCGTTACTCGAGTTTTCGATCACAAGCGCGAACGCATAGCCATTCAGACGCTAAACATTGGTCGCGCAGAAACTACGGAGCCGTCCCCTGGCCCTCGCGACACCGCCCGCCAACATGACCTCAGAGTACTGGTCAAGCAGCTTGGTCGCCCTGATGACTACTATGGCAACGACTACGCCCTGGCACAGGACTATTGCGAGGCCGCACTGCTGTCGCGAGGCCTGGGGAAACCTCGCCACGAGATAGATGGCTTCTTTCAGCGTGCGCTAAGCCTTGCGAAGACGCATGGGTACAAAGGACAGATTCTCAAGATTGGCTACGACTGGGCCTGGACAAGCCTCTGGTGGTTTGACGATGCTACGAGACAGGAGGATTTATACTGTCAGATAGAGCACTGTATAATCGGAACGCCCAACGCCGATGACTGTGCGCACCTGGCAAGACAGTGGCAACTCCTACGCGGATCATGCCTTCATGGAGTTCTGAATGCCCGGACGGCCAAACTAGACGAACGCCTGGACCGCATCAAGGCTGAACTTGCGAGACTCGCCGAAGACAAATCACGCCCAAACAACGCGCTTCAGGCTAAAACTGAAGGGCTCCTTCTCGATCTCCATCTAGCCATACCGAATCCGGCGAGCGCCGAAAAGATTTTCGAAAAGCTGAAAGAATGTCTCCAAGAGTCCGAGAAGCTGGGCACTTACCCAGCGATGGATGTCATCGGCTTCCTCCGGGATGCCTCGGAGTTCTTCGGCGATCTTCCCGGCTATGAGTCACTTTTCGATGAGATGCGCAAGATCACGCGAAAACGACACGGAGAAACCGAAGAGGGAAAACTTCTCTATAACCGCGGCCTTCAGCTGGCGGAGGCGGATCGACCCGAAGACGCCCTGCGGTACATGAGCCAGGCTCGTGTGCAATTATTCAAAGAAGAGACCATGCGCGAGGGGATTCGAGCAACGCTCACTTGTGCATCTGTGTATTCGAGCATGGGACTCTATTGGGCTGCACGTATGGACGCCATCACGGCCGCACACGTAACGATGCGCACCACCGAAGCCCTTGACGCATTCCCCACCGAATCCGTTTCGGCGAGCATAAGGATGGGGTGGCTAGAGTTGAGTCTTGGACGTGTAGTACCGTTTCTCGCTTGGTATCGGGTGTCCGCTGCACTCGCTTCAAGGCTGACAACCATGCAGGTCGACGTTGAAACGTTGCGTGAAACGCTTGATACTCAACAGGGTGTACTTGGGTGTCTATTTCTCAACATGCCCGCTGAAACAGTCAAGAAGTATGAAGGACTCAGGCATACACTCGACAGCCTCGATCTCCCAATGGCGCGCTTAGCCTTGCTCTATGCGATTGGCGATTGCGCCACACTGGAGAAGGAATGGCCGAAGGTTGTATCGGATGAACATGAGGGAATTGAAGAGTTCTTTGCGATGTGGAAGGCTCAGCCCGCCTCGGAACAACTTCCTACGCTGGAATCAGGCGACGATGCAAACTTTACGGAGTGCGCGACTCAACTCTTCAATGTATGGTATCGAGTGAAAGCCAAGAACGCATTCGGTCCGATTGTGCTGGCCGAAAACATACTCGGTATGTTGGAGGCTACCCTCGCTCTAGCAAAATGGGAGAACCTCGCGTTCATCGTCAATGAAGTGGAAATCCTCGTGGACGTGAGTAAAGAAGGCAAATGCCCTTCAGATGTCGAATATTCCGACCCTCAAGGCTCGCAAGTGTTGGAGTTGGTCTGGGCGCCCGACATGCTCAAATGGATGAACGAATGTGATCGACGCCGAGTCACTGACTACTTGCAGAAAGTACTGTTTACGGTTCTTCTGGCAGCAACGGTGGATCCAATCGACGATTTAAGGAAGGAGATCGACTCCTGGTATAGGCAAGACGCTCCAACGCGCGCATTGGGAACATCACCGATTAGCGTCCCATTGATGGACATCTTAGGAGATGATAAGTATGACTTGGCCCATTGGTGTTGAGCCACCGCTGCATCGGAAGTTCGACAAGCACGAGGCAATGGAAATGGTTCGGAACCGCTACCGCCAGGCTCGGCGGATGATCCCGCAACAAATCGAGAATCTTCAGGGGGATGAGGAATTTCGAAACCAGTGTCGACGTTACTACGAAGCGAGATACAAGGACTGGGTCATAATCAATGCTGTCTTGAACTGCATGCTCCAATGGCAGGCGGAACAGCTACGCCTCGATTTCCGCAATCCGAGACAAGTGTTCTCGATCGAGGGAGTTGGAAGCTCGCTTGAGGAAATAGGAACAAGGCTAGACAATACAACATATCCGACGTGGCGCTTCGCGGATGAGTTGATATCTGTGCAAATGAAGGCGCACAGCCTCCATGCTCTGGTTACATATGGCTTTGAGCCGCGTCGCGCGGATTTCAAGCCTGAAGTCGTAGAGAGATTCTTACAGGAGAGAATGAAGCACTTCGACTTTGATCTACCGCACGATCCGCTCTTTGGCGAACCACCTGGCGCCTGGCCAGATACTGAGGTAGCATAAGACAGCGGGTGGACAAGAACACGCGAGTACGGACCCGTTGAGCGATTCGGGCACACAGGATCGTACACGGTGATTCGACGGTCAACCCGCATACCAATAGCTAACTCTCAACCGCGAAGCTACCTCGCAGCCTTGCCGACAGTTACCAAAGAAAGGGGACGACGGTCAAACCAACAATCTGCCCCCAGAAGGGCTGGAATCGCCTGAAAACGGCATGCCTCGCGCGGGGATGCCATCAAATCCAAAGCAATAGACGGGCGACCAACATTCCCAAGATTCTCTCCGCCAATTTCTGATCAAGATACTCGGAGGATTGAAAGGGTCTCCAGGAGATACGAAACTCGCTGGAAACATGAGATGCCAGCGCCAACCTGACGGTCGTCGACGCGTCTTCGCTGAAACGCATATTCGGGAACCCTCCGCCGTGCGGCATCCCTTGATAAGCGTTTCGTTCTCTGAACACGTTCGATCGCGGGCACGTTGCACCCTGCTTCGCTTGCGTGCCGTGCTAAGCGCTTCGCATCATAGTTACGTCAATGGGCTCATTATCGAAACGTTGTGGGCTCTTTACTGAAAGGAGGTGAAAACAAAAATGGATACAGCAACAAATGCAAGAGTAGAAGGCTATCTTCGAGTGTACGAGCGAGTGAACAGCGTCGTGAAGCATGCGGAGGTAGCGGCGGCAATCATCGAGCAGGTCGGCAAAGACGCTCGGTGCGAGTCGTTAATGAATGGTCGTTCAAACGGGAACGGTCACGCAAACGGCAACGGTGATATGCCTGCCACCGAGAAACAACTTGGGTACCTGGCAAAACTAGGCGTTCAAGTACCGGCTGGCGTGAGCAAGCGGGAGGCATCGAGATTGATCGACGAAGCGCAGAGCAACGCGGAATGATCCGCCGGTGTTTTGGATGGGGAAGCCCTCGGGTTTTTTGGTTGTGATGAGGGCTTCCTTGTTTGATAGGATGTGTGGTTGTGACTGAAAGGAGAGGCTCTGAGAGTAGGACGAAGGCAGTATGGCTCAAGCGCAACGCTACACGACGACTCCAATACGCTCACGAAACAGCGTAGCTCACGATTCAAACGAACCGGACTTTGGAAAGATCAGCGTCAGGCAACCGAACTCACCGAGGCTTATTGCCTGTTCGACCACCAGGACGTCGCGGAAGGATCCTTGTTGCAGAAATGGAAACCATTGGCTCGCGACGGTGTCGCCTTCGAAGAACGGCCCGGCGCCGGAAGCCAGGCCTTGCAAGAGCTTGCCGGTTGGCGCGTCGGGTGGGACATGTTCTCGACTCTGATTCAGTTTGCGAAAGCCGGAGCGATATGCGGAATCGGAAAAAGAGGACCACGACGTGCCGCCTGGATTCCACTTGATGATGGCACACGGGGTAACATCTAGTGGTATGATGCAAAAATAATGGACATTATGTTGACGTCGACCTTCCTCTGTCGTATCATTGCGTTCGAGGAGGTTCGGATGCGAGTAGCGCCAAGTATCAAGCTCACAAAGAAAGAACGGACGACACTTCAATGTTGGTTACAAGGTCGCAGGGTTTCGGTACGGCAAAGGGACCGAGCCAGGATGACCCTGCTCGCCGCGGACGGCATGTCGAATAAAGAGGTCGCCACGGAGATGGGTGTCAAAGCACATACGGTGGGTCGCTGGCGAAGCCGGTTTTCCGAGTTGCGTCTTGCCGGAATCGAAAAGGACCTTCCGCGCGGTGGACGCCCGCGAAATCAACGGGAGCAACAGGAAAGCGAGATCATTCGCAAGACGACGCAAGAGACTCCAAAGAATGCAACCCATTGGAGTACCCGCACGCTGGCCAAAGAGTTAGGTGTAACTCAATCAATGATCCATCGCGTCTGGAAGGCCAACGGACTAAAACCGCATCTAGTTCGTACGTTCAAGCTGAGTCGGGATCCTCACTTCGAGGAGAAGTTGATCGATGTTGTTGGCCTGTATCTCAACCCGCCGGAAAAAGCGCTGGTGATCAGCGCCGACGAGAAAAGTCAGATACAGGCACTCGATCGAACCCAGCCGAGCCTGCCCATCATTCCCGGTCGATGCGGGACGATGACCCATGATTACAAACGAAACGGCACAACGACTCTCTTTGCGGCGATCGACATGAGCCAGGGCAAAGTCATCGCCTCCTGCATGCCGCGCCACAGACACCAGGAGTGGATCAAGTTCCTCAAGCAGATTGACGCGGAGACACCACAAGATCTGGATCTTCATCTAATCGTGGACAACTACGCGACGCACAAACATCCCAAGGTGAAGGCTTGGCTCAAGCGTCACAAACGCTTCCATGTCCATTTCATCCCGACCAGTAGTTCGTGGCTTAATGTCATCGAGCGTTTCTTTCGTGACCTCGACGAAAAGCGCGTGCATCGTGGCGTCTTCCGAAGCGTCCCCCAACTGATTGACGCCGTCATGAGCTACATTGACCACCACAACAGTGCCCCCAAGCCGTTCGTCTGGCGAAAGACTGCCCAGGAGATCATCGAAAAAGTCGGGCGAGCGAGGCTCGCACTGAATAATGCCCCAACAGGATGAATCAGACCACTAGTTTAACGTAACGAAGCGTCGTACTTGTCCAGGATGTCTCAAACATTCCGGCGAGATCGAGCACCGCACCTAGTCCGGGCGGCCGATTTTGGGCAGCCTCAAGGAATCGCAAACGTGGCATCAGTAGATTTGACGCGAAATGGTCAGCTTCGCGTTCGGCGGGATTGTCTGATTGATACTCGGAGAATGAAGGATGTGGTGGCAGTCCAGCTTCCAACGCTTGGCGATGGTCAGCGAGAAAAAAATGGCCGAGTTCATGGCCGAGCGTGAATCGGACTCTGCTTTCGTGTCGGAGCCGAGCGTTGTTGCAGTAAATGTGGAATCGACCCGACTTGTGCTCCAACAACCCATCGAAGGCACGACCGTAGTCGCCAAGGCTAAGAGTGATTCCTTTTTGAGTAATTAGCGCTTGCGGTTCGATGCGACTTGCGGCGAAGTACTCGTTCGCTATGTCCTCACCGAGCTCCGCGATCTCGTCGAGCCGTTGCTTCGTAGGTTGCGAAAGACTAGCCATCTGAATCGGCCTGGTGCTCTGCCTTCGACCGGTCAAGTCTCATCTGGTCGGCAACCTCTTTCGGAATCTCAGCCCCATGCCGAGCAGCCCGTGCCAGATTCTCGGCGGCCACCGTGTGTGGGGTGTCCTTTTTCGTTGGATCAAGATGGGGTCGAATGGGTCGCGGTCCGGTCGGCGGAGTCAAGAGCCTATCGGGTAGCACCACGCTGTCTTCGTCGAGTGCGTCCTCGGCCTGCGCGACTTCTGCTGCGGTCTGCGGAACGATACGCCCGGTCGCTCTGAGGACTTTCTGTAGCGCCGCCTCGATTTCGGATTCTTCGGTCACGGGCATCTGGCCGTTATTGTCCTTGGGCTGCGACATCGACGCATGTCCTTTCTTGTTTTGTCGATTCCTGCGATTCAATATACCTCCTGAGCTTTGCAAGTGCTCGCTTACGAATCTGCCTTACGTTCTCGGGAAGCAGGCTCCAGCGCCTACACAGCTCTTCTACGACGCCTTCGGGCGACCGCTGATGCTCCCGGTTCGCATCATAATACGTTACAAATATTGTAATGATGTCTCGTTTGCGTTCATCAAGAGCTTTGTGCATCCCGAGTTGGAGTTGCTCCTCTCTTGGCGTCAATTTGCGCAGCATCCCGTTGCGAGAGGGAAGGGCTACTATGCGATCGGTCTCGCCCGTCACAAGCTCGAAGGTGCGTTCTTCTCATCGGCGAGCGTCGAGGAATAGTCGGTGTGCGATTTGCCCGAGCCACGCCCGGAGGGCGTGTCGAGCATGGTCGGCGTTGTTCGCGCGCTGCGGTACATATGTCGAGGCTTTCTCAAACGCTCGCCAAAACGTTTCCTGGACGAGATCTTCTACGCCAGCGTCGCCGATGTCGTCGGCGTAGGCCCGGGCACAGCGGTCGTACAGATACTTCATGTGACGACGGTAGAATTCGCCCAACGCGGCACTCGCGGCATCAGGGTCGTCGGCGTTCCAACTCATGAAGAGTAGAAGATCGCCGTCGGTCTCATCCGTCAGGTCAAAACTTGTGCTAGCCATGGTCACCTTTCATCCGTGTCGGCCCCCCACGGCACACCCAGTATACGCGGATCCGTGACAGCGTCTTCGGAAATAATCTCAATGTCACGGTCCGACGTAATCCTAGTGACGGCCGAGCAAAGGGCTCAGCCATCGCGTAGTTGTCAGGTGGGAGATAAACCATGGCCAAGACTTGTGGCGGAAAAAGCAGAAATGGGCCTAAGGCGGTGCCCGTCAAGGCCCATCGCAGGTCGAAACCCGGGCCAGATTGTCATGGCCCAGGGAAACCCGGCCCCAAAACGGTGCCGGTGAAACCACACAAACGGTCGAGACCGTAGGGCGTGTTTGCATCGAACTTGAGATAAAGGAGTTTGACTCATGGAAACTGCTGTAGGGACGCGATTCAAGACAGGCGAGAAGTGCCCGACGTCGGGCCGCTACAAATTCGACGGCTACACTGACGGGACGAGTTCTCCGTCCCCGACACCGGCGGAGCGAGAGATACCAATGAGTCGTGGTGAGACGTTTCCGCCTACCGGATCTCCAATGGCGACTTCCTCGATACTGCGTTCTCGCTCGTTGCAGCACCGCTTTCCGGATGGACACTACGCTCAGCTCCGCGGCCGTGGCGAGTCGATCGGAAGCGGTTCATCAGAATAACGCCAAAGCCTCGGCATGACTTCGCAAAGGCAAGGTGGCCCGCAAATCCGACCTTCGCGTTGCCCTCGCTCGTAGGCCCGTAAGAAACGCGTCTCTATAGTCGCGGGTCTAAAGCGAATGTTCTCCACCAAACTCGGCAAACTCTCAACAATCTCCTGGAGGGCCAACACGTCGTTGTCGTTGTGCCCGTAAAGCGAATCCAAGAGACGTCTTTGCGGAATTGGCTTCGTCAAGCGACGGTAGTTTCGGTGATAGACGGTGTCCTTGATGCCTCGGTTTCGTCGATCGGCGGCGTAACGCCGAATGGCTTCACGATGCGTGGCTCGAGCGGTCGGTGAGAGATACAATCGTATCGCCGCCAAGCTGAACTCCCCCGCAAGCTCTTGCCAAATCTGAAATCGACCGATACCTTGGTCCAACCTTCTGTCCCGGTAGGCCAGCCAACGCAACACCTGCCTCCTGGTAGCCCTTTGCTTTCCAACCATATGGTAGTATGGGGATACTAGGGTATAAAATGTTTTCTACCTATTCAACCCATATATCCCGCATCGCCTTCAAGCAAGGTCGCCGTTTGTTGCGCGCACTGGGCGCATCACCGACGGCGTACCATCGTCCGATGAACTGGCTTCGAGTCATCAGGATTTTTCCATCGGAATCGACGGCGGTGGGAGTCGCGCTTCGGATGTCCGTTTTGTTTCAGGTTTATTCTTGATTCTTGCCGAACTGCCATGTATACTTCGTACGGTTAGTGTGTGTTGCGTTCCTCGTGAATGCTGGCACGCGCGAACCGGGAGTCGCTTCCCGGCCAATCTTCTGTCGACTTCGACGTCGGCAATCAGGTAAGAGACACGTGCGTTCGCGAAATTGCGCGCGAGAAAGGCGCCGATCGAGCGTGTTTCAAGATTGTGTCGAACGAACCAGCGTGAGGTGGGTTCATGAAGCGACGACAACCAAGTCTTTCCTGCAAGATCTTCCCACGGCAGATTCTACCAGTACTGAAGGCATATGTCGGAACACGGTCGCGTGTCCGCGCCGTCGAATACTGGATGCACAACGTAACAAAAGGCGCAACGGACGTTGACAGCCTTCGTGCGATAAGAATTGTGCGATTCGGCCAAAGTGACGGAATCACACTTGATCCGAAGTTTGCCTACGCCAACACCCGAATCGGAGATGCAATCCTTGGGCGCTTTGCTCAATTTGTACCTGAATCTCCGTCAGGTACGCTTGCGCTTCAACCAGTGATCGCTCGACAAGACACACGCTCTGGACTAGTTGCAGTCGAGTTCGAAGGGCTTGCCGGAACGGATATTGCGGTGGAGAAGAGCGAACTACGTACGTTGGCGGCAGAAGTAGCGCGAATTGTCGTGCATCACGTTCGATCCATGTCTACTTCCTACTGTGATATTATTGACGCTTCCTTCAAACATTACAATCCGCGTTGGCGCCGAGCCCTCCGTGACGCATGTAAGACTCTCCAACAACGAATTCCAGGAACTGTCGCCGTAATGTACTTCGGCAGAGTGCCGGGGCCGGGCGCCGATTTCGAGCTATTGGAGGCGTCACCAGCAATCGACAGTAAGCATCGGGGCAGAAACCCACATATGTATAGGATTGACGCGCAACGGGGAATCGCAGGGTTTGCCGGGAGCGCGAATCGGCTGATTCGAACACGCCCCAATTGTCTCGATGAAGCACGTACGGAAATAGGACGGATTCTGAATTCAAGTAATGGCTGCAAGGTGTCGTGGCGACCTTTTGAGCTTCGAAAGCCCGCTTGGTCTGACCACAGCATGGCGGTCATGGCGTTCCCAGTTGTCGATGGCCTGTGTTCATCCGGGCGCGTAGGTGGCGTGCTTTCAATTGCCCGATCTGAGGGCGAGTTTCCGGGCGAGCCGATGTTCCACCCGTGCGAAGAACTCGCCGCGCATTCGGCGGCGGAAAGACTCAACGGGCTGCTCGATGAACGTCGCGCCGCGGAGTCCATGAAGAAGATAGCCAGACTGCTCGGCCTTCTAGAGAAGCTTACCACGCCAGAAGAGGAATGTCTATTGGAGCGACTAGCTCGAGCGGATATGGAAGCAAAACAAGCGCTTCATTGCGAGCTCGAAGAAGTGATGCGCAAGATGCAAACGGACATTGATACGTCCAGATTGCAGGAACTGATGGGTTTACCGTCCGAGCTTAGAGCTTGGACACGCAGGCAGGCGCGCGGAAGAGTCCCGACACACAGTCGCAGTCATCCTGCGACGGAAGGGGCCATGGAATGACGATTCCGAGTGCTCGATCCCCGACGTGAACTGTGTCGGCCGCGCCACTTAACAAGAGGTCGCGGTCCAGACCGAAATTCGGGCGTGTGCAATAAGGGCTTGAGGCAGAGCTATTAGAATGAGCCTCGCGGGGACCGTAGTTCCCACGAAGCTCGGAGTGGGTGGCCGTTTCCGACCGACCCGGTTGCAAGCCAATTCGGTGACGGCGGCGACCGCCGCGCTCCCCCAGTATAGCACAACGTTTCGGAATAGCCAAGTGCTCTCGAGAATCGCGATACGCGACCTCGTTTGCCTCACGGGAAACGTACGCAAACACGCGTATCCTTGGCACCAGAGAAGTTGGAAAGGAATTCGCCGTGAAGAAACAGTTGTATGCCCGGAGCGAGACCTCTCGGACAACGCCTGGGGTAAACCGTTCGGATTGGCAAAGGCGTCTGCGTCAGCCGAGTGCGAATGGCCTACTTCCTCGGCACTGGGAAACGGTTCGCCCCGCGCCTTTGCCAATCGGGTATGTCGGCACCGCCTGCCCGCAGTGCGGAGGAAGGAAGATTGCGGGAGCGATCGTCATGCTCTCGGATGGAAGTCAAGCATCACCATCGGCGGATGAATTGGATCCGAACATCGTATGTATGGCGCTCGACTGTCGGGCGTGGTTTGGATGAGCTATGCGCGCTGGGACGCGACGCCAGATCTCCTGATAGGCGAACTTCGCCAGTAAACCCAAAGACACACAGGAACCTCAACTATGACCAGTTCAATCATCGCAGCACTCGCATCGCAGCAGCCCAAACCGGACAGCGTCGCAGCCATTGGGGTCGTGGTCCTGGCGATTGTGGTGGTAGTTGTCATCGGTGCAAGTAGCTCTGCCTTGGGTTCGCCACCGAATCGCATCCGCAAAACCGAGAAAGCAGTCAACGACGGATTTCGGCCGATCGGCCAAGGCAACACCGGGAGAAAGCGTGCCAAATCTACCCGCACGTTGGGTTCTCCGCGTACGCCAGCAACGCGTGACCGCATGAAGGGAACGGCGACGAAACCTCGAGTCGATTGGATCACCGGAGAGAAGATCAATGACTAGTCAAACCCAAACCAAGAACACCCGAAGCGACACGAAAGATATCAACGACGGAGAACTATTCTCGCGCGAAATCGCCGCCGGCTACAAACCCGAAGTGATTGCTTCGACCACGGTCATCCTCGTCGGCGCCGGAGCACTCGGCCAGTTCATTGCATTCTGTCTCGCGATGATTGGTTTCCCGAACGTGTTGATCATTGACATGGGATCCTTCGATGACATGTCCAACATCACGCGTTCCCCGTTCTGGAAGGAAGGCTGGAGTAAGGCTCAAGCGGTAGCCAGCGGCGCTAGCTCGATCTGCACGCACGCCGGCAAGACTGCGTATCGTTTTGCGACCGGCATGGTGCAAGTGCTGGGCGACGCTCTGTTTCTGGGGAACAAGGTAATCGTCTTCTCGGCAGTCGATAGCCCTCAAGGCCGAGAATGGTTGATGCAACGTACTCGATGTTGCGGTGTACCCTTGATTGAAGGAGGTTTCCGCGCAGAGCGTTGGAACCTGTCGGTCTTCCCAAACTCATCATCGGAGCAACCCTGCTGGCGGTGCGGTGGTCGCGGAGTAGCTACCGAGCGAATCTTCTCGTGCGATACGTACGCTCGCAAGGCAACCGAGCAAGGCTTCATCCCAGCAACCGCCCCAGGGGCGATGGGATTGGCCTCCGCTATGGTCGAGGCGGGCATCGCCCTTCTTCATGAAGATGAAACTCTTGCGAACACTACGGTGTTCACAAATATGCGAACCGGCGTTTCGCAAGTCATGCGTCGAACGTTAGATCCGAATTGTCTTCTCGATCACGGCATCCTCTGCAAGACGGCGGTACCGCTCATGTGCTCGCACGAGGACAGCGTGGCTACGCTACTTGAAGAGATCGAAGGCATCGGTTGCGATCCGATCGTTCGGCTGCCATCGACGTTCATTCGCGTTGGGCCATGTCGCGATTGCCATCGACCCGTCGTAATCAATCGATCGGAATGGGCGCTTCCAGACTCGGTGTGTTGTTGCGGGTGTGGCGGAACGTTTGAAGGCACGCGTCGTATTCCAGAGCAGCACGGATTTCTTTCCCGAAAAACCTCGGGCTCGATTTGCGACATTCCCCTTCACGAGGTCGGCCTTGGTCCGGGCTTGCACCTTATCGTTGATGACGGCGATCGCGAAACTCCCGTCGTCCTTGGCGGCGGTATTCAGGACTTGGTGACGAAAGTCGATTCCGAGCCATCAATTTAGTTCTTCTTCTTACTCACGAAAGGAGTGGTTGTTATGAACGTAACATTTTGTCATCCGCGGAGCAGCATCACGTTCCGCGCGCAGGTCGAGCCGCACACAAAAGCACAGGCGTGCATCGAGGGTTTGGTCGGGGAAGGATTTATCGAGCGTGCCGACAGGAATCGTCCCTACGCTTTGAAGCTCCAACGAACCAACCAACAGTTGATTGACTCGATCACGATGGAACAGGCAGGTGTTCAGGACAACGACAGCCTCGTCATCCTGCAAGAGGAACAGGGGGCTACTTGAGATCGCAATGCACGAAAGAAATGGAGGTAGCAGCCATGCCAACACTATCGCAAAGCAAAGCCCGGCTACGTCGGGCGTTTGATCATCGTGTCCTTCTGGGTATGCGCGGGAGCCGGGTTGAAGTTAGCACACACCTAACTGCCCACGACGCCGAATGCGGGCGAAATCCCGTTGTGAACGAGAGGGATGCGGAGAACGCGGCACACTACCGCGTGAAATACGGTTTTCGGACACTCGTTGGGCCAAGTAAATACAACACACCCACGATCGTTCGTATCGACGCATCCAATCGCGGTTATCCATACGTCGAGCCGACTGCGTGGCCTTTAACTTGCGACGGGAGCATGATTCCGTGGTCGCCGCATTTCCTGGAAGGTGTTCCCGTATGCCTTGGCTCGATCTGGCGACGAGACGGGCAGGTTCTCATCGGCCACCTCGTCAGCCACGTCGCGCACCTGCTCAACTGGGATGAATGTTTGGACCCGGGTTATGTGGGCTACAACGGCGAAGCTGTGAAATGGTGGCACGAACACATCGGTCGACCGCTAGATCCGAACCTGGTCTACCCGAGTCTCCCACTCGATGAGCTCTACGGAAAGCCGGTCGTAAGAAAAACCGGAGGGTTTCGACCTGTCATCAACACGTCACCGGGCGGCTTTTGCCCTCTAGGGAGTAGCTAGAAATGAACGGCATTATTGGCGACGAATACGAATACCACAATCCAGACGGTGGCTTTCGGCCAATTGGTAGCTTTGAACCAACACCGCTCTTTCGTCAGCGCCCAGGCGACGACGAGGGCTATCGGGTTTTCGACGGCAAGGACGGCTTCGCCTGCTTCGTTCGATGCGGTGTGCTTCGCGATATGCGGCGGTGGGCACAACAAGACAGCGGCACCGAGAAAATCGGACGCCTATGGGGACGGCAGTGCGAAGACTCTCGTGGGTGCTACGTGTTGGTCGAAAAGGCGACACTCAACCGGCACGCAAGTTCCGGCACGGCGACTGTCGTAGCAAACAACGAAGCCCAGTCTGCAGCGCTAGAGGAATCTGAACGGGCGTGTCGGCCTTTTTGCTGCGTTGGATGGTGGCACTCGCATCCGCCCGGATGCGGCGCTTTCTACAGTTCGGTCGATCGCGACAACCAACGTACCTGGAATCATGCCAACGCCATCGGCATCGTAATCGACCCCGCGTCGGTTCACCATGCGCTGAAGGTATACCGGGGCCCTGAATCGGCGGAATTGGTGCCGGCTGTCGATTTGTTTGCTCCGGTTGATGGCAGGATGCCACCTACTGCCGGGGATCTACATCTCGCCGAACAAGAAGTGTCCTCAGCGCCCGCGGATAGAGACGACACGAGAACACCGCTCGAGAGCGTGAATGCTGAAAAACTTCGGAACGATTGGACAACCGTTGGGTTGATCCTCGCTGTCCTTGTCTCGATCTCATCGCTGACGATGTCAATAGTGACCTACGATTTGGTGTTTCTGACGTTACGGGATCAGTACACAACCATGCCCGGCGACAGGACAAACGAATCGATCGCACGCGATTCATCGCGCCGAGTCATCGCTCGAAATGACACTCGGATCGACAACGCGCAAGAACCACTTCATGAGACGGAAACTGCAGGGACGGATGATCGGCTGATTTCATCTTTGCGCCGGGAGGACGAGTGATGCAACTCCCTCATTTGCTACCGCAACCGGAACATCCGCCAAAGCGGGTCCAAGTCGTACGGGGGATTTTTGTCATTCTTGCTGGCGTGCGGGGCATCCTTCTCTGGATCATCGGCGCGTGCTTGCTTGGGGCGGCGGCAATCGCCTCCTGGCGCTTTCTGTATTTTGCGTGGAAAGCATCCGGCAGTGCGAAGACGTACATCGATCAAAACCTCTAGGGCGAAACGATGAACACACCGATCATTCGAGGTATCGAGGAACGTAGTGAGGTTCTCCAGGCAGTCGATATCCCCGTTCGCGGATTCGGCAGCCAGAAAGCGATGCGCAGGCTGCCTATCGCCGGACTCGTTTCAATCAACATCCAACGTTTCTTCGAAATGCCATGTGGCTGTTTGATCCAGCATCCCTCTGATTGTGGCCCCCCGTGTGGCGACTGCCTTGCCGAGCTTGCGATTCTTGCAAAATCGGACCCGGCGATCGGCTGTCTTTCTTTGGAACAACGTTCCTGGCTAACACGGCCGTGCTGTCGCCATCATCAACTATGCGCTTTCCCGCTTTGTGGCCGATCGGGGTGCGCGCGTCATATCGCCTTGGCCGCGGATGGCAACGTGTACTGCGTGGAACATTTCGCACAGGTTTCAATCGCAATGGATTTCTCACAACTCGTGGAACGACGAGGTACGCCCATCGCCTGGCTGATACGGTTTTTTCGCTGGCTGTTTCAACCTCCGAGTTTGCCATGACGCGGTACGAACGGCTGATACGGCGAATCCAACATCTCCCCATCAACGCAAACGAGCTTGGCCTTGGTGATGAGCTCGAGGCGTTGGAAGCTTCTGACGCCTGGGGAGAGAACGACGATGAACTCCTGGATCACGTGGAAGACCAGATCGAACAGTTTGAACGTGGTCTCGTGGCCTGCCCATTTGTCACGCCAACCTGTTCTCTCGCCCATGGAAGAACTTGGATAGGAGAAACCCTTCAAGATGAGCCGGTGCGAATTTCCATCGGCCACGGTCCGGAGGCTGTGCAGCATATCGGCGTGGTCGCTTCTGTAAGCGGGGGCAAGACACGAACCACGGCAGCCCTGGCCGTTGAGGCGGCGAAGGATGTAGGCGTTGTCCTGATTGATTCCCACAATGCGTTTGCCTCCCTGCCTTCGATCAGAGACCGGTTCGAGTTCGTACCGCTTCGTGAATGCCGCTTGAACCCGTTCGATCCGATTACCGGTCTTCATCCGTACCAACAAGATCAAACCATGCTCCACGGCCTAGCGGAAATCTACAGCATGAAGCTCAGCGAGATCGAGGCGTACGATTGTGTTCAGGAATTGCGCGCCGAGGGCGGGTGCGACTTCTATGCGTTGCTCGATCGGCTCAAGAGCAAGACGTACAAAGGGTTTTCCAACAGACAGCGATATCGCGACACGGCCGTGCTCTACCTCTCGCACATGCTTGATGCGGTACATCCTCTCTTTGAATGCCAAACGGGGATGGATCTTCTGACGATCCTGACGCGGGGAGCGGTCGTGTTGCAGATCGATATGCCTCCTCCCCACGACGCCTACCTGATACGGTTCTTATTTGATTTCGTGTGCATGCACCACGCTGCTGGAACCCGGATGGATAAGCGGCTGCTGATGATGATCGATGAAGCGCAACTTCTCATGGAACGCGGAGAGATCGCTGACCAGCTGCTCAAGCTGCGACACAGTCATCTCCATCTCTGTCTCAATCTCCAACACCCGCACTTGGTGAGCCCGAAGGGACTGGGAAACGTTGATTGTCTGCTCGTCGGATCGCTTCAGCACGAGCGGGATCGACGGGTGATTAGGCAGCAGGCCAACCTCACTCAAGATCAGGCCGAGCTGCTTCCGGCGCTAGAAAGCCGGCAATGTGTCTGTTCGTTGCCACGATCATCGTTTAAGCGACCGTTCATCCTAGAGATTTCGTATGTCGAGAGCGATGACGTGGAATGCGTTGCGGCGGCGGGTTTCTTGGGGGAACTGGAATGGACGCCACGATCTGTGGAGAACGGCGAGAAGCAAGGGAGCACGAAACTGGACAGCCAGACGGATACGTTCTTGCGGGATGTGCTGAATCAGGCACATGAGTTCTCGGCGCTGACGCAGAGGTTCGAGCGAGCGGGTGTCCGAAGCGCGAGCAAGCAAGGGCTGATCATCAAGAGGCTGTGTGCGGAGGGCTACATCAGAATCGAACAGCTGGCGGTCGGTCGAGGACGCCCGGTGAAGCTGGTTGAGCCGACGGATAAGGCGATTGAAGAGTTCGGCGTGAAATGGAAGAAGACGCGGGGAACGCTGCTAACTCGAGCGGCGACTGCGTGGATGGAGCGGAAGATCAAGAAGATGGGTTGGAGCGTGGTTCGCGAAGGTTCGCTTGGGGACAAGCAAGTTGACCTGTTGTGTCGTGGTCATGACGACGAGCTGGTGGCGATCGAGATTGCGGGGTCGGCGGATCACGAGGTGCATAACGCGACTGCAAATCTGCGTTTTGATGAGGTGGAGAAGCACGTGGTCGTGTGCATAAGCAAGAAGATTCTTGATGATGTGAAGAAGAAGTTCTCAGGAATGGAAGGATTGGCGGGGAACGAACGGGTTGAAGTAGTGCTTCTGTCGAAGGCGATGGGGGAGCGGTGGGTTCTATGAAAGATGAACTGGGCTGGGCGGATGATGAAGGAACGAGGGATCGTGGATGCAAGATCTCGGTCGAGAGGGATGAAACGGAAGGCGTTGCTACGAGAGGAATTGAGTGGTGTTGGCGAAGAAGGAGAAAGGCTGGGCGTAGGCTCGCGCGAGTTGTTGGCGGCTGCCGAGCCGGGGGCGGGGAAGCGGAGCGAGGAAAGAGAAGGGAAGGGAGCGGGTGTGTTTTGTTCAGGATACTGGGTTGGAATTGGAGGTGCGGGGCTTTTTGTAGGGAGAGGGAGCGGGCGGCGGGATTGGTTTTGTTTTGGAAGATAATGGGCTGGGATTGGGCGTACGCGGTTTTTTTCTGGGGAGGGGGAAGGGAATGAGCCGCGGAAATGAGGATTAATCGTCCGCCGCGTTCTTCCCGAGCTACTCACGGCCAAGTAGTCAAGGAGTCGCAGATGGCACTTCAGTGGAATCTGATCGACACACCGATGGCTGACAACGAGGGACGCATGCGGATCCCGACCGAGTCTGAGTTGATCGCGATCACGATCGGATTGCTGGCCGTTGAATCCGTGCCGTATTCCGAGTTGAGCCGCGGAGTTCTTCGATTGACCAGCGCCAACTTTGATCGAGTCGCGAACGTCCTGATGAACCAGCTGCCCATGTTCAGGGATGTGTTCGGTGGCGAACAAGAGGTACGACAACGGCTCGCGGAGCTTACTGGGATCGCGGTCACGGATGCTTAGCAAGATCGGAACCGAGACCATACCGACCCGCCAGCCCGTGTCGTCAGTAGACGACGAGCGAGCAGAACACGGAGGTTATCTTATGACTGACAACGCGAATAAGCAGTCATTCCCGATGCAGCCAGCAATCCTACCTGGTGATCCGCCAGAACCGTGCCCGGAACTGCTTACCCCGAGCGAGGCGGTTCGATATCTGCGTCTCGACGTTGACGGTCCGGGCAAGCCCGAACTAACACTACGACGCTACCGCGAAATCGGCCTGTTGCGGGGAACCACCGTAGGGAGGCGGATATTGTACAGACGAGTCGAACTGGACCGTTTTCTCGAGAAAAAGACCGAGAAAGACGAGGAATTGGCGTGATTCGGCTGGACTTCTGCACGGTCAGAGGTACTTCTACGGAGTCTGAGTGCCAGGTGGTGACACTTCGAGTTCCGGCGGCGAACGCTCGGCTGACTAGCATCGGCTGCCACTCATTTGTCCCACGGAACGAGGCGAGAGATGGCAACGAAAAAGGTTGGATTATACCGCAATCGCGGAAAGTGGTCGGTACGGTGGTTTACCGAAGTCGATCCCGATACCGGCGTGAGCAAACGACTCGGAAAGGACTTCCGGCTCAAACGAGAGGCCGAAGAGTTTCGTGCGATGAAACAGGCAGAGTTTGACCAGGGCGCGAAGCGAGAACCGCCGCCAGATATCGCGATCAGCGCGTTCTACAAGAAATACCTCGCCCGGCGAAGCCACGAGTGGCGGCCCAAGACGCGGGAGCAAATCGAAAATCTTTGCGGTCGCCTAATCAAGTTCTTTGGAAAGGACGCGCTACTGCGAGCGATCACGCCCGACCAGGCATCGAAGTTCTGGAGCGAGGCACGACCGTTACGACCCGAACTTTCAGGCACCGAGTTGAGTCGCTACTCTCGGAATCGCATACTCCGTGATGCCAAGACAATGTTCAAATTCGCGGTTCGAAATGGGTTCCTTACGTCCAACCCGTTCGACGGAATCAAAGGGCTGAGGGTCGGCAAAAAAGTACGAAATTTTCATTATGTCCAGCCCGACGAGTACTTGAAAATCCTAAGGGCTGCCCCGGACCTACGCTGGAAGATCATCTACGCGCTGGCATACACGTCTGCCTTGCGATCGGGCGAGCTCTTCAACCTCACCGAGGACAACATCGACCTGAAATCGGGAAGGGTAATTGTAAAGAGCCGCGAGGGAACCGACGCGCTCCCGCCGTTCTTCATCAAGGATCACGAGGATCGTGAGGTTCCGCTCCCGCGTCACACGGTGAAGCTCCTGGCGGGTTGGCTTCGGGTTCGACCACCTGATTCGCCGCTAATCTTGCTTACGCCTGAACGGTATCAACGCGTCCTTGCACGATGGCAAGAGCACCGAGCGGCTGGGAAACCGTGGGTCAACGACTACCTGGTCAACAACACGCTGCTCTCGCTCCGCCGGCACGCGAAATGGGCGGGCTTCGAATTGGATGGGGCACTCACAATGCATGGCTTCAGGAAGTCATGCGGACAGAATTGGGCCAACCATCTCCCGATGAACGTAGTCAAGGAACTGATGGGCCATGCGGATATTGCCACCACCGCGAAATTCTATAGCGCCGTCTCCAAGGAACACGAAGCCCACGCGCAGTGGATCACCGAGGCGATCACGGTTGGGCGCGGCCGAGAAGATCGTAAGGTCAAGCCGCGAGAGTTTGGCGGGGATCGGCAACATCAAGAGCCGCGGACGCGGAGTGCATAACGAGAATCTACGGAAGCGAAAGTTTTTGTCTTGGGTGGTTCAGAGCTACCCGAGCATGGCGACCCTTCGACACATTTCGATCATTACCCGAATAGTATCCGCGCGAGTACGAGGGACGGCGCACAACTAACGTTTCATCCGCCGTCAGGAGACTCCGTTCGTACCGGGTCGTGCGCGTGTCCTTGCCGAAACAACTTCAAATACTGAGTCAGTTCAGACTGACCGCGTGGTCGTGACGTGCTGATGACTGACACCAAACTGACACTTTTGGCACGAATCCGGTGGGATTTCACGGTCGTTCTTCTTCCGCACAGTCTGCTAACTCTTGACCACGCAAACACTTACCCGAAACGCGCCCGGCAGGATTCGAACCTGCGACCCCCGGTTTAGGAAACCGGTGCTCTATCCTACTGAGCTACGAGCGCCTATGTTGAACCGACGGACCGGCCGACCAACCTGGCCCACATGCTGAAACGCTGGGTGCGAATTACTCGAAACCGCCTGCCCTGACAAGGCGCCACGCGCGATACGGCGTTCGCGTCTGCGCTCCTCGTCCACAGACAAGTGGCGTCGCCTTGCACGTCCGTTAGAATCTCGCTCCATGATCAGTCCGCTGTGGCCCGCACTTGCGTGTTTCGCGCTCTACGCCTTCGGGTATTTCGTCTACGCGAAGTTCCTCGCGGTTCACATCCATAGGCTCGACCCGAACCGCGTAACCCCAGCCCACGCGCTGCGCGACGACGTCGACTACGTCCCCACCAACCGCTTCGTACTCTTCGGCCACCACTACGCATCCATCACCGGGCTCGCGCCGATGCTCGGCCCGGCGGTGGCGGTCATCTGGGGTTGGGTTCCGGCCATGCTCTGGGTCGCGCTCGGTGCGGTGTTCGTCGGCTGTGTACACGACTTCAGCGCCTTGGTCGTGTCCATGCGTGCCGAAGGTCAGTCCATCGGCAAGGTAGCCGAGGGCGTCATCGGCCAGCGTGCCAAGATGCTCTTCCTGGCGCTGATTTTCTTCGGCGTCTCCCTCGCGATGGGCGTGTTCGTCTACATCATCGCCATCTTGTTCACCACCGGCGTAGACTTCGACCCCACCAACCTCGCCGCCGCAACAACGTCGTTTCCATCAGCCGTTCTGCCCTCGGGTAGCTTGATGGTAGTGGCGATGATCATGGGCTTCCTGCTCTACAAGAAGAACTTCCCCCTCGGCCCCACGACAGCTGTGGGGTTCGTCGTCATGCTAATGACCGTGTGGCTTGGTATACAGTGGCCAACACTCGGCCTCGATCGCAGCGCCTGGCCGACGCGAACGGGATGGACTTGGATTCTGCTCGCTTACGCATTCCTCGCGTCGGTGCTTCCCGTTTGGAGCTTGTTGCAAGCCCGCGACTTTCTCAACTCGCTGTTGCTCTACCTGGGACTCGCCGCCAGCTATGTCGGTCTATTCGTACTTCGACCGACGTTCGCAGCCCCCGCGTTCAACGCCCATCCCGAAGGCGCCCCGCCCATGTTCCCATTCGTGTTCATCGTGATCGCATGCGGCGCCGCCAGCGGGTTCCATTCACTCGTATCGTCGGGCACGACAGCCAAGCAGATCAACCGAGAAACGGACGCCCGGTTCATCGCCTATGGTGGCATGATCGGCGAGTCACTCCTTGGCCTATTGGCTGTGCTGGCGTGTACGGCGGGTTTCGAATCCGGCGGGGCATGGCACGCGGCCTATGCAGATTGGGGCACGATCCAAGCGGGCCTCGCCAACAAACTCGGCGCATTCATACAGGGCAGCAGCCGATTTATCGCGGCGCTCGGCGTAGATCGAGACCTCGCGACCGCGTTCATTGCTGTCGTCGTAGTCTCCTTCGCACTTACGACGCTCGATTCCGCCACGCGCCTGCTTCGTTTCAACGTAAGCGAAATCGGTGCCGCTGTGCGCATCAGGATTTTCGGCAATCGATTCGTAGCCACGACCATTGCCGTGGCGGCTATCTGCTTCTTCGCCTTCTACAAGATTCACGACGCGAAGGCAGGCATAGACAAACCGGCAGGGCTCGCCCTGTGGACGCTGTTCGGCACGACCAATCAACTCTTGGCCGGCCTGACGTTAATGGTCGTGTCGCTCTACCTTCGCCAGCGAGGCCGCAACCCACTGTACACCGCCATCCCCATGGCGTTCATGTTGACGAGCACGTTCTTCGCACTAATCAAGAACTTGCTGGATTTTTGGAGGAAGGAGCAGAAGCTATTGCTCGTGGTGGGCGCCGCCCTTCTTGCTATCGCGATTGGCATCGTCATCGCAGGCGTCCAAGTGTATTTCCGCCGCGACCGCTATGACAGCGACGTCATCACCTTCGCGAATGATTAGTGCCGTTCTTGCCACTTCGCACGGTGCCTGCGTGTCAGCGGTGGGGCTTCGACGCAGGGTCTAGTCAGGACATTGGATTTGTGGCATAGTGGGGTTGTTGTCTAGCCGACGGACGCCGACTCGACAAACCGATTCACCACGAGTTCAAAGGAGTCGCATCGATGCTCACAAAGTCTGGTTCGAAAGCAATGCTCGCCGCGTTGGTTGGTCTGCTCTTTGGCGGCACGACGGTTTCCGCTCAGTTCGTTCCCTGGACCACCTACCTAGATTTTGAAACCGGAATCGAGTGCGGGGTGATCAACGCCGCCAACGCGGAGTTGGTCGTACTCAGCGCCACGGGCGAACTGGTGATCATCACAGGGCGGGACACGATCCTCGGTGGAACCTTCGTCGATGACAACCTCTCGGTCTTCATCGGATGCGACGCGGACCTGAACTGCTTTCCCGCCGGCTTCATCGACTATGACTTCGATGGTGACGGCGAATTATCACTCTGGTGGATGGCGCTGAACGGCACCGTCTTCGACATAGACGAATTCACCGGCGAACCACTGGCCACGGACTTCTTACCGTTCGATTTCTTCGGCACGCCGTGCGATCCGTGCGTGCTTTGGGATGACCAAGACGCGTGCTTCGTGGAGGACGACGTCGTTATCATCATCGACGACGGCAATGACAACTCGGACGGCGTCTCGGTCAGCCTGTGCGGCATGGGCGTACCGGCGTCTTTCGGAATGACCATGATCGGCCTCATGTTCATGGGGCTCACCCAACGCTCCCGCCGCTTGCGGTAGACATACGGTGCCGCATTCGTGGCACTATATGAATCGAGATCCGGCTGGAGCGTGAATCTCTTCTCGCTCCTTCGTGTGATGCCAATAAGGGATTCACATCACGCTACCTATCGCGTGCGCCGGCCCACTCACGCATCCGCCGTCACCGAAACGACCGGCTCTTCGCGTGCCATCGACAGGTACATCCGTAAGCTGTTCGCCGCAAGCGCCAGCGAGACGACCCACACGAACGATCCCCACTGCATCCAAAGCAACATACCCAACGCCGGGGCGAACAAACCACGAAGACCGGTGAAAAATACGTGAATCCCCATGTACATCTCGGCTTCGTCCCCGTGGGCGAAGTGAAGATGCCCGATAGTCCACGCCAACGACCCACCGCCCATGCCCAGACCGTTCACCAAACCACGTAGCGAGAAAAACACGACCGCCAAGAACATTCCCCACGCGCCGAGGAACTCCGGGTGCGTGGTACACATCGTCGCCACAAGCCCCATGACGAGCGACACGGTCCAGCAAGACACATTGAATACGCGAAAACGAACGACGCCGATACGATCGAACAGGCGTGCCCATCGTCCGATGCTTGCGAGTCGAAGCATCTGCGGTAACGCTTGAATCAATCCAATGCTGATCCAAAACCCCCACGCCACACCGACGTCAAGCTCGCGACTGACGACCGTCACCACCACCGGGATGGTCATCAGGTTGGCCACACCGAGATAAGCTTGCGCGGCGCAGTAGCGAGCGAAACGCCGATCGCGTTTCAGAATGTCAATCATCTTGGCAAACACGCGACCGGGTGAGAGCATGACCGTCAAGCTGAAGGGCTCGCCCAACCCGACCCGGTCGAACGCGTCATCGCCAGCGGCGCCGTGGTGGCGACGAAGTGCGGCGCGCTCGCCGCGAATATGCAGACGCGAGACCATCACCACACCGACGGCTCCGAAGGAAGCCGATAGCGGAAAAATCAAGCGATAGGACGAATGATCGCGATCGCAAAGAACAGCCGCGACAAGAAGTGTCGCAATACTCACGATGAAACGAATCGCCTGAAGCCTTGCCGTGATGCGTCCACGGTCGCTACGCGGATAGTTGGACTTCCAAACCGCCGATCGAACCGTCACCACGCCGGACAAGAGAACCTGAGCGCAGGCCATCTGCGCCACAAACCACACCGCGCCGGCGGGTGACGCGGGTATGGCAGCGATGGCGCCGATAAGCAAGGTCGTTCCGGCGCAAAGCACGGTCAACAGCCGAACTTTGGGCCGCCCCACGCACAGCATGCCCCACAACAGACTGAACAGAAACGCCGCTGCAGGCGTGGCCGTCGCGATCGCGATCAGAATTTCGCTGCCCTGAAACGTGCGGGCGACGACGATACTGCCGAACTGACCCTCGACCAATCCAGCCAATATGCTCCAGGGAACGATGTGCTTGAATTCGTAGTAGTAGTTGCGCCGGGCCATGAACGGCACGGATCGAAAGCGAAACAGATCCAAAGGCTTGGTCCTCTCGGGGTGAGCGATGAATCGCGCATGCTAGTCCGTATCGCCGATTGCGGCAAGTGAACGCGCGACACGTGCCGTCTTGCGAGCACGCAGTCGATCGCAAAGATCGCGCGATGCACGCCATGGGGATCGCGTGCTTTGTGTGTCGGTCGAACGTGGGCTACGATACTCATGCTGGAACGAGATTCACATCTCGTCCCTGCGCTCGGGATCGCGTGCCTTGTCCGTCTCACTGCTTCGACACTCCATAAGAGCGGATTCCGCTGACGGGGCGCAAGGACGAACGGCCGCACCAGTCACGGAGTCCACGTTATGACCGGTCCACGTCGAATCGTTTGTCTTACGGAAGAAACGACCGAAACGCTCTACCTGTTGGGCGAACAGGATCGTATCGTCGGGATTTCCGCGTTCACGCAACGGCCACCTGAAGCGAAACGCGACAAGCCGGTCGTCTCACAGTTCATCAAAGCCGACTTCGAAAAAATCGTAGCGTTGCACCCCGATCTCGTACTCGGGTTTTCCGACCTGCAAGCCGAAGTCTGTCGCGACCTCATCGCCCGTGGTCGAAACGTATTCTGCTTCAACCAACGATCAATTGGCGAGATCATCGAAATGGTGCGCACGCTCGGCCGGCTTGTCGGTCGCGCTAGCAAAGCCAACGAACTGGCAAGCGATCTCCAACGAAACGTCGACCGTGCGCGCACTGCTGCTCAACAATTGCCCATCCGACCTCGCGTCTACTTCGAGGAATGGCCCGATCCGATCATCACCGGTATTCGCTGGGTCTCGGAAATCATCGAAGCGGTCGGCGGTGAAGATTGCTTTCCAGAGATGCGCAACATGCGCATGGCCAGAGACCGCACGGTGTCGCCAGACGAAGTCGTCCAACGCAAACCGGATCTCTATCTTGCGTCATGGTGCGGACGTAAGTTCCGGACCGACACCGCCCGATCACGCGCCGGATTCGCCGATGCTTCGTTTACCTGCGACGACCGAATGGTGGAGATTCCCTCCTGTTCGATCCTTCAACCCGGCCCCGCCTGCCTGACCGACGGACTCCGCTTGGTCCAATCGGAGGTGTTTCGGGTTGCGCACGACCTCGCCCGAACGTAATGCTTTCGTATCATCTACGTCAATCCGGCCATGACCCGAAGGATTCCCCCGAAAGCCCACGACCAACTGGAACCGGCGATCACGCAGCATTATTGGACCTTACAGGGCCACAAGGCCCTGACTCAGCGTACGAGTCACCCCTGTTCGCCAGTTTCTGGTCAAATCTGTATCCCGATTCCGACAACCGAGATTCCGGGAGAGAGTATCCCACCGAGCCAGTTGTGCGTTTGATGACGATATTTTTCGCCCCGTGCTGGAATCTTGTGAAGTACTGCACTACTATTGGCGCCGCGCGAGGTTGCGGTGCCATGGCTCGACTCAGATCGACCCGTCCAATCGATCTTTCCGTCGCGTCTCAGTTATCGGCACCGCACAAGTTCGCAACGCGACCGCTGGGCGATTGTTGTTAGTCGTCGAGCGTTTCCGCCCGGGTAAGCGCCCGAGCGGCTGGTGGTTGTTCGACCAGGTCGTGATCAGTCACGCAATTGTCTCAACATAGGAAAGACGCAATGGGCGTACGACACCACATCCGAGTTCTCGTGATCGACGACGATCCATCCATTTGCAAAACCGTAGGCCTGTTACTCGAAGACCACGGGTACAACCCCAACACGTTCACCGATCCCGATGAAGGCATCGTGGCTGCCCAAAAGGAATCGTATCAGCTTGCCCTTGTCGATCTTCGGATGCCGAAGATGGATGGCGTGGACGTGGTCGAACGACTCAAGACCATCGACGATCGCATGAGCTGCATCGTCATGACCGCGTACCCAGATCTAGACAGCGCGACGGAGACGATGCGCCGCGGCACGTGCGATTACATCGCCAAGCCGTTCAAGCAAGAAGAACTGATTCAATCCGTCGAGCGCGCGTGCCATCGCATGGGCATCATCTATACCGATGAGACCGAGCTCAACCGATTGATCGGCCAGCGCATCCGAAGCCACCGACTGGCGCAAAACCTGACGCTGCGCCAACTATCCGATCGAACGGACCTGACGACATCTCAACTTTCGCAGGTGGAGCTGGGAAAAAACGCTGCATCGATCTGGGCTCTAGCTCGAATCAGCAACTCGTTGGGCTTGCAGGTATCCGAACTACTGACGGGGCTTTAGAGGGCCGCCGAATCGCAACGAGCGTACTACATCGGGATTTCCGCCTATCGGGACGAACTTCCTGAATGCCAGGCTAACATTGATTGCTGGGACGAGATTCCCATCTCCGTCCCTCTGTCCCATCATCTCTCAGAACGTGTTGAAGAAGTCTCTGTCAGGGCCGCGGCCCGGAGGTAGCGGGGCGGGTGCCAAATCGAAGTCCCCATCCACCCCGGCGCGGGGCGGGTAAAAGCCCAACCAC
>JAJDDY010000078.1 GCA_029260075.1 Phycisphaerae bacterium
ATGATCCTTGCAGAGTCGCAACGTCTGCGCCCGGCTGAGTTCGCCGCGCACCGCGGCGTCCATGATTGCGTTAGCCGACTTCGCCGTCCCTGGCTGCATGACCGGTTGATATACCAGCGCCGGGGCGATCGCGCCAGCTTGTCTATTTTAATATGCTCCCGCCCCGTGTGGCATTGCACATGGCTGACCTGTTACCTCATGGTCTTTACGTCATGTTTGATCCTGGCCGGTTCGCGCGGATCGGTAATGCAGTCAGCCAGGGCGCCAATCAGGCCGGTCCGTCGGTTGGCCTCCCGTAGCAACAACGCACCACCGTCCGACGTCAGGTGGCCGCCCTCGAAATCAGCGAGGATTTTTTTCCGGGAAAGACTGGAAAACTGCAGCGACTTGCGTGTACACTCTGTCATCGAACGGCCTCCGTGCCATGGATAATAGGGTTCGGGAAAAACACTATTATACAAGGTAACGGGGCCGTCTCTATGCGCAAACCACCTCACGCTCGTGAAATATCCGGGCTAGTTCGGGATGCGCCCACTGTTGGACGCTGCTCGCGATACGTGACGGCTACCACCATTTGCCCTATGATGCGGGTTCTTTCGTCGCTTGTGGGCATCGCTCTGGCGGCGGGGTGATACCGGAATTCCCCGGGGTGAAACGGATATGGATTTTACGCTCTCAGAAGATCTCAGTTCCCTCGAAGATGTCGTGCGCCGATTTGCGGCCAGCGAAATCGCTCCCAACGCTCGCCAGTGGGACCGCGAAGCCAACATCCCCCGTGAAGCCATCGCAAAAATGGGCGAATTGGGGATAATGGGTATATTCATCCCTTCGGAGTACGGAGGTTCTGGCTTGGGCGATCTCGGGGCGACTGTGATCACTGAAGAGATCGCCCGTCACTGCGGTGGCACCGCCCTGATGCTCGACGCCCACAATGCCCTTTGCTCCGCTCACCTATTGGTTGGAGCGAACGACGACCAAAAGGCTAAGTATTTTCCCAAGCTGGCCACCGGCGAGTTCCTCGGCGCATGGGCGTTGTCAGAGCCGGGCTGTGGAAGCGACGCATCGGCGCTCACTGCAACGGCTGAGCGCGACGGCGATCATTGGGTGCTCCACGGGTCGAAGCAATGGATTACCAACGGCCAGTACGCTGATGTTTTCGTCGTAATGGCTAAGACCACGCCCGAGGGTGGACCTAAGGGGATCAGTGCGTTCATCGTCGAGCGTGACACGCCGGGACTCTCGATTGGTGCCAAGGAGGACAAGCTGGGGATGCGGGCGTCAGACACGGTCGGCCTGACTCTTGACAACGCGCGTATTCCCGAGAGTAGCTTGTGCGGGGCGTTGAACGAAGGATTCGTTCATGCGATGAAGGTTCTCGAACGCGGGCGCATTACGATCGCCGCCCTTGCTATTGGTCTTGCGCGCGGCGCTTTGGAGGAGGCGTTGGCCTATGCAAAGCAGCGTCATGCATTCGGCAAACCGATTTTCGAGCAGCAGTCTGTCCAATTCATGCTCGCCGACATGGCCACCGAGATCGAGGCGGCTCGACTGCTGACCCGTCGAGCGGCCATCCTTTCCGATAGTGGTCATCCGTCGAACCTTGAGGCCTCCATCGCCAAGCTGTTCGCGAGCGAGATGGCCACCCGCGCTTGCCTCAACGCGATACAGATTTTCGGAGGCATGGGTTATACCAAAGAAGTACCCGTGGAACGTTACATGCGTGACGCCAAACTGTGCGAAATCGGAGAGGGCACGAGTCAGGTTCAACGTATCATCATTGCACGCCGTCTGCTGGAACTGTAGGAAACAGGCTGATGGATTACGAACTTGACGACGATCACCGCATGCTGCAAGAACAGGTGCGAGCGTTCGCGTCCAAAGAAGTGGCGACCGGAGCAGCCCAGCGCGATCGCGACGCCCAGATGTGCGACGACTTGCTCCAGCAGCTTCGCGACATGGGCTTGTTTGGCATCACAATACCCGAGGCGTACGGCGGCGCGGGTATGGGTTCGCTCGCTGCGTCCGTCGTTGTTGAAGAGGTGTCCAAAGCCTGCGCCGGGACCGGCGTTCTGCTCAGTGCCCACGGGTCGTTGTGTGTCGATCCGATCATGACGTTCGGCACCGATGAGCAGAAACAGAAGTATCTTCCGGATCTGGCCACGGGGAAGACGATCGGTTGTCTTTCGTTGACCGAGCCGGGTAGCGGCAGTGACGCCGGAGCAGCTACGTGCGCCGCCGAGTTGAAGGACGACGGTTGGCACATCAACGGAACGAAGATTTTCGTCACCAACGGCAAGGAAGCGGGCGTATCGGTGTTGCTCGCTGTCACCGAGCCGGAATCTCCCAAGCGTCGCCTTAGCGCGCTCATTGTTGATCTGCCCACGCCGGGCCTTCGCCTTGGCAAGCTCGAAAAGAAACTCGGCATCAGATGCAGTTCTACGGCGGAGTTTGTGTTTGAAGACTGCGTAGTTCCCAAGACTGCGTTGCTTGGCGAGCGCGGTCGCGGGCTTCGCGTGGCGTTGACCACGCTCAACGGTGGCCGAATCGGAATCGCCTCGCAGGCGTTGGGCATCGCTCAGGCCTGCCTGTACGAGTCGGTAAAGTACGCCAAGACCCGCGTTCAGTTCGGTCAGCCCATCGGCCGATTTCAAGCGATTCAAAATAAGCTGGCCGACATGGCCGTCGGTGTTGAGGCGTCGCGCGTGCTGATTCACCGCGCGGCCTGGTTCAAAGATAACGGCGTGGACTACACGCAGGCTGCGGCGATGGCTAAGCTGTTCGCGAGCGAAACTTGTTCCAAGGCTGCCAATCACGCCGTGCAGGTGTTCGGCGGATACGGTTATTGCAACGACTATCCCGCGGAGCGTTTGTTTCGCGACGCGAAAATCACCGAGCTGTACGAGGGTACGAGTGAAATCCATCGCCTGGTGATCGGGAGATCGCTGTTGTAGGTGGCGTTGATGTAGAAATACGGCACAGCGCCCGCTCGTTCGAGGTTTGTGCGAATGATATCTGTTGTGGACGAACAACGGACTCAGCTCGAAGCGCTTTGTCGTCGACACGGCGTGCGCCGGTTGGAACTCTTCGGCTCCGCGACGGAGGGAACGTTTGACATGGAATCGAGCGATTCGGATTTACTGGTGCAGTTTGAGTCGTTGTCACCCGGCGCCCATTACGAAGCCTACTTCGGACTTTGGGAAGGATTGCAGGCGCTGTTCCAGCGGAAAATCGATCTGGTTGAGGAAGGTGCGATGCGCAATCCGTACTGCATTCGTCGCGTGAACGAAAGCCGGAAACAGGTATATGCCGCGTGACATATCGTGAAGCAGAAGCTACCCATATTGCAACGAGAATTAGGGGAGTTGCTCGGAGACGAGCGGACGGATAACGGATCATGACAGAAACGCGGAGCATGGCTGTAATTGGCGCTGGGACTATGGGGCGCGGTATCGCGCAGGTATTCGCTCAAGCCGGGTTCACCGTAGGGTTGTTCGATACCATGCCGGCGGCGCTCGACGCCGCCACGGGGTTGATTGAAAAAATGCTCGATCGCTCAGTGCAAAAGGGGCGTATGTCGGCTGAGGATGCCGCCGCGACGAAAGGGCGCATCACTGCGGTTCACAATGTTGCCGATCTCGGCCCACAGTCCCTAATCGTTGAGGCCATCGTCGAAATCCCGGAAGCGAAGATCGAGCTCTTGCGGTCGGTTCAGTCGTTGCTTACCGATGACGGCATCTTGGCATCGAACACCAGCAGCATCAGCATCACGCGCCTCGCCGCCGCCACAGAGCGTCCTGAGCGGTTCATCGGAATGCACTTTTTCAACCCGGTTCCGGTGATGAAGTTGGTCGAAGTGGTTCGAGGCTTGCAAACTTCGGACGAAACGGCTGAGCGAACCATCGCGCTGGCGACTGCCGTCGGCAAGACACCCGTCTCCTGCAAGGACCATCCCGGTTTCATCTCGAACCGCGTGCTGATGCCTATGATCAATGAAGCCATTTTCGCCATGCAGGACGGCGTGGCCGAGGCGAAGGCGATCGACGATATCATGACGCTTGGCATGAACCATCCCATGGGTCCGCTCGCCCTTGCTGATCTAATCGGTTTGGACGTTTGTCTGGACATCATGAGCGTGATATTCCGCGACCTCGGCGAAGATCGCTACCGTCCATGTCCGCTGCTGAAGAAAATGGTGGCGGCCGGCCGGTTGGGTCGTAAGACCAAGCAAGGTTTCTACAGTTATGAGTAAGACGGACGTTCGAATCGAAATCGACGGCGCTCGCGCCACCATCACCTTCCACACGGAGGACGGGCTCAACGTTCTTTCGCCCGATGTGATTCAGACGTTCGGCGAAGCCGTAGCCCGCGTCAAGAATGAGGCGGGGGTGCGAACGACCGTTGTGCGCGCCGAGGGTAGGGTGTTTCTCGCTGGCGCCGATATTAAGGTCATGTCGCGGTTCGGCCCCGACGAGGCCCGCGATTATGGCGAACTCGGTCAGCGTGCGTACAACGATCTGGCGTCGTTGCCTTCTATTACTGTGGCGTCGATCAACGGTGCGGCGTTGGGTGGCGGTTTGGAGTTGGCGCTGGCGTGCGATTTTCGCATCGCGGTCAAGTCGGCCAAGCTCGGCCTGCCCGAAGCGTCGCTCGGGTTGATACCCGGTTGGGGTGGAATCCCTCGCTTGACCAAACTCGTCGGACCATCGCACGCCAAACGACTTTACCTAAGTGCTCTACCGGTTTCCGCAGCAGAGGGCCTTGCTTTCGGATTGGTTGATGAGATTGTGAACTCAGCCGAGGACTTGGACACCCGCGTCCCGGTTTTTTGCCAATCGTTCAGCCGCGCAGCCCCTGCGGCTGTGGCGCTGGCCAAGCGCGCGGCGATCGATGGCGACGAGCTTTCGGCCTTCGCCGATTGCTTTTCCACCGCGGATTGTCGCGAAGGAACCGCGGCGTTCGTCGAAAAGCGCCCGGCTGCTTGGATGGAGGCACCGAACCCGTGAGTGTGAAACCATCGATCGACCCGCCAGCGTCGTCCGGCGACGGCGACGTCCGCAAGCCCTTCGTCGGGCCTGAAGACTTGGGCAGCTTCGACGCTTCGAAGTCTCTTGGCGAGCCCGGTGCGTTTCCGTACGCGCGTGGCCCACACCGTACGATGTACACCAGCCGACTTTGGACCATGCGTCAGTTCGCTGGGTTCGGCTCGGCTGAGGATACGAATGAACGATTCAAGTATCTACTCGCCAACGGGCAGCACGGCTTGAGTACGGCGTTCGATTTGCCCACGCTCATGGGGCGTGACAGTGACGACCCATTGGCACTCGGCGAGGTCGGCCGCTGCGGTGTGGCGGTGGCCTCTCTGGCGGATATGCGGCGGTTGTTTGATGGGATCGACTTGGGATCGGTCAGCACCTCCATGACGATCAACGCGCCGGCGGCGATTCTTCTTGCGTTCTACATCGCCGTCGCGGAAGAGCAGGGCGTGGCTAGCGACAAACTTCGCGGCACGTTGCAAAACGATATTCTTAAAGAGTTTCACGCGCAAAACGAATACGTTTTCCCGCCAGGCCCCAGCGTCCAGCTTGTGGTCGATACGATCGAGTATTGCACGAAACACCTGCCTCAGTGGAACACGGTGAGCGTTAGCGGCTACCACATACGCGAAGCCGGCGCCAACGCGGCGGAGGAACTGGCGTTTACGCTCGCAGACGGCATGGCCTATGTTCAGCACTCGATCGATCGGGGGTTGGACGTCGATGCGTTCGCGCCGAGATTGAGTTTCTTCTTCGACGTACACAACGACTTCTTCGAAGAGATCGCCAAGCTGCGTGCAGCGCGCCGAATTTGGGCGCATACGATGCGCGATCGGTTCGGCGCCAAGAACGAGCGCAGCTGGCTTCTTAGAATGCACTGCCAAACCGCCGGCGTCACGCTCACCGAGCAGCAGCCGATGAACAACGTCGTACGCGTCGCCTATCAAGCGATGGCTGGAGTGCTCGGCGGTACGCAATCGCTCCACACCAACAGTATGGACGAAACCCTGGCGCTGCCTTCGGAGCAAGCCGCCAAGCTGGCGCTTCGGACGCAGCAGGTCCTCGCCTGCGAAACGAATGTGACGCAGACTGTCGACCCCCTCGCCGGTAGCTACTTCGTCGAGAAAATGACGAACGAGATCGAAGCCAAGGCGTATGCGATCATAGATCAAATCGATGCGATGGGCGGCGTGCTTCAGGCTGTGGATCGGGGGTTCTTCCGAAGACGGATTGCGGAATCTGCACATGCTACGCAGCGTAGTATCGACGCCGGTGACACTGAAATCGTCGGTGTCAATGCGTTCGTCGACGAAGAGGCGTCGGGTGGCGTCGACATTTTACAAATCACACAGCAGACAGAAGACATGCAGACCGCTCGACTCAAGGAACTCAAAGCCACACGCGAAAAGGCCCGACACGCCACGTCGCTCGACCGCCTACGCCAAGATGCAGAGGACGGCGCCAACGTGATGCCCGCGTTGATCGAAGCCGCCAAAGCAGGCGCCACCGTCGGTGAGATGATGGAGACGATGAAGTCTGTCTTCGGTTCGTACGACGGAGGACCGGAATGGTGACGGCTGCTCCAGAAAAATCCAATAAGCAAGAACCGTCCGGTGCGCCCAACGCCTCGCGTATTCTGCTGGCTAAGATCGGTCTGGACGGGCACGATCGTGGTGTCAAAGTTCTGGCACGATCGTTTCGCGACGCGGGCATCGAGGTGATTTATACGGGCCTGTGGCAGACGTGCGAAGCCACGATGTTCGCCGCGTTGCAGGAAGACGTCGACGTGATTGGCGTCAGTTTGCTCTCGGCGGCGCACATGACCGTGATGCCGGAGTTGCTGCGTCTTCGTGAAGAACTCGGGCTTACGCACGTACCGCTGGTGCTTGGTGGTATCGTACCGAAGGCTGACTACCCTAAGCTGATCGATATGGGTATCGCGGCGGTGTTCAACCCCGGATCGTCCGTCGACAACATCATCACCACCATTTCCGAACTGACTAAGAAGCGTCGCCTCATCGTGGCGACGGATGATGTCGTCCAGCGATTCGCCGACGGCGACGCCCGGGCGTTGGCTCAGGTGATCACAGCCATTCAGTGCGATGCGCCGATTGAGGGATGGTCACCGCCGAAGGGCAGCGCCAACGTCGTGGGTATCACCGGCGCACCGGGCGTGGGCAAGAGTTCATTCATCGGCAAGCTCGGCGCCACGCTTCGCAGCCGAGGGCGACGTGTGGCTGTCGTAGCCATCGATCCGAGTAGTCCGATTACGGGTGGAGCGCTCCTTGGTGATCGGTTGCGTATGATGCGTGGCACACCGGACGATGCGTTCTTCATTCGAAGTTTGTCGACCGCGGGAACGTCCGGCGGACTGGCGCCGCACTGTGCTGACGTGGTGCGGGCCATGAGCGGTTTCGGTTTCGATGATATCTTGGTCGAAACGGTCGGCGCGGGTCAGGCGGACGTGCTCGTCGCCAAGCTTGTCGACCGAACGCTCTTGCTGCTGATGCCCGAGAGCGGCGACAGCATTCAGTTTTCCAAGGCCGGGATCATGGAAATCGCCGACGGGTTCGTGCTCAACAAGTGCGACCTGCCCGGCGCGGACGCGACGGAGGCTCAGCTTCGCGGCGCGTTGAGTGACGATCGAACGGTGTGGAAAGTGAGTGCGGTTCGTGACTTGGGGATCGATGCCGTGGCGGATTGGGTGGCGGCGTCCTGACGTAGGTTCGCGTGCCGCACGTGGCTAGTGCTCCGTCACGGCCAAACCCTTAGGGTTGGTTGTCCAATCAGAGCCGCGACCGTGAGGGCGCGGACTTCTCGAACCCCAAAATTAACGTGTGACAGCGCATTAGGAGCGAAGCGTGAATTACTCGTCGATTCGACGCCCCCACGGCCAAAGCCATGGGCCACCCAGCCACTGCCCTTCGGGACGCGGTATCAAGTTCACGTTCATACTCGATTTATCGCGACCGCATTGCGGCGTTTTTCCATGACCAGCCCATGACCCTCACGACAATCGCCAATCGGTTATCGAAGTGCGTCACCTCGCTCCGGTTCGGTGATCCGATAACACACATATACAACCCGCTGGACTACGCCCGCGCCGGGCATCGGCAGTACCTGAAGCGCTACGGTACCGGTCCGTGTGGGGTCGTGCTCTTGGGCATGAACCCCGGTCCGTGGGGCATGGTTCAGACCGGCGTACCATTCGGCGAAGTGACGATCGTACGCGATTGGCTTGGTATCAATGCCACCATCGGTAAACCGGAGCGGGAGCACCCCAAACGTCCGGTGCTCGGGTTCGACTGCGGGCGGAGTGAGGTCAGCGGGGCACGTCTTTGGGGCTGGGCGCTGGAGCAATTCAAAACGCCCAAGCGTTTCTTTCGCAAATTTTTTGTAGCCAATTACTGTCCTCTGTCCTTCATGGAATCAACTGGTCGCAATCGCACGCCGGATAAGCTTACGGCGGAGCAGCGTGAGCCGCTGTTTGAAGCCTGCGACTTGGCGCTGCGTCAAACCGTCGAACACTTGAAGCCCAGAATTGTTGTGGGTGTGGGCGCGTTCGCCGAGCGGCGTGCGCAGTTGGCGCTAGCGGATGTTGACGTCGAAATCGGTCGCATCCTCCACCCGAGCCCGGCCAGCCCCGCAGCCAACAACGATTGGGCGGGCACGATCACCAAGCAGTTGTCAGCGTTGGGCGTCGACATCTGCTGATTCGACGAGTCGGACAATGCGTCGGTAGCCCACAGCGTGGTTGACAAGCAGCCTGTTGAGCGACACTCGTATTCATGCACGCTTCTACGAACCCGTCTGTGATGACGGATTGCAGTCCCGTCAAGCGGCGGAAGCCGCAATGGGATCACCGGCTGGAAGCCGGTGCCACACTTGGTCAACACGGGCATCACCGGTTGGAAGCTGGTGCCACACGTTGTCACAAGGCTACTACGGGCAGCCTTGCGGTCCGGCAAACGGGTAGTCGAGACCTTGGAATGCGTCCTGTGTGCGCGTCACGTCTACGATATTGACGATATTGTCGGGCAGGTTCGGATCGATGTCCGCCCGAACCTTGCCGGCGCCGGTGGAAAGATTGGAGAACGTGTCGAGGATCGCCACAAGGTCGGTCGTTACGTTCACGCTGTTGTCGGGGGCTGTGCAGGGCGTCACGGTACAGTTGCCGACGACGTCACCCCACATACTCGTGTCGACCGTCAACGGTGATGAGAATCGTGGGATAGCTGCAGCGACGCATCCGCGGGCGGTGGTTTGAATCGTGTAGGTGCCACCGGGAACGATGGCGGCGTCGAATACGTGGACTAGCTGTCCTGGATCCCACTGACGCACCACCGGCGTACAGCTCAATCGGGACGCCAGAAACGTTGGCGGTGTGGCGTCGTTGTCACCAGGCAGCAGCGAAACCTCAAACGGCGCACCAACCCACATCACTGTTCCCTCGAAGCTTTCGAACGGCGACGGTAGGTTGGTGAGGACGACACGAATGGCGACCTGTACCGTAGGATTGTCCGGGGTGACGAAGGGCAGGTAGCGATTCATCGCTACTGTGGACGCCGGTTTGCCTGGCGCTACCACGGAAACACACTCAAAGCAGGAACAGAATCCCGAGGCGAGATTGCACGTGAAGGGTGCGCAGACAGCGTCTCCCGCACAGGCGATCGTATTCACGTCGGTGGACACACAAACGCCCAAAGCGTCGCATTGGCCGTTAGTCGTGCAGGCCAAACCGTCGTCGCAGGGTAGCCCCGCTGCAGCCAGCGTGTTTGTACAAGTGCCGTCGGGAAGGCAGGTGTCGATGGTGCAATCGTTGTTGTCTGAACACTGACTGTCCTGTTGACAGCCGGTGGCTTCGGAAACATTCAACACAAACAGTCCGCTCCCGATATCGGAAACGATGACCACGCCGCTGGGCAGTGCGGCGTACGCAGCCCATGCGCCAGCGAATGCGGGTTGGTTGTGCGCCGGAAACGTGTCGAAGAATCCGACTTCCACGACGTTGCCGATGTCGCTGATATCGAAGATTCGCAGTCCGGACGTATAGTTGGCTTCGAGTGCGAAGTTGCCGCGTATCGCAAGATTGTGATCGATCGAGGGCAATCCGTTCGTGAAGCTACCCATGGGAAACGGATTGGCCACGTCCTCGACGTTGAGGATGTACGTCGTCGTGGGCAAACCAAAGGCCGTCTCGTCTCCCTCGTCGCCGAACAACAGGAAGCGTCGATCTTCCGTCAACCAACCCTGATGAGCGATCCTCACGTTGGCGTAGGTGTGGTGCGCGATCGTGACCATGTTCGACTTGTCCGTTACATCGACAATGAAGACGCCCGATCCGACACTGAAGGTGAAGGCGATTTCGCACGCGCCGAGTCTCCCTGCGTAGGGGCAATCGGCGTAGTTGACGACGATGAGGTCGTGAACACTTGCTTCGTTCCAAGTGGCCACCACGACGGGTGCGGTGGGCACCGAAAGATCGAACACGACAAACCCACCCGTCAGGTTCGTGCTGCACGGATAAGCGAATCCGCTTTCCGTGTTGATGTAGATGTTGTGCGCACTGTTGAAACCGCCCGAATTCGAACTACCCAGAAGATTCAAGACGCCGGTGTCGATGTTGGACAGGTCGACCATCTGCAGACCGCCGCCGCCATCGGCCACGACGTAGGTGATGGGACCGAACTGTGCGATGTCGGAGGTGAACGAATTCACGTGGGCAATGTCTCCGACAACGACGGGTATCGCCGCGTCGGTCACGTCGACGAACCCGGTGGCGGTGTTGAGGCCAACAAGGGCGTACTCGCGCCCGCCTGGTGAAACGTATCCCCAAATATCGTTGCCGCTCGATGGACTACTTGGGAACGCGCTGAGCGGAACTTGGCTGAAGAGTGATACGCCCAGCGCATCAACGTTCGCCGCGTTCACCGGGGCGTTCGCATACTGCTTCAGCATCTCGGTCGCAGACCGGGCGACATGATCGATGTGGGCTTCGCCGGCGTCGGCGATATTTGGATCAGACGCTCGAACTGAGCATGTTCCCAAGAGTGTGACGCCGGCCAGCATCGCCAGCGCATTCATTGGCCGTATTGATTTCATCTCTTCATTCCTCGATTGGAGTCGATTGACTCGCGCGGTCAGCGCGATCGTGAGGACGCCCAGCCCAAACACCGAACTTGGGGCGCATTCTAGCTGATTGGCCTCTCCCAGTACAGCGAAATCGCTATCATGCAGACAATTTCGGACCTTGATCCGTCCCCCGGTGCTTCGGGCGGGACTCGCGCAGGCCGTATTGTGGTCGGTGCCGAGCCCAAGAGCCGTCGGCGTCGGCCCTGCGTCGATAGAGTGTTTTTTCAGCTCGTGGCGGCATGTTCACAAGTGTGGCGTGAGATTGACATGGCCAGCGGAACCGAGACAATGGCGATGGTTTCCGTGTGCAATCGACGAGACGATCGTATGAACATTGTAATGCTCAAGTCCAAATTGCATCAAGCGTGCGTGACCGATTCCGACATCGCCTATGAGGGAAGTTTTGGAATCGATGGCGAGTTGATGCAGGCTGTTGGCCTCGTATCTTACGAGAAGATTCTGATTTCAAACATCAACAACGGCCAGCGATTCGAAACGTACGCCATCGCCGAGCCGTCTGGTTCGCGACGCATGGTCCTCAACGGCGCCGCCGCCCGACTTGGCGCGGCCGGCGATCGTGTCATCATCATGGCATTTTGCTCGGTCGATGAAGCCGAAGTACATTCCGGTCGCTTTCGCTCACGGGTGCTCCGCCTGGATGAGCACAACGAGCCGGCCGGTCCGATGCCCGTCGCCACTTCCGAACAAGATGTGGCCATGATGGTCGACTAGTGACGCTTCCAATAAGGTTCCGTTGCGTTCGGCCCTGCTCATTGGTTGCGTGCCTGGGTCCCCCACCTCTTCAGAGGTGGGGGAGTCGAATCGATGCTGGACTCGACTCCCCCACGGCTAAAGCCATGGGCCGCCCAACCCGTCAATGGATCGATGAGAGAGCACTAATTCATCGCCACACGAAAACGTGCGGGTTTCGTTCGTTCTTTCAGAGCCGCGACCGCAAGGGATCGCTTTCAAGGTATTACGACCGGCTTTGGAACGTCCGGTTCCTTACGGGCGCGGCTCGGTGACTCCGTCATATTTCTTAGCATGCCGGGGTTTCGGCGCCGCGGCGTGGGTGTTGCGCAGGAGGGATCGCGCGTGAATGACAGCCCCACAATCGATCGAGTGTTCGTCACCGGGGCTACGGGTTTTGTCGGGCGTTACATCGTCCGGCGTCTTCTCGCCGAGGGCATCACTCCGGTCTGCTTGGTACGTTCCACTGAACGCCTTCGCCGTCAACATCGCAACGTATCACCAGATCGTATCGTGTCCGTCGTGGGTGACGTTTGTGATCGCGATGCACTGAGCAGCGCCATGGATGGCTGTGACGCCGTTATCCATCTCGTCGGTATCATCCTCCAGCGGCGTCTCCGTCGAGCCACGTTCCACAAGATCCACGTCGTCGGCACGCACAACGTCGTAGACGCTGCCCAAGGTGCCGGCGTCAGCCGCTTCCTCCACATATCCGCACTGGGAACTCGCGAAAATGCGGTGGCTCCTTATCATCGGACTAAGTGGGAGGGTGAGCTTTGTGTCCGTGCGAGCGGGTTGGATTGGACTGTGTTTCAACCGAGCCTGATCCATGGGCCTGACGGCGAATTCATGCAGCTTATGCGACGGTTTGTCTGCGGTTGGTTGCCGCCGATCATTCCCTATTTCGGTGACGGTCGCGCGAAGCTTCAACCGATCTCCGTACTCGACGTAGCCGACTGCTTCGTCTCGGCGCTTTCACGCGACGAGACGATCGGTAAAGCTTATCCGCTTGGTGGACCGAAGGAATACTCGTGGATCGGTTTCTACAATGCGTGTCGAGCCCTGATGCCACAGGCGAAGTCGTGGAAGCCCATGGTGTCTCAACCTGTCCCCTTGGCTAAGGCGCTCGCCAAGATCGTGGCCGCGCCCATGGCGATGGCCGAGTTGATCGCCCCGACCTTGGGCATGTTCCGCTTCGACGGTGGGCAGGTGACCATGTCACAAGAGGACAACGTGTGCGACCACACCATCGCGGAACAGGCGTTTGGGGTTCGTGTGCGGCCGTTCGAAGATGAGTTATCAGTGTATGCGGAGCGAATCCCATGACCGGTCGACCCATTGTCTTAATCGTGCGTGATGGCTGGGGCGCCAACCCCCATCCCGAATGGAACCATGCCAACGCCGTCCGCCTCGCCCGTACGCCGGTGGACGAACGGTTGATGGCCGACTATCCGCACGTGCAGATCAAAACCTGCGGCATCGACGTCGGGCTGCCGAGCGGCGTCATGGGCAACAGCGAAGTTGGCCATCAGAACATCGGCGCCGGCCGCGTGGTCGAGCAGGAAATCATGCGCATTACCGGGCGCATCGGTGACGGGTCGTTCTTTGACAATCCGGTATTGATCGGGGCACTTGATCGCGCTCGGGCCACGGAAGGTCGCGTACACATCATGGGTTTGTGCAGTGATGGCCGCGTCCACAGCGACCTCGATCATCTCTACGGGCTGATGGAATTCACGCGGCGCCGCGGGTTCCCCGGAGACCGCGTGTTCATTCACGCCTTCACCGACGGTCGTGACACGCCACCCCGGAACGGACTGGGATATGTCGAAGCGATAGAGAAAAAGTGCCAAAACTTCGGCATCAACCCGATCGCCAGCGTGATCGGTCGCTTCTACGCGATGGATCGTGACAATCGTTGGGATCGCGTGGAGAAGGCCTATCGCTTGCTCACGCGAGGCGAGGGGACCCCATTCCCCTCGGCGGCGGACGCGCTCCGTCACTACTATGACCATCCCACAGATTCGAACCGAACGGGCGATGAGTTTGTAGCTCCTAGCATCATGCCCGGCCACGACGGCGGCTCGCCGGCGATTGGCGATGGCGACAGTGTCTTGTTCTTCAACTACCGAGGCGACCGACCGCGCGAGTTGTGCAAGGCGTTCGTGTACGACCGGTTCCCCAATCCCGGTCCTGACGACTCAACCCCGCTGGGTTTCGACCGTGGGGCTAAGCTCGACCTGTTCTTCGCGGGCATGACGGAATACGAGCGGGGTTTACCCATCGAAGTGGTGTTCAAGAAACCGCCGAAGATGGTGGATATCCTCGGTGCGTACGTTGCGGGTCTGGGGTTGACGCAGTTTCGTTGTGCAGAGACGGAAAAGTATCCGCACGTAACGTTTTTCTTCAATGACTACCGCGACGAACCGTTTGAACGGCAGGGCGCGATCCTTGCGCCTTCGCCGCGCGACGTGACGACGTACGATCAGAAACCGGAAATGTCCGCCGCCGACGTCACAGCCGTCGTACTCAAGCGGCTGGCTACGGGTCAAGATGACCTCATGGTGATCAACTACGCCAATGGTGACATGGTGGGGCATACCGGTGTGTTGCGTGCCGCGGTGACGGCGGTCGAAACCGTGGACGAATGCGTCGGTCGCGTTAGCGATGCCGTGCTGGCACGCGGCGGTGGTTTGATCATCACAGCCGATCACGGCAACTGCGAGCAAATGATCGATCCGACCACCAACGGACCCCACACCGCGCACACCACCTATGACGTCGAACTCATCGTTGTCGATGAACGTTATCGGGGCACGAGCCTGCGTGACGGCGGGCGACTCGCCGACATCGCGCCGACGATCCTCGAGATGATGGGTTTGGATCGTCCCGAGGCCATGACCGGTCGGTCACTTCTGGTCGGCTCCGCCCGATAATCCTATCCGCCGGATGTGATCGAACCGATCGGTATCGTCCGTCCGGCTGGGTGCCCCATCGCTTAAGTGGTGGGAGAGTCGAATCGGCGACGGAATCGACTCTCCATCGTCAAGGAGCGTGTTTGGGACGCCTCTTTCCGAGCCGCGCCCGTGAGGAAGCGGTCCGGTTTCATCGGCGAATACCGCTCCTTTACGGTCGCGGCTCGGTTTGCCATAACACGTTCAGACGCCCTCCAAAGAGGCGCGCCACCCGGACCAACGACAACAACGTCACCCTCTATTATTCATCGCAACGCAGACGGAGTGCCAGAACCCGATACCGTCCATGTTATGGGAGGGACTATTACCGATCCTCCTTCGCTGCAAGATTGCGCAGCGTTAGCCGATGAACACATTGACCTTTGATGTTGCCGCGAAACAACACCCGTGTGGTGCGGGAGGTCAACGATCATCGCGTGTTCGTCATTGCGATTGGCTACCGTGACCATCGAAGTCTCTTCATCTAATACACTGCCCGACCACGGTTCAGCCACCGACGCGATCGCGCGATCCGTTCTCGACGCGCTTGACGGCGCGGTGATCGTCGTGCGCTCCGACCTATCCATCCGATACCGCAACGCCGGGGCGATCGCTTGGTTACCGGACGGTGGTGACTTGTTGACGGTTCTCGGTCCGGTGCTCGACCCGGTTGGTGCGGTCAAGTCTTTCGACGACTGGACCGGGGCGGTACGAACCGTAACACGCGATCAGTCCGCCCGACACATGGAAGGTCTCTTGCAGGTCGCCGGACGAGCGTCGCCGGCGCTGGTCACGATTCGTTGCACACCGTGGAATTCCTCGACAGATGGTGACGAAGGCGGTGCGTTGATTCTGATTGCGGAAACCGAAGCCGCAGAGGCGATCGGTCAGCAACTCGAAGTGACGGACCGGCTAGCCTCTTTGGGAAAGCTGGCCGCTCGCGTCGCCCATGAGCTCAACAACCCACTCGACGGCATCCTACGCTACATCAACCTGGCCATGCGCCTCGCGGATCGCTCGCCGGAACCGAAACTGCAATCATATCTCAGCGAATCACGCACCGGACTAATGCGCATGGTACGGATCATCAGCGATCTGTTGGAATATTCCCGCACGTCGGACGGCGCGTTCGACGCCAGCGGCGTTAACGTCATTGTCGAACAGGCTATTAACGAGTCGTCGGCTGTTGCGGCGGACTTCGGCGTTATCGTGGCCGCTGATTTTCAGCAGCAGGATATGCCCACCGTTTGCGGCAATCGTTTGTATCAGGTCTGCACCAACCTGATTCGCAATGCGATCGACATGATGCCCGGCGGCGGGCGGTTATCGGTAACGACGGGTTTGGTAGACGGCTACGTCATTATCCGCGTGGCCGACACCGGTCCGGGCCTTTCGGAATCGCCGACGAAAATCTTCGAGCCGTTCTACACCACCAAGGGACCAGGAAAAGGAACGGGGCTCGGTTTGGCCATCTGTAAGGACTTCGTGGAAGGCATGCGCGGAACGATCGAGGCGTCGAACGGCGAGGACGGTGGGGCGGTCTTTACGGTGACCATTCCGATCGACAGCTTTCAAGAACCCTCGCGACTGACGCGCCTGGCGATGGGCGGTTCTGTGATCGGTGGTGCGAAAACGAATGAGTGACGCCGTCGGTCGTTCGTGAGTGTCACAAATACGGCCCTTCGTCGAAGGTTATCTGACAAACCAACACGGCAATGATTCCTGGTAGGAACGCAATGACTGAAACCCCATCTCGCGTGCTCGTCGTCGATGACGATCGGATCATTCTCGATTCGCTCAGTGAGTTCATGCGCGTCGAGGGTTTCGAAGTGGAATCAGCCGCCTCGCTGCGCGACGCCCTCGACGTGCTCGCTCGGCAGCCGGTCGATCTCGTAATCAGCGACATCAACCTCCCCAGCGGTAACGGTTTCGAGCTACTACACGTGTTGCGCAAGCGTTTCCCCGAAACATCTGTGATCATGATGACGGGGTACGGCACGATCGAAAGCGCCGTCGAAGCCATCCGCATGGGTGCGTTCGATTACCTCACCAAGCCCATTATCGACGGCGAGCTTAAAGTGTGCGCCGAGCGCGCACTGGCCCAGCAAGCGATCGTGCGCGAAAACCGCGTATTGCGCGAACGCATTGGCGATCGATTTGGGATCGACGCCGTTGTGGGCAACGACTATCAAATGGCCAAGGTGCTCGAACTGGTCGAAACCGTAGCCGACGCGACGGTCACCGTGCTGATTCAAGGTCCGTCGGGTACCGGAAAGTCGCTCATCGCCGGTGTGATTCACGAGCAGGGCGATCGTCGCGATCAGCCATTTGTCGAGGTGAGCTGTGGTGCCATCCCAGAGACACTGTTGGAGAGCGAACTGTTCGGACATGTTCGTGGCGCCTTCACCGGCGCGGTGTCGAACAAGGTCGGAAAGTTCAAAGCCGCTCACGGTGGAACGATTTTCCTCGACGAAATATCCGTAGCGTCCCCGGCTCTTCAGTTGAAGCTATTGAGGGTCTTGCAGTCGCACCAGTTCGAGCCGGTGGGGAGTACGAAAACGGAAACCGTGGACGCCCGCGTCATTCTGGCTACCAACGTCGACCTTGAAGAAGAGGTCCGCGCCGGGCGATTCCGCGAAGATCTGTTCTACCGTGTCAACGTCGTGACACTGGACATGCCGCGATTGTGCGAGCGCATCGGCGACATCCCGGCGCTCGCCCGACACTTCGTCGACAAGCATCGCGGCTCAGTCAAACGCGAAGTCTTGGACATCTCTGCCGACGCCATCGAAGCGCTGCAGCGCTACGACTGGCCCGGCAACGTGCGCGAGCTTGAAAACGCAATTGAACGCGCCGTCGTGCTGTGTAAGGGACCGCACATCGGCGTGGCCGATCTTCCGCCCAAACTCCTTGCCGCCGCCACGATGCCACCCAAGTTCGACGCATATGTGGCCATGACGCTCAAGGAAGCGATGGAAGAGCCGGAAAAACGAATCATCGAATCCGCACTTCGCGCCAACGGTTGGAACCGCCAACTCACCGCCACAAAACTAGGCATCAACCGCACAACACTCTACAAGAAAATGAAACGATACGGTCTCGAAACCGTTTCGGTGGGCGTGTAGCAAGCCGGCGCAAGAGTTTGTCTCATCAACCCGTCGTTAACGCACAACGCTCCGGAATCTCACCTGCGACCCGTGTGAATTCTCCGATCGTCGTCTATCTTCTGCCGGGTGACCCACCGCTAAAGCGATGGGGCACCCGGTTGGTGCCACATACATGGCGCAGGAGACTTCGACGGATGGCTACCGCCTCGCGTAGCGGGTCTCGGCTGCTCCGCGTGATAGAAGAACGAAGTAGTACACGACCCACGGCGCGTTGGGGAGGGCGACGCTGAGGATGAGTATGACGTGGGCTCGGAGCGGTATCACTTCCGACAGGGCGCGAAAAAACATGGCGTGGTCGAGGTATCCGGTGAGCAACACGTTGCATGCCCCAAACGCCGCCCAGACAACGAGGTATCCCGTGAGGTAGGAGGCCATCTGCATGGCCCCGCCGAGCAGGTTGCGCTTGTAGCGGTGGCTGAGCACGCCGCCGACAAGGACGGCGCTGGCGCATAAACCGAGGACGGTGAGGCATGGGATAATCGCGCCGACAAGTACGCTCACACCAACGAACATGTGTAGCTCGGATTCGACGTCCGCCCACGACTTTGCGGGGAGTTCGATAACGATCATCGCGACGACGGCAGCGGCACCCACAAGGAAGAGCACCGGTAGGTGCGGCGCCACAAACGATCTGTGATCGCAAACGCCGGTCGTGAGTTGGACTTGTCTACCGAGCGCGCGGGGTTTCACGATTGCTGCACGGGTACAGCGCCACCACGCCGCACCGCGACCGATCGTATCGCGTCGTTGCCAATCTGTTCCCGGGCGGACGCCGGACCCCAGCGACTCAGCCACCGGCGTGCCGCACTCCGGACAGCGAGCACTCATTTCCATGGACGTCAGGTTGTATCCGCAGCGTTCACACGTCGGCGGTCTGGCGAGCATGTTGACTTCGCGCGGCGCGCCAACGGCCCGCAGCATCCCCCAGAGTACCCACGATGCAAGCATGAAGCCCACCGCCATCGGAACGATTTCTCCGTCGCGAACGTACCACGGTAGAAGGTGGCGGACATTCTGGTACTCGGTGATCGCATCGGTCCACGCCTTCATCTGCACGTTGAACTGTGGATCGCTGGGCGGCACGGTTACAATCGTCACCCACTGTGGAAACCCCGGCGCGTCGTTGGCCACCCGCCAGGACTTTTCCAAGACGGACATGAAAACGACAACGGTTCCGAGCAGCGCGACCGCGAACGGAATGTGCGGCGCGTGCAACCACACCTGCCGTACGGCGTTACCATAGCTGTTGCGAATGCGTTCATCGCGCGCTCCCCACGGCGTCAACACCATCGCCAGAAAAAGTGACTCGCCCACGATGACCGAACTGAGGCCCACGAAGGCGCCGATCATGCGATACGGGAATTCTCCGAATTCCGTTGCGGTGTCCCCGATCATCTCGTCAAACTGCGCGCTAATGTTCGCGACGGTCAGCGCCGTGCTCGTTTCGTGGCAGGCCACGATGGACAGGATGATCAGAAGTGTGGCGACTCCGGAGCCCAGAAAAATCAAGAGCGCCTTCCAAAGCGGAACGCGGCCGATACGCTGGGCCGTTGTGGCCGGTAGAATCCAGGCGGTGAACACCGCGTACACGACCGGCCAACGGCGAGCGTCGGTGCGGTCCGCCGCGCCGACTTCTGTCGGGTGCGACGGATCAGTTGCAACCGGGGTCGGCTGGTCCAGGGGCATAGTTTCGCTATCGGTTGTCATCAACGACACTAGTTAACCTCAATCTCGGTAGGCGGCCACGGTCCGTCGGTGTCGACGGGAATACCGGGTGCGTGACAGAATCGGCGTCGGGCGCTTTTCAGAGCACCGGGCGCAAGCCCGGTGACATGCTGACGCAGGGAGTCCGCAGGCTGGCGCCTGCGGCTCTGACTCGGCGCACCCCTCCCGCCGGAAGTGTCACGGAC
>JAJDDY010000079.1 GCA_029260075.1 Phycisphaerae bacterium
CAGCAAACTGGAAGGGGTCAACAACAAGATCAAAGTCATCAAACGCATCGCCTACGGCTTTCACGATCTCGACTACTTCGCCCTCAAAGTCAAACAGGCCCTACCGGGGCGTACTTCCAACAACTAATTTGGAGGAGAACCAACAAAGAAAGGACGCCGAAGCCTGTCGGAATCGGCGCCCACACGCAAACGCACTCGCTGTGCAACACGTCTGATCGAAGAAGGTCAGGGCAGGAATCGAAGTACCTGGTACTGGCCGTCCCCGTATGTGTTGTGTCCGGGTGGGATCTCGCCGCGACCGCAGTTGTCGAACACCGCGATCCCGTATTCGTACTCTGTAGACACTCCCAAATCAAACTGTACGTCATCTGAGTTGCCGTTCACCAGTTCGCGCCGAAACTCGTGGACCCAAGTACCGTTGCTCCAGGTAGCCGCGTGCAGCACATCGCTGCGGCTTCCTTCCGGTTGGCGGAGGATCCGCTCTGGGACTACGGCGTTCATCGCTGCGTAATCCGCCCAAGAGGCGGCGACGGCAGCCGCGTCATAGCCTGTTTCTGCGGGATCGGCGACGATCGTCTCGCCGTCGTCAATCTCCTGCTGCGTTAAGACCATGGCGTCCGCCCAGTCCACCGGGTCGGTTTCAATCTGCGTGGGTGCGGACTTGTCGCCGTTGCGGTTATGGGAGTAGGCACTGCCTCCGTCGTCCCCACGCCGCCCTGAGTCTTCTGTGTCGTATCCGTCGGCGAAATCTTGATACCAGACAAGCCGTTTGTCATCGAGTACCCCGCTGAAGGTGACCGATCCTGCGCTAACCTCATACTCTTCGCCCTCAGTTTCGATCCTCAGCGGGGAGTTGATGGTTGCGCTATTAAGGGCCATACCGCGTGCAGCCTTACTGTGCCAGATGTCCCCTACGGAGTTGGCTAGATCGGTGAACTCGGACGAACCCGGGACATTGCCGTGGCACTTGATTGCGCAGCCGTTGCGATCCCGGAATTGCGGTATCGACACGTTCCAGAGAAACGCCAGTCGATCTTCCGATTGTTTGTCGTTTTCGGTTGTCGCGGTTGGATGCCGCCACGCGTCACCGTCGAGAATCCAAGCACCGGACCGGGTCATGCTCAACGTGGCGTCAGCGTGTTCAGCTCGAATGTAGAGGTACGTGTCCGAGTACAATGCCTGAAGCTTGATCCGCGACGTCGCTGTATACATCGTTGGAGTTAGGGCAATCGTGTGTTCGATCGCGTTCTTCCAGACCGGGTCGTCGCCCTTGCCGTTGATGTCGAAGTCACCGGAGATTTTGACTGCACTCAGGTAGGGATCGTAGTCCAAGTCGCGCCCGCCGAACGCGTTGTCTACCCAATCCGTGATCGTGGCGACTTCGTCGGATGTTAGGTATTTGGCCATGAATCCGCCCGGTTGGATCCAGCTACGAAGTGTGCCCCATCGTGCCGCGTCGATGATGGCCTCGTCAGTATCCAGGGCAGGCCGACCGGCGCCGTTGATCTGGTGTCCACCGTCGCGATGGCAGGCGATACAGTCGTCCGCCGCGTTCGCTCGGAGGACCAACTGGTCATCGTCATCGCGGAGGTAGAAGTGCGTTTGCTCCGGCGTAGTGTGACAGGCCGTGCATCCCGTCATGCCGTTGTCGTGCGCGAGCGCGCCCGTGTTGCCATACGAAACATGGCACGACCCGCACTGATCCACGTCCCGCGTGCCGGTGTGATCGGAAGGCAAAGTGATGTGGCAACGAGCGCAACTGTCCTCGATGATGGCTTTCACTGCCGGCGAAACGATCGACGTGTCCCCGGGCGGGGCGTCGTCAGGGGGAGCGACGGACGAACAGCCGGTGAGGAACATGAGCGATGCACCCACAAGTGGGAATAACAGGGCAAGACCGCCCTTTGCTGCGAGATTCGTCTTGAAAGTGTTCATGGCGTGGTCTCCCGAGAAATGTGCGTGAACCGCACCCCCCGCGGCGCCGCGCCCGGGCAGGCGGGCCTACTCTACCCTGCTCTTGCGACGGGGTAGCACCGCAAAAACTCATAGGTCGTTTACGAGGGAAACCTGCAAGAATCATACCGCAACGAGCACTCCAACTGCGTAATCCATGTACCTTGGCGGGAATCTCGTTCGTGCATGGCTCGACCCATACGCCGCTAGAACGACATGCGTAAACGGACGCCCGCTACGATCGCATGGCTGATGGCGCCATCAGCGCCAGGGTTGTCGATGTACTGTATGTCGGGCGTGACTACAAGCTGATCGGATACATGAATCGCATAGTACGCCTCGTAGACGGTTTCATTCTTGAAACGATCGTCGACGCGCTCGCGGTACAGGTGTGACGATCTCAGAAGCGAGAATCCAAACCCGAGTACGTCGACGTCGCGCGTCGGGAACAAGCCTTTGTACGAGAAGCCCGCCGACCAGAAACGTGACATCCGGTTGGTTTCCGGGCTGCGGTAGCCGAATCGAGCGAAAACGCCTAGACCTTGGTCGTCGTCCTCGCTTTCCCGAACGAGCATTTGATCTAGGCTGACATACACCCCGTAGTCGCCAGCGCGTGTTCGTCGTTCGGTTTCATTCCTGCGAAAGATCTTTCTCGGCCCGGGGTCATAGAAGAACCCGAGGCGGTAGTTGCCGGGCAAGTCACCCGCATTGCTCGGCAGCTCAACCTGAAACCCGTTCTCAAGGTATGCCGTATACCAATCCTCTTCGTGAAACGCCCCCGAAATGCCGCCCTTGTATGGAACAGACTGGCCGTCGGCGATACCGAGAATCAGCGAGTACCAGCTTGTTGGTTTGAGCATCAGGCTAACGCCCATGCCGATCCGAAGCGGAATGAGCGGGTTGTTGTCGAGCGACTGGTGCATGAACTGTTTGTCCTCGCTGTTGGCATAGGCGTTGCGATCAACGATGGTTTGGTAGTCCAGATAGCCGAGCGTGAGCGAGGCGCGATGCTCGGGGAAGTGCTGCCGATACCAGAGTTGCGCGACATGCCCGCCGATCGATCCGTCGGCGTCGTCGTTAACCTGAAACAGACCTCCTGTGCGCGCGTTGACGCCAGCCCCCCAGTTTGACTGGAGATGAAGAAGAACTTCTGCGTTGGGAACCACGCCCAGCTTGCCCAGATCGAACGTAATCAGCGTATCGACCGACGCAGCGTTTCGCCCGCCTCCTGAGCCGTCGGCACCGCCCGTCAGCACGGCCTGATACTGATCGTTCAAAAAGACGTTGACCCTGACGCCTCGTTCCTCCAAGGCCGTGCGGCGCTGGCGCAAGTCTCGAGTCAACGCCGGCGCGTCGAGCGCTAGTAGACGCAAAGTCGATGGCCGGTCAGAGTCCTCATCATCGGACACGACGGCCTGCGAGCTAGGTTCGGAGGCTTCATCGACCGGCTCATCCGCAACTGCTCGGAACGAAACTGAAAGGACAACAGCCAAACCAGTGAAATAAATTGCGTGTGCGGACATACTGCCTCCACGAGGCGACCGCGCAACACGTCCCGCCCCTGTACACCCAGCAAAGCGAGTACCACGGATTGATCCATAAAGGTCAATCGGCGAAACTGCACGGATGCTTGTTGGCGTTCGTGCCACGCCGACTTGCGGCGGCGCACCACTTGCAGGAAGATCCGATTGGGTGGGATCGTTTCAAGGCGTTCGTGTTGCCCGCACGCGCGCCGACGAACCGGCCCAAGAAATTTGAAGGAGCCGTGACGATGCTCAAGCACCCAGTCCGGGCTGCGACTGCGGGCGCGTTGATTCTGATGACGACTTCGTGTGCGCGACCGACCGCCTTACCAGAACGCCAACGCACGGGAATCGGCGAGTTTGAAACGCGGCATTGGGTCCACAGCAAGCGCCTCGGGGCTGTCATGGCTGTCTTGGAGCGCGACACGCTTTCTACGTGGCCACAGGAGGTCGAAGACGAGTACGCCGACACGGATGCGGAGAAAGCAGATCAGGCGTTCGATGAGGCCCGCACGTTGGCAGGGCGGCTCGCAAGTTCAACTCCAAGTATTACGGCGGCGGTGAAAGCAATACGAATGTCCGAGGGTGACCGTCGCGCGTTCGTGGCTCAGGTTGACACTCTCCGCGATCAGGCCCAACGGCTCAACGACGCCGCCGAAGCAGGCAACATTGATCGCATGCGCCTCGATCTGAAATCCATCATGGCGACCTGCCGTTCGTGCCACGAACGCTTCCGCGAATTCACGAAGCCCTTGGAACCACGAAGCAAATCCTGATGAACAGCCCTCTGTGCGTGGCGTTCGCATTTGCGAGCACACGCCGCTAGGAGACGGGCGTGACGCGAGTTGGCTCGAGGAAGCGTTGCTTTCATTCATGCACGAAGGGATGTCCCGCAACGACTACTTCCATCGGTTGACGAAGACTGTTCTTGCCATAACGCCGGGCGCGAACGCGATTTTCATGGGAAGAACAACTGAACTCATCCTGCCTCGCGACGTCGGTCTGCGAATAAGGATCGTGGCTCCGCTCAAGCAACGCATTCGGCGGTTCGCCGAAACGCGGGAAGTGACTGTGGAGCTAGCGGGTCGCGATATGGAAGCAATCGATCTCGATCGCGAGAAATTCGCGGAGAAGCACTTTGGGAGGATGGCTCACGACCCTTGCCGTTTCGACCTGATCGTGAACCGGCAGCATCATGAGCCGAGCGATGTCGTGTCTCTGATCTTATGCGCATTGAAGCTTCGCGGAATTGCCGTTTGTCCGCGTCGATTTCCTCCAACCTCCGCATCGTCTGGGGTTTGTTGTCGGCGATCATGCGTCAGCCTCCCCGTTACCCATCTGTTTCTCGAAGGACTGCCGTATCAGTCCCATGACGTACGGCAGATTGTCAACCGAACTTAGACCAACCTCAACATCTCCGTTGCCCCAGCGTCCCTTGCCGGTTACGTCCCTACACGCACTGCGAGGATCGTGGACCTCGTGGAATAGTATGTTGAGTAAGAGGCGAAGCTGAGCCTTCTGTGGAACCACGTCCACAAAATTCGTCTCGGCCCTGTACGCGACGTAGCGCTTCAAGAACTCCTCGTCCACGCACGGGTCAATTGCCAAAACCTCTTTGCGGAAGCTTTCAAAGAGTGCACGCATAGGGCTCCCCTCGGCGAGCCAAGGGTGGTCTGTTATAGAATAGGCTCTTTGCTTTGTGCTCGCAGGGCGATAGCTGTCGAGGACCTCGGATTGGAGGGCAGGCGCAACCCAGACCTTCGTCGCTAACTCTGCGAGGCGTTCCCCACGGGTTTTGATGGCGCCTTCGTTCCAGGATTCCAGAGATCCCAAACCCTCATTGACACGAAGCGGGCTTTCTTTGAATCCGCCTTTCATATCGCGTTTTTCAGGAAAGGGTCGATCGCTGTACTCGGAGTTGTATCCGGTCAACGTAAGGTTGCCGAGCGTGTGCAGCCTAGCCTCTTGCACTTGCTTCCATTCAGAACCGAGTGCCTCCCGCCAGGGCTGGGAGAGGTGGTCATTTTGTGGAAGGATGTGCTCGATGGTGTATTCGTCCACTGGCACATGTTCTTTACGATCATGGTTTTCCAACCTACGGAGCCAGTAACTTCGGTTGCGAAAGTTGTAGAGATCTCGCACGCCCAGCTCCCGACGAAACTCATCGTCGCCCGGAAAACGTCGGTAGGATGGCAGCAACAGGAAATGCGCCTGAATACTCTCGAAGTACTGCTCCTTCTTGATCGCGCGACCCAGATTGGCGAAAGTCTTATTGAGCGAGTTCGTCGGGATGTTGCAGACCGCACGTCGAAAAACATAGCTCTCAACTTGTCGCACGATACGTTCAAAATCGTCTACCGAAAGCAAGTCGGTTGCATAGTCGCGATAAAGCCCAAGTAGGAAAGGGTAGATAACGTCTACTTTCAACTCTCGTAGATCCCGGAACGCACCGGCAAGTCGTGGGAAGGATTCCTGACCGAGCGCCATCGCGCAGTAGTATCCGGTGAATGCGTGGATGTCGGCCACCAGAGCATCGACGCCTGCCGCGGCGATCTCCGGCGAGCGAGCGTAAGCCTTGAAGGCTTCGTATACCTTGTTGACGTTGGGTATGTCGCCAGTCATCACCGTTAGGTAGTGACGCATAAAGCTGTCGAACTGTTTGCCGTAGACCTCTTGACCGAACGCCACCTCCATGGGCCGCCAATGGTCGGTGTAGAGTTGCGTCTGGTGCTTAGGTTCGAGGCCCATCAAGATGAAGTTGCGAATCAGGTCAGCCTGTGTCAGCTCAAGGCCCGTCGAGTTCATGCTTTCAAAGATGAGCTGCGGGTTGTCTTGATCGCGACTCAACGAAATATCCACAATCATCAACTTCATCAGGCCTCTACAAAGTGGTTCAAGGTCGGCGCCGAGTTTCTTCACCTCTCGGTCAAAGAAGTCAAAGTTCTCCTTGAGGCGGAGCGAATGCTCAGCGGGAAGATCTTTCTGGGCCACGATGGCTAGCAGGGTCTGTTTGTCAGTCTGAGTGAGGAGCAGCTTGTAGCCACGTTCGTCATCTTCAAGCGGATTCAGAAGGTAGTAGTTACGGAGCTTCTTGGGGGTGAATCCGTCGATAGGTTCGGAGTCACCTAGGTGTCTTGCGATCGCCTCAATGATAAGCATCAGGGTCGTGAGACGTTGCTGGCCGTCGATCACTAAGAGTGATGACTGGCTGGAGACCTGGTAGAGGCTATCCTCTATGTACACGATGGAACCCACGAAGTGCGCAGAAACGGCTTCATTGCTTCCGACACGTAGAATATCATCCCAGAGCTGACGACACTCAGGATCGGTCCATGAGTACGTCCGCTGGTAAATCGGAATGATGAACTGTGGCGACTTCTTGAGGAAATCGAGCAGTCTTGCTTCGGTCGCTTTCATCGACTTGCCTCCGACCTTCCAATAATCTCTGTGAGAACCACCTCTGACTCCTGTTCCAGTGCCAAAATGTCGACGCGGACTGCTTCCAAGCTCCGCATTGGTTGGAGTTTGTATAAATGGCGAGTGAATCTGATCTCATACCCGGTCTTGACTCTGTCCGAAACATACCAGGCGTCGGAAGCGTGGGGCAGAACCTCGCGTTCGATGAACGCCTCGATGCCACCTTCTTCCAAGAGTGGCATCTGTTCGGTGTCGCGCAACTCGCAGTCTGGTTCGTATTCAAGAACGAGGCTTCTGCCTCGCGCGGGCGAAGCGTAGGGCCCACGGATTGGATCGACTTCAACTTGGCCGGGCTTGTGGATCTTCTTCACTTCCGGTTCCGCGTTCTCGTCCGCCTTGCTCTTGAATCGCATGCACTCATCCGGATTCTGGCGTCGAAATCGCCGATCACCTCGCTTGCCGACGCGCACGCACGCCAATTGTCCATTCCGAGTCCACCGTCGGAGGGTGATTTTCGCCACTCCCAAATACGCGGCAGCCTCGTCGAGCGTCGTGAGCCCATCGTCAACCATGCCCGGAGTGTATCTCACTTGATCATTGACGCAAAGAATAACGATCAGCAATGGGGAGCAAATCTGTTACTGTCGACTCGCACCGGGGTTTGGCACGTACCGAGTTACCCCGCGGGTCGGGTGGACTCGTCGGAATAACCGCGGGCGATGAACTATCGGTACGAGAACTAGACCTCTATGGATTCGTGGTCGACCTACTGTCTCATCTTTTCCATTTTCTACGTGGTCGCCCGCGACTTGCCACTGTGTTTCGTGCCGCCTGCAGACACACGTCAGGCGCCGTTTGTCCAAACGTTCGCGGCACCAATTCCCAATAAAGCGATTCGGTCAGGTGACCATCTCACGAGAGAAACCACGCCTCGCATGTCACGCGACACGCCATCCCATCGGCTTCAGTCCCAGAGCGTCGGCGCGGGCGCACTGTGTCCAGTCGCGCGTCCAGCTCACGATCCTCCGGTCCACGGGCAACGTTGTCGTCGAGATGCGGGATCGCGCTGTTTCGCCTGGCCAAGCTGTTGAACCCACCCGACGTCGAAGACTTGCCCTGATTGGCCGAACGTGTCGGGGATCGCCAGATGTCAGCGGAGTTCCTGAGCGCGCGGAACGCCATCCTCTCGACGTACGGCTGGCGCGGACCAAGCGCACCTGCGCTACCGTACCACGCGCCTAGGCGTTCCCTTCCAAGTGATCTAGCGCGCATATCAGTTCAACCTGCGATCGTGCCCGTCGATCGTACACTCGTGAAACCAGGGTACTACCGGCGTTGATCCTGGTAAATATCAATCCGAGCGCCGGCGCTGCGCTCCGTCCCCATGGTACGGGTTTCTACTACCGCGAGCGCGGCGTCACTCGCCTACTTGCAAGAACACAAATCGGCGCATCGTGCCGGTTCGCACACCCTGGCAAACACCTTCCTTGAGATTGTACTCTTTGAGCACGTCTCGGAATCCGCCAACGTCCTCCACAGAACGATCCTGGACGCTGACAATGACATCCCTGACCTGAATCCCCGCCCGGCGCGCGGGGCTCAGGGGCTCGACGTCGATGACCACCACGCCTTTGACGTCATCGTCGTACCCAAGCTGCTGCATAATATCCGGCGTCAGCGTGCGCAGCGTCGGCGCGTTCGGAAAGATATGCTACGATGGCCAATGATGAATCAGTGTCCCTCATGTTCAATCGACGTACAGATCGAGAGCAGGTTTTGTCCGTCTTGCGGAGCGGCGATGCAACCGCCCGCGGTTGAGCCGACGGTGACTTCGCCGCCGAGGCCTGCACACCAAGCCGCACAACTGGATGCGACCGGATCATCATCGGACTCGATCGACCAGGCCCGGTTTACTCCCGGAACAATACTGGCCGAGCGGTACCGTATCGTGGGGTTACTCGGCAAGGGCGGTATGGGCGAGGTCTATCGGGCGGACGATCTGAAGCTACGGCAATCTGTGGCCCTCAAGTTCCTTCCGGCCGCGCTTTCAAAAGATGCTCAAAAGCTCGAACGATTCCATCATGAGGTGCGGGTCGCTCGACAGGTATCCCATCCCAACGTCTGTCGCGTGTACGATATCGCCGACGCCGATGGGCAGCAGTTCATCTCAATGGAATACATCGACGGCGAAGATCTCGCGTCCGTTCTTCGCCGAATGGGCAAGCCATCCGCAGACAAGGCCGTTCAAATCGCTCGGCAGCTCTGTGCTGGTCTAGCCGCAGCCCACGACAAGGGTGTGCTCCATCGCGATCTCAAACCCCACAACGTCATGATCGACGGTCTCGGCGCGGTCCGTGTCACCGACTTTGGTCTGGCCGGGTTTGTCGAAGAATTCTCCGGGCGTGATGTGGGGGCGGGAACGCCTGCGTACATGGCTCCGGAGCAGTTGGCCGGTCGAGAGGTCTCGGTCAAGAGCGATATCTACTCGCTCGGGGTGGTGCTCTGCGAACTGTTCACCGGCAAACGGTTGTTCGACGGCGCCAGCCGCGAGCAACTTCAACGCTCAGGAACTTCCGTGCCGACAAGCTTGTCGACTCTAGCGGACGACCTCGATCCCGTCGTCGAGCGGGTCATCCTTCGATGCCTCGAACCCGACCCCACCGCGCGCCCGTCCTCGGCCCTTGCCGTGGCGGCAGCTCTGCCCGGCGGCGATCCCCTTGCCGCGGCGCTCGCAGCGGGCGAAACGCCCTCTCCAGAGATGGTCGCCAACGCGGGCGAAGTCGGTGGAATGCGGCCCGCGTTGGCCATCGCGTGTCTTGTCGCCATCCTCGGCGGCACGTTGGCCTTGGTGCCACTTGGCCGAATGCAGTCTTTGGTACGATTGGTTCCCATGCCCAAGCCGCCCGCCGCGCTCGCCGATCGGGCGGCGGAAAGCCTCATCAAGCTGGGGCACACCAGTCCGGTTGTGGACACAGCCTTCGGGTTCGGGGCTGATTGGTCGCGTGTGAGTCACGTCGCGGACACCGATAAGTCCCTCGATCGCTGGAACAAACTCGCCGAATGTCGCCCCTCGCCGGTGCATTTCTGGTACCGCACCAGTCCGCGCCCGCTCATTCCGCCACCCTCCGACGACCGTGTCAGCACACGGCAGCCTCCTTTGGAAGTTTCCGGAATGGCGACGGTGTTGCTCGATCCCCAAGGGCGATTGACCGGGCTGGCCGTCGATCCGCCGCAACGGGAGGAGGAGATCGCGTCGCCCGTAGCCGCGACGCCCACGGATTGGTCGGTCCTTCTTACGGAAGCACAGATCGATCCGAACCAGTTCACGCCCACCGAACCGCGCTGGACGCCGGGCAACTATTGCGACGAACGCGCCGCCTGGGAGGGCCATTTCCCCAATCAGCCCGACGTTCCGATCCGAATCGAAGCCGGTGCCTATCGTGGGAATCCGACGTTCTTATCGATCATCGGGCCCTGGACCAAGCCGTGGCGAATGCAGGAGTGGCCGGAAACGCTGGGGAAAAGAATCGGCGACGTGATCTTCATAGGCATACTTATGACCCTTGTTCTCAGCGGTGCATTGCTAGCGCGCCGCAACCTCAAGCTACGCCGCTCCGACCGAGCCGGCGCCGACCGCCTGGCACTGTTTTGCTTCTTCTTGATCATCGTAAGTTGGCTTCTGCTCATCGACCACGTCTCGGATTTCTGGGGTGAATTCGATCGCCTTCGCGTCTTGATGGGAAAGGCATTGGTCGCGGTCGTTATCATGTGGCTGTGGTACATCGCCCTCGAGCCGTACGTCCGCCGCCGCTGGCCCCACGCTTTGATTTCGTGGAGCCGCCTGTTGGCCGGGCGCGTGCGGGATCCACTTGTCGGGCGTGACATTCTTATGGGCGGCATCTTCGCCGTCGGGGTCACTTTCTTTCAAGCCATCCAGAGTTGGGTCCGGCTCGCTCTGGGGCAGCCGTTGCCACAACCGAGGTTTTGGAGTTGGGAGCTCCTTCCCGGCCCGAGATTTCAGATCGGCCAAATCCTCGATGGATCGTTCGTCTTCTTTGCCATGGTCTTCCTGTTCCTCCTTCTCGGACTTCGGCTGCTTCTCAGGAGAGACTGGCTAGCGTTTATGGTCTTCATTGTACTGATGCCCGTACTCAACTTCGTAGGCGCGCCTGCGGATGAAGCCCTGACCATGAAGCTTCTGAAGGTCGTGTTCGATTCGTTCCTTTTGGTTGCCATCGTGCTGGTGCTCGTGCGCTATGGCTTGCTCGCATTGGTCTTTTTTTGGTTCTTCGTGGTGGTGCTGGAGATTCCTCCAATGTTCGGGCTTTCCGGGTGGCAGTCGGAGGCCTCGTGGACGGCGATTCTCTTCATCACTGCCTTAACCGTGTACGGGTTTCACACTGCGCTCGCGGGTCGCCCGCTCTTCCGCGACGAACTCTTGCAAGAGTAGGGTACTATGCGCATCGAGTCGCGGTTTGATGCGAGCAACATCGACTCACGTGCAACGAGCTTGCCACTGGCAGCCGGCGATCATGGCGATGGTCGCAGTCGCGGGTTGGCTGTTTATGGCCACTGGGCGGCGACGGCTGGAAAGAGCTTCGCCCGCAGAGTTAGATGACCCTACCGTTGGTAGGTGGCATTGGTAGGGAATGGTGGATGCCGCGCCTATCGCGGCAATCGGGGTCGAGAACTTGACCGAGCGACCGAGCCACGGCCTGCTGCATCAGCGTGGCTTCCTGTCGTGAGTACCGTTCGTCGTAGTCTCGGTCGCGCATGGACTTCCAGTTCACGGCGAGTCTTGTGTGGTCGGCTAGATTCTGCGTCGCGCCTTCTCGCGGGACGGGGGTCCACTTCACCGGTTGCAGCTACAAACAATCGATCAAGATCACCCGGGGCCTTCCGGGCCGGAGACGGAAATATAACGCCGATTTGGGAGCTCAAGAACACTCGCGTTTGACAATCTCGGCGTATCCTTCGTTGACAATTATCGGAACGAGCGCAACATTTGTACGTACCTCGATCGCCCGGATCGCCCAGCGCAATCATACCTAGTCTGCAATGTGGATTCGTTGCGCCAATGGGTCGACTTACCGGACAACAATAAAGACCTTGAGCGAACCAGTCTACGGCTGGCCCGAGCGAGTAGCCACATCCGTCGGGGATTGTTTCGACGTCTTGCGGACGCTATGATCTGGCGTAGTGTGGCGTGGGGATGGGGGAGTGAGCAGATTGCTCTAGACTAATTTGCCAACCAAGCGTGACCATATTCGGAACGACGCGAACGACCGACTTTTTGATCGCTTCTATGCTGATCTTCGCCGGTTAGCTGGTTACCATCTCGGAAAGGAACGTCCGGACCACACCCTTCAACCAACGGCGTTGGTCCATGAAGCGTTTCTCCGAATCGCCGCCCAGTCGCCAGCGCTGCACGACGAAAAAGCCCGTTTCCTGTCGGTTGCATCCGAGATGATCCGACGGATCCTGATCGATCACGCGCGCCACAAGGGGACACAAAAACGCGGGAAAGGATTCCGACGACTTCAACTCGATGAGGTCAGCATCCCGGAGTTCGGCGAGGAAGCTGTGGACGTGCTCGAGCTCGACGCCATCCTCGCTGAGCTGCGCGGTCTTAGCCCCCGGCAAGCGAGCGTCGTGGAACTCCGATTCTTCGCAGGGCTTTCGCTGGAGGAAACCGCTGACGCCCTGGGCGTGTCGATTGGCACGGTGAAGGGGGATTGGCGAATATCTCGGGCATGGCTTCGCGTGCGGCTTCGGAACGCATAGCCGGAGTTTTCGGACCATAGTTTGCTGAATTGTTGTCCCCTGAATACAAAAATCACGCGTATCTCGTTGAGCGCTTTGTTGTTGGTTGCGGTGAGCGACCAAAGCTAAGGGTCCTGGTCTGCAGAGACGCTGGACTGCACGCAAGTTCCGGGGCGGGCCAGTATTCGGATTGGGTGGACGACTCGTCAGGTCGAACATGACAACGTCTGAACGACATACTAGGGCTGGCGGATTGTTTCTCGCAGCTTGCGACTTGGGCGCAAATGAGCAGATCTCATTTCTCGACCGAAGTTGCGGCGACGATCTGGCCTTGCGTTCGACGGTGGACGCGCTCCTGCAAGAAGATTCTCGTGTTGAGTTGTTCCTCGGGGCGGGCGACAGCCACCCGTCCTGGCTGCGGGACTTGACCTCGCCCTCTTGTGACGACTCGTCCGCTTGCGCAGACAATGGCTTACGCCCAGCGCTCGCCCCGCAGGACACGCGTGACCGTAAGGCAGCGTGGCCAACGGTCCCCGGCTACGAGATTCTCGATGTTCTCGGACATGGTGGCATGGGGATCGTGTACCGAGCACGGCAAGAACAGCTAAGCCGAGAGGTAGCACTCAAGGTCCTGCCGAATGTGCTTGGTGCCGCCCATCCCTCCATTGTTCCTCGCTTCCGCCGCGAGGCCGCCGCCGCTGCGAAACTCCGGCACAAGAATATCGTCCCGATCCATGACTTCGGCGAAGCCGATGAATGCTACTACTATGCTATGGAACTCGTTGACGGTTGGCCACTGAACGTTGTCATGCGCCGGCTAATTGCGGCCCGATTGGGCGCCTCTCGTTTGCCATCCGTCCAGGACAAGACCGGCTCGGATTCTGGGGCCAAGCACGATGCGGTGACATCCGGCGCATCCCCGGTTCTCGGCGAGTGGCTCAGTGGAAACGAAGCCCCGTTTAGCCGCGCCTACTTCAACCGCATCGCCCGCTGGATCAGCGAAGTGGCGGACGCCCTCCAAGTCGCCCACGATCTCGGCATTGTACACCGCGACGTCAAGCCGGGAAACTTGATCCTCGCTCGCCAAGGGCGAGTCATGATTACGGACTTCGGTCTGGCACTCACTGAACACGATGACACAATCACGAAGACTGGCGCCATCCTTGGTACGTTGAGGTATCTGTCCCCGGAACAGGCTCTCGGCGGCCGCGTGCCGGTCGATCAGAGAGCCGACATCTACTCGCTCGGCGCGACGCTCTATGAGTTGATGACCCTGAGCCCTGTCTTTGAAGGAGAGGATGGAAACCAACTCCTCGCTGCCGTGATCGGGACTGAACCACTACCCCCGTCCAAGCTGAACCCGGGCGTACCGCTAGAACTTGAAACCGTGTGCATGCACGCCATGGCGAAGCTTCCAGAGGATCGCTATCAGTCAGCAGGCGATCTCGCTGCCGATCTTCGCTCGTTCGCCGAAGGTCGACCGGTTTCTGTGCGCCCCGCAGGCATCGCACGGCGTGCCATATCGTCGCTACGTCGCCACAAGTTTGGCATCCTCATCTCCGGCGCGTTGCTGCTTGTCGCCTGCACCGGTGGTCTCCTCATGCGAAGCAACCGGCAGGCCCGCGTCGACCGAGAGGTCGGAGATCTGGTCAGTCGTGCGCTGATACTCCAACAGGATAGGCGTTGGGCTGACGCAGCCGATGTGTACCAAGACGCGCTCGAACTCGACCCCGATGGTGTCCGCACGCTGGGGAATCTAGCGATTGTGCTCAAGGAACAATTCAATGAACAGCCCGAGCCCGATTTCTCTTTGCTGAACGACGCGGCGTCTTACTGCGACGCGGCCTTGACATTTGCACCCGAACATGCGGGCTTGTGGAACGTGAAGGGGGTAATTCTGAAGAAGCTTGGCCGCTTCGAAGACGCTCGCCGCGCGTATGAGGAAGCGTTGGCGATTCCATTAGGATCGCCCGAGATGGTTATCGCCGCTCACAACAACCTTGCAGATGTTCTTTGGTTGGAAGGCGATCGAAATGAGGCAGAACAGCACACCCGCAAAGCTGCGCAGGTCGCAGACGAAACCAATACGCCCGCTTGGTTCGCTTGGCAGGATCTCGCTGCAGTCGAACTTGCCTACGACAACCCTTCGGCAGCGGACCTCATCCTGCGCGGGTTCGATTCGACGAATGAGCCGAATTGGCGACTGCACATCACTAGGGCACGGGTCCATCTCGAGATTGAGGGGATTCGCAACATCGCGCAGGCCGTCCGCGATGTACATGCGGCGAAGGAGCTAGGCCCGGCGGACCCGCGGATCGAACGGACCGCCGCGCTTGCGATGCTGCGCAGCGGCGATGCAGATGCATGCCTGAATTACGCACAAGAGGCCCTAGCGCTGGGCGACATCCCGGCGTTTCCATATCTGCTTATGGCCATCGCGGAAGCGCATCGTGGCAACGCAGAGGGCGCGGGCGAGCATCTGCTCGCCGCGAAAGAAGCCTGGCCGGAAGAACTCATCAACGCAGGGTTTTCGGTGTCAACACAGAGAGGAATGCTATGGGTGGATACGGCCGAGCAATTGGAGCGGCTATTGGGAGAAGCAGAGGAAATCATTGATGAGTGATCTTGACGACAGCAAACAGTTGCAGCCAAGCCTAATCCCAACGTTTCGGCGGGTAGTTAGCGCCCTGATTCTCGCCGCGCTTTCTATTGCCCTTCTTCTTGCCGTGCGGCTGGACACGTCGGCGCTCCAGGCAACGGCCCACGGCGCGGAACCAGAATCAACCGAGCTTCGACGTATGATCGGCAAGAAAAGGAGCCTGCTCCAGAAGCTACGACAGTCCAATAGCGGCGCCGACTGCAATGGAAATGGCACTCCAGACGCGGACGAGATTAGGAATTGTATCGCCGATCCCGGATGTGACGACTGCAACCTTAACGAAGTTCCGGACAGTTGCGACATCACCGCTGGCACATCCATCGATGCCAATATGGATGGTGTTCCCGATGAATGCACCTTCTTTGACGACGGTGGCGCGGATGACAACTGGAGCACGCCTGAGAACTGGAATAACAACGAAGTTCCAAACAACCTCGATCTGATCAATGATGAAAGTGTGACCATCGATCTCAACGCCGCCGATCTCGACCTACTGGTAGAGGTCGACACCCTCCGGCTTCTCGACGGTGCCGCGCTTGATATTCTCGGAGTCTCTACCGAAGACTTCTCGATCGAGGAGGTCGGCGGAATACAAATCGCTTCGGATTTCGCACAACAGAGCACGATGCTCGTGGGTAACACGCGAAAGGTCTCCGTTCCCATTGGAACGCTGCATATCATGAGTGGCGGGGTTTACGCAGCATCTAACTTCGGACAGCAACCCGCCGCGTCGCGATTGGAAGCCGCCAACGTTCTGATCGAATCTCGCTGCGGCGAGCCCGTGCCTGGCGAAATGACGCTAAGCGGTCTCATGGATACGGAGATCCAGGGTGACCTTGTCATAGACGCAAGGCAGGATTGTGTTGTTTGCGCCTTTTGCACAACTGGAATGGGAACCGCTTACGGGACCGTTAGCGGTGGAGAAACGCCTCCAATTCTTCGTATTCGCGATGCAGCGGTCCTTAGAGTACACGGTAGCCTCGCAATCCTGGGGCCCGGACAGTTCATTCATTCGTCCACCGTACCGGTCGAAATCGGTGGCGATTTCATAAATGAGAGCCCATGTCCGCAGTGCTTCCAGGGGACAGGTACGTTTATGCTAGGCCCGACTTCAACGCCATTCTTGCCCCAGGAATTTGAGGTCGCCGGAGCTGATGTTGGACCGATCGCCGCCGGGTTTGACGAAAACTTCGCGCTAGACGCTATCGAGATCACGTCTGACGCCGAAGTCAGCTTTATCGACACCTTCCCCAATACGGCCACGGGCATGTGTGAGGCACAGTATGTCCGGACACTCATCCTTCACAACAACGCAACGATTTCTCTGACCGATTGCCGACTCTACTACGGTGAATTGATCAATAAAGGCGGCTCGGTCGTTGTCATCGGGACCGGGGCCTTGATTCAAGTGATCCAATCGAACCTGGGCGGCTTCTCATCGCTCGCCACGTGTCTCAGCGGCCCGAACCAGCCGCTGGCACAGGAGAGTTGCGCGACAGCAGACTTGGACCGCGACGGCGACGTGGACTTGGATGACATGGCGCTGTTCGAGATAGGTTTTACCGGAGGATAGGACAAACCGCCTGGCCGCCAACGCGAGAGTACAAGCGCATTCGCGTCAGTGTCTTGAAGCCCGGCAACAGCACTCCGATACCACGACCGAAGAATCTCGTGCCGCGCACGGCGTCGAGTCGGCGTTCTGTGCACGGCGATCTAACGTCTGAGGCGGTCTTCCAAGCGAAGACGGTCCAAGCGGCCGAGCGAGACCGACCGGATTTCGCAATGCGCCGCGCCACATCAAAGCACAACCAGCCGGCGATCGATGGTCGACGATTGATCTTCATTGACGAAACCTTGGGCAAGACCAACATGACCCGCGTTCGTAGCCATGTGCCGCGCGGCCAACGACTGATCGAGATGACGCCGCGACTTGCTACGAACATTGCGGATAAACGATACGGCCGGTTTGAGATTGCTCTGGTCTAGGGCGCCGTACCGCACGGCAATAACGGTGAAGGAACGCTTGCTGGTCACGAACCGGTTTGGTGATCGCATGTCGCGGGCCGGACAACGACATGCATCTGTCAATGAACTGGTGGACGCAGAGCGCACAACGCAAGTGTCATGGGCACGGACGTGTCAAGGCTATTGCTCAAGAGAACTCATCACGCTGCGCTTTCGCAAACTCGACCCCAGACAACCTCGCCGTATTCCCTGTAAAGATTCACTTCCGCGGCCAGCGCCAAGGTTTCTCCTTTCAGCTACGAACAAAACGGCGGCGGCGGAAACTCGTCTTCGGGTTCCGGCTCCGGCTCGGGTTCCGGTTCGGGTTCCGGTTCGATGGGAGTGTCCAGTAGCACGGTTGTGACACTCGGGAATCCCGCTTCCACGGGTACTCGAATCTCCACGGGCATACCGGGGATCAACGCACTAAAGCTACGAGCAGCAGCAGTGTCATAATCAGCATACACGGTCTCCGAACTCAGATAGAAGGACACACCTAATACGGCAAGCCCAGCCGGTCCAAGTCCTTGAATCCGACCCTCAAGGCGGATTTCGTCCTGGGCATCCTCCAAGCCGATCTCATAGGCGATGAACCCACCGCCCGTAGTCATTCCACCGTCTATGGCAACCCAATCGCCTATGCGCAATTCATTCAGTCCGGCCACGTTTGCAAATACGGTCTCTTGTGTGGTGTCAAACACAAGGTTTCCAATATTGACTGAAGTGGGCGTCATCGCCATGATGGGGCCGAGTATGTCGGCGTTACTTCCGTCTGGCATTCCAAGGGCGATGCTTGAAGACATCGTCGGCACGATGTTAACCCTTGCCGCACCGGTGCGCGTGAAGCCGGTGGGCGACGTGTCATCAGCGACTTGCGCTTGCAGTAGGAGTACGCCGCTCACCGCCAGGCTTTCCGGTGGCAGTAGGATTGTCGCCATTCCGTCGTTATCGAGTACGCCAGTCCAAGTAACTCCAAGTTCGTTCGGATCTCGATAGGTACAACTTGAGACCATGAATGCAGCCCCAGGCGGTCCGTCTATGGCAATGAGATTCAGATCTCGCGATCCCATGAATTGCGTTTGCGGAAAGACCAAGCTTTCGTTGCGGTTGACCGTTAAGAATGCGCTGCCTTGTCCCGTAGCGCCGTCAATGTCAAAGCAAGACGTGCCGGTTCCGAAGTGGGCCTGGAACGATGCGAAATCGGCAAGATCGGTAGTTCCGCTCGCATCCGAGTCGTAGGCTTCACAAGAAGCGTCTGCGAATATATCACCGGGTCCGGTCAAACACGACGTCAAGTCCGCAAGAACGGCTAGTCCGCTGAGTTGACGGGGACTAACTGGCGCGAAGACCGAACTGCTCTTGGGTACGCGAACGCGGTACCGGTTTTTTTCTAACGCGTATCCGGATGTTCCGTAGACTACGAGGGCCAGTAGTGCGGTTGCTGATATCAAACGGTGGTTCATCACAATCTCCCATTCGTTGCACGCAAGCGTTAATGCCTTCCTAATTCCCGACGTCCACGGTTCCGCAGATCTCGTTCGAAAATCCCGACTCAATACCATCTCGCATGAGCGTGATGACGTAGCAGAAGAGTCCGTTGCCAGGTTCGTCGTCGTAGTTTGTATCACCGCCATCGACTACTGCGACGATCGAATACGGGCCTCCGGAAACACCAGCCCGGTAGATTGTAATCATCGCCGTGTCCGGATCGGTGACCGCATTCCATGTAAGGCGCGACGCCTGGTCAAACACACCGGCAAAGCCGGTCGGGGGCTGAGTCCCCGAACAAGGAATCGGGTCGCAAAGCCCGCCAAGACAGGTGTCACCGGGGCATGCGTCGCCATTGGAACACGCTTGGCCGTCCGGAATCGGATTCGCAACGCATGCCGCGCTTGCCTCATCACAAGCACCGGTGTTACATTGGTCGGCAAGGCCCCCACAATCCATTGGCGTACCTACCTGGCAATCCAACAGCGCGTCACATGTTTCGGCACCATTACAGATCAGGCCATCGTTACAGGCGAGGTCGCTAGGTATGTGGACGCAACGATCGGTTACACCATCGCACGAGTCGGTCGTACAGGTGATTCCGTCATTGCAGTCAGCCGGAATCCCGGATCGGCATTGTCCAAGGACATCGCACAGTTCCAGACCGTTGCAGAACAATCCGTCGTCACAATCGGCGTCGACAAGACAGCCAACGCACATATCACTTTGTTCATCGCAAGGTTGACCGGCGCACGGATCTGACCCGGGTCCGCAGCCAAGCGCAACGTCACAGACTTCGATTCCGTCGCAGAACAGACCGTTGTCGCACGCGATGTCGTTCGGGACGTTGTAGCACAACGCTGTGGCTTCATCACATGCGTCGATCGTACAGCCAATTCCATCGTCACAATTCACTGGTGCAGTCGGCTGACATCCGAACGCCGTGTCGCACACCTCGACGCCGTCACAGAAAATTCCATTGTCGCACAAGAGATCGTCGGGCTGACCCTGGCAAGAATCGGTCACAGCGTCGCAGAAGTCGGTTGTGCAACCAATTCCGTCGTCGCAGAACACGGGTGTTCCCGCCAAGCACCCAAGGATGACATCGCACACTTCGGCACCGTCGCAGAAAACACCGTTGTCGCACAGCGCATCATCCACGACACTCTGACACGATTGCGTGGCTTCCACGCACGAATCGACTGTACAGCCAATCCCATCGTCGCAGTTGAACGAGATGCCGCTTCGGCAGAATCGATTGAGGCAAACTTCGGCTCCATTGCAGAACAATCCGTCGTCGCACTCAACATCGGTTACGCATTGCGTTGTCGTCCCCACGCTCAGACCGGCGCTAACGTCCGTCGGTCCGGCGGGATCGCCACCCGTGAATCGCAGCAGGCCGGCGTCGAAGAATCCATCCACCAGACCCGTCGCGTCAGCAGTGACGTCGATCAGCGTGGATTGTCCCGGTGCCATCACGCCGTTTCGCGGAAAGATCGTCAGCCACGCCAACCCTTCAATCGCCTTGGCCGCGTTGACCCGCCCGCCAGTAACCGTAAGTCCAGCCATGGATGGAATGAGCTCTACGCTGTCCATGAGCTTCTGCTTGAGTTCAAGAACCGGGAGCGCTGGATTGCGCGATAACACTAACGCCGCCACGCCACTGACATGCGGTGTGGCCATGGACGTTCCGCTAATGGTTCGATATGTGCCGCCCGGCGAAGTGCTCAGGATGTCCGAGCCAGGTGCGGCCAGATCCACCGAGAGGGCTCCCCAATTACTGAACCACGAGCGCTCATCCAGATGATTGATCGCGGCGACGCTGAGAATAGTCGGGGAGTCATAGGCCGCAGGATACATCGGGCTGATGTCTGCGTTTCTGGCGCTGTTTCCCGCTGCGGCGACGAACAGTTGCCCGGCAGCCCCCGCCGCATCGATCGCATTTTTCAGGGCGATGCTGAACGCCCCGCCGCCCCAGGAATTGCTCGTGAGATGCGCACCTTGGGCGACGGCATAATCGACCGCGGCAATGGCATCGGCGGTCGTTCCGCTTCCGGCGGAGTTCAAGAACTTCAGTGCCATCAAGCTGACGTTCCAGTTGACACCCACCACGCCCAACGTGTTGTTCCCCAAGGCCCCAATCGTTCCGGCCACATGGGTTCCGTGGAAATGGTCGTCGAACGGGTTCCCATTGGTCGCGACGCCGGTTCCGCTGGTCCATCGCGCACCGTAGATATCATCCACGATTCCGTTCGCGTCGTCGTCGACGCCGCTAATGCCGTTGAGTTCCGCGGCGTTCGTCCACATGTTCGCAGCAAGCTCGGGATGGTTGTAATCAATACCCGTATCAATCACCGCGACAATAATGTCGCGGCTTCCGGTCGTGACGTCCCATGCTTCTGGTGCGTCGATATCCGCATCGATCGAGCCGCCGGTTTGCCCCGCGTTGTTCATTCCCCAGAGTGAACCGTAGCTGGGGTCATCCGGTGCCAGCGCAGTTGTCCAAATGTAGTTTGGCTCCACATAGGCAACCTCCGGCCGGGCTGCGTACGCCACCGCAACGTCCCGAAGATTCGACTGGGGTGGTACCTGGACGATATCGACCGGCGTCAACTGACACGAATAGGCGACTGTCGTCCCACACGCTTCGTGGATCTGTTGGCGACGGAGTGATTGTACTCGAACCTCTTCGATGCTTGATCGGATTCGCGCGGATGTGCGACCCCGATTACGGGCGTTGGGGACGGGCTGAGTGCGGAACCCGACAATCAGAGAGTTCGGCACATGATCCTTCGTCCAATCCGGTGCTACGTTTGGTGCGTTCTTCCGTGGTTCCGCGACCGGCTGACGGGCGGTCAGAGGCTGTCCCGCCGGCACCGGCAAATCCGCAACCCGCCAGGTGGCCGACGCAGTACCGACGTTGGTCAGCAGAATCTGATTAAGCTGGGACGTCCCCGGGGCAAGCGAATACTCCAGCGTCATTGTATCAACCATCAGACGCGGTACGCCCTGCGTCGAGAAACTCCACACCGGCCCGGTTGCCTGTCCGCAGCAATCGCTCGTGACTACCTGCCAGTAATACGTCGTCACCTCCGCGAGTGGGCCCGTGGCTACGGTCGGCGTAGTGAGCCCCGAGGCCAGGAGTGCCAGCGGCGGATCGACCGTATCGAAATAGACGTCAAACGTGTTTGGGCAGTGAACAGGTGCGGGCGGTCCGCCGTCCCAGGATAGCTGAGTTTCAAGCGCTGTATCGGTGGAAAGGTCAGCCGGCGTCGGTGTGGTTGCCGCCGCCGGAACCGTGCACGCGCCGACTGTCAACAAGAATGATGCCATCGTCGTGGCACCGCAGCTGTCGGTCGCCGTCACAGTCACCGGATAATCGCCAACGACGGTATCAATGACGGTGGCGACCGAAACCACGCCCGTTGCAGCTTCGACGGTCAGCGAACCACTGATCGGAAGACCTACGGGATCCACCGTAATGGATGTGATAGCCCCATTCGTATCGGCAGGCGGTACCGTGGGGACAACCGAAACTGAGTCCACGGCGGCTACCGTTGTCGCCGCATACGCACCCAGAGTCGGCGCCGTATTCGCGGAAACAACGACGTCAAGGCTCGCCGTAACCACGAACAGATCGCTATCCGTGACGGACAACGTGACCGCGTGACTCCCGGCCGCCGTACCGCACGCCGCAGAGGCGACCGCCGAGACGGTACCAGCCAGATTTGAAACAGACACGGTGATGCCCACGGGCGCGCCAGAGACCGAGACCAATAACGATCCGGGTGAATCAATAACATCTGAGACCGTCGCCACCGGACCAGTTACGCTCGGACCGCCCTCGACGACCGCCACGTCCCCCGTGATCGTTATCGTAGGCGGTGATACGGGCGGCGGCAGCGTCGACAGCGAAGCGCCGGCTATTCCGGCGATCGGCGCCTGATTTCCGGCGGCGTCGTATGCGCTAATCCAAATATCGTACGTCGTTCCAGGGTTCAGGGTCGAAACCGTGTAGGTCGTACCCAAGCCCACGGAATCAGCGATGTTGAATACGAGCGTTCCCGCGCCGGCCTCCTGACCTTTAATCAGATACCCGGCCACACCTCGATCGTCTGTCGCGGCGGTCCAGGCGAGATCCGCACCGAACGCGGTGATGCCCGTGATTGTTGGGGGTGGTGTCGTCGAAGGCGGCGCTGTGTCCGGACCGAGCGTCACCGCGTAGTTGACTAGCAGCTCGTCGAAACCGACAACGCTCGTCCCCCGCACTGTGACCGAACCGCTACCGATCTGCCCTTCGGTCGGCGCCCAGGAAATCCGACCGGTAATCGCATCGATGATCATCCCCACCGGCGCGCCAATCAGTTCGTACGTCGGTGCCGGGAATCCACCGGAGTTAATCGCATACATACCCAGAACGCCAGTCTGCGTGGCGAAGACCTCGCCGATCGGATTGTGATAGATCCAGGGCGCGCTATAGAACTGTACGGTGATCACGGGACTCCCCCATGACGAATTCCCGCTTGTATCAATGGCTCTTACGTAGTACCGGTGCGACGACGAAGTCGCCGTAACCGTTACAGACGTTCCGGTTACGCCCGGTATGTGCAGCACGAAACCCTTTACGAATCGGTTGACGCGTCGCCAGCGGTACACGTCGTAGTGTGATACGGCCACATTGTCCGTCGAAGCGACCCAGGAAAGAAGGGCCGTGGTTTCCGTTACGTTGCCGGCGGTCAGCCCCGTGGGCACTGATGGCGCCGTGGTGTCGACGACCGTTACCTGCGATGTCTGCTCATCGAATCCCAATGTGTTTTCGGCACGTACGACCACGGCGTGGGGTCCGCCAAGTTGATCGGCCGTCGGAGTAAAACTCATAGCGCCCGTCGCCGCATCCATGGTCATACCGATCGGTGCTGTGACAATCGAGAATGTTGGCGACGGATTGCCGTTTGCAGCGATGGTCCGTCCGAATCCGGTTCCCACATCGATCTGCACATCGAACGGCGATGACGTGATGAGCGGTGTCGCGTTGTCGACGTTCGCGACGACCGGCGGAGAGACCACCTCGGCTTCAGAGATGTCCGTGGCCTTGGCGGTCAGCGTGTGGGATCCGTCGCTTCCAAGATTAGTGTTCCACGAGATGGTAAACGGTGGATTCGTGGCTTTTCCGAATTGCACACCGTCTACGAAGAACTTGACCTGCGTTACGTTCTGGTCATTGGTTGTCGTCGCTGTTACGGGAACAATGTCGGACACTGTTGCGCCGTAGGTCGGATCCACGATATCCACGGACAGATTAGGAATCCCGACAATCGCTATCGACCGCACCACGCTCCGATCCGTTCCGTTGACATCGTCCCGCACGACAAGCGATATTTCGTAAATGCCGTTTCGCTGGTAGGTGTGCTGCGGGTTGGGGACAGTCGATGACGTGTAATCGCCGAAGTCCCAAATCCATTCCACAATGCTTCCGTCGTTGTCCTTGCTCAGATCTTCGAAACTGCCTACCGCCCCATTGACCTCGTAGGCGAAGTCAGCCGTCGGCAGTTGATTGGCGCCGGGATCAACCCACGTCCCGAATTCGAATGCGCCCATGTCGACTACCGGTGCCGGGCCGACGCCGTTGTCCACGGTGGTTGGATCGTCGAAGTAGCGCGGGTTTCCGTCGATGTCGGCGGTGATGTCCGTCGGTACGGCGGTGTTGTCCGCAGCGTCGATGCACGGTGAGCCGAAGCTCAGACGAATGTCATCGTCGGCGTTGCCGAGGATTCCGTCAGCACCGTCCACGTCCACAAAGATTGGGTCCATATCCAGGGTACCGGGGAAGTTTGTCGGATCGGGCGGATCCTCTCCGGGAAGCGGCTGGAACAAACCGCGAATACAACTGTTCCTGATCATCGGGTTGCCCTGAATCTGCTGGTCGATCAACGGCGCACCAACCTCAGTGGCGATGTTGGTCCAAAGAATCGAGTTCGTGATCGTTACATCCGGACTGGCCCAAACGCCGCCGACGTTGCGGGACTTGTTGGCATGAAACGTGCAGTTTGTGATATTTGAGATACCACCCGCAACGATCGCGCCACCGAACCCGCCGAAATCGTATGGCGCGACGCTGAAGCGTTTTGCTTCGTTGCTTGCAAACAGGCAATTCGAGAAATCGGTATCGCCGAAAGAATACACGGCGCCCCCGGCCATCGCCCAATTCGACCGGAATATGCTGTTTTTGATGGCTCCACCGTCGGCATGAATGAGCATGGCGCCACCGAGAGTGTCGTAGCTGCCGTATGTAAACCGCCAAGTGGCGACATTACCTTCAAACAAGCATCCGTCTACGAGAACGGGTGCGTTGAAATACGAATAGATTGCTGCGGCGTGTCCTTGGGCACCGCCGTTTTGATGCGCCGTATTGTTTAGAAACTTGGAGTTTGTGACTGTAAGCGTGTACGCTGTGGGAGAAGCGCTATTCGCCCCATGATATATGCCCCCACCGTTCCCTCCCAACGCATAGTTGCCGGTGAACACGCAGTTTGAAACCGTCGCGGGGCTTTCATATAAGTAAAGACCCGCTCCGCTGTGGGAGAGGTTTTGTGCAAAAGTGCAATCGTTCAAGGTGAGCGTGCTGTTTGTGGAGTACATTCCGGCCGCTATGCCGTTGATGCCGCTGGATTGCCAGGCATAGCCGCGTGTGACGGTCACGCCATCAAGAATTACGTCGGTGACGCCTATCGCCCTGATAACGTGATGGCTATTCTCACCCATATTCCCCCAGCCAGGCGGGTCGTCGCCGTTCAGGTCACCCGTGAGGATGGTTGGATTGGCTAACGGGTCGCGATCAGTGCGGAGCGTTTCCGTGCCGGCAAACCCACCAAAGACCGCTTGGCCGGTCTGGAGTACGAATGACGTATCCCGATTGCCGCCCGGCAGTGCAGGCGCATAGGTCCCCGCTGCGACCCAAATCTCGGCGCCTGGAACGGCAAGCGCATCGCGCAACTCGCTGTACGCGTCGACCCAACTCGATCCGGTACCTGCGCCAGTTGCGGTTTTGTCTACATAGACAACCTGTTGCGCAGCCGTGCTTGAAGCAAATGCGCCAGTTAGCGAGATACATGTGACCCAAACTGTCAAGGACGAATGGTTCATAGCTGATTCCCAATTCTAGAGTTGGCTAATGTTTCGGTAGTAGTGTAGTCACACTGGATTTTGAATCCGTGCCCCCACGGACCTAATCCTCAAGCAAGTTCATGTCGAAGTACGTCTTCTTCGAATCACGACACGTGGGCTTACTGGCCAGACGGCACAGAAGCTCTCTTGGCCCCGTATTCTCTGGGCACACCTTGGCCATCGCTTACGCGAACATTCAAGCGTAGGTCGACACGCCCCTGACCCCGGAAACCACGTCTTGCAGTAACGCGAGGAAATGGCAAGCGGAGGTCAAGAAATCTCCGCAGGAACGGTCTTGGCGACGTGCCGCCTTGATTTGGGTCGATTTGCCGGGCGAATATTCTGGCTGGAAGATGGATGAAAGGGACGTCAGTTTTGTGGACATGAGGTCATTTGCGACGGCACAGATCACCCACAAGCTCCTGCACGCTGAGGTCGAGATCGCCGGCCGAAGTACGCGCAAGGCTGAGCGTCGCGGTGGGACGGAACATGATCGCTCGATAGCCCGTAGCGACAACACCTTGGCTGCCGCATCGGGATACCGGGAGCAGGCGAGCGAGAAGCCAGAGACTCTCGTAAGCACGACGAGGAGCCGAAGCAGCGCCACGAGCCACTCGACGCGATTTCGAAAAGGGAGTACTTATTGCCGAAGGTTGAGGGCGTCCATATCGAAGACGTCAACAGTGACAATTTCGGCGCGAGTCGATGTGACCCAGCCGTGAGCGATGGACGGAGAGCACCTCGCCGTTCCGCGTGCCCGATGTCAACTATTGATCGGACAAGGCCGCGGAGGCGATGGTCATATCTGCGCAGGATTCGAGTCGTTGAAATCACGCCTCAATCATGACGGTCGCCGCGTGCCGAGCGACTCCGGAGAAGATTGACAAGACACAAACCCAGCCAGTTCGGCCTCGAATTCGCGCCAAGAAGCGGAGTTTGTGGCGAAAACTCGCGCATGAAAGTCCAGAATGTCGGTGTGGATAGCACTGTTGTCTTGACAACCCTGTTTCCGCGACGCGACCGTCTTACACCAGTCCGGCCGCTGCGATAAAGTCTCTTGTCGGAGGAGAAGCGCCAGCTAGTCCGTGTTGCCGGCGATCTTTGACCACCGGGACGCCTCATCAGCTCGCTCCCACGCCGTGTAGAGATCCGCGATAATCCGAGCGGTCTTACGTTGCTCGGTTTCGCTGAGACGCTCCACCATCTCCTCGTACGCTGTCAACAATGCATCCTCCGCGTCGTCGAATCGCTTTACGGCCGTCATCGCTTTTCCGAGGTTTCGCCTGAACTGCGGCACGAGAGGCAAGAACTCAGCATCTGTCGCACCGGCAAGTGACGAAGCCAGCAACTCGAGCGCGACCTGCGTGTTGCCGGATTGCAACTCGAACATCCCGAGATTGCTCTGCGTGATCAAGGCGCCATACGCGGTTTCGCCCATAGCAGCTTTTTGAAGCGGCAGGACTTCCCTAAGCTCGTCGATGGCCGCCGGCCTGTCGCCACTCATGCCTAGCGCTTGCGCTAGGCTTGCACGATTCGCGAGCGTACTTGGATGGGTCGGGCCATATACGCGGGCAAGCTTGGCGATGAGGGCGCGCGCCGCAGGAATCCCTTGCTCCCAATTGTGTTCGCCCATCAATGCAGCAGAGTACACGTTTTCGGCAAGCAAGAGGAACGGCGCGTCCGGCGGGTATATCTTTCGTCCATCCGTCAAAACCGCTTCGGCGATTTCGACGGCTGCACGGTAATCACCACGTGTGAACTCAAGAGCGGCTAGCGACCTTCGAGTGGCGAGCAGATCTGGGTGCTCGGCGCCCCAGATTGAAGTTCCGACCACGATCACATGATCGAGAAGTGCCCGTGCTTCATCAAACTCACCAAGATCCACCAGTGTTCCGGACAGGTTTTGCTGCGCGACTAATGTACTCACGTGATTGGGGCCGTAAACGCGAATGTAGCGTTCGACGATCTCTCGCTGCGTTTTTTCTGCATCGCGCAGTCTGCCGGCATAAGAAAGAACGAGCGCGTATCTTAGTTGCCAGTTTTCTAGTTCGTCGTCGTCGATCAAGTCTGGGATGTTGGCGCAGCGCGAAAGAATATCTTCGTACACGAGAGCCGCACCCTCGTAGTCACTTTGCTCAACCAGCAGATTCGCGCGGGCTTCATCGAGCATCGCGTTCGCCCTTGCCATGGATTGCCTATCATGCAGGCCTGAAATCCGTTCAGGCAGCGACGTCAGCAGATGCTGCGCGGCGTCTAGCTGGCCAACGTTCGCCAATGTGCCGGCCTGTTCGATCGCAATACCGATGGCCTGCTCGCTGGCGGGACCGCTCGCAACACAAGCGAGTTCATAAGCACGGGCGTATTCAGCAAGCGCCTCGTCACCGTAGCCGAGTTCCCTGAGCGTAGTGGCGACGGTCAGCCTTAGATCGCTCTCCGCAGCTGGGTCGCCTCCAGCGAATTTCTCGATGGTGGGCAACGCCGCTCGGACTGCATCAACCACCGTAACGTCGCGCCCACTCTCGCCGGGCGCGGCAGACGAAACGATATACCTCAGGAAATCTCGAGCGGACTCGGCTTTCGCGCGTTCGCGATTTGCAACCTGAGTCGCAGCGTCGGCATCGAGGTGGGCGCTGCGCTCTCTCAATAATCCGACCGTGGCGACGGCACTTCCAGTGACTAGGGCTGCGAGTATTCCGACCGCTGCCAAGACGCCAAGGCGATTGCGTCGCATGAACTTGCGGGCCTTGTAGAAGGACGTGGCGGGTTGTGCTACAACGGGCTCGCACCTGAGCAGTCTGCGCAGATCGTCCGCGAACGCCTCGACAGATGAGTAGCGACGCTGCTTTTCCGGCGCCAGCGCCACAGACAAGACACTCGCCAAGTCTCCTCCAGTAAAATCATCGACAACGCTTCGCTCCAGGACGTCGGGATCCGACAATCGTCGAAGCGTTTCGGTCAGCGGCAACCCCTTGGTGTCCACCGGCAATACGCCGTGAACGATTTCATACAGCAGAACGCCCAGGGCATAGACGTCAGTTTGAAACCCGACCTCATGCTGATCGCCACGCGCCTGTTCAGGGGCCATGTACGCGAGCGTACCCATGACAGAGCTTGACGAAAAAACGGCCGTGACGTTTCCGACACCGGTCTCCATGAGTCGCGCGAGTCCAAAGTCGACAACCTTTACACTTCCCACCGCATTCGTCGCGTTCGGTGGCAACACCAGAACGTTGGCCGGTTTCAGATCACAATGCACAACCGCTCGTTGGTGTGCCGCTTGAACGGCATCGGCAACGCCAATCATTAGCTGGACGCGGGCATTGAGGGACAGATTGTATGTGCTGACGTGCTTGGTCAGCGGCTGACCTTCCACCCATTCCATGGCAAAATACGGGATGGGTGCAAGCCCTGGCGGACTTGTTTCCAAATGCAGGCCGGAGTCGTAGACGCGAGCGACACCGGGGTGGTCGATCCTGCCCAGTGCCTGTATTTCTCGCTCGAAACGGGACCGTGCGTCGAACATCAGTGCGTGAGGCGGAACAACCTTGACCGCCACGTTGCGATCGACGCCGTGTTGCATTGCCAGATAGACGGCGCCCATGCCACCCTGTCCTACCAGACGTCGCAGCGTGTACTTGCCTAGCTGCTTACCTACAAGCCCCGCCGGGTTTGCACCTGCAATTCCCATGAAGGCGTCGGCGCGACGGTCGAGCAGGCGCTGCGAACTGTCGGAGACGTCGAATGTGGCCAAGGCTATGGCTTCGCTCAGTAACCCTTTGTCGAGGCCGCTTTGCGAGAGAAACGCAGAGCGTTCTGCGAGCGGCAATTCTAGCGCACTCGCAACCACATCCTTGAGTGATTCCCACGACGTCATGCCCAGGTTTCCAATGGGTTGCTCACCGGCCGGCCACTCGCCGCGCGAGCCACACCCGAGCGAAGGCCCAATCACGCTTCACGGAACGCGCCGAGCATCCAAGAGCGGCAGCGGTCTCATCCACACTCATGCCGACGAAGTATCGCAGTTTGACGACATCGCACATACGAGAATCCAAATCCTCCAGGTCGCTTAGGGCACTATCCAATTCGACCATTCCCTCCGCTGCCGCCTCGGTACCCGCGCTCGCAGAAAGATCGTGGTCATCCAAGGATACTTGTGCCCGATTCCCACCGCGTTTCTTCGTCAAACGGCGCCGCGCACGCTCGATGAGAATGCGGCGCATGGCTTCTGCGGCAGCGCCAAAAAAATGAGCGGGACCGTCCCACGACACCGCATCATCTTGCTGAAGACGCAGATACACCTCATGCACGAGAGCGGTGGTCTGGAGTTCGCGCTCCTGATACTCATGCGTCATCCGCGCGTGCGCGAGGCCACGAAGATTCTCGTATACCGTATCGAAAAGGGTGTCGGTTCCATGGTGCGCGCGAGGGACGCCAAGGGCACGTCGGTCTTCGCCGGCGTCACGACTAGTTTCTCGTTCTGAGGCCATATTGCTCCACGGTAGCGGCTGAGGGCTATTCCACACAAGTATTCACCAATGTGGCCCTTCGATTTCGGCTTCACGCATTACCCGTTGGATGGTTGTTTCGCAGGACGCTGTAGACCGCGGAAGCCAACTCCAAGCAAGATTGTACGCGATTGTAACGCGAGAGTTTCTGAAAAACACAACATCGGGGGCATTATCGAAAGTGATGCGTGCGGAACAAACGACCTGGCTTGAACTTTGCAAAGCTAGCCTGCCGATAAATCCGGCCCTGCATGACGTTCGGCGTCGTGAAACTGGCCCACACTACCTCGGGCCAGCCGAAATTACGGATCGTGGATCGCGTCCGATATATGGCGCTCTCTTGAATAATCCGGCTCGGATTTGAGTCCGGTCAGCCGCGCTTGTATTATGGCTGCCGAGAGTGCAGGGGCGAGACTCCGCTCGATGGGGCGCCCAAAAACAGTCCAAGCGAATGTCCTCAGTCGATCGTCGCTGGTCGGGTCGGGCATGGTGCGTATCTGGAGGCCTGCAATGGCTAGCAGCAACAAGAAGTCATACTCAGATCGAGTTCGATGGGCTCTCAGCGTCGCGTCCGTCGGTCTCGCCATCTTCGCGGCGATTCTGACGGCGCATGCCGATCCAACTGATCGAAGCGGCGTACGACAGACCAAAGATGCTTCGGATACACATATGTCGATTCGCTCGACGTCCCGTGCGATCGAGGTCCAAGGTGGGTCCGCGTTAACTCGTGGTGACTGCGATGGCAACGACACCGTTGACCTGCTCGATCACACGATCTTCACGGACTGTTTGCTAGGGCCAGGTGGAGGGCTGAGTCTCGGTTGCGAGTGTGTTGACGTCGATGGCGACTCGAACGTGACACTTTTCGACTATTGGCTTTTTCAACGCGACTTCCTCCCGCCGGGGTCGGCTGTCGTGCCGCAGGTCCAGGGACTGGGGCAAGTGGCAGCAGAAAGTTCTATCGCACTGGCGAACTTGCTCACCGGGACCGTAGCCTTCGCCCACAGCGAAACCGTATCGACGGGTAGTGTCATCAGCCAGGATCCGCCAGCGGGAACATCAGTCGCCACCGGAACGGCTGTCAACCTTGTCGTTTCTCTGGGGTCTGCGCTCGTAGTTGTTCCTGATGTTGTCGGACTCGATCAGCTTGCTGCTGAAGACGCAATCCCCGCCGCAAGCTTGACTATTGGGCTTGTCACTACGGCCTTCAGCGACACCGTTCCGGCTGGCCTGGTGATTTTTCAAGACCCTCCGGCTGGCGCAGCGGTGTTGCCCGCGACTGCCGTCGACCTAGTTGTGTCGTTGGGCGTGCTCATGGCGACTGTGCCGGACGTCGTCGGCCTTACCGAGGCGAGTGCGACTACTGAGATCGAGTCCGTCAACCTGATGGTCGGTGCGGTGACGGAAGCATTCAGCGACGCCATCTCATTCGGCAACGTAGTCGACCAGACGCCTGTCGCCGGATCGACGGTCCCCGAGGGAACTCTTGTAAACATCGTGACGTCGTTGGGTCCGGCGTTGCGGGTTACGCTTACATCGCCGATGCGGTCGATGCTTACGAGCTCCACTGCCATCGACGTGGCTGGAACCGTGTCAGACCTTTCGGCGACGGTCGATGTCAACGGAATTCCTGCAATCGTCTCAGCCGGCGATCCTCCGACGTTCCTCGCGACGGCAGTTCCGATCGTCGAGGGCAACAACATTTTATCTGCAACTGCTCGCGAAGGGATTCGATTGTCGTCGGCCGAGGTGTCCGTCACTCGCGACACCGCGCCGCCAACTGCTGTGATCGAGAGTCCGTCGCCCGGTCAGGTCGTATGTACGACGATGGTAACCATAGTCGGCCAGGTTAACGACATCGTCCTAGGCAATGTCGGAGCGGAGGACTGCGGGGTCGTGGTCAGCGGGCCGGGTGGGTTAAGAGTCGCGGAGATCATGAACGGCACGTTCCTCGTGCGAAACTTCCTTCTGGCACCCGGTCCTAACACGATTACCGCCTTGCCTACGGACACTGCTGGCAATGTCGGCTCGCCGGCGACGGTGGACGTTACACGTCAGATTCTCGCAGGCCAGCAGTTGCGCGTGTTGAGCGGCAACGACCAAGTAGGTGTTGTCGGCCAGATGTTGCCGGCGTCATTGGTCGTGCAGGCGCTAGACGCCAGCGGCGCGCCGCTGGCCGGACGCACGTTGACATTCGGAGTCGTTCGCAATAACGGCACTTTGGGGACAACCGGCGAATCCACGGCTTCTTTGAACGTGATGACCGACACAGTTGGCGAGGCGACGGTAAACTGGACTCTGGGAGAACGCGTAGGCGCCGGCAACAACCGCGTGATGGTGAGCGCTGTAGGCTTTGTTGCACCGGTCCAATTCTGCGCGACGGGTACGGTTGGGACTTGCGCACTACTGATTGCCAACGCCGGCGACAAGCAGGTGGGCGAAGTCGGTGAATTGCTTCCGCGACCAATACAAGTCCTGGCGCTCGACGCCATGGGAAACGCCTGCGCCGGTGTTAGCGTAACCTTCACCGTGGATTCCGGGGGGGGGATGATCGACGGCGCGGATAGCAGTGTAGTCGTTACAAGCTCGGATGGGTTTGCAGCAGCGAACTTGACCGTCGGCCCTCTACCGGGCACGACCAACAACATCGTATCGGCCGCATTCGTGGGGCTGTTGGAGGCGCCGGCGTCTTTCGTGGCGTCGGCAGTCGAGGCCGGTCCAGAGGACGGGACCACGTTTTCCGGTGTCGTGCTCGATACGGAAAACAGACCCATTCCAGCAGCCACCGTTTCCATCAAGGACACCATCCCGCCGGTTACGACCACGACGGACGCCGCCGGATTGTTCAACCTCGTCGATGTGCCGGTAGGAAGTCATCACTTGGTTGCGGACGGCGCGACTTCGACGCGCCCCGGACCTTGGCCTCGTCTAGCATTCCAAGTCGAGATTATCTCCGGTATCGACAACCGCTTGGGTTCGCCCGTGTACATCCCGCAACTGGACGGCGCTGGGTTCCAGGTGGTCGGTGGAGCGGCGGATGTCGATCTGCAACTCGCAGGCGTGTCTGGCTTCTCGCTGAAAGTCTTCGCAAACTCGGTAACGTTTCCGAACGGGGCGACGAGCGGATCGATGGGCGTTACCCAGGTCTCGAACGACCAGGTGCCCATGCCGCCCACCGGTGGCGCAGCGCCGCCTTGGGTTATGACCGTTCAGCCTGCCGGGGTGCGTTTCGATCCGCCAGCCCAGGTAACCGCGCCGAACTCGGAGGGAGCGTCGCCCGGCACGATCGTGGACATGGTTAGCTTCGACCACGATCTCAACGATTTCGTGGGCATCGGCACGGGCACGGTACAGGCGGACGGGGCGACCATCGTTTCCGATCCCGGGTTTGGGATTGTCAAGTCGGGGTGGTGGCTCTTTCGTCTACCGCCTCCGCCACCGCTTTGCGCCTGTAGCTGCAATGATGACGATCCCTGTACCAAGGACCTTTGCAGTGGGCAGCCCAGTTGCGTGTGTACGCACGAGCCGATAACGCCTACCGCGGATTTCGACTGCTGCGACGGCCAGCCATACAACCCCATGATTCAGGGCTGCTGCGAGAGTTTTAGGGGTGGAGTCAGATCGCTGGTGTACGAAAAAAGTCGATCGTGCTGCATCCATGTCGATGGTATCCCTTCGGCTATTGCGAAGCATCCGATGACCGACGACACGAGCGATGGCAAGCTGAATTGCCCCAACCCTGTCGCCACCAAGAACTCGTCGCAACAAAACCCCGGTCCCGGCGGAACATGGCGATTCGAGTATGACGGTTGCAGCGGTCCCAACGGAATCCTCGGAGTTTGCAGTGCTTCCACGATCGACACGTTCGTCACCCAAGACCCCGGCGAAATCTGCAATTTCGATGCAAATTGTTTCAACGGCATCTGCCAGCCGTTCAACAAGGACAACCCCACGGGCGCAGCCAACATGCTGTTCTCTGGATTCGACATCGGCTCGGATGTCCATGAGAGACCTGTGCCGTTCGTTGGGTGCGACGCCCACGACGAATGCTATCAGCAGTGCTATCCGCGCGATCAGTATGAATCTGCTCAGTTGGCTTGTGACAACGCGATGCTCCAAGACACGATCGATGTATGCACGACCTCTGGGCGTCGCGATGAACTCGTTCAGGCCTGCATCGCCTGGGCGAGTGACTACTATGCGATCCTGAGAAAATACGGAAAGTCGCAGGGTTTCTTGCCGCGACAGAAGGACGTATGCGACTGCTGCGAATAACTCAACTGGTCGCGATCGCTGCCTCGGTCTTTGACCCGAGTCCGCGCTTCGCCTTAGGCGACTCCGGAGCGCCATCGCCTCGCGCGGACGCGCCGGAGTTGAGATCGGAGACCTACGTGGGCGACGCGCAAAGCTCGTGGTACGAATGCGCATCGCTTGGCCTATCGCCGAAGGGACAGCTCATTGTCTCCGCGGTGGAGCTTCGACGCGTCGAAGGGTCGAAAAACCACCTTTGGCTGTGGATGATGGACGAGAAGGGTCGCAAGGTGTCTGAGATTGAAGTCACGAAACCCACGCACGACAGCAGCGGCAATAAGCTCCAGGCCGACCTCTCCGAGACGATTCTATTCGACGCCCGCGAGGACGGTGAGATTATTCTCGTTTCCCACGTCGTCGCGGCCCGACCGTGGATTGTCAGGCTGGACAAGGACGGAAAGCAGTCACTCTCGCGTGAGATCGTGCCGGGGCGGCGCGTCACAATCGCCCGCATGATTCCCACCGGCGCTGAGCACTATCTGCTGCTGGGTTCGGAAGGCGTCCACGCAGTGGCCTTGAAGATCAATCTGGAGGGTCGCGTGGTCCAGGAGTATTTCAGTGATCGCGGCGACATGGAGTTTTTCGTGGACGGCGTCTGTGACAAGACTGGGTCATGCACCTTGATGGAAAACTCCGGGCAATACGGCGCGCTGGGAGCGGGGCCGTCCAAGGTGTGGGTTACCCGATTCGACGCCGCGGGCGGCATCGTGTCTGAGGCCGTCTTCGAGGGGCGCGGTGGTCGCATCGTACGCGGAGTGGCCGGCGGAATTGTGCTGGTCCATGACAACAACATCGGTTTCCAGCAATCCATCGTTGTCCGTGGGTTGGACGCGCGCTTTGTCCAGCAATGGGCGTCGAAGCCAATGGCGGCTGGTCGCCTGCCCGGACGCCGATCGCTCTGTCCCGACGGCGACGGTTGGGTCGTCGCGGGCAATCGGCATGGGCGACCCTGGCTGTTCAAGGTCGGAAAGACCGGCCAGCTTGTATGGGAAAAATCGCACGACACGATCGAGCGGGCCGTCGACGGCGAACTCATCGTCTCGCCGAAGCACGGCTTCGTCATGGGCTCGACGGTGTTCACGAAGACGGACAAGGGATACACCCGCAAAGTGCGCCTGCTGCAGTTTGGCGGCGATTCTGCGGGCGGGCAGCAACCGAATCGAAACGCGTCCACGGTCTCCAAGGTGGAAGCAGAACATCAGATCAAGAAAGAGGCGGAGTAGATTATCATGCGCGACTACCAACGATGGATAACCGCGATCGCATTGGTTCTGGCGGGCTTGAGCGCTGACGTGCGCGGGCAAGGCAGACCAGGTGTGCCGACTGCGCCAATAGAAGAGGTGCTTGAAGTCACGGCGCCCACGACGTTTCTCGAAGTTGGCCAGGCGGTGCAGCTTCAGGTAATAGAAACTCTGGGCGACGGTTCGACGGTTGACTACACTTCCGCGAGCAGTGGAACGATGTACCACCCAGGATCGCTTGCGGGGCCGATTGTCGTTGGCGCTGACGGCCTCGTGACTGGGGTAGCGCCGGGAACGGTGAACATCACCGTGATCAACGGCGACCTTCTCTCTGAAGACCCAGCCGCCCGCACTCTCCTCGGCTCGATTAGTTTCACCGTCGGGCCTATCGGCGATGAAGACAACGATGGACTTCCAAGCGACTACGAAACCGCGAACGGTCTGGACCCGAACGACTCCACAGACGCCGATGTGGATTCCGACGGTGACGGTCTTACCGGAATACAGGAGTTCGCGTTGGGGACGCTCCCCAACAATCGTGACACGGACGGTGACAGTCTGCTCGATGGACAGGAGATTCCGAAGGGCTTCGATCCGCTGGTCGCAGACTTCATACGGCTCGACGAGTCCTGCACCGCAAGCGTTGCCAACCGAACCATTCAGGTAAACCCGGACGGAACCTTCTCGCTACAGAACATCCCACGGATACGGAGTTTCACCCGCGTCCGCGTGCTCTGCGATCGCGACGGTCAGCTCTTCGGGGGGTTTAGTGACTTCTTCAGACCAGCCTTCGACCTCCGCGACGGGCTCCCGCCGTTCCGAATGGGCCCCGTACCGCCAAGCGTTGAGTCCCTGACCCTGAGCGCGACGCCTCCGTCCCTGGACACGATCGGACAAATGTCGCAGTTGGGCGTCGTGGCCACCATGTCCGACGGCGGCACCGTTGATGTGACCACCGGAAGTTTCACCACATACATGAGCAGCAACCCAGCGGTTCTTTCCGTAGACGAAAACGGTCTAGCCGCAGCCGTGGCGAGCGGTACCGCCTTCGTTAGCGTCATCAACGACAGCGTCTTCGCCTCATTGATGGTTCCCGTCATCGCCGGAGACGATCGCGACGGCGATGGGATGCCCAACGATTATGAAGAGGCGAACAGGCTGAACCCCGACGTCAATGACGCAGCCGGTGATGCCGACCTGGACGGGCTGACCAACTTCACGGAGTTCGGTCTGGGGACTGATCCCAATCAATCAGACACAGACGGTGACGGTCTGGATGACGCCGCAGAGGGCGTCGCCGGAACCGATCCGCTCATCGGCGACACGGATGTTGACGGCATCGTGGACGGCGAGGAAGTAATCCTCGGTACTGACGGTTTCGTCACGCTTCCGTTGAATCCGGATACCGACGGTGACGGTATTCCTGACGGCGTCGAGGTTCGCTGCAATCTGAATCCGACCAATACAACGACGGATGGTACTACGCTGGATGGCAACGCCGATAGCGATTCCGACGGGCTGACTAACGCGACCGAATTGCCACTGTTCACGGACCCCTGCAACGCGGACACAGACGGCGACGGCCTTCCGGACCTGGAAGAAGTAACCGCCGGTACGGACCCGGGCGTGCCGGATTTCGAATTGCCGATGATCACCATTTCTTCGCCGCTCGATGGTGCGGAGTTTGTGGTGAACTCAGTGGTTCACGTCGTGGCGGTGGCCTCTGATGATGGACGCGTAACTCGCGTCAGTTTTCAGGCTGACACCGGGCCGACTGTGGACGATCTTTTCCCGCCTTTCGAGTTCGACTTGGTCCTTCCGTCAAGTCCGACATTCGTGGCGATTAGCGCGACGGCGGAAGACACCAACGGGAACATCGGCGTCGCCGTGCCCATCACCATCGGCGTCGTGGCGGATCCTCCGCCGACGATTTCGATTACCAGCCCACTCGACGGCGCTACCATGACCGAGGGGTCGGTATTCAACGTGCTCGCCGACGCTACCGACAATATTGCGGTTAGTAGGGTGGACTTCACGACCAGTGCCGGCGCTTCTGAGGTCGATTTCGTACCACCTTACAGGGCATCCGTAACCATTCCTATCGGCGTCAGCCAATTTGTTATCAACGCCACGGCCACGGACAATCTCGGGGCAACCACGGCGGCATCGCCAGTAACACTCAATGTCATTACTGACCCATTGACTACGGTGATCGGCACGACCGTGGACACAAACGGAACCCCCATCGCCGGCGCGACACTAACGACGAACGGTGAGGCTGCGACGGTTAGCGGGCCGGATGGTAGCTTCCTGCTGGGCAATGTGCAGACGATCTTCGGTCCAATCGTTGTTGAGGCGACCATCGATGCGGGCGGAGTCATGCTCAGCGGCAGTTCAGGGACCATCCCACCGGTTCTTGGCGGGGTGACCAACGTCGGTGACATCACGCTCAACTCCGCTGTGCCCGTGCTCGTATCCGTTTCGCCATTCGATCCCCAATTGCGGTACATCGACGTCTCCTCCGCTCAGGTTCAAGGCAGCGTCACGATCACCAAGGGCGGCGTACCGATCGATGGCGCCAATGGTTTGGCCACGCATCCGCTTACCGGCGAGCTGTTTGCTTTGATCAAGGACGGATCGGGCGGCGGTGGTCGCGGGGGCGTTTCTCCGTCGCCGCGAGAGCTTGCGATCGTCGATCCGTTAACCGGTGTGGCCACGGTCATAGGACCAACGAGCGACAAGTTCGCGGGACTGGCGTTCGATGCAATCGGAACGCTTTACGGGATAACGGGGGCAGGGGCGGACGTGCCAAGCACGCTTTACGTCCTCAGCACAGTCGACGCATCGGAAACATTGGTCGTCTCCCTTTTCTCAGAAGGCTTCGGCGGCGAGACAATCGCGTTCAATCCGTTGGACGGTTTTATTTACCGAATGTCTGGCGAGTTCACATTTCAGGCCATTGATCTCGACAACCTGTCTGTGTTCGACATGGACCTCATAGAGCCACTCCAGGGCGAGCCCGGCGCACTTACTTTCTCGAACCAGCAAAATCTCTTCCTACTCGCGACGGATGAGCTGATCCAACTGACCGAGATGGGGGAGATGTTTCCCATCAATTTCCTAGAGGATAGAATCAAGGGACTCGCGTTTATTACGATTCCGTCGACCTCACTCACAGGGATCGTTCAGTTGGAAGATGGCACACCCATCGCGGGTGCCAATGTAACCACGGTTGGAGGTGACTCGGCCGTCACTGGCGTGGACGGTCGATTCACGATCCCATCTGTTTCGGCGGTTCCCGGGGGCCTCCGTGCATTCGTGCTGCATCGTCTGAACGGAACATTGCTTCATGCGATATCGGCCACTGTGCCCGCCGTTCCGGACGGCGACACCGACCTTGGCGCCATCACATTGGTGCCCATGTTCCTCGCCGCAGCCACGAACGGCTCTGGAGTCGATAGCTCGCTCTATGGTGTCAGTCGGGTGACAGGGGCGTATGTGGAGATCGGCGCCATCGGATTCCGTGACGTTAGTGGTCTCGACTTCCATCCGTCCGGTGTGCTGTACGGCGCGGGCGTGAGAGCGGACGGAACCGATGTATTGATTCGCATTGATCCCCTGACAGGAAGTGGCGTCGAAGTCGGACCGCTGGGTCTAACGGGCGGCCCCACGAGTGGTCCAGTGCGAGACATATCGTTTAGAAACAGCGACAATGCGTTGTTCGGATATCTAATCGGTGGAACGCACGGCGTAGCGACTTACGACCTTGCGACAGGCGCAGGCACTGTAGTCGGGGCTTCTGGCCTCTCTTGCTGCGGCAATGGATTGGCGTTCTCGCCAGCGGACGTGTTGTACCATGCCAACAACAACGCGCTCAACATCATTGATCCGGTCACCGGGATTGGAACCGAGGTCGCCCCCTTCGTTTTTCCGATCGTGGACGACATCAACGGCATCGACTCGCTTGAGTTCAGCAACGGCGTTCTGTATGGGATCTACAGCAACGGTAGGATTGTCGGGGGAATCTTCGGGACCATCTTTTGGTCGCAGTTCCTCGTTACCATTGACACGGCCTCCGGCGCGATCAACGTGATAACGCCACGAACACTTCCGGGTATGGACGCAATTGTCGCGCAGCCTGGCAACTAACCCTTCAGATCAGATGTTTCGACAACGTAACAGGTCAGCCATGTGCAATGCCACACGGGGCGGGAGCATATTAAAATAGGCAAGCTGGCGCGATCGCCCCGGCGCTGGTATATCAACCGGTCATGCAGCCAGGGACGGCGAAGTCGGCTAACGCAATCATGGACGCCGCGGTGCGCGGCGAACTCAGCCGGGCGCAGACGTTGCGACTCTGCAAGGATCAT
>JAJDDY010000080.1 GCA_029260075.1 Phycisphaerae bacterium
GCCTACCACCAGCGGCGAAACCGATTAGCGCGGGAGAGCCATCGAAAGAGAACGCTCGCGGCGCTCGTCGCAAGAGACATCAGAATCGAAGAGCTGCCCTCGTGCCGACGGGATAGACCATGACCAAGCGGCGCTGTAGTACTAAGGCGCCTCGCCAAACCATGCAGAATAGGGCGACGGAATTGATCTACTGCAAGAAGAGTAGCACGTACGCTGTCGCCAGAACGATCTGCATGACCGCGAAGGGAATGGCCAGCTTGACGAATCGTCCGAAGGACATGACCAACCCGTTCTTGTGAATGATGGTGACGGCTACAAGCGTCGACGCTGATCCGATGGGCGTCAGGTTGCCTCCAAGGTTGGCGCCGAACACGACCGACCACCACAGTGGATCAGTCGATGCCGTGCCCTGGGATTGCAGGATTTTCGCAAGCATGGCCGACAGGGGGATGTTGTCGGTAACCGAACTGAAGGCGGCTGACGATACCAAGATGGCACCGGTGCCCATACCGCCGGCGGCGGTGTCGTTGAGGGCGATGACTTTGGCAAGCCCCACGCCGATGAGGTCGAGCACTTCGGCATGTTCCATGACATTGATCACGACGAACAGCGCCGCAAAAAAACCGAGCAAATCCCAATCCATCGCTCGATAAAACTTGTCCACGGTCGACTTGTAGCGAACCAGCATGACGGCGGCGAACGCCAGCGCGACGAAGCTCATGCCAAGATCCTGGATGACCGGAAGAATCGACGTGCTGGCGATGGTCAGGATGAACAGGATGAGCATGGCCGCGCCGAACCAAAAGAACGCACTGCTCTCGATGCCGTCGTTCTCGTCGAAACCGCTGACGAGTAACTTGGCTTCCTCCTTTTCTTCGACACTACGCAGCTTGGTGATTTTGAAGAGCTTGGCGCCGAGCATGATGGTGGCGATTGTCGCGACGAAAACGAACGGGGCTGACTTGACGAAAAACGTCGTAAAGCTGATGCCGGCGGCGTTGCCGACGATGATGTTGGGGACGGAGCTGATCAGCGTCAGTAGTCCGCCGATGTTGGTGAGTAGTCCTTCGATCAACAGGAAGCCGAGCATCAGGTTGGTCCGCCCGAGTTTCTTGAGCGACACGCCGGTTAACGAGCCCACGATGATCATGGCGGTGACGTTGTTCAACACGGCGGAGAAGACGACCGTCATGAGTCCGTAGTACCACAGAAGCTTTCGTGGATCACCCTTGGATGCCTTCGTCAGTTTGATGGCAATCCACGTGAACAGGCCCGTTTTTGAGGTGATGTCGACGAACAGGCTGGCTCCGAAGATCAGGGCGATGACGCCCCAGTCGATCGCCGGGATGTATACGGGTAGTTCGACGGTGTGACCTGACACGGCGTCGAACGGTGGGAGTTTGATGAGGAACCTGTGATCGACGTATTCGTACAGATGAAAGATGTTGGCCAGGAGGAGTGAGGCAATCGCGAACACGCCCGCGATGATGGATTTCTTCGCGTGGATTTTTTCTTCCAGCGCGAGGCATAGAATCAGACCGAAGAGGATGACCGAGAAGACGATGGTCACGTTCATCGGGACGGCGTCGTGCGCGTCGGCGGTTGCTAGGAGCAGCGTATTCATTTCGTGCGCAGGCCTTTCAAATCGATGCACGGACTAGAGCATGAGAAGCGGGATTTGCCGCAACTCGACGGCGAGCGCATACGCGATCCCTCGCATGGCGAGTTGATCGTCATTCTTAGTGTTGAGCACGAGCAAATCGATGGCGTGTTGCTCGATAAGACGCTTGTATTCGAACAAGTGATGGCCGAACAGGACGATGTCTTTGATCGTCACGTTGGCGCCCGCTTCCTGCAGCACCTCGATACAACCGGCGATATAGTCCTGTGGCTCTTTCAGCAGTTGCTCTTGTAAGGCCGTTCGCGCCTCGTCCGTATCGATGGCTGGGATTTTCGAGATGACGTCGAGGAATCGTTCGAACGTGCCTTCGTCTTCGACGTGCGTAAGCCAGATTGTCCCCTTGTTTTCCGTGAAACGCAAGGCGTGGTTCACCAGGCGATCGTCGCCGGTCATGTGGTCGGTGATGGCCATGACGCAGTCGGTGTTCTTCATGGCGTGGCTCGCCGACCGGCTTGCGTTCGGGTGGGGGAGTAGCATTACCGGGACGCCGGTGTGCTGGGTCAAGAGGTCAACGTGCGTGCCCAGGCTATAAGGCCATCGCCAGGCGTCGCTGTGCAGGTTGCGATAGGTGCAAATGAGATCCGGATCGGCCGATTCGGTAAGCGTCAAGAGATCACCCGCTGAGCGAAACTCCGATGCACCGACGACACGCCAGGTCGGTTTCTCGCCGGAGTTGACGACCTTGAAGAATCGACGGACTGTTTCACTGAAAGACGCCGCGTCGTCTTTTTCGAGATCGGTGACGATGAGGACGGAATCGATGGTCACCGGGTCCGGTTGAAAGACTTCGCGCGACGCGGCACGAAACATGCTCTCGAATTGATCCACGTTGGTCATGGTCTAAGCATCCCAGGTCCGAGCTTTCAGCGTCAATAGATCGAGAATCGCACGTCCGGTTTCGTCGCGTGGCCCATGGCTTTAGCCGTCGGGGAGTCGAATCGGTGTTGGATTCGACGCCCCGACGACTGAAGAAGCGGTCACCCAGGCCAAATACAACTACTCGTGCAACCCTGATCGAGCCGAGCCCACTAGAACCGCTCCGCGCTGGCGGCCTTCCATGCTTCGGTCAGTTCATGCGGCGGCGAGGACGATAGCAGCGCGCCTTTGTCGCAGCACGCGTAGATGCGGCCGTAGTCCTGCACTTCCGTGGGGCTGATGCGCCGTTGAATGAGTCGCGGGTGCAACTCGTCCGGATGCGACAGGCCCGCCGAGCCTAGGATATCCAGGAAACTGCTGATCGTGCTCCGGTGGTAGTTATACACGCGGCGTTTCTTGCTGGCTACGTCGAGTCCACGAATCAAACCGGGGAGCTGTGTGGCGACGCCGACGGGGCAGTGGTTTGTATTGCACTTGAGCGCCTGAATGCAACCGAGGGCGAACATCATGGCCCGCGCGGAGTTGCACATATCGGCACCGATGGCTAGGCGCTCGATCATGTGGAAGCCGGTCACGATTTTCCCGCTACAGATGATGCGAATCTGTTGGCGCAGGTCGCACGCCACGAGCGACTCATGAACGAAGAGCAACCCGTCGGTTAGAGGCATGCCGATCGAATTGGAGAATTCCAAGGGAGCGGCGCCGGTTCCGCCTTCGGCGCCGTCCACGGTGATAAAGTCGGGAACGATGCCGGTTTCAATCATGGCCTTGCAGATGGACAGGAACTGGCTTGGTTGGCCGACGCAAAGTTTGAAACCGACCGGTTTGCCACCGGACAACTCGCGCAGTTGAACAACGAAATCGAGCAAACCCTTCGGCGTGCTGAACGCGCGATGAGAGGGTGGCGAGATGACATCGTGCCCCATCGGAACGCCGCGTATCTCAGATATTTCCGGAGTCACCTTGGCTGCCGGGAGGATTCCGCCGTGACCCGGCTTGGCGCCTTGCGACAGTTTGATCTCGATCATTTTGACTGCGTCGAGCGTAGCCTTCTCCGTGAACAGGTCGGCGTCGAACGTGCCCTCGCCCGTTCGACAGCCGAAGTAGCCCGTGCCGATCTGCCAGATCAGATCGCCGCCGGATTCTAGGTGGTATTCACTGATGCCGCCTTCGCCAGTGTTGTGGGCGAAGCCGCCGAGCTTCGCGCCACCGTTGAGGGCTAGGATGGCGTTCTTGCTCAGCGATCCGAAACTCATTGCGGACACGTTGAGACGGGAGGCGGCGTAGGGCTGTTTGCAGCGTCCCTCGCCGATCAACACGCGCGGCTCTTCTTCCGGCGGGTGTTTCGGGGTCAGCGAGTGCTCGATCCATTCACTGCCCACGTCGTCCAGGTTGCGGATTGTTCCGAACGGTCGGGTGTCCGTGGCGACCTTCGCGCGTTGGTAGATGACGCTGCGCAACTCTCGGCTGAACGGCCGACCCGAGGTGTCTGACTCGACGAAGTATTGTTGTATTTCCGGGCGGACGGTTTCCATCCAATATCGAGCACGCCCGATGACCGGGAAGTTACGGATTACGGCGTGCCATGGCTGACAACTGTCGTAGACGCCGAGGAGGATGAGCGGTCCGATGACGCAAAAGGCCCAAAGCGCGTCGTGCCAAAGGAGCGACAATCCGCCCACGACCGCAATGCAGGTTATTGACAGCAGGCAGAATATCTTGAGCGGTGACACGGTCCTAGTTGATTCCTTAGACCCGGCCGGTGGGCGTTCGGGTCTGAACTGGCCTCCGACGATTGAGCGCCCGGGGGAACGAATCCCTTCTTGCTCTTGGGATGCAGCGTGCGCCGCCGCGCCGGATTGCACCGCGTCACGGAAGCCAAGGGCGTCCTGTATCGACCGACTGAAATTTCGGTCCCTCAGAAAATCTGCGAGATGCCTCTTGCCGAGTCGCGCCCGTGAGGAAACGGTCCGGGCTCGCGAGCAAAAATCCGCTTCCTCACGGGCGCGGCTCCGGTCATCGCGAACCCTTTGCTACGTCTTCTCGAACACGTTCTCAGATTTTCTTAACGACCGGCTAGATGTTTTCTAGGATGGCGAGGCTGCCCAGGGCGCTTACGCCGAGAAAAACGGTTTGGGCCAGCTCGTTGAGATTGGCAGTCGTAAGGCATCCGCCCAACTGCAAAATGAAGGTTCCAGGGACGAGAATCTTGAACATACGCATCAGGCGTTTACTATCCATCGAGGGACTCCAGGGAAGACCGATCGGCGGAACCCGTAACGCTGCGCCGTCGCTGCCTTACCTTGCCGTCGAGCCCGTAGTTTACCGGACCCTCTTCGACCGTCAATTTGATGCGTGGCGGCTGCAATCCGCAGATGGCTGTACGCCGTGGCGGTCGATAGTCGTGGGGTGATGCTTCGGTTTCGGCTCTGTCGGTGGTCCGTCGCAAACGTCGCCACCGGATCGCACGGCTAACAGTCTGTTGAATAAGGCCGGCATTCAATCGCGTCGCCGCGAACCCGGCCGTTTCAGCGTACTGCGTCCCCGTTTGAAGGGCGAAATCGCCGATGGATCACCGGCTGGAAGCCGGTGTCACGCTTTTTGTACAGCCTGCTAAATGAGGTGCGAGGTGTTGTTCACCGGCTGAAGTGCTTGCGATCCACGTGGGCGTCGAATGATTGGAGATCGGAAAGTGGCACGCCCGCAACCAGATGTATCGTCAGGCCTGTGGGGTCGCGGTGGCAAACGTCTGTTCGACGTGGTGTTCGCGGCGGGCTTCGTGCTCGTCTTGTCACCAGTGCTTGTCGCCGCCGCACTCTTGATCAAGCTTACTAGTCGGGGTCCCTTGTTGTTTTCACAGGATCGCTCGGGGCGAGAGGGAGTGGTCTTTCAGCCCTACAAGTTCCGGACGATGACGGCCGGTCGCCGACACGACCCCACGGAGTTGGTGCCCTTGGCGCACCCGGACATCACGCTCGTGGGGCGGTTTCTTCGCCGCTTCAAGATCGACGAGTTGCCACAGTTGTTCAACGTGCTGACGGGAGAAATGTCGCTGGTGGGTCCGCGCCCGACCCTTCCCGACCAAACCCGTGTCTACGATGACTTCCGCCGCCAGCGCCTAGCGGTTCGTCCCGGGCTCACCGGTCTCGCCCAGGTCAATGGTGATGCGGGCATGTCCTGGGATGAGCGAATTCTCTACGACATTGTCTACGTGCAGCGTTCCAGCCTGCTGATGGACTTGGGCATCTTGGTGCGAACGGTGGCCGTCGTCACGCTGGGCGAGGGGGTTACCAGCCGTCGGTTTCTCGACAGCCCCTATGCGCGATTCCTCTCGCCGCCTCCGGGATACCCGATCGAAACGCGTGAAGCGTGATCGCTCGTCCGAGGGATTCACCCGCCGGGCTAACCCGACTATAGTTCCTCGTCGGTAGTTGCACTTTGTTGATCGATGTTCAGTGCCCACGCGCGGCGACGGCTGTGCGTCGGTGCAAGCCAGCGCCTTGTGGGCGTTGCGTCGAGCGGTTGCAATTGGCCTGGGTGGCCCATGGCTTTAGCCGTGGGGGAGTCGAATCGACACCGGATTCGACTCCCCCACCTCTGAAGAGATGGGCCACCCGACTTGCTCGAATGATTTGGAAACCGGTGCCACACCGCTAGCGCTGTGAAACCTGGTATGCAGCGTTTCGCACGGCGTATCCCGTGGCTGCCAATGATGCGCGTGCCACAGCGTGAAACATGTATGACCCCGTGAACCCCGCGGTGCGCCGTTCGTTATGATTGGGCGCACCCGAAGGAGTTTCTGATGGCGTTTGATAAGCTCGATCCCAAGGTTGATTTTCCTGCTTTGGAGCGGGACGTTCTTGATCTTTGGGATCGGATCAAGGCGTTCGATACGCTTCGTGAACTTAACGCGGGCAAGCCCCGGTGGTCGTTCCTTGATGGCCCGATCACCGCGAATAATCCGATGGGCGTTCACCACGCGTGGGGGCGTACCTACAAGGACGTCTACCAGCGTTACCACGCCTCGCTGGGCAAAGAACTTCGCTATCAGAATGGTTTTGATTGCCAGGGGCTTTGGGTCGAAGTCGAGGTCGAGCGCGAGCGCGGCTTCACGTGCAAGAAGGATATCGAGACCTATGGCATCGGCAAGTTCGTGAACGAGTGTAAGGCCCGGGCGCGAAAGTACGCCGGTCTCCAATCCGAGCAGTCCAAACGGCTTGGCTATTGGATGGACTGGGACAATTCCTATTACACCATGTCGGATGAGAACAATTATGGCATCTGGGCGTTTTTGAAAAAGTGCTTCGAGAAAGATTTGGTCTATAAGGGTGTTGATGTAATGCCATGGTGCCCAAGATGCGGCACTGGCATTAGCCAAATGGAAATGAACGAAGGCTATCAAGAGGTCGGCCATACTTCTGTCTTTGTCAAATTTCCACTCAAAGACCACCCCGGCGAAAATCTGTTGGTCTGGACCACTACACCTTGGACGCTTAGCTCGAATGTAGCTGCGGCAGTCAAGCCTGACATGGCTTATATCTTGGTCAAACAAGGCGACCAATCTTACTACGTAGGCAAAGCCAACTTCGAGAATGCTCGCTCGCAGCCAGTTCAAAACCTAAACAAAAACAAGCTGCCGAGCTTGATGTCTATTCAAGCCTCGTTCAAAAACAATGGCCCCTTCGAAATTGTAAAAGAGCTTCGCGGAGAACAGCTCGTAGGCCTCACTTATGAAGGACCTTTCGACATGCTTGAAGGAGCAGCGGCAGCGGTAGAAGCTCACCGAGTAATCGCTTGGAATGAAGTGACCGAATCCGAAGGCACCGGCATCGTACACATCGCTCCTGGTTGCGGCAGTGAAGACTATCATCTAGGCAAGGAACTAGACCTGCCTCAAATCGCACCGCTGTTAGAAGACGGCACCTTCAAGCCGACGTTTGGCTACCTGACTGGTAAGAAATTCGATCAGGTCGCTGAAGAAATCATCGCTGACCTAAAAACACGCAATCGCTTGTTTACCAAAGAACAATACTTCCATCGATACCCGCACTGCTGGCGCTGCAAGGATGAGCTGGTCTACCGTTTGGTGGACGAATGGTTTATCAATATGGACTGGCGCGACAAGATCATGGAATCATCCAAGAACGCGCAGTGGATTCCATCGTGGGGCCTAGAACGCGAACTAGATTGGCTTCGCAATATGGGCGATTGGATGATCTCCAAGAAGCGCTATTGGGGATTGGCACTG
>JAJDDY010000009.1 GCA_029260075.1 Phycisphaerae bacterium
TCGCTTTGGGCTTGCCACGCTGAAAGTATGCGCCACGAACCCTGACCGCGCAAGTAAAGTGTGGCGCGAAATCCTGGCCTGCGACACACGCGGGAACCCGGACATGGCAAACCGCGTGCCGAACAGGATTGGGGTGCCCCATTCTTCGCGTCACCGAGTGACGCGCCTCGGGGAAGCATAAGTGTCCGGTGATGCGAAGGGTGGGGGACTGCTGGACTTCCCGTGTACTATCCGTCCCCCACGCTTCGCCTACGGCGAACAATGGGGCACCCGCCAAAGGAACTCGCCTCCGCCACAGTCGATCGCCACACCCGTTCAGTTTGAACCGTCGCGATCGTTGGCGCGTTGACGCGTCTTATGTGGTATCATGGCTACATGGTCCACGTGGTTTCATCTCTGCTTGCCACCGTGTGTTGCCTTCTTCCCGGCGATTCACCGCCGACCACGGCCGGAAACGCCGACCCATCGCGGAACGATACGAGCGTCGTTCGCGCAGCGGCTGTCGCGCCGGATGCCCAGGGTGGTCCGACTCTTTCGATCAAGACGAACGCCCCGTCGGCCGTGGCGTACATCGAACATCGCGGCGCCTACTGGACCCTATCCAAAGCCCTATCGGCGGTCCGCGACTACACGCGCGCACACGGGGAGACCGGGGCCATCTTCATTCGCTATCTGACGGACCCCAACCGGACACCTCCGGCGTCACTACGTGTCGAAGTTGGTTTCGCGATTGAGGATGATCATGAAATAGAGCCGCCGTTCCGAGTGGCGCTGCGTAGCACCGAAACCGTGGCTACGATGGTCATCGAGGATCGACCCGTACGCATCCGGCGCGACTACGCCCGAGCGATGGCGTGGATCGTCCAGCAAGGCCACGAACCGCTCGGTCCCATCACCGAAATCCATCACGTCCCGACGCGACGAGTACGCGGCGGCGAGGCGAGAACTGAAACCCCCGTACGCTCAGGCATGCAGCGTGTCGAAGTGCAATTCCTGCTAGCCACAACGCCGTCGAGCATCGCGTACACGGTTGTGGAACAGGCGGTTGCGTCGACCGACACTACCAAGCTCGACGTCGTTGCCGATCTCGGAGTCTTGCTCGCTTCTCCAGCTACCGAGGCGGGGCCGACAGATGAGCTTGTTGCTGAAGAGAGTGACGCGGAATCGCTGGTCGATGCGGCAGACAGTCCAACGTGGTCGGACTCGTCTGAATACGGTTATAGCGTTGCGGAAGATCAAGCGGTGGACGATCCGGTCACGTTGCTGTGGTCATCCGGTGCGCAGATCGAGATCGAATCCGTAGCTACGACGAATCTCGCGGAGCCGGAGCAAGTTGTTACGACTGAACAAAGTCGTATGCCCTCGCCTGAAGCATCCGTGGTCGTCGCGCGCGAGGTGAACGAGTCGGAGTCCGTCGCCGCACTGTATCGCGACGGTCGGTTTGACGAATTGGCTGAGGCCATCATGCCACCAGACCAGACGATTCCTAAGTCGAGGCAAGTCTGGTTTGGCCAAGTCGTGCTGCGAATCGGTGCCTGCGCGCGGGGACTTGCCACCGTGTTTCCCGAATCGGGTAGCGGTATGCGTTTGACGGGGGCTGCGATCCTTCGGCGGTATAAGATCGTGTCCGAGAAATTCGTCGTTGATCCGAGGAGTGTGTCGGTTGCTGCGGAATCGCTCCATGCATTCGAGGGCCGGTCGCTGCTTCACGATCTCGACACGCTCTTGGGCCGCATTGGGACAAGGACGATTGGTGAAGAGGAAGCCACTAAGGCGCTGCTGGACATCATGACACGGGTTCGAAGGGTGAGAATGATGCGTATGTCGCCTGACAAGAACTGACATAAGATATTGCCCCATAGCGTCTTACATGTGAATTGACGCGACTCATTCGCCCCGAGCCCGGCGCAATCGACCGAAGCTTTGGGTTGCCTGTGACCGATGTTGTGATAAGCTACGCGTTGCAGTTACCGGTACTTCCGGTCGGCGTCGGCGCGGCGTGCGGCCGTTGAGGGTCGGCTTGCAACAACTGATCGATCACACTGCGAGTGCATAGAATGAACAGCAAACCGAATATCGCTGCGTCTACGTCTATGGGCGTTGGCGGGCTACTGGAATTTGAGAAGCCTCTGGCACGAATCCAGAACGACATCGACGAGATGCAGCGCGAGCAGGGTGAAACTGATCGCGACGTGGCCACCGATGTTCGCCAGCAGAAAACTCGGTACAAGGCTACGCTCAAGCGACTCTACGCGAGCCTGACTCCGTGGGAAACGGTGCTCGTTGCCCGGCATCCCAAACGCCCGTTGTCGACCGACTACCTTCGGATGATCTTTCGCGATTTCGCGGAATTGCATGGCGATCGTTTGTTCGGCGACGATCCGGCGATGATCACTGGGTTCGCGCGCCTTCGCGGTCATAAGGTCATGTTCATTGGCCATAACAAGGGTAAGGACGTCAAGGAGCGCATCAAATGCAACTTCGGGTGTGCCCACCCGGAGGGTTATCGCAAGGCACTCCAAAAAATGAAACTTGCGGAGAAGTATGGCGTGCCTGTCGTTTGCCTGATCGACACGCAGGGGGCTTATCCCGGCGTCGGTGCTGAGGAGCGCGGTATTGGTTACGCCATCGCGACGAACCTGATGGAAATGTCGCGTTTGCGCACGCCGGTTGTTTGCGTCGTTATCGGCGAAGGTGGTAGCGGCGGGGCGTTGGGCATCGCCGTGGGTGACCGCGTGGCCATGTTCCAGAATTCGTTCTATTCAGTGATATCCCCCGAAGGTTGCGCCGCCATTCTGTGGAAGTCCGCCGAGCAACGCAAACATGCAGCCGAGGCGCTTCGGCTAACCGCATCCGACTTGCTCAAATTCAACATTATCTCGGAGATTGTTCCGGAACCGCTTGGCGGGGCCCATCGCGATCCCGAGGCGGCGGCGGCCAATCTGGAGAAATTCCTGAATACGTCACTCAACAGCCTGAAGCGCATGACACTGACGAACCTAATCCGTCGCCGGCAGGAAAAAATTCGACACTTCGGCAACTTTTTCGACGATCCCGCGTCGGTTAAGCAGCCCGCCAAGGCGACGGCCCGGGCCGCATCAAGGGCCTCCCGTTTAGGGCGAACGCTCACGCGAACGCGCACACGCAACGTCACGGCGTAGCCGCTGGGGCGCTCGTCCGTGGCCACCGACGATCCTCTGCCCACATGCCCTACCGAAACGTCCAGACTCCAATTGCGCCAGCGAAGCGCCTATGGCTGATCATCGCCTGTGGTCCGACGATCGAACGACTGATCCCGTGAACAATCGAATTCGCTCCGCGAAATGAGTAGCGATGCACGACGCAGCACCGAACAATTCAACCGCCGACCTTGGCGCCGCGCGCCGGGCGGAACTTCGCGGGGTGATCGCCTTGACCGTGCCCATGGTGATCACATTCAGCTCGCGGGCGGTGATGGATATCGTGGACTACATGATGATCACCGGCCTAGGCGATCCCAACGCTCAGGCTGCGCTTCTTCCGGCGCAAATGGCGATTTGGACGTACCTCATCCTCGGTTTGGGTACCGTGTCCTTGGTCAGCACGTTTGCGTCGCAGGCGCTGGGACGCGATCGCCCGAAGGAGGGCAGCATCTACGCATGGCAGGCGATCTACATCGCGATTGTGTTTGGTGTTGCGGGCCTCGCCTTGCAACCGGTGGTGCAGGGAATCATCCATCTTTTTGGACATGAACCGGGCGTTCAATCGCTCGAACTGACATACTCGAAGATCGCTCTACTCAGCGCCGCACCCACGATTGCCGCTTATGGTCTGGGATGGTTTTTCGTCGGTGTACACCGTCCGTGGACGACGATGTGGTCGGCCATCGAAGCGAATTTTGTCAATACCGGCGTGAGCTTCGTGCTGATCTTCGGCCACTTGGGGTTCGAGCCGATGGGCATCGCCGGGGCCGCATGGGGAACCGTGGCGGCGGTGTCCTATCGAGCCGTGCGACTCATTGTGACGATGCTCGCGCCGCGTGCGGCAGCGATGTACGACTCTCGGAAGACGTGGCGGTTTTCGTGGAAGCACATGCGCGACCTTCTGCGCGTTGGTTCGCCGTGTGGATTGCAATGGCTTTGCGACGTCGCGGTCTGGACGATTTTCGTCAACCTGTTGATCGGTGCGAAGTTCGGGACGATTGAACTGATCGCTACGAACATCGCGTGGCAGTTCATGCGTTTGGCGTTTCTCCCGGCGCTCGGCGTGGGCCAGGCGCTTACGGCGCTGGTGGGCAAGTCGATTGGCGCGGGTGATCCGGAACGGGCCATGCGCGAAACCCGCATCGGAACGCTGATCACGTTCGGCTATATGGTCTTGCTCTCACTGGTATATGCCGTGTTCGCGGCGCCGCTCATCGGTCTATTCAGTGACGACCCGGCCGTCGTGGCCGCCGGGCGGAAGATTATGTATTGCGCCGCGTGTTTCCAACTGTTCGATGCGGTGGCCATTTGCTATACCTCGTCGCTCCGTGGCGCGGGGGATACGTTCGTGCCGTCGGTGTTCTTCATTATCAGCAATTGGCTCGTCATTGTCGGTGGCGGTTGGTTCGTGATCACTTGGTTCCCCGAAATGGAGGCGCTGGGTCCTTGGTTGGCTGCTTCGAGTCTCATTATGGTCACAGCCACATTCTTATGGTGGCGATGGCATCGCCGATCGTGGATGAATATCAATCTACTCGGCGCCGCTGACGCCAGCGACGGGTTGGGGTGATCGGCAGAACAGCGGTCGGAACCCGCACTACGTTGGGCGTACCACAGCGTGTTGTCACCCCCAGATGGCGGCAGGATGTGAGGCGTCTCTTGCGATCCGGGTCGATCGAACGGATGATGCGTATAGTCGGCTGCACGTAGTGGCCGGTAGCCCGATGACCGACGTTACCGGTTCTCAATAGGTTGCTTGACCCGACCGATGGGCAGCATGCTGCAGAACGTCAATGTTCAACGACCCCATGCGATTGGCTGTGCTCATATCCGGCGGTGGCACTACGCTGTTGAACTTACATCGTTGCATCACCGACGGTGCGCTTGACGCGGTCATCGACGTTGTCGTCAGCTCGCGTGGTGACGTGCTCGGCGTGGAACGCGCGCGTCAAGCGGGCCTGCGTACCGTAGTGGTGGATCCCCATCCATTGAGCGCTGCGGCGTTCGATCGTGCAGTGGAACAGGTCGTGGAAGGCGCCGACCTCGTATGCATGGCCGGTTTTCTGCGTCTGTGGACAATTCCCAAGTCCTGGACCGGTCGGGTCATCAATATTCATCCGGCGCTGCTGCCCGAGTTTGGCGGTAAGGGCATGTACGGTCGCCGGGTTCACGAAGCCGTCATCGCCGCTGGACGAATCGTTAGCGGTTGCACGGTGCATTTCTGCGACAACGAGTATGACCACGGACCGATCATCATTCGGCGGGAGGTGCCCGTGCTGCCTGACGACACGCCGGAGACCCTGGCCGCTCGAGTGTTCGAGCAGGAATGCATAGCGTATCCAGAAGCTGTTCGCATCGTCGGCGAGGGGCTGACCACGCGTGATGATCGCCAATAGGCAACGCTGCGGTGGAGCATCCGATCGATTGTGACACCGATTTGGCATTAACAGAACCGGAACGTATCGCTGTTCAAGGTTTCGGCGACATCGAGGCGGTTGTTGCAACAGAACTTGCGGATCGCCTAGGTTTACCCTTAATTGATCATCTCGATGAGGCTGCGTGCCGTTTCGATTTCGTGCTCACGGTCACGCCAATGGGACTGGAACTGAGCGAGGTTGGTGTCGCGCATCGATATCCCCTTCGCATCGATTTCACTGCGGGTGCGGTGGCGCACCGCCGTCTCACCGTTTCGCGTCGCCAACCGATCGCCCGTGCTTTGGGTCTAAGACGCGGATTGGCCACGGTGGTTGATGCGACCGCCGGTTTGGGTCGTGATGCGTTTGTGCTGGCTTGTCTTGGTTGCAAAGTGATTGGCATCGAACGTCATGCGATTCTGGCTGCGATGATCGAGAATGCGCGACGACGCGCCGCCACATCCGAAACGCCGGGTCTTCGTAGTGCCGTCGAACGACTGCAATTCATTCCGGGCGACGCCTGCGCCGTGCTTCCTCGACTGTGCGACCCGAGTCCCCCGGACGTCGTTTATCTCGACCCGATGTATCCTCCGAGACGCAAGGCTGCGGTTGCTAAGAAGGAGCTGCGCATTCTGCGGCGACTGGTGGGGGATGATACCGATGCCGCCGAATTGTTCGACGTCGCGCGCTCCGTGGGCACGAAACGCGTGGTTGTGAAGCGGCATCGAAGAGCTGAACCGCTGGCTCCGCGTCCCTCTCTGCACTTTGAAGGCAAACAGGTAAGGTACGACGTGTATCTTGCCGCCAATCGCTAGGCGTTTGTTGAAAAAGTGTGGCACCGGTTTCTAGCCAGTGATCCCTTAGCGACTTCCGCCTCTCGGTACGTTTCTACCAGCGAAGGCACCGGTGTTTCCTTTGAAACATAGCACGATCGCACCCTAACGGCGCGACCTAGTCTATAATAGGTCGTAGCGTTGTCGATTGGTCGGGGTCCGCCGCGCGTACACATCGTTCGGCCCGGAGACTGAGTCATGTCCCAAGTCGAGAACCGGCGGTCGCTTCGTCGCGCCGCCGTCAAGTGGTCAGCCGCAGCGACGGCGACGACATTGCTCGCGGTGGCCGTCGCGTCCTACTTCAGTTTTGGCGTTTGGGAATACGCACCGTCCTCCACGTCGTGGTATCAGGTTGTGGTGCGCGATGCCAATGTTGGCATGGTGAGGGTCGCGGCCTCCTTTCCCGACGAGAGACCGGACGAGTTTTCGCTAGATGAACATGTCCTCGGGTGGCAGCGCATGCCCGTGGTCAGTTGGTGGTTGTGGTTGAACCGCGAACGCACGGCGACGGACAGCGTTCGAATACGCGAAACCAAAGCTAACTGTTCGCTCTACATCCTGGCTGCGCTAACGATCTTTGCCGCGTTTGTCTGGCCTAGCCTTTGGCGTAACCGGTGGCGCGCGCCGTTACTCAGCCGGGAGATGTATCGTCCATCCGATCTGGCCGTTGAACGCAGACCGTTACGCCGCAGACTAAAACGCTTTGCCGCCGTGATGGGGTTCCTGCTTTTCGCAGTTTTCGCCGCACTGAGTGTGACCGATGTGGTGGAACGATGGGCTTGGCCGATGGAGAGCGTGTCTATCATGTTTCCGACGGGGAACACAAGCATCCCCACGACCATTCACGCAAGTACGCCATGGTCGACGGAACTGGCGTCTGGCGCCTTCGTGAAAGTATATGTACAGAGTCGGTCGATGCGGTTGCAATTGTTGGAGTCGGTTGATGCGTTGGTCCCCGGCGGTGGCTGGGCCGTCGAGTGGCTCGGTCTTCACGTCATGTATCGCAGTTTCGCCGGTCCGATGACCAGCATGCTGCTCAATCCGGCGCCCGGGGCGAAGTACGTCGAAACGTCCGCTTCGATCCCCACGTGGATGCCGGCGACGATTTTGGCGCTCATGCTCGGCATCGTGTTCCTGCGTGGTCCGTGGCGGCGACATCAACGCGTGGTACGCGGTGATTGCCTGCGGTGCGGTTACTGCCTGACGGGTTTGGTCAACCCAAGATGTCCGGAATGCGGGACGGAGATGGTTGCGACGAATACCGGATGGCGTCCCCGAGTGCCCGGCGAGATCGTCCGCGCACTCTCCGAGGAAGTCGAGGTTTGACGATCCCTCAAGTTTGCCGCTCGTGTTGAATCCTCGTCTCACAGGTCGTAATTGGCTCGACGGATGGCGCTGTGGTACGCTTTCGCGTAGCGTTTCGGAGGAACGATCAGACTTGTTCGAGGCTTGAGCGACGTTGGTTGCGTAGGTCGGTTGGGTCAAAGGGGATCGCAAGCATGAAGACAGAGACGGAGATGATTGCCGCTGCCGTGGGCCGGATTCCAAGCGGTTGCTCGATTCTGACGGTATCGCACGACGATACGTCGACGGGTGTGCTCGTATCCTGGGTACAGCAAGCGTCTTTCGAACCGCTGTCCATCAGTGTTTGCCTCAAACACGGCCGACCGGCGTGCGGTCTTATTGATTCCGCCGGGCGTTTCCTGCTCAACGTCCTCGGCGATGATCCGAGCAAGATGTTCAAACACTTCGGCAAGGGGTTCGCCCTCGAGGCCGACGCTTTCGACGGGCTCACCGTTCGTCGAACGGAGTTCGGGCCGCTCATCGAGTCGTGCATCGCGCACCTCGGATGCGAAGTCACGGATAAGCTGACTGTCGGCGATCACGACTTGTACGTCGGTAATGTAACAGCCGGCGGAGCTGTCGACGACACACAGCCGTACATGCATGTCCGCAAGAGCGGTTTATCCTACTGAGATTGTTTGTCGTTACGATTTGCCGGTGAACGAGCCTTGCGCTGACGGTTCAATTCTCGGCGACGCCGGGCACGTGCGCTCGCACTCCATTGAACAAGGCTGGTATTCAATCACGTCACCGCGAACCCGTACGTGAAAACGGGACTTGCCCTCGTCAAGCGGCGGAAATCGCTAATGGATCATCGGCCGGAAGCCGGTGCCACACTTTTTCTACAGACTGCTATGCGCTGCCGCGGTCGAGTTCTTCCTGGTAGCGGTCCATGACCGCATGTCGTGTGATGAGCCCGTCGACTGTTGATGAGTCGCCTTCGCGCGCAATGGGAAGCGATTGCACATCGCTGCGGGCGAACCGGTCGAGCACAACGTCCAATGTTTCGCCGAGTGACACGGTCGGGACACCGTGCCGCACGAGTTCGCTGACGAGTAGTAGTGATACGGCTTCGGGTTGCAGTAGGACGGTTCGGATGTCGTCTCCCGTGACCATGCCCTGATAGGCGCCGTCCGTGTCGACGATAATGAAATCGACGGCGTCGGTTTCGCTGGCGACGTCGATGAGTTTTTGCAGAGGCTCTTCGATTTGAATCGTAGGCACGTCGACACGTCTGACGTCTTCTACCGTGATGCGTCTGAGTACGCTGAGGTCTGCGACGGCTCCGATGCGCACGCCGCGTCGGCGGAGTTTGAGCGTGTATATGCTGTCCGGAAGTAACACTCGTGCGCCGGCGGTCGCGATGATGGCTGCGAACATCACCGGAAGAATTACGGTGGGCTCGCGCGTGATTTCGTAGAGCATTACGATAGATGTGAGTGGAGCGTGCGTCGTTCCGGCGACCAGGGCGGCCATCCCGACTAGTGCATATGCAGGGGCGCTGCTGCTTGGGATGACGCCCCAACTGACGAGCGCCATGGCGAAGGCGCCGCCGAGTGATGCACCCATAAGGAGTGATGGGGCGAAGACGCCGCCCGATCCCCCCGTGCCCAGCGTAAAGGATGTGGCCAGAACTTTCAGGAAATACAGAGCGAGCAACGCCCAAATACTTTGCTGTAGCAAGCCGTGGCTGAGTGTGGACTCGATGGCTGCGTAGCCGTTTCCGAAAAATCGCGGCATACCCCCGTCACCGTCGAGCATCATGTAACCCATTCCGGCGATGCCGAGCAGTACGGCGCCGATGACGGGCTTGAGCGGTTCGGGAAAGCGCAGTTCATCCGTCAGGTCTTCGGTATAGTACAAGGTTTTCGTGAACAGCACAGCCGCCAACGCACAGACGATGCCCAGGATCAGGAACAGCGGGAGCTCGGCGCCGACGAATACGTAACCGACGTCGCGAAGGGCTTCGACTTCGAAGATGGCCACATCACTCCCACGCAGTGCGTGCATGATTGAGCAACTGATCACGCTGGCGAACACGACGGGTGAGAACGTTCGGAAGGAAAAGTCTTTCAGGAAGATTTCCAGCGCGAACATGACGCCGGCAATCGGCGCATTGAAGATCGCACCGATTCCCGCAGAGACGCCGCAGGCGACGACGATGCCGCGCTGACGACGTGGAATGTGCAGAAACTTGCCGAGGCTGCTGCCGATGGCGGCGCCGATCTGGATAATCGGGCCTTCAGTACCGGCCGATCCGCCCGATCCGATCGTCAGGGCGCTGGCCACGGCCTTCGCCGCCGCGACCCGAGGGCGGATTTCGCCGCCGCGGCGGTATAGCGCGTCCATGACCTCCGGAACGCCGTGCCCCTTGGCTTCGCGAGCGAAGAAATAGGTGATGTTACCGACGAGAAGCGCACCGACGGCCGGCAAGACAATGAGCATCCACGATCGACCCGCGAAGAGCCCCTCATGTTCGCCGTGGCCGTAGGCAAAGTTGCCTGCAATTTCGATCAGGTAGAAGAAGACGTGGGCGAACAGGCCGGTCGCGCCGCCAATGGCGATCGATAGGGCGATGAGAATGTATTCCTCGCGCAGACCGACGTTGCTGCTTATCTTGCGAATCCGCATACGCAATCGTGGAATGAAGAGGCTTGGCATTGGCGATGTACTTGAATGCTACGTTCTTGTAACCCGGTGACTTAGGCTGGGCAGGGTATCGACGAATCTCCTGTTCCGCAAGCGGTGATCCTATGCGCTTCGACTACGGGGTGCGGCCAAAAACTGTGGCGCGCCAGGGGAGGGCAGTTTCCACCGAATCTTCTGTACCACAGCGGTGGGCGAAACCCGCCTGGTCGAGTCGCCAAATGTACTTGGGTGTAGTACGATTGGCGTATGAGCGAAGAACCTCCGCGCCCACAGCTTGGTACTGATGTCTACATTGCACCTACGGCCTACGTCGCTGGGGATGTGGTTCTTGGCGCGACGTGTACGGTCATGCACCACGTCACGATTAGGGGCGATATTGCGCCGATTCGTATTGGGTGCCGGGTCAACATTCAGGACGGATCGGTGATTCACACGCCGCATGGCACGCCACTTGACATTGGTGACGACGTCGGCATTGGTCATCGAGCGGTCGTACACTGTAGGAGCGTGGGGGGGCGATCCTTGATCGGTATCGGCGCTATCGTGTTGGATGACGCGACGATCGGCAGCCAGTGTATCATTGCGGCGGGTACCGTCGTTCCGCCTGGCGCGATCATCCCCGACGGTTCCGTTGTCATGGGCGTCCCCGGCCTGATTGTTCGCGAGGTTGGCCAACAAGATCTTGACCTCATCGACCATGTCGTCGCTAGTTATGTCGAGCTGGGGCGCATCCACGCATCTGGTCGATACCCGAATATCGGCGGCGCATGACCGAATTCCAACCCGGGGGTTGTGCCAACCCGATACCTTCGGTTGCTGGCGACATTGCGCGATCGGGCGATGTGCTAGCGCGTGCGACCGCGTGGTCAGCCGGTGGTTATAAAGACAGAGGCGAATTCCACTGGGCGCGCGGTCCAAGAAAGTGCATTCTATATATAGCTTCCCGTTGGCGCACGCAGCGACGGATGCCTTGCGGTGGGGGAGCAAGAAAACTCGTATTTTTCGGCCAACCTAAGCCCGAGCGAGGCGTCTTAATACGTAGTCGTACGGTCTTGTGTGGAACCGCCGTGCCGTGCCACACCCTAACCCGAAGGCAGAAGAACAATCTGTGAACGATCGACCTGAAATCACTCCGTCCGCCAGCCCCGAACGGGGGGGCTTTGTGCTCGGCGATTTCGAAATCCGCAATGAAATCGGTCGCGGCGGTATGGGGACGGTCTACGCGGCTTGGCAGCGGTCGTTGCAGCGCAACGTGGCCGTCAAGGTGCTCGGGCAGCAGGTCAGCGCGTCCACTAAGGCTGTGATTCGATTCCAGCGCGAGGCGCAGGCGGCTGCCAAGCTCCACCACGCCCACATCGTGCCCATCTTCGGATTGGGTGAGGACAACGGTGTCTATTTCTACGCGATGGAGTTCGTCGACGGTCCCGGACTCAATGCCATCATCAAACAAGTTGACGACTGCTCGACCAGTGTCGAATCATCGGATTTGGCGGAGACGGTTCTGCTTGATCGATCCGGTTCCGGTTCCGGATCTGGATCTGGAACGGGTGTTGCGATGTCGCCACCGACCGGCGGAAGTGACGGGCTCGATGCGGTATCGTCTAGCGCGTCGTCTCTTGAAATGTATGACGCCCCGGCAAGACCCCAGACTCGTCGGGATTTCGTGACCGTCGCGCGACACATGGCCTCCATCGCCGGCGCGCTCGACTATGCCCATGACGAAGGCGTAATCCACCGCGACATCAAGCCGCACAATCTGCTGCTGGGTAAGGACGGCAAGCTGCGCATCTCGGACTTCGGATTGGCGCGGTTAGCCGAACAGCCGGGCGTCACGATGACCGGTGAGTTGATCGGTTCCCCGCTCTACATGTCGTCGGAGCAGATCACCGCAGACTCTGCCAAGGTCGATCACCGAACCGATATTTATTCTCTCGGGGCCACCATGTACGAGTGGATCGCGTCGAAGCCGCCTTACCCCGGCGACACGCGTGAGCAAGTGATCAGCCGAATCCTCACGACAGAGCCGATCAACCTGCGTGAGCACAACGCCAACGTTCCGATCGATCTGGAAACCATCTGCCACAAGGCCATCGAACGTGATGCCAACCTGCGATACCAAACCGCCGGGGCCATGCATGATGACCTTCGCCGGTTTATCGAAAACCATCCCATCAAAGCGCGACGTGCGGGGGTCGTAACGAGGGTACGCAAGTTCGTATTGAGGCATCAACTGATGTCCCTGGCGACGGCCGCCTCCTTCGTGGCGATTGTGTTGGTGTGGGCACTGTTCAGCACCAGGAAGCAGGTGTCTACGCAGCAGGCCGTCGCCGACGAGGCCAAGGAAGACGTGCAGCAGTTGTTGATGGACTTTCGCGAGTTGCTTCCGCCGGAGATCGGTGGCCCGTTGAAGCTGGCAGAGGCCGCCATCCCGGTGATCGGTCAGGCTGTCGGGGCTACCGACGTCGCGGCGAGCGATTCCGGTCAAGCGGGTCCGGACGTGGCCAAGGTAGCTACGCACAAGGCGATCGCTCGTCGCGCCGCTCGAGATTTCTACATGGCTACTGCGGGCAACGCGACGTCGCCAGACGCAGGAGAAGATCGACAAGGTTGTAGTGCCTTGGCAACGGCACCGCCGTGGGATGATGGCGCGCACGACGGGTTAGAGCCTGTGACCGCGTGCGTCGATCAACAACCCCGTCACGTGGCGACGCGCAAGCTCCGGGCCGCGCTGGCCGGGTGGTTTGGTCGTGCCGACCTGATGCTTGACGACGCCGAGATAATGGTTCGCCTTCAACCGGCCAATCCGCACGGATACGCCTATCGAAGCTTAGCCAAGACGATGGCCGGTGATGGCGAAGCGGGCGTGGTCGACCTGAACAACGCGGTCGAGCTCGAACAGCCCGGTTCGTGGACATTGGTACTGCGCGGCTTGGCGCTAGGTGTGGCCGGTCGCGACTTCGAAGCCATTTCCGATTTCGACGACGCCTTGGAAGATGACCCCGACATGATCGTCGGTCTTCTCGGTCGCGCGGCGGCCAAGTCTTCATTGGGTGACAAGAGTGGTGCGGTTACGGACCTGACGTCGGTTCTGGAGATTGAACCGGACAACGCAGACGTGCTTGCCCTACGCGGTGACCACAATCTTGAGCAGCAAAACTTCGAAGATGCGGCTGCGGATTTCAACCGGGCTATGCAAATTGCGGGTCGGACGCCGACCATGCTCATGAGATACCTATACGCCCGGTCCCAGCACGGTGGCAGCAAGGTGAAAGAGGACGCCCGCTCATCCATTCTTCCCGCGAGGAACAGCAATGCCGACGTGGCACCAGTGCCGTCACTAGGTCGCTCGCTATGGGAGTGGATCACCCGCACTGCGAAATCCCCAAGCACCGGCGCGCCGCAGTCCAACCGCTCAAACCGTGCACGTGTAGTGGCCAGCATTCCCCGCACAATGGGGCGGTAGCGCCGTTTCCGAAGGGTTGTGTTACTCTCTTTCTGTCTCGCCAACGGGTTTGATGGGAATTCGCCGGTCGCCCACGAACGCCACGTCGATATCCCTCCTACGGATGCCCATGGCATGCCGTGAGAAATATGAGAATATTCTTGACTTTCGGTCCGAAAATGTGATAGGCTTTGTGTGACTTCGCTAGGCCGTTGGGTTTTCACGTCTTGTTCGGGAGGCCGGTATGAGAAGTAACGGGTCGTGCCTTGCGCATCATCGGGTTCGTTCGCGGCGTGATAACCGTCAAAGCGGTTTGAGCTTCGACGCCGTTTCGCCCCCCCCCCCTTTTTTTTTGGCACGTCGAACCAACACACACGAATACACACGCGAACACGCAGGAGCACTCGCACAGACACGCAAGCATGCACGTTCACCGCACGTCATCGCCAGAACAATCGTATTGCGGAGCGGGCGAAGCTTCGGTTGCGGGTGTCGTTCGTCTTGTGCGCGTTGATCGTTTGCACGGTTGCGCCTGCTTTCGCTGAGCAACCGGAATCTGTGCGCAGTGCGCAGTGTGCAGCGTGGTAAGCAGGGCACGAACGTTCGCATCAAAATCAGATCGATCGAGGGCGTGTTTCTTGTGTACGATGCTCCGGTTCCGCCGGGCGGGACGCGCTCGTTCATGGCCTACTGGAACGACTTCGAGACGCGGCAACTGTTGGTCTATGGCCGCGTGCTGAGCAGTCCGCGCGACGTGGGACATGCATTGGTCAACCTCGGCGATGACATGGGCGTTGACGTCGATTCGATTGCAGGGGCTGACGAAGGTCTTGGTGGTAGTGTCGATCTGGCGCTTGGCGAACTCCGCGACGACAATGTGTGGATGCCTGCGACGAGCGAGACGTTGTTCCTTGTGGCTGGTTTGGAGCTACCTGAAGGGCAAGTGGCCGAGGTTAACGATCCCCCGCTTTCCGATCAGTGCGACCCGCCGCCGTTACTCGCTGCTGCGACGGGCGGCGGTCGCGGTCGTAGTGGACAGCGTCGCAACAAGGGTATGCTCATTCCCGCATCACCGCCCGTGCCGCGTCCCGACTTGTCTCCACGTGATCTGTTTGTCCAGACAATGGCGGTCGCGGCGTGTGGGCCAAGAGGTGGGAATCCATGCACGTGCTGCGGATCGACCGATCCATGTTGCGGATCGTCTGATCCCTGCTGCGGGTCGCCCGATCCGTGCTGTGGCAGTACGGATCCATGCTGCGGTGACGAGTGTTGCGGAGACGCGGTGTGCTGCCTTGACCGGTGCTGCCAGGGTAGTAGCTGTTGCCATAGCCCGGACCCTTGCTGCGACCTGAACGACTTCTGCTGCGGCAACCCTAACCGATGTTGCAATCCGGACAATCCGTGTTGCGGGAGCACCAATCCGTGCTGCAATCTAAATGACCCTTGCTGCGGCAATCCCGACCCCTGTTGCAACCCGGACAACCCCGACTGCGACATCTGCGCCGTGGCGTGCTGCAACGAAGTCAACGTCGCTGGGGTAACCTCCAGTTGCTGCAATGATCCGAGCCCCTGCTGCGGGAAGGACTGCGAAGACAACGACCCGTGTACGGACGATACTTGTGACGAACAATCCGGGGCGTGTGCGCATTCAAACAACACGGCCCCTTGCGACGACGGGAACCTCTGCACCGAGGACGACACGTGCGTCGACGGGGGCTGTATCGGTTTGGACAAAGACTGTTCGGCGTTTGATGACGGTGACGCCTGCACGATCGAAGTCTGTCGCAACCAGCTTTCGGGTGAATGCGTGATCGAGCCGATAGGCTGCGACGATGGCAAGCTGTGTACTACTGATTGCTGCGATCCAGCGGTCGGATGCGAGCACTATCCTTCGGCTCAGGCGTGCAGCGTGGGGCCATTCGACGATGTCGCTGGTTGTGCTGGGTCGACGGTGACGTTGCAACCGCGTCTGTGCAACGACGGGGCCTGCGACAAGACGTTCGACTGGACGTTCACGCGGACCGGCGGGTTGCTGGTGACGACGTTTTCCCCTCCGGACAGCGGCTCGATCGACCTGCCGGGCAACACCTGTACGTGCCTGAAGGGTCAGTGCGGTCCGGGTGACCTAGTGGTGTCAGTGAATGTGGTCATTCCAGCAGACGCCACGTCGAACTTGGTCGCGCCCATCGAGTTCAGAGCCATCAGCACCCCCGACGAAACTCCGCCACCCGGGTGCGCGCCCGTCCTCGGCTCCATCGCCGCAGAACCCGTACCGTGCATGAGCACAGCCTTCGTGAAGGTGGTGGAGTTGATATTCACCGAGGATCCGTCTCAGAAGTACGGCTTTGACGCGTATACGAACCGCAACAGCGACCCGATCGTACCCTTTAAGTCGGTGGCGCTGGGCGACACTGACACGGCCAAGTCGGAAAGGAATCCGGCGAGTTCGACGGATGACGTGTTCCTGACCAGTGCCGATGATACCATTATGACCGTCACTCCGGATAAGGTCACGACTTCGGCACAGACGGTCACAGTAAGCGGAGTGGCCACCGGCGTCGCCGACGCAGAGGCCCGCGTCGATTCGAAAACGGGAACGACGTGTGCGCGCATGCGAACGAGCGTGTATTCTCCGGTCCTAAAGACCGTCGCGGTCGTCCTTGTTCACGAGGAAAACGACGACGTGCAAGCAATTCCCGTCGGGCAGGGTACGCCGCTCCAGCATGCGATACGGGTCGGACCCAATGGAACCCTTGAATCGGTTCTCGGCGGTGACGATTTTATTCAGGTCGTTAACGGCGAACCGATCGTAACCACCGGACTCAACGGGATCTGCGATACAACAGCTACAGGTGACGACGTACAGATAATCCCCAAGGGTAACGGTACGCCGAATCAAACGTGCGTTGCGGTCGGCACGAACAACTTTCGCGACACCAACAATGTGGACGTCAACGACACATTGGACGCTAGCGGGATCAACACCGGCCCCGACGGCGTCTGCAACAGCGTCGCGGATAATACGAATCGCCTGAGCACGGACTTTGGAACGGAGGCGTCGATTCAGGCGTATCTCAATAACGTGATCTACAACCAGGCGGTTGTGTCTTGGGATGTGAAAAAACCGGCATCCGTCGCAGTCAACTTCGATTTGAACCGAGATGGGTTCTTGGACACAAGTTTCTGGAAAACGGCTGAAATGAATGCGATCATTAGCGGCGTGGGATCCACGAATACAGCGTTTGTTGTGTTCTTCGTGGACAATCCAAGTAATGTTGATTCGCTTGGAATCTCATTTCCGAACCAGCCGTACTCCTTCGTTTTTGTCGGTGCGCATTTCGTTGCAAGCGTGAATAACACGATCGCTCACGAGCTTGGCCATGCGCAAAATATCGATCATACGGATGAGTTTGGAGACCCCGATCCCGAAAACCTGATGCGCACGATTAATACCGGAAAGACGCGGTTACGCAAGAACCAGTGGGACGTCTTGAATCCGGGAACCCCGTAGCCGCTGGTTACAAGGAGCACGCATATGAACAAGATTCGTATAGGATTCGTCGCGTACACGCTCTTGGCTACGACCGTCGCAGGCGTAGCGCAAGACCCTGATCCCGCCGCGCAAGAAATGCAACGCTGGGCAGAGGAGGAGAAGAGACATGTTGCCCAGCTCTTGCAGATAATCTTTGAACAGAAACGAACGCGCGCTAACGTGATTCGCATTGCCGATGACCTACTTTGCAAACACCCAGAATTCACACTTAGAACGCTGGAACGCTCTCAGAGTGACACCTCGGAAAGAGTGCGGGTTGAAGCTTACGCCTATGCCTGGCGTGTCGGTATTGCGTTACCCGGGCGCCCTTTCATCCGGAGAACTGCGGTGGAGCAGCTGGCGAAGGCCTGTCTCGATCCACACGCGCTTGTCTGGCAGAGTGCTGCTCGTTGGCTCCTCGACTTCAACCAATCAGACTTCACCCCAGAGGCGCGCGGTTCGCTACACGAGATTTTCAATCTGCATCCGGTGCGCCGCGAGGTGCTACTGGTCTTCGGCGTCGCTGGGATGACTGAAATGATGTCGTGGATGGAGAAGATTTCCGACAAACATTTCAACGCCGTTCTGGCTCGTGCCCGCCTCGGCGACGACGATGCCGCGCGCGAGGCCGTAAGGCGCATCGATCGGCTCGAAAACATCAACCGGCGCATCTACGGTGCCGTGAAACGCCTCGGCTACACGCATCATCCGATTGTGCTTGAGTACATCGCAAGCTATCTCGATCGAGATGATGGCGGAATCACGCTCAAGCAAGGCGGCGACTATGGGCGGCCGTCGATCCAACAAGCAGCGCTCGAGGCCATTGCGGCCAATTTTCCTAATTGTCCGGTCAAGAAATCTAAGTTACCGTCTAAGTACGACCGCAGCGACTACGAAATGGTAAAGCAATGGGTTAGGGACTTGCCAAAAGCAGCGCCGAAGTAACGGTACAGAAGAACACTTGCCCTGACACAATCCATTGTCCGGACCCTGCGTGGACTGTCGACACGCGCAGATGCCCAATCCGTTCCAGAGAGTACCCGAACGATGGGACGCGCGATTATGCGGGTGCCCCATCCTTATTCCTACTGGCGTCAGAAAAAGTGTCAGTCAGCGTCAGAAAAGGTGTCAGGTCAGAAAAGGTGGTCAGGAAGAGTTTCTTGACACGTCGTCGCGCGACATGGGCTGGTGCTGACCCTCCGGCCCCGCGGACGGCCTCGCAAGGAGCCACAGAATTCTTCCTGACACCTTTTTTTCCGTTGCATTTGACCTGCACGTCACCGACAGCGACGTTTCGTTCGGAATCGGCCCATGGGATGACGGATGCACATTGTCCTCGGGCGCATCATATTGGACATGCTGTGTCGTCGGCTGCTGGGAGGGGGCGGAAGATTTCGACTTTGATCCTGATCCGTGTCCGCCACCGGCGGTACCGGGTTCCGAAGGAAAAGACAACGGGCTAACTAACAACGATGCAGGCCAAAGCGCTATTTTTCTCCAGGTGGTCCTCTCCGACGACCCCGCTTGTTTGGTGACTACGGATGAACCGCATGTCGTGACGCATGAGATCGTTCATACATGCAACTCGCATCCGCAGCATGTTCCACAGTCGATCATGGACGTTGGAGCACCTGGACAGTTCAACAGTTTTGCCGCCGAGACGATTGTCATAATTCGAAGTGAAATCGATTGGTGATGCGACGTCAACACGGAAGGTCTTATTGTGACACACAAGAAACTGTTAATCGGCCCTCTTAGGGTCGTCCTTGCCTTAATCGCGATGCATGCGTCGGTAGCGCTTGGCGACTCGCTTCACCTTGCTGCGGATCACGCGGAGATTCACCCGTACGATCTCGTATCGGTCACGCTCGCTCTGACCGTGGATGCAGCAGAAGGAGCTGTTCAATTCCACGAACGGGACGAGCGTGGTGTACCCATAGCGATTGCTCGACGGCGATTCCGCGCGTTCCTTCGGGACGAAACGAACACGATCATATCCACTACGCCGATCTTCCGCGAATGGAATGAATGGATCACCCCCAGGGCAACCGAGTCCCTCGTGTTTGAATGTAAGACTATTATCGGTTTCTTTGTAGTGTCCACTCATTCCAAGACCTCTAGTTCGGACTTGACTAGGTTTGTTCCGTCGGGGACGTATTCGATTGTCGTGATGGACGAGGAGAATTCGCTTGAATCGAATCCAGTACAGATCGACGTACTAGTACCCGATGAGCGCGGGCGGGTGGCCGCCGATGTTCTGCTTCGGGAATATCCAGAAGCGATCAAACTAATTATGGATCATGAGGCGTCGAATGCTACGGTCAGGGTGTTTCAAGAGCTGGCAGCAGAGTACCCGGATACTGACCTGGGACGACTTGCCATTCTCGCCTTGGCGCTCCAGCAAGGGAAAGCCATCACCAACAAGCATGGGGGCGCTCCTAATCCACGCATCTGGAAACCTATCGCCGATGACATTGCTGCCGCCCTTGAGAGTTTGCCCGCGAATCACCCACTGCGGGCAGAGGCGTTGTTTGAATTGAGTGCGGCACGAGCGCGAAGTATGCAGCCGCAAGAAGCGGAAGCCGCCGTGGCAAAACTGCAGAAGTTGTATCCAAAGAGGAAGTGGGCGCAGCTCGGTAGACGCCTCCCCCGTACAAATCGCCGATAACCCGTCCGTTCCCGCCCGGCCGGCGCTCGGGAGGGGCAGGGTCTCCCCAATCCTGTTCGGCACGCGGTTTGCCATGTCCGGGTTCCCGCGTGTGTCGCAGGCCAGGATTTCGCGCCACACTTTACTTGCGCGGTCAGGGTTCGTGGCGCATACTTTCAGCGTGGCAAGCCCAAAGCGACCCGACATCCAAGAGAAGGACCTGCAAGGCTTCAAGCTCTTCAAGTTGCTGATGCCGGTTCTGGAGAAACTGCACCACCACGGCTGCGCGCGGGATAAGGCCGGCAATCGAAAAATCCATTACGATCAGTACGCCGCCCTCATTCTTCTGTACTTCTTCAATCCGATCGTCACCAGCCTACGCGGCATCGTCCAAGCCAGTGGGCTCAAGAAAGTACAACGCATGTTAAACTGCCCGCGGGCGGCGCTCGGATCGCTCTCGGAAGCCGCTCGGGTCTTCGATGCCGATTTGCTTCGCGGCGTCATCGGGGAATTGGTCGACAAGCTCAGGCCGATCAACCGGAACACGAAGTTCGACGACATCAAAGGCATCATCACGATGGTGGACGGCTCGTTGCTGCCGGCGCTGCCCAAGATCGTCGCTGCGATGTGGCCCCACGAAAAACACAAGGCGTTCAAACTGCACACCCATTTCGAGTTCCTCCGAAGCGTGCCTACGCGGATGGATGTGACACCGGGTGGCACTGGCGAACGGCAAGTCTTGAAGAAGGCGCTCAAGTCGGACCGCCTGTATGTCATGGACGCCGGATACATGGGTTTTTCCCTCTTCCAGGCGATCATCGACATCGGTTCGTCCTTCGTTTGCCGTGCCTATGACAAGCTAAAGTACGAAGTGTTGGAATCGCGCCCCGTCAGCCAGGAAGCCCGAGAAGCCAACGTGCTACGCGACATGGTGGTTCGATTCACGGGGGATCAACCATGCCGCCTCGGCTTCCAGCAGCCGATGCGACTGGTCGAGATCAAATGTACGCCGCACCAGAAGCGCGGCGGTCGGCCAGGCCAAGGCGGGCCGAGCCGCGGCGAGTCCATGTTGATCGTGACGAATCTTTTGGATGTCCCCGCGGAAACGATCAGCCAACTCTACTACCACCGCTGGGCGATCGAGACGTTCTTCCGATTCTTTAAGCACGTCTTGGGCTGTCGTCATCTGATCAGCCACGCGACCAACGGGATCGAAATTCAAGTGTACTTGGGCATCATCGCGTGCCTGTTGATTGCGTTGTGGACGGGTCGCAAGCCAACCCTCCGCACGTATGAGATGATCTGCTTTTACTTCTGTGGCCTAGCCAGCGAGGAGGAGCTGCTCGCTCACATCGAAAAACTTGCCCCCCAGTCCTGACCGACCCGTTCGTTCCGAGAAGGCCGGCGGTTGATGCTGCGCACTGCCGGACCACCCCGAATCCCAAGCCACCGCTCTGACCACTCAATCGTCCCGCCGCCTCAGCGACAAAGCCAATCTCAGCACACCAACCCCAACACGCAAACCGCGTGCCGAACAGGATTGGGGTGCCCCATTCTTTTTCTACTGGAAAAGGGTGGGGGACGGAGACGAAGTGTGCGGTGTCGCGAGTGGGTGGGCGATGTGGTCGCTTGGATGCGAGTCAGAAAAGGTGTCAAGTCAGAAAAGGTGTCAGGAAGAGTTTCTTGACACGTCGTCGCGCGACATGGGCTGGTGCTGACCCTCCGGCCCCGCGGACGGCCTCGCAAGGAGCCACAGAATTTTTCCTGACACCTTTTCTTCTCCTGACACCTTTTCTTCTCCCTGTGGGACCAAGCTCTGGCGGCGCGGAACCTCCCGGTGTCTACAACGGAGTTTTGGACCGTGATGGTAGTATCCAGCTGGCAAGCGGAAGAATTGGAGGACAACGACCCAGGCACAGAAATCGGAACGTCCCCAGGCGTTACCAAAGGTATCGGTACACACAAGGAGAACTTCCTTAATGATACAGCTTCGACATCATCAATAGGGCCAGCGTATACTGGGATTTGCGCCGTTTTCAAAGCGATCTTCGTCGGCGAGGCTGGATTTGGAGGTCAGGAGCAATTCACTGTTGCACATGAAGTAGGACATACTCTCGGCTTAGATCATCCGGACGGTGGCCTGATGTGCAGGTCGGGGCCATGCCAAATGAACCCGTTCACGGCAACAAGCCTAGAGAAACTTCGCGGATACACCGGTCCATAATTGGAGAGATATCGCCATGAAACGATACGCAAAGCTTCTTGCTATGTGCTACTTGGCTCCATTCCTGGTTGCTAGTCAGGGCTATTCGAATGATGCACCTGGGAAACCGACTGACACGTTTCACGAAAAAGGTATCGGTGTCATACGGAGCGTTTTCCCCTCGAAAGGAGAGGTTTGGGATATCTCGTTGAAGTGGAGCCGAGATGGTGAAACATACTATTCTGCCAATGTCGGCCTGCCTCGCCCGTGGCGTCTATTTCGTTCTGTGTCTTACAGTGCAGAGCGGACCACAGTTCTTATCCCGGTAGCGGCCTTTTTTGCTACTTCGGAAGCGATGCTTTTCTTTAGAGAGCCCGGCAAGTATTGGTTCCGCACTGAGGTTGACTTCCGCGATGTGGATAAGCCGCGAACGGTCCCCGACCAGCGAGACGCGAGCATTGAGCCGGTCGTCGTTGACCAGGTTTTCGAAGTCGAGCCTCTCACGAAGGAGGATCTAGATTTCATTGCTGGATTGGCTGATCCTGCGCTGATGCGAGCGATGTTCGGGGAGGATTTCTTCGAACAGCTAACGGGGAATGCGGTAGAACAGTACGCTGACCCGGAGGTCCAGGCGGTGAAAGTCATCGGTCGTTTGTTGTCTGCGACACGGGACGATTGGGCGGGGGATATCATGCGCGTGGCGGGGCCTCGTGGCGATATTCGCAAGGCTGCTGAAATGCTGCTGTCATTAGCCAAAAGGTTCCCCGAGTCCAGCTACGCTCCCTATGCCGCTCACTACGCCGGATGTTGCTATTTTTCGGCGTGTATTGATAAGGCTGAGGAGGGCATCCGCGTGCGGACAAAGCAAGGCAGGCTTGCCAATGACCTAGCACTAGGGAGGTATCGGGTGGCCCTGCTCAAGCAGAACCCGGATACGGCGAGAGCCTATGAAGCCTTCTCACTGGCTGCTCAGCGGGGGGATGACTACCTCAAACCGCGCACACTGTATCAGCACGGAACCATGCGTCTATTCAGTTTTGATTTCGATGAGGCTGAGCGATTGCTAACGGAAGCTACGCGCGTCGCGCCTGGGGAAAGAATGCTTGAAAAATGGTTCGACAAGAAATTCGGTGGAATCGCACAACTGCACACATACATTGAGAAGGCCAAGGTGCGTGTTCAAGACGTCGAAGACTCCGTATCGGATACGCCGACGCCATAACCGGTTAGCACGTGGGTCCGGAAAGAAGCCGTGGGCATCGCGATATTCGCTGCGATGGCATCAGGCCGTTGGAAGTACGCGGATGCGCGCAAGCTGTTGCTGGAAATCGGCAACCCCGCGCTCATCCGCGTGTTCGACAGCCGCGCCGTTGGTGCGACGGCGCTTCTGGGTCCGAATCTGCCGAGCAGCGTGGACTTGGTGGGGAGGATCACGACGTTTACGCCCTCAACCTTGGGCATGGAAGGTGTGGCCAAGGGGACGACGACGCTGACGTTGATTCTCAAAGACGGCGTGGACGAACTCTGTCGCGATACGGTTCGGGTCACGGTGATCGATCTGGACGTGACGTGGGAGACGAACACGAACCCGCCGCAGGCGATCGCTACGCCGAACGACCATCCGTCGCACGCGGGTCTTGCGGGCGGGTCGCTGGGGGTGAAATATTTCCCAGGCGCTACGGGTCCGGGTGGCGGATTCAACGACTTCGTGCAGGTGCGCGTCGCGACCGATCCGGCGGTAGCCAACGTTCGTGTTTACCTCAAAGCCCTGGACCCGGACGATCCGTCGGCCAATAATGATGCGGTGGATGGCGACCTTGTCGGGCCCGACAATCGGGATGG
>JAJDDY010000081.1 GCA_029260075.1 Phycisphaerae bacterium
GTTCCGTTATGTGGATCCGCAAGCGGGCTCGCCCGCGCCGGTAGCTTCATTGCCGGATTCCACACCGAGTAGCGACCGCAAGGTTGCTTCGAGCGTCGCAGGCTGAAGTCAGGTTGGCGTGAGTCGGGGTCGCGCCCGACACCAACGCCGTTGCCCTACGTGCTATCGCAAGCTCGGGTTCGTGGTTACAGGAGTGATGCCCGACGCCAACGGGACAGGAAGGCCTGACATTGACATGTCGAAAGCGATGCAGTGCTGATCGCCCTTGTATCGTGACACTGAGTCGGGTTCTTCGACGATCGAAGGCAAGTCCCGGGGAGTGAACTGAAATGACCATCGAAATCAGGATTTTACGAGACGGCGATGATGCTGTCTTACAGAATGTCGCTACCGGAGTCTTCGATGACCCGATCGATGAGTCTCGAGTAGTGCAATTCCTTCGGGATCCTCGGCATCATCTCGTCGTCGCGATAGAAGATGGTGGGGTGGTCGGAATGGTCTCGGCCGTCGACTACGTTCACCCGGACAAGACCTGCCCGGAGCTTTGGATAAATGAGGTCGGCGTTGCGGGGTCTCATCGAGGTTACGGCATGGCGAAGAACCTGCTGAGCTTCATGCTCGAAGTGGGACGGGAGATCGGGTGTGCCGAAGCCTGGGTCCTTACCGAGCGGTCCAATAACGCCGGAATGCGCCTCTATTCCAGTGTGGGAGGCAGACAGAGCCCCGAGGAGTCCGTACTCTTCACGTTTCGTCTTGTCGAACCGCAATAATAGTGGATCGACTCCCTACGGACCAGCGAAAAAGCCAGAAAGCTAGCCATTGGCAGTGCAATTGCTTGGGGCAATCTGCCATAGGTCCTCAAGCGATCGTAGCCTACAGCTTGGATGGGCGGGAACTCGCGCAGTGCTATCTGCCACGACATTGTGCGTTCAGATAAGGCAAGCATGTTCGGCAGGAGGCAGTCCTGCCGGGAAAGGAACCAGATTCCCGTATCCATGAAGTATTGTAGATGGGGATGAAAGCCCCATCTACGCAACTAGACCCTTCGACACGTTCTACTCGGTTGGTTGGACGAATCGTGGCCCGGATCGACGTCGGTCGAAGTGGTAGCAATGCCGGGAGAATGAACGGCGACGGTTGCAGCGGGCAATAGCACGCCCTACAAGTCTAATGGGATCACCGGCTGGAAGCCGGTGCCACACAAGACATCCACTGCCGCGCAGATGAGCCACGCACGTCGTGCCACACAGGAGAGCCAGACTCCAGGTGCTGCATAGCGGTGCCACACTAGAGACCCGGTGCTACACAAGGTAGCCGCGCACGTGGTACCCTGGCAGGCGAGGTTGCCCCGTGGTCTCGGGCGAGCGAAAGGCACGTTCACCCGGTCGCGTAGCTTCAGCCGGGCCGTCCAATCGTCCGGCGGATCGAGAAATTCACACTCTCCGTCAATCCAGCGGCAGGCGTAATGAACCTCGTTTATGACGGCAGTGCCAACGACCACGCCATCGTCGTTTGGGGCGTGTGGTTCGTGCGGGAGGTAGTCATCGGGAAAAAGTTTCAGGATCGTACCTTCGTGCCAAACGAATGAGACCGGGTTCATTTGGCTATCGAACGTCTTGCACGCGACCGCACCGTGAGAATTCAGGTCTCGCGCGTAAGCGGTATGTCCGCGCGGTGTCATGTCGGTTAGTTGATAACGTGTTACGTTCAGGAGCATCTCCGTTGCAGGTCGAGTCAGTTGCGTAGGTCGGCTCATCGACCTACACCGCTCACTGCTCAAGAGCAATGGCACACGTGAAAACCACGTGTACCGATGCATTAGGCGAGGTGGGAATCGAACCCACACGTCCGTTAGGACAGGGGATTTTAAGTCCCCAGCGTCTGCCATTCCGCCACTCGCCCACGTGTTGTAACTCGCTACCCTGCAACACATTACAACACCGCCGAAAACCTGAGGGTTTCTTGCGCCAGCAATACGCAAGCAGTTGGTGCATGTCCACCGAACTCATCAGCAAGCAATCTCGAAACCGTTACGAAATCCCGCAGCAGTGCTCGATCAGCGTCGTGTCGAGTGGTTACGATCGACCTTTATGGTCCACCTCTACAAACTGGCGCGACGCGACCTCAGCGTCGATGCGTGTCCCCCACGGCTAGCAGTCTGCTGAACAAGGCTGCTATTCAATCACGTCGCCGCGAACCCGCCCGTGACAACGGGACTTGTCCCGGTCAGGATGCGAATATCGCTAATGGATCACCGTCTGGAATCCGGTGCCACACTTCTTCAACAGGCCGTTAGTGTCGTGGGCCACGCAATCCGTCAATCCACCGCTGACGTAACACCAGTCAACGTCAACGGTATGATGGCCGCGACCCGCCAGCGCTGCAAGCCACGGTTTGACCTCGCATCGCCGCCGCACTACGACCGGTCGATGAGCGTTCCGAGTCGACTTCGACAATCGCCTTATGCGCAGCCCCGTGATAACAGCCTGTTGAAGATAGCTGACATTCACGTGCGCGGCAGCGATCCCACTCCTGACAATGGGCTGCGTCCACGACACGCGGGGGAAATGGCTCACGGATCACCCGCCGGCAGCCGGTGCCACACTTCTTCAGCGGTCCGACAAAGCTCGCAACAAGATCGCAGCGTGTCAGCCAGCCTTTCCTTCAAGACGCTCCCAACGCGCGTAGAGCGCCTGCACCTGCGCTCTCGCCGCCTCGAGTTCGTCCCACCGCTTCTGGGCCTCGACATGGTCCCCAGCCACAGCCGGGTCTTCCGTGGCCTGCACACATCCGTTCACGATTCTTTCGGCGTCCTGTATCGTCGCCTCCATGTGGCTGAGTTCCGCTTGCTCGCTCGCGGTCAATCCGCCCTTGTCGATCTTACTCTTGCCCTTCGACTTCCCCTTCTTCGACTTGCCGCCAGCAGAATTCTTGCCACGAGCGATTCGCGCCTGCGCCGTCTGCCACGCAGCACAATCCGCGTACTGTCCGACCCGTCCGGCACCATCCAAGCCGAGTATCTCGGTGCATACCCGGTCGAGCATGAACCGATCGTGCGTCACCAGTACGATCGCTCCGGCAAAATCGGTCAGGCTTTCTTCCAGCACATCGAGAGACGTGATGTCCAGGTCGTTGGTCGGCTCGTCCAAGATCAGCACGTCGGCAGGCCTTAACATCAAACGGGCGATCAATACCCGAGCCTGCTCGCCGCCCGAGAGTTCGTTCAACGGCAGATCAAGCTGGTTCACCGAAAAAAGAAACCGCTTCGCCCAGGCTGTGATGTGAATGCTTCGGCCGCGAAAGTCGACACTGTCACTATCGCCCGCCAACGCGACGCGAAGCGACATGTCTTGCTGCAGGCCCGCTACACCAGATTGTTCGTCCTCGCGATTCTGATTGAACACAACAACCTTCAGGTTGTCCGCCATGTCGATCGACCCTTCATCGGCCGGCAATTCTCCGGTCAACACGCGAATGAAGGTCGTCTTCCCACTACCGTTGGCCCCGAGCAATCCCAACCGCACACCAGGCGACAACAGCAGCGACACGTCTTGGAACAACAACTTTCCGCCGAGCGACTTGGTCAGCCCCGTGGCTTCCAATAGCTTTTTCGACTTGCGACGTGTCGCGTCGAAGTCGATACCGGCTGCGGTCGCTCGGGCGTTTCGCCCGGAAAGATCGCGAAGCTCATCCTTGAGTCGATAAGCGTCCTCGATGCGGACCTTCGATTTCGTTCGCTGGGCCTTCGAATTCGACTTGAGAAACGCGACCTCCCGCCGAACGATGTTCGCAAGCGTCACCTCGCGAGCCTGCATGGCTTCAAGGAAGTCAGCACGCTTCTCCAGGAACATCGCGTAGCTACCGGCGACACTGAAGAACCCTTCCGCGTAAACCGGGTTCAACTCGACGACGCGATTCGTCACGCGCTCTAGGAAATATCGATCGTGACTCACGGCCACGAATGAGAACGGGGCATCAACGAGCATTTTCTCAAGCCAGGCAATTCCCGCGAGATCAAGATGATTCGTCGGCTCGTCCATCAGAAGCAGGTCGGGCTTCTGAATAACTTCTCGCGCCAGCGCCAAACGCTTACGCCAACCGCCGGACAACCTTTCGACAACTTGATCCGGTTCCGCAGACGCGTCAGGCAGTGCAAGGCCGCCTGCGGATTCAAAACCACCGGCGGCTTCGAAACCAAACTTGCTCATGATAATCGCGACCTCGGTGTCGCGTTCGTACGTCTCCATGGCGTGATCAGCCAACGCCCCCGCCAACACCGACACCACCGTCGCCCCATCGGGAAACGTGTCTTCCTGAGGCATGAAACCGATTCGCGCGGCCCGACGACTGGTCATATGACCGTCGTCAGATGGTTCCAACCCGGCAAGTATCTTCAAAAACGTCGTCTTGCCCGACCCATTGGGACCGAGGAACCCCACGCGCTCGCCGTCCGCGAAGCTGATCGACAGGCCGTCAAAGAGCGTACGCGTCCCAAAGTGCTTCGAGATCGCATGACATGTCACCAACGTACCCATCGTTCACCGCCTACCGCAACAGGCCGAACGCGAGAGGCGAACGCTGCTGAACAGTCTGTTAGAGCTTGCATGAAAGGACCATTGCGAACCAAGCCGCGACCGTGAGGGAGCGGTTGTTCGCCTCGCACACGGACCGCTTCCTTACAGGCGCGGCTCGGAAAGGCCGGGTGGCCCACCTCTTCAGAGGTCGGGGAGTCGACTCTCTCCCCGATTCGCGTCCCCCACGGCTAAAGCCATGGGCCGCCCATAGTGTTATGAACCACCCATAAAGTCATGGGGCAACCAGCCGCGACTAAGAGCGTGCGCAACTCCGCCATTCGCACAGCGAAATCGCGATCGCATTAACCGCCTGTTGAAGAATGCTTGTATTCAAGCACGTTACCTCGAACCAGTCCGTGACGAGGGGCTGCGTCTCGATCAAGAGGCGGAAATCGCTTATGGAGCACCGGCGGGAAGCCGGTGCCACACTTTTTCAATGGGCTGTTAACCTCCCATGGTCGGGAAAATCAAACCGATTAGGAAGTCGACCAGAAACGCGACGAGGACATCGATGAACTCAAGGACAATGGATTCGAGACTCATTTAATCATTCCTTTAGTGACAAATACTCGCCGCGCGACCCCGGCTGAGCCGTGATGGTTACACGCATGCTCCACGATACCCGAACTCTTGCGTCGTGACACCCTCCACGCGGATTACGTTCGGGATGGAAGCCCGTACGGCTCGCGAGTTATCAGAATCACCGGATGGAATCCGGGGCCACACAACAAGCTCGACCCACCGTGCCACACGAGCTAGCGCTTGCAAACGACAGCGGAATCGGGTGGCCGATTCGCGCGACGTAGCAATCATACTTGGACCCAAGTGTCCGCGTGGCCACGCTTGTCGAAATGGGACGATGAATCTACGGGCGCCCTGCGGGTGAGGCCAAACGAGTTGCGCGTCAAGGTTCGACACGTGTCGGACCGACGATACAATGACCGTCACAGGGTGCAGACGGAGGGTTGCCTTCGCGCGAATTCGTGGCTCGCGCGGTGGGTGGCCCATGGCTTTCGCCGTGGCGGACTCGAATCGGCGACGGGTTTTCGTCAAGAGTGTTGAGCGTCGCTTACGAAACCACCGGCTTAGAACGCGTGCGAGAAGATGTATTAGAGGGTTTTCGATGAACCGAGCCGCGCCCGTAGGGAAGCGGTCCATCTGCGAGGCCAAGAACCGCTTCCCTACGGGCGCGGCTCGTTTCGCAGTGGTCCATCTCATACACCCTCTAACGGAACCACCGGCTCGAAGCCTGTGCCGGATTTTGTAAACACACTGCTATGGCCAAACGCAAGAACAACAAGAGCAAAGACCAGCGGCGCAGCGCGGCGCAGGGCCGTCCCATCATTGGGGCCGTCCCCAAACCGCTACTCATCGCACGAATTCTCTGCCTTGCGATCCTGATCATCGGGGCGGTCATGCTGCTTCTTGGCAGCGGTGTGTTGTTCGGCTTTATTAAGGAGGGATGGGGATTCCCGATGAGCGCCGTGCCGAATTGGGGCAGCCTCTGGGGCCTCGCCCTGCTCGTCGGCGCCGCCGCATACATCATCGGACCGATCTGGTTGTTCGTCGGCCCGGAGCGCGGTTCGATCATAATGATCATTGTATCGGCACTCAGCGTCCTGATCGGCACGCCATTGATCACAACGACTACGGAAATCTTCTACAACCTCTTCCAGGAAACCAAGTCGCGCCCGGACTGGGTCGATTCGGTCTGGGGCTACTTCATCTTCCTGCACATCGCCACCGTAATCGCCCTGATGCGTGCCTACCCCGTCCCCGACGACGCCACGAAAACCACAAACGCTGCGTAGAATTCAACACGCACGCACGCACGCGCGGAAGACGGGCGGTGCCAAATCCGATGTGGGCGCCCCATCCTTTGCGTCACCGCGCAACACGCGAACTGGAAGCACAAGTGTCCCGTGACGCGAAGGAAGGCTGGGGCCCTGTTGGTCCTTTCTTGCACTATCCGTCCCTTGCCTACGGCAAAGAATGGGACACACGCCGGATCATTGAACCAGACATCGCAACATCGGGCAAAGCACATTCGTCCCGATCGGTTGACGAATCGTGGTTCGCCTAGCAAACTGGCGACGGTGAGCAGCCGTTGGCATGACACGTGCGGCAGCGGCTCTCATCCCGCAACGGCACCGGCAAAGTGCTTGTGCCGGACTGAACAGAGCTAGCCTCGCCCGACGGCCGGACGACTTGCCATTCTTAGTGACGGGAGCACGCACCGTCGAAGGAATACTCATGGTCGGCATCGTGGAATCATTGCGTCGCGCCGAGACGTTGACGTTCGATTGCTATGGCACGCTGATCGATTGGCGTGCTGGCCTCACGGCGTCGCTCGTGCGCATGTTTGGTGATCAATGTGCGTCGCAAATGGAGGAGACGCTCGCCGCCTACTTCGCACTCGAAGCCGAAGTCCAAACGGAGCCGTTTCGAACCTACCGCGAGGTGCTGACGGAAGTGACTGGCCGGTTGAGCGACCGATTCGGATGGACGCCTCCGCGGCAAGGTCCTGGGATGCTCGCCGATCTACTGCCCACATGGCCGCCATTTCCTGATACGGTGGCGACCCTGCGGCGATTGAAACAACGGTTTCGCTTGGGGGTGTTGTCCAACATAGACCGCGACCTGTTCGCCGGAACCGCCGTGTTACTACGCGACGATCGCGCAGCGTATGGGTCCGCCGGAAAGTCGCAGACCGACGCGAACGATGCGTCGTCTACAAGAACCCAACCGGCTAAAGACGGCGGTATGCTTCCGTTCGATTTCCTCGTCACTGCGGAGGATGTCAGAGCGTACAAACCCGACCACGCCCACTTCGCGCGATGTTTCTCGACGCACGCCCCGAGCGACCGCGTCGTTCACGTCGCCCAAAGTTTGTTTCATGATGGCGTACCCGCTCAGCAGCTCGGGTTTGCGTTCGTTTGGATCAACCGATACAACGATACCAACGACACGACTGCGGAACCACTGGCTGAGTTTGGCGACTTGAGAGCATTCGCGGACTTCGCTTTGAGCAAGGACATTGCGACATGAACGAATCAATGTTCCCCCCGGGAACCCCCGTTTGCGTCAGGCAAACCATCATCAAGAGGGGGGAAAATATCGTCAGCGAGACCGTAGGCGTCGTGGAGTCTTGGGACGAGAACCCGACGGGAAGTTGGTTCGTCCACGGCAAGAATGATCGACTTCAACTCAAGCGCCTTACGTTGCGCAAGGTCGACAACGAACTGACCTCGATCGTAATCGACGACGCCACATCCATCGCGAAGATCGAAGCCGCCGCCCCAAAAGGGTAGCGCAGATAGATTCAACGTTCTTGGTGCGAGAAGGGATTCACGCACCAGCTTCACGCACCAGCGGATCGGCTCGCTGCGCTGTGATTCGGTCTTTGGCGCAAACACACTGATTCGTGTATGGCCGGATGCACTTCACAACCCGATAGGAGCCGCGTGTCCATGCCGCTCGCACTCTTGCGTCGTGGCCTCACAGGCGCCGCCGTCGTGGCTGTGGCTTGGTGGTTGCTGGCGGACACGTATACTCGACACTTCAACCCGGCGTCAGCAGCTCAGACCATTCGCTTCACGCATTTCGGAACGTACCGAGACCATCAGCTTTGGCGCGGCGTGATCGCCGACTTTGAACGCACGCATTCGCCCATGAAGGTTCGGCAGGAGTACATCGTCGGTCGATCCAACCAATACAGTATCAAAATGCAGCAGCAGATGCTCACCGGCACGTTGCCGGACGTTGCGCTCATACAACTCGGTCCGTTTCATGAACTCGCGTCTCACTTCGCCGATGTGACCGAGCTCGCTCGCCGGTTCGAACTTCAGGGTGCGAATAGTGATTCACGCACTGGAAGTCGAGTCGCCAACGAACAGTCGTCGACGACAAATCGCGCTTCGCCAGATGAACGCATCGGGCGTGAAGTCGGCGTCGATGTCGGCAGACGAGATGCGCATGCCAACGAATCGCAACTTGACGCGACCGGTCTCGCAGCGTTTCAATGGCAAGGCCGCCAGCGCGGGCTCCCCGTCTCCGGTGGCAATCTAATGATCTTCTGCAACACGCAATGCCTGGCGCGCGCGTCCGAGTTTCTGGGCCGACCCGTGCTTCCACCGCGCCACGATTGGACCATGCGGGATTTCCAACGCTTGGCGCGCGACCTGACGTGTGATTACGACGGAGACGGACGGATCGATCAGTTCGGGTTCTGGCTACCGCGATGGATATACTACTTGCCGTTCGCGTGGGGCTTTGGCGCACAGGTTTATGACGACGCCAACGACTCATGGCAATTGCTCGGGCCCGAGGCCGAACGGGCGTTTGGCTTCTATCGCGATCTCGCCGTAGGCGACCGCGTTTGCCCACGCGACGATGAAGTCCCACAGCTGTTTCAGGACGTTGGTTTTCTCACTGGAAAAGTCGCAATGTGCGTCAACGGTCCTTGGTTCATGCCCTTTCTTGCAGAAACGGAACTGAACGATAGCTACGTCGTCGCCCCCATACCCGCTGGCCCGGCGGGGCGTGCGACGCGCGTCACATGGGACGGCATTGTCCTGGCTGACAAACTTCCGCCCGATCGACGGAGAGTGGCTGAGGCGTTCGCACTGTTCGTTTTGTCGAAGTCGGTACAGGATCGACTGGCACGCAACGGCCGCTCACTACCGGCGCTGACAGAATCGATGCCCGCATTTCTTGACGTCGCACGGCCAGACCGGCGGCGAGTCTTTGTTGACGGGCTGTCGTATGGGCGTTTGCAACCACTCATTCGCGGGTTCACGCAGGTTGACCGCGCGATCAACGAGCAGCTCGACAAGTTGGCCAATCCGAACGTGACGTCGAGCATACGCGATCTACTTGCCGACCTTGCTCGAAACTCCAGTGTTCGCCGTACAATCCCTACCCAACGATCGGCCACGCAGTGAGGAACGATCATCGTACCGCATATTGGTTACTCCTCCCCTGGGTGGTTGGCGTGTGCATACTAACCGCGATCCCTCTGCTCAGTTCTTTGGTCCTGTCGCTCACCAACGCCAGAGGTAACCTCGCGGTCGACGAATGGGCATGGGTCGGCACGGACAACTATCGGCGTGCGTTAGGTATGGGCGATCGTCATGCTCAACGGGCTTCACACACCCCCGGGTCAACGGTCATGGTTCGAAATGGGAGTCAAGAACTAGCAATTTCGCATCCGGACGACACCGACCGCCGGACACCGACCGATCCAAAGTTTCGGCTTGCGCTGGCAAATTCGCTGACGTTCACAGCTCTGGCCGTACCGCTCAGCGTTTGCGCAGCGCTCGCCGTCGCGCTCCTGCTCCATCGACCCATGCGAGGTGGCCGGTTCTTCCGCCTTGTCATCTACTTGCCCCACTTGCTCGGCGGCGTCGCAACGATCGTGATATGGAGCTGGTTGTTCAACCCGCAGTTCGGGTGGATCAACGAGGGCATCCGAACACTGTACGCACTCGCCGATCCGCTCGTCGGCGTGTTCCTGCCCGGGGGAACGCGTGGATGGCCCGTTCCCCGATGGCTTTATTCGCCCTCCGGCTGCAAGCCCGCCTTGATCATCATGCATACATGGACGATGGGTGGGTCGATGCTGATTTTTCTCGCGGCGCGTCAGCGTATTTCCGCGCGACTGTACGAGGCAGCCACACTCGACGGCGCCGGCGGTATGCAACGATTTCGATCGATAACCTGGCCACACCTTACGCCGGTCGTCCTTTTCAATCTTGTATTGGGCACGGTCTTTGCGATGCAAACGTTCAACGAATCGTATATGCTGCAAAACCGGCAGCAGGGGGGTGGCCTACTCTTCTACGCACTCCACATGTACCAAACGGCATTCGAGCCGCCGTACGACTTCGGTTACGCATCGGCGCTCGGCTTGGTCTTTCTTGTGGTCTTGGTGACGATTGTCGGGCTACTCCTGGTCAGCGCCCGCTCGTGGGTACACTACGACGGTGTTCATCCACAATGCTAACGATCGGATCGACAAGTACTGAGTATGCGGCCGCTGATGTCGGAGCGCGCCGCATGACCAAGCGTAGAGTTTTCGGTACCATCGCACCGTATGCCATATTGGTGGCCTACAGCGCCTTCATGCTGCTACCCGTCGTGTGGGCGATCTTTTCCTCACTCCAGCCTCTTCGCGAGGTGTACTCCTTCCCCCCGAGTTTTTGGGCGCCCAATCCACAGTGGGCCAACTATACCGACGCCGCCACACGCCTGCCCCTTTTTCGTTTCATTGGTAATTCTCTGTTCATATCAACTTGCTCTGTAGTCGGCGCCGTCGTGACGTCGTCGATGGCGGGCTATGTTTTGGCTCGGGTGCCGTTCCGCGGGCGACGGCTTTGTTTCATTCTGCTGATCACAAGCCTTGCCGTGCCGGCGCAGGTTCTGCTCGTCCCGCAATTCCTCATGTTCGACATGCTGGGTTGGGTGAATACGTACAAACCACTCATCGTACCGGCGTGGCTCGGCGGCGGTGCGTTCAACGTCTTCCTGTTTCGGCAATTCTTTCGAACGCTGCCCGCAGAGTTGGAAGACGCCGCTCGGCTTGACGGCGCGGGACTGTGGCCGACATACCGTTATGTGCTGTTGCCCGCAGTGCGCCCCGCCATTATCACCGTCGCCCTCCTGAGCTTCGTCTATCATTGGCAGAGCTTTCTGGATCCACTGCTGTACCTGTCGGACTTCATGACGTTTCCCGTTTCCCTAGGACTTCGTATGTATCAATCTATGGCGGGCACATGGGCGAACTTGTTGATGGCGGCAAGTCTGATCGCCCTGATTCCCGTGGTGATCGTGTTCCTGCTGGCGGAGCGCCATATCATGCGCGGACTCGGCGTGGTTGGGCGACTTCCGTTTCGCGGGTTGGGTGGCCCATGGCTTTAGCCGTGGGGGAGTCGACTCCACGGCCTATTCGAGTCCCCCACGTCTGAAGAGATGGACCACCCATGTCCATTGCACCTTTTCGACGCAACGCTGACAGAGCATTAGACACAGCTAGCAGAATGTTGAAGATTCTGTGGGACAGACTTTCCAGTCGGTCGAATGGATTCGGCACACGCGAAATGACCGACTGGAAAGTCGGCCCCACAGGCTGAGGCGTTTCTTCAACGGGCGACTAGTGTTTTGTCACAGCTAGAACGACGGACTTACCGAGCCTCGCCCGTAAGGAAGCGGACGTTTGAGAGCCGGCCGTGACCGTTTGAGAACGCTCCCTCACGGTCGCGGCTCGGATCGGACGAGCCCCTCACGTGAGTCGTGACCAAGCACTAGACACGGCTAGCCACCGGATCCCAGGAATTCATCTTGAAGTAGTGCGTAGTCGCGCAAGTCAACCCGCCCGTCTCGGTTGATGTCGGCGCGATCGCAAATCTGCGTGGTCATCGTGGCCGGTCCAGCAAGTGACGCCTTCAGCAAGGCATAATCCACGAGATTCTTCTGACCGTCGCCGTCGATGTCGGCTGAAAGAGGATCAGCCCGAAGGTTCGCTCGCTGAATCACACCACGATCGCTCACCGTTACTTGAACGGCCAGTTCCTCGGCAGCCGCACCCTGCTTGACAAAAACATCGACGGTGTTCGGTGTGGCCGGGTCGAGTACGACCGCCGTGCCGCTCGATGTGGCCCCGGTTGGCACAGTTTCGACGCGCATCCGAAGAACGTAACAATCGGCGCTGCCCTGACAGTCAGACGCGGACGGCGTCTCGCCCATCTTGTACCGACCGATCTCGCGCACCTGCCCGTCCACAAGGCTACGTGCGATGACCGAGACATCGGACTGATCCGTAGCCGGTCCCGTCGCTAGGCACACCTGTCCGTAGAGAATGACGTCGGGCTCTGGGATGGTCCCGGTTTCGGCTGTGCCGGCGCCGAGTATCGCGACCGCCAACGCCGTGGTGAAGAAAGGATTCATGCGTGCTGCTCCTGTAGCCGTCAAACGGCTCGTCCATCAATAGTACACCCGTATCTTCACCGGGTCGGCATCGCCGATAGGTGGCCCATGGCTTTAGCCGTGGGGGAGTCGAATCGAAGGGGATTCGAGTTCGCCACTTCTAAGAACGTCTCTAAGAAGTCTCTCTCAGGGCCGCGTCCGTAAGGAAGCGGTCTGGTTCAAGTGCGACGACCCGGCCCTCACAGTCGCGGCTCGGTTCGAAGCACCTCTTCTTAGGTACGCTTCAAAGAATTGGTCCACGCCGCCACTTGCAAGTCCTCTATGCAACACTGACGGATCGCTAGTCCAGCAACGTTGCTGGGGCATGGCACCGTGTCGGCATCGCCGGTGCCCGACGATCGGACCGGACGTACCCCACAACTAAGGAAGATTTGAACAGCCACCTGCGGCGCGCTTTCAGCGAAGAAAGGCCAAGACTGGCGTTTATTGGCCGTCAACTGCTGCCGAAGTCTCCAGTCCACGCAGGAACCTGACACGAATTTGTGGATCACCCTGCGAACCCGGTGCATATTCCTTGAACCTGCCACTATGGCGCGATCGTCAGCATGGCGCCAGCGTTGAAGCCCCCGCCGTCCTCGCTCCGGACCGATGCCCCAACCTTGCCGATCGGAAGCTTCACGTTGAAACCAGCCGACGCGCTAACGCCTTTGTCAGGATTGTATCCGCCTTGGACGTACTGAGTCACCGGACCGGCCTTGAACGTTCCCCGCAATCCGAAGCCCGGCACATATTTGTCTTCAGCCCCGTTCATCGTCGTCAGGTCGATTGAAGGCTTCAACTCGAACTGGTCCGAAACGGGAATGCCCGGGCTTGGCAGCGGCAGGTCGGTGTCGGCCATCGCCAAGCCGACCGCAAGACCGGCGTAGGTTCCGCCGAGCGCAATCAGCACGCCGATGTTCGCGTGCTCACCCATCTCATCCAAGAGTTTTCCGACGCCCTTCTCCGCGAAGGCTTTTCCCACATCCCCCGCAAACCCCTCTGCCGCCTCAGTTCGTTTGTCGGGGTCCGGCGAGATGAACGCCGCCCCCTTACCATTGGCAATGCCCTTCGCAGCTGCGTTTGTATCTTTGAGCATCTTCGGCACGCCCGCCGCCGTACCCTCTGCGATGGCGATGACATCGTCGCCCACCGAAGTTTCCTTCGGCGCCGGATCGGTACCACCGGGGTCGACATAGCGCTGCGGATTGTTCATGGCGTAGGCGTAAGAACCGGTAGCTTCGACGCGCCGAGCACCATTGTCGAACGAAATGAATCGACCGATCACGGCTTGGTAGTAGCGAGCCTCGAAATAATGCAAGCCGCTCTCGTCGTCACGCTCCTTATCGCTGAAGCGATAGCGAGGATCGGAGCCCCCTTGGATCCCGGTCACTTCATGCCTAGGGGCGCCGAAGGGGTAATACTCAGTTTCAGAGACTACAACTCCGGCGGCGTCTGTCGTAATGTTGGTCGAACCGAGATGATCGGCGTGATAGAACACGACCGTCGGCGCGGCGCGCGATGCATCTTGCGCAGGGTGGGACCGAACCGTCGGCGCCGGCCAGGTGATGACAAGACAGACAGTCACCGTCGCGACGGTGCAGGGCGTACAATCTGGTTTATGCCTAGTCATAGCAAACGTACCTCGCGCAGCGATGAAGCACCGTCGTGCCGAAAACGGAATCACCGCACAGCAACACTTATGGCCCAGCGTGACTTCCCAGTGCGCTGCCACTAATCAAGTGACGGGTTCATCCGATCCGAGCCGCGACCGTGAGGGAGCGTTTTCAAACTGTCGCGGCCGGCTTTCAAACGCCCGCTTCCTTACGGGCGCGGCTCGGCAAGCCCGTCATTCGACGTTTGACAAGGCACTAATCACTGTTGTACCACTCAAGCAGACCTGAGCTAATATTCGTAGAACCCGGTAGAAACGTCTCCATCACAGACGTTCCTACGCCCACGACCACACCCGCCGTCTTGCTACCGGTTGCCTTTTCCACCGCCCGCTCGGCTCTGTTGGCCGCTTTGGTCGAGTTGTCATAGAGACTCGTATTCTTATCGAGTTGCTCGGCTGCGACGCCGCCGACTGCGTACCCGCCGGCGAACGCCGCGCCGAAGTTTCCGCCAAGTAGTCCGTATATTCCCACGCCGGCGTCCGCCGTGCCACCGAGTACCTTGTCCGCCTCGCCATCCATAACCCCCTGCGTCGCTTCGGCGGTCCCCAGACCTACGCCGACCACACCGGCAACGGTGCCCAGCGCCTTGAGACCCGGCGCTAGTGGCTTGATGTACTTGGCCACTGCACCCGCGAATCCGCCGGGCTTGACAGTCACCAGCGTTGGAACCTTGCGTGGCGTCTTTTGCTTGAGGTACTGCAGCGCTGTGTCGGTGGCACCTCCGATGATGTCGAGAATCGAACCCGTGGTCTTGGCCGCCCCTTTCGCATCGTCCTTGGGATCATTGCCGGTCGGATCAGTGTATCGAAGCGGGTTGTTCGCCGCGTAGGCGTACAAGTTCGACATCCGCGGTGACTCGACATAGCGCATCGGACTTGCGGAGATCACCGAGTCGACAGAAATGAAGCGCGCGACCTGAGAATCGCAGTATCGTGCTTCGAAATAGTGCAGACCGGTCTCTGCGTCGCGCTCTTTGTCACCGTATCGGTAGTGCGGCAGCGATCCGACACCCTTTGTGGCCTGCCACTCGTGTCGTGACGTTCCGAACGGGTAGTACAATGTCTCCGTTGACGGCAACCCCGCCGCGTCGCTCGTCAGATTCGTCGATCGAACCTGATCGGCGTGGTAGAACAACGGCGGGAGCGCGGGCGGCGACATGGCGTCGAGACTGCTAAGGTCGCTCGGCGCCACCCAATAACCAAGCCCCGTCGACGTGGCGGTCAAGTTACCGAGCCACAAGGGTTCACTCAGTGTCATGACCCGCCAGCCGAACTCATCACCCGTGTAGATCCAAACAGCGCCAGCTGTGGGAACTTGGACGCGGGTATCCTCCTGGTCGCGCGGCGCAAGCCCCGGCATACCCGTCAACGACCACGACCCGCCAGCGATCTCAACAGCGGTGTTACTGAGCGGTCCCTCAACAATCAACTCGGCCAACTCGTCGGCCCAAATCCAATATCCGACATCCGGTAGCATCGCCGGTAGCGATCCGCCCGTGACCGGGCTCCATGGCAAGAATACACCTTGATCATAGCCATACACAACGCGCACGACGTCGGCGATATCTGCCATAACCAACGCCGGATCGCTCACGCCGGGATCAACTTGAAAACTGATCAAGTTCCACCCCCGCACGAGCGGAATGCGCTGCGTGATTCGTTCCGGCGGTGTTAGCGCGCCCTCGAATCGCGCGACGCGAGCCGCCCCCGCGAAGACGTACTGAATGAGCTCACCGCCACGGATTTCGCTCATCTTGCTGATGTACGTCGTCTGTTCCCCGTCGACACGCTTGATGACCCGCCGATCGGTGAAGTCGTAGAGATAGCGAACGTCACGCCCGTCTTTGGTGACCCGACCCAATCGATCCTTGAAGTCGAATTCGTACCCGTCGGAATCGAACGCCGTCATGTTGCCGTTGGCGTCGTATCCAAACGCATGCGCCGTCGCCCCTCCGGTGATGGCTGTGATCGCATGCGGACCGGGCGAATCGGTCACCGATCGCCCGATGCGTGCCACCGTCCCCATCGCCCCACCGCTGACCATCGTGCCCATGTCCACAAGCGGATCGGCGATGTTCGGACTTGTCTTGGCCACCATGTTCCCGAGTCGATCATAGTCGTAGTCAATCGTTCCATAGCCGGCGCCGACGGCGCGCTGCAGTCGGTACAGGTTGTCCATGACGAACGTGGCGGTCTGACTTCGTGGTTGTAGTGCGGCCGGCGGATCGCCCGGCGGAAGCGATCGGCCATCGTCGATAGCAAGAATGTTGTCCACCTGATCATGCGTGTAGTTCAGATCTTGCAACACAGCCGTGGAAGATTGTGTGAGTAGTCGGGTTACGCGCAACCGTGGGTCATAACTATATGTGGTCGTTACGCCGTTGTTGTAGGTGCAGACATCCTTCTGCCGCGAGGCACGATAGGAAATCGAGTCGACAAATCCGGGAATCGTAACGAGCAACCCACGGTCGTCGTAGCTGTTGCGTACCACGCTGCCATCCGGGTACACGGTTTGATAAACCCGCCCCAAGCTGTCTGAGAGTGTGACCGTAGTGAAGTCACGAACTGACGCATTGGCTTGAGCAATGCGCTTGATGGTCGTGTCGGCGTTGGCGCGGGCGTCGAAACCGTGGTACTCCGCACCCGTCTGATCCTCGACCCACGCCAGTTGCCCTCGCGTGTTGCGTAGCCATGGATAGTCCGAGGAAGGTGTGTCGTAGTGGTAGCGTACATCGGGCGAACGATCCGAACTGAGCGGAGTCCCCTCATCCCCATAGTCCTCCGTCAACAGCCGATTAGCGCCGTCGTACGTGAAGTCAATTCGTTGACCCTTCGCGTCCACCGTGTTCAACATGTTGCCGACCGGGTCGTACGTGTTCGTCATCGCACCACGGTTGCAGTCGTTCATGAAGATCTCGCGACCAAGCCCATCGTAGCGCATGTACTTGATGTTCCCGTTGGAGTCCTCAACCTCCGCCGGCAAGTCGGGCAATACATAGCGATACTTCGTAACGAAAACGCCCGAGTCGGCTGCGGACAGCGTTTCTACTTCACGCACTTCAATAAGCCGCTCCAATCCGTCGTGGACAAGCGTTTTCGGCGTACCGAAGTGCGGCCCACCCACTCGATTGTCCTCGCCGTCGGACTCGACGGTAACCAGCGGGAGATACGCCGTTGACCCGCGAGAGCGCACGCCGTTTGCATCGGGCGGGCTGAGCGTCTCGACGCTGCGACCGAGGGCGCCATACGCCGTATCCGTCGCGTCCGCCGTTGACAACGGAAGCAACCAGCTTCCGTCCGCCGCAACCGGCTGACCGAAGTAGGGTTGATAAACGCGAGACACGTTGCCGCGCGTGTTGTACATGGTGACGTTCGTCGCGACCGGACCACCTGCCTCCAGGGCACCTAGTGCTCGGCCAAGCCCGTCGAAATACTGCTTCGTAGTCACGTCAGGCGACTCACCCTCCTTCGTGTGGGTGACCGTCGTAGTGGTACTGAAAGGGGCTGTCCAGTCATAGGAATACCTTCGCGTCGGCGCCGCAGCGTCGTCCCCCGGTGACGTTTCCTCGCTTAGTCGCCCGAACACATCGTACGAGTAACGCGTGACGTGGCCATTGAAATCTGAAACGCTGAGCGGTGTGCCAAAACCCAAGTGATACGCGGCGTCGATGACGAGGTCCGGTTGTCCCGGTTCGGTAGGCGACATGCCTCCAACAACGATGGTCTCGCGGATCGGAAACTTGTGGAGGAATGGATCGTAGTCGACCCGTCGCTCGTGACCGTTGTCGTCGGGTTGACCCGACCCGTTCAACACCGCGTTGGCGTCGAGCGTGACCACCGGATTGCCGAACCCGTCGAACCGTTGCCGCAGCGAGTCTATGCGCCCGGAAGGGTCGCGCGGATCGCCACGGAGGTAGGATCGCTCGGTCAACTCAGGGACAACGACGGGCGGATCGTCGGCAGGTGAGATTAACTTTTGCGTCCGGTGCAGATTACCGCGCGCACCGACCTGCCCCAAGGGCAACCCGACGAACGGATCGCCATCGTAGAAGTTTCGAATCTCCGATACGAAGGCACCGTCCGGCGACCCCTCGCGCTGCGACACGCGAGTGACACGGTCAACGATCCATGCGCCGCCCCCTCGCGCATATTCATAACCCGTGTACAGGTCGTCGGACGGATTGTCTAAATCACCAAGATTCCAATCAAAACTCGTGTTGCCCACCACGTCGACATCGCTGCGGTTCTCCAGTCGCTTGTGAACTGCGGGATCAGTCTGCCGCTCAAGTAGCATGGTCGCAACCCGCGTGCGAACAGCCTGTCGAACCACGCGCTCATATTCATCAGCCGTTGCATAGTCAGGCGTAAACGCATCGGGAAGAGGACCACCTAACGGCGTACACAGGTTGCGAACCACCCACGTGTTCACCACGCGATCAAACACCACCGCATCGTCCGCGAACGAACCATCGCGCAATGGATCATCCGGAAGCGAACAGCGCTCATGCCACAGCTCGACACCCTTGATGGGCTCCTCCTCGCGACCGTCCCAGCGATGGAACTCGTCGGTTTGTCCGTCGCCGTCATTGTCGACGCCGTCCGGCGCACCTGTGTGATAGGCCATCCGCGTAACCAGCGTCGGCGCGCTCGATCCACCGAACCGCTCGTCGCCACGCTCAATCTTTTTCACGAAGGCGAAGCCGCGAAACTGTTTTTCAAACGGATCGTAATACCCATCGCGGTAGACGAAATCCGTAAGATAGACGTCGCCATCCGCGCCTTCATCAGCATACCCGTCAAGATCCAAACTGATCGACGTAGCCGTTCGTGAGACGACCTGCATGGGAAACGGCACGGTGATCGACCACGGGTTCAAATCGCGACGGGCGTCGAGCAAATACTCCGTCGAGCTACGGTACTCGATCGAGATGCGCCGACCGTATCCGTTGTCGATGCTTGTCAACGCGTTGAGGAACGGCGAACCCGCGATCAACACCGCAAGGTCCACCGATTGAATTTTGGAATCGAACAGCGACGAGTCGCCGTAGATCAGATCGGTCGTACCATTGCCGTTGATGTCCGCCCAACGCACTTCCGCAGACCCGGACACCGACGGCAAATCCGTCACCACACGCGACGGCGCGAACGTGTTGTTGCCGAGGTTCAACCAGAACCACAGATCGTCTCCTTGAGCGCGTTCCACCACTAGATCGGACAGACCGTCTCCGTTCACGTCCGTCATCTTCGCACGCGACAGGTTGCCCGTCGGCGAGTCGTCCAGCGCACGATCGGGCAGGAACATTTCCACAGCAGCATCAAACCGCCCACGACCCATGCTGGGAAAGTAAACCACGCTAATCGCGGTGATCTTGACGATGTCGCACAGCCGATCACCATTCACGTCGGCCAGCGCCACGCCGGGGTCCGCGAAGTCAACAAATTGCCCGTTGTGAAACGCACCGTCGACCACGACCTCGTCGCTGTATACGCCGTCTCCGAGATTGAACCAGACGGAGTACGCCCCGAAATCGCTCTTGATGACATCGATCCGCTTGTCGAAGTCGATGTCGGCTGTCTGCACACTCTCGCCATTGACACCGAACGGCGCCGGCGGCGCCGACTGCGTCACCGACATCAATTGCCCAGCCCCCCAACCGTCCACCCCCGTGTTCTCGAAAAACTCGACCGTGCCGGGCTCTGTCACTACGAGGTCCGCTACACCGTCGCCGGTCATATCCGCAAGGTGGACGTTGCTCTGCGCAAGATCGATGTTCAGCGCTCGGGCCTCGTCGGCGACGACAGCTATCGGCCCCTCCCACGAAACGGCAGGTCCACCAGCACGCTGTGCAGCGAATCCTTGCTCGACACCACCCGACACGCCGCGATTGAGGTACACCGCGTGGCCAAGATCGGTGGTGAGCAGGTCCGGGAGTCCGTCTGCGTTCAGATCGATTAGGTCCACCTTGCCGTTGTCGAAGACAGACCCCGGCTCGTTGACGGAGCCAATCACGGCGCCGGCGGCCGAGATGGCGACCGCGGGATCGCCCGCATCGAAGACGGCGTATCCGAACGTCGTCGTGGGAAGTGTGCTTACGCCATCAGCTCCGATAAGCGTGATTGTGGTGGGTAATGACCAATGCGGGTGCGCGGCGTAACCAATCTCATAGCGGCGGATCAGGTCGTCATCGTACATCACGTCGACACGAGCGAGACGCTTCGTCGTACGCACGAGAAACCCGCTACGATAGTCGGTACGGGTATCGGGTCGACCGTCGTAAAACAGTTGCACGGAGTAAGAGTGCGTCCACGGCGACGACCCCGGGCCGTACCGGATCTCGCCTAGATAGACCTGGCGATCAGCGGCGACGGGGCGTGTGTACGAATACTCGATAACGTTGCCGTTCGTATCCGTCTGGCGCTCGAGATTCCATCGAAAGATTTTGTTGCCGGTAGGATCGGACACGCGGCCTGCGTCGGTCAATCCGAATTCGAACTTCGTACCGCTCTTGGCGTGCGCCTCCCATGAGTTGCCAACGCGACGACAGCGGATGAACGAACCCTCGACCTTTGCGAGGTAATACCCATTGACTAGCGGAACCAACTCTTCCCCATCCATGCCGAGGAATCGGTCCGACGGCACGCCAGCCGCGCCGTGGCCGTATTGCGGAATACCCTTGTCCGTCTGCCGCCGGATGCTACCCGGATCGAACGTCCACCCGATACCCGCCGGACCAAACCCAAGACCGCTGTCATATTGCAACTCAAATTCAGGGGTAAATCCGGAGATGCCGTCAGGTAGGCTGAAGGCGTAGGGATATCGCGCCATTCCGGTGTTGTACGCTGGCTGAAACGCATCACCCAGTCCCTCCAACGACCCCGGGCCCGACGGCCGCGAAATCGACGTAGGAGAGACACCACTCTTATTCTGCGCCCAAGCGTGCGCAGGAAACAGACCGGCAAGTCCGAAGACCACGAGGGATGCCCAGATCAAACGCTCGCTGGTGCACCTGCTGCCGCTGGTGCGTGAATCCCTTCTCGCACCGCTAATGCGCCCGCTGGTGCGTGAATCCCTTCTCGCACCCACGCCACGGCCTACGTTCCACATTCGCTCTTCAAGCGCCACCTTGCGTCACTCCTGTGAAGCCGACGACACGCAACCGCTGTATCCGTACGTGTTCAGCAACAATTTGATGTCGCGAACACCGGTCCCTGTTGGCGAACTCCCATTAATGAATACGTCAATTCCAAGCTTGGGGTCAGCACCAAGAAGTTCCGAACCCGGAATGATCAGCAACCACCGCGTGTTCCAGACGGATCGACCGGTGAGCTTGAAGCTGATGTCCGTACACTGAGGGTCGCCGAACGCACAGGCCGCCACCGTCGGAATCAACCGCCGCCGTACCATCGCCGCCGAACCACCATCGAGCGCGTCCCACGGCATCCAACCCTCGGACGCCAAGTCCTGATTGCCGATCGGGAACGGTATGGGCAACGTTTGATCCAAAAGGTGCCACTGCCGTGTCGGTGCATCCGGACACGTGGGTGTCCGCATGACGTCCGCACCCACAGGTACCAAGTACACATTGGCCTGCTGATTCAGCGGGAACCCCGGGTAGTGCGAGAATCGAATCGCGTGCGAGTGCAACTTGATCGCGAAGCGATCGGACGGCAACGTAGCATCACCCGTCGAAGGCCACCCGAACAGATTCAGCCCAGCCTGTACCGTCGTCGATAACGGAATCACGATGGCCGGATTGTTCGGAACCGGCGGTTGCAATGGCTGACAGTATTGGTTGTACTCCTGCAGCGCGTTGAGGTCCGGAATCCGATAGCTCGACAGAATGTCCCGCCACTCCGCGTCATACGCCACGGAGTTAGGCCGACGGAAACTCTCCCACCGCATACTGAACGTCCGAACGATTTCATCGAGCGAGTTGAAACCGAGTTGCGGCTTCAACACCGTCCAATTTGCCAACAACTCGGCCAAGCTACCCGCCAAACCATTGCCGGGAAGCGGCGACCCGCCGGTGAACACGCCGAGTCCACGTTCCTTTACAACGCCGGTCAGAAACGTCCGACCCGCCTGAGAATCAGTACCCAACAGGTTCGTCTCATAGTCGTACGCACGAGTCGCCAGGTACGCATACCGGGCAGCCATATCGAACTGAGCGCGGTACTTCTGTAACGCATCGTTTCGGAATACGCGGAACGCCATGTCGCGATAGCGATACTGACTCACATCACGGGCCGTCTTCTGACGGAACGCCAGCAACTGTTCATACAGCCGCAAACCACGACCGACAGCAGAGTGGTATCGCGCCGTCGACTGTTCAGCAGCCGCAGACAGCGTCAACAGGTCCAATCGCATCACAGGCAACTGACGAACGAGTTGCTGTAGTGCGATGACTTGCTGCTTAACTTGCTGCTCCTGCTCCCATCCAGTGATCGTGCGTCGTTGCGCAGCAGCAGCGGCCGCAAGATCGTTCTGCACACTGAGTTCCTCGGCGTTCTGTTTGTTCGCTTCGAGATCGAACATCACAGCCCCGAACTCGGCCACGCCCTTGATGCTCGAGCGGACGACAGAGCTGACGTCGTTGGCCAACCCGACCACGGTCGGCAACGCGTCCGCTACAAGTGCCGCCGACGTTCGCACAAGACTCGCCCGCGCCCGCGCCAGGTTGCCCGCTTTTCGAGCACTTACCAATGCGGAACGGAGCGATGTGTCACCGGCAATCCCCTCGTCGGTAACCCTAAGGATTTCCGCGTTCAGGGTTGAACGCTCGGAGATCAAGAAGGCTTGCGCGTCGATCTGATCTAGCTGGGCCTCGTACGCCTCCACAGACTGCAAGATTCGCCCCAGCGTCTGAAGCAACTCGAAACGGGATAATTGAATCTCGCCCAATTCCGGCCGCTGCCCCCAACCGACGGGTTTGACCAAGCCCAGACCGTCGGTTGACACGTCGAAGTCCACCGTACTGCCTGACAACAGAACCTCGCCGGTGTTTGGGTCGATGGTCCGCACATCGAAGGACTTGGAAACAGTCACAACAACACCATCGCGCTCTCCGAGTAAGTCCGACGGCTCGACGTAGTCGAAGTGTAGAATATCCGGACCGTCGTAACCCGTGGCATAAGTCTTACCCAGTCCGATGTCCTCGGGGTATGGTTTCCCGAACACTTCGATGAGACGGCCGTTGAAGTCGCGTTCCCGCTCAGCGGAAAGATCCTGGAACGCTTCGACTCTGTCCTGTTGACTACGAAGACGCCGCGTGTTTTCGTTGGCGTAGTCAAACGCAGTGACTGCATTGCCAAGCGCCGAAGCCGCTCGATCAAAGATTTGCTCGAAATGCGTTTTGCCTTCCTGAATCTCACTGGGGTTCAAGCCGAACGGCACAACATTTACAGCCAGCCCCAACGGATTCAGACCACGGTCAGCCTTATCCATCGTCGATTGAATTTCAGCATAGGAAGCCGCAATCTCGCCAATCTCAAGCACCGTCGTACGATCGATCTTGCGGATCGTGTCCAGGTGCGTGGGTTCGTCGTCCTCATCGTCAAGTAGCGCGTTGACTGTGACCCAATCGAAGTATGCCCCCTGTCCCGTGCGACGTGCCCAGTCTGCAACACCCCAAGCCCGTGCCGGGTCTTGGGTGTCGGGATACCCCTCTTGCACGGACGGATTCGCATCGTAGCGCTGACGGAAAGTTAACGAAGTGATCGCCGCCCCGGTCTTCGCCTTGGCGGCCGCCGCCTTGGCGAAGGATCGCTCGTACTGAAAACCGACCTGCACCGGCTGTCCGCCAACGAGCACCGATTCCGTCGAGACAATCCACTCGAACACCGGGTGCTTCAGCAAGGTGTACATCTTCTTTACGGAAGTCAGATAGTGTCCGTAGGCATCGCCGTGACCCTGACGATAGATCGCTCGGGCTGCGGGCACACTGGTAACTTGATAGTTGTTGGCGTACGCCACCTGACCGTTGCCGCTGGTGAAATTCCATGGGAAGCGGTTGTATACCGTGGCTGTGATTCGTCCTTCGACGTCGAGATCAGGCGGACGAACGGTATCCAGCCCGCGCAGCAGCGCCAATTCCTCCTCAAGCACGGTCGACACTTGATTCTCAAAACAGAAGACCGCGCGCGGATCGTAACTCAGCGGAGGTTCACCAGCCTCCGCGAAGAGACCAATCGTCGGATCGGACGCGTCGGCGAAGGCCTCGTTGCCCAAGAGCATGTAGAGGTCAGCAACCTTGGAACTTACCAAACTCAACGCCAAGTTCGCTGGGTCGTAGCTAATTCCGACGTCAATACTGAACGAGCGCGCCCGGCGAAGCACCGTCTCATAGACCTGGATCAAACCCAACCCATTGATGTTCGCTGGCGTGCAGTTCAGCGCGACCGGAGACTCGAAACGAATCCCCGCCTGCCCAATCATGTCCACGTACGTGCTGGTCGGACCGGAATGAAAACCCGCAACCCGCTGGTCGAACGGATTGATGCCCCGCACCACGCGCTTGACCCAACCCTCGGCCAACTGTGGTGCCGACCAATTGCTGATGGCCGTGCCATCGTTGACCAAACTCAACGGCCACGGATCGCCACTCTCGTTACAGCCCAACCCATTGCACGGGCAGTTGACATAGCCACGGTAGCGCGCTCGCCACCACGAATCTGCAAGCGTAAACGGAGAAGCCCCTTCGATGATCACCTCGCGCAGGCCAATGCCATTCGCGTAGTTCGATGGTGGATTGTAATTGGTCCACGTCGCGAGCCCCGGCGCACTCGGATCGTAATCGACCGATACCTGCCAGTCATAAATCAGCAACTCCGGGCGACCACCACCGTCCACGGTGTGCTGAAGAACCTGCTTCTCGTTGAACGGACAAGTGGGCTGAATGACTTGAATTCGCCCCGTCGCGCCCGGACAGTCCACGCGCCACACTTCCACACTGACGGGGAGCGGGTCACAGGCGTCCGCGTCTTGGAAGCCAAGCGTCACCCAACCCGGCTGCACACTTTGATCCGCGACAGAAACCCATTTCTCAACCGGGTCGGCAAGTGGTGTGGTTAGCTGAGCCCGCGAAAGATTGAACAACTGGAAGATGGCACTTTGATAGGTCGCATTTTGACTCAGCAGAAGGAGGAGTTCGCGGTCTCTCACGCCCATAACGCCTCGGAAGAAAATGCTTCCACCCAATTCGTGCCGAATTCTATCCGGAACCGTATCGCCACCACCGCCAAGCGCCCCACCAATAAGGTGCGGCGGAAGTTTGGTGAAGTCTACACCAGCCGGAAGCACAGGCAGCAATACAGAGACTTCGTGCGTCGGGTCGATGATGCGAATGCCCACGCTGTCGTGCAATACGTCGGCCGTACCACATTGACCCGTCACGTCGACACGCTCGCCCGGCGCCAAAGGTCTGGCACATCCAGGATCAGTGGGATAGGTGCAATTCGGTGGCGCCGGAGGCCAGCTCGGACGGTAAGTGATCGGCGTCGGGGTACCATCCCCGGTCACGAAGTCACGCCACGGTTGGCAACCGCCATCAGCCGCCCAGTTCTCCCATAGACTTACCGTCCCACTACTCGGCTGCGGCGTCGACGTATCTGTCGTCTCCTCCACTGCCCATATTCCACCAGTCCGATCAACCCAGAGTGCATCGCCGAACACCGTGGTGAGGGGCTGTGGCGGCGTACCGGTCAGACATGCTGCCGCTGCGAAATTCACCGGAAACATTGGATCAATCGGCAAACCGGCTAACACCGGAACCGGCGTGGTCGGGTCTGACTGGTTCGGAAACTCCGCGTAGTCGAAGAAAAAAGGACTCTCTTCGGCAATGACCTCATGCACGCCCATCAGCCACTGCCCAGTGGGGTCACATGTTTCCCCCGATCCGCACGCCGCCTCATCATTACACAAGTTCTTGCCAACAGAGCATAGCAATTCGGGATACTTCACAAGCGTATACGGATGGCCCGAATTAACCCCCCATGGATTGTCATCACGAACAGCGAACGCTCGAAGACTCCCGGCGATCGGTAGTAGTGTGGCGTGCTCATCGTTCGGGTTCCAGCCATCGATCGTGGTGGGTCCACCGAACGCGCCCGTGTCATAAATCTCCGAACCGGGCGGGTATGACCCGGCGCCCGATCGCGACGCGATAATAATCGGATCGGCCAAAGTGGACGCAATCGGTGCCGCCCACTGCGCTTCATACTCCCTTACGCGGAACGGCCAGAACGTTCCCGGCGCGTAACTCCCCTCCTCGAACCACCAAGCTTCCAGCGGTCCGTGAACGTCAGAACTATTGACCGGAAAGATTTGCCCGGTTTGAGTGTAGATGTCCGCCGCGTACGGCTGCCCAGACTGCAAGTATCCGAAAGGAATGAGCGGCGTAGCCGGATCGTGCTCCGGATGTGAGAGTTGCGTACCAATCGCTGCGACGAACGTGCCCTCATGCACGCCCTCACCAGTTAGGTCGTCGTACGGTGTAGTGTGATCGAATGCGCGTACCACCTCAAAGTTCACGCCGATGCGGTTGCCCACGCAGGACGCACCGGGCAAGTCTTCCTTTCGGTCGAATCGTACCACGGCATACCCAGGCGCGCTCGCCGTGAACTTATCGCCGTCGATCAGTTGTGCTAGAGGAGCTGTGAACTGACTCGGAAACACGACCTCTGCCTGGCAGTACACCTCCGTGTCGCCGACAGGTAGAAAAACGACCGGCGGATCGGGGGTCGCGTCCGCCACGACTGCGTGCGGCTGTGGATCGCTGGGCCAGTCAGTTGTGAACCGCTGAATCGAGTGGTGCCAACAGTTCAGCGAGAACGGCACTTCGTCATACCACGCCACAACAATGTTTGACGCGCTCGCCTCGGGTCGGATCGGCCAGACCTCGAGGGGCGCCTCACTTCTCTGCCACGCGACCGCGAAACCGTTCTGCTCGGCATTCGTGATGAACGACGCCTTACAGTCCGCGCCGTTCGGAATCGCGAGTTGTCGGCCCACATCTACGGGCTCGGGAGAGGGGGTGCCAAAGTTCGCAATGTCCACAACCTCAAGACCCACAAGGCGTCCCGTTGGACCGTCTGTGTATTGAAAAACGATCTTCCCCTCGCCCGTTCCCTCCACCATCACGGTGCCGCCAAGCACGTGGACATCTGACGGTGTTGTCGGCGGGTTGTTCACGAAGAATGTGGAGTTGTAGTGAATGATCAGATTGAAGTTTGTGTCCAACTCCACCGGTGCACCGGCGCCCTGTCCGGCCCAGTCCATGTAATAATGCACAGACGCTGTTTCATAGAGGGCGCCAGGCGGCGGCGTGCCGACACTGTCCGTGGCTACATAAACTACCGGATCGCCGACGGACGCGCCATTGATGTCCTTCCACTGAATCGTAATCACACTCGGTTCGTTCACGAACCAGCGACCTTCCCACTGGGAGCAATTCTGCGGCGTGCCGGCTGCGCAAGACACTTTGTCGTAGTAGAATGCGGCACCCGTCGGTGTGACATCTGCCATCGAGTAGGCATCAGGCGTTACACTGGCGTAGGCCGGGTCGTCCGGCGGAACGAGCTCGTCGGCGACATTCCAAGCCGGGTCGCACACGTCGCCCAACCCGTTCCCGTTGTAGTCTCCCTGATTGGCGTTTGTGTCCGCCGGACAGTTGTCACAGAGATCACCCAGAAGATCGGGGATCGATTCCTGGTCACTCTGATTAGGGTTGCATACACCGTCACCAGTTCCGACGTCGCTGTCGCAGTCCACATCGGCCGTGCAGTCAAACGATAGCCCAGCCACACAAATCGCCAACGGGATTGAACATATACCATCCAGTGAACCAATTGACGTGTCACAGTCTTCGTCGGACGTGCAAGAGGTCGTGGCTCCGGCTGTGCATGTACTCAGGATCGGACCATTGGCCGCGAACATGCAATTGTCGCACACGTCTCCCTGACCATCCGCATCAACGTCAGATTGGTCGGCGTTTGTATCGGCTGGACAATTGTCGCAACCACTTGCGAAGCCATCGGAATCCGGATCGACGTTGTCGTCGAACCCGGGACAGACATCACACACGTCACCAACGCCGTCGCCATCGGCGTCGGCGTGATCGGGGTTGGCATCGAGGGGACAGTTGTCGCATACGTCCGCGTAGTTGTCGTCATCACTATCGGGCTGTATGGCGAAGATGTAACTCGCCCCGGCGGTGGAGAATATTTGGCTGGCGAAGGGGGCGCCAACGATGGCGTTCGAACCGTCCAATCCGACGGACTTACTGAAATCGTCATTTGTGGAAACGGTGTCACTGCCGAGAAGATCAAATAGGGTCGGATTGGACCAGTCGTTGTCTCCGCGCAAAAGTAGTTTCGCCGGTCTCGCTGTCGTCGATCCACCACGGTCGGATCCGAACAGGACGCCGTCGCCGCTCGTAGCCACCGACCAACCCATTTTCTCGTTCACACCAGGACCGCCCACGGTGCGTTTATCCACCCACTGCAGACTCGAGTTGCGACCGAAGATATGCCCCCGCCCGGCATCGGTCCAAGAGGAGCCAATTCGCACATTGTTATGGTAGGGCTCACCGATAGCGATCTGATCGTCGTTCAGCGTTGGCGAGCGAGCAATACTGACCGCATGGCCAAACCTGGCGCCGCCCTGCGGCGAATTGGCCGTGATCTTTTGGGCGGACCAGCCCCCGCCGCGCGACGGCGTGAAGATCCACGCCGAGCCGGAAGTCGCGGATCCGTCGTCATCGAAGGGTGCCCCGGCGACAATAACCCCCGAGTCGGAGGCCGCCACTGCATAGCCGAGCCAGTCCTCTGCACCGATGCCAACGGGTGCCAACTTAGCGTCGCGGCCCCAGCTGGTTGGAATGGTGGGGCGCCTTGAGAACACATAGACGGCACCCGAGTCCGGCAGTGAGAAGACGGGATCGTCCCGCGGCGCGCCAACGACCACGAACGGCGTGCTGGTCGGACCCTTGGAAAGCGCCACGGAATAGCCGAACTGGTCATTGGCTGACGCGTCGCCACCGGCGGTGAATATCCACTGCTGCGTCCAGCCACCGCTTGTACGTGCGAACAAGTACGCTGCACCACGCGACCCGTTCTTGAACGGCGAGCCTACGAGGATGTAGTTTCCGTCGATGGCTACACTGCTTCCGAATTGCGCGCCAGTCTCGGCGTCGCTGGCGACGAGAATGTCATCCAACACCCAGTTGTCATCCTTGGGGTCCGCCGGCGTGCCCATGTCGTCACGGTGATAAACGCGGGCCGATCCGCGGTTGCAACCGATGCCGATGATGCCGCAACTAAGCGAATCATTCAGCGGACCGCCGACGACGGCGTAATCGCCGCTGATGTCCACTGACCACCCACCCAAGTCCCCGGGGTTCGACGAAGTCCGAGTCACTTGGCATTGGCCAATTGCGTGTTGCCCGGAACACATGATCGCAGTCGCGGCGATCGCCGAGAGCCAGCTTGTTGTCATATATGATTTGAGCATTAAATCAGTTCCCCCCGATCACTGGGCGTTAAGCGTGCCGATGCCGGAAACGCGTTGGAGTTCGAAACGTCCGCCCACAGTGATCGGCTGCCGATGCAGCCCCGTTAGCGTCTCGCGATAGTTTCCACCAAGAACCTGGTCGCCCCACCCAGGACGCGAGTCCCCGGAAGGCGGAACCAATTCAAAGTTCAAGGCGAACGATCGCGTAATGTCGTAGCATTCGCCGAGTTGGTCGCAGTCGTGGTCTGGATGGTATAGGTGTCGGAACGGGTTGAGCGGATCGTCGGCAAGAAGCGTGTAAGCGCCGATCAGTGAGGTCGAGAAGCTACCCGTCATCGACAGATCACCATCGAACGAGAACGCCGCAGACCCAATCCGTCGCGCAAACGGGTCGCCATCCTGAACACTGGAGGCCTCGAGCGCATCACAGAAAACCGCATCACATGCGGGCGTCGCCAACACAAACCGCGCCGGACGCGGTATGCTGTCATCCTCGGGCTGACGGAGCAGCGTAACTTCCCGAAGAAGTTTGTAGGCACCGTCTTCCGCAAGATGCAGAATAATCGGAAACGTGAACGCAGCCGGCGCCGGACGCAGTGCGACCCTGTCGGTCTCCGTGCTGCACCGCCCCACGCCGCATTCACTAGCCGCAGCGCAGGCGGCGTCCGCATTGGCGCCTTCAATGCAGAATCCGCTGCATGTTCCCCCGGGACACGTGTCCTCACCTTCACACAACTGGCCATCAAGCGCCCCGCCGAAACAGCGACGCTCGGCCGCGAACTCGGGGTTGTTGGGATCCTGATTTGTCCAAACACGTGCTCCGGCGGTTACCCACTGAACTTGATCGACAGTGACCTGACCGTAGTACAAACCCGGACGTGCCATTACGCCCGAGGCTGTCGCCGAAGCAGCCACCGCAATCGGCACCTGACCCACGAGCGACACCCATCGGCGGAATCCCGCTCCGTCGCGCACCTCAAGCAATCCTTGGTATTGGGCACCTTGCCCCGCCTCATCCAACTCTGCGCCAGCCAATCCCGCTCGGTTGATCCCAAGTCGGACCGACGCGCGGGCGGACGCCGCGCCAGTCGAGGCGAGAATCCAAGACGCAGTCGTGAGAGGTTGCCATTGCAACGAAGTCTCTGCTGGACCCGCCGCATACTGAAGCCAAGAAACAGGTACATCTCCAGCGACTGTTGGAAGACCTGAGGGAGTGGAGGGCGTGGGTTCGGACGAAATATATGTCACCTCTACGGTGCGTGGCGTTGGTGTAGTGTTTTCAAATCTTAGCTGGTGTTCGACAAAGCTAATGTCGAAGTCCACCCCGCGCAGCGATCCGCGGTCCACCAGCACCGGACCATCGTATTCAGTGTCGGACGCGCTGCGGAGCCAATATCCAACACCGGGTTCAATCTTCGTCGTCGCGGGATCGGCTATCAGCGACAGGCTGCCGTCCGGTAGAAATCTGTAGATATCACCACCGATCAGTGCAGCCGATCCGGCAAGGTACTGAGCAAATGTCGGCGCGGCGGTGGGATCGTCTTCGACGTGCAACCCCGCAAGATTGAACCCCGTTCGCCATCGAGCGAAGGCCCCGTTCGGCCTACCCCTCATCGATAGCGTTGTGGACGACTCCGCGCGAATCAAATACACGCGTCCACCCCGAACAACACGTAGGTTGGAGACAACGCGAGCTGAGTCTGAAGGCGGTAACCAGACGTCCCATTCGCTCGCAACACTCGGTACACACGTCGGATCGTCCGGATCTTGGCACTCCGGTGGACCGGCGACATCTGTGCGCACGCTTCGCACCCAAACTTCTGAGATCGGCAGCGCGCCGAACAGATCGTCCGCATCTTCGCGAGCCGGATCGACCTCGAAGTGTATGGCGTTCCAACCGGGTTGCAGCGGATGGTCTCGCTGAATCCATTGCCCGGAGACAATGTTTCCCGTAGCGAGAACCACAATGGCCACTGTGGCGGCCGGTCCGATTCGGTATGACGCGCGAATGGACGCGTTCATGGGCAAATCCCCTGTCTATGGCGTTGGCAATCGAAGCGACGGCCCGGATGCGCAAAACGCCTGTCATCAGTGAGAGAAAGACACACCCGCCTCCCGCAGGCGCGCCACGCCAAGAACGGAGGTCAGACCGGTCAACTGCTGAAGCGTGAACTCGGTCGCGGTGTCCGAAACGAAGCAAGAACGGGTTGTCACCGTGGGACGTGTTGGACGGGAATGCGTGCGATAGGTGTCTAACACTACAGCGCAACGTCGCGGTGGACCCGTAGCGCAGGCATCTTGCCTGCATCGTAATCGCGGGTAATGCAGGCTGGAAGCCTGCGCTACAAGTTACTTTGCGCTGTAGGGCTAAGAACGTCTACAAAGAGATGCGCTAGTGCTCTGTCACGACTCAAGTGATGGGTTGGTCCGATCCGAGCCGCGACCGTGAGGGAGTGTTTTCAAGCTGTCGCCACCGGCTTTCGAACATCCGCTTCCTTACGGGCGCGGCTCGGCAAGAGGCGTTACGCCTCGCTAGAGAGTGCTGCAGCGGCATGGACGAACAGTTTCGACCAAACTTCGGGTGTAACAGCCGCCAAATCCAGGAGCATCGGCTCGAGGTGCCCTCGTTCGCGCGAACTGATGTTGCGACCAAAATGCGCGAGCCCAGCCGCGACGGCGAAGAAATAACTCGCCATGGCCGCCAATCGAGCCGCTTGATCACGTGCCTTCAGGGCGAGCGCCGTGCTGTCCTTCTTGATGGAAAGAAGTTGGTCAAGCGTGAGCGTGCCTTCGCAGAGCACGCGTGGTGGTGAACCAAACGCGCCGACGGGCCCAGCGGTGAGCGCTTCCGCCAGCCATGCGGCGCTGTCCGATTCTGCAAGGCGGCAGAGCAGATCGTCGACCGGTCGATCCGACCCGGAGATGGCCAGCCGCAACAACCGCGAGGCTTGCTCCGGATTAACGGAGCTCTCGAAGTCTTGGGCGATGCCGGGTTCGTCCTTCATGATTCCACGATCTCCAACAGCGCCCGGATTTCGTCGTCGACAGCACCATCTTCGGCGCCGTCCGATTGGAGTAAGTCGCGTACGGCCTTGCGGAAATGGCGAGCGGCCGTTCGAGCCATGACAGCCGCACGCGCCGCGGAAACGCCAAACTCTTCGGCCACAGCCTCATACCTCACGCCGTCATACGCATGTCGAACAAAAATACCCCAGTGCGACGCCAACTCCTTAGCCATACATTCCGCCTGCGCGACACGCAGCGCCTCGGTCACGATCGACTCGCCAAACGCACGATCCATGAGACGCTCAGGCGACGCATCGGAGGCGGCGAGGTCCGGAACCGTACCGGCCGTACGTTGATCACGCCGGTGCCCGCGCTGCAATTCAGAAAGGTAGAACGAGAACGCATTCATCAACCAGCGACGCAAACGAAGGCCGCTACGCCGCCAATCGTCGAGAAAACCGGGACGCGCTAATCGATCCGCAAAGAAACCGGCCACAATGTCATCAGGATCGCCAAGCCATCGCGCGCGGGTTCCGAGGAAATAGACCCGAAGTGGCAGTGCGTAGACCGTCATTATGTGCCGGTTGACCTCGTTCCGGTCGGCCTCGGAACTACCGAGGGTCCGATCGATCCACGTGCGCTGGGTACTTGGAAACACGTCGCGTCGCGCTGGTTTCTCTTCCACGATCATACGCCGCCAAAAAGGTCATGTGCATCCCGCTCACGCGAGAATCGCAACATCAAAACATCAAGCAGACGTGTGGGGCCGTCCGCTCACCTGCCATCCTATCGGCAACGTCCCTTTCACCACAAGATAGACCCGAAACGACGAATCCGGCGCGCCAGACCGGGCGCAGTCGAAAACACTCCTCGGCAACGTTGCGATTGAAAGAGCTCTCGCGTTCGGGTAGTATTGCCGTACCACCTTTGACGGGCAGACTTGGCCAATGAACCGCGACGAACAATCCAATACAGAGGGAGCTCTAGCGCCCGAATCCAACGTCTTTTGGTCCGAAGGCAGCGCTCCCACGGGAACACGTCCAGAACAAGTCGGCGGATTCCGCATCGTCCGCAAACTCGGCGAAGGAGGCATGGGCACCGTCTGGGCGGCCGAGCAAGGTCATCCGCGCCGCGACGTCGCACTAAAGATGGTGCGACCCGGATTGGCTTCGCCAGACCTACTGAAGCGTTTTGAGCACGAAACACATGTACTGGGTTTGTTGCAACATCCAGGGATTGCACAGATCTACGAGGCTGGCACCACCGACACACCCACAGGACCGCAACCATATTTCGCGATGGAACTCATCGATGGCCAACCGCTCACTACGTACGTTCGCGACGGCTCGCTCACTATCCGGGAGCGAATGAGTCTGCTCAAAGACGTTTGCGAAGCGGTACACTACGCCCACCAAAAAGGCGTTGTACACCGCGATCTCAAACCAGCCAACATCCTCGTCGATCACGCTGGCCGTGCGAAGATCCTCGATTTCGGCTTGGCTAAACTTACGCACTCCGACATCGCCATCACGACGATAGAAACGCAAGTGGGACGCATCCAAGGCACGCTCCCCTACATGAGCCCGGAACAGGTCCGTAGCCGCCCGGACGAAATCGACGCCCGCACAGACGTCTACTCGCTGGGTGTCCTTCTCTACGAAGTCGCCGCAGGACAACTACCATTCGAAATGCACCGGGGCATGCTGCCCGAAGCCGTGCGGATGATTTGCGAAGACGAACCACAACGACTAAGCATCCATGATCGCGCACTGCGCGGAGACCTCGAAACCATCGCCACCAAGGCGATGGCCAAAAATGCCGATGAACGGTATCAAAGCGCCGACGCGTTGGCTTCGGAGATCGAACGATTTCTGACTGATCAACCGATCACCGCCCGCCCCCCCACCGCCGCGTATCATCTCCGTAAGCTGATGCGGCGTCACAAAGTCTATTGCACGGCCGCAGCACTCGTGTTCTTCACTGCGATCGCATCGGCGGTATCACTAAGTGTGCTATACGCCCGCGCGAATGCGAGCCGACTGCGTGCGGTCGAAGCAGAGACCGCAGCCCGTGCTGACGCCGAAACCGCCAATCAAGTATCCGAGTTCATGGTCGGCCTTTTCCACAGTGTCGATGCTAGCCAGACGCGCGGCAAGACCACGACAGCCCGCGAAATCTTGGATCGCGGCGCCGCCAGGATTAGGGAAGAGCTGCGCGATCAACCCTTCGTCCAAGCACGTTTGATGAGCATTATGGGAAGCGCCTACGAAAGCCTCGGTATGTACGAAGCCGCCAAGCCGCTGCTCGAAACCTCACTGTTGCTTCGCCGAGAACGCTACTCCGACGACGACATGTTGATCGCTGACGGTCTAAACCGCGCCGCCAAGCTGCTCTATCGCAACGGCAACCACGCTGCCTCGGAGTCTTTGCTGCGCGAAGCGGTGACGCGTTGCGCACTGGCCGGCAAGGAAGTCTCGACCCAGATGATGGAATACACGAACAATCTCGCCGCCACCGTTCACGCACAAGGCATGTATGAAGAAGCCGAGAACCTGTATGGACAAGTCCTAGCTATTAGTCGCAGTCTCACAGGCAAAGACAATACCGGCGCCGCAACAACAATGAACAACATGGCACTTGCGATGGCACACCGATTAGACGTCGACGGAGCGGAGAAGCTCTTGAAGGACGCCCTCAAGATTCAACGAAGACTTCTGGGTGACGTCCATCCGGACATCGCCACGTCGCTATACAACCTCGGTAACGTCGTCGCCAAATCTTATCGGCTGGACGAAGCGGAAGACTACCTGGCCCAAGCGCTCGCCGTCGACAGAAAACTCTACTCGAAAGACCACCCCCATATTGCAAAAATACTCTTGCGGCGAGGACACATCCAACTTTTTCGCGGTGACTATACGAACGCCGCAGCATCGCTTCAAGACGCTCTGAACATGCAACAGCGATTGCTACCCGCGCATCATCCCAACATCGCCGTGACACAGGAGGCGTTGGCCATCGCGCTGCTTCAGCTTGACCGTCGTGACGAAGCCAACTCGCTTGCCCTAGCAGCGCTCGCCACGATGCAAAAGCGCAAGAAGAGCAATCGTTCCAAATTGACGGGGTTCATTACAGTAGCGGCTAGGACCCAATGGTACGCAGGAAACAACTCGGAGGCCGAAGGGCTCTACCGAGACTTACTTGGCACCATCGATTCGGTCGACGACAACTCGAACGCCGAACGATCAACGGCGATGGATGAGTTTTCGACCTTCCTAACCGACACCGGCCGTCCGGAGGAGGCCGAAGTGTGGGCACGTAAGGCCCTCGCAGGGCGACGCGACGCCTATCGACCGACAGACCGGAGGGTCGGCGCCGCACTTTGCAGTCTCGGCGGCGCCTTGGCGGCACAGGGTAAGATCATCGAAGCGGAACAAGCATACGAAGAGTCGCTGAGTATTCTTCGTGAAACCATCGGTGCCGACCACGTTTCTATTGCCCTCCCATTGTGCGGACTTGGAGAAATGTTGACGGGGGCGGGGAGAGCGAAAGACGCCGAGCCCTTGTTGAGGGAGGCGCTCGCCGTCCGCCTAGCCGGACTGCCGGCGGAGAACAGCTCAGTAGCACTGGCACGCCGTGCCCTTGGAAATTGTCTCTCGGGGTTGCAGCGGTTTGATGAAGCCGAACCCATGTTGCTCGAGAGTCACACAAGACTACTTGCATGCTTCGGTCCAGATAACAAAGACACACTCGAAGCGTCGAGGGCCATGGTAAAGCTCTACGAATCATGGCACGAACCTGCCCGAGCAGACGTGTGGCGTGCTAAGCACACCGGTGAAAAACTTCTTACCAAGCCGCGCCCGTGAGGAAGCGATCCGGGCTCGCGGGTGAAGACCACATCCTCACGGGCGCGGCTCCGTTCGTCGGGCACCGTCCACGGCCGGACGTGAAACGCGTATGCGTACGCGGATATCAGGAACTTGGCCGCAGACGCGGCCGCACTGGACATCGCCCACAGAACGAGGTACAAGTTCCCGACGGTGGTACCGGGAATCTGCACGTTGCGGTGCCACAAACATGACACGGGGCGTGGCGCAGTCCGGTAGCGCACCTGCTTTGGGAGCAGGAAGTCGCAGGTTCGAATCCTGTCGCCCCGAATCCTTATGAGCGATTCCGCGCGATCGACTTGGCGCACCTGCCCGTAAGAGGCCTTCCGGCCCGACGCCCCTGCCGATCCCATATTTCTTGCAGATTCTGAATGAACACATCTGAATGAATACAAACGCGAGTAAGCTACCCGTTCCTCCGGCTTCGACCTCTGCGTACTGGACACCAACACTGTGCGGCACACGCCGATGATCGCCACCACGAGCAATAACGGACGTTGCCCAGCCGACTGAAGACGCAACCGAGACGGACGCGCTCGGAGGTGCGACAAAAAGGCGACGAATCCTTACGCTGGAGCTAGACTCGCGTTGGGCTTTTTGCTAGACTGGCTGCTGTCGTTCGGGGTTCTTGAGGGCAACGAAGCGATCCGACAGTATCAACGGCGCCAAGGGCAGGCCGCGCACTGTCGCCTTCACACCATGCGCCGTTCGTATTTTGCTTACAAGAGGTCGGCTTGGCCGCTGCGCGTTCGGGCCAAGAGTCGGCGATCCACGCCGCCGCTGTTGCATACCTTGGACAGCGGTGAAGCTGATGGGCAAACGGCGAGCGATGGCTAGCCGATTTTGGTCTCACCGGGAGGAAGGATTGATGCGAAAGCTCATCATATCGACTGGCCTGTTGCTCGTCGCAAGCAGCACCCTGTTCGGTCAAGTGCGAAGTACGTCCGAAATCAAGCGTGCAAGACCAGAGCTAATGGAGCTCACAAGGACACGCGGTGCCGTGGGCGTTCCGCTGAGCATCACGTCGTGGAGCACCCTTCGCGTTCATGGTGCCGCCGGTCAGTTGGAGATTCCGCTGGACCCGTCGCTAGGTCAGGGCGCCGCTGACTCCGAGCCTCGTCGCGGCGGAATCCGCGAAATTCGCGTCGTCTTTAGCGAGCCCGCGCAGCCGGTCGATGGCACGTTCGATTTGAACGATGTGGTCATCACCGGATCAGACCTGAATACCTATGCGAACAATGGCGGCGGGTTGAGTGGTGACACGCTCACGCTGACATTTGCAGACGGCGATCTGCCCAACGGGCTGACCTTCAACTTCGACGTGGGCGGATTGTGGGAGAGCGTTGCGACAAGCAGTCCATTGGCTGGCGATGCCGACTGTAACGTGCTCAGCCTCGCCGGCGACAGCAACAACGACGGCAACGTCAACCTCATTGACGCGGCACAGGTTAAGAGCAAAAACGGTGAGACAGCCGACGCTACGAACACCCGTCAAGATCTTACGACGGATGGGAAGATTAACCTCATCGACGTAGCATTCGCCGTGGCCCAAGCGTCACTTCCGTCGCCACCCGACGCCGTGGACGACCCGGGATTTTCCACGCCGTTTGAGACCCTACTGGACTCCGGCCTAACAAGTGTTCTAGACAACGACAGTCTCGCCGGCGGTTCAATCAGTGCGTTCGACGCCGCAAGTGCCGGTGGCGGCACGGTGATTATGAATACCGGCGACGGCACGTTCACCTATGATCCGGCAAGCGGATTCAGCGGGCCTGATACCTTTACGTACGAGCTTACGAACGCTGACGGCAGCGATACAGCTACCGTAACCGTGACTGTAGGTGGCGGCGTAGCGCCTGTGGCTGCACCGGATGCCTACGACGTGACGGGTAACGTATCGATCGCGGTTCCGGCGCCGGGCGTACTACAAAACGATAGCGGCGCACCGTTCTCGATCACTGCATTCGACAACCCCAGCGTCAACGGTGGCGATGTCACCGTCAACACCACGACTGGCGCGTTCGCGTACGATCCACCGCCTGGATTCGAAGGTCTAGACAGCTTCACGTACGACCTGACCAACGGAGTCGGCACGGTGACCGGAACAGTTACGCTGACGGTGGGCGGCATGATCTGGTTCGTCGACAGTTCGCAGGGCACCAACGGTGACGGACGTCTGTCCTCGCCCTTCAACTGCCTGGTAGGAACCGGATGTTTTGAACCGGCAGCCACCGACGCTGCGGGCGACAACATCTTCGTCCGGTCGGGTAGCTACACCGGCGGGCTTACACTTCTCGACGGTCAGAAGTTGGTCGGGGACGGGTCGTCAAGCGACCTTGCAACCGTCACCGGAATCACGTTGGCGCCGAACAGCGTCGCGCTGCCGATCTTCAGCGGCACCGATCCGTTGGTGGCCGGTCCTGCGGACATCATTGGCGTTGGGTCAGGTAACACCATCCGCGGATTGACGCTCAGTTCAGGCAGTGGCACGGGTATTCGAGGCAACAACTTCGGAACCCTGAGCGTGAGCGAAACCACGGTCAACGGCGGTGGAGCGATCGACGTCAGCGACGGCGTCCTCGACGTAACCTTCGACTCCCTGTCGGCAAGCAGCAGTACAGAGAAGGGCATACGTCTGGCGAGCGTGTCGGGCACGTTTGCGGTAACTGACGTCAGCGGCACGATTGCCGTCATCGGATTTCCAGCGGTCGACATTACCGGGACGGCCGGTGGAGTTCAGGTCGCGGCAAGCTTTGCCAGCGTGTCCTCGACGGTCAGTGCTTCGGGCGGAATCCGGCTGGCTAACCTGACACCCGGATCGAACTTCGACGGCGGCAATGCAACCGTCGCGAGTTCGTCCGGCGATGGCATAGCGTTGAGTAACAACCCCGGCTCTACCTTCACGTTTGCCGATCTGGACATCGACAACTTCTCGACCGATCAACGTGGACTCTTCGCCAGCACGTCGGGCACGCTCAACATTTCCGACGGCGACATTGACGGTGGCACAGCGTCGGGCGTAGACATTAACAATACGGACCTTGCGATCACCTTCACAAGCGTGACTTCCATGGGCGGAAGTGACGCGGGAATCAACCTGAGCACGACCACCGGAAGTTTCAGCGTCGTAGGCGAGGGGGTGAACACGTTGCTCGGAGGTAATTCCACCGGCGGGACGATTTCCGGAAAATCTGGAGCGGACGGCACAAACAACGGTGTCGGCATCGTGCTCAACAACGCCTCCAACGTGTCGCTGGCCAGGATGCAACTGAACGATTTCACCAACTTCGCCATTCGCGGTTCCAACGTGAACGGGTTCCTCCTTGACTACAGCACCGTCAGCGGCACGAACGGCAGTTCGCCGACGGCCGACGAGGGTAGCATCAGCCTGACCAACCTGAGTGGATCAACCATCAACGGTGCCAACCCGACCGGCATGCTGGGTACCCAAATCAGCGGCGGGTTGGAGGACAACGTCCACATCGTCAACGACAGTGGAATACTCACTCGCTTCGTCGTCGACCGGTGTTTGATCGGTGCCAACGGTGCGGCACTAGGCGACGACGGTATACTGCTCGAAGCTAACGGGTCCGCAACCGCCAGTTTGACTGTGTTAGACACCAACTTCACAAGCGCCCGTGGCGATCTGTTGCAGGGCTCCGTCAGTAACACGGCGGTGATGGATGTGGTTCTCGACGGGAACGCATTCAGCAACATTCACGCCAACGTGCTCGGCGGCGGCGTGACGATTAACGGCACGGGCGATAGCACCATGACCTACGATATTAAGAACAACACCTTCCGCGACGCCAAGGGCCACGCCCTCAACGTGTTCATGGGCACGGGGGGCGCGGGCGACTGGAGTGGGTCGATCACCAACAACACCGTCGGTGTTTCCGGTTTGGCTGCATCCGGGTCGTCTCAGGCGACCGGGATCAACGTCGAAGCCCAGGGAACGGGCACGCACAGGACCACCGTCGACGGCAACACGGTGCACCAGTTCACCGAAAACGGCATGAAGTTTCTTGCGGTCGACGGCAGTGCGAATTTGATCGCGACGATCACCAACAACACCGTCGACGAGCCTGCGTCGTTCGCGCTGCAGGCGCTGTTCGTCCAATCGGGCGCGGCGAGTGCTGATTCGAATTCGGTTTGTGCTACGATTACCGGAAACTCACTTGCTGGCGACGCGTTCAGCACAGATTTCCGACTACGGCAGCGGCAACCAGGAACATCGTTCACCCTGCCCGGATACGGCGGCACCAGCGCAGACACAGCGGCCGTGGTCAGCTTTGTTTCGGGCAATAACATTGGCTCGCCTACCGGTAGCGCAACCGTGAACGGCGCGGGATTTGATGGCAATGTATGCCCGTGACATCGGCGGTGAACAAGACCCGTTCATCCGTGGCTAGGGATAGGATACTGCTGGAACGAGTGTGAGAAGATGCACTAGAGGGTTTGCGACAAACCGAGCCGAGACCGTAAGGAAGCGGTTTTCGGCGGGAACGTCAGACCGCTTCCTTACGGTCGTGACTCGGAACATGGCTTATCAAGCACGCTTTGAAGTATCGCTCCGGCATCGTGCCGGTCGATCAGACGAATGGAGATGATGGAATCATGAAACGCTCTTTGCTCAACGCGGCGGTCGTTCTTGGCATCGTGCTTGGCACGCAGAATCGTTCGCACGCGGGTCTTGCGGCCACTCTGGTCGATAGCAACGGAAACGCGAACAGCGCTACCGTTGCGGCCGGAGCGACGTTTGACGTGCTTGTCGAGCTCGCGACCACTGACAGCCTCGTCAGCGGTCAGTTCACGCTCGCAGACCTTTCGTCGTCCGGGCTGTTCACACTGGAGTCCGTAGCGTTCAACGGTTCGCTTTGGGATACGAGTGCTGGTGTGACGCTCGACCCAAGTATTCAAGCCATCACCAGCCTCACCGGGTTTCGAACAGACGACATTGGATCGATCGCGAACGATCTCGCGTTGGGTACAGGCGTCGGGACTATTGATATTGCGACGCTAACCCTATCGATCGACGCAGCGGCGGCTGCGGGCACGTACCTTCTGAATCTCGACAACCTCGTGTTCGGCGATACGAACTTTGACCAGATCGCCGCCGATGGCGGACAGGCCTACGAGATGACCGTGGTTCCGCTTCCGGGGGCTGGTGTTCTTATGATGATCGGACTATTGATTGTCGGCGTTCGCCGTAGACGCAGCCTACAATAGATATGGCTGGAAACGGCACCCAAACAAGCGCCAAAGTGGAGACTGAATTGGCTTACTGACGGTCCCCGGGGTCGGCAGGAACAAAGGACAAACGCATCCGGAAAGCGTCTCCTGGTGTGGAAGTGGATGGATCGCGGCTTTGAGGGGGGAACGCGATGACCGAATCAACAATGCGCATGGTAGCCGCGCTGATTATGGCGGCGCTGACTCCGACCGCCGCCTTAGCAGAGGTGGTCGTCGACGTAACGGCCCGAGGCAACGAATCGAAGACCGAATTCGTGAACCCGGAAATCGATCCTCGATTCTTGATCGATGTGAACATCGACACTGCGGGCGTTTTCATCGTCAGCGCCGAAATGAGGCTACGTGCCAACGAAGCAGGCGTTGTGACCATCACAGACGGGCGCTATGGACCGGTCTGGAACTCGGGTTTCGGGTTCTCGATTCCGGTCGGTCCGGTTGACCCGTTCTCCGGAAAACTCGGATCACTTCCGGTGGACCCGTCCGTTACCGGCGTGTCGCGAATCGTGACACTGGTATTGGCCGTTACGAAAGCAACGGTGCCCGGCGTATACGTGCTTAACGTCGCGGAAATTCTCGTCGGCGACGCGGATTTTCAGGATATCGATCCGTCGCCGGTTCCCGGTGTGGATTTTGAACTTGTTGTGGTCGCGTCCGGAGACACAGACTTCGATCAAGATCGCGACTTGATGGATTATGCAGATTTTTCAGATTGCATGGCCGGTCCTGGGTCGTCGCCAGCGCCAGTCGGCACAATCGCCGCAGGGCACTGCTTGGCTGCGTTCGATTTGGATAGCGACGGCGACGTGGACGCTGCCGATCTCGTGAGGTTTCAGGAATCTTTTACGGGCACGACCCCGTAGTGTCATGGTCGTTGCGACTCGGGCGTAACCCGACGAACAGGAGCAAGCGATGTCGGAACCGTTTCTAGCTGAAATCAGGATCTTTGGCTTCAACTTCGCGCCGCGCGGTTGGGCACTCTGCGACGGGCAGATACTTCCGATCAACCAGAACCAGTCGTTGTATTCGCTCCTGGGAACAACCTACGGCGGTGACGGTCGCACGAGCTTCGCACTCCCCGACCTCCGCGGACGAACACCCGGACACGAGGGCGCTGGACACAGTTTGGGCAGTAAGTTCGGCCAGGATAGGGTCGCGCTGTCGATCGCCGAAATCCCGGCGCATACGCACAACGCACGAGCATCTTCGACGAGCGCCGATGCGCCGGTAGCCAGTTCCGCGACCGTATTGGCGAGCGCCAACAACGTGTACCATAGCCCGACAAACTTGGTGCCTATTCGGACCGGAACAACCGCCAACGTGGGGGCGGGGCAGGGGCACGACAACATGCAGCCGTTCACAGTGCTGTCTTTTTGTATCGCGCTCCAGGGACTCTTCCCGTCACGCAATTAAGGAAAGGGAATCGGAAATGTCCGAGCCGTTTATTGGTGAAATCAAAATGTTCGCCGGCAACTTCGCGCCGAGGGGCTTCGCCTTTTGCGACGGGCAACTGCTTGCCGTCTCGCAGAACGATGCGTTGTTTTCGCTGTTGGGTACCATCTACGGTGGGGACGGGCGCACGACGTTCGGGCTCCCCGAATTGCGCGGCCGACTGCCGGTGCATCAGGGAAATGGCCCCGGCTTGTCGAATCGCCCAATAGGGCAAAAATCCGGGCAAGAAAACGTTACGGTGACGACAAACCAATTGCCCGTCCACACACATGCGTTCCAAGCATCAAGCGACGGCGGCAACTCATCGAACGCTGCCGGCCGGGTGGTCGCCAACGGACCGAGCGTCAAAATGTTCATTGACGATGCGTTCGACGATACCCTGGCTGCCACTTCGGTGACTTCCACCGGAGGCGCTCAATCGCACGCGAACATTATGCCGTTTCAGTGTATCAACTTCATTATCGCATTGGTCGGGATTTTCCCGTCGCGGAACTAGAACTCGAGGAGAAGTCAGATGTCCGAACCGTTCATCGCCGAGATCAAGATATTCGCCGGGAACTTCGCACCGCGAGGCTACGCCTTGTGCAATGGGCAACTCCTGCCCATATCCCAAAACACGGCCCTCTTCTCCCTCATTGGGACCACGTTCGGCGGCGACGGGCGAACCACCACCGCCCTGCCCAACTTACAAGGTCGGGCGCCCATGCATCCGGGACGCGGACCCGGGCTCACGCCGCGACGGCTTGGCGAGTCTGGTGGTACGGAAACGGTAGCGTTGTCTGAATCGCAAATGCCGAACCACACGCATTCGATCCAGGTACACGGCGCTGATCCAGCCGAGCTCAACGCGCCGGGGGCAAACCGCGCGCTCGCTCGGTCAAGTGGTGGGTTTTCCTACCAACAGAATACGACCAACAACCTGGTGAACCTCGCCCCCGCGACGTTGCCCAGCACGGGCGGTAGCTCGTCACACGACAACCACCAACCCACGCTTACCTTGAACTTCATCATCGCACTGGTCGGTGTGTTTCCATCACGAGGTTGAACGACTGCTCCACGCATCGACCATGACTAATAACGTGTTACAAAAGTCTCTTGCAGAGCCGCGCCCGTAAGAAAGCGGTCCGGTTTCGTGGGCGACAACCGCTCCCTTACGGTCGCGGCTCGGACTGAAGCAACCCGTCCTAAACACACTCCAAGACCGAGAAGGTACGATCAAATCTGCTTTTCGACTTCACATGGCAGCGATCACACAGACACAGAATACCCCGCTCAAACAGCGAAACGAGCCCGTTGAACTGCACGAAGGCGCTAATCGCTTGCGCCCGGAAGCCGTTCCATCATGACGTTCAAATCGGATTCTTCGATCTGTTGATAGCCCTGGTGCTCGAACAGGCGAAGCGCGGAGCTGTTGGCGTCGACGTAGACTCGAACGGGAATCACTTTAAGATCAGCCTCCTTTGCGAGGTCGGCGAGCAACGCTGCACCGTACCCACGCCCGCGAAACGCTGTCAGAATTGTTAGGTCGAGAATGCGAATCTCGTCGTGCGATCTTGCCACGTAGCACCGACCGACAGGCTGGTCGTCGACGATGATGACGTCATACTTCGCATTGGGAAAACGCTCGTGGTAGTGCGTGTGCTGCGCGCGAAACTGCATGTCGATGAACGCTTCGACTTGTTGCTGATCAAGTCCGGTGTGGGCCAATTCTTCGGCGCGCGAAGAGGCGTAGACCTCGCGCAGCAGCGGCTCATCGCCTGACGTAACAGGCCGTAGCTGGACGAGGGGCATTCGTTGACATGACAAGTTAGTGAATCCGGACGAATTGAGATTCAGTCGCGAATCCGAGAAACCGCAACTTCACGTATGCGATTCTACTCGCGCAAACGGCTAAACACCGATTCGTACATGACACCGCTGTCGTCCGCGCCCACGGGCACCAGAAACAGTTCGAAGCTACCCATGGTCAGGTGCTCAACGCCATAGGTCTGCTGCGACAGCATTGGTTCACTTGGACCTTGGAACAATATCGAGAATTGTTCCAGCTTGGATGTTGAATTGCGATCCGTCACTTCGATAAGCGTGAGATCCAACTGGGTCGGCGAAGTCCGATCGAGAATACGAAACGCGGAGCCGACGTGCGGAGCGAACTCATCCTTGTCCATCATTCTTCCCACGCCGCCTCTCTGTCCGTCGCTACCCGACGCCAAATTGGTCAGCCCGCTTAGCGCCGCGCCGGCGCCGACGGCGGCCGACCGTAAGAACTCGCCCCTTGTCATACCCATTTTGATGTCTCCAGAACAAGACCGACCGTCGCCGCTACCCTCGTTGGACAACGAACGGCCACGGTCCGCTGTGACGGACCATCCACTATTATACTCGCTACAGCGGGTCGAAAGCAAGCGAAGATGGGCGCCGCCGATATCGATTTCGCCCGTGGTCCCATAGCTCGTAAGCGCCACACACCGTGAGCATTGCGGCGTGGAATCGCTGCTCGTTGCAACCCCGCCAAGCGCACCCATCAGTCGGCAGCAGGCTGTCACTACGACGGAATAAACTCCATCTGATGATAGAGTGCATCGCTACCGATACCGCGAAAACCGAGACGCTCGTACAGGCCGACAGCGGGGTTCGTCGTGACCACCTGCAGCCGAAACGGGCAACGCTGCTCGATTGCCTCTGCTATCAAGGAACGGATCAGACCGGTACCAATTCCCCGATCCCGATCTCGTGGTAGTAGCGCAATATCGACCAGGCGCCACTCGTTCTCCGCCCGATAAACCAAAATGCGCCCGATCAATCGATCATCGCACATGATGATCCGGTGATCAGCGCCTGGAAACTGCATCGCGTAGGATCGGTGTTGAAGGGAAAACTGTTGTTTCAGGAAGTCGCGCTGCTGATCTTGCGGCCACCCCCACTCGGCGACCTCATCCGCTCGCGTTGAAGCATACAGTGTGCATAGAAACGCCTCATCGTCGGCCGTCACTTTTCGCGTGTAGTAAGAAGGAGTGTCGGCCATGAACAATCCATTCGGTACGTCCCGTCCACGAGCTGACAGGGCGCGAAACGATGTTGAGCATCAAGACTGATACGTACGTCGTTGCTTCGACAAGCTTACCGGATAAGACCCCGCACATCGAGTCGAACACCCCTGACCGGGGTCAATCATCAGGGCGACCGCATTCTAACTCTCGCGGTGTCGGGCTCGGCCGCGGGCTTCTTGTCCACCCGCTTCATGCGGCTGAAAACTCGGATGGTACGCGGCGCGGGAGCCGAGACAGCAGGAGACTTCTTAGAATGCCATTGCCCTGGGTCAATCATCTCGGGGGCGTCGCGCGTCGAATCGACTTTGCCGCCCTGCTGCGCCGCCGTAATGATCAGGTTGCCAAGCTGGTGCGTCGCTCAATGAGATCGTCCTACCCAGTTGTCATGAGCATGGGTTGTCAGTAACCTCGTCGCGACGAGGCGCGATCCACACCGCTGAGCGTTGTTGCCGCGCCACTGGTTTCAAGGAGTCAAAGTATGAAGCGTACTATTCTCACCGCACTCGGATGTCTGCTGGTTGTCGCACTGCCAGCTTGCACTTCCACGAACGGCAATTCCGACGCCGTCAGCAAGAACATCAATGGCAAGTTCTTGTCTGAGGATCTGAATCCCGACGTTTGGGTCAAACGGTTCGAGGTGGAAGCGCGGGAGATTTACGCGCAACGAAAAGAAATCGTAGATGCCGTCAAGCTTGCACCGGGAGATCGCATTGCCGACGTCGGTGCGGGCACCGGGCTCTTCGTCACCGCCTTCGCCAACGCCGTCGGCGCCAACGGTAAGGTCTTCGCCGTCGACATTTCCCCGCAATTCATCGACCACATTAAGGGTCGCGTCGCGGACGAAGGGTTGACCAATGTCGACGTTGTTCGATCAAAGCTAGACTCCACGGAGCTGGCCGACCGCTCCGTCGATACCGTCTTTGTCTGCGATACCTACCACCATTTCGAGCAATACGACGCCATGTTAGCCTCAATCTTCAACGCACTTCGTTCCGGTGGAACGCTCATCGTCATTGACTTCGAGCGCATACCCGGCGTATCACGCAAGTGGACGCTCGGTCACGTTCGGGCCGACAAACAGCAGTTCACAAGCGAGATCGAACGCTCTGGTTTCCGACTCGTTTCGGAAGTGAACATCCCCGGACTCAAGGAAAACTACTTCCTTCGCTTCGAGAAACTGTAGGTGTCCGGTCGCCACGGCTTGGGACTCTGGACGCTTACGTTCCTCGTCGTCGCCAACATGGTCGGCGCCGGCGTATTCACTACGTCCGGCTTCACCTTGCAGAGTCTTGGCTCACCCCGCTTGGTGCTGGCTGCTTGGGCGGTGGGCGGCGCGATTGCCATCGCTGGCGCGGTTAGCTACGGACAACTCATCCGTATCATGCCCGAATCGGGCGGCGAATACCTCTTTCTCTCACGCGCCGCCCATCCGCTCGTCGGCTTCATCGCAGGATGGGTCTCTTTGATCGCCGGATTCACAGGCGCCATCGCGTTCTCCGCGACAGCGCTCGAAAGCTACGCCATGCCCGAAAGCGTGCGACCCGCTTGGTTACCTGTTAACACCATTGCGGTCGCCGCAGTTGTCGCCGGTGCCTTTTTCCACGGGTTCAAGCCGCGCGCCGGGGTGATCTTTCAAAACACGTCCGTTATGCTCAAGCTCGCCGTCCTCGGCGCCTTTCTCGTGCTGGCTGTGGCGATGATTCCGATCGATAGGTGGGAAGGCTCGCCAATAGCGACGTCGACTAGTGAATTCTCCGTTATCTATGCGTTCGCCGGATCGTTGGTTTGGATATCGCTCAGCTATTCAGGGTTCAACGCAGCCGTCTACATCGCGGAAGAAGCGACGGAGATCAAGAAGACGGTTCCCAAGTCGCTGGTCCTTGGTACCGTTATCGTCGTCGTCTTGTATCTGTTGCTCAACGCCGTGTTTGTCTTGGCTCCACCGAGCGACACCGTCGCCGGCCGAAAAGACGTAGCCGCCGCCGCGGCTGAATGGATCGGTGGGCCATGGCTGGCCACCTTCGTTCGAGTCATCATTTCCCTCGCACTTCTAACGTCCGTTTCCAGCATGATGATGGCTGCCCCCCACGTCTACCGCAAAATGGCCGACGATGGAATGTTACCTGCAGCGCTGGGCGGTGCAGGCGAATCGCCACGTGCGGCTGTCGTCGTGCAAGCAGGACTGGCGATACTGTTCATTCTCGTCTCATCACTGCAAGGACTCCTATCCTACCTGGGGCTCACACTATCGGTGTGCGGGGCGTGTTCCGTCGCGTGCTTGTTCATGCCGTCCGTCCGACGAACCCCATACATTCACGCCCGCAGTCTGCTGCCACTACTCTATGTCGCCTGCACGCTCGGCGCCGCGGCCATCATGACCTATGGAAAACCGGAGCAAGTATTAGCCAGCGCGCTGACCTTTCTCATCGGCGCTATGGCCTACACGGTGGCCAAACGATTCGGAGGTCTCAAGAATAACTAACAGTCGTGCGTGCAGGTGTGGCATGTGCTTCAACAGGCAGCTAACATGGCTCAGCCACACGGGACCACACCGTGCAGTAACGGCATTCGACTTCGGATCGCCTAACGCCGCCACGATTGACAGAGCGTTGACTGCCGAACCGCGGCGCAGACGACGAAGGAGGCTGAGAGAGTGTTTGAGAAGACGTGCTTCGGACCGAGCCGCGACTGTCAAGGAGCGGTCCTCGTACTTGAAACCGGACCGCTTCCGTACGGGCGCTGCGATGAAAGAGACTTCTTAAACACGCACTAAGGCTGGCGGTGCAGAAGGACGAGACAGAATGAGACGTGTCATTCCACCGGTGTGGGTGCTTATCTCCGTCGGCCTCATGGCCGGGTTACACTTCTATCTGCCGATTCGCACCGTCGTGCCGCGACCGCTCAACATGAGCGGCGGCGTGCTCGTGCTGATCGGCTTCTCTCTTTTGGGTTGGTCTGCATTGATTTTTCGACGGGCGCGTACTACGATCAGTCCGTTTCTCGAATCCGCCGCGCTGGTCACGTCCGGACCGTTTCGCCTGAGCCGAAATCCGATCTACGTCGGTATGGTACTGGGGCTCGTCGGCGTCGCGATCATGTTCGGATCGTTAACGCCGTTCGTCGTGGTTCCAGTGTTCGTCGTGCTCATCGACCGTGGTTTCATTGCTCCCGAAGAACGCATGCTCAATGCCAAGTTCTCGAACGAATACGAAAAATACTGCCGCCGCGTTCGTCGGTGGGTCTAGCGACTGCCACAAGTTCCAGCTTGATGCGCTCTCTCTATTCCTTGTCCACCGGGAACGGTTCGTGCTGTGGCCAGGGCAGTGGGTCGGCCGCGATCTTCTTTTTCAGAATTTCGATGGCCTTCATGAGTTGAGCGTCGTGGCCACGGGCCATTTCCGCGGGGTGCCAATCGACTTCGACGTCCGGCGTTATGCCTTCGTTCTCGACAATCCACTTGCCGTTGGTGTCGTAGATGCGGTAGTCGGGGGCGGATAATCCACCGCCGTCAACCAAGCTCAGGAACATCGAAACACCAACCAGCCCGCCCCAGCTTCGCGTACCAATCACGGGGCCCATCTTTCGCATTCGGAATTCCATAGGCAGCATATCGCCACCACTGCCCGCTTGGCGGTTGGTGATGCAGACCATGTGCGCACGTGTGACGACGGCTGGGGTCGTCTGGTCGTGGGAGTATCGACGCGTCCAAAGTGCCAGCAGTTTCTTATCCAAACGCTGCAGGAAGATGTCTGGGTCAAGCCCCCCACCGTTAAACCGACCGTCGACAATAACGCCCTTCTTGCGTGTGAGCCCATAGAAGTACTTCGGAAACTCGCGTGCACTGGCGTTGTACGTATCCGGCATGTGGATGTAGCCGATCTCCCCGTTGGATGCTTCGTCTGCGATCATGCGATTGTGCTCGACCCAATCGAGGTAGCGTAACGTTGTCTCACCGCGTGCAGGAACGATAACATATTCGCGCGCGTCTTCGGTTGACGGACTAGCGCTAACCAGAATGGACACCCGCTTTGATGCCAACCCTTGAAAGTAGCTGTAGAGGTTTCGGTCCGTCGTAACGTCCTCCCCGTTCACCTCCAGGAGATAGTCACCCACGTTGACTGCGACGCCCTGTTTGCCCAACGGCGGATTGACGCCGCGCGTCCAACCATTGACGTGGTAGATTTTCCTGAATCGGTATCGTCCGCTTGAATTGTCCACGTCGAAATCCGCACCGAGCATGCCCACGTTCACGCGATCGGCCTTTCGCTCTGTGTCTCCGCCAAAGACGTAAGTATGTGACGTGTTGAGTTCGCCAATCAGTTCACCAATGATGTATCCAACGTCCTGCCGACACGACGCATCGGGGATCAACTTACCATACTTGCGATGCATGGCGGGCCAATCGATTCCGTGCATATCCGGCTCGTAATAGAAATCCCTTTCCATACGCCACGCTTCATCGAATATCTGACGCCATTCGAGTCGCGGATCGAGCCATATTTTCAACCCGGATAGATCAAGCTCGTCGCCAGTAGCTTTCGTGGCGCTCGCCCCGACGATGCCGATCGTCCTTCCCTTTCGATAGACAATGTTCTTACCGTCAGCGGCCAGTTTGTAGTCGTGTATGCCTTTGACGACTACAACCTCCTTGCGGTCGTCGATTGAATAGCGCATCAAATCGCGAGCGCCGATCGCGCGATATTCAAACCGATTGAAGTCACCGTCTTTCTTATTCAGATAGAAGATTGCGTCGTCACCAGCCGAGAGGTTGCGGAAGTTGCCGCGCGATAGAGGAATCGCTTCGACACGCTCGGCGATTCCTTCGAAGTCAATGACGACCAAGTCCGCCGTACCCTCGCTATCGCTGTCGTCCGCGTCGCTTTCATCAGAAGCGTCGGTGGCCGTGTCGGCATCCTCCTCTTTATCCTCTCCTGTCGACTCTTCATCGCTCTTGTAGGGCAATATGGAAGGGCCGTCTTTCTTGAGGGTCACTGCGTAGATTCCCGCGACGTCCTTGTAGACCATCTCCCATTCGAAGTCGCAATACGTCGGATCGAAACGGCGGTTGGACACAAAGAGGAGATGCTGTCCGTCGCGCGAGAACACAGGGTGGAAGTCGTTGAACAGGCCGTTGCTGACGCGGTGCGATTGTCCATCGTCAAGAGAATAGACAAACACCTGAAACACCAAGTCGGCATTCATTTTGGAGTATGTCAGGAAGCGACTGTCCGGCGACCAGGAGAAATCGTAAATCGGCTTGATGTCCAGCGACACGTCTACGTTTTCATACTCCGCGTGATCAACTTCAGTGATGTTCTTCGTTTCGATATCGAGGACGTAGCAACGAAGCGTCTGATCCGCGAACGCGATCTTCTTACTATCCGGCGACCAGCGAAGCGTGTGACGATATCCGTCGGCATGCTGCGTCAGTTTCACGGACTCAGTCTTACCAAGCGAATCGACAAGGTAAATCTCATATTCGCCGCTCTTGTCGGAAAGATAGGCGACGGTCTTGCCGTCGGGCGACCACGCTGCGTCTTTGTCCCGCGCACCGCAGTCGTTTGTAAGGTTGCGTGTCGCACCATTCTTGCGGGGGACGGAGAACACGTCGCCACGGGCCACGACCAGCGCCCGATTGCCACTCGGTGAGATGTCGATCCCGGTGATTCGATTGGTCACGTCTTCCCATCGAGGCCTCGTCTCGGGGGCGTCGGCGCGAATTTCGACCGGAACGTGCCGCGTCTTTCCGGTGGTCGTATCCAACACCCATAGCGATCCGCCGAGCTCATATACAATTTGCGAACCGCCTTCGCTTGGTCTCCGCACGTCGTAGTCAGTGTGGTGGGTAACTTGTCGCACCTTCTTCGTGCGTGGATCCACGCTGAATAAATTGAGTACGCGGTTGCGGTCGGATGTGAAGTAAACGTTCTCACCGATCCACATCGGAATCCGATCCGTACCGACATGATCCGTCAGGTTGGTCAACTCGTTGGCGGCGAAATCCCACAAGTAGACCTCTTGAGCGCGACCACCGCGATATCGCTTCCAAGTTCTGTTCTCGCGCGAGGTCTTGTTGTAGGCCATGAACTTCGCATCGGGCGAATAACTACCCGTCGCAGCCTCATTGAGAATCAACTCTTCCACATCCGTACCATCGGGCGAGATCAAGAACAGTCGGCTGTATCGACTGGCGCTATTGCGACCGGATCGAAATAGGATTTTTCCGCTCGTTGGATGCCAACCGATCACTTCGTCATAGCCGGGATGATAGGTAACGCGGCGAATGTCTCCACCGTAGGCATCCATCACGTAGACATCGCCGTTGCCGTCGTACTGGGCGGTGAACGCAATCAGTGTGCCGTCCGGAGAGAATTTCGGAAACCTCTCCGAGCCGTCGTGAATCGTGAGCCGCGTCGCAATGCCACCGGTGGACGACACCGACCAGATATCCTCGCCATGTACGAAGACGATCTTATCGCCGTGAATATCCGGAAACCGCATGAGCGGGCGTGCGTCCGCACCGGAAGCGCGAGCCGGTCTCGCGGTCGACGCCGTCTCAGCGACGGAACTGTTCGGCTGGCCACATGAGCAGGCCGCCATAGCGGTGATCGCGATCAACTTCATCCAACCAGATTGAAACATGAGCAGCTCCTCCTGTCAGTTTGCGACTCGCATCTGCGAATCACACAACACCTCGTCCACCGAACTCGTCCGTCCGTTTGGGTCAGTGTATCGACCAGACGCCTCGGTTCAAGATGCGCGCCAGCCGTAACGGTAGCGCATCGGTGCCGATGAGCCGGTTTGATGATCTTGGAAGTCTCAGAACGTGTGTGAAAGGCACCTTTTTTGCCGATACCCATCGTTATGGAAGGGATTCCCTACGCCTCAGACTTGACGGAGGAGCAGTGGAGACTGATCGAGCCGTTGAGTGCCCGCCAGGTTTTCTCGGCACACATCGTCAACTTGAAGACCATCGCCAGACGGGCGGCGCGGGAGCCGTTACCTTTGGTTCTCACGGTTCGTAATCGCACGGTTGCAAAAGTCGACTCCATCGGGTTCGTCGTCCGAATGTGCATCCAATGCTCGGCCGGGAAGTCGTGGAACGCCAGCAACTCGTCGTGGTCCCTGGTCAGGCCAAGCACGGCTTTGGGATACTTGGCCTCGTACGACGCCGCGAGGAGATCGAACGCGTTGTCCGCATCTTGACGCGTCGAGTAGAAGGCCTGGACCTTTCGTCCGCCGGTCAGCGGTTCTACAGCCACGATGCGCAACGGACGATCCGGAACGCCAGCCGATCGGGCTCGGTGGTCTCGGACCACACATCGAGCAGCCCATCCACGCCGGATGTGCCGGGCGATAGTGTCGTGTCGAATAGCCCCGGCTGGATCATTGCGAACCCCCATCTAGTGCCGTCGCCCGGATTGCACGCCTCTGGTCCGGCGTAAGTGGAACCGGGCACGACGCAATCCATCCCTCAATCGCAGCGCGGCGGGCTTCTTCGGATTCGTCGAAATGACGTAAGTTGTTACGTGGATGGCGGTTACGTGAAGACTTGTTCCCTGGTACGTGCTGACTCTTGATCAGCGGGTCCAGGGTTCGAATACCTGGCGGTGCAGTGGCGTTTTCGGTGTCGTGCAGAATGACTAGGCGGTTCTGCCGTTCGCGGTTGTACAAGTAATCGCGCCCCGTCGCTGGGCGTGACCTGCCTCACCTTTTCGTCAATGATTTGTGTGCGACTTCCGAATCGCTTGTCATCGGTTCGGTCTCGTTGCTTCGCCAGCGCCGGTCACCAGCTATAGTGAACCTTGTACCGGATCTTCACTTCACCGTCGGCACGTACATTTACCGTAAAGTGAATCGTTCGAGAGTCGATCTTTTCGTGCTTGTGGGTTGACTCGGTGATCTCCCAGTTCGTCCAGCGGTAGAGGTTCTCCTTGACGATGACTTTCACGGCTTGCTTCTTGTGGTTGCGCAGCTTGATCTCGATGGTCTCATCGATCCACTGCCGAGTCACGTGCGTGGCGAAGTCGATCTGCTTGCGCTCGCCGACGACGTCGAACGCGCTACCCATCTTGATGAGCACTTCCTCATCCTTGGGCGTATGGTCGATGACGTCTTCGCCGATGAACTCCAGTGTGTCGTCGGCTTGGTCGCGCTGGCTGACGCGAATGCGCCCGCTAGGCAGGGGCATGCCCATACCGATCTCTTTGGCGTTCTTGAACCGCAAGTAGGTGTCGACCTTCTTGTTGGACTGCACGCCGAAGTTGCGGTCCGTCATAGGGCGGCCGTAGTTGCGATATGGCGAAGCCAACCCGTAGTACACGAGCACCTTTTCGCAGGGCACGTTGCGCGCGGCGGGAAACAGTTCGATCTGCTTGGTCGAGTTTTCCGGCAGCGTGGTAGGTCGGCCCAGCGTGTAGAGGTGGTACTCGAAAAACGATTTCTCTTGGAAGCCAGCGTTAGATTCGGCCAGGGCCGCCATGCCCAATCGTCCGCCCTCGTCGCGAATCACTCGGCGGGGATGGGGCGCACGATTCACATCCCCCGCGATCAGCTTGAGTTTCGCGTCTTTGTACGTGGCCCCGGATTGATTGATAATGCTCACCCAGGCGCCGATGTCGAGCAGTCCCTTATTGGCGTCGTCATCCGGCGTGAATACGATGTTGTAGTCCGCCCACCACGTAACCGCTTTGGTTTCATACGTCACGCGCGTCTTCTGTTGACCGCCGCGATTGGACGCGACGTCCCACACCAGCGTCGGTCGCGTGATCAGACCGCCGGGCAGTTCGGCGAAACGCACGTTGGCGTAGTTGCGTATGACCTGCACGGCGCCGTCGTCGGTCTTGAGCACGAGCCCGCCGGCTGTGCTGAGCAGCGTGCCGGTGAACGTTTCGATCCGGTTACCCTGAATCTGATCGACGGTGATGGCATGGTCGATGTATCGCGTCATGAGTTTTTCTGTGCTGACCAAGTCGAATTCGAAATTCTGTTCGAGCACCCGCGTGCCCTGTGGATCGGTCAGCGACGCGAACGAGACCGTCGTCGGGTCGATGTGGGCCGCCACATCCGCGAAACGGATCACACCGCGCCCCTGGTCGAGTCGTATCGTCCGCTCCTGCTTGACGATCGCATAGCCGGGAATGCGGCCGCTAAGCTGCGCGGGGTTGAGGTTCTGCCCGAGGACGGGTCGGTAAAGCTCGGGCGAGATAGCCCCCGGTCGGGCGGTGCTGTAGATGGTCAAAGCCGTCGCTTCATCCTCCGCCGCGCGGGCTACCGCAGGGCCGATACCGGCCGTGATCAACGAAATCAGAACAGTTAGAACGAAGTGGCGTACGTGCAACATCGGTGTACCTCCCGTTGGGACGATCAAACTCAGTAGATTACTTAGAACGTGCGCGAGAAGCCTCTTGCCGAGCCGCGCCCGTGAGGAAGCGGTCCGGGCTCGTGGGCGAAAACCGCGTCCTCACGGGCGCAGCTCGGTTCATCACAGAATCTCCAATACCTCTTCTCGCACAGGCTCTTACACTCACTTGGACACCGGACGCGGCGAAAAGTTTCGCGGCCTTGTGCGGTTCTTCTCACACGAGCCCGACCAGACACGTCCATGAAGGAGCCCCACCAGCGACGCTGCGATGGCCGGGTGGCCCATGGCTTCAGCCGTGGGGGAGTCGAATCGGTTCAGCACAACGCGGTGACAACACTGTGACGAGATTCCCATCCAGACGAACGGCGTCTCGCTTGGAGGGTGTCTATGAAGTTTTTTTCAGAGCCGCACCCGTCAGGAAGCGGTCCGGTTTCACACGCGAAAACCGCTCCCCGACGGTCGCGACTCGGTTCGAAACACATGTTCGTAAGCACCCTCTTAATACCGCCAGCTTGTCAGATCAGCACCCTTGGGCGCAACCGCCCGGATACGTGCCATGATCTTGTCGACGTACATCTGATGATACCGCAAGCGCGACGTCGCGTTGGGGCGGGCGTGGTCTCCGTTCCAACAGTGCTCCGCACGATCGCCGTAGTCGACGACGCCATCGTAGTGCGGGTTCTTGCTTTGCTCCAGAAAATCTTCCGCAAGGTAGACGGCGTTGTTGAGATAATAGTTGTCCATCGTGCCGCAATAGAGGTGAATCTTGCCCTGAAGTTTCGGACCGAGTGTGGCCCAATCCCGCTCGATGATATGGCGAAGATCGTAATTGTCTCGCCAGAATTTCGCGACCGTCGGGTCGATCTCGCCCGTTTTCTTGTCCCAGATTCGTTTCGGGTAACCGTCCGCGCCCACAGGGCTATACACGGCCTCCCAGATGTCCCACTGACCGCCGGACCGCGAGTGCGTTCCCAGCACGAGTTCGAGCAAGTTCAACTGTTCGAGTGTGACGCTGACGTGCCCGAGTGTGTTGCGTTGACCGGGTCGCGGCGTTCGCACCCAGTCGCCGTCGATGTAGTAGGCGTTCTTGTCGTTGTAGATGTCGACGACGGTGTAGGCCCGAAAATCTATCGGATCGGGGCACGCGGCGAAGCAGCCGTTGAAGTCATCCGGATAGAGCACCTGAACCGCGAGGGCTTCCCACCCGCCCGTCGAACCACCGTAGGTGAATCGCGCCCAGCCGGCGCCAAGTCCGCGAAACTTCTTCTCCACGAAGGGAATCAGTTCGTACATGATGGCGTCGCCATAGGGGCCGAGGTTTTCCGAGTTCACAGCGTACGAGTCGTCGTAGTAGGGGTTAGCGTGTTGAACTTCGATAATGATCATGCGCGGCGTGCCCGGCGCGGTCCAGTCTTTGTAAAACTGATGGGCGTGTTCCTGAACGATCCGGTTGTAGCCGTCCATATCGAAGCGGGCACTGTATTCCGGTTTCAGATTCGGATCGGGCGGCGTTTCTCGAAATCCACCGAACGTATGCGGAAAGTGGCCATGGTTGACGATCAGCGGATAGCGCGCCTCAGGGTGTTCGTCGAAACCCTCGGGCAATAGGACGCACGCCCCCAGGAACATCGGTCGCCCCCAAAATTTCGTAAGTCGCTCGCTCTTGATCTTGATGTGTTTGATGTACTTGGTGTCCTTCGGCGGATCGATGGGCGGGATTTGCTGATCCAGCGCGATCTGAATCACTCGGTCTTCTTTGGGATCGATGCGTAGCATCACCGGCGTGCTGTACAGGTTACCGGGTGCCCGGTTCCAATGCTGACCCTCACCGCGATCCATCGGCAGCTTGACGGTGTGCCCGTCGGAGCGGCGGAACGTTTCGTAGCGGTGAAGAAGCGCCTGCACGAGGTATCGCCCGGGCGGCACGTCGGAGAGGCTGGCGAGCGGGTACCCCATGGTGGATGCGTCAATCAATGCTGGTGTCTCAGGCAGCAGTCCGTTGACGTCGATTCCGAAAACCTGTTGGCAACCGGGACCACCGCCGACTTGGAAGCGCGGCTCGCGCGAGTCGTCCTTCGCGAATATCAAAAGCAGTCGACCGTCAAGCGGTGTCTTCGACCACTTGCTAGGGAACGATGCGCCGATGCGCAACCCTTGGTCCACAGCCATTGTGGGTTGGCCATGAAGAACGGATATGAGGCCGACCGCGAACGCGGCAACGCTTGGGAATCGCATGGATTGAATCTCCTCTAACTTCGATTGAGCTTATGTTCCGGTCACAGCGACGAGCAACGCGCACGGTGTCACTCCGCCGCCCTCGACCGATGATACCCGCTCCCTCGAACGTCCAACAGCCCCAACCTGCCCTGTGAATCCGACCCGATCGTGCCGCGACGCCGTGCTCCGGACGCGCGAAGCTCCGCCGCTCAAGCGCAACCGCACAGGCGTGGACTAGTGCTCCATTACGCCTTGAATGATGGGTTGGGTGGCCCATGGCTTTAGCCGTGGGGGAGTCGAATCGACACCCGCGATTCGACTCCCCCACCTCTGAAGAGGTGGGCCACCCGACCGGGCAGGGCTCGCCCAATCCGCCGCCGACGGTCAGTTTGCAGATGATCGCGTCAGCCGCAATAATCGCATTCACGCGACGTGTCCCGGCGCGCCTCGTCGGCGGATCGTGCGTTGTCGTGCGTCGGTATGAGTCAACAGTGGAGAGAATCAATGTACGGTCGAATCAAAGACGATCTTCAGCGGGAACTGGCTGGAATTCGCGAGCGTGGTTTGTACAAGGAAGAACGGCAAATCCTCACGCCGCAGGCGGCGGACATTCGCGTGGTCTATCCGGACGGCGATCCGCCACGCCAGGTTCTGAATTTCTGCGCCAACAACTATCTGGGCCTGTCGTCGCACCCGAAGGTCATCGAAGCCGCGCACGATGCGTTGAAGACGCATGGATATGGCATGAGCAGCGTTCGGTTTATCTGTGGTACGCAGGACATTCACAAAGAGCTGGAGCAGAAGATCAGCACGTTTCTCGGGACGGACGACACGATCCTCTACGTCGCATGCTTCGACGCCAACGGTGGTTTGTTCGAACCGCTCCTCGGTGCCGACGACGCCATCATCACCGATCAGCTCAACCACGCATCGATTATCGACGGCATCCGGATGTGCAAAGCCAAAAGATCCATCTACCTCAACAACGATATGGCTGATCTGGAGCAGAAGCTCAAGGAGACAAGCGGTGCCCGCTACCGCATGATCGCCACCGATGGTGCGTTCTCCATGGACGGCACGGTGGCTCAGGTCGACAAGATTTGCGACCTCGCCGACAAGTACGACGCGATCGTGATGGTCGACGACAGCCATTGCACCGGGTTCATGGGCAAGACGGGTCGCGGTTCGGCTGAGCACTGCGGGGCGATGGGTCGCGTCGATGTCATCACCTCGACACTGGGCAAGGCGTTGGGTGGTTCCTCGGGCGGGTTTACCGCCGGCCGGCAAGAGATCATCGACATGCTCCGGCAGCGATCACGACCCTACCTCTTCAGCAACACCGTCTCACCCATTGTCATCAAATCCACGATAGCGGTGATCGACTTGCTATCGCGGAGCACCGACCTTCGGGACAAACTCGAATCCAACACCACGCGGTTTCGCTCGGGCATGGTGCAAGCCGGTTTCGACATCAAACCCGGAGAGCACCCGATCGTGCCGATCATGCTCTACAACGCCAAGCTCGCCCAGGATATCGCCCGCGATCTCTACGCCGAGGGTGTGTACGTGGTCGGTTTCTTCTTCCCGGTAGTCGCCAAAGGCCTCGCCCGCATTCGCGTTCAACTTTCCGCCGGCCACGAAACTTCGCACATCGACCGCGCGATCGACGCCTTTGCCAAGATCGGCGCGAAGTATGAAATTCTCGGGAAGGGCAAGGAAGAAATCATCGAGCGGTACGGGGCGTAGCAATGCGGATTGGTGAGCAACGGGGCGTCGCGGTACGCGTAAGCGGGTAGAAGCGAGGCGGGGTAAGGTTGGCTTTTGAACAGCGATGACACTCTGGTGTGGCACGGGCTTCCGGCCGGTGATCCATTGCCGCTCGTCCGCTTTGAACTCGTTTCGTCCGTAAGGCGAGAGAGGGCCGATTGCGATGCAGCAATTATTGACCACCGAGAATGCGCTGGCGTTCCTTTCGCTCACGATGCTTGAGATCGTGCTCGGGATCGACAACATCGTGTTCATCGCCATCCTATCCGGCAAGCTAGATCCCTCGGTTCAATCCAAAGCACGCCGCGTCGGCTTGGCCGGTGCCATGCTCATGCGCATCGGTCTGCTGCTATGCATTTCGTGGATTCTCCATCTCAAGGAATCCCTGTTGACCCTGATGGGGCACGACTTGACGGGGAAAAATCTCGTGCTCCTTGTCGGCGGGTTGTTCTTGATTGGCAAAGCCACCTACGAAATTCACGACAAGCTGGAAGTACCAGGTCCATCAAACGCCAAGACGCCCAAGGCGGCTACGTTTGCCTCAGCCATTGTGCAGATCATGCTGTTGGATATCGTTTTTTCGATCGATTCGGTGATCACCGCCGTCGGCATGGCCGACCACCTCGCGGTGATGATTGCGGCCGTCGTGGCTGCGGTCGGCGTGATGATGGTCTGTGCGAATCCGGTTTGCGCATTCATCGAGCGCCACCCATCCTTGAAGATGCTTGCCCTGTCGTTCCTCCTGTTGATTGGCGTCATGCTTGTGGCGGAGGGTCTGGGCACGCACGTCAGTAAGGGATACATCTATTTCGCGATGGGCTTTTCGCTTGGCGTGGAAGTGCTCAACCTACGTTTCCGAAAAATCCGGCAGGCGTCGTAGTGCGACGTCACGACTCATGCGACGGGTTCGACCGATCCGAGCCGCGCCGCGATCGTAAGGCAGTGTTTTCAGTCTGTCACGACACGCTTTCAAACGTCCGCTCCCTTACGGTCGCGGCTCGGATTGGACCAACCTGTCAACGGATCGGCGGCAGAGCTGAAGCAACATACTTGGCGCCCCGCGCCGGGCTCACATCGTCCCTCCCACTACTGTAACGGCTTACGCGCAAGCGTTGGCGCGGCAAGCGCCCAACCACCCCCAACCAACAATTCATGCCATTTTTAGATCGATCCGCGTTTGTTTTCGGACGAACTATAGGGGTCTGTGCGTGATGCGGCCTCGACCGAAGTCGAGTGTTCTCGTTGCGCTTTGTGGGACGCGGCGTCGGACGTCCGAGTCGATGGTGCGGCCCCGCAGACCTTACGTTCACATTCATTTGGCGATGGGATCAACCATGGCGATACCGCTTGTCAATCTGAGTCGACAACACGAAGAACTGCACGACGAAATCCGCGAGGCCATAGACGGCGTGCTTGAACGCGGCGACTTCGTACTCGGATCGGAAGTCACCGAGTTTGAAAACGAATTCGCCGAATACTGCGAAACGAAACACTGCATCGGCGTCGGTAGCGGACTTGACGCACTGACGTTAACGCTTCGAGGCCTTGGCGTGGGGAAGGGCGATGAAGTGATCGTTCCAGCCAATACGTTCGTCGCTACCGCGCTCGCAGTCCAACACGTCGGCGCCACGCCGGTCTTGGTGGACCACGATCCCGAAACGTACGCGATCGATACGCACCGCTTGTCGGCGGCTATGAACGCCCGAACCAAGGCGATTATCCCCGTTCACCTCTACGGTCACCCGGCCGACATGGATACGATTCAGACCTTCGCTCAAGAGCACGGGTTGATCACCATCGAAGACGCTGCTCAGGCGCACGGAGCGCGATACAAAGGTCGTCGATGCGGAGGGCTGGGGCAAGCGGCGGCGTTTAGTTTTTACCCGGGCAAAAACCTCGGAGCCGTCGGCGACGCCGGAGCGATTGTGACCAACGACGACAGCTTGGCGCAGTGGCTGCGCACGGCGCGAAACTACGGCTCCGCGGTGAAATACAAACACACGATTCGCGGATTCAACACCCGGTTGGATTCCATCCAAGCTGCCGTGCTGCGTGTGAAGCTGCGTTACCTCGACGAATGGAACGAGCGACGTCGCTGGCTGGCTTGCGAATACGGCAAGCTACTTGGCGGAACGGATCTCATATTGCCGATCGAGCGCGACGACGTAGAGCACGTCTATCACCTGTACGTCGTTCGCCACGACCTTCGCGATGCGTTGTTGAGTCGACTACAACAGCATGGCATCCAAGCGGGCATCCACTACCCCGTTCCGATCCAAACCCAAACCGCCTTCGCCCGTGGATGCATGACATCCGGCCCGTTAACGCACAGCAACACCATGTGCGACCAACTGCTGTCACTTCCGCTCTGCCCGTTCTTGTCATTGGACGAACTCGAAGAAGTCGCCCACGTAGTCACCGAGACGCTGGCCTTGGCGAAACAGAGCGAGATCAAGACGGCGGTCAGCTAGGCACGCCGTTGAAGAATGTGGCACCGGATTCTTGAACAAGTGTGGCAATGGCTTCCAGCCGGTGATCCATAGGCCGCTTGTGCGGAGGGACGAGATGGGAATCACGTCCCAGCATAATCCGTGTGTGGCACCGGCTTCCAGCCGGTGATCCATAGTTGCTGGTGCGTGAATCGTTGTTCGCTGGTGCGTGAATCCTTTCTCGCACCGCCGTTCTTACTCCGTTGGGCGGTACGTAATCTCGAATTTTGGGAATGCGTCCACCAAAGTGTCCATCGCCCGTCGCCATCCCTCGCCACCCCACTGGTTCGAGAAGGCGTACGTTCGCCCTTTGAACTGGACAAGGTCGCCGTCGTTACAGTACCAGCGACGAACCTCAAATCGACCGCCGTTTTTCTCGGCCACGGATGCTGCTTGTTCGACAAACGCGGCGTTGTCCAGCTCCCCGTCCAGTGTCAACCAGATGCGTCCCTTGCGCCAGCCGAACAGTTCGTGGATTCGGTCCGGATCGGCGCCATTGCTGACCACATGCTTGACCACTTTGTGGATCGCGTTGCGTTTCCACTGATTGTGATGAACTTCGTCGCCAACGGTCACGTCGTACCGGGTAAAGTCGATGTTCGATTGCCGTGCGGACTTGCCTTTCTGTTTCTTTTCCTTCAGCTTGACTTGATAGTCGACGGCTTCGGGAAGTGGCACCACTTGCTGCACATCAATGAGTACTCGTTCGCCATCCTTGTAAGGGTGGATGCGTACGCAGCGAATGTCGAGGTCGAGATCGTTGAGCCAAAGCACCGACGTCGTGAGTTCCTTCGAGAACTCGGCTGATACGAGGACAATCCGTACGTCCTGCGCGAAGCTGTCGTCATCCGGCTCGTCCCATTCGAGAAAGTCGAGGAGGCTCTGTCTTGCGTCGGCATCGCTGCAGCGTGATTCGAGAAACCGTTCGTAGGTTGCGACGACCTGATCGAAGGTCATGGTTGAGACCATCGCGGCGTAACGGATGGCCTGAAGCTCCATGTGGCCGCCGTCTTCGGTGCGCTTCAGCTCGATCACGACGAGATTCGCTTCCTTGTCGATTGCGAGCAGGTCGATGCGGCGATGTGAGTCTTCCCAGCGGCCGAATTCCTCCGAGACCACAACGGTGTCGGGTGCGATTACGGCGATCTGGTCGCGAAGCAGACGTTGGAGATCGGCTCGTTCCCGAATCCCGACCTCGCTGAACGTCGTTTCCTGAATCTTTTCGATGTGTTCTGCTGTGATTTCGTAAATTGGCATTGGTGACTCTCACGCACGCGATTCGTACCGACGAAATGAGGCAAGGTTTTCACGCCAACTCCTCGGATCGTAGCAGGATCAGGTCCAGGCAGCCACGTCGGAGAGGCTTTTCCGAAGGGCGGGTAGGGAGAACACGCCTCCACCGTTTTCTTGACAGTTGCATACTGGGCTGCAAGAATCCGTGCGTGGCGCGTCGGTCTTGGCCGACCGCAGGTCCGGCGGATAGCCGGTTCGCCACGGGTGTTTGGCGTGTCGTGGGCTGAGATCTTCCCGGGGCGACGCTGGGGCGGCGCCGGGGCATGATTGGTCGTTCCCCTTCGACGGCGCATACCGATTTCTGCCGAGACGTCTCGTGCTGAGGCGGACTTCAAACATACGCCCGCCCAACCGCTGGGTGACGCGCGGGGAATTCCCTAAGAGTGTGTCTAACAAGGGTTGCTTTGAACCGAGCCGAGACCGTAAGGGAGTGGTGTTCGCAGTTGAGGTCGGACCGCTCCGTTACGGGTGCGGCTCTGAAAGAGATTTCTTAGACGCGTTCTAAAATTACGCAGTCAATACCGGACTTGACCAAACGGTTTACGTGGAGGCTCGGTCGAACATGGCCAAAGGGCAACAGGGTGGCGGTGGCACCGTCTGGATTATCGTGTTCGCGGCGCTGTGGATGATTTCCACGATTGTGGTCGTGATTCAATATACGGCTCAGGAAGAACTCCGAGCCGACAACGACCGCGTGCTTGCCGACAACGAACGGTTGATTTCCGCGCAAGAGCGCGGTGCGGTAGCGCTGTTCAAGCAAGCTCGCGCCGGTGGTCCGACGGTTGTCGGGCTGATCGAGGCGTCGCGGTCAGACACGGCTGAACTCGCCACCGGCGACGCCGCGGACGACCCCGGAGCCATTCAAACCAAGTTGGACGAGGTGTTGCGTGCGATTCAGGCGGACGGCGTCTTGCCGCGTCCCAAGCGCTACGAAGGTCTCTCCTACCATGAAGCCCTGACCAAGACCTATGCGGCGTTCAAGGCGATTCACACGCGACTTGGCGATGCTGAGAAGCGTGCGGCGGAGTTGAACACGCAAACCACTGAGCTTGCTGCTGCGAACGCACAGCAAAAAGAACACTTTGAGGCACGTATCAAAGAGGCGAGCGCGCAGGTCGCAGCCGCAGAGGCGGAACGGACCAAGTTCCGTTCGGTATGGGATACGCAGGTCGAAACGCTCGGTCGCGAATACGACGGCCGGCGTGCTCAGAGTGACGCCGACCTGACCAAGGAGCGGCAGCGGACCGCGACGCTCGAAGCCAGCAATAACCGGCTGGAAGAGCGGATGGCTGCGTTCCAGAAGAAGTTCGGCGACGTGTTGATCGGCCCGAAGGCGCTCGCCACAGCGCGCGAGCCGGACGGTGCGATTCTGCATCACGTCCCCGGAGACGACTTGGCCTTTATCGATCTTGGTCGAAATGACCGCTTGGTCCGTGGGCTTCGCTTCGCGGTCTATTCCGCGCAGCACGGTATTCCGGAAAGCGGTCAAGCCAAGGCTCAGATTGAAGTCGTGGCCATCAACGAAGCCTCCTCGGAGTGTCGCATTGTTTCACTGGCCCGAGGGCAGGTGATTCTCCCCGGCGACCTGATCGCCAACCCGGTTTACGACCGGGATCGCGAAGTCAGCTTCCTCGTTCTCGGCGCATTCGACCTCGACCACGACGGCAACGTCGACCCCCGCGGCGCCGCGGATATCGAGGCGATGATCACTAGTTGGGGTGGTCGAATCGTCACAGACCTGAACGCCTCGCTCGACTATCTCGTCCTCGGCTCGGCTCCACGCACGCCGCGCAAGCCCCGCGATCAATCACCCGAGTCGCTCGCCCGTTTCGACGCAATAAAGCAATCGTACGAGAGCTACAGGACGAAGGTGCAAGATGCGAAAACGCTAACGGTTCCCATCCTGCGTCAGGAAGTTTTCCTCAGCTTCTTGGGGTACGCACGGCCTCGCTGACCTTCGGTGGGCCGCGCGTTCCCAGTACTGCAAAATTCGCCGCCATGGGCGTCTCATATTTGACGGTCCGCATTTCGTGGTGTATATTCTAGGTGGTGAGAAGTCTGGTTTCCTGAATCTCAGGTTGATTATTTCGGGTAGTGATTCAAATGGGTCGCTGGCGACAGGATGTCGTTCTGCGGCTTTCGCTTATGCGCTTCCCGATTACTGTGAGGTGTCTCCGGTCCTTTGAAGGATTTCGATTCCAAGAAAAGAGACATTCTCGATCGCACTGACCTTCTCGACCTTGTGACGCCGCACGTGGCACTCAAACGGAGCGGCCAGCGGTGGGTTGGGCTGTGTCCATTCCACGCCGAAAAAACCCCGTCGTTTACAGTGCGTCCGGAGACCGGAACATTCAAGTGTTTCGGTTGCGGCAAGGGTGGGGATGTTTTTTCGTTCGTACAATTCCGCGAAAACGTGCCGTTCATGGATGCGATGCGCATGCTGGCCGACCGGGCCGGCGTAGCCTTGGGCGCCTCGAACGAACGGTCCGAGGGCGGTGCGACCCGGTCGGATTTGCTCCAAGTGAACGAATGGGCCGCTAAGTTTTTTCGATCGCAGCTTTGCGATTCAGATGTAGGTCGAACCACGCGCGACTATTTACTGCAACGGAAGATTTCCGACGCGAGTTCGGAGCGGTTCGCTCTGGGATTGGCCACGGACTTGGCTCCGTTGATGCGTGCGGCCGAGAAGAGCGGGGTCGCACCTTCGTTGTTGGATGCGGCTGATCTGGCGCGGCAGGGTGAGCGCGGCGATGTGTACGCAACGTTTCGCAAACGATTGATGTTTCCCATTCGCGATGCCATGGGCCGTGTTATCGGCTTCGGCGGACGAACGTTGGGTGACGATCGGGCGAAGTATCTCAACACCCGGCAAAACGCGCTGTTCGACAAAGGGCGAACGCTGTATGGGCTCGATGTCGCGCGCGACGGGTTTCGCGATCGAAAGCGTTCGGTCGTGGTCGAAGGATATACGGACTGTATCGCAGCCCATCAGGCGGGCTTCACGGAGACGGTAGCCACGCTCGGTACGGCGCTAACTGAGCCGCACGTCGATCTGCTGCGCCGGTATATCAATGATGTCGTTCTACTCTTCGACTCGGACGACGCTGGCGAAGCTGCTGCGGACCGTGCCGTTCGCGTGGCGGTGCCTCGTTGCGTCAAGGTCCGCTTAGCCCGAATTCCGGAGGGTAAGGACCCGAGCGACTACTTGAACACCGCCGGTGCGGAGGCGTTTTCGGACGTATTGATGGCGGCCGTAGACGCGCTAGAATTCAAGTGGTCGCAGACGCGTGACCGGTTCGGTGCGGATCAGTCCGACGCCGGGCGGCGCGATGCGATCAACGACTTTCTTCGCCTCGTCGCTGACGCCGCGTCGTCGAAGGCTGTCGACGCGATTGAGCGCGGATTGCTGGTGAATCAGGTGGCCCACTTGCTCGGGATCGACCGCGAGCAAATCGATCACGCGATTCAGCGGCTCGGCAAACGTTCGTCTCCGGCTGTGGGGCGTGTGGTCGCTCCGGAAGCATCGCACGCGGCGTCCAAGCCGGCGGGTGCGGAGCAAGCGGCTTGGACGCATTGGCTTGAGGTGGTGTTGAACGAGCCGAAGCTTCTGGCGGAGACGGTGTCGGACTTTGCGGTGGAGCGTATTGGTTCCGACGTTGACCAACGGATTGCGACGAAGCTGTTGGACTTGGTTCAGCGGTCGGGTTGTTCGGCTTTGAGCGACGTGTTGGCTGGTTTTGACGACCCGGCCGACGTGGGGCGGGTAATCGAGCTCGCTCGTCGCGGTGAAGATCGCGGCAACTATGAAGAAACTTTCGCACTGGCTGCACTACGTTTGCGCCAGGCGATTCAGATTGAGCAGGCGGCTGAACATCGCGACGCGACAACCGTCGCCGTCCAGCCGGGCGATTCGGCGAATGGTGACTTGCAACAACGTTTTGCGGCGGCTCGTGCCCATCGTGGCTATGCCCCGCAGCGTATGATTCGCAGGTCGCGTGAGCTGCCGACGCGGGAAGAGTAGAACAGTCGACGACCGACGGCAATATTGTTTTTCGGAGTGAACATGACGGACGAAACAGTACAACTTCCTGCAGATCCGATTCAGGTGGCAGTGGATGCGCTGCTCGGTTTGGGCAAGGGACGCGGCTACGTTACGTGGGAAGAAATGAACGAAATTCTCCCCGACGACGCGATCGACCCGACCCAACTCGAAGTCATCCTGATGCACCTTGAGGCCAACAAGGTCGAAACGCTCGACGAAGCTGACGCTATCAAGTATGAGCGGCGGCGCGCTTCCGGCCGAAAGCGTAAGAAGAGTTCTTCCGACGCTGACGCCGCCGGCCACGACGATGTGGTCGCCGCGCCGGAGGTGGGCGTCAAGCGGATCGATGATCCCGTCCGAATGTACTTAACCCAGATGGGTGAGATACCGCTACTCACACGCGAGGAAGAAATCCGTCTCGCCAAGAAAATCGAGCTGACGCGCATGGCGTTTCGTCAGAAGGTTCTTGAGAGCGACTATTGCGCCGGACTCGCTTGCGACATTTTGGCGCAGGTTCACGAGGGGACGCTGCCGTTCGATCGAACGATGAAGATTTCGACTTCGGAATTTGCAGCCAAGCCGCGTATCAGCGCCCGCATACCCGTCAACCTCGCGACGGTTCGTGGGTTACTATCGCGTAACGACGAAGATTGGGCCCAGCTCAGCGGCCCGAGGATTGCCGCGCTGTTGCGGAAGGAACTGACGCAGCGAATGCGCGATCGGCGACGAAAGTCTTCCAAACTTCTTGAAGAGCTGTCGCTGCGTACTAGTCGCATCCAACCGCTCATGAAGAAACTTCGCGCCATGCATCGCAAGATGCGCGAGCTCGATCGGCGCTTGGCCGGTCAGCTCAAGCGGCAAACGATGCCCGAAGAAGACCTCTACGCCATGAAGGACGAGCGCGCCGGTATCGCTTCGCTTTGCCTGGAAGAGTCCGAGGCGTTGGGCGAGCGACTCACGTCGATCGAGCGCGTGTTCGGTGAATACGAAGACGCCAAACGCAAGCTCTCCGGGGGCAACCTTCGCCTCGTCGTCAGCATCGCCAAGAAATATCGCAACCGAGGGCTGAGCTTTCTGGACATCATCCAAGAGGGCAACACCGGTCTGATGCGCGCCGTGGACAAGTACGAATACAAACGAGGGTACAAGTTCAGCACCTATGCCACGTGGTGGATTCGACAGGCGATCACGCGCGCCATCGCCGACCACGCGCGGACGATTCGTATTCCTGTACACATGATCGAGACGATGAGCCGGCTGCGGAACATCAGCAAGGCGCTGCTGCAAGACCTTGGTCGCGAGCCGACCATCGAGGAGATCGCGCGCAAAGCCGACATGCCCGTGAGCGAAGCCCGCCGCGTACTCAAGATATCTCGCCATCCCATTTCGTTGGACCGACCCGTCGGCGAGAGCGAAGATTCCTACTTCGGTGATTTTATTGAGGACGCTTCGGTGGACTCTCCGGTCAACACCGCCGGCGGCGGCATGTTGAAGGATCGCATCGAAGAGGTGCTCAAGACCCTGACCTATCGTGAGCGAGAGATTATCAAGCTGCGATACGGCATTGGCGACGGCTATACCTATACGCTCGAAGAGGTCGGTCGCATCTTCAAGGTGACCCGCGAGCGCGTGCGCCAAGTGGAGGCCAAGGCCATTCGCAAATTGCAGCACCCGGTGCGTTCGCGTAAGCTCGAAGGGTTCATGGAGAACGCCACGATCGAAGCTACGCCGGCCTGAGGCTGTGCGTGCCATGTTTGATGTCGGCGATTGCGAGTCACCGGTCCAAGAGCGTGTTCAGGATGGGTGGCTGCAAACCGAGCCGCGACAGTCAGGGAGCGGTGTTCGCCCACGAAAGCGGACCGCTTCCTTACGGCCGCGGCTCTGACAGAGACTTCTGAAACACGTTCCAAAATTTCGTGTCATGACACAATGGGGCGGTAGGCGTTCCGGTCTGTCTTGGGTGAATCACTATCGCGGGGCAGTTCATGCCGACGCAACATTGTGAGTGTGGCGCGAAGTACCGTTTCTCTGATGCGTCTTTAGGCAAGCGTGCCAAATGCAAAGAATGTGGCACCGTGTTTTCGCTCGTGGGCGACGAAGAGCTCGGCCCCATTCCGTTTGCGGACGAGGGCGTCACATCGCCCGAGGTCGCGACGCCTAACACCGCTCCTGCGCACGGCCCGGCGGAAGCGCCGGTTTGTCCCGGTTGTCGCATTACACTTCCCGTCGGCGCCAAGATTTGCGTCGACTGCGGAATCGATCTGGCAACCGGTCGCGAAATCGCCACGTCGCAAGAGAAGAGCCACGAATATGCGTCGGACAGACCCAGAACCTACGCACAGGATATTCTCGCCACGTTCATGTTTCCCACGTCTCTGCGTAATGCGATCACGTTTGGCGTCTTGTGCGTCGTGATTCTCCTTCTTGATTTCTTGACGGGCTCGGTCGGCTTTTGGGTCTTTGCACTTCTTGTTCTTGTGTGCAGACTGGCATTTCTGGGTTGGTGGGCTTCGTATCGTTTCAACGTCGTAGCCGCGGGTGCTGCCGGCGACCTCGATCTTCCCGACCTCATGGTCGCCAACGACGGTCTCGGTGCATTGGTGATGGTGTTTTTTCGATGGCTTGGCAGTTGGATTCTCGTGTTGCTTCCGGCGGCTGTGTTCTTCGGCGTCGCTGCCTCGCAGGGTTGGCTGGATCTCAACGCCTTGGACGCCGCGCTGGACAATGGTGTGGCCGGGTTTCTCTTTTTCGGTAGCGGTCCCGCGGAGATTGCTTTCGGCTTGCTGGTTGTCCTGGGATTATTCGTTTGGCCGATCGTCATCTTGTGCGTGGCGCTCGGCGGGTTCGGCTGCCTTGGTCGCGTTGACCTGATCACATACACGATGGTAAGAACCTTTCCGGTGTACCTGTTCACCGCCGCGATGGTATTCGGCACCGACTTGCTCAAGTTCGTTTTGTCTTCATACGTCGTCGACGGGCTCAGCGGCGGCGGCGAGGAGCAGGGCTCAGCCGCATGGACGGGAATGACCGTCCTGATTTCGTGTCTGGTGATGGGCGTCGGCGTATACTTCGAGCTCGTGGCGATGAGGCTCATCGGGCTGTACTACCACCATTTCAAAGATCGTTTCGCTTGGTCGTGGGGCTAGTGCTGTTTCCCAAGAGGGTGGCTCGACTTTTCGCGACCCCTCGCATTGGGTACTCGGCGCGTCGGGTGCCACGGCCATCGGATGCCATGGTTGTTGGGTGCCATGGCCAAGCGTAGCGCGGCCGTGTGCTGGATAGGTCGAGACATGCTCCGCGCCTTCGGCTTGGGCACGGCGCCCCGAAGTTTCTTGGCGGCACGTGCGCATCTTGTTCACGGCTTCTCTGCGGGGCGCCGGGCGAAATGCGTTTGCGTTGGGCAGCGGCCGGGTTGCTGATGGCGGAGAAACGCCTTCGGCGAATCTGCCGTTAGCCGAAAGTGTCAAAGCTGCTCGCCGCGCTCGATGCCAACGAAGCCACCGACAACGACAAGGCTAAGCATGCTGCACCGGAGCGAGCCGCGTAGTGTGATTACAATCGCGAAGTAGAATCCTTCAAACTTCAACTGCAAACGGGAAAAACTCGGCGGACACTGACGATTGCCCTGAACGCTGGCGACAGACCAGGGGACGGTTCACGCACGACTATCTAACGCAAGGCGGTCGCGATTGGAATGTGACCGACCAGCAGCGGTCGCAGCAACGCCGACGTGTCTGGCAGCCCCGTTTATTGGGAGCACCGGATTGGGGACGAAATCGAATACCATCGGTATCGTGATGACATTCGCTTTGGTCCGGTCAAACACGGATAGGTCGATCGGCCCGAGTCGTGGCCGTAGTCGAGTTTTCGTGTTCACGTTAGGCTTTGTCCCAAAACTCCCGGCCAGCCACCCACGCCGATGCTAACGAATCGTTTCTCGCGGAAAAAGAGTTTCGTCTTGCAGCGACTCGTGTACTTGCAATGAGTTTTCGGACAAAGCCTAAGAGATGGGCGCAAGAATCGGACGCCGCGCGACGGGTTGATTCGGCCCACAAACTGGTGGAGCCGAATGTATCCGGCGGCGGCGCCCTACTTCGGGTGCGTGACAGAATCGGCGTCGGGCGCTTTTCAGAGCACCGGGCGCAAGCCCGGTGACATGCTGACGCAGGGAGTCCGCAGGCTGGCGCCTGCGGCTCTGACTCGGCGCACCCCTCCCGCCGGAAGTGTCACGGACCC
>JAJDDY010000082.1 GCA_029260075.1 Phycisphaerae bacterium
GCCCGGTACGCAGTCGAGTTTCTTGGTCGCGCCGGTGTCCACTACATCTCTCGCCTCAAACCTGAGGGTATCACCCACACACGCCGGTATGGGCGTGACGTCAATGACGCCGCCGTTAAGATTACCATAACTCACGCACGCGTCACAGGCCGTGGCGCAGCAGGCGCCGTTGCCTGCACAGCAGGTGTCGTTGGGCGGCGTCGTACACCTTTGCTCGAAGCGGCATCCGCTCGACCGGTCGCACGAATCCTGTGTACAAAGATCGCCGTCGTCACATTCGATCTGTGCGCCGCAGCAAAGGTCGTCATAGTCGCTTACTACGCCGCCGCTGCTTGTGCATTGGGTGGAGCTTAGCACGCACGTTTCAGAATCTGTACAGGCGTTCAAGTCGTCGCAAGGCGAGCCTTCGCAGCAGGGAATAGTCCCGGACGTCGCAACAACTCCAAGCGGGCAGCATATGCACGGTGGTTCTGTCGGGACTGGATTGTTGGGGCTTACGCTTGTCCCACAATTGGCCACCGACATGGTACGGGCAAACAGATCACTTGGTGATAAATCGGGCCGCGGAATGGCCGGCGATGTGGGAACAAGCACGCCTTTGCTGCGACGCTGCCCACTCCGACCGCGACCGCCGCCCCTCACAGCCACAGGCAACGGCGGCGGGTCGCACTGATCGGAAAGTGGGGGATCGTTAACCTCGGCCACTTGCCCTTCAGGTAGCTCCAAACCAGCCACAAGGAACAACGTCTCGCTCGTGGCAGGCATCCACACATTCTCGTCGGGGAGTTCGTCGAGCGCCAGGTCGACACCATTGCCAAGACGTTCGTCAGCCTCCGCGAATGACATCACATCGACACCCATATCATCGCCGAGGTTAACCAACGCGTGTCCCACGTCGCGCGGACCGCTCAGCGTGCGACCATAAACCAACAGTTGCCGCGTCTCGAAGTCGTTCCAATAGGCCATGAACCCGCGCTGTCCGCCCGGCGGAACCGGAGCATCGTACACAAGAAACATACCCTCGATCGATCTGATCTTGATGCGAATGTTCGTGCCCTGTTTACCACGCTGCCCATGGCGCGCTGATTCCGGTTGCTCGGCGAAAGCAGACGTCACCGTGCAAACGATCAACGCGCACAAGACGAACGAGAACCGCAACCTCGCCCGCACCGCAACGCGTGGCCATGCAATCGTTCCGGCGATGACGTGCGGGTGAACGTGCATGCTTGCAAGCGTGCCCCATTCTTCGCGTACTCCCGAAGGGTGGGGGATGGACGCATCGAAACGACTACATCGTCCACCGACCCGTGATACCGCACACTTCGCGTCCTTCCCGCACCCTTTTCCAGTAGGAAAAGAATGGGGCACCCGCCCGAGTGTGTTCGGGCGTGCTCGTTTGACGTGCAAGGGGGGGGGGGGGGGGGGCGAAAACACGTCGAACCACAAACCCCATTGAAGGTTAAAACGCGGGCAACGAACCCCTGGAAGCGCAAACCAAGACCCGTTAATTCTCATACCGGCCTCCCGAACAAGACGTGAAAACCCAACGGCCTAGCGAAGTCACACAAAGCCTATCACATTTTCGGACCGAAAGTCAAGAAGATTCTCAAATTCGCTCGTAGAACTTCGCCATCATGATCACGTCGCCGTAGGTACCGTCGGCGCGGAGGGCGTGATCTACCAGGCGGCCTTGATCTATGAAGTCCATTGAGCGGTAGAGGGCGATGGCCCCCGCGTTGTCGTGGAAGACGCACAATGTGGCTTTGTGCAATCCGGCGGACCGGCCCCAATCGTCGAGCGTCTCCATGATCTTTCGACCGATGCCCATGCCCCAAAACGCTTTGAGCACTGTAAGGCCGAACTCGGAATGGTGCTTGTAACGCTTGCGCGGATTGGCGTGCGCACCGCCCATGGCGATGATGCAGCCATCAACGACCACTACGAGGCCGATCGATGGCTGACAGGCGAGTGTGTCGCGAAGGAACCTGCGCTCCTCCTCCACAGTCATCTGGAATTCACCGGGTAACCAGTTGAGGAAGTCACTTTCGACGTGCGTCTTGGGGAAGACGTCGCACAGCTCAGCCGCATCGTCCTCGATCATTAGACGAATGGTACATGTGCGGCCATCGCGAAGTGTGAAGGTCACTGGGAGTATGTTGCCCGCAGGGTCGTTTGACTGCACTTGGTCGGTCATTCTTGTTGATCCACGTTGGTCATGCGTAGGTTTCACTCGCACGCTATGGAAAGTGCCGAGAAGGGATTCACGGCACAGCGGTGGTGCTCAAATCCCTTCTAGCTGGTGCGTGAATCCTTTCTCGCGCCTCCGTCTGCATTCGCCAGACGACCCTCCACGCGCCGCATGCGTCGTGGCCAGGAAATCACGCTACGGGTAGAATATGCTGGACACGATCAAACAGGAGTACTTGAAATGAAACTCGACGTAAAGGCTATGGCCATGACCGCCGGTTTGCTGTGGGGCGCCGGGCTGTTTCTTATGACGTGGTGGCTTATCGCGTGGGAGGGGTCGACCGGCGAGGCCACGCTCTTGGGGCGTTTCTACTTCGGCTATCAGATAAGCCCCGTCGGTAGCGTCATCGGCTTACTCTGGGCCGTGCCCGACGGGGCGATCGCCGGTGCAATATTCGCGGCGATCTACAATCGATTCACGAAGAACGCATTTAGGAAATCTCCCTCACATCCGCGACTGTAAGGAAGCGGTCCGGTGTCTAGTGCGAAGACCGCTCCCTGACAGTCGCGGCTCGCTCGGAGCACCCCTTTTGAAACACCATCGAAGACGACGGCCGGCGTTACCCCCTGATTTCTTCAGGCGGCGATTGGGGAGTGCGCGGTTAGCTGGCACCAACCATAGCAACCGCACGTCGGCGATCACCCGCATCACGCCCGATGATTACAAGCTTGTTTTTCCACAGGCGAATCATGTACAGTCGAACCGCCGGAGTTGTGGCGGTTGCGTCTCTTGGGGTTGATACGAGGGAGGTTGTCATGTCGAGACAAACAAGAATCGGTTTGGTGGCTGGTGTGGTGCTTGCCGGGACGATGTTTGCGGGCTCCGGTCCGGCGTGGGGGCAGGTGCCACGGCTCTTGGAGCTGGCGAAGCTGACGCGGAGCGACCCGCCGCCCCCCCTCCGGGTGCGTGGCGTTTGGCGGGCGCGTGGCCCTCGGCGGTGGTTTCATCGCCGTCCATGGCTGTGACGACGTCAACGACGGGGGTGGATTGCAATTCGGCGCCGGGGCGGCGTTCGTCTTCAAGCGTTCGGCGGGGCGATGGATCGACCACCAGAAGCTCGTGGCGCCGATCCATTGTTCGGGCGACGGGTTCGCAAACTCCATCGCCATCGACGGTGATTACATGGTCTGCGGCGTTCCGGCGGACAGCCCCCTGGGGTCGGCGTGTCCGTCGCGGGCGTACGTGTTCAAACGCACCAACGACGTGTGGGGTGACCCGGTTCAGCTTTTTCCGTCTACGCAAACCGGAACCGACAGATTCTCATGGTCCGCGGCGCTCAAGGGCGATTGGCTGGCGCTTGGCGCGCCGGAGTCGGAGTTCACTATCGGTAAGGTATACATATACCATCGCGAGGGTACCAACTGGGTCGAGACTGATATTCTGGTCGGCGCGGACACCGATCCAGGAGATTCTTTCGGCCTTCACCTGGCCATGGATTCGACCGTTCTTGTAGTGGCGGCACCAAACGACAGTGACATCGAACCGTTCGCGGGTTCGGCGTACGTTTTTCGACGAAGCGGAACCACGTGGACGCAGGAGGCCAAGCTGACGGCGGACAACCCGACGTCGAACCCCGTGTTCGGGCAATCAGTTGCTATTTCGGGCGACACGATTGCCGTCGGCGCCATCGGAGATAGCACTGGCGCGACAGGCGCCGGGGCGGTGTACATCTTCACCAAACAGGGTGCCGTTTGGGCGGTAACGACGAAGCTCATGTCCCCGATCGTGACTGCTTTTTCTCAGTTCGGTGATGCGATCGCATTGTCCGGCGACCGACTCATCGTTGGCGCCAGGTTCGATTCTGATCCCGACGGCGACCGGGGCGTCGGGTATCTTTTCCGTCGCGACAACGCAGGGACGTGGATCCACTCGCACAAGGTTGTCCCAAGTGGAATCGCTTCCGGATTTGAGTTCGGAAAGCACATCGCGATGGACGAAACCACCGTCGTTATGGGTTTGGGAATTCAACCCACGTTTGTCTATGCGATGCCCGGTGACATTCCGGCTGTCTCGACGTGGGGGCTGATGATTACCGCACTATTGCTACCCGTCGCAGGGACGGTCGTTGTTCATCGTCGGCGGTCGTCACGCTTCCTCCAGGGATGTTCCAGGGTTGTTCTGATGGCGTTGTTTGTGATTGTCCCTGTGTCGGCGCAGGCGCAATCGCCTCTGTTTCCCTGCCCGTAAGTGTTGGACTGCGGAGCGTTACCATCAAGAGGAGAAAAGGCCGATGGCTCAACGGCTGGAAGCCGGTGCCACATTTTCCTTGACGGGCTGCCGGCCGTACTATTCGTAAGGGATGGTGTTGGTCGACAAGATAGATTGCGGTGGTGCAGCGAGCGCATCGTGACCATGGAGAAACTGTGATGATCTGGCAGGTGATTGTTGGTGGACTGTTTTTCGGCATCGTTGTGTTCCTGTTGTACAAACGCGGGAGCGGGTGAAAACCCAAGCAAGACAGCTAGGCGGGGCCTGGCTACTACAGCACCAAGTGAACCGATGTGCGTGATTGGTCCGAAGTTCGGTCTTCGATCACACCGGCTGAAAGACGATGCGGACGGACTGTATTTCAGTGATAGGGAAGGGATCGCAATGGGATCACCGGCTGGAAGCCGGCGCCACACTTTCCCAACGAGCTATTAGAACGTGTGTTAGTTTGTGCACTAGAGGGTTTGCGATGAGCCGAGCTGCGCCCGTAAGGAAGCGGTTGTCGCACGCGAGCGCGGATCGCTTCCTTACGGGCGCGGCTCGGCAAGAGGCTTCTCACACGTGTTCTTAGACTTGTCTTCTCATTCGGGCGCTCTTCTCAGATTGTCCCACCACCCGCGTACGTCTCCCGACTCCACATCGCCCGCCTGCCGGCGTAACAGTGCGACGAGATCAGGGACAACAAACGCTTGTTCCGGCTGTTTGATGACGCCCCAGTCGCGTCCGAACAATGAGATCGTCAAGATCGTCTTGCCCTCCGGACCGTGGGTACCCATGACACGAAGCTGGTCGCCCTCAACGACAAGGTGAGCGCCGAGACGCCGGTAGTTGACTTGCTTCGGCAGGGCCATGCTAAGGTCGACGCCGAGCCAAGCCTCAGCGGCGTAGGCGAGGAGCGTTCTGTCGATCGTACCCAATCCATCCTTCGGCGCTACGCTCTCCAACACGACGTCCATCGATTCCAACTTGTCATCCGCTATAAGCAGTGAGCGAATGTCAATCGACAGGTCGCCGGTGATTGTTCCCGACTGCAAGATCGACGAGAGCGCTTCAAGCGAAAGCTGAGCACACCGCCCGCGTGCGCTGAGGTAAGCCCATCGACCTTGCTTCCAACGGACTTGATCGACATCCAGGTCGAAACGCGATGCGTCGCCGGGGCGCGCCAGTCGGGGGAACAGCTCACCGATGTGCAGCCCGCCGATTCGACCGCGTCCGGTCAGCGCCACCAACCGACGACCAAGAACCTCTGCGGCTTCAACGTCGAGGTCCACCGTGCCGTGATACGGTCCGCCGCTCACGCCCGATGTCACTTCGGTGAGGTCCACGTCGTGCAAGAGCCCCGCAATGCCCACCTTGGCTCCGGCGGCGTCTTGACCATATTGGATTGTGCCTTCGAACTCACCGCGCGACGGCGTCTGCCCAAGCCACGCGTTCATCGCCATCGCCGAAAGCGGGATGCGCGGCACGCGGAGACTCACATCGTGAAACACAAGCCGCTCGCCCGGCGTGAACCGTGCGGAGATGACCACGGGGCGGTCGACCACGTAGTCATTCAGGCTCGTACATGTCATAGAGGCCTGTCCGGTTCCACTTTCGTCGAAAATGATCGTACCGCTCGCGTCGCCGATCAGCACCTCGACGAGCGGATGCTCGAACCGCAGGCCGAAGTTCTTCAGGCGGACCTCTTCAATACCCAGCGCCGAGAAATCGTGACCGAACCCTCCAGCCAGCATGCGCAGGTATTCCGCGCGCGTCCAACCGGCCATGCCCAAGAGCAGCCATCCTTCTTCAAGATCAAGCACATAGCCGCGCCGGCCATTACGCGTCGATCCGCGCCAGATGGCTTCCGAACATTTGAAAATGTCGAGGTCCGGATCGACCATGGCCACACGCACGTCGGTCAATGATTTGCTGTGCAACGTCAACGGGCGCACGCGACCGAGGGTCACGCTCAGTCCGAGTCGCTTACTCAACAAGACCTCGACGCCACGGCGATATTCGTCGCTGTGCAGGTGACGCGCATAGAGCAACGAAGCAAGCAAGGACATCGGCACGATGATCACCACCGCAACCAATGCTGTTATGGACCACTTGGAGCGGGTCTCACGAAGGATGACGCTGCGTCGTGCCGACATGGTTGGGGAGCTTACTACTAATGAACTCCGACTGCGAGTCCGCGTGTGGCGCCTGCGACGCACGGCCGACGCCATGGAACGATCGTCGGTGGTCATCTATGATTAACGACATGCCGAGCGCGATGCATCGAACCCTCCGTCCTCTCACGCGCGGTTTGCGTCGACGTTGCCCTCGATGCGGTTGCGGACGATTGTTCGCGCAGTGGTATACGCTGCACGATCGTTGTCCCGACTGCGACCTTGATTTCGAAGAAACCTCCGGCAACACGTGGGCATTCATGTACCTGTCCACGGCATTCCTGACCGGCCTGATTGTCGTAGCCATGCTCTTTGTGATTCGACCATCACATTGGGCGAGCCGCGCCGTGGTCCTTCCGCTCGCACTTGTCGTCATTCTCGGATCACTTCCCTATAGAAAAGGATTCGCGATCGGCATCGAGTTTCTGATCGAACGCCACTGGGGCAAGTACGCGGATACCGCGCCCGACGATGACAGAGACGACTCCTATCGGGATGATCAGTCTTAGCGGTAGTTTGAGAAGGGGTACTTTGAACCGAGCCGCAACTGTCAAGGAGCGGTTTGCGTACTTGAAACCGGACCGCTTCCTTACGGGCGCGGCTCTGAAAGAAACTTCCCAAACACGCTCCAAGCGGCCTGTTGAGAAAGTGTGGCACCGGCAACCAGCCGGTGATCCGTTTGCGATCTCCACCGCTTGACCGGGACGCACTGGTTGCGCGATCGAAGTTGGTCGGGGGCCTCGCTGTGCGCTGGACGCGCGCGGCCACTTCCACTATCACTCCTCGCAGGATACGGGTCGATTACGATGGGCCCGGGCCACGTAAACGATCGATGAGACTGCCGAGGTTGATATGACGAATGCACCCTGGATTACAGACGAAGCTGGCATTCTCGCCGTATTGCTATCCGTGCTCGCCCTGATTTTCTGGCTGGACCAACATCCGATCGCGGGCCGTTTCTTCAAGGTCATTCCCGCGCTCATTTTTTGCTACTTCATTCCGACCACACTGACCACCTTCGGCGTGATACCGGCGGAGTCGGCGCTGTATGGTTGGGTCAAGGCCTGGCTACTGCCAGCTTCGCTGCTGTTGCTGATCCTGGCGCTCGATCTACCAGCCATCATCCGCCTCGGCCCCAAGGCGATCATTATGATGCTCGCAGGGACTCTTGGCGTCGTGGTCGGTGGGCCCATCGCCCTGCTCATCTGTCGCGACTTCCTTCCCGCCGATGCTTGGCGGGGCATGTCGGCACTATGCGGCAGTTGGATTGGTGGCGGAGCAAATTTCATTGCGTTGGGACAGATGGCCGAGGCAAGCGAAAAGATGATCGCCATTATGGTCATACCCGACGTGTTCGTCGCCAACGTGTGGATGGCGGTGTTGCTGTTCGCGGCGGGTCACCAAGAGACGATCGATCGCTGGACGGGAGCCAATACCTCCGCCATCGACGACCTTAAGAAACGCATGACCGAATTCCAAGAGCGTGTGCGACGCGTGCCCACACTGGCCGACCTGATGATGATCCTTGCGCTTGGGCTTGGTGGAAGTTGGTTGAGTTGGCGACTCAGCGGCTATCTGCCGGAGATTTCGACGGCTGCATACGGCACGCTCGTCTCCGGTAGCACGTGGAAGTATCTGCTGGTGACGACGCTTGGCATCACCCTGTCGTTCACGCCTCTGCGCAACCTTGAAGGCGCCGGGGCGTCTAAGATCGGATCGGTAATGATCTACTTGCTCATCGCCTGCATCGGCGCGAGTGCAAGCTTCGACAAGCTCCGTGAAAACGCTTGGTTCATCGTGGCTGCCGTCATCTGGATGTGTTGCCACGTGACTATCCTTCTCATCGTCGCGAGGGTTATCAGGGCGCCCATATTCTTTGTCGCCATCGGATCGCAGGCAAACATCGGTGGCGCCGCCAGTGCGCCGGTCGTCGCGTCGGCGTTTCATCCGGCGTTGGCGCCGGTCGGGGCGCTGCTCGCGATCGTCGGGTATGTCATGGGCACATACGCCGGCGTGGTTTGCATGAAGGTCATGCAGCGCATTGGGGAGTCGGGGTAGTCTCTCCGGCCGAGGCGATACGCGCTGCGTGACACGCAAGCGGAAATACTGAGCACGTCAATCGTAGTGCTTTGTCAGGACGCAAGCGACGGGTTCGTCCGACCCGAGCCGCGACCGTACGGGAGCGATTTCGATTTGTCACGACCGGCTTTCATACGGCCGCTTCCTTACGGGCGCGGCTTAGTAAGACCGTCGTTCGATGCGTGACAGAGCTGTAGTCAGTTCCGACAAGTGGCTGCAGCGGATGCGGTCAGGATAGGCATCGTACTGGCGTGGGGACGAGATAGGAATCTCGTCCCAGCAGTTTCTAATCGAAAAAAGGATCTGGTCCCAACAGTTTTCAAGCGCTCAGTATGTCGACGTTTTTATTTTTGAACGTTTCGACATCTGGACGTTGCGACGTTGACCTACTTGGCAAACTTCAGTTGGACCTGGGCGCGGCGTATGGCGTTGTTGCGGGCAGCGGATGATGCATCGTCGGTGATCTTCATCGCACGGGCTTCGACCAAGGCCTGATTCGTCGCATCGACGTCCACGTCTCTTGCTTCTTTCGACGCCTCGGTCAAGATGGTCAGGCAGTTGCCGACGACCTGGGCGAATCCGCCATCGACAAGCAACTCGTGTTTCTCGCCGTCGCCCTCAACGCGAAGGATGCCGATGCCGAGCTTGCATACTAATGGTGCCCGTTGACGCAAAACGCCCATCTCACCGTCGTGGGCCGGGAACGCCGCAAAGGTCGACTCACACTCGAGGACCTTGCGCTCGGGCGTAATCACTGTGCACTGAAACGTATCGGTCTTCGCCATCGGTAACTCTCAAGATTCGAAACTGCCCGTGCTTGGAAGCATGCGGCCGAGCCGTAGACTTCGCGGGTGCAGCACCTACTCCTTCGCCAGTCGCTCCGCCTTTTCGACCGCTTCCTCGATCTTGCCGACGTACATGAACGCCGACTCGGTCAGGTGGTCCCACTTGCCGTCGCAAAGCTCTTCGAACGAGCGGATCGTATCCGCGAGCGGCGTATGGTTACCCGGGAAACCGGTGAACTGTTCTGCCACGTAGAACGGCTGCGAAAGGAATCGCTCGATCTTGCGCGCCCGCGAAACCGTCAGCTTGTCCTCTTCACTGAGTTCGTCTACACCGAGAATCGCGATGATGTCCTGCAAATCTTTGTATCGCTGAAGAATCTGCTGCACGCGGCGGGCCACGCCGTAGTGTCGTTCGCCGATGAGCTCCGGCGCGACGAGACGACTACTTGAAGCCAGCGGATCGACGGCCGGGTAGATGCCTTTTTCGGCGATGCTGCGCTCAAGGTTTACCGTGCTGTCCAAGTGCGTGAACGCGGTGGCTGGTGCGGGGTCGGTATAGTCGTCAGCTGGCACGTAGATGGCTTGGATGCTGGTCACGGCGCCCTTACTGGTAGACGTGATTCGCTCTTGCAACTCACCCATCTCCGTCGCAAGCGTGGGCTGATAGCCCACGGCGGAGGGCATACGGCCAAGTAGCGCCGATACTTCCGATCCGGCCTGCGAGAAACGAAAGATATTGTCTACGAAGAGCAGCGTGTCGGCGCCCGTGCTGTCACGAAAGTGTTCAGCCATGGTGAGCGCCGTAAGGGCCACTCGAAGGCGAGCACCCGGCGGCTCGTTCATTTGACCGAACACCATAACGGTTTGGTCGATAACGCTCTTGCCGGTATCGCCGATCTGGGCATCCTGCATTTCAAGCCACAGGTCGTTGCCCTCACGCGTTCGCTCTCCCACACCGGCGAAGCACGAATAGCCACTATGGAATCGGGCAAGGCGCGCGATCAACTCTTGAATGATGACCGTCTTGCCGACGCCGGCACCACCGAACAGGCCGGCCTTTCCACCACGCACGAGCGGACAAAGCAGGTCGATGACTTTAATGCCGGTTTCGAAAAGTTCGGTCTTGGGGATCAGGTCGGACAGGTCGGGCGGAAGGTGGTGGATCGGCAGACGCTGCTTTACCGTGACGTCACCGCGTCCATCGATCGTATCGCCGACAAGGTTGAACACACGGCCAAGCGTCTCGTCGCCCACGGGCACCTCGATCGGTGTACCGATGTCGACGATCTTGGAACCGCGCTGCAGCCCGTTGGTCGATCCGAGCGCGATCGCCCGCACACGACCACCGCCGAGGTGTTGGGCTACTTCGCACCACAGCTTTTCCTTGGTCGTAAAACCCTTCACCGGGCGCTCGACTTCGACGTGTAGCGCGTTGTAAATACCCGGCAAATGGTCTTCCGGAAACTGGGCGTCAAGGGTCGACCCAATAACCTGAATCACTTTACCTACTTTGAGGTTGTCCATCAGTGTGTCCCGAACAAAGGATGTTTAACTCGAACAAAGAGCGAGAGAACACCCACGCTCAAAAAAAAACAAGATCGTGCTACCCGCGAACCGCAAGACTACGCCAACGCATTCGCACCTCCAACAATGTCCAACAGCTCCATCGTGATCTGCGTCTGACGCGCGCGGTTGTACCGCTGTGTCAGTGACTTGATCATGTCACCCGCCGCATCGGTGGCCGCTTTCATGGCCGTCATCCGAGCGATCTGCTCACTGACGATCGCGTCCGTAAGGCATTGGAACAAACGAATCCGCACCGTCGCGGGGAGCAGTTCGTTCAATAGCTCCTCCGGCTCCGGTGAGAATTCAAACTCAACCGCCGTGCTCGACTTAGCTTCGGTTGACTCGGTGGCTTCACTGGTAAGCGGCAGCAACTGCATCACCTCGGGCGTCTGCCGACCGGCGGAGTGAAATCGCACGTAGGCCACATGAACCGAAGCGATTTCGCCGTCGATGAAACGCTGCATCAGCGAGTTGGCCAGCGGCTCGACGTCTTCAAAACGTGCCCGGTCACCAATACCCGTGATCGAATCAGCCAGAGGGCGACCGAGGAATCTGAAGTATCCGACCCCTTTGCGGCCGATCATCGTGACGTCAGTTTCCACGCCGCTTCCCGCTGACGAATCGACCTGATGGATGGCTGCTCGCAAGACGCCGGCGTTGTATCCGCCGCACAATCCGCGATCACTCGTCATCACCACCATCGCCGACCGAGTCGCATCTTCGCTCGCGTGCATCAACGGATGGTCGATCGGTCCGGACGCACCGGAAAGGCTCTCGACCAATTCGGCGAGCTTCTCGGTGTATGGGCGTCCGGCCGTCGCACGCGCAAGGGCAGCTTGAAACCGCGCTGTCGCAATGAGCTGCATCGTTCGCGTAATCTTGCGAATGTTGCGAACCGACTTGCGTCGCTTTACCAGGATTCGTTTATTGGCCATCGTCGCCGTCCGCTACTGTCGTTGTTCGAGTGAGCACACGCTGCCCGCCGAAACCATACCCGTCACTGCCGCTACAACTTGCTCACAAACTGCGTCTTGTAGTCCAGGATCACCTTGTCCAACGTCTCCGTGAGTTGATCGGACATGGCACCCGTCTTCAGGATTTCCGCTGGAATCTCCGGGAACTCGTCGCGCAGGTGTTGCAAGAACCCCTTCTCGAAGGCCAGCACCTGATTCAACGGCAAGTCGTCGAGATAGCCCTTTGATCCGGCGAACACGCTGATGATCTGATCTTCGACGGCATAGGGTGAATACTGCGGCTGCTTGAGCAGCTCCACCATTCGCGCCCCGCGATCGAGTTGACGCTGCGTGGCCGCGTCGAGTTCGGTGCCCAGTTGAGCAAACGCTTCGAGTTCGCGGAAGGAAGCCAAGTCGAGTCGCAGCGAACCGGCGATCTTTTTCATGGCCTTGACTTGGGCGTTACCACCCACGCGCGACACGCTGATGCCGACATTGACCGCGGGACGGACGCCGGCAAAAAACAAGTCCGGCTCAAGATAAATCTGACCATCGGTAATCGAAATCACGTTGGTGGGAATGTACGCGGAGACCTCGCCTTCCATCGTCTCGATGATCGGCAGCGCCGTCATGGATCCACCCGAGTCCGGGAACTTGTGAACCTTGAGACTGCCCTTATCCGAGAGCGATTCTAGCCACTTCGTCGCACGCTCGAGACCGCCGGGACGATGGTACAACCCGTCGTCCTCGTCGGGACGTTCATCCTTAGGCGCCTTCAACAGTTGAGGGTGTTTCTTGGCCACCGATCGGTCGCGACAATTATCGGCCGTGGACGACGGAACGACGGCGTACTCGTCGCGCAACTTACAACTACGTTCGAGCAGCCGCGAGTGCAGGTAGAAGACGTCACCCGGATAGGCTTCACGACCCGGCGGGCGTCGAAGCAACAAGGACAACTGTCGATAGGCGTAGGCCTGTTTCGTAAGGTCGTCGTAGACGCAAAGCGTGGCCCGACCTTCGTTGTACATGAAGTACTCAGCCATCGCCGCCCCGGCGTATGGGGCGATATATTGCAAGGGTGCCGGGTCCGCTGCCGAAGCGCAAACCACGATGGTATAGTCCATCGCACCCTCTTGACGCAGCTTCTCAATCACACCCGCGACGGTCGAGTCTTTCTGCCCGACCGCGACGTAGACGCAAACGACGTCGCCGCCGCGTTGGTTGATGATGGCGTCGATCGCGATGGCGGTCTTGCCGACCTTGCGGTCGCCGATGATCAGCTCGCGCTGGCCACGACCGATCGGGATCATGCTATCGACCGACTTGAGACCCGTTTGCATGGGCTCGGTAACGGGTTGACGTTGAGCGATGCCAGGCGCTTTGAACTCAAGCGGTCGTCGCTCCGGCGTTTCAATAACACCCTTGGCGTCCAGCGGACGACCGAGGGGATCGACGACGCGACCGATCATGGCCGCACCGCAAGGAACGCTGAGCAGTTGGCCGGTTCGACGAACTTCGTCGCCTTCTTTAATGCCCAGATAGTCACCCAGGACGACGGCGCCAACGGAGTTTTCTTCCAAGTTGAACACCTGCCCCATCGCGCCGTTCTGGAATTCGAGCTGCTCGTCAGCCATCGCGTTTGACAGGCCGTAAATCCGCGCGATGCCGTCGCCTACCTCAAGCACCTTACCGACCTCGGCCACATCGACATCGCTGCGGTACTGCTGAATCTCTTCGCTAATGACCGAGGAAATCTCGTCCACTCTGAATTTCATAACCGTAACATCCAATCACACCCGCTTGGTCCGGCTAGCCCCGGCGACCATCAAAGAGCGGTCAGTTTTTTCCGACTCCGTCGAACAGCTTCGAAAGCGGCCAACCACCGACTCGCATGGGCGAGCCCCGCGTCGCTTCCGCGTCCAGCATTCTGATGACGAACAGAACAGTATTGTCGAGCCGACTTTCCAACGCGAGACCAAGCGTCAGACGGCGGTCCCCTCGAAATACGATTTACCGCCGTGAATTTCGCGGGCCGCGCGGTCGATCAGTTCGTCGCTTAATCGTTTCAACTTGCTGGCCACACTGGCGTCATACTTAACGTCACCAATACGCATTACCACACCGCCGAGCAACGACGGATCAATCGTTTCCACAAGGTGGGGCTCTTTGCCACTTCTCTCAGCGGCCACGGCTTTGATCCGACCACGAAGGTCGTCCGTCAATGCCGTCGCCGTTTGAATGTGAACCTCGACGCAGCCTTGCCGAACGTCTCTTGCGGCACGATAGGCGATGGCTACGGCGCCGAGCAACACAAGACGACCTTTTTGATTGAGCACCTGAAGCGAATCGACAAACAGGTCCGTGTATCGCCCACGGAATAGCTTTTCGATCGCCTTGGCCCGACCGTCCGTGTCGATCGTCGGATCGCTCACGTACAAGCGAAGTTCCTCTTGCTTTTCAATCTGCCCGGCGAAGTCTTCGAGCTCGTCAAGCAGCCCGTCGACATCGCCCTGCGCTTCAGCCAGTTGCATCATCGCCTCACCATACACGCGGGCGATGGCCAAATCTTGAACGGAAAACCCTGCCATGACTATCCGTCACTCCGTCCGTTACCGGCGGCTTCTAGCTCGGCGATCGAATCGTTAATCAGACGCTCATGGTCCATTGCGTTAACCTCGCGACCGATCATGCGCGACGCTACATCCGTCGCCAGACCGGCGCCGAGCGTATACAGTTGCTTGACGGCCGTATCCGTAGCAATGCCGATCTCACGCTTGGCGCGATCGATCATCGCCGTGGCTGCTGCCTTGGCATCTTCCTGAATCTTCTGTTTGACTACCTCGGCGTCGCGCCGACCTTCTTCGACGATGCCCGTAGCTTCGGCCCGTGCGGTCGCGAGCTTCTCCTCGTACTCCTTCAACCGCGCCTCGGCGGCCTCGCGATCCTTCTTGGCCGTCGCGAGCGAGTCTCTAATGAAGTCCTCGCGTTGCTTCAACGCGGACAAAATCGGCCCCCAGGCAAACTTGCCAAGGACCACGAGCACGAAGACGAACGTAATCAATGTCCAGAATATGTTGCCCAAGTCACCCGTAAACAGTGACGGACCACCGGAATGGGCGTCACCCTCGCCAGCGGCCAACACCTGCGTACCCGTGGCGAACAGTGTCACTACGGCGGCACACACGGACAGCTTTGCTCGATCGAAGTTCATCTTTCTTCCCGTCAAGCCCGCGACGGTTCCTGTGGACCCGCCGCCGGAGGTATGGAACGGGCCGCCCGGCGGGCGGCCCGAAACCCGTTTCGCTTTACTTGATTGAGGCCAAAAAGCACCCGAGCACACCGAAGAGTGTCGCCCCCTCGATCATCGCCGACGTAATGATCATGGCCGTGCTGATGCTACCGGCTGCTTCCGGTTGACGTGCCATCGACTCAACAGCACTACCACCGATGCGACCGATGCCCGCAGCGCCACCCATCACGACCAAGCCGGCGCCAATCGCACCGCCGAGATTCGCAGCAGTCGTGCCCGGGAAAAACCCGGCTTCTGCCTCAGCGTGATCGCCCTCAGCCGCAGAAGCGGGCGAGGTCAACATCAAAACGGTACCCACGGCAAGCAGCGCCAGTGCAACCCTTGAAAACTTCTTCATCGTGTCCTACGTCCTTCCAAATTCGACGACTCGGTGAGGCGGTCGCCGCTATACCATCGCCATCGCAGTCACGCCTTACGACCCGAGTGCCCCACGCCTGTCCGGGCATGGCGATCTATTATCTTCATTTCACCGAAGCCAGCGTATCGCCGACGTCAGTTGCACCACACACGCCCTTTGACGATCTAGTGCGCCTCCGCAGCCGCGCCGTGGTCATCACCGTGATCGTGGTGGAACACGATGGCTTGACCAATGAACAGCGCCGTGAGGAACGTAAAAATGTACGCCTGCAAGAACGCAACGAACAGCTCAAGCAGGTTGAACATCACACTCACCACGACCACGATGACGCCAACTCCGGCCGCCGGATACGTGCCCATTGCGACGTACGTTGCAAAGATGAAGCTCATGAGAACGGCCAAGAGCACGTGGCCGGCCACCATGTTGGCGAACAGGCGCACGGTCAGCGCGAAAATCTTTGCGAACAGGCCCATAATTTCGACAGGAACCAACAACGGCGCCAGTGCGATTGGTCCGGGGCAAAAGTGGGCGATGAATTGCTTCCCACCAATCCGAAGACCGTTGACGATGATCATCATCATCGTGCAGACGGCGAGCGTACCAGTCATCCACAAACTGCCCGTAGCCGCACCGCCGATGCCATGATGAGCATCAGGATAGACACTTTGAACCAACCCGCGCGTAACCGGTTCTAGCGGCAGGAGGCCAAGAACATTGATACACAGCACGTAGAAGAACGCCGTCCAGATGTACGGAATGAATCGATCTGTGTGTTCTTGAAGCAGAGGCTGTGCGACGTCGGTGCGAAGATACGCACAAAGCGAGTCGATGAAGTTGCCGAAGCCGCGCGGCGTGAGATCGGATACGTCGTCGCCCGTGGCGCGTCGCTTTGCAGCACGCGGAATAACCAACACAAGCACCAGCACGGCGATGAGCTGCATCGCGATGTGGTTCGACATGACCGTGATGTGACCGTCGGGCGTGAACACGCTGTTTCCAACGCCGAGGTCCATCTTCTGATAAACCCACTGATACACATGATCGAGCGGACTACCCGAGGCTAATAGCGGCAAGTTCATTTAGGATTCGTTCTCATTGGTCGGTTTGACCAATCGGAGCGCAAACGTCGTATCAACGAAGAGCATCAACAAGTAGCTGACGCCCACCCAAAACACAAACACATTCTTCGTAAGCCACCCGCTAAACACCAGCGGAACGACAAGCAGCAAGACCACAAGAAACCTGACGCCCGTGGAAGCAAGCACCGCCGTGGCCGAATCTGTGCCCCGTGAGCTTACCAAGGCAAGCGGAATAGCGCCGACACAACTGGCGGCCCAACTCACACCGCAACCGGCCATCATGGACCAAATCGCCGCATCGCCGGCCATCTTGACGGTGGGCACATAGCCGAGCCCGGCCACCACCGTACCCGCCACCGTAGCCAAAGCTACGAACCGCATGTAAGCCGCCAGAAAACCTGCACGCTCCATGCTTACGACCCGCGCGGCGTTTCGTCGCCGTCCTTGCCCTTTTCGGAATCCGCATGCTCAGCGGAGTCCGGCGGCTCAAACGCCTTCATCGACTTCTTGATCAGGTTGTAGGTTCCGCCAATCAACCCCAACGCGGCCCCGATCACCAATCCCCAGGGCCGGGAGCCGTAATGGCGATCAATCCAAAACCCGAACAGCGCGAAACCGGCTACAGCCGCCGAAAACTCGACGCCAATGCCTGAGTATTGCATCCAGTTCGGTCCGTCGCGTTTGGGATCCGGCATCGGAACATCCGATGAGGCCCGGACTTTGTACCAAAAAGGTACAAACTATCCGTTAAAACAAGGCGCGAAACCGCGCCGAACCCCTTGAGGACGAAGGCGTGCCGAGGCAGCCTCGCGTGCTCAGTCACGGACACCGTTGCCCGGTCAGAGGGGCCGCAGTCTAGCAACAACAAAAGACGATTCAAGTGGCTTTTTTGATCGATTCAATTTTATTTCCGAACGAGGAAGAGAACGCGGGCTTGAATGGCCGTAGTCCGCACGTGTCGGCACTTCGTCGGGGGGCTCCATCGGATTGACCGGCGCACCGTTGATGCGTACGCTGCCGATCCGAAGTTCGACTCTTCGGGGCGACAATGACGACGCGCCTGTAGATTGACGAAGAGCTCCGGGCGCGTCGCCCGAGTTATAGGATCACCGGCTGGAAGCCGGTGCCACACTTTCTTGGACGGGCACGCTGCCCTAACCGACGCTACATAGTGGAACCCGCGCCGATGGCGGGGTGGCCCATGGCTTCAGCCGTGGCGGAGTCGAGTCGGCGACGGAATGAGGTCCGCCGCCATAGCACAGACTTAGCCGACGGCACGAAACGCGATCCTGGCCGACAGCGCATAGCGCGGATGAAGACCAGACGTACAAATAGAGAAACCATCTTGACACCTGACCAGAAACGCTCGAATGGCTTCGTCCGACATCTCGCTGTCGTAGGAGCTACCGGTGCCGTCGGCCGCGAAATCTGCTCCATCTTGGCTGACGGGCGTCTTCGCGCCGAGAAAATCTCGTTGTTCTCATCCTCCCGAGGCGCCGGCACGCCGATCCGCATCGGCGACCGTCAACTCGTGGTCAGAGAACTCGGCGACGACAGCTTCGACAAGGTCAGCCACGCCATCTTCAGCGCCGGCGGCGAGCGAAGTCGCAAGTGGGCCCCCTTCGCCGTCGGAGCCGGTGCCGTGGTGGTCGACAACTCGTCTGCGTTTCGGATGGACCGATCCGTCCCGCTCGTCATCCCGGAGGTAAACCCAGCCACCGTCAGTCGCCACGACGGCATCATCGCGAACCCGAACTGCTCGACCATCATTATGAACGTTCCCGTCTGGCCGCTGCACCGCGTCAACCCCGTCCGACGTATCGTGGTGAGCACCTATCAGTCAGCCAGTGGCGCCGGCGCTGCGGCCATGCGCGAGCTCGAAACCCAATCGGCCGATCATCTGGCCGGACGATCCGTCAAGCCCGAGGTATTCCCCCACCCGATCGCCTTCAACCTCTTCTCGCATAACACGCCGATCGGCGACGATGGCTACAACACGGAAGAGAGAAAGATGATCGACGAGACGCGTAAGATCTTCGCGGTCGAAACGTTGGCGATCTCCGCCACGTGCGTTCGCGTGCCCGTCTATCGCGCTCATTGCGAGTCGATCAACCTGACGTTCGAGAATCCGATTACCGCCGACGAAGTGCGCGAGATTCTCGCGACAGCCCCGGGCGTCAAGGTCGTGGACGATCAAGCAGGCAATCACTTCCCCATGCCCATCGACGCGACAGGCGGTGACGCCGTTCTCGTCGGTCGCATTAGAAAAGACGCCAGCCAACCAGACGGGCGCGGCATCGAACTGTTCGTTTCCGGTGATCAACTGAGGAAAGGCGCTGCGCTGAACGCAGTGCAGATTCTGGAGTTGCTGACGTCATAGCAGACCGTGCGGCACCGGCTTCCAGCCGGTGATCAGAATACTCTGCATCCGCATCATGTGTCAGAGGGTGCGTCTCTACTAGACGATCAAGTCGCCACCCGACCCGCCGCCTTGCGTTCGGCGGAGTTCCCAGCAACGGCGGACTTGGCCAAGTCCGTATAGGCAGTCTTCGAAATCATCGCTGAGGTGACGAAAGAGCGAGGAGGTGGGTGCGGCGCGTTCGCCAGCGAGTTCGGACGCCCCCGCCAATTCGGAAACGATGGCGTAGGATCGTTTGCCCTGCGAGACGTAGTCCAGCAGTACGTCGGTCGGGCGATGGCTAACGCGCTTGAGTTGTTCCGGGTAGACGCCAGCCCAGAACAAGGTGAAGTCACCGATATGTCGATAGACGGTGCGATCGCGTTCTTGATCCGTCGCGGGATGATCGCCACTTCGCACGATGAGCCTGGCTGCAACCTGCTCAAGACGTTTCCCGCCGGCCTCTTCCAACTCGATGAGGCTATCCATGGACGTGAAGTCGACGAGCAAATCCGCGAGGTAGGCGGTCAGCTCGGGATCACAGATGCCGATCTCCGTGCAGAACGCATTCTCAACGAGTCCGGCGAATAGCCGCCGTAAGGGATGATTTCGATTGATCGATTCCATGCTGCATCGGTCCGGCGGTCACGCGGTCGCGGAACGTACGGGTCCACAACGCGCGATTGACCAACATATACCTACTTAATCGTAGGATTCGCAGCACCCAGCGGCAAACGCCAATCGGTGAACCCGCACATACCAGTCCGATAACTTATGATCTGAACGCACGGATTCGCGCGCCACGGCCTCGAAGCTACGCTTCGCACCATCTTTCTAGCGACTGATCAAAACGAATCGAGGGGACCGCCGCACGCCGACAGAACCGCCGAGGAGCCAGGAATCGCGTAACACGCAACGAGCCGACGAGTCGCCCTTGACGGCCGGTTGGCGGGCGGGCAGAATCCCAATTCCTTACTGGGGTGGATCGGGCGCGCGCGGGCGTCGTGGATTAGATCGTTACTGGGGGTACAGAATGACACGCAATATCGGAACAAGATTGGTCGTCGTGCTTTGTCTGGGTGCGGGGCTTTGCATCAATGGCGCGGCGCGGGCGGACTTGACGACGTTCTTCGGTGAGGACTTGAACCCGACCGGCTCGGGTCCGTTGTCCGTTGCCGGAAGCAACTCCGAGTCGGCCCGTAATAGTTTCATGGCCATGCTCGATGGTGTTCGTACCGAGGACTTCGAGTCGTTCTCCGACGGGACGCGAGCGCCGCTTGCGATGTCGTTTCCAGGATCCACAAGTACGATCACAGCCACCATGTTGGGCGATGGAAAGATCGACAAGGTGACGGCTGGGAACACGTCGGGGGCCGGTCGCTTCCCGACGTCGGGCACGAAGTATTGGACAACGAACTCGACGTTGGGCGACTTCGACATCAGTTTTTCGGAAGAAATTGCGGCGTTCGGGTTTTACGCGACGGACATCGGTGACTTCAACGGGCAAATCACGCTGCAACTCGTAAACGGCGTCACCCAAGACATCACGATTCCTAGCACGATCAATGCGCCCAACGCATCGCTTCTATACTTCGGGGTGATTTCGGACATGCCGTTCACGATGGTGACCTTCGGCAACACATCCACAAGCGATCGTTTTGGCTTCGACGACATGACCGTGGCGGACGCGGGTCAGGTAGTCCCAGCCCCCGGTGCCGCCCTTCTCGCGATGCTGGGCTTGCCCGTGATTGTTTGGGTGAAGCGGCGATGGATCTGATCGTCACGTCAGGGCAGCGATTCGGCAGGACAAGAGACCGTGTAGTCCCTACCATCCACGACGATGCTCCGTCGAATGGCTCAGAGGGTGTTTCAGAAGGGGTGCTTTGAACCGAGCCGCGACCGTCAGGGAGCGGTTTTCGCACGTGAAACCGGACCGCTTCCTTACGGACGCGGCTCTGAAAGAGACTTCATAAACACGCTCTAAGGCTTCGTCATATCTGAACAGATGAGTCCGCTGCAGTACCAGTGACGCAGTCTCCGTTTGAGAATTCCCCGCGATCGCAACCACGGTGGGCGATGCCTAGCGCGCACAGCTTCGGACCGGTAGAAGACCAACACAGAGACGGTGAAGCCGACGCATCACCGATTCGCGTCCCCCGCGGCTGAGACCATAAGGGTACCCAACCCGTCGCAAGCCGGTGCCACGCTCTTGGAAAGAGCTACTACGTCCCTGGATCGAAGCGTCGCGCAAAGCGTGCGGCGTCGACGTTGTCGACATCGCCGTCACCGTCCATATCGACGCAATCGCAGTCTTGTGTGACGCCGACTCCGGGACCGTCCATGCAGCGCACGAATACGTCATGGTCGTCTAAGTCAACGAGTCCGTTGTCGGTGCAATCACCGGGAACCGGATCGCGCAGGCCGTGCGCCAAAATCGGCACAATGCCCATGTGGGCCACCACGCTTCCGTCCGTGGACCGACCGATTACGGACTGACCGACGTTTTGGATCACGCCTGATTCAAGGTTGTTGGCAGCGCCGGAGGAGACGACCGAGATGCGCGTGATACCTCCGTAGAGCAGACCGCCGACAAGGAGCAGCGCGGCTCCGGCGGTTGCTACAGCGAATCGTGGTTTGAGCTTTGACATCTGTGCATCCCTCTCAATTACCGATGTTGACCGTGCCGCCGGAGGCTTCCACGTTGACGAACTTATTGACCGTCATGATCTCAGGGTACGTGCCGCTGATAATCCGAACCGTGCCGCCGACCTGAACGGCATCGAGCCCTTCGTCGACCGTGTTGAACGGAAAGGCAAGGGTGCCGAACTCGAACCCGGTATTGTTCGACTTGTTCACGTAGACGATACCTTGACACGAGCCGAGGCAGTTACGGCTGTTGCGATGGGCGACGATCGTGTTCGTGGAGCGATTGCCGAAGTTAAGGGTGCTTTGCTGCGTCCCCGCCGCTGACCACATGATCCCGCAGTCGCCGTCGGAGGATCCGCCGGTGCAACAGGTGGGATTCGTACCGGGACACCCACCGTTGTTGCAGTGGCAGGCGTTGAAGTTGTGGCCTATTTCGTGCGCCGTCAGGCCGGTCCGTGACACGACATTCGTCGAGAAGAATGATTGGGAGAGACCGTAGGCGAGGTTGGCCGTGTTTCCACAGCCCGCGATCGTGCTTGAAAACCCGCTCACGTTACACACAACCCCCACCCATGCTACGCCGATGGTAGAACCGGTGAGGTTCTTTCCTGTCATGAGATGGGCAAGATCGCGCGATGTGCTGATGTCGTTGTTCCACTTGTTCCGGAACTGACAAAGCAAGTTAGACGAACCGAACATCGAATACGGGTCCGGTTCGGCTGTTCGCACGATGATCCTCGGTATCACGAAGCACACGCCGACTTGATTCTGATAGATCAACCCCACTTGGTTCATGATCATCTCGATATCGAGAAGGGTCCGCGTTACCGAACTACCATTCGCCTGGTAGTACTCGACATCGGTGTCGAACGCGATCTCGGTACGTCCGCCGGTTCCCTGAAGCTCGGCGTTGCCGACGCCGCCCTGTTGTGGCTGCGCCTGCTGCGTGAACGCCAAGTCGTCGACGCCGCAGACGCCGTTGGTTGGAATCACATCGGAGACGCGGAACACGGCGTGCAACTCCTTCGCCGCACCAGCCACTGCAGTGCTTACCGGTTGGACCGCCCATGCGCGTCCGTTGGTGATGATCGTGGCGGTAAGCTGACCGTCGATGATGGAGGCGGCCACTTCGGAGTCCATGTCACCAAGAACACTACCGCGATAGCTCGCGATCGGCGGCGGAATTTCCTCGTGCAGCGCTCCGGTTTCATCCTGAACCATCAGCATGAAATCGTCAGACCGCATGGAGTGCGGATAGAGCTCAAGGATGCGCTCTTGTCCGTCGAGTGTCACGGCGATGCCGTTGGTGATCGCCACGCCGGGTACGTTGAGCTGCTGTAGCGTAGTGGCGCTGAGTTCGAGCTGTTGCTCGATAATCGGCTGGATGCGTGCGAGCTCTTCGTCTGGAATCGAGGCCTGCACAAACGTAGCTTGGCTGGCGGGTTCCTCTGCGGTATCACTTTGCGCGTCTCGAACGACTTCGCCCTCGGGCAGTTGAGCAACCGCAGGCCAGCCACTCAGCGTGAGCACGACGAGCGCCGCCGCCATCGCGAGAAGGCGCGAGAGGAAGCGATGGCCGACCGCACGACGTTTTCGATTTTCGATTTTCGACATATTCATCGTAGCATTCCCCCCTTTCTTACTGAGGCTGAACGAGAACCATCACGAGACCCTTGCCCGAAGCCAGGGAAGTCATGGCTTTGCCGATGATCGCGCCTCGCGCCTTGGCGTAGTCGTGAGCAGCCATGGCGTGCCCCGGCGTGGTCGAGGTCGTGAGCATGTCGCCGGGCTGGATCGCACCGAAGGTCGCATCGCACCAGACGTACACTCGACCTGTCAAGGCGACAAGATGATCCCCTTCGACGACGCCTTCCTGGCTGAGCGTAATACCCGGGTTGACACCGCCAGCGCCGCTGACGACGCCGGCTACCTTCCGGTCGTAGGATTGCGACGCGATCATTAAGCGACCGGGCGAAGATGCGTCGATACTCATAACCATGCCTGGCTTTACGTCGGTTTTGTCTTTGCACTCGAACGGTTCCGCGAGATCGACACCACCCTGCACGCGAATGATGTCCGCACGAATGCGGCCCATGCCCGTGTTGAGGTAGTTGCCGTCGATGAACACGCGGGTGACGTTGGCGGCGTTGCGAACTCGGATGCGCCCACCGCCCTGGGATCCGTTCGCGAACGAGTTGCCGTCCATGACCACGCCAGCGTCTCCATCGTTTTGGAACAGTTGAAGTCTCGGTCCACTCCCGCCGTCCGCGTCGACTTCGATCGTGGCCGTACCGGATCCGTTTCGCATAAGAATCTGTGAACCGCCGGGTGATGTGTTTTCCTGACCAACAATCTCGACTGTTCGAGCACCGCCGCCATCGTGAACGTTAATCTGTCCGGTGTTGTTGTTGCTGGTTGTGACATCCAGGAAGACCTTGGTCACGCCAGCACCATCCTTCACTGATATGTTGCCCGCGCCACCGCTGTCAGCGTCCAATACCAAGCCAAGCCCACCGTCCCCCTGGTAGAGCCAAAGGAATCCACCGCCGGAGGAATGTGCCCCCGAGTACATGGCCCTGGAACCCAGTTCATCCGCGAGTTCAAGGCGAGCCCCGGCGCCCGTCAGCGCCAACGATCCGCGTACTGCGGCCCCGGATCCGATGGTGTTTACCAACTGAAATGCGCCGGTCGTCTTGACGTTGCCGGTGCCGCCGCCGAGGAAGATGCTGTCCGCGCCCGCCGCGTCAGACAGTGTTAGCTGCCCGCCGAATTCGAAAAAATCTGAAAAGCCGGGAAGAATGGAGGTCGGGCCGGCGCTGAGACGTACGGTTCGATCGTTGCCGGTGCCGTCGAAGAGCAGCGCTTCGCCCCATGCTGGCCCCCAAAGCCGAACACGCTCGTTGCCATCGCTACCCCAAGTGCTCACTTTATGGCTCGCACCCTCAAGTTTGATCGACCGAACGTCGTTGGCAGCTGACCAGAGGGAGAGCGTTCCGTTGGCCGTGGTTGTACCTAGCTCGATGGAGTCGTCCAACTCTTCGCTCTTGACGCGGTCGACGCGAAACGCATACGGCACGGCGGCCAGCTTGACACGCGGTCTCATCTCTCGCGCTCCGTTGACTGAAATGCCCAGTTCGCGGGCGTCGCCGTTGAAGCTCTTGGCCAAAACCGGAAACAGCGTATCGACAACGCCGTTGTTGACGGGCACCAAGATCGGTCCGATCGGGCCTTCGATAAGCCCACCGGCACTGTCATAAATCCGGAACTCAAGTTTCACATCCGGACCGGGCAGCGGATTGCCGCGAGAATCCGTCAAGAGCGCTTGGTAGGTAAGCTGCGACGAATCGGTGTCGAGAATCGGTGCCTCGATCGGCCCGACCGCGGACGCATCAGCAGCCGATTCGTTTGTGGCCATCACTGCATCGGCCGGTGTGCCCGGCTGCGCCCTTACGCCCTCAGCGTCGACAGTTGGCGGAGCCGCAGATGAAGGTGCAACGGTTGTCGCTATCGAAAGAATTCCGAAGGCGAACACGGTAGACCAAAGCCAGTTCTGGAATTTCATGAGATCTTTCCTATTCCCGCAGTACAAAAAACAGTGTCATCGGTAACCGATCGGGCAGTCACACGATCCATCTAGGACGCACGGCAACTCAGTAGTGTTGGCAGAACGCGACAGCGTCAGGCATAGCGACCGCCCCCGCAGCCGCAATCAAAGATATGCTCAACCCCACGACGTTCTCGACTCGCATCGCGTAGAACCACGGCAAGCATCGTGCCATTGGATACGAATTCGTCGCCCAAATGTCGACGCTGATACCATGTACGACCGCGCAGCGGACGCCACACGACACAACGAATGCCTCTGGGCTGGGATCAGAACAGACCGATCTCGCCCCCTCTGACTGCGATCGTACCAAATCCGGGCACGCGGTTCAAGCGTATTTCTTGGCCGCGTTCGACCGGCGTGCACGAACAGTGCGGTGCGCCCTCACTTTTCACGACGACAGAACGCCAAGACGAATTGCCCGCTACGGTGCTACGTTATGAGACTGTCGGCCAACCGGTTGAGAGGCAGACAGCTACCGTTTCGGAAAGAGTGCCGCAAGAAGCAGGTCAGTGCGGTTTCGCCAGCTCGACCATCCGGTACCATCGTGAACTTCGCCACCTTCAACCTGTCGGCCCTTGCGGTTCAAGAGCTCCGCGAACTCCGCGGATTGCTTGCCCATGTCCCAAGCTTCATCGGGGTTGCGAAGGTCGTACTTCCCCCATTCGAGGTATACGTCGAGGGTTTTTCCTCCCAACGATGTTAGCTCAGTTTCGAGGTGTTCGTTGGACATGCCGAACATGACCGGCGACTGACAGCCAAGCTTGCCGATGACGTGCGGCTTTTGAAATGTGCACGCCACCGCACTTGCCCCTGTAAAGCCCGCGCCAATAGAGGCACGTCCACTGGGCGAGTCAATCGTGCGGTAGTTCTTGTCGATGAACGGAACCAATTCCTCCACGAACATTTGGCTGTACTTGTTAGGACGGAATGGCGGCGGCAAATAGTTGACAAAGACAGCGATGATCGGCTCGATCCGCGAGCCAATGAGATTGTCAAGAACTCGTTGCCACTCACCTCGTTCGAGGGCGATCATCCCACCGTGAACGTAGGCTACCGGGTACTTCTTGGTCGATTTTTCGTACCCGGCGGGTAGATACACCTTCAAGGACACATCCACACCCTCGAGCTTGCTCGCCAGTTTTTGGCGCGTGATCGTGCCGCGCCGGGATGCATCCGGTGTGCCAAGGAAATCGGGCGCCTTCCACTTGGGCATCGCGAACCAAGACATGTCCATCGCCTGACCGCTGAAGGACATTTCCATTTCCTTGCCGTAGACAACAGTCGTGGTGGTGCGCGGGTTCAGCGGATCGATCAGGTGATCTTCGAAGTCCCTAATGAACACGTAGTTCGCTCGCGTGTCGTCGTCGAGCGGCTCAGAGCAATAGAAGAAATCGGTACCGGCCACGCGGGTCATAGCCCGTTCCTGGCGGGCACCGAAAATGTCGCTGCCCACAGCGATGTCATTGCCCGGACCGCGATACACAAAGTGAACACGACCGTCTTCGATAATCGGGAAGTGCTTTTTGTCGTTCATGAACCGATCGACGGTCGCGCCCTTGTCTGTCGCCGACGCGACTTCTGCTAGGAAGTGGGCGAAGCGCGTTCGACCCGGCACGTCCTTGTCTGACCGCTTCACCACCGACGCCGTAGCCGCAGACCGAACGCGGACGCGAGCGATCTCTTTCAGTCCACGCACGACGATGTGACCATTTGCGAACGCCGGGGGTGACCACGCCATGTCTTCAAACACTGTCAGGCTGGCCAAGTCCTCGTACCCGTCTGGACTGGCGGCCACAACGTGTACGCTGCCATGCTTGGTCAAGACAACAAGGCGTCCGTCGACGAGGATCGTGAAACCATCGCCGGGTTTTCGCGAGCGCCATTTGCTCTCGCCCGTCACCGCGTCGACGCACGTGAGAAATCGACTGCTGTATGCGTAGACATACCCGTCGTGATAGACGGGGACATTGTAACTGTTGCGGATGGATCGACTCTCCCAAAGTTGCTTTCCTTCGACCTTCCCGGCTTCCCGAGTGAGCTTGACGACGGTGGAAGCGTTGTCCTTGAACGCAAGGAACAGCCTATCCACCCCGGCGGGCACGGGCACCAAACTCATCGCCCCGCGTGGTCCGGCGCCGCCGTGTGCGTAGTCCCAGAGCACCTTGCCGTTGCTCGAATCGATCCCCATGATCTTCTTGTTACCGGTAGCGACGACCTGCGGACGACCGAATACCGTGAGGGGGATGGGCGATTGATATTGCACGCCGTCCTGACCTACCGCCCATAGGCGTTTTCCGCTCGCAGGATCAAAACCCGCAACGGCGCCGACTTGGGAACCGATCTCAACAATCAATACACCGTTGTGCATGAGCGGAGACGCGGAAAACCCGTAGTGCGGCTTGGCGGCCAGATGGTCGTCTACAAGGCTCGTGGACCAAACGAGACTGCCGGAGCTCAAGTCGAGCGCGAAGAGTCTCCCGCGTGGCGCTAGGCCGAACACGCGCCCGCCCGCTATGAGCGGAGTTGCGATAGGCCCGGTGTGTGACCCGTCGTGACCTACATAGGTCTTGTCCATCGCGAAGCGCCAGCGTTCCTCGCCCGAAGTTTCGTTGAAAGCGACGATGACGTCAGACGTGCCGTCTGAGAAACCGGTAACGACAAATCCATCAACCACCGCCACGCTGGAATAACCGCTGCCGATGGGGCGCTTCCATGCGATCTCCAATCCGATCGCGCTATCGTTGGAGAACACGTTGCGTTCGGTGGACACCCCGTCCACGTTTCGCCCGCGAAAGCCAGGCCAGTCGGCTGCCGTAACCGTAGACTCGAATCCAGAAGACGCTGCAAAGACCGAAAACAGAACGGAGCAAACAATCCGACCCCTGCGCGCCAATTTTTGTGAATCGTCCAATGACATGATTTCTTCATCCTTTCTACGGCCAACCCCAGACTGCCCTCGCTCGAACGGCGGACCGCCCATGATAGCGACTCAGCCGCAAGACGTCACGACCCCCACCTTGAGCTGGCTTGACTGGGTGCAAGACAGCTTGGGCGTGCCAACGCACTGCGTCTCAGTTTTTCTTGCGAACTGATCTTGCAGCCCTAACGGGGCAGCCGATTCCGGCCCAGGGTTTCGCCCTCGTTGTTCTACACAAGTCCCGGCCCGGCGCG
>JAJDDY010000083.1 GCA_029260075.1 Phycisphaerae bacterium
CGAAAGCACCCACTTGGGCTATCCCTCACAGGAGACGCTCGGATAGAAGATTGGGACCACCACGGAATCGCAACAAACCCCACAAGGTCGCTTGACACGCAACGGGCTTTCATAGAAGAGCCGCGACCGTAAGGAAGCGGAGGTTCGAGAGTGAACCGAAAACGCTTGAAACCGCTTCCTGACGGTCGCGGCTCGGATCAGAGCGGCCGCTCGGGTCGCGGCGCTGTCATGACCCCTTGGCCCCTTTTTATCAACAATGTGCCGCTAGGTTCGAAGACCCGCGACTGCACCCCGACCACTCGTTCCCGCAGGGGTACCGAGTGCCGACTCAAGCATGCACAGCCACACCAATCGACCAATCGAACGTTAAGATAGGATAATATTCGGCTGTGCGCGTCCGCCAGAGGTCGAAAATGGTCACGCGAATGTGCTTCCGTGGTGTTCTTTCGTGTGCAACCTACGTCAATTCGTACGCCGCGTCCGCGTTCATTTTCGGCGATCGTCGGTCTGTCACCGCCTCGGCGAAAGCATCACATTTAGCCATGGGCGCGACCGGACTTTACATCTGCCGTGGACGGGGTACACTTAGGCTGGTTGGTTTGTCGAACGAGGCACGTACCTGACCTTGGTATGCCAAGTTTTGGATTGCATTGTCGAAATCGTCTTCCCACCTACGAGGCTGGTATGTCGGCCACTTTCAAACGCGACCCTGAAAGAAAAAAAGCGGGTCGAACACGCCATCGATAGGAGAACACGGTGGGCAAGAAACTGTATATTGGTAACCTCAGCTACGACGTAAGCAGCTCAGACCTTGAAGCCATGCTGTCCCCGCACGGGACCATCCAAAGTGCGGAGGTCATCACGGACCGAAGCACCGGACAAAGCAAAGGCTTCGGATTCGTCGAAATGGGCTCCGATGCGGAAGCCCAAGCGGCGATCGCAGCCTTGGACGGTCAAGACCAAGGCGGACGGACTATCAAGGTCAACGAAGCCAAGCCCCGCGAGCCGCGTGGCGGCGGCGGCGGCGGTGGCGGCGGCGGTGGATACGGTGGTGGTCGACGCGACCGCTACTAGGCCACACACTGCAGCAGAACACGAAGGGTCGCCATTCGGCGGCCCTTTTTTTGCGCGCCGCCTGTGTCTTTGGTTCGACGACTCAGTCATGCGCACGCCGTCGCTCCGTAGCGTTCTCGGCTACACTTCAATCCCTCGTTGTTTCGCCCTGAAGAGCGTTTCCTGATACGTACAGAACAGCACCGGAACCACGAGCATTGTGATGATCTCAATCGTCATGCCGCCAAACGACGGGATGGCCATTGGGACCATGATGTCCGCACCGCGTCCACTCGACGTGAGCACCGGTAGCAACGCCAAAATGGTTGTGGCTGTGGTCATCAGGCATGGGCGAATTCTGCGCTTGCCTGCGGTTAACGTAGCGGCTCGAATCCCGGCGATCGTATCCGGAGCCTGCTTGTCGAATGAATCCTTCAGGTACGTACCCATGACGACGCCGTCATCCGAAGCGATTCCAAAGAGCGCGAGGAACCCTACCCAGATGGCGACGCTCAGGTTGATGGGATGAGCCTGGAACAGCTCGCGCAGACTCGTTCCGAACACATCCCAGTCGAGGAACCATGGTTGAGAATAGAACCAGATCATAATGAACCCGCCTGACCACGCGACGAGAATGCCGGTGAATACCAAGCTGGTGGTGACCATGGACTTGAACTGCAGGTAGAGGATCATGAAGATAATGAACAGCGCCAGCGGAAGGACGATCATGAGCTTCTTCTCAGACCGCACCTGATTTTCGTAGGTTCCGGCGAAGGTGTAGCTCACGCCGGCGGGCATATCGAGTTCGCCCGACGCGATCTTCTCCTTGAGGTAGGCGTCCGCCTGTTCGACCACGTCAACCTCTGCGTATCCCGGCTTCATGTCGAAGAGCACGTACCCGATGAGGAACGTATCTTCACTCTTGATGACTTGCGGTCCACGGACATAGTTGATTGTCGCCAACTGGATCAACGGGATTTGTGCACCACCCGGAGCCGGGACGAGGATTCTGTCTAACGATTCAATGCTGTCACGCAATTCTCGCAGGTAGCGCACGCGGACGGGATAGCGCTCGCGTCCTTCGACCGTCGTGGTAATACGCCTACCGCCAATCGCGACTTCGATCACATCCTGCACCTGACGCAACCGAATGCCATAGCGCGCAATCGCTTTTCGATCAATGTCGATCTCTAGGTACGGCTTACCGATGATCCGGTCGGCGACAACAGCGGCGGGCTGGATAGATGGAACCTCCTTAAGGTAACGCTCAATCTGCAAACCAACCTTGTCGAGAACGTCAAGGTTCGGTCCCTTCACCTTGACGCCCATCGGCGCGCGCATTCCACTTTGGAGCATAACGATTCGAGCGGCGATTGGCTGAAGCTTCGGTGCCGAGGTCGTGCCCGGGAGTTTTCCCGCAGCGACGATCAAGTCCCAAATATCATTGGGATTGTTCACGCCGGACCAAACTTCGCGCTCGGGATTCAGCGCCGGATCAAGTGCCGGACGCCACAACCGAAACGGCATCCCGCCCTTCTCTTGGATCAAGTTGCCTTCGTCGTCGCGCGCGAACTTGCCGTGCACGTAATAGGGTTCGCCGTCGTTGGCGAGGACGGGTTCGCCTTCCTCGTCGCGAAACAGATCCTTGTCGTTTTCATCGTAAAGAAACGCCAACCGGTGCCCGTTGTGGTCCGTCGCGTACTTGGGGTAATAATTGATAATCGTTTCGATCATCGACAGCGGTGCGGGATCGAGCGGACTTTCAACGCGACCGAGCTTGCCCACGGCCAACGAAATTTCAGGGATTTGATTGAACGCGATATCCTGCTTCTTCAACACGTCAATCACTTCGCCGATGGATGCGTGCGGCATCGTCACCGGCATGTAGAGAAACGACCCTTCATCCAGCGGAGGCATGAACTCTTTGCCGAGCCCGGGGAACTTCTCCGCCAGATAGTTGGCTGGTTCCGATTCTTTCGCAGGCTTCGGCATCCACGAAAACAGATCGTCGAACCCGCGCCAAACCATCCCACCTGCGATTACGATCATCAGGGGCAGCATGAGAAACGTAACCTTGTGATCCAACGCCCAACGAAGCACGTACGGATAGGCGGCTTGGAATAATTGAAATAGGAGCAGCAAGGCGCCGATCGTTCCGCCCACAAGGATTCCGTTGCGGAACAGACCCTTCTCCGGTCCGATGGGTAGCCATGACTGCGTAAGCAAGAGCAACACCGCACCAACCACCACCGCGTTGGCGAGCTGTGGTCCGAGCTTTCGAAGGAACTCGGGCAAGCGCGGTTCGACGGAACCGTACACACCGATGACCACGAGCAACGCGCCAGGCCAAATCCATCCGTAACTTATAGCTAGCCCGACACCGACGATCGCAAGGATCGGATAGAAAAGCCACGTGAGGCTTCGGCGTCCCTTACGCTGTTGCGTAAAGAGAACGTGCGCGGCGGGCGGGATAATGGTCAACGCCACGATGACCGACGCCACCAACGCGTACGTCTTTGTAAACGCAAGAGGCCGGAACAACTTTCCTTCCGCCGCTTCCATCGTAAACACGGGGAGAAAACTGACGATCGTGGTCGAGACGGCCGTCAGAATCGCGCTACCCACCTCGCTCGAAGCGGAATAGATGACCTCCAGTCGGTTGGCTTCGGGCCCTGCTTCGTCCAACTGCTTGAGAATATTTTCACATACAATGATCCCCATATCCACGATCGTGCCGATCGCTATCGCAATCCCAGATAGTGCCACGATGTTGGCATCCACACCGGTAGCGCGCATCGCGATGAAGCACATCAAGACCGCAAGCGGCAACAGACCCGAGATGAGAATCGAGCTGCGCAAGTGGCGCACCATGACAACAACAACAATGATTGTCACGAGGATTTGTTGCAGCAGGGCATCGCTGAGCGTGCCAAGCGTCTCGTAAATCAGTCCGGACCGGTCGTAGAACGGTACAACCCTGACGTAGCTAACGGTTCCATCGGCCAGGGTTTTCTTGGGCAGACCAGGCTCGATTTCCTTGATCTTCGCCTTGACGTTTTTGATTGTGGCCAGTGGGTTCTCGCCGTAGCGCGCCACGACGACGCCGCCGCAAGCTTCGGCGCCCGCTTTGTCCAAGGCGCCGCGCCTCAACCCGGGTCCGAGCGTGACGTTAGCCACGTTTTCAACATAGATGGGCACGTTGTTGTTGACTTTGATAACGGCCTTCTCGATGTCTCCGACATTCTCCACAAAGCCCAGCCCGCGAATGATGTACTCAACGCTATTGACCTCAATAGTTCGAGCGCCGACATCCACGTTGGACATTTGGACAGCCATGAACACTTCTTCGAGTGACACCCCATACGCGCGCATGGCGTCCGGGTCCACGTCGATCTGGTATTCCTGAACGTAGCCGCCAATCGCGGCGACTTCAGAAACGCCGCCGGCCGACAGGAGGGCATACCGGACATACCAATCCTGAATCGTCCGCAGCTCATCCATCCCCCAACCACCGGTCGGGTTGCCGTCCTCGTCCTGCCCTTCAAGCGTATACCAGTACACTTGCCCTAACGCCGTGGCATCCGGTCCCAGTGCTGGTTGCACGTCCGGAGGTAGTGTGCCCGCGGGAAGGCTGGCCATCTTTTCCAGCACGCGAGAACGGGACCAATAGAACTCAACGTCTTCCTCGAAGATGATGTAGACCAAGGAGAACCCAAAGAGCGAGTAACTACGGATGGTCTTCACACCGGGAATGCCCAGCAGTGACACCGTCAACGGATAGCCGATTTGATCCTCGACATCCTGCGGCGATCGACCGATCCACTCGGTAAAAACGATCTGCTGGTTTTCTCCGATATCCGGAATCGCATCGACGGGCATGGGGTCGCGGGGCATACCGCCCAAATCCCAGTCGAACGGCGCGGACATCAGCCCCCAGCCGATCGTGAACATCATGAACAAACCAACGACGAGTTTGTTCTCGATGCAAAACCGAATGGTCTTGTCAATGAATGATGGTTGTGCCGGCGGACGTTGCAAAGGACTACCCTCGGCCATCAGTCGCACCTCCTGCGGACCGTTTCTCGATGGTTTCCTTCATGACACCGCAGCGGAACATGGCTGAACCGAAATAGGGATTCTCGGTCTTCTCTTTGGTCTGAAGCCAATCGCCACCACGATCGCCAAACGCCATGGGACAATGGTACCGATGGACCGTTTCCGATGCCGTGCCGTAACACTTGGCCGCAACGATCATCGATTCGGAAAGTAGCGCGAACGCCGCGCGTGCCTTCTGGATGTCAGAAGAGGCGGCGAGCTCGCTCGCAGCCTTCGTCATGTTGTTCGCCTCTTTCATCCACGCCATGTGCGCCGCCCCTTTGAGCAAACTCATGTCCACGGCGGAAAGTGCTGTCTCTAACGACTTCGCCGCCTCCTGCGCAGGTTCGTGCTTGTCATGACTTAGGGCATCCTGAGCGTTCAAGTAGGCTGCGAGCACTGGACCGAACTCGTTGGCGAACGCCGGCGGAACACTCAGTTTTTGTTTGTCTGGAATGTCAAGGTCTTGTCGTGGCAAGGGCATGGCACTCGGTGCGGCGTCACCATGCTGCTCGCGTTCGCTATGATCATGAGCAGGTGCAGACTCCCCACCGGCGGGACTCATCATGCTTGACTTCGCCATGATCTGCACGGCGCTGTCGATCTTGAAGTTCCCGTGGACGACGACTCTTTCGCCTTCGGTCAAACCATCGAACACGATGTAGTAGTCACCAACCCGTGGGCCAAGGGTTATCTCGCGACCGACGTAGGTTCCCGGTTCGTCAGGAACTTCGAGGTACACAAGAGATCGCTTTCCCGTGATCAGCGGACCGGTGGCCGGAATCACGAGCGGCACTTCGAAGTCACCAGCGCTAGGCGAAACGTATCCAAGCGTCTCGGTTCGGACCAGCGGCATGCCGCATCGCGTGCAGTCACCGGCTACTTCCTCGATGATCTCCGGATGCATCGGACACATCCATTTGCCGAGTAGCTCCGAATCTATCACGCGACCACCGGCGGCGAGCTTCGAATGGGCCACCGCACGTACAAACATTTCCGGCTTAAGACGACCGTCCGGGTTTTCCACGTTAACTCGTATCTTCACTGTCCTAGTGACGGGGTCGAGAACTGGGGAGATGAACGCGACGGTGCCGACGAACGTTTCTCCCGGGTAAGCTTCGGCTTCAAACTCCACTTTTTGGCCGTAGCGAAGCCACGCAATATCGGACTCGTAGGCGTCGAGCTTGACCCATAGGTGCGCAAGGTCGGCAATAGTATAGATACGCGTACCGGTCTGGACGTAGGCGCCTTCAAGAAGGTTCTTGAAAATAACGATTCCACCCATCGGCGCATAAATCGTCATGTAGTCAGACGTCGTCCCTCGCTCTTCGATTTCAGCAATCTGAGCATCCGTCATCCCCCAAAGGCGGAACTTATCGCGAATGTCCTCCGCCCACTCTGCAGCTCGTTCATCGAGAATGGACCTGCCACCGCCCTTGGCCGCCGCCGCTCGCCGAACCGCTTCGAGAAGCTCGGTCTGAGCGGTCGACAATTCCGGGCTGTAGAGGTAGACCATGTGGTCACCTTTTTGAACGGGGACGCCGGTGTAATCGACGTACAACCGCTCAAGACGACCCGGGACCCACGCCGTGATGTAACCCAAACGGGTCTCGTCATAGTCGACCTTTCCGACCATGCGAATCTCGGCCGTCACCGTCTTCCGCTCGACCGGAACGGTTTCGATTTCAGCGAGTTTTCGAGCGGTTTCCGACAGCTTGAGCGTGACCGGACCGCCGGCGTCATCTTCACCCGAGTCCTCGACCTCTACCATCTCCATGCCACAAATCGGACACTTTCCGGGCAAAGGCATTGGCGGTACGCAGAACATCGCGCATGCGTACATCGGTTTCTTCTTCGCCTGTTTCGCAACCTTCGGGGCGGACGACCCCTCGGCGAGAATCAAGTCCATCCCGCACAGAGGACACTTGCCCGGATCGGGGAGTCGTATCTGCGGATGCATCGAGCAGGTCCAAATCTCTTCTGCCACGGGTTCAGACGAACCGTCCGTCGTGCCGACGCTGGTCGCCGGCGGCGCTTTGCTTACCATGCCTTTGAACGTGTAGCCCAACACGAACACCCCGATCAAGAGAAGTGGAATCGGTGCTCTCGAGAATATCGTCGTCACTTTGCTGGGGGCGGAAGTCATGGTTGGTTCGCTCCTTCTTCAGGCCGATTCTGCCCTTGGTCCTCGCCTTGGTTGTCATCGGTCGGCGTTGGCATCGGTTGAGCTGCGCCGCTTGCGCCTTCGGCTCCACGCGATAGAGTGCGTCCCACGAGCATTTCAAGTTCTGCCAATCGTTGGGCCCGGCTGGCGAGGGCACGTTCAAACGAAAGCTCAAACTCCAAGAGTGTGCGTTCCGCGTCGACGAGATCGAGAAAAGTGGAAGACCCGGCGCGAAAGGACGTTTCCGTAGAGCCGATGGATTCCCTAGCCTTGGGGATCAGCACGTCTCGATACAGCGCGATCTTGCGACCGGCGTCGCGATGTTCGAAAAGGGCTCGCTGCGCCGTTGAGATCAGAGAGTTTTCTTGTTGCGTGCGAGCGCCAAGTGCGGCCAGATATCGCGCACGTGCTTCTCGCTCGCCGGCCGCATACTTGCCTCGCCAGATGGGCAGGTTCATGGACAACGACACCATCCAAACATCTTGCCCGCTATCGCTCGGTCGACCGCCGGGGCTGAAACTCTTGCCGAGGGCATACGCATCGATCAAGTCCCCCATGCCGTTGGCGAAGCGAGATGCGCTTCGCACGGCGCCGGGGTTGGAAAAGCCCGGGCCATTCATTCGCTTGGCCGGACCCACATTCGTGTAATCCACACCGAGCGTCATGTCCGGGTAGTACTCTTTCTTCGCCAAGGCCACGGCGCGACGTGCCCGTTCGATTTCGTGGTCGAGGGCTCTGAGAGTTGGGTTGTCCTCACCAAGCCAAGCCAATAGCTCCTCATCCGTAGCATCAACGTGCGTGTCGGGAACTGATTGCGGAAGGGGCAGCTTCGCATTCGTCGGGCGATTCAACGCGGCGTTGAGTCTGGCGATGACGGGTACGAGTAAGTCGCGTAGCGATCTGAGCTGATCTTCAAGCTTGCCCATTTCAACCTGAGCGCGGATGACGTCGGGGTGTCCGGCCGAGGCCGTCTTGTATCGTGCCCGGGCGACGCTCTCAAGGTACGCGACGAGTTCAAAGTTCTCTTGTACGACATCGATGGCACGTCCGAGGTAGTAGTACTCGTAGAACGCATCCTTGACTTCAAGGAAGAGTTGGAGCTTTTCGTTTTCGTAGAGCTGCCTTGCCGCTTCCGCCGCCTCGGCCGCTACATCGCCCCGCAACTCAAGCTTACCGAACCAGGGAAACATCTGCGAGATGCCCAGGGCTTGTTTCTGCGGACCGACGCGCGTCTCGACCTCTTGGATAAAGTTTCTATACGTAAAGCGCGGGTCCGGTAGATATCGCTCTTGCGGAACGCGCTCAAGTGCAGCCTTCCATCGGTTGAACGTCGACTCCAGACCGGGGTTATTGAGCGCAGCGAAGGCGAGGTATTCTTCAAGCCCGGCCGAGTCGCCGAGCGTAGGCAGCTTGTCATCTTCTACCTCGTTGAACTCACGCACGGTGGGCAACGGGGCTTGAATCGCGTCCCACCTTATGGCATCGCCAACGGACTGCGGACGCTCCGACGAAGCGCATCCGCCGATCGCCACGATGAGCAATACGGCGGAACACCGCCTCGATCTGAAGCGAAGTTGGGCCACGACTCTGTTCGGCATACTGGCTGCTCCCGAATTCGCTCCACACGGAACGAGAACCTTCGTCCTGCGACCAATCGCAGACAATTTATGTTGACACGCGGCTCGTGCTGACGTCAGCATCGACGCGTCCGCCACTTTCGCATCATGCAACCACGTTGAAAGCCCTCATACCCCTAGACCTCAACCTGATTTCTAACTACCCGGCACGGATATCACGTCACCAGGCCAAACGGTCCGGCCGACATACGAGGGTACCGGCCAGGAAGGCCGTATGGCCAAGCAAACCACAAACTACCGCCAGGGTCCCTCCGTTCACCCATCGCCAACGGCCAACGAGCGCGTTCCACCGCCAGACTCCGACGATGGGGAGGCGGATGGCCATCACCCTGATCACCGTCGAGACCAACTGATGCCCCCGACGATTATGCGTGGCGATGAGCTAAGAACCCGGCAACACAAACGATTCCGCGTGGCTACGTCTTGGGTTCCGGCCCGTGCGTGTCGACGGACAAGCCATCGTATATTAGTGATCGCCGTGTCCGTGTTGTACTACGGCCGGACGAACGCCCGTGCCAGCCAGAAACGCCGATCTGAAAACGATTCCAAGAATCAAATGGTGCATACTTCCTATTTCCATACTCGACGCCGGCGTTCACCTTCCTCCGCTCACCGCAAACGAAGCCTGCAGGGACGACGGCGTCGAGAATTGGATGCACGAGAAGTTCAGTTCCTTCCCGAGAAATCAAGTAATCTCGAAAACCTACGCAGGCGTCGCGGGCAACGCGGCGCTGCCCACTGACGACGACACGGCTGAAAATCGCGAATTGTTCACGAGTGTCAGATCCCGGCCAGAACGCGGTCGACACCCCGACCATTCGGCTCGACGTTCAGGCCGCGCTAGCGGACGTGAGCGCCTCCGACCGAGCGATCCTTCTTTTGCGCTATCAAGACGGCCTTGATTACCGGACGATTGCGGAAGTGATCGAGTGTGTCGAAGGCACGGTCGCGTCACGCCTGAGTCGCGCCAGGGACCGCCTTCGAGAAATCTTACGAAAAAGTTACGATGTTCGGGAAGAAACTGGTGGCGCAGAGCATCCAATTAGTGGTCGTTAGATGCCAAACAACGCCGGTGGCGGCACCAAACGTGGTGACGCCAAGGCCCAGGGATCGTATGCCATGTGTTGCGAAGAGCACAAAAATCAAATTGGGCATTTCCTCGATGACGAGCTTTCGCCAGATGCACGCGCGGAATTTGCAGCGCATTTGGAAACCTGTTCGGCGTGTAGTCGTGAGTTGGCCGATCTTCAAGAGCTGACGTCGGCAATTCGCAAGTCCAGCCTGGCGGACGTCCCCTCCGCCCTATGGGATGCCATCGATGACCGGCTTGGCGCTAACGTCGGTAGCCACGCGAGGCGTCCTGCGCCTGGGAACGGACTTCTCCGATCGAGGCGATGGGCGCTGGCTGCGTCACTTGCGTTCGTCGCCGGGCTTGGGGCGTTCGGTTTGAGTTTGATGGACAGTACGGTCAGTGCGTCCACGATCAATTTCGGCGTCCTTCTTGATGGACTACCTCTCGATGCCCAGCGGGCGTTTCAGAAGTTCGTCACCTTTTACGACGGAAAGCCGGGATCGGCACGTGATGCCAAGAAGTTCGCATCGTCGCTGGATTTTGAAACACCGACGACGTTGCCGGGCGGGTTCAACTTGGACAGCGTCTACCTTCTACAGATTGGGAATCGTCCCGGTGTTGCGGCGTCATACACACGTAACGGTGAGTTCCTCGCCACAATCTTCCACGCACCTGTTACGAGCGAAAACTTCGGCACACATAAGGACTATCCCTGCGTGGTTGGGAAGCATCGCGGGCACAAGGTCGAAGTCGGCTCGTGGAAGATGGTGCATTTGACGGACCCAACGACATGCCATTGCCTTTTGTCACAACTCAGCGAAGCCGACGAGCTACCAGCGGTCATGAGCGCCATCGCCCCAAACGCTCGCGCGATAAGCCACGGCGCCAACAATCACGACTGATCAACCCGGCGTGTCGCGCTGACCTGCGCTACTGGTTTCGCACCATGTCTCTGATGTCAATCAACAGGTCTACCGTTTGAGAACAAACCGAAAAGGGACGCGTACGGTGGATTGAATGGGGTGCCCGTCATGCGTAGCGGGTTTGAACCGGCCTTTACGTGCGGCGCTAATGGCTGCGTCGGCGAGCCGTCGAAAACCCGCGTCTTGTAGCACCGTGATGTGGCCCACCGTGCCATCGGATAAGACCTCGACCTGAAGCAACACCAAACCTTCCTCACCCTGTCTCCGAGAGAGCGAGGGATACCTTGGCGTTGGTAGATTAAGCATTTCGATGCCGGTTTCGACACCGGATCTTGGTGGCGAGGACGGAGTCGATCCGTGGGCCTTGTCCGTCGGCGGCGCGACAGCCTCTTTGAACGTGGCCACGGTCGGAGGGTCCGGGCGGTCCACTTGCTCGGTCACTTCAGACAGTTCGAGAAGGCGCTCAAATTGGCGGATCAAGTCGGCGACGATTGATTCAACCCGCTGCATACGAAGTGTGGTTTCGAACGTATCGTTCGTCGGCTGATCCTCGCGAACATCGTCGAGCGACTCTTGTGCCACCGAATCCAGCGCCGTCGGAAAATCGTGGGCAACTACGTCACGATCTTCGTCAGCCTGAACCGGCGGATCGGAGACGGGCGCCGTCTCAACATGCTCCGGCACGTGACCGACGTCGCCCTTCTCCGCGCTGACGGTCACGGGAAAGGATGTGTTCTCCTGGGGTTCTGGTTCTTCCGGTTCTACCTCTGCCGGATCCGGAATGGGAACCAAAAGGATTTGGATCCCTGTGGCTTGGCCTCCTCGCGCAAATTTGACTTCGGGATTCAAAGTAGTCGCCGGCGCCCACGTCACGACATAGAACGCCGTGAGAAGACCGCCATGCAGAACAAGAGAGCAACCCAACGCGACGGCGGTGACTGACACGTTCCACGAGCCGAGGTGTAGCACTTGACGCCGTGGAACGCCTTGATCCGCCGCGAACCGCTGCATACGCGTTAGTCGATCATGCGTCATGGTTCCTGCCTGTCGTCGAACGCTTGCCAAGCCGATGCTTCGTCAACGTGGCGTTGCGGAATCGCGACCGGCGTAGAGAGCCCACTGCTTCGGAAGTGGGAACGCGAATCCGTCGCCGGTTTCTTTCCCGTACGGCTCAAGCCATGGACCACCCACCGCGCGCGGTAGGAAGCGAACAGTTGAATGCCGGTCGTGACAGCTTGAAGACACTCCCTTACGGTCGCGGCTCGGTTCGGCCGAACCCGTTACTCAACTCGTGACAAATCACTAGAATGAGATGCTTACGCCGATGTTCAGGCTTCGTCCAAGCTCGTTCTGACCCGATCCGTGGATTCGGTAGTTCTCGTCCGTGATGTTCTCGAACGCTATCGTCAGATTGATATCGTCTTTGATTTGCCAGCCGCTGCGAAGAGAAAACACCGTATAGCTCGGCGTGCCACCGGGCGGGATCCTGCTGGTGTCGGCGCGGTCTCTGCTCGACAGGTCGCTTTGGTTATCCGCAATCCTCGCGATGCCCTCGACCCAGTATTTGCCCGTGGGATGATCCCATCGCAGCCCCGCGAGGCCCGTGATGGGCATGAGGCGGGATATCGGCTCGCGAACGCGTCTCGGGCGCGACGTGGGAAACGTGTCCACTTCGCCATCGATCCAAGTCAGGTTTCCGAAGGCCGTCCACTGCGGATGGAAGCGATAGCTCGCGCCGAGTTCAATACCCTGCACGAATCCGTCGCCGCCGTTGAGCTTGGTCACCTCGAACTCGTCGTCGATGATTCTACCGGTCGGAACGCGAACGATCATGTCGTCGATCAGTGTGTGAAAGAACGCAGCCTGCATGGACCAGTTGTCGTACTCCGTCTTAATCCCCGCTTCGAACGAGATGAATCGCTCCGGGTCAAGCCCAATCGCCGCGGTTTCGACTTCGTTGCTTCTGGCCGAATCGAATCGGGTCAGGTCCGACAGGTTGGGGGCGCGGAATCCCTGGGACACGGCGCCGAAGAAGTTGACGTGGTCGGGGACCACATGATAGACCAGCCGAGCACTCCCCACCGCTGCAAACCAGTCGTCAGCCGTCGATGTGCGATCGCCGAGCAGCGGATCGCGAACACTGTTGGCATCCGCCCGGGCATAGTTGAGTCGACCGCCGACCACCAAATCGAGCCGGTCCGAAACACTGATTTCGTCCTGAAGGTAGATGCCCAATAAATCATAGCTCGCGTCGTCGGCAACCGGACCCTGGATATTGTTTCGCGTGGAGAAGGAGTTGACGCTGTCGCGGTAGTATTCGACACCATACGTCAAATAGCCGATCGGGCTTGGGCTCTCGAATTGTGCTGTGGCGCCAAACGTCCCCACGTCGAATCCCTGGAAATCACGCCGACCGTCGCCTCGGATGCGATCCCTCGTTTCGCTCAGCTCCTGCCACGACAAGCTCAACCTCATCGTCTTGACGAACGAATCCATACTCTCCGCATGAAGCTGGACGTAGGTGAGGTTTCGCTCCTGGTCGAGATCTCGACGCTGATCAGAGCCGATCGTCGTACCCTCAAAGCTCTTGGAGGACAGCGTACGGTGCGTGCGCGGCACGTTGTTCTGCCTAACTTCCTGGTGGGCAAGGACCAGGCGCGTGTCGGGATTGAAGAAGTATTCGAGCTTGAAGTCGGCATCCCACTCCTCGTACCCCGTGTTGGGTTGTGTTCCGGTTCCGCGACCGGCGCGAAGCGAACCAAAGTCTTTGAATGAAGCGCCCAGCCACAACCCCAGCTTGTCGTCCCACGTCGCGTTGAGTTCGTATCGGTACGAGTTGGAATGCTCGCCGCTGGAGAATCGGTAGTACAGGCGTTGCCTTTGTTGAAAGCCCTCACCGTATCCCGTGGGCCCGTTCGTGATCGCGTTCACGGTACCGCCGACGGCATCCGACCCATACAATACCGAGTTCGGGCCTTTGACGATCTCCAGTCGATTGAGGGAGAACGGATCGACCGTGTTCCAATACTGATTGGGGCCGGAGCGGAACACGGAGTTGTTCAGTCGAATTCCGTCGACCATAAGAAGGTTTTGGAAACCGGTGAATCCGCGGATATACGGCGAACCCTGGCCGTGCGCGGTTTTTTGAACCATGACGCCCGGCAGTTCGCGCAGCGCCTCCGGCGTCGAACGGTAGAAGGCATCATCCATGTCTCCGGAGGTGACGGAGTTCGTTGAGTACGACAGGTCGAATGGCCGCTCCGATCGGCGGGTGGCTGTGATGACCACTTCCGGCAGGGTCGGCGCCGCGGTACGATCCTGATCGGGCGGCGTAGACGGAGACGGTGAAGTCTCCTGCGCCGCCGTAGTTGCCGGCGCAGCTAGAACAAGAAGACTTGCAATGGCGACGCCGGCGCGAAGAAACACCAGTCGTGCTCTTGCTAATCGCGGATTATCCGTTTCGCCGATTTCCATTCTTAAAGATCTCCCTTCATGCCCTCGCGGATCGCGAAAAGCGGGTTGCTGGCCGCGAAGACGCCAATGGTCGCTACGTATGCCTGGCCGACCGTACGCCGATCCGCGCGTAAGCATCTCCGAAGCCCGCACGCCCGAAGCAGTCAACGCGGTGTCGACGACGACGGCCACCATAACTGGCCATTCTCGATTCCTTATGTACCACAAGCCCTCAGGTCAAAGCGGATTCTAAGAATTTGAACCGCGTCCGACGACTATACGGCATCTCTAGGGGCGAGACAAGATCGTAAGTTTCGAGTCGACGTTTCTCACCGAAACTGACCTTGTGATGCGTCCGATTACGCCGATCATCGTCCGAGCTGGCACGGATGCATGGACGAAACACCCGATAGGCGTCGTCGCACAACGCGAGTCTGGGCGGTGCCTGGGCATGGAAATTGCTCAGAAATGTCTGTCGAAGCAGCGTGTTCGCTACAGCGTCCGCCACGAAGCGTGGCGCGGCCGCCGCGCACACGCCGGCTATTTGGGCCTGGGGCGGACTCGCGTCGTAGGAGCTTGAGACATGCAGAAACAGACAGGGCTATCTCCGCGCTCGGTGCTTCACTTGGTCGGATCTCTCTGGTTCGGCGTCGTACTTCTGATCGTGGTGCTCCTCGCTATGGCGAGCGGCACGCTCTTCGAATCGCAGCACAGCGCGGAGCAGTCGCTTTGGATGTTCTATGGCGCGTGGTTCCAGCTTCTGTTGGGCTTACTCTCACTCAACATTCTGGCGTCCATCCTGGCTCGATACCCCTTCTCGATGTCGAAGGTCGGATTCGTACTAACCCACGGATCGATTCTCGTGCTTGTCTGCGGGGCGGTGGTCACGCACTTATGGGGCGTCGAGGGGCAACTCGGATTCGCGGAGGGTGAAACGGTGAGTACGTTCGCCATCCCCGAGAACGTCGTGTCGATCACAGACACCAAGACGGGCGAGCACCGGACCATAGACCTGACCGCTGAATTGGGCGCAGGGTTTAGTTCCACGGACGACGTCGATGGTGCTCCGGTTACGATGGGCGATATTACGTTCAACGCCGGCCAGTACCTCTCGGACACCGACTACCAGGAAGTCGTCGAAGAGGGTGACGCGGACGATCCGCACACGTTGCCTGCGATTCGTGTGTCGCTCGAAGCCGGGTCCGCAACCGAGTCTTCCTGGCTGATGCTCGGACGCGCCGCGCGCCTTGGACCGGCGACGGGTCTTTTTCGGCTGATCGATAACGAGCAACTCGATCGACTCGTTTCGACCGAAGCGCCCGGTCATCGTTCTACGCTCGGGAAGGTCGAGATTGACTACGGCGGCGACACGATCGAAGTTGACGTGTCCGAAGCCATGAAGTCGCCGCGTCGGATCGGCACAACTGACGTCGTCGTTGAGGTGTTGCGCTACCTGCCGCACGCCAATGTGCTGCCAGGCGGCCAAGTGGTGAGCGTCTCCCCCGATGCTGTGAACCCGGCGGTCGAATGCGTGGTCTCGATTGGTGAAACACGATACACGCGTGTGGCTTTCGCACGGTTCCCTGGGTTCAAGTCCAATCATACTGGTACCGACGAAGCCCCATTCGAACTTCGATACGTATTGCACAAGACGCTCGAAGCGCGAGCGCCGATTGAAATTCTCGGAAACGGCGACGGCGATTTGTTCGTTCGCTACTCCTGGGAAGGAACAAGCCCGGCGACCGAGCGCGTTGTGATCGGCGACCGAATCGAAACGCCGTGGGATGGCAAAGTGCTGGTCGTTCGAGAATCGCTCGACCGAGCACATGTCGGGGACAAGCTCGTCGAAGTGTCACCAGTTCGAGATAGTGGCGTCCCCGCTATACGGGTAACCACCGCGGGACCATCGGGTGAAAAATCCGTATGGGTTCGGCGCCGAATACGCACCGAGATTGAGCGTAACGGATCGCGCTTCCGAATTTCGTTCGGCGATCGAATCGTGCCGCTGGCGTTTCATGTTGTGCTCGATCGATTTCGGGTGGGATACTACCCCGGGACTCGGCGTCCACGATCGTTCGAAAGCTAGGTCACCTTCACCGATCCATCGACCGGGCTTTCGCAAGCCCGAGTCATCAGCATGAACCATCCTACTTCGTTTCGCGGGTACAACTTCTATCAATCCAGCTACGCGATGAACCCCGGTCAGCCGGCTACGAGTTACCTAAGCATAGCCCGCGACCCTGGAATGCCGCTCGTTTTCGCGGGGTACATTGGCACCATGATCGGGATGGTGATCGTCTTGATCCGGCGCGCACGACAGCACCAACGGCGCAGTTGGGATCTTCTAGCGGTACCGGGCAATCATAAGGCGCAACGCACAACGAGCGAGTCGCGCCGCGTTGCGATAGGGGCTGCGCTGGTCGACGCCGAATCGGGAACACCGCACACAACATGCCAGGGAGGAGTCACCGGAAATGGCGACAGTGAAGTTGATCTTCAGTGTCGCGCCGCTTCTAATCGGCGCTAGCGACCTTCCCCCGATCCCAACGGAGTTGGATACATCGATCGTCCGCGCCATCCCTTTGCAGCAGGACGGACGTTGGCCACCGTTGGATACCGTGGCGGGCAACCTCGTCTGGTCCGTAACCGGCGACGAAACGTTCGACGGAAACGACGCGGTGCACACGATACTCGCGTGGACCTTCGACTCAGCCGCATGGCGAGATGCCCCGTTGATTCGAATCGGCAACGCGGAGTTGCGCCACGAGCTGCAGCTACCTGCGGACCAAACCGCATTCTCATACACTGAACTAACAAGCCACCGCCCGCTCCATACCTTGGTTGACGAACTTGCCGCCGCGCCGAAGGGCGGAAAACCGGACCCGCTGCAGAAGAAAGTCGGAGATATCCACGAGAAACTCCTCACGCTGCGCGCGATCTTTGGTGGGCAATCCGTGCATATGATACCGGATCCGACGGACCCGGTTGGAGCGTGATCACCGATCGCGACCGCGTCCAATGCGGGAGCGTATGGTCAGGTTCGTGATGAATGGGGGAAACTCGAAGCAGCCTTCTTGCGTACCGATGCTAAGGCATTTTCGGAGGCGTCGTCGCGATTGGCGTCTCATCTCAAGTAGCTGCCAAGTGGATTCCGTCCGACGAGCGACGCACTCGCCACAGAGATCAGCTACAACGCACTGAATCCGTTCCGGACGGCATGGGAGCTCATGCTCATCGGCACGGTGCTCGCGCTTGCCTCGTTGTTCAAGCGGTGGCGTACGCTGGACGTTCTTGCGGGCGCGGGGATGGTGGCTGGGTTCTTGGCGGTCAGTTATGGACTGTGGCTACGATGGCACATCGCCGGAAGGATTCCCGCATCAAATATGTTCGAATCGCTTCTGTTTCTCAGTTGGGGGATGGGTGCGTTTGCGGTTCTGGGGATGTTGGTGACTCGTCATCGCGTCGTACCGCTGACCGCGTCGGCGATGGGTGCTGTCGCACTCATGCTCGCCGACCTTCTGCCGATGAACCATTTCGTACGTCCGATTCCGCCGGTCCTTGCCGACACGATTTGGATGTCGATTCACGTCCCGACGATTATGGTGTCGTACTCCGTCCTGGCGTTAGGTGTCCTCCTCGCCCATGTCCAATTGATCACTATGGCGATGTTCCCGCGCAAGCGTGCGGCACACGCGCAACTTGATCATTGGCACACGTGGTACATTCACGTCGGATCGTTCCTGCTCTTTGCCGGGATCGCAACGGGAAGCATGTGGGCGGCGTCTTCGTGGGGGCGTTACTGGGGCTGGGATCCCAAAGAAGTATGGTCGTTGGTCGCCCTCCTGGGATACCTGGCCATCTTGCACGTGCGAATTAATAAGGATGTGATACCTCGCTGGGCGTATGTCGTGGGGGGTATTGCTGTTGCGACGTTCGCGTTAATCATTCTGAACTTCGGACCAACCATCACGCTCAGTGTGTTGGCGTTCATCGGTGTGTTCGTCGTGGGTGGATTTTTCGCACTGGTTCACGGCCCGTTTGCCACCGCCCTCAAGAGCGTGTTCGCGTTTTGGCTGATCATCATGACGTACGTTGGCGCGAACTATGTATTGGGGACCGGATTGCACAGTTACGGCTTCGGAACCGGTGCCGTGGCCAAACACATGTTCCAAGTGGCGGGGTTGATTTGGCGTTGGCGATGCTCTGTACGATTTTCTACCTCGTACGGCGAGACCGGTCTGATTCCGCTCCGGCAGGACGGACGTTGGCCATAATCGGTTAGTGCAAGCTCGTCGTGATGCCTTTCGGCAATTGGCGCGCCCTCATCAGGGACGATCGATAGCCGCGTCTACATCGAACGCTCGACGAAACCGGTATCTACGGTTCCGGCGGCGAAGTCGGGGTGGGCCATGACACGACTGAGGAACGGAATGGTGGTCTTGATGGGGGCGATGACGAACTCATCGAGGCAGCGTTGCATCGCCCGGATGGCTTCCGGTCGCGTCGGTTGGCGGACGATAACCTTGGCGATGAGCGAATCGTACCTCGGCGAAATCATACACCCCTCATGAACGTGGGTGTCGATTCGGACGCCGAAACCGCCCGGCGGGCGGAAGCGTTCGATGAGACCGGCGCACGGTCGGAAGTCTTGATCGGGATCCTCGGCGTTGATGCGACACTCGATGACGTGACCGTCGGGCCGAATCGAACGCTGGTTGAACGCCAACGCCTCCCCCGCCGCCGAACGAATCTGAGCCTTGATCAAATCAATCCCTGTCGTTCGCTCGGTCACCGGATGTTCGACTTGAATGCGGGCGTTGACCTCGATGAAGTAGAACTTGCCCTTGCGGTCGAGGAGGAACTCCACCGTCCCGGCGCTGGTGTATCCGCTAACGCGGGCGAGCTTGACGGCGGCGGCACACAAGTCTTTGCGGGTGCGGGCGTCGATGGCCGGCGATGGAGCTTCTTCAATCAATTTCTGATAGCGTCGCTGAATGGTGCAGTCCCGTTCGCCAAGGTGAACGACGTTGCCATGTGTGTCGGCCATAAGTTGCACTTCGACGTGGCGCGGACGGTCGATATATTTCTCGATGTAGACGGCGTTGCTGTTGAACGCCCCCTCGGCCTCTTGCTCCGCCTGTTTGATCGCGGCGAGCAGGTCAGTCTTGTCATGTACGACGCGCATGCCGCGACCGCCGCCACCTGCTGATGCTTTGATCATCACCGGGAAGCCGATCTTCTCCGCCACGCGAATCGTATCGTTGTCGTCCTCGAGCGTACCCTCGCTACCTGGAATCGTGGGGACTTTCGCTTTCTTGGCGACGGCTCTGGCGGATGCTTTGTCGCCCAGACGTCGCATGGCGTCTCCGGTCGGGCCGACGAATTCGATGTTGCACGCGCGACACTTGTCAGCGAACGCGGCGTCCTCAGCAAGGAACCCGTATCCGGGATGGATGGCATCCGCCCCGGTCACCTCGGCGGCTGCGATGATGCGGTCGGCTTTGAGGTAGCTTTCCTTAGGCGCCGGACCACCGATGCACACGGCGCGATCGGCCAAGTCGAGGTAGTGCGCGCCGCGGTCTTCTTCTGAAAACACGCACACCGATTCGATACACAGCTCGCGGCAGGCGCGGACGACGCGCAGCGCGATTTCACCTCGATTAGCGATCAATACACGTCGAAACATGACCTGTTCATTTCAGCCAGTCGACCGGCTATTGGGGGAATGTTCTATTGAGTAACACGCGGAACGGTATCGATGGCTCACTCAGTCGGGACGAACCAGAAACAGCGCTTGACCGTACTCCACCGTCTGATCGTTCTTGACCAGTACGCGTTCGATGGTGCCCTCGACTTCCGCCTTGATTTCGTTGAACACCTTCATGGCTTCGACGATACAGATCACCGTGTCGGCGTGTACCCGACTACCGGGCTCCACGTAGGCTGGTGATTCCGGATCCGGCGAGGCGTAGAACGTGCCCACCATGGGTGAGCGGATTTCCACGAACTCGGACGACGGTTCAGGATCGGGGGTGGCCACCGGCGTCGCGGGTTCCGGCATCGCAGTACCACCGGCAGGCGACATCATGACGGTCGTCGCTGTTGGCGGTACGTCAGCGCCGGGTCGGCGCAGGTTCACCTCCACCTCACCGTCGCGTAGCGAAAGCTCCACCAAGTCGTTGGCCACCATCATGTCGACCAACTGCTTGATCTTGTCGATGTCAAGCAATGCAATAGCTCCGCAAAAACCGGTCTCGTCATCACGCTCGACGATCGTCCGACTCAACGTTTCGAGCGAATGACCGCGTCGCTCGCGTGCTTGCCGAGCCGACTCAGAACGCGGTGACCGGTTGCTGTCACCAATACGTCATCTTCAATACGAACGCCGCCAACGCCGGGAAGATAAATCCCCGGCTCTACCGTGACCACGTCGCCGACTTTGAGTTTGTCGGTTGATCGCCAACTCAGCGATGGCGATTCGTGCACGTCCAACCCGAGACCATGTCCCAATCCGTGGTTGAACGCCTCGCCAAAACCGGCGTCGGCGATCAGGTTTCGAGCGACGGCATCCACGTCGCACATCCGGGCACCGGGACGAACCGCCTTGATCGCGAGACATTGCGCGTCAAGGGCGATTTCATAAATTGTCTCGATGCGCGGGGGAATGCTACCGACGAAGATCATTCGGGTCAAATCACTACAGTAACCGCCAACTCGGGCGCCCCAATCGAAGAGCAACGCGCTGCCACGCTTGACCTTACGACGCCCGGGGCGGGCATGAGGATGCGCCGCGTTGCGGCCCTCAGCCACGATCGTTGCAAACGCCGGGCTCGTGGACCCCCGTCGTTTCATCTCATATTCGAGGCGTGCAGCCAGCTCCAACTCGGTCTGACCGATGCGAATCGTGTCCCGCATCGCCTCAAACGCCGCCTCCGCAATTCGGATGGCTTGGCGCATCGTCGTCAACTCCGATGCATCCTTGATCCGGCGCATGTCGCCCACAATCGACGGCGCCGCGCCCAAACGCCGCAGCTTGCAATGATGACGTAGGACCCCATGCTGATCGACCGTGAGGTGCTCCGCCTGCACGGCCATCGACCGCAGCTTGAGGGAACGCACGACGGTACCGATCTCCGCGTTGAGCAACCCCTTGCGTAGCCACTTCGTGGCCCACGAGCACTCGTGGTTGATGGTCTCGTCGAACCGGCCATCACTGATGACGTGAACCTCTCGCGGCAGGATGAGCACGGCCGAATCCTCACCGGAGAAACCGATCAAATGAAAGTAGTCGGTTGGGTTGGTGACAAGATACGCGCTGATTCCGGCGCGCTTCATATGTCGCCTGCATCGTTTGAGTCGGTCCTTCACAACCGGTGATGCGGCGGTGCGTTTCTGCTGTTTCGGCAAGGTGGGATCTCCACATCAATTGAATCTTGTGTACTGCTGCAAACCACTCCGGGTCGCCGGGACGGTCTCGGAGCATGATCGTTGGATCGAGGGCGCGTGTCAAAGCGGAACGAGTTGAGTCCTCGCGACCAGCGTGTATCATCGATCGGCTCGGTACCGAGCGCGACGATTACGAAGATACACTATGGTGCCGATTCTCAAAGGTAGCAACGATGAAGTGTAGCGACGCAACAATCGGACCTGTGACCATCGGCGGCGGTGCCCCACTCGCGTTGATCGCGGGTCCCTGCGTGATCGAATCCGAAGAACATACGCTCGAGCTGGCGCGGGCGATTCGAGGCGTCTGCGAAACGCGGGGCATTCCCTTCATCTTCAAGGCGAGCTTCGACAAGGCCAACCGGTCGAGCATCAGGAGTTTTCGCGGGCCGGGTCTTGACCATGGTCTGGCGATTCTTGAACGCATCCGGTTTGAGTTGGACATTCCGGTCGTCTCCGATATCCACGACCCGGAGCAGGCTGTCGCCGCCGGTGAGGTGATTGAGTGTGTTCAGATCCCCGCGTTCTTGTGTCGACAAACCGACCTGATTGTGGCTGCGGCGAAGACCGGCTGTTGCGTCAACGTCAAGAAAGGTCAATTCATGTCGCCGGAAGAAATGAGCAACGTCGTCACCAAGCTGACCGAGTCCGGCTGTACCAACTTCATGCTGACAGAGCGTGGCACTTTCTTTGGTTACAATCGGCTGGTCAACGACCTGACGGCTATCCCCAAAATGCAAACCCTTGCGCCGGTCGTGTTCGACGCCACGCACAGTTGCCAGTTGCCCGGCGGCGCCGGCACGATGAGCGGCGGACAGCGTGAGTTCACGCCGACATTGGCGTGCGCGGCGGTCGCGGCGGGCGCCGATGCGTTGTTCCTGGAAGTTCACGACAACCCCGACGAAGCCCTAAGTGACGCAGCCACCGTCTTCCCCCTCGACCAACTCGCCCCACTGCTGGAACGCCTGCAACGTATCGCCAAGGCGTTGTAGCCCCTATCCGATGCAGCGTATCTCGCTGTGTCGTGAATCCCTTCTCGACACGTGGATAGAGGTGCATGTCGCTGTGTCGTGAATCCTTTCTCGACACGTGGATAGAGGTGCATGTCGCTGTGTCGTGAATCCTTTCTCGACACTTCGCAGGAGGTGCGAGAAGGGATTCACGCACCAGCAGCAGGTATCACGAACCAGCGGACGTCCGGCGTAGTGCGCAAAGGCGCTTATACGCGGCGTCCGGTCCGCGCTTTGGCCCGGGAGCACCGAATGAGTATAATGGGGGCGTGGACGGGTGCCGTGGAAGTCTAAGCGGCGGCGCCGCTTTGCGGTCGGAGCATCGGCGACGCTGGGGGATCGGGTTGATGGCCAAGAAAATACGGGTTCGAAGTGTATGGTCGGTGGCCATGTCCATCATACCAACCGCGTGCGTGTTGGGCGTTCCGCCTGGTTATGTTCAGGACCCAAACGAGCCACGCCAACAACCGTCGACCAACCGACCAACGACAGTTGAATCGGTTGACGTAGACGGGACCGATTTCGCGAGCGATGTTTCCACGAGCGGAACCGGAGCAGACGCTTGCCGAAACGTAACCGTCGTAGACATTCCCGTCGGACCGGCAGGAGATCCGTCGGAGGTCTTGTTCGTCGGAGACGCCTTCAACGCCACGGGTCCGGACTGCCAGCGACATGGCAGCAAGTGGTGGTGGGAAGCGTTTCGTATTGACAAGTGCGCCACGGTGACCATCGAACTATGCGGCAGCAGACCAGCGCGGTTCGGAGAATCGACGGAATTGGCCGGCTCCTGTCAAAACGACAGCACCTGCTCGCCCTTCCGCCAGGCTGACGAAGTGTCCAACGGAGTCTGTATCGACAACAGCCTATGGATGCGATTCAACTCCCTCCCGCCGGGCGTCTACTATTACCCACTAAAGGTCGGTGGGTTCTACGATCTGACAATCCGTGCCGAGCAATGCGTCGGTGAATGCGCCGGATGTTTCGGTGCTTGCTGCAATAGTCAGGAACGATCCTGTGTTGACAACGTGTTCCAAGGCGATTGCGAAGGCGTGGATCAACAATGGCACTTCGACGAAGTGTGCTGCGAGATCGAATGTCGACCGGCCGGCGCCGAGTTCGACGCCCTTGGTGTTGAGCTACTCAGCCAGGTGCCGGTGGAGGCGTTCGAAAACGGAGCGACGGGGGCCAATGACGTCTGGGGCTACACATCTCCCTCGGGGCGCGAGTATGCGATTGTCGGGCTGACTGTGGGGACCGGCTTCGTCGAAATCACCAACCCGGCCGCTCCGATGGTTATCGCGGCCATTGCCGACGCTCCGTCGGGAACAAGCGACATGGCCGTCTTCAATCAATACGCCTACAACGTCACCGGCGCCAGCGGAGGCATGCAGATCATCGATCTAACACGCATCGACGACGGCGTGGTCACGCTGCTCGGTTCGGCTGCCGGAGGTCTGACCTTTGCACACAACCTATTCATCGACGAGACGAGCGGTTTCGCCTACGCCTGCATCTCCAACCTGACGCAAGGCATGGCGGCGTTCGACTTAGCCGACCCTACCAATCCGCAACTCGTTGGCATCTGGGGTGAGGCTCAGGCTCATGACGTGTACGTTCAGACGTACGACGACTGTCCCTACTCCGGTCGGTCGGGTCGATGCGAAATCGCGTTCGTGTTCGCCGCCGGTGCAGGCGTGAAGATCGTCGACGTCACCGACAAGACGGCCATGACGACCATCGCCACGTATGTCTATGACACCGTAGCCTACACGCATCAAGGTTGGCTGACGGATGATCGACGGTTCCTGTTCTTCGCAGACGAAGCCGACGAGACGCGATTCGATTTGAGTGCGACCACGTACGTCATCGATGTGTCCGACGTGGCCAACCCGAAAGCGGTCACCACGTTCGATACCGGGACTTGCTCCGTCGATCACAACTTGATGATTCGTGGCAACCTGGCCGTGCTCGCCAACTATACCGCCGGTCTTCGCGTGCTGGATATCTCAAACATGAGTGACATTCGCGAGATCGGGCACCTCGACACCCATCCGCACGACAATTTCCGTGGGTTCGAGGGTATGTGGGGCGTGTTTGGGGGTTTCCCCAGTGGCCACGTTATTGCGACGGACAGGGAGCACGGGTTGTTCGTGGTGTCTGTGTGCTCCGCGATGAGCGGACTTCGCGGCGACTTCGACGGCGACACGACCGTGACACTATTAGACTTCGCGAAGTTCCAAGAGTGTTTTCGCACCAACCCCACGGGCACCGGGTGCATCCTCGCCGACCTCGACTGTGATCGCGACATCGATCTGGGCGACCTATCGCAGTTGCTCAATCGTCTTGACGCCAAGTAGACGTCGTGCCTTGTCGGGCAAATGAGCGCGTCACGAGGAAAGCTGTGCCGTGAGGAAAGCTGTGCCGTGAATCCTTTCTCGGCACTCCGAAGAAGGTGCGAGAAAGGATTCACGCACCAGCGTCACGTGGGCGGAGGTGCAAGAAAGGATTCACACACCAGCGTCACGTGGGGGGAGGTGCGAGAAAGGATTCACGCACCAGCAACAAAGGATTCACGCACCAGCGGTCGCTCACGGATCACCGGCTGGAAGCCGGGGCCACACATCTAGAAGCCGGGGGCCACACTTCTTCGACGGTCTGTTACCCCACGGCTACTCGTTCCACGTTCGAGCGTGCTTGCCAATAGGCTACTGCGCGCCGCAAGCCGTCCTCCAAACCGGTGGACGCCCGCCAACCAAGCCGCGAAGCCGCACGTGACGTGTCAAGACGACGCCGAGGTTGACCGTCCGGCTGCGACGCGTCCCAAGCGATGCGACCGTGAAACTTGGTGAGTCGTGCGATCATGGTGGCGAGGTCGGTGATCGTGATCTCCGAACCAGTTCCAAGATTGAGCGGTTCGTGATCGTCGTAGGTGGCGGTCGCCGTCACGATGGCATCAGCCGCATCGTCGACGTAGAGAAACTCGCGACTCGCCCCGCCGTTGCCCCAACACTCAACAACCTCTAACCCCTGATCGACGGCGTCACAAAACTTGCGGATGAGCGCGGGGATGACGTGGGACGACTGCGGATCGAAGTTGTCGCCCGGTCCGTAGAGATTAACGGGGATCAGGTAAATCCCGTTCAACCCATACTCGCTACGATAGGCGTCGAGCATCACCCCCAGCGTGCGTTTGGCCACGCCATACGGTGCGTTCGTCTCCTCGGGAAAGCCCTCCCACAGCGACTCTTCACGGAAGGGAAGCGGGCAGTGGTTGGGGTAGGCACATACCGTACCCACCTGAACGAACTTGTCGACGCTTCGGATTCTGGCTTCCTCGATCAGGTGCACGCCCATGGCCATGTTGGCGTAAAAAAACCGGCCGGGGTGTGTGCGATTCGCACCGATACCGCCCACTTCAGCCGCAAGGTGAATCACGACGTCGGGCTGGGCACGGTCGAAAAGTCTGGCGACGGCGTCCGCTTGCGTCAGGTCGAACTCGGTCGATCGCGGGATGAACAGGGTCGTCGCCCCGCGCCGCCGCAGCTCGGAACACACCGCTCGACCAAGGAACCCGCCGCCACCGGTAACACAAATCCGTTGCTCTGCTGGAAAAGTAGACATAGGGGTTGTATCGGCAAGTGGAAAGCTGTTACCCCAGCGAGATCGCACGGCGGGGCGAGGGTAGTGCCGAGAAGGGATTCACGGCACAGCAACTCAGCTGGACGGATTCACGGCACAGCAAGGCGCAGCAAAGCGGCTGTCTTGGATCAAGCTACGACAACGCCGCGTTTGATCACGGTTCTCACCCCGCTACGACCTTGCTCATACATCCAGCGATCGTGGCTTGGGGCGTCGAGTATCACAAGATCGGCCTGCATGCCGACGCGGATCGCGCCGACGCGATCGTGGCGGTTGAGGGCGGCGGCGGCGTTGGCGGTCGTGGCTGTCAGCACTTCCGTTGGCGTCATGTGCATCTGCGTACACGCGATGCCCATGACCTGCGGAAGCGATTCGATCATGGCGGATCCGGGATTGAAGTCGGTGGCGATCGCGACCGGCAGGTCGGCCGTAAGCAATCTTCGCGCCGGCGCCTGCCCGACGCCGAGAAAAAACGAACACCCGGGCAGAAGCACGGCCACGCACCCGGCGCGTTTCATCGCGGCCATGCCGGCGTCGTCGATGGTTTCGAGATGATCGGCCGATATTGCGCCTACCTCGGCTGCGAGACGACTGGCGCCGATCTGCGTGATCTGATCGGCGTGGAGCTTCGGCGTCAGACCGAACGCCTTCGCGGTCGTGAGCACGCGGCGCGACTGCGCCACGTCGAAGGCGGTGCGCTCGCAGAAGACGTCACAAAACTCAGCCAGCCCTTCGTCGCGAACGCGCGCCAGCACGGCATCGTCGAGAACCAAATCTAGATAGGCATCCGGCCGGTCGGCGAACTCGCGGGGCGTGGTATGGGCCGCCAGATAGGTGCCCACCAGTTCGATCGGTTGGATCGTCGCGAGGCGGCGAATAGCTTCGAGCATCTTCAACTCATCCGCTACCGTCAATCCGTAACCGCTCTTGATTTCCACCGTCGTGACGCCGTTGGCCAACATGCGTCGTAGGCGCGGCAGTGCGAGTTCCACGAGTTGATCCACATCGGCGCCGCGAACAGCCTCTACCGTGACGCGGATGCCCCCGCCCGATTCGGCGATCTCGGCGTACGACCGCCCTTCGATTCGTTGGACGAACTCACTTTCGCGCGACCCGGCGAAGACGGTATGCGTATGACAATCAATAAGTCCCGGGATGACGCAACCGCCTTGGGCGTCGACGGTCTCAACCGCCGCCCCGACTGGTGGATTGCATTCGCTGTCCGGACCGAACCAGTGAATGACGCCGTCACCAACGAGTAGGGCAGCATCGGGCAAGACCTCGACGACCGCACGACGACCCATGTCCAAGCCGGATATGGGACCGGGTGGAACGAGCACGAGTTGGGCGATATTACGAATAGCCAACATGTATCAAGACACCGTCGCGACGTCAGCACTACGAATAATTCTCCGCACGGGTACAATATCCCACCTGTGGCGGTGCATGTAAACGGTGTGCCGGGTATTCCCGGGTCCGTGACACTTCCGGCGGGAGGGGTGCGCCGAGTCAGAGCCGCAGGCGCCAGCCTGCGGACTCCCTGCGTCAGCATGTCACCGGGCTTGCGCCCGGTGCTCTGAAAAGCGCCCGACGCCGATTCTGTCACGCACC
>JAJDDY010000084.1 GCA_029260075.1 Phycisphaerae bacterium
AAGCTGCTCGCTGCTCTCGACGTCGACAAGGCCGCCGACCACGACAAAGCGAAGCTTGCCGCAGTAGAGCAAGCCGCGTAGTGTGATTACAACTGCGAAGGAGAACCCTTCAAACTTCAACTACGAACGGGACAATCTCCGTATAACACCCCGACGTACATAACTGGTGGCGAGACGCTGCGGCGGCGACATTGTTGCTCTTACATTTGCCGGTGAGGAGGGCGGCAGGGCGGCCTTATGACCCAGAATTGGGGCTTACGTTGCGTCAAGACGCGGCCGTCATACACTCCAGGATAAGTCGTTTCAATGCCGCTCACGCCGATATCGGTCTAATTCTTCTATCACCGTGAACCGTACTGCCAACGTGAACGACTACCAAGTTGAAACTCAAGGTATGAGATAACATGAACGACCAAAACCTACACGACGCGGTGTTGGCAGTCCGCTGTCAGCTCGGCGAAAAGGACGCCTGGGAAGCACTGGTTGACCGCTGGCACCCGCGATTGTGGCGTTTCATCTCGCGGATGCTCTCGGACCAGACGGCCGCGGAGGATGTGCTGCAGATCGTCTGGCTGCGAGTGGTTCGCTCGTTGCTGCGATTGCGGGACCCGGAGCGTTTGGCCGCCTGGCTCTACGGCATAGCACGGTTCGCCGTGGCCGACCAACTCCGCGAACAATACCGCCGCCCGCCCGCTGGCCAACTCGTTGAAGTGTCGGAAAGCGATGACGCTATCGAATTGCTCGATATCGCCGGCGCTATCGAAACGGGACTTAGCCGTCTGCACCCGTCGGACCGTGAGGCCGTCGTATTGTATTACCTCGAACAACGACCAGTGGGCGAAGTCGCTGAAATCTGTGGCGTGCCATCGGGCACAGTCAAATCTCGGTTGCACCGTGCCCGGTGCGTCCTTCGTGAAACCTTGGCGAGTGAGGAACTTGAAAATGCCCATAAATGACTCCATTCCCCCATCATCCGAACCCATATTGGCGATGGTACGTGGCGAATTGTCTTCCTCACGCCGGTGGTTTTACCGCCTGATGTTGTTGGCGGTCAGTGTTGTGCTCGCGTCGTTGCTCGCTCTATGGGTGACTGAACCAGGGCCGCTACCAGGCCGACTTCATTTCTCGTTTGCGGCCATGACGTGTATCGCCCTGGGGTGGGTTGGCGTGTTGACGTGGATTTTGACTCGCCGGAGTTGTCCTACGGCCCTCGACAGAGTGGCAACGACTTGGATGGCAACATTGGCGTGTTGCGTTTTCCTTGCCGTGTCTGTGCCAATCGCGTTGTTTCGCGGGCATACGCAAGCAGCTCTGTGGTTGGGCGTGACCGGGGGTGCCATGTTGGTTGGGGCGTTGTTTTTGCTACGTCGGGCTTATTCACTCAGAGCGAGACTACGAGCGAAACTCGCCGAGCTAGAAGGTGTCTCTCGGTCGAGCGTTACGTCACTTGTAGGCATCGTACTTCTGGTAGCGTTATTGGCTTGGTCGGGTGAGGCGTCGGGAGAAGAGGGTGTTCTGACGCGGAAGCCGACGACAATAACGTCCCGCAAGGGCACTTCGGTGCAGGCTGAGACCGGCTACGTTAAAGTTCCGGTCAAACACTCGAATCCAGAAGCGGGCACTATCGAAATCGCGTTCATTCGAGTGCCGAGTGTCTCGGATGAGCCAGGTCCTCCTACATTTATTCTCGCCGGTGGCCCGGGTGATTCTGGGATGCGGGTTGTTCGCGGGATGTTTATGGACGGCGGTGACCGCATCCGCTCTGTGCTTCATGGCGACATCATCGGTATCGACCAACGCGGGGTCGGAGCTTCCAGGCCCAACCTCGCGGTTCCCGAACGATACGGATTTGCCCTCGAAGAACCGGGTGATTCCAAAGCTTACCTCGCTCAGATGACGGAAACCTGCCGAGCCGTCGCTCAACGGGTCCGCAAAGAAGGTGTTGACTTGTCGGCGTTCAACACCGTCGAGAACGCCGATGACATCAACGCTCTACGACGACAACTTGGCTACGAGAAGATTAACCTTTGGGGAACTAGCTACGGGTCGCACTTGGCGTTGGCCATTCTGCGACGACACGAGAACCATATAGATCGTGTGATGATCGCCTCTCCCGAAGGACCAGACCAAACGCTGAAAAGGCCCGCGTATGTAACTAATTGCTTGCGGCGGTTCGCCGAGAACGACCGCGACCTATTGCCGCTAATGGCTCGGGTTTTCGAGCAGTTGGAACGAGAGCCAGTTCGTGCATCAGCTCAACATCCAATGACGGGCACCCCAATATCGATGGGTATAAGTGATTTCGACATCAGATTATGGACTTATGCCGCTCTCAGCGGCACCGAATCCTCTCGAAAAATTCCGACTGCGTTCCAAGCAATGGATGAAGGAGACTTCACCGAGCCAGCCCGGTGGCTGTTGCGATACCGTTTGATGGCAGGCGTCGGTTCGGCGATGAAACACGCGATGGACGCCGCGTCCGGGTGTTCTGAACGACGGCGTATTGCGATTTCGCGAGAAGCCGAAAGCTGTTTACTGGGCGACGTTGTAAATTTCCCTGATGCTACTTTAGCGTCGGCGTGGGATGTTCCTCAGTTGGGCGATGACTTCCATCGTCCCGTCCGGTCGAGTCGACCAGTGTTGATTCTGTGTGGCGAGTTTGACCCGCGGACGCCAGTAGAGAACGCCCGCGAGATTCAAAGTGGATTGCCAAACAGTAAACTTGTTGTCATCAAGAACGAAGCCCACGGATTTCGGCCCCGCGAAGATGTACTTAGCATCGTACGTTCTTTCTTCCGTGGCGAATCACTCCCCCGCGAACAATGGATTGGCATGTAACTCGGTGGTAAGCCCCCCTCCAGTTTCGGGAGCTCAGAAAGCCTGCCGGTAGACGGGAGAATCTACCGGTCAGGGCTTGTACCAGGCCCCAAGACGTGCTAAATCCTCTACGTGATAAACGCGATTATCACGTAGAGGAAACAGGCAAGGCTAGCGTATCACTGGCGTTGAACGCTTCTGGCGGCAGCGAGAACCGTTTCGCGTGCCTAATTCTTGATTGATTGGGTTGTGGTGGCGGCAGCCTTCGAAACCGGCTGCCTATCCGTCCTCGCCACCGTGGTCTTGGCCTCCGGTGCCTGCTTTTTGTCCTCTCGTTCCTTCTTCGACCGCGTGTCCACCTCGTGATGATATCCGTTTGTCATCGTAATGACCTTTCTCCCGGTCAGGCCGGGTTCCGAGTAGTTGAGAAGCTCTTCCGTAGTATTTGCCAAGCGTGTCCCGCGACGCCGCGAGAAACACGCCAGCTAGCATGAGCAATGCAATTTGTAGGCGGTCCATCGAGCATGCGACTTCGAGGCGAGTCGCACGAGCTACGAATACGGCGACCACCGCGACGAGCATGTTCGAGTAGAACTGATAGTACCGGTAGTGATTCTCGACCAGGGCCTCGAACGCATCGAGCCGGTTGCGGAGTTTCGAGAAATCCCACTCCGGCGGAACAAGTCCCGTCGCGTGATGGAACGTGTCGACCACTGCCCATCGAACGGCACTGACGGTCAGGCCACCGCTGAGCGAACCTAGCGTCGTGTAGAGAAACCCGCCCTACCGCATGGAACTCATGGCCACACCGGAGCGCGGACCTGAATCCAGGCACTGACTACTTCGGTTCGCTGCGTCTACTTACCGCAGCACTGCTTGTACTTCTTACCGCTGCCGCAGGGGCATTTGTCGTTTCGTTTGGGTTTGGCGTCTGATTGGATGGGCTCTACGGGCGGTGGCAACGGTTCGTCGTCCTCGCCTGGTAGTTGCTTCTTATAGTCACGGTCCTGACGTTCCCTGTCGCGAAATCGCTCTGAACCCGCGTCGTTTCCTTTTCCACTCGTACCCATGCTCAACTCCGCGTTTGGACTGGTTCGGTCACCGCGACCGTTGCGTCAGCATAGCAGATTGCGGGTTCGGTGGCCACGGGTGGAGTCGCGTGCGACGGAACGAACGATCGTTCTAACAGCCTGTTGAGCGAACCGGTATGCAGGCGAACCGCTGCGAACCCGCCTTTGGCGACGAGGGTCATCCCCGTCAAGGGGAGAAAACCGCAATGGAATCACCGGCTGGAAGCCGGTGCCACACAATTCGGAGGAACCGTCGCCGACCGGCCGGGTCTCACGAACGCGAATTCACGTACCGCGCTCGTGCTCGGTCGCGACTCGGCTGATGGGTTCGTCCGAGCCGCGACCGTGACAGGCTGTCGGAATAGTACGCTTTGATTATTCCGACAGCCCGGTGAGGGAGCGTTTTCAATCTGTCACGACCGGGTTGCATTCGTCCGCTTCCTTACGGTCGCGGCTTGGCAGACCCGTTGTTCGATGGGTGATAGGGCGCGTGAACGCACGCGCGGATGCTGCGGAGTGACATTTTCCGCTTGACGCACGCAGGAGGCCGCCCGATAAATCATCAACCCGACTGCGCGGATCGCTTGCGCAGTGGTCGTGACGACCGAGCAGTACGTCGTCGAGTAGGGGCGGGTGACCCATGGCTTTAGCCGTGGGGGAGTCGAATCGGCGACGGTTCAGCGTTCGCTACGGTTGAGGCGGTGAAAACCCGGTGCCACACTTGTTCAACAGGCTGCAAACGTTGTGAGCGCACGCAATAAGTTTGCCATTTCTGTCGGGGCGATGGCCGGGGTCTTCCTGGTCGGCGCGTTCGGCTATCGGATCATCGAAGCCGACCGCGGCGTCACCGTGATCGACGCGGCGTACATGATGGTGATCACGCTTTCCACGGTGGGCTTCAGCGAACCTTGGCCCTTAAGCCCGGCGGCGCGCCTCTGGACGATGGGCGTAATTGCGTTTGGTCTCATCACCATCTCGTTTGCCTTCTCGTCGCTGGTGGGTCTGGTGGTCAGCGGTGAGCTGCGTTCGATTCGCGAAAGGACGAAAATGACGAAGACACTCAACAACCTCGACGGCCACATGATCGTCTGCGGGTACGGACGCATGGGGGCGATGGCGGCGGCTGAGTTGAAGCGACGCGGCCTCGATGTAGCGGTTATCGAAAGTCGAACAGAAACTTCGGAAGAACTGCGTCGCGATGGCTTCCCGTTCGTAATCGGTGACGGCACGGAAGAAGAGTATCTCGTGCAAGCCGGGTTGATGCGGGCGAGTGCGCTCTTGCTCACGTTGCCCAGCGATGCGGACAATGTGTTCATCGCCGTCAGCGTTCACACCCTCTGCCCCAATCTCACGATCGTCGCGCGGGCGACCAATCCGGCCACCGAGTCCAAGCTCAAACGAGCCGGCGTGTCGCACGTCGTGTGCCCACAAGCCGCCGGTGCGATGAAAGTCGTCAACATCCTGACCCGACCGGCGGTGGTCGATTTCATCGAGTTGGCCGACAAGGGTCTTGAACTCGAAATCGATGAGTACGTCATTCGGAAGACCTCTCCGCTCGTGGGTCGAACCCTGCGCGAAGCCGACGTGCGTATTCGGACCGGTGCGATGGTCGTGGCGATCAAACGCGCCGACGGCGAAGCCATCGTGAACCCCGACCCCGACGCCGGACTCGGAACGCACGACACGCTAATTCTCGTGGGACCGATCGGCGTCTCGGATCGGTTGGACGCCATCGACAGCGTGGGTTGACGTGGTTCATGCGGGCATCCGCGTATGCCTTGCTGAGCAGCAGCCTACGGGGTGCTTCAGCTCGTTCGGGGCTGGATCGAGAAGTCAATCCCGATTCGACTCCCCCACGGCTCAAGCCATGGGCCACCCGCCATGTCCGGGTTTCAAAGCGTGTGTCAAAAGCTTCTTGCCGAGCCGCGCCCGTGAGGAAGCGATCCGGGCTCGCGGGTAAGAACCGCTTCCTCACGAGCGAGGGTCGGTTCATCGCAAACCGGCTAATACATGTTCTCAGGTTAGCAAATGCGGCCGCAAGTGTCTCTTCCGTTCGTTGCGTGCTTTCGCCGATAGACAGGGACGATGTGCGATGTCCCCAACTCAGACCAACCGATACGGGCTGACTGCTCGCGGCGTGGATTCCTCAAAGTGGCCGTGGCTGCCGCCGGCGGTGCGGCGGTCAGCAGCCGGGTTTCCCTGGCGGACGAGTCCGGGCTTCGTATGCGCCCCGGTCAGCGGCGATCGCCGGTTGTCGAAATCGCCAGCTCCTACGTCGTCGCCAATGGTCACGTCCATCCGGTGCTGCTCCGGGAAATGATGGACCGCGCGATTGCGGACCTTGGCGGCGTGTCGACAGTCGCGGAGGCGTGGCGGCAAATCCTCCGCCCGGACGACATCATCGGTTTGAAATTCAATCGGTCCGCTCAGACCGGAATCGGTACGACGCCGTACGTAGCGCGGGCGCTGATCGCCGGGCTCAACAGCGCGGGTTGGCCATCGCGGCAGATCGTCTGTATCGAAGCTCCTCGCGGCGTCGAGGAGGAAATGGGCACGACACCACCCCGGTCCGGGTTCGCATCCGAAGCGACGAAATTCGACAGCGGGGCCGATCAATTCGCCTTGGCGCTTGGCCAAGTCACCGCGCTGATCGACATCCCGTTTCTCAAGACGCACAACATCGCCGGCATGACGGGTTCGCTCAAGAACCTTTCGCACGGATTGATCAAGCACCCCGCGCGATACCACGACCACGGATGCAGCCCGTACATCGGTGACATTGTCGCTTCGGCGCCGATTCGGTCCAAACTTCGTCTATGCATCGTGGACGCCCTGCGTGTGGTCTATCACGGAGGTCCGGAGTTGTTGCATGGTGAGGTGAGCGAGGAGGGCATGCTGCTGGTGGGTTTCGATCCGGTGGCGGTCGACACGGTTGGACTGTCGGTGCTCAACGATGTTCGGAAGCGTCGTGGTTTGCCCCAAGTGGCTCGCTCGGCTGAAGGCGTGCCCTATCTGGCGGCTGCGCACCGTCGAAATCTTGGCGTCGCGGTTTGGCATGGAATCGATCGAACCAACATCCGTATTTGACCCACCTCGCACGCCGGTAATCCGTTTCGAATTGACGTATCGCGCGCGGATCGATGTTTGCAATACTCCGCGTTCCTGCCTATGCTGCCCGCGCTTGAGCGCAAGGGTGAAGTCGTTCTTACTGACCTGTGTGGCACCGGCTTCCAGCCGTTGATTCATTGACAACCTGGGCTGAAAGCCCAAACCACATTATCCGACCGGAGCGCACTACTTCGCGGTCTGTTGAAAAGGCTGGTATTCAATGACGCCGCCGCGAATCCGCCCGTGACAACGGGACTTGTCCCGGTCAAGAGGCGGAAATCGCTAATGGATCACCGGCTGGAAGCCGGTGCCACACTTTTTTCAGCAGGCTGTTAGCCCTGGACCGGACCGCGTCTTCGATCGGCGCGGTGTGCACCTAATCGATAACTGAATTCGCGTGCTACCAACGTGACTATTGACGAACTGAACAAGACCATCGCCTCAATCGAAGCCGACGTTGCGGCGCGCCTTCCGGACGTCGCTACGGTCGACGCGCTGCGCGGTATGGAAACCGGTGTGATCGGCAAGAGCGGATCCCTCGGCGCACTCATCGCGTCGATCAAGGAATATCCACCCGAGCAGCGCGGCGCCGTCGGGCAGGCTGTCAATAAAGCTAAGGTTCGTGTCCAAGCACTGGTCAAACAGCGGTTGGACGAACTCGAATCCGCCGACGAGTCCGCCGAAGCAGGGCGATCATCCACGTTCGACACCTCCCTCCCCGGTTCGCTATTTCCCATGGGCAGTGTCCACCCAGTGACAGCTGTGCAGTGGGAGATCGAGCGTGCGTTCGAACGGCTCGGCTTCACCGTTGAAGCTGGGCCCGAGATGGAGACGGAATACAACAACTTCGAAGCGCTCAACATTCCGGCTGACCATCCTGCAAGAGACATGCAAGACACGTTTTGGTTGAAGAGCGGGATGGTGATGCGCACGCACACCTCGCCCGTGCAACATCGATCCATGCTCAAGTTCGGCGCTCCGCTTCGCGTGATTGCCCCCGGTCGTTGCTTCCGATACGAAACGGTCGACGCCTCGCATGAAACGACGTTTCATCAGGTCGAGGGGTTGTTGATCGATCGCGACATATCCATCCCCAACCTGATCGCCATGGCCAAGATGTTGTTGGCTGAGGTGATGCAGCGTGAGGTCGAGTTGCGCGTCCGCCCCGGATTCTTCCCGTTCGTCGAGCCGGGAATCGAAATCGACATGAACTGTCAGATATGTGGCGGTGGCGGTTGTGCGACTTGCAAAAGATCCGGTTGGATTGAAATCCTACCGGCGGGCATGGTACATCCCAACGTATTACGCGCCGGCGGTATCGACACAGATATCTACTCGGGTTTCGCTTTCGGTGTGGGGCTGACCCGATTGGCGATGATGAAATACCAGATACGCGACATCCGCGTGCTCAACGCTGGCGATCTTCGCGCCTTGGTTTCACCGAGGCGATTGAGCGGACCCATTCTGGAACGTGGGACATCATCGACGGCGTGCGGAGGGGGCGACTAGACGATGCTCATCTCCATCAACTGGATCCGCTCGTTCGTCGACCTCCCTAAGGATATCGATCCGCGTGATCTCGCCGAGCGCTTCACCCGAACAACGGCCGAAGTGGACGCCCTCGAACCGATCCACATCGACGCTCGAGGCCTCATCGTGGCGCGCGTGCTTGGCGTCGATGAACTGGCCGAGTCGCGAAACCTGCGCTGCGCCACGCTTGATGTCGGTAACGGGCGCACCGTAGAAACGGTCACAGCCGCCCCCGTTATCCGCGTCGACGCCAACGTCGTTTACGCGCCGCAGGGCGCGTCGGTCAAGACGCTTGGCACGATCAACGAAGCCAAAGTCGCCGGAAAGACCAGCGTCGGCATGATTCTTCCTGGTGAAGCCATCGGGATCGCCGAAGCCACACAGGACGCCATCTTCCCAGGTAACAACTTGGAAGCCGGTTCGCCATTGGCGCCTGAGCTGTTTGAAGATTGGGTCATGGAGGTCGACAACAAGTCCATCACCAATCGACCTGATCTATGGGGTCACTACGGAGTCGCCCGAGAAATCGCCGCCATATACGGGCTGCCCCTCAAGCCCTATCCCGTCGTCTCGATGGATGAGCTAAGTAACCCCGCGTCGCCCGAGATTGAAATCGCCATCGCCGATGCGGACGCCTGCCCAAGGTATAGCGCGCTGCTCGTCGCGGGCGTGGCCACACAACCGGCTCCGCTGTGGATGCAGCTTCGTCTCGGTCACGTCGGTCAACGACCCATCTCCGGACTGGTCGATCTGACGAACTACATCATGGCTGACCTCGGTCAACCGATGCACGCGTTCGACGCCGACAAAGTCGATCGAATCGAAGTCGCCAGAGCGAAGGACGCTGAGCGATTCACGACGCTCGATGGTATGGAACGCCACCTCACTACTGCCGATCTGATGATTCAATCGGGTGGTCGGTCGGTCGCCCTCGCCGGCGTCATGGGCGGATTGGAGTCCGAAGTGGCTGAGTCGACGGTCACGCTGCTGCTCGAGTCAGCCAACTTCAACCCCGCCACCATTCGCAAGACCGCCGGGCGACTTGGCTTGCGCACCGACGCCAGCGCCCGATTCGAAAAATCGCTTGACCCTGCGCATACCGTGCTGGCCATCCAACGATTCATCGAACTCGCCCGCCCGATGTATTCGAACCTCGTTTTGAAGAGTCGCCTGTCCGACGAATTCGCCAAGACATCGCAGCCCGTAACCGTCAGCGTCAACCCGAAACACGTGGCGCGAACCATTGGCCACGAACTACCGACGTCGGAAATTGTCAACATCCTCAAGCCGCTCGGGTTCACCGTCACTGAAAAGGACGCCGAGTTGAGCATCGCCGTACCCTCCTACCGTGCGACCGGTGACGTTTCCATCGAGGTCGACGTGATTGAGGAGCTCGCGCGCTTCGTTGGTTACAACACCATCGAACCGGTTATGCCCCGCGTCTCCGTTCGCCGTTTCGAACCCAATGCCGTGCACGAATTGGAACAGCGAACCCTAGCCTACTTCACGCGCGTCCACGCCCTGCACGAGATTCACGGTTACTGCTGGTACGACGCCACTTGGTGTCGCCAACTCGGTGTCGACCCGGAACAGGGTGTCGAGCTGGCCAACCCAGCGTCAGCGGGTCTCCAATGGATGCGCCGTTCGATGATGCCGAGCATGTTCGCCGCCCTGGTGCGCAACCGCTTCTACTTCCCAGAGGTGAAGATGATCGAACTGGGTAGCGTGTTCGAGTATGCTAGGCCACAGGATCAACAATTCCGCAACGTCGGTCTACTGTCGGCGCAGCGCGGCAAGCGCGCCGAGCACAACCTGTACAACGAACTTAAGGGCAGCGTTGCAGGGTGGGCGTGGGAACACTTCGGGCAAAGCGTGACGTTCTCCCGCGCCGCGACCGACCCACATGCCATTTGGCAACACCCGACCCAAACCGCGGCGATACGACTTGGCGACGTGGACGTCGGCATCGTGAGTGTCGTAGATTTGGCACTGAGGCGGCGCATGGACGAGCACCTCGGCGCCTGGAGCATCGCCTTCGCCGAGCTACGCCTCGACCAGCTTGCGACCATGGGGCGCCGCATCGAATCGCTCGAATCGATACCCGAGTTCCCGCGCGTCGATCTCGACTTTTCCATCCTCGTTTCCAAAACCAGGGCGTATGCCGAAGTTGTCGATGCCCTCACGGCGATTGAACATCCGTTGTTGCAGCGAATCAGCTTCGTGTCCGACTTCGAAGGGGACGCCATCGGCGCCGATCGTCGAAGCCTCACCTTCCGCACTGTCGTCGGCGCCAACGACCGGACGCTCGTCGACGGCGACGCCGGCGCTTTTCGGACCGCGATGGAACAACATCTAACCACAGCCGGATTCGAAATCAGGAGGTAGCGCGGTGAACATCACTACGCGTGTACAAACCGTTAACGAGAACACAGCCCCAACCCACAGCGAGCGTTTCGCTCGAACATCCACCGCAATTCATGCCCGCTCATTCTTCCGGCGTTTTATGCTTCTGGCGTTGGTCGGACTTACATGCCTAGCGGGATGCTCGCAATACATCGACCCCGACGTGCCCGAACCGATCATACCGGGCGTCGAGCCGGAACACGCCGGCAAGTATCTGCTCTACCGACCGTCGCGTTACGACCGGCGCGACAACTGGCCGCTCATCGTGGTGTGTCACGGATCCTTTCCCGACTCCGCCAACAAGCGCATTCGCGATTGGACCCAGCTGGCGGAGAGGAAAGGTGTCATATTGGTGGCCCCCGAACTCGATGCATCGGCCTTCCAGTGGAGCGGAAGCGCCGACAAGCAGATGGCGAAACTTCGGGCCGACGAACAACGCATTCTCGCCATCGTCCGGCATGTCCGTGCCGGCCACTCCATCTCCCCCGACCGCATGTTTATTCATGGCTGGTCTTCAGGCGCGTACGCGGCGCTATACACCGGGCTGAAGAACCCTGACATCTTCCGCGCGGTGGCTGTGTCCCGACCAAAGTTCGACGAACGATATGTCGAAGAGCTGGCGCCGCTCATCGATCCCTACCAGTGCGTGTGCGTTCATCACCACCTCGGTGACACCATCACAGGTAAGAACGCCAGGCGATGCGTCAGTTGGTTGAGAGATCACAACGTCGATCTTGTCGAGGACGGACACGGCGATGCAGCAGCGGACGACACGGAACAACCGATCGGTTTTTTTGAAGACGTGATCGGCCGATCGCCGTGGATGCGTATTCACGCCTTACCCGCATCAGCCAACGATCCGTTGGCCGTCCAGTTCAAACTGCGCTACGCGAATCAGTCGAGGGACGTGCGCTGGGACTTCGGGGACGGTCAGACATCGCGCGGGCAGGAACCTCGCCACACGTACGGCGCACCGGGAAAGTACACGATCGTCGTAGTGGCCACCGACGCGAACGGGAAGCAGCACCGCAGGGCTGTCGTCCTCGCCGTTCCCGAACTGAGTATCAGCACGATCGCCTCTGCCAAGCGCGACGAAGATCAAGAGAACAAGCCGATCGAGTAGCGAAGTGTCGACCCTGTCTGAAGGCGTCGATTCGACTCCCCTATGGCTCAGCCCATGGGCCACCCGACGACGATTCGCCACGCCGGTCACTGGGGCACGCGACAAGTGATAGGTTCGTCCGATCTGAGCCGCGACCGTAAGGCAGCGTTGTCAAGCTGTCGGGAGCGGTTCTTATGAGTCCGCTTCCTTACAGCCGCGGCTCGGTTACCCCGTTATTCGACCGCTGACACCGCGCTAGTCGATCAGTTCGATCCGGTTAGCGTCGATCTCCAGCTCGGCCGACTGACCAAGAAACGCAACGCTCACGTAGAGGCGCCAAGGTCCGCGACGCCGGAGCACCACGCCCTCCAGACCGGCTAGCGTGCCGCCAAGTACGCGACATCGAGCGCCGGCGCGGAGGCGAGGAAACAGGTCCACCGGTTCGTTGCTCGCCGTGATGCGCTGAATCTGTCGCAGGTCGTCCCGAAATTGTTCCTGATCCACGACGTCCAGCACGTGCGCGATGCGGTTCGTCCGGAGGGCAGCCAAACGGTCGTCGTCGCGCCCACAACAGAAAACGTAGCTGGGGAACAGCGGAATGGACGACGACCAAACGCGCCCACGAGACCTATGCTGACGCACGACGAGCGGTAGAAAGTGTTGGACGCCGCAGCGTGCCAAGTCAGCCGCGATCGATTTCTCATTGCGCGGCTTCGTGTGCAATACCCACCAGCGCCCAACCATGGCCTCAACCGCCATAGGCCCACCACGGGCCTGCGCAGACCGGTCAGCCGCTACGTCGTCGGGGGTTATCGGTGTTAGATTGGCAATCAACGGGCGATCTCCTGCTGGATTATCGGCTCTTCATCTGCAAACGTGTAGACTTGACGGCACCGACTCCGCGTTTGGCACTCGATCGGCACCGCCGTCACCGATCGATGGGCGTCCGACGCAACGAGAGGTCGACCGCGCAAGCAAGCATCGAAGGCCGCTCCAACTCGGACAGATGCTTGCAACGACCATCAACGGTCCACGGGCTCGGTTTTTCGCACGTCCACGAGAGGAGCTCGTATCTGCCGAGTGGGTTCTTCGAACGAGCTGGTCACGGCATTATCGGCTGTATCTGAGAAGATGCCGACAACGGAAGCCCAACGAGTAAGAATAGGCGGAATGGAGGTGCAAGGATCTTCTTCTCATTGTCGCCAAGTTGCCCTAATCCGCGAATGGTTCTTGTGGTTGCTGTGGGCACGTCCTCGTCGCTCGAACGAATGACACACTGGGGATAATCGAAAGGGCACGATATGGATGTTCTGGTCGAAGCGGCGCTGGATCATTCGCTCGCGAGTGTCACAGGCTGTCATTATCGGCTCGAATCAACGCCCACTCCGCCCGTAGCAATTCATGTGCAACGCGAACCATTTGACGCGTCCGATCACAATAAACATAGGATATTGAGGGGTTGCTTTGGTTGACTGAGTGCCTTACAATTGGCAGCGGCTTATCTCGTTTTTACTGTCGTACGTTTCTTGAAAGCATGAGCAGATTGGGCAAGCTTATGACCGTTCGCACAAGAATGATCGTTACGTGTGTGGCCATGTTCGGCTTCGTGTCGCCGGCGCTGGCCGACATGACGTCGGGTTCCTCACGGCATGCATCGCGAACTGTGCGGGTCGATAGACTCGCTCGGCTTGACAAGGGCTATTCACATTCTCGCCCCGGAGCTACGCGGCCAACGACGAACAACTTCGACTTGGTGTTTCACCCGTCCATCAATCCGAACGTCGCCAACAACGCGCCGGGCACGCAGTCGCTCGGCGGTGGCGGAAACTTGGTTTCGCTCGGCGGCGCGACAAGCGGCCCGATCCTGCGAAATGATGGCTATGGCCTGATGTACAATGTTCACATCAACAACGGCGTCGTGCCGGCGCCCGGTGCTGCCTTGTTGGGCGCTATGGGTTTGGGAATGGTCGGCTGGGTTCGCCGGCGCCAGACCGCCACGTAGTCGTCGTGGCCTCGCCTTCGACATCGCCTCCACCGGACGAGGTTTCCGGATGGTGAGGCCTTGCTCATCTTGACCGCAAACACTGTGCCCCGCCGAACCCTGGTGCTTTGTCACCACTCAGGCAGCGGGTTCGTCCTATCCGATCCGCGACCGCGAGGGAGCGTTTTCTCGCTGTCGCAACCGTACTTACGATGTCCGCTTCCTAACGGGCGCGGCTCGGTACGCGCGTCATTCGATGTGTGAATGGGCACTTGATTCCGTACCCGAGATCGCCCGCCGCAATCTTCACCTTGATCAAGATACGCACACGCCGCAGATTTCCGAACCGACACGCATAGTTCGACAAGCAGGCGCGACGGCTCTACACTGTGGGGTTTTTGGAGCAGACTAGCAGTATGCAAACCGCCAACGAGTTTCGAAACGTCGCGATCATCGCCCACGTTGATCACGGCAAGACCACACTGGTCGACCAGATGCTTCGCCAGTGCGGACAATTCCGCGCCACCGAAGTCGCCCAAGACTGCATTTTGGACTCCGACGATCAGGAGCGAGAACGAGGAATCACGATCCTGGCCAAGAACATCTCGGTCAGATACCGCGACACGCGCATCAACCTCATCGACACGCCAGGTCACGCGGACTTCGGGGGCGAGGTCGAGCGCGTGCTCAAGATGGCTGATAGTTGCCTGCTGTTGGTCGACGCGTTCGAAGGCCCCATGCCCCAAACCCGCTTTGTGCTGCGCAAAGCGTTCGACTTCGGATTGCAACCCGTCGTGGTCATCAACAAAATCGACCGCGAGGGTTCTCGCCCCAGGGATGTGCTCAACGAGGTCTACGACCTGTTCATCGAACTCGGCGCCGATGACGACATGCTCCAGTTCCGCACGGTCTTCGCCTCCGCCATCCAAGGCCTCGCGACGCTCGACCTTGACGTCCCCGGAACCGACATCAAGCCGCTGTTCGACGTCATCATCGATGAATTGCCGCCACCACAGGTCGATCGCGAAGGGCCGTTGCAGATGCTCGTGACGACGCTGGACTATAACGATTACGTCGGACGCATTGGCATCGGGCGTGTCTTCGCCGGAACGCTACGTGTCGGTGAGGGCGTTACGCTGATCCATCGCGACGGCACGCACGTCGCGGAAAAAATCGGCGAGCTATACGTCTTCGAGGGTCTAGCACGTGAAAAAGTCGAAAGTGTGCCCGCCGGCGACATTTGCGCCGTGGTCGGTCTAGAGTCCGTCGATATCGGCGACACCGTAGCCGACCCGGAGAACCCCAAACCGCTGCCGATGATCACCATTGACGAACCGACGCTGCACATGACCATCCGCATCAACGATTCACCCTTCGCCGGCAAGTCCGGCAAGTTTCTCACCTCACGCCACCTTCGCGAACGACTCGAAAAAGAGTGCCAACACAACGTCGCCCTACGCGTCGAGCCCGGGCAGACGCCGGAAGAGTTCTACGTCTCTGGCCGGGGCATGTTGCACCTGTCCGTGTTGATGGAGAACATGCGCCGCGAAGGGTATGAGATGGCCATCGGCAAGCCGAAGGTGATCTTCCGCGAATTGGACGGCCGCAAGACCGAACCCATCGAGCTGTGCGTGATCGACGTACCTGTAGCCCACGTCGGCGCCGTTATGGAACTTCTCGGTTCGCGAAGGGGCATTTGCGATCGCATGGACAACGAGGGCGACCTGACCCACCTCGAGTTTACCGTCCCCGCCCGCGGATTGATCGGCCTGCGCAACCGCCTGCTCAACGCCACCAACGGCACAGTGATCATCCATCACAACTTCTACGAATATGAATTCTTCCGCGGCTCCATTGCGGGGCGAGCCAACGGCGTCATGATCGCGCTGGAAGGTGGCGGCGTCACCGCCCACGCCCTAGACGGGCTGTCCGACCGGGGCACCATGTTCGTCAGCCCCAACGATCAAGTCTACACCGGCCAGGTTGTGGGCGAACACTGCAAAGACGACGACATCGTGGTCAACGTCTGCCGAGGAAAGAAACTCACCAACATTCGCGCGTCCGGCTCCGACAAGACCGTCTCCCTCCGACCAGCCACAATCATGACAATGGAACTGGCCCTGGAGTTCATCGCCGAAGACGAACTGGTCGAAGTCACCCCCAACGCCGTCCGCATGCGCAAACGACTACTAGACCACACGAAAAGAAAACGAAGCACACGCGATCGACCGCGGCGGTAGAGAGCGATAGCGAGAACGATCGAAGCAGCAGCGCGTAGGACGGGCTATTGCCCGCCGCAAGCGATGGCATAACATGTGGTAATGCCCAACTATGTGCAATGGCGAGAGGACGGTGCGTCCTACTTCTTCACCGTCGTAACGTAGCGCCATCGGCCGCTATTCAAGGTCCGTAGGGTGCCGTCCCGGACGCACCCTACGCGGCTGAGTGCATTACCCAGTTTTTTCTTCTGCGAGAACCTGTGCACCGCATTCGGGGCAGACGCCACTCGTATTGCCGTGAAGGTTATAGCGACACTTCGTGCATGTTCGATGGTCGATTTCTACAACGACAACTCGGTTACAAAGAACACTCGTCAGCGCGACGGTGACACATACACTGACTCCGGTAGCAATGAGCGCAAGTCTTGGCGGAACCGTCAGTCCGAACACGACCGCAAGGCCCGCGCCAGACGATGCGTTGATGAGCGACCCAGCAATCCCAGAACGCTTTATCCTCAGCAGTGCGTTGCAGCAACAACATCGCCAAGTCTTACGCATCAGCTTTCTGCTGAGAATCCGGTGTGCGACGGATTGCGAAGTTTTGCAATTTGGACAATTCCACATCACACTAAGTTTGAGCTTCCGTACACGCGAGCCCCATCTATTCGGCCACCTCGCTCTCTGCCGTGTTTCGTATCGCCTCTGCGCGACACTTCTGGCCACATTCTGGACATGCGCCGCTCGTATTGCCGTGTAGGTCGTAGCCACAACGTTCGCAAACCACATGGTCGATCTCTACGACGACCAGTCGACGGTTAAGCCAAATGAGATTCAACGCCATCGTAGATGGGACGACCACATAGCTGAGAGGCGAAATTACTATTGATAACGTCCACGACGACAGGATGACTATCGCTATGCAAAGAAGTAGCGGAAGTACTGTTCCGGCAATCAATGTGCCCCGAAGCAAGGCGTTGCAGTAACTGCATCGCCACTTCTTCCGGATCAGGCCCGCCCCGGTAAACTGGTGTCTGAACGGTTGTGGACGCTGACAGTTGGGACAATTCCACATTACGTGGCGCTCCATTTTCTCCGGCGCGTATTCGTTCCCATAGACCTTCAGGACCGTCTCGGTGTTGCCGCAACTGCGGTGGGTGGAATCCGTCCCGCTGACCGGTGTTTGCGCGTTCGTTGTTCCGCACGGGTAAACGAGGTTGCCCATGCCAACCGCCGCCAGCATCCTCAATGTTACTGTCGTTGTCGCCATCGTAGCGGATGCGTGCAATGTGCAGACGGAAATCGTGCGTCCGGGACTACGGCTTGGGGCAACGCGCGTGGTACGGCCAACACGGCTTCGCTGGCGCGCCTGCACCTACCGTTGCCAGAGGCCGTGGTCGATGCCGCCCTGGGTGTAGATGGCGAAGGTGCCGTGACCGGGAATCTCCATGGGTGGGTGGGCCACCTTGCCGCCGGCCTTCACTGCCGAGGCGACGGCCGCTTCGATGTCGTCTACCAACCAATAGGGCCGCACCACGGGCTCTTCCGTGTCGCGCATCGGCGCTCGTACCCCCACCATCCCGCCTCCCGCCAGCGCGGTCGTCCGTGCACCGCCAAGCCCGGCGTCCGGCTGGCCGAACCGCACCCCGTGCACTGCAGTATATGTGGCGCACACGGCGTCGACTTCCTTGGTCACGATTTCGAGATAGTTGATCTGCATCACTTTCGCTCCCGGTCGCTCTTTGGGTTTTTGGCTAACTGCCTTTTCCTCGTCAGCGTACGAGGCTGTCAGCGCAGAGAAGATTGCCAAGATCGGTAGTCCGATGGACAGGCATTTCATGAGTTCGTTCCTCGTAATGTGACCTTGCTGGTTACGAGACAACAAGGTATCGACTCGCCCATATCCAGCCAAATAGGTCGTGTGTCGCGCGATAGCGCGTAGGGCGAGTTCCACCCGCCTTCGTGCGGACGATCATGTTGCGGCGGGTGGAACCCGCCCTGCTGGCCCGTGTTCAGTCATTCGTCGCCCCGCACGGGCAAACGAGTTTTCCCGTGCGGCGTGCCGCTTTCGGTTTCGCGAACAGAGGGGAACTCTAGCGATCCGCGAGAAGCGGCGTCAGCTTTGCCGAGTGCGCACGTCGATATGCCCGAGAACAATTGGAGACGAAGGGACTCGAACCCTCGACCTTCGCATTGCGAACGCGACGCTCTCCCAAACTGAGCTACGTCCCCAGAACCTACAGCCGGTCGAAAAAGCATACCCGTACCACCCGGCCGCTACCTGCACCGGCTGGAAACCGATGCCGCACGAGCGTGTCGACCTCTTTCGCCAGACCGCAGACGGTCACGTTAGCAACCGCGTGCGTCGCGTCAAGCGTCGGCAGCCTGCGAACGCGGCACGGGAACCCGACTAGCAGTCTGTTCAAAAAGTGTGGCACCGGCTTCCAGCCGGTGATCCGTTAGCGATTTCTGCCTCTTGACGGGGACAAGTCCCGTTGTCACGGGCGGGTTCGCGGCGAGGTGATTGAATACCAGCCTTGTTCAACAGGCTGCTAGCGCTCTGTCACGCATCGGATGACGGCCATACCGAGCCGCGACCGTAAGGAAGCGGACGATTGAGACTGGTGCAAAGCCGCTCTTGAATGTGCGGGCTTGTGTTGTTCGCTCCCTTACGGTTGCGGCTCTGTAAGAACGAACGAAACCCGCACGTTCTCGTGTGGCGATGCACCAGGTCGTGACAGCTCGAAAAAAGCTCCCTCACGGTCGCGGATCGGTTGGAAGCAACCGTTCTCAAACACCCTATTGGATCCCACTGTTCAGGCTGGGGGACGCCACCAGATGTCGTTCGAGGTGGTCGGCATAGGTCTGCAAGAGTTCAGCCGGGTTGGGCGGTGTATCCGGATTGGCGGTGGGATCGTAGAGCGCACCGACGATGTTGATGCGGTACTTGAAGTTCTTACCCGGTGTGATGAACCCCATCAGTATAGGCGATCGACACTTCGTCGCGACGCGAATTGGGCCGGAGATAAACGGCCTTCGCTCACCGAAGATGGTTACCTCCTCGGATTCCTGCGTGTCATGCCACGGCATCACATCCATCGCGCTGATCATCAAGCCGCCGGCGCGAAGCCAGCGGTACAGGTCGCGTGGCGACCCTTGCGAGAACACCCAACTCGTCGGTTTGTGGTCTGGGTAGCGCTTGCGAATCCGATCCTGCGCGAAGCGACGTAGGCTGCTTTCGTGCTTCTCGCGGATCGCAACGATGGGATATCCCGCTCCCGAGAGGAGCTGCACAAAAAGCTGCATAGGACCGTAGTGCCCGAAGGTGAGATAGCAGCCTTGAGCGTGGCTCAGGGCTTCGTCTAGCAACTCGCGGTTTTCGATCGTGAAGAATCGCCGCCACTTGTCTGGATGCAGGGTGCTAAGTGCAAGGTAGAACACCTTGTCGCAGCGCGACTGCGCGAAATGTTTTCTCGTCTCGCGCCGGCGCTCGCGGGGCGTCGGCTCACGCTGGAGGATGCGCCGCAGGGTGGTGACAAAGCGGCGGCGGCGTTTGTAGTCGAACAGCCAATCCACCGTACCCCACGCGCGCGCCATTCGGTAGTATCCTGCTGGTGTCAGCAATCGGAAGAGTGCGGCCGTCGTGAGGCAGGACGACAGTCTGGACAGGTACTCGACCCGGGTCAAGGGGATCGAGGGGGATGGAATCTCTGGCAGCGTCTGTGGATCCGCCACTTGTGGTCTCACCACGGGGTTCGGGGATTTCATAAGCAAACGCAACGCGAGCACGCTACCGGTGGGCCCCGGAGGCGTCAAGTCGAAGTCGCCCCGCACTGGCGTCGTTTCTTCGACAATTATGCGTTATGATGCTGACCATGTATTGCGTTGGCCCATACGAAATTCAGTCTGTGGTGACCGGAATGATCCGCCTCGATGGCGGGGCGATGTTCGGCGTCGTGCCCAAGGTGCTCTGGAAGAACGTGGTCGACGTCGACGACGCCAACCGCATCCGATTGGCCACGCGAACGCTTCTGGCGGTCGATCGGTCCAACAATCGGGTCGTGCTGGTCGATACGGGCTGTGGCAGCAAGTGGCTGGCGGAAGAGGCAGAACGATACGCCATCGACACCAACCCGAGTGCGCTGTCCGACGCCCTCGCTGAGCATAGCTTGACCCCCGATGACGTGACCGACGTGGTCATCACCCATTTGCACTTTGATCACAACGGCGGGCTCACTCACTGGTTCGACGAACCGGGCGGGCGCACTTGTCTGGCGTTTCCGCAAGCCACGCATTGGATTCATCGAAGCCATTGGGATCATGCCCGAAACCCGCACACCAAAGACAAGCCCTCGTTTCTCGATCGGGATATTTCCGGTCTGATCGACGCCGACCGCTTGCAATTTGTCGAGGGCGACAAGCCTGCCCCTCCGTTTGAAGGGCTCCACTGGTGGGTTTCGCACGGGCACACGCCCTTTCAACTACACCCGGAGTTTCACGGACCGTCCGAAAGCCTCTTGTTCGTGGGCGACATCGCCCCAACGGTTGCCCATTTGCGCGCCGGGTGGGTGATGGCGTACGACGTGCAACCGATGACCACGATCGAGGAAAAGCAGCATGTGTTCCGCCGCTGTTTTGAAGAGGGGATGGGGCTTGCATTCCCGCATGACCCGTCGATCGGCGGGGTGATGATCGACGGGACCGAGCGCCGGCCGATCGTTTCGCGCACACTACCTCTTTGATGCGCCATCAGGTCCGCGCATAAAAAAAGCGGGACCGCAAGGATCCCGCGTGCTTAGTTCAACCACGATCGGCGAGCGGTTCACAGCGTGCTATGCACTCGGTGAACCAACCGATTCAGATCGATCAGCCGCCAATGTTGAGCAGACCGAGGATGTCCTGCGCGCCCAGGTTGGCACCAAGTGCCTCACCGAACGAGATCCCGAACGAATTCGCGAACACGGGGACGATACCGTTGACGATCGCGCCAACTGCGCCCGGCACATTGACGGCGCCGAGCAGGTTAGTGGTGTCAACGCACCCCGTCAGCAACAGCGAGCCTGAACCTGCGGCGATGACCGCCTTCTTCAGAAAATTGATCCGCATCAGTCATTCTCCTTCTTTGAGACGAGGCCTGCCGCCATGCTCACCCGAGTAACCCTCGGAGGGGCGCATCGGTCGGCAGACGAAAACCTGACTCGCCGGGGTGTTCCCCGACTCATGCATACCGAGATAGTCCGCGCGATACCGTACCGCGACGAAAGATAGCACGAATTCGAAAATCGATTACCAGAACGCATTCAACAGAACGCTCCAACGGGCAACCGAAACACAAACCTGGTCAATTATGAAACGCGTCCCCCCGCACATCGGGACCGGACGTATTGCTCACCAGCCAGAAAAACCCGCGCCGGTTCGTCTGGCTGCGCTGGCATTATGGCCAACCACCTTACGATGGCAAGCCGTATCCTCAAGTTTTTCCGGACCGTCGCGCCGGAGACGCTGAGATAATCCCCTGCGGCCCAGAAAAAGCCGAAACCATTACACCTTGAGCGGAATATCGGGTATCCCAAACGGCTGGCATTAGATATTTTCCGGACGTTCGTGTTGTTCCGGCAGCACTGAAACCGCAATCGGTGCTCCGCCGCCGCGGATCAGGCCATGGGCTCCGCGACAGCCGGTCAAGCGCTTCAACCAAGTTGACAGGGTCTGTGGGCGTGCGTGGCTACGATCTAGACGCCAACCCACCACAAATATGTACAGGAACCACTTGGTTGCTGGTTCCCTAGCAGGCCAGAGTGCGGTACAGTGCGGCGGATTCCGTTGCAACTCCAAGACATCCATCCAGGTCGTCCCCAAGCGTCGGCTTGAATTCAGGCAACGGACTTTCTTAAACCTCCGGTCGTTCGACCGAGTTGCGACCCATCCGGGGCGCACCCGAAACAAAGGCAAATCGGGCTTTGGCCGATAGGCGCCGCGCCCGTGCCAACTAACTGGGAGTAGATGTGGCTACCAATGTACCAACAGTCCAGGGAACGCTCGAACTCACTCCGGACCGGAGCGGACGACTGCGTACCGCCAAGTCGGGCTATCGCGCACAGCCCAACGATCCGATCGTTTCCGCCAACGTGTGCAAAGCACTCAACTTTCGCGGTGGCGAGCTGGTCACAGCCGCCCCGTCGAGTGGTTCGAAACGTGGGGTTCGCGTCGAACAGCGGGACGACGTGCAAGAGGTCAACGGCCTCACACCGGGAGAATATCTTGATCTGACGCCGTTCGAAGATCTCATCGCCATCGACCCACGCCGCCCGCTCAACTTCGAAACGCCGCGCGGACCGCTTTCTATGCGGCTGGTAGACCTGATGACACCGATCGGCTTGGGGCAACGGGGCCTCATCGTAGCTGCGCCACGCACCGGCAAGACCGTCCTGCTCCAGCAGATGGCCGCCGGTGTCGCAACCAACCACCCCGACATGTACATGATGGTCTTGCTCATCGACGAACGACCGGAGGAGGTCACGGAGATGTCTCGCACGGTTCGCGGCGAAGTCGTTGGCAGCTCCAACGACCACGGCATCGCCGCACACGTTCGCATCGCCCGCCTGATGATCCAAAAGGCCAAGCGAATGGTTGAAGGTGGCCAGGATGTGCTGATCCTGCTGGATTCCTTAACGCGTCTCGGGCGAGCGTTTAACGCCAGCCTCCAGGGCAGTGGCCGAATCATGTCCGGCGGTCTCGACATCCGAGCACTGACGGAACCGAAGGCCATTTTCGGCGCGGCGCGGAACGTGGAGGACGGCGGGTCGTTGACCATTATGGCGTCCTGCCTGGTTGAGACGGGAAGCCGGATGGACGACGTCATCTTTAACGAATTCAAGGGCACGGGCAATATGGAAATCGTGCTCACCCGCGAACTGGCCGATCGAAGGATTTGGCCGGCGATCGACCTTCAAGCGTCTGGAACGCGAAAGGAAGAACTGCTGCTCACACCGGAAGCCTTGGCGGTCGCGTCAAGAATCCGCCGATCGGTCGTAGACAAGGATCGTGTCCGAGCCATGGGCCAAGTGCTGGAACTGCTGGGCAAGCACCCCGACAACGCGCGATTCGTTGCCGAGCACGCCCTAACGTAGCACGCCCGGCTGATGTTGGTCGAACAACGGGTGACGGAGTCATCGAGAAACAGTTCACAGATTCTCGATGATCGGACTTGCAATGCCTAGTTCTTGCGACTAGACTTGCCGTTTTGGCTGCGTAAGAGATGGCCGACTGAGTACAAGTCATTTAACTGCAACATGTTACAGCACTGCCCGAAGTGGTGGTCTATGGAACGACTGGCATGACGATTACGGCCGAGGCCAAAGCGAACGTTGTCGAAGAGTACCGAATTCACGACAAGGACACCGGCTCGCCGGAGGTTCAGATCGCGATTCTTACTACCCGGATTCGTGAGCTCACCGAGCATTTGCAGACCAACAAGAAGGACCACGCCGCACGCCGCGGATTGCTTAAGATGGTTGGTCGACGCGCCAGCCTGTCGAAATACCTCACCCGGACGGACCGCGAGCGGTACAAGACCGTGATTTCCAGGTTGGGGCTCAGGAAGTAGTGCATAGGGTTCGCGGTCCCCATGGGACACATGCCTCCTTGAACACCCGGAAACCGGTCGGCGTCCGCCGGATTGGTGCCTTCCAACGGTCATCTTCTCGCGCTTGCCCTTGGGTGACGCGGCCATCAGCATGTCCCACGTATGACAAACGACAGCAATAATCCAGACGCATTCAAGGAACAATTCGGCGTTTGGCGAAGAACAAGTCAGTGCATTGGTAAGTTAGGTTAGGTATAGGTAGGCAAAACGCCTAGATGGAAGAGTGAAGAGAAACTATGCAACATCACATCCTAGAACGTGAAATCGGCGGTCGTACACTTCGGATCGAAACAGGAAAAATCGGCAAGCTAGCAGCGGGGACGGTGATCGTCACCTACGGGGAGACGGTCGTGCTCGCATCTGCGGTCACCGGGCCGGCGCGTCCGGGGCTCGACTTCTTTCCCATGACGGCGGACTATCGAGAGAAGACTTATGCGGCTGGGAAATTCCCGGGCGGTTTCTTCAAACGAGAGGCCCGTCCGACGCAGAAAGAAATCTTGACCATGCGGATGATTGATCGACCGATCCGCCCGCTGTTCCCCAAAGACTTCCGCGACGAAGTGCTTCTTCAGACCATGGTGCTCGCGGTTGACCAGGTCAACGATCCCGACATTCTGGCCATGATCGGCGCGTCCGCAGCCATTTGCGTATCGCAGCTTCCGTTTAACGGGCCGATCGCCGCATGTCGCGTCGGTCTGGTCGATGACAAGCTCGTTTTGAATCCGACGATGGCGGAAATGGAATTCAGCACCATGGAAATGGTGCTCGCCGGTCACGCCGACGGCGTGAATATGATCGAAGTCGGAGCCATGGAGGTTTCCGAAGAGATCGTGGCTGAGGGCATCGCCTTCGGCCAAAAAGCCGTCGCCGAAATTTGTGCGATGATTTCCGAGCTGAAAGAGAAAGTCGGCAAAGCGGTCGAGTGGACACCGCCGGAGCCGCGTGACGATCTCGCCAAAGCAGTGCGCTCCAAGTTCGGTGCGTCGCTTCGTTCCGCAAGAGAGATTCCCGGAAAGTCCGATCGACGAACAGCCATCAAGAAGGTTCAGGAAGAGGCGAAGCTCGAATTCTGCCCCGCAGGCCAGGAGGGATCCGAAGCCGAATGGAATGCGGTCAAGGAAATCCTACAGGGCATCGAGAAGAACATCGTTTCGGAAATGATCGTGAACGAAGACAAGCGGTCGGACGGTCGATGTTCGACAGATCTTCGAAAGATCGAGTGCGAAGTGCAGGTGCTACCGCGCGTACACGGTTCCTCGCTGTTCCAGCGCGGTGAAACCCAAGCGCTCTGCATTACTACGCTTGGTACCGGTCGGGACGAGCAAGTCGTCGACGGTCTTTCGGACGAGTACAGCAAGAAGTTCATGCTGCACTACAACTTCCCGCCCATGTGTGTCGGCGAAGTTCGTCGCTTGGGCGCCACGAGCCGCCGAGAAATCGGGCACGGTAACCTGGCCGAGAAGGCGCTCGAAGCCATCCTGCCCACGCCGGACGAGTTCCCCTACACCATTCGTCTCGTCTCGGAAATTATGGAGTCCAACGGTTCCAGTTCGATGGCGTCGGTTTGTTCCGGCTGCCTCGCACTCATGGACGCCGGCGTGCCGATCAAACAACCCGTAGCCGGTATTTCCATTGGTATGGTTCGGGCAGACGGCAAGCAGAAGCTGATCGTCGACATTCTCGGTGAGGAAGACTTCCTCGGTTTGATGGACTTCAAGGTCGCCGGCACGCAGCGCGGTATTACCGCAGTGCAGTTGGACCTCAAGGCCCACAGCATCGACATGGACACCGTCAAAGAAACGCTTGAACTCGCTCGCATTACGCGACGGGACATTTTGAAGACCATGTTGGCCACGCTTCGCTCGCCGCGACCCAACACCAGCGAGCACGCTCCGCGAATCCTCAAGATTCAGATTTCTCCGGAAAAAATCGGCAAGGTCATTGGACCGGGCGGCAAGTTCATCAAGTCCATCGAAGCCGAGACCGGCGCGAAGGTCGAAATCGACAACGACGGCACCATCCTCGTGGCGACCATGGATCAAGCCAGTGGCGAACGTGCTATCGAAATGATCGAGTCGGTGACCGCCGAGGTAAAGATCGGAAAGATTTACACGGGGCGCGTCAGTGGCATCAAGGACTTCGGAGCGTTTATCGAAGTTGTCCCCGGACAGGACGGGCTGTGCCACATCAGCGAATTGGACGACGGCTACGTCAAGTCGGTTGAGGATGTCGTCAAGATCGGCGATGTCGTTCGCGTCAAGGTCATTCAGATTGATGACCAAGGGCGCATTAAGCTCTCTCGCAAGGCGGCCGCCGTTGAGGACCACGAAGGTGCAGCCGAGACGGCCGACGCGAGCGCGTAGCCAGCACCGATCGTGAACTAATTGGTGCGACTTGCAGTCTGCTTGATTGATGGCGACCGGTCGCGCCGATTAGTGCTTTGTCAATGGTCTATTGAGGCGTCGGGTGGCCCATGGCTTTAGCCTTGGGGGAGTCGAATTCAGTATCGATTCGAGTCCCTCACTTCTGAAGAGGTGGGCCACCCACGCCATTCAACCCGTCAATGCAACGCCGACAAAGCACGAGTTCAGGGTCACACGTCCTCTTGTGAGTTTTGGGGTTGGCTCGTCGGTTCGTGCGGCATCAGAGCCGCGGGCGCCAGCCCGCGGACTGGTCCCACCGCTAGCGCGGTGGGCTCTGACCCGTTCGCGTGGTTCCGGTCGTGCCGGCTGCGACAACCCGAAGATTAGGGTGTGACGCTGCACTAGGCTGCGGTTCGAGATAGCACGCGCACATGACCACATCGGACGAATCCCGCGATCCCGATCGAAGAATCAACCCGGCGCCCGCTCAGCCGGAGCCTGTGAACCCGAGTGATTCGCGCCGTCTCGTCGCGGAAATGGCCGAGCTCGCCGGCGGGCTCGCCCACGAACTCCGTAACCCCCTTTCCACCGTCATGGTCAACCTGAAACTGCTTGCCGAAATCCTTGAGGATGACGGTGCGCATCCCGAGCAAGCGCGTCGGCGGGCGTTGCTTAAGGTGGGCGTACTTCGCCACGAAGCCGAGCGATTGCAAAGCTTGTTCGATCAGTTCTTGAATCTGACCCGCATGTACGAACTGGACAGGACCGAAGTCAACGTCAACGAGATCGTCGAACGACTGGTCGATTTCTTCGCGCCCACGGCGCAGCAGAACGGCATAGAAATCGAGCTAGCCCTATCGCCGATGCCCCTCTCCTGCCTGGTGGAAGAACACTTGTTGCGGCAAGCCCTGCTCAACATCGTAATCAACGCTCAGCAGGCGATGCCCGATGGTGGTCGGTTGTGCATCCACTCCGAAGAAGAAAGAGACAGCATCCTTATTTCCGTCAGCGACACCGGCAGTGGAATCGCCCCAGAGGATCGCGAACGCATTTTGCGTCCGTTCTTTTCGACCAAAGCGGCGGGTAACGGATTGGGGCTATCCATTGCACAACGCCTGGTACACGAGCACGGCGGCTCGCTCGATTTCGCTAGCGTACCGGGATCCGGAACAACGTTTCAAATCCGGCTTCCAAGGCAACCGCACGCGCCGCTGGCTGATATCCGGTAGGAGAAATGCCGCCACGCTCGTGTGGCCGCAGCAGCGCTTGTGCTTTGGAGTTGTTCTGCCGTCGAATGAAAGGGAACCTACGTGATCTGTCCGTTCTGTGCTGAAGAAATCCAGGATGCGGCGATCTTGTGTCGATTCTGCGGGGCGGGCAGAGCCGCGAGTGGCGCGTGGGTTGCTTCGAGCACGCCGTCGCCTTTGAGACGCAAGGGAAGCTCGACCATCAAGACTTCCGGCGTGTTCTTCGTCTTCTCGGGTTTGTTCTCGCTGTTGTCGATCACGTCGGATGTTCCTCTGTTCGGGGCGATGCGAAGCGGCGGCGTGGCGCTGGGTTACAATCTGCTCTTCGCGATGTTGTTCTTGGGCATGGGGATTGGTTTGATCATCGGGCGTCGGTGGGGATACCAACTTTTGCTCAGTGGGACGGCCGTCTACAGCCTGGATAGATTGGTGTTTCTCCTGAGCAAGGACACGAGGGATGCCTACCTGACCGCAAGCGGTTTCACATCGGACGTGAGATCGTTTGTGGACGTGGGAATGTTCGACGACACAATTTTCTTGGCGACGGTTGGTTCGCTGCTCTGTTGGTGGGGATTCGCTTTTTTCATCTATCTACGACGTGATTACTTCAGGGAACACGTTTTGTAACTTCTCGTGGAGTCTTTTCGTCGGTGGCGCTTCGTCGACATAGTGAAGTGCGGCGTCGCAATCCGCTGCTCGTGGAGTCGATCTCAGCAACTAATTCGTCCGTTCTGGCCAACCAAGCCGAGACCGCGGCAACGGCGAAACGGTCCCAGCTGGAGGTATTGCCACGGACAGATTTTTCTTGACCATCGCGTCTCACCCACGATATACTGCGAACCGCACAACAGACAGCGTGACCCTTGCGGCCGGAAAGAGTCAGTTCGGATTGCGTTGCGGGAGACGATAGGCTTTGGCCTCTTGGTAGGTCGGCGTGTCCGTCACCGCCGCATTTCCGTCGTGTCCGCGGTTCGCCGTTGTGCGTACGCAGCTTGCTGACCGCATGCCAAAGCCAACTTTCTCGTGATCAGCATCTGGCACATGCGAATTTCACACATCTTTCAGGGATTCGCGTTTCGAAAACAAGGAGGAAGCGAAGATGACATTCACCCCGCAATTACGTTTCTTGTCCATGTGTCTTGCTGCAGCATGCACGATGTTGATCGCGCCGCGACCGCACGTAGCAGCACAGGGCGAGTTGCAGGAACGATCATCCGCCAGCGGAAAACCAAAATCACCCGTACCTCGCGGCGAAGCTGCCGCTGAGCAAACGGCGGTGGGCAGGATCGAATCAGAGGGACCGACGAACGCGGCAACGGGGGGACAACCGTGCGCGTACGACTGGCAGTGTAGCGACTTGGATCTATGCACGCTCGATCGGTGCGCGACCGCTACGTGTGCCGGCGGCACCTGGAATGGCTTCCCCTGCGAGCAGGACAGTGACTGCGGCGGAGTTTGCTCGGGTGGGGTTAGCGATGGGCTGTCCTGTGTAAGCGACCTTGACTGCTGTGGCGACGGCGTAAGTGTCTTCGATGGATTTTGCGTTTTCAATTCCTGCAGTGCTTTGACTGGTTCTCAGTGTGTCAACGCTGTCATCCCAGCGGGGCAGTTTCTAGGTGGCTCCGAATGCGATGACGGCCTCTATTGCAATGGCTACGAAACGTGTACCGCTTCGACGTGCGTAGCGGGTACGCCGCCGTGCAGCGCGGCGTTGGTATGCGACGAGTCCAAGGGAACGTGCGCTGCACCCTGCCTTGCTGATGCGGCCTGTGACGACGGATTGGCATGTACGGGCGAGTTCTGCGACGTCAGAACCTGTGTGGGCGGCGGGAATGATGGGGGTGCGTGCCGTTCTGATGTTGATTGCGGCGTGGGCTCATGTACTGGTGGTGGCAGTGGCCTGTGTGTGCGTTTCGCAGGCCCCTGCGGTCTCGGCGGAGGATGCTCAGAACCCACAACCGTGGGCGGTGCCGTCACCTGCGAGCCCGGACGCTGTTGCGGAGTGGGCGGGGCGTGTACGGCTGCAACGTTTGAGAATTGCCAAACGAGCGGCGGCGCCTGGCTGGCAACGGACTCAGCTTGTCAACAACTATCCAGTGGCGCCGATAATGGGTGCCCACTAATTGGCAGCGGGATCGCGCCGCAGACTTATTTCGTTGTAGCGGTCGGCCCGATCGTGACGGGACCGGCTGGAGCGCTGAACAGCGTGGGCGACGACTATTCGATCGCCGGGGCAGGGGGCTTCGTCGAAGTGGGCGTTCTGCGGTTCGCGGCAGATGTCCACATCGCCGCGCAGATCGCCATACGTTTCCTCGATTCAGGCGGTAACTTCGTTGAAGGCGTCACGTTCCCAGAAGACCAGCGTGCTCTGTCTCCCGGAGGCGGCGTGTTTACCGTTTACTTCGATCCCCCGGTGACCGTTCCGGACACGGGGTTTGTATCGATGTCCATAGGTGCCGTCACGCCCGAAGGTGCGGTGAGTTGGCATTCCACCGACTTTACGGACGTGGGTACAAACGACGATACTCTGATGCTCGTTGACGGTGCGTCGATGCCACCTGGATTCCTGGGTATGTGCGCCGGCGGATCGAGAGACGGCAGATGGTGCGACTTCACCGGCGGCGGTACAGACTGTCCTGACGGTGGTACCTGCACGGACATTCCTGACGTGCTTGCGTTTGAGATTGTCGCGCAGCCAACGCCGGCGCCCTTGGGCGCGTGTTGCGACTCCAATATCGGCACGTGTACGGACGAGTTGGCGTGGGTCTGTAGAAACATCGGTGGCGTCTTCCAAGGAGTAGGCACTATCTGCAAGGCCTGTAGCAATGATCCTTTCCGGAGATGCACCGCCGCGTCAGACTGCCCGGCCTGTCAGGGCTGCGGGGGGCAGGGGTGCAATGACGGCGATGCCTGTGACCCCGATTTCGATTGCCAAGGTGGGCAATGCGTAAGTTTCTTCTGTGTCGGCGGAAGCAACGCCGGTGCCTTCTGTGATGTCGACGTGAACTGCGGAAGCATCGGCACCTGTGGTGATTCCGCCGCTGTGTGCAACGACGTAACGCCCTTGTGCGGCAGCCAAGCCTGTTGTGACTCCTTCAACGGCTCATGCACGCCGATTCCGCCGGGAGCGTCGTGCCCCGTCGGGACCATCTCGCTCGGGTTCGGTAGCTCTTGCGAGCCCAACCTTTGCGCGCAACCCGATACGACTGGTGGCGACAATTGCCGCCTCGTGTCGACACCGTCATTCACCGTGCCAGCGTCCGGTAGTCCACCGATCACGAAGACGGTCTCAGGCAATAATGCCCCGGCCACGTTCGACGACTGGGTAAATGGTGAGTGCGTGGGCGGAACCGGCGCGGGCTCATTGTGCGACCCTAGTACGACCCCCGATCCGTGCAGTGATGGCACCATCGGCAGCGGGGGCGCATGTACGCGACTCTGTGGCGCGGAAATCTTCAACCCTGCAGGGAGCACGAGAGACCTAGGCTGGTGGGAGGGATTCTTTATCAATACCTGTGCCATGGTTCGAATCGATCTTTGCGGAACCACGGATCTCCTTGGTGTACCACTCGATCCCGCGTGGGGCAATCTGTACGCAGGGTGCCCCTGTCCAACGACCACCATCGCGCACACTGGCGTGGATGCGCCTGTTGGTTTGGGAGACGGAACAGAAGGCTCCGCCCGAGGGGAACCCTTCTGCAACGACGACAACCGCTGGCTTACGTTCGGGCCGCTCGAAGCCGGAACGTATTACTATCCCATTCACTCGGCGTCGAATGGGACCGGCGCAGTGCCTCCCGGCGCTCCCTATCAGTTGCACATCACGGTAAGCGCATGTCAGGTCGCTGCCTGCTGCACAGGGGACACCTGCCAGATTACGAATGAACTCGACTGCGCCACCCGCGGCGGACAGTGGCTTGCGGGGGCAGAGCACCGCCGACCGCGTTGCGACGGCGGCGCCAACGATGGCCAGATCTGTGTGGACACAGGGCAATGCCCCGGCGGTTCGTGCGTTGCGATCGGTGACGTCGTTGAATGCCAGTCCGGGGCTTGCAACGAAGGCGCATGCTGCGTCGACGTGGGAGACTGCCAGGATCGGAATGCGATCGGAAACCGGTTTGATAGAGCAGAGTGTGATATTCTCGGCGGAACATACGTGGGCGGGGCGCGGTGTCAGCTTAATCCAATGCCCTGCGCTGCATGTTCGGCGGAACAGCCCGGTAACTGTCAGTTTCCGGACGGCGAACGCACCGTCTCAGCCGACCGAACCAACGGTCCGGGCCGAATCGTCGCGGACGACTTCGTCGTGGTCTCGACCGAGATCGATCAGCTCTGCTGGTGGCCCGTGTTCACAGGCGACGGTATTGGTTGCGGCGACCCGTTCCCCCCCGATGGGCAGCCCGCGCCCCCGACGGATGACTGGGAGGTTCGATTCTACCAGGATAACAACGGGGTTCCGGGTACGCTTGTACATGAGATCGCGCCAGTGAGCGTGTCGGCCAAGACGTGGCGGGGAGAGGGTAGCAATATCTGGCAGTACTCCACCGTGTTCAATCCGCCGCTGCAAGGATTTAACCCTGGAGATACGTACTGGGTTGAGATTTCCGGCGCCGGCGATTCTGACTGCAGCATCGGTCTTCTGGCCAGCTCCGATGGAAACGGATTCTCGTTGCAGGAACATAGCCACTTCCGTGACGAGGCGCAGGCGTGGACGTTCCAAGACCATAACCGCGCAGAACAGGACATAGCGTTCTGTCTCGGCGCACAGTCTTCGCCCACGTTGGATGTTCCGCAGCCAATCCTAGGCGCGTGCTGCGAGTGCAATGGAGTTTGCCAGGACGATGTGGTCTGGAAGGACTGCCTGGGATTCGCGCAGATCGACCCATTGACTGGCGCTCTGGTTGAGATCCCACCGACGATCGCCGACGCGGTCTTCTCCGCCGGGAGTATGTGTACCGAGATCGTCTGCTCAAACCAAGGCGGTGCGGGCGGCTGCCCGTCCGGTTCACCCGTGGAGGAGGAAGACTGCGTCTTTCCGAAGCAAGTCTTTGACGGTAGTACCACATTCGATACGACATGCTCAAGCACAGACGGGCGAGCCGGTCTGTACCAAGAGCTTGGATGTGGTGAGCTCGCCGACTCTACGTTTGAGAAGGATCGGTGGTACACGTATCACGCCAGTACCACGGGAACTTTTCAATTTGACCTCTGCGGAGACACGGACTTCAACGTGGCGATGGCCGTCTACTCGAACGGCACGATTATCTGCCCGACCGTCTGCCCGCCGCCGCTCGGTACGCTTCTGGGGGACCAATGTCGCACCGAGGTGTGCGCGCCCGCGATGGGGGATCCCACTTTCGAGTTCCGCGCCAACCAGGGCGATTGTTTCCTCATTCGCATCGGCGGGCACAACGGCGATGCCGGCGCAGGTCAACTAACCATCGCGCGCAAGTGCTGCGTTTGCGAATCCGATACGGAATGCGACGACGGCGACGCTTGTACTTCAGATGTTTGCGACTTCACCGGCGTTTGCACGAACATCGACATTGCGATCGGTGCTGACGAATGCTGTAATACATCCACAGGAACGCTGACCAACAAGAATGACGGCCAGGTCTGTACGACGGATACGTGTTCGGGCGGCGGTAACCGTGGCAATCCGATCAATACACCGAACACGGATCCGTGCGACGACGGCGACGAATGCACTTTCCCAGACACGTGCGACGGTGTGGGCTTCACGGACAATTTGGCCTGCGTCGGTATCTCTTCGCTCTGTGCCCCCTGCTGCTTCGCCGTGGGGGCCTGCGCGTTCATTACGCCGAGCGCGTGTCAGAATGCAAACGGAATCTCACTGGGAATTGCTGCGTGTCTTGGTGATGCCAACGGCAACGGCGTCGACGACGCTTGCGACGGCATTGTCCCTGCCGGAAATGACTGCTACCGGCATGACTGTAACGTGACGTTCACCTTCGGCGATCCGGAGTTCGTGGACCTACCGCCGATCCCAGCCGATTTCTTCGCTCCCGGTTCCATTCCGTTTGGCGGGACCATTACATTGCGCGGGGCGGTCGGGCAACCCTCGGATACCATTTTCACGCGAGGCGAAATGATGGTATTCGGTCCCCCGCCTTCGGAACAGACCGTCTCCATTGAACTTCTGTCGCTAGACTTGGAGAGCTGCGCACCGATTACTGTCGACATGGGCAACAACACGACGACGATGTGGAACGTGACGGTGAGCGTCCCTGCTCCGGGTAGCACTTATGCGCCCGCACCGGGAACCTTGACGGCACTGAAGACCGGCGACAACGGCGGAACGTTCCAAATGTCTTACCTGATGCAGCCAATCTTCGCTTTCTCGCGTCAGGATGATCCAAGCGATGTGAGAATATTCAATACCGGGCAGGCGGGCATTCCGCCGCTGCAATTGAATACCCTCGGCGACGCATCGTTTGTGCATCGACCCGCCGAATCCGTAGCCATTTGTGGCGAGAATTGGGCTCCCGGAATTTTCGAGCAACCCGACTTCAGTCAATGCTGTCGACGTGTCGTCAACGTTGGCCGCGGCGTGAGGCAAGAGGGCGTGACGCCGAATTGTACCGGCGGTACCGGAGTTACCTGCGCCGTTACGGGTGCGTGCTGCTCGGGCGAAGGTACGTGCGACGACACAATGGACAGTATTGATTGTCTTTCAACACCAGGGAATGTCTACAAGGGTGACTTCACGGATTGCACGACCGACACAGACGGCGACAATATCGTCGACGTGCTGGAAACCGACGACGGCTGCTTGAACCCGGACAACTGCAACACGGGGACGAGTCCAACGCTGGCTGATACCGATGGCGACGGCTGCAGTGATGATCAAGAACAACAAGCCGCAACGCCAACCGATGCCTGCGACACATGCGATTACTCGGCGTCGTGTGTCGATCTCACCAACAACGATTGCAACGGTAACGGCGAGCGCGACGATTGTGATATCGATCCGAGCGACCCGGACGGTAACGGTCAGATCAGCGCGGATTGCGATGGCAACGGCGTGCCCGACGAATGTTCCCCCACGCCCAACGGCGCCTGCTGCAATGGCATACCCGGGTGTGCGCTAATGACCCAGCAGGCGTGCTTGGACTTGGGTACGCAATTCCCGGCTACCGGGTGGACGTACCAAGGTAATTGTACGCGCTGTCCGACGCAGAACACGTCGACGGCCGAGCACGATGGCGTCGCGGTGGTTCACTTTCCTGTCGGCGCGCAGGAGTGTGCTGGTGGGGCCCTTCTTGCCACCAACCGCGGCTGCCTTGCGGTTGGCTTCATTGATGCGTGGAAGACAGACGTGGACTCCGTCATGAGGCACACCTTCGGCATCCCCGAATCGCCAGCTATTCCTGCCGGTTTCTTCGGTCTGGGTTCGGACGCCTACACGGGATTTGTCGAATTGGAAGGGTCACGACTTGGATCTACGTCGTTCGGCGAGTTCGGTCAGGCCGACACGCTCATCCGGCGCTTCGCAGACCCATTCGATCGCTGCGACGTACCCTCACCGGTGCCGTCGACCGTCGATATAGAAATCGTCGCGCTCAATCTCGTCAGTACGGCGGCGATTATCGTTACGTTCAATGGTGGCGCAAGTACCGAACGGTGGGGCGTGTCCGTTGACGTTGGCGATGTGCCACCCACGACCTTGGGTTCACTGACCGCCGTCAAGACGCACTGCAACGGCGGCACATACAATTCAGTGCTGCCGGTCTTCCCGCGGTTCACGTTCAAGAGATGTGATCCGGCGGTGATCAATCAGTGCGTACCGGAGCCGTTTGGACCGACGGAAGTCCTCGACACCGGACTCGCCGGCCTACCAGAGATTATTCTCGTTCAAAATGCCAACGCGCCGTGGAGCCACGACTTGGAGCCGGAAATGAGATTGCCGGTCGATCCATGTACGGGGTTCCACCCGGGCGTGGAAGATCAGGTGAAGATCCTCGTTTGCGACTGTGACGGCAACGGACTGCGCGACAAATGCGACATTGAATCCGATGCCTCGCTCGATTGCACTGGAAACGGCAGCCACAACGCCTGCGACATTGCAGCCGGTGCGGCCGATTGCGACGGTAACAATATCCCGGACCAGTGTGAGCCTGATTGCAATGGCAATGGTGTCGTCGATGCGTGCGACCTCAATGCGACGGACCCGGACGGCAACGGCCTAGTGAGTGCGGATTGCGATGGAAACAACAACCCGGACGAATGCGATCCGGATTGCAACGGCAACGATGTGCCCGACACGTGCGACGTCGACCTGAGCGATCCCGATGGTAATGGGCTGGTGAGTAGCGACTGCAACAGCAACGGTGTTCCCGATAAGTGCGAGTCCGACTGCAACGACAATGGCATTGCCGACGCCTGCGAATTCGTCGTCGGCGGGATGGAAGATGGAGACGGGAACGGTCTGCTTGATGCATGCGACTGCAACACAACCATCTTGCCGCTCGCACCGGTGGCTGATCCGAACGTTGTCGCCAAGCCTCGCTACCTGTCATTCGCAGCCACAACGCCCGGTACGTACGCCATCAAGATAACCCTGGTCGACTTACCCGGCGCGTTCAGCGTGTTCAACGGCGAGAGCTTCTGGGCGGGGAAACCGGTAGAGTTGACTGAGCAACCCGGCGTCGTGTTCCCCAGCGATGCCCCTCCGGGGGTCGCCACATACATGGGCGCGACGCTGTCGTGTACGGCGGTCTTTGAGAATTGGAATTCGATCGGGACCGTCCACTTACACGATGAACTCATCATTCCCGGCGCGACATACGAAGTGCGAGCGATCGAACAGGGTTGTGGGCTAAATGTCTTGAGTTTCTTCTCGGCGCCATTGGCAGTGACGTTGAGCGCCCACGGAGACACGGTAGGATTGTTCGACAGCGATACGGGTCAATGGACCGCGCCCGACGGAAGTGTGGGCATTCCGTCTGACGTTGTCGCTTGTCTAGACAAATTCAGCGGATTCGCGGGCGCACCCGATAAGGTACGCTGCGACCTTGTCCCGAGCGATCCGGACGGCATAATAAGCATTACAGACATAGCGATCGGAGTCGACGCGTTTCAAAGCAAACCCTTCCCGTTCGCGCCTCCGGTGTCGCCGTGTCCGTAGTGTATTCTTGTACGGCCCACGCCCACGACGGGTCTGTCGGGACCAGTATTGTGCGTCCCGACAAGGCGAGCATGTTCCGCAGGAGCCAGTTTTCCCGGGAAAAGAATCAGACTCCCGCAGCTTGGATGGCAATCGAAAAGGAATCCGATGCGGTTGAAGCCCGTCGACAAGGCTGTTCTTGGAATGGTGGGCGAGCGACTGGGCCGCACCGCAACTGACCGCAAGGTCTTCTCGAAAGGCAGGATATCCGGAGGCCGAGCCCTCGATGTCGAGGCGAAGGCAGAATGACTGATCGAACTCCGGCTCCTCCGAGAGGTCACTCCGGCGGGGAGGTAGCGGTGGCACCGTAGCTAGGAACAACTCAAGCGCGCCGTCTTCGATTTTTGGGCTTCTCCGTAATGCTGCAGTTGTTTTCCAAATCGCGAAGACCTTCGCGGCGAACATAACCGGCGGTGTAAGAGTGCCGTACGTCTTTACCTCCGCACCCTTAGCGAGAAGCTCGTTGAATCGCTAGGCAAGGTGGCGTTGAAGAGTCTCTTTGGACACTTCGATGCTTGCGGCCGAGTGATGGTAGCGCCGCATCGAAATCCTCGTACAAAGATTGGGGACAGGCCACCGTCAACAACGGTAGCCAGGATTGCCGTTGACCTCTCGCGTCCCCAGTACTCGCGTTCGCCCTGCGAATCGATAGAATAGTAGCGTCCTGATGCGCTGTGCAGGGATAGACCTTCGACAAGGTTGCCTTTGTCGTCGTAAGCGCGATTTCTTGGCCGAGCTATGGCGAACACAACCCTAATAGGTGCCTGTGGAATCTCTCGCAAAAGAAGATACTAGTGCTTTGTCACAGCTAGAATGACGGGTTTACCGAGCCGCGACCGTGAGGGAGCGGACCCTAGTTAAGCCTTGATCACAGCGTCAAGACGCTCTCTAGTTGTCGGCGCCAGATCGAGCCACCGGTATCTCTACGTGTGACAGAGCACTAGGCAGGGCGGTTTCGGTTTCGGTCAAATTCATCTGGAGGAGTGGCCGAGCGGCTGAAGGCGACGGTCTTGAAAACCGTTAGGCGAGTAATCGTCTCGGGGGTTCGAATCCCTCCTCCTCCGATTGTTGGGTGTCGGATCAGTTTGCACGGATCCGCGTGCTGTCCTCTCTTTCGCAGGTCTTGCTGTGTGTGACGCGCCGAGGAGGGCACGCCCGCTTCGGCGCGCATGTGCGCTCGGTCTGCGCGTCTTGGAAGGCGGTCGGTTGACATTCACGTTCGGATTTCGTTAGAACGCATTGCGTCCGTGGGCGGGGGTGGTAGCATCGTTCCGTTCGAGTTCGACAAATCTGGAGGTTGAGACATGTCTTGGCGAATGGTTTTTGGCGTTGTGAGCGTGCTGTCAACAGTCTCGTGCATTGGAGCGCGTCGGTTTGAGGACGCGCCCGTTAGAATCCACGCCGATGCTGAAGGTGCACAGGTGCGCATTTCGATTGGAAGACGGGGCATAGAGAACCCCAACTTCGGTGCGATTCGAGTGGACCCACCAGCAGCGATCCTCAATATTTCCCTCACACCGCCCGATTTCGCTGCGTGTCCAAGGATGTGCGACTTCGAGATCGGCGATAGTGCGAACTTGAGTGTTGGTGAACTCGAGGACTACATCAACGATAGATGCCTCGCGAGCGACCGTGATTGTTCCGTCGAAGCCAGCGAGACCAAGCTCGAGTCGTCCTGCCCCTTCGAACTAACCCTCGGTGTTCGAAAGACGAGTTGGGACGATGGCGCCGGCGTTTCGATGCTGCTGGTCTCGGGTGAAGTTGTCGATCTGGCCGCCGCAACGAGCCCATACTCGACGAGTTTCGCTGTCGTGCCTTAGCGCGAATCAGTTCGGCGGTGCTTCGTCTTGTGTCGTGCGCATGGTCGAGAGCTGCATCGCTGCCAATTCGGACTCGGCCGCGACAGCCGCGTCAAAGTCGGTACATTTCTCGAACCACACAAGTGCATCCGAGAAGCGACCACGCGCTTTCGCCCCAAGCCCGAGGTAGTAATACGCTTCACATTGTCTTCGCGCGCCGGTGACGTCTTGCAACAATGTCGACTCGGCTACGCCGCGTTCACAGCACGTTACAAGCATTGAGGCCCACGGGTCACCTTCGGCAGCAGTATGCGCAGCTTTAAGCGCGATCGCCGCCTTGGCCCCATCATTGCGTTCGAGGTGGATATCCCAGATCCAGAGCAAGAGTTGCGCGGCGTCGGCCCCATTCCTTTTCTGCGACGCGACTTTCGAAAGGTCGGGGATCGCACTTTCGTGCTTACCCGTGAGCATTTTCGCCATGCCGCGGGACAAACGAAATCTACCTCGAGGATCCCAGAGATCGGGTTGGAGCGTTTCAGCTATGTCGAAGTCCGCAATGGCGGCCTCGTAGTTCTGCTGTCTGTTGGCTACGACGGCGCGCATCGAGTACGCCTGCGATTCCCATTCGTCATCCACCGTACTGTCGGTTCGGGCAAGCTTAAGCGCGTGATCGTAGGCGATCCTAGCGCGATCCAGATTTCCGATCTCTCGCCACACCTCGCCACATTGCATGTACGTTTCGGGGTATACGACCGGTTGGTTGTTCAAGCCTTCACATTCTGATCGGGCGAGGGTCTGGTCGGTTTCAAGCAGAGCGCGGATTCGAGTGGGCATCGCTTCGGGACCGAGGTCAGGATTGATTTCCAAAGCATGGGTGCAATCGCGCAACGCTGTGTCCCATGCTCCGAGATCGTTGTATACGCCCGCACGACTGATGAGCGTACGAGCGGCATCGGGCTTGCGTTGGATGGCCTCACCGTACGCGAGCAAGGCTTCGTTCAAACGCCCTTGCTTCCATCGCGCCAAGCCAAGAACATTCCAAGCCGTTGACGAAGCGGATTCCAACTCGACGAGTATTTTCGCATCGGTCTCGGCCGCTACAAAGTCGCGTAGTTGTAGGTATCGCCACGCTCGCGCGAGACGGATGCTGAACCGTTCGTCGTGCTTTGTGGATCGCTTGAGCGCCTTGTTAAGAAGTGCGACGGCAAGCTTGGCCTCGTCGGGCGATAGGGCGAGCGCGTAGTAGTACTCACTGCCGGGGGAAACGGTGACGTCCTCCGTTCCGCGCGGTCGGTTCAAGTGGCGCATTTGCTCAAGCGCCGAGAGCATCGCCTGAGCATCTGCATAATTCGGGTGGTCTTTCGGAATGACTTGCACCGCGATCGCAGCCTGTTCTCGACTACCGGCAGCAACCCATGCCGACGCCAGTAGTAAGCGAATATCGAATCGATCGCGGTCCAGTTGGAGGGCGTGCTCGTAGAGCGAAATTGCGGTATGGGGATCGCTCACCGAGCGCGCTTCTGCCAGGAGTGCTTGCACCGAAGCGTGTCGGCTTCGCTGATGAAGCACAAGACTTGTTGCTGTGAGGGTCGCCAGGATTGCGCCTGCGAGACCTATCACGATCTTGCCGCGGTGCTTCCTCCAGGACCGACGAATCGGGCTCGAAACAACACTGGGAAGATTCCCGTCAAGGTACAGTCGTAGATCGTCGCCGAGCTCGCGCGCCGACGAATAGCGGGCGTCGGAATTCTTCGCGATCGCCCTCATGACGATCCTGTCCAGCCCGTTCGCTTTGAGCTCCCGTCGAAGGATTCGGGTGTGAACACGTCGCGCTGTCGCGATCTGTTCGGCGCCTCGGGCCATTGATGAGAGTCGATCGCTCGGACTCGGGCACGGATAGTTGCGGATGTATTCCGCAATCTTGCTACGCGGAATGTTGCTGGGAATTCCGCCGATCGGATAATCTCCGACCAAGAGTCGGTATAGCGTCGCACCGAGTGCATAGACATCCCAACATGGTTTGGCGCCCTCGCTCGAATCTTCGGCCTGCTCCGGGCACATCGTAGGCGGTGTGCCAAACACTTCGCCGTCGTGGGTAAGTGGGTCGTCGGTACGTTTCAGTTCGTGCGCGAATCCAAAGTCAACGAGTTTCGGCACGGGCGCACCGTCGACGATTCGAATGAGGATGTTGCCGGGTTTGATGTCGCGGTGAATGATCCCCGATCGGTGGGCGTGCTCGACGGCGCTGCAGATATCCACCATCAGTTCGACACGCTCTCGAATCGTCAGTCGTTGCCGATCACAGTAGTCGTCGATCCGCCCGTCCGGAATGAACTCCATAGTAAAGTAGGCGTGTCCATAAGGGTTGAAACCGCAATCGTAGATCTGCGCGATATTGCCGTGCGTCAGGTCGGCGAGCGACTGTTGCTCTCGTTGAAACCGGACCGCGGTGTCCTTATTTCCGATCCGCTCGGGACGAATCATTTTGAGGGCTTCAAAGCGAAGCCGGTCGGCCCGCTCGATCAAGAAGACCTCACCAAACCCGCCGCTGCCAATTCTCTTCTTGAACACATACTTCCCGAACGAATCAGGTAGGTCGTCGTCAAGCGGTATGTTGGGAAGAGGGGTTGGTGATGGTAGCCGACTCGGATCAACCGACCGGATCTCTCCGAAACCGAGGCTCTCAGTCTGATCTTCGCTATTGTCGTTTCCCTTGATCATTGGAGACCGAACGCATGTGTCAGTTCGACGGAACAGCGTCTGCTAACGTAAGCAATTTCGTGCAGCCGTCTATGCGACCCGCCCGACCGGGCGATGGGGAGATCAAGTCCGTTTGACTTGTCCCGTTGCGATGGACAGGCGCCGGCTCATTATAGTTCCCGACGATCAATTCTCTAGAGCGAGCTCAATCCTATTGTCGCGTCCGATCGCGGCTTTCTTCGGGACGTCATCGTCGTGCGCCGCTACGTTCGGACTGAGAATGCCATAGTGTATCACCAACCCTTGATTTTCGGATTTCGTTCGTTTTTTCAGAGCGGCGACCGTAATAACGTGTGTGAGAAGACCTAGTAGACGGTTTGCGATGAACCGATCCGCGACCGTGAGGGAGCGTTTTCAAGCTGTCACTACGGGCTTTCAAGCGTCCGCTTCCTGACGGGCGCGGCTCGGCAATACGCTTCTGCCGTCCGTTCGACCGCCCTTTTCGCCGCTGACAAGTGTTCCGGAGAAAGCCGGTCGACTAGAACATGATCCCTCGGTGTATCAACTCGAAGCGGGCAAGTTTTCGTACTTTGTCGCAGGCTACAGCCGCGGACGGACTTGCCATTGAGGCTCCGCGGAATCCCAGCCCGGCGAGGCTCTGTGGATCGATGTCCGGGAGCGAGACGAGTGAACGGAGTTGCTTGATAGAAAGACACGCCGCGGAAGAACCCAGAATCTGACAAAGCACGGTGACCGTTTCGTTCGGAGCCATCGATCCGGCAGCGAGCGTCAGGAGCGGTTCGACCGCAGCCGCCCCCAGGTTCGCCAATTCGTCCCAATCGTCGTGCGCGACGGCGAAGGCGGCGCGTTGTTTGTCGTCGACCGGTTGCCATCCCAGTCGTTCCAGCGTCCAGACGGCGGACTGTCGAGTCGCCATGTCCGGGTCGACCAGCATGCCCACTACGACTTCGACAGCACGCGGTTCGCCGGCTTCTGCAAGCGATGCGGCGATCAACTCACGAATGACGGACGGCTGGTTGTGGTCGCGCAACATGCCGAGCAGTGCGTCCACGCCAGACGATCCGATGTTCACCAACGCCTTCGCCGCATCGGTAGCGACCGAGAGGTATTTCAGCGATTCGATCAGCGGTCCGATGGCCGCTTGGCCAAGAGCGCCGACGTCGCTCCACTTCTTCTGGATAATAGCGAGTTGCGCGCGCTGGGCGTCGTCGGCTGGACGCCAGTCGGTTTCGGCAAGCGACCGCGCCGCAGCTTCGCGAACCGTCCACCCCTCGCTTCCGAGGGCGGCGCCCAAGGCATTGAGTGCACGTTGATCACCAAGCTCGCCCAACGACGTCGCAGCCAATTCTCGAACGCTCACGGGCTGACGGGCGTCACTCAGGGCGTGAACAATGCTATCGACCGCCTTGGTTCCGCCAATCCGCGTCAGCGTCTGGATTACCTTCATTCGGACGTCGTTGTCGTCGTCGTCCAGCGCGATACGCAGGGGTTCGACGGCGTGGTTGTCGAGACGTACCGCCTCCTCCCAATCGCGTTCGATGATAGCTACGAACGCCGCCTGTACCGACGTCAGATTGTCGCGATAGAATTTCTTGAGCGCCCACGCGGCGCGTTCGCACGTCGCCGAATTGACTTTGGGATTGGTCAGGAGCGAGGTGAGTGCTCGGAACGCCTTCGGTGTGCCAATGTGGCCGAGCGCCCCGGCGGCCAATCTCTTCAGGTGGTCGGTGCCGTCGAGTAGTACAGCTTGCAGCGGTGCGATCGCTGCCGAGCCAAGGGCTGCGGCCTTGTCCCATTCATTCTGGATGATCAGCACGCGGGCTCGATCGGCATCGTCGAGAAACGTCCAGCCCGTACTGCGCAGCGCCCACGCCGCGTTTTGACATACGGCTGTGTCGTTGTCGTTTAGTGCAGCCAAGAAGAGCTTGGCCGCCTTTCGGCCGTCGAGTTGCTGAAGAGCGTCCGCCGAAGCCGCCAAGACGTCATGAACCTTTTCGTTCAACAGCAACGCGACGAGCGGTTTGATTCCTTCTCGGGAGCCAGTCTTTCCCAGTCCCGCAGCCGCCGCTTCACGAACCTCGTCGTTGGAATCGGTCAGGCTATGGATCAGTGCGGTGGTCGCGCTGGCGTCGCGCGAATTGGCGGCGTCTTGCACGACCCTCAGGCGAACATCAGCGTGGGCAGAGTTCAGCGCGCGAGTCTGCAACCACGTCTTTAGAGTCTTCATACTCGATCCAATAGCATGCTCATTCCAAACGCAGCGGCGCAACGTCATGATGTACCGGGAAGAGAAGATTCCCAGACGCTACATTCGGATAGAGCTTGCTCTAGTTCGTCGCCACAGCAGGACGCACCCGTCCCATAACGGAGAGCAACGCGCAACGCACGCGGGTTAGGCTACCCTGATTGGATCGGTGCCCGGAACGGGACGCTTCACTTAGCCCGTGTGGTGATCTGAATCTTTGTGGATACCGTGAGCGGCGCGTGCTGGTAGGCGTGAGTCGTTGGCTGTCGTCGGCGCGGGGTGATGCCCGCACGGGACGCGTCGCGTTCGCCCGTCTGTCCAATAAATCTCTGTTCCGGGAGGACGATTCGTGCTCGATCGTGTTCGTGGCACGGTGACTTATCGCCCGCTCTTGGTAGCGCGCAAGGGAACGCGGATCACGTGCTGGCGGCGTGGACGTATGGTCGGCGCCGGTTGACTCCAGCAAAAGCCCATGCTGTGAAATGTCTTGGGCTCGGTTCGTAGTAGATGGATTCACAAGTACTTACATCGCTTTCGGTTTTTTTGGAAAAAAACGTAGATCGCCCTGTGATAAGATGGGCGATTACAGGCAGGCGTGAACTCGCGCGACTTAGCGGTTTCGCTGCGCTTCGAAGTTCGGCTTTCCTGAAAGAATCCGTACGCGCTCCGGTTCGCTCGAATGAAGAATGCTGTAGAATATCGGCCGTGGCTTGGCTCGCTGATGATTGCGAATCGAGTTCTCGGCTCGTCGTTCGTTCGCCCGCTGGGTTTTCGAGGGCGTGCCGAGCGGGCGTTGGGATGGATCACACGCCCCGTTTGTTCACAGACCGAAATGGTCGGCGCATCATGGATGCGCGTCGGCTCGAAGTGTCGATCGTCTAGATCATGAGGCGAGTCGACGGCTGACGGAGAAGCGATCATGTTGCTCTGGGAAGCGCTGAACCGACCGAAGACTAACGACGAAACCAAGTCGGAAGAGGAAGCGAGTCCGACGACCGTAACCCCTCCGGTCATGCGGTCCGCCCGGCTTCCGTACGACCGTCGGTGCGGTGCGCTAACCAAGGCCGGATCGCGCTGCCGTGGTCGCACCATAAACCACAGCGAGTTTTGCCTCTTCCACGATCCGGAGGTCGCCGAAAAACGTCGACGCACCATGGCCGGCAGTCGCGCGCGACGGCGTCGCCGTTTGTCGCGTTTGCCGGACGGCTACCTCCGCAAGCTGACATCCACAGCCGCCATCGGCAGCGCAATGGATCGGCTGTATCGCGAGATTCGTCTTGGCGTGATTACGCCGGAGATGGGCGGGGTTATGTTCGCGATCTTGTCCAGGTTGCTCGATTCCGACCTCGTTCCTGCGGCCAAGTGTCCGAGCAGAACCAAAGCTTCGCGTTTTCGACCGAAGTTGCGCGATGTGCTCACCCTCGGCGAGCGGCGGGCGTGGAACAAGGCTGTCAATCAGGCGCTGCAGTCGTTACCGAAGTACGCTCCGGACCAGGACTCCGCAGCCGCGCAAACACCCGTTCCAGAACAGGCGACCGAGGCAAAGCCCGACCGTGCGGCTGCGTTGGTGTTTCACGTAGCTTCGTAACGAGACGACGCATTCGCGGTCTTGAGTGCGTGTATAAGGACCATGCTGGGACGAGACTCGTTGTCGCGTCCCAACTCCTCAGGCAGGAATCCTATCCTGCGTCCCTCGGGTCTGACGGCCTGCGGGATGGATTCCTGCTTCTGCGGGTAGCGATCAAGGTAGGACGATCACGTCGATCGACGGTTCTACTACGGTGACGCCTACCCTACCCTGCTTGCAGCGGTCGACCCTTCATGTCTTCCGGAACTGGTAGTCCCATAGACTTGAGGATTGTTGGTGTGACGTCGAACAGCGTTGGGCCGTCGACGCGCCCTCGCGCCGGCATGGAGGGGTCGGCGTGGATGTACATTCCCTGTTGGGCGTGGTTGGCGTCGTCGGGGCCGATGTCGTTTTCGAACGTGTACATGCTGTCGCAACCGACGGTGCCGACGCTGCGCCAGCGAAGATCGCCGAAGATCACCACGACGTCCGGTGCCACGCCGTTGACAGTTTCATAAATCTCGTCGGGCTTGTAGCACTTGTTGCCCATCGGTTGACCCTCATGGTCGACCATGGTTTCGATTTTCTCAATCAGTTCGTTACGCACCACGTCGTAGTCTTCGCGTTTGACCTGCCCGTTGGGTTCGCGCCCTTCGAGATTGATGAATAGCCGGCCATAATACCCACCCTCGCCCCAGGCCTTGGTCTTCGACCAGTCCACATCCTTGTGCTCGAATTTCTGGTTGTCCGAAACCGGTTCGGAAAAATGCAGGTATTCCTCATTCATCAACCATTGGTTGAACCGCAGTCCCCCGACCATGCACGTCGCGCCGTGGTCACTAACCACCCAGACAGCCGTCGTGTCCAGGTCGATGCATTCGAGCGTTTTGGCGATTTCTCCGTCGAGGTAGACGTAGTAGTCGCGAATGGCGTGCTCGAATTCGTTGCCGGCTTCATACCGCCGGTGGGCTTCGTCCATGGCCGACCAGAACCCGTGGTGAATGCGGTCGGTACCCATCTCCACCATCCAGCACAGATCCCATGGTTTTTTGGTCAACAGGTGTCGGACGACTTTGAATCGCTTCTCTGTCATCTCGTAGATTTGTTCGAGAAGCCATTTCTTGTTGTCGGTTCGGAAACCGCGCACGTCGACCATGTAGTCGCCGACGAGTTCCTTGACTTCGCGCTTGAGTGCGGGTGGGTGCGTCCAGGTGATTTTCGGATCGTTGGTGTCCGGCGTCAGAAAGCTCGTGATCATGTGCCCGGCGATGGGTCGAAGAATCGGGAACGTGCCGGGCACGCCCACGATGATCGACTGTTTGCCCTTGTCGGCGACGATCTCCCAAATGCGCCGCTCTTTGACGGCCATCGACGTCGCGATCGACAGCTTGTCGTACGAATGGTCAGCGCGATTGCGGAAGCCGTAGATGCCCAGCGTGCCCGGGTCTTTGCTCGACGTCATGCAACTCCACGCTGGGACGGTGATCGGTGGAATGGAACTGGTCAGCGTGCCGAATGAACCCGCCTCCATCAGTCGCCGCATCGTGGGCAACCGGTCCAACCATTTTTCGAAGACGAGTGTGGGCTCGGCACAATCCAGACCGAAGACGACTACTTTCTTGACGTCGCTCATAGTGAAAACATCCGTAAGTCCTGCAGTGCGATGGGCGTTCTGTTTCAGGTTGCCAATGGATTACCGGCTGGAAGCCGGTGCCACACTTGATCAACATCGTGCTACGCAGACGTCGCTTTCAAGTGCTCGCTGGCGGCGGGGAGCACTTGTTTGAGCGCGTCTTCGATTCCGCAGTTCAAGATCGCACCGGCTGCCTGTCGATGACCGCCGCCCTTGAACTGTGAAGCCAAGTCGAGCACAAGAACATTTCCGTTTCCACGGAAGTTGATTCTCGTCTTGTTCCGGTGCCCTTCGGTAAAGAGCATAGCGAGGTCCGCGCCTTCCAGTGAGCGCGGCACGGCGATCTGATCGTCGATGTCGGCGGCCGCACATCCCGCTTGTTGTATTTCCTCAAAACTCGCCGAGCTATACACAATCCGGCCGCCGTCAATCGCCTTGGTGTTGGCGTAGATAATGCGCAGCAGGTCGAACTCGCTTTGCCGTTGACTTCGGTAGAGTCGCTGTCCCAGATCGGCCACGTCGGCGCCGCACGCAACAAGTTCGGCTCCGGCGCGAAGGGCGGACTCATTCGTCGTGGGCAGTGAGAAACCCAGCGTGTCCGTATGGATGCCGGCGTACAGCAGTGACGCGGTGATGGCATCGATCGGGCGGCCGGCTTCGCACGCCAACCCGTAGACCAACTCGCTCGCGCTGCCGGCGTCTGCCGATATCCAATTTACATCACCGAACTGTGTATTGGTCTCGTGATGGTCGACGTTGATCACTTGTCGATCGGCGGACCAGTCCGTCGCTTTCACGGCGTCGCCGACGTTGCATCGCGGCTTCTTGGCTGTGTCCAAGACGATGAACCCGTCGGCGGCGGTGAAGTCTTCACCAGACGCGACGGGCACATCCGCCCAGTCGAACATGAAGGCCAATCGTTGCGACAACGACCCATCGGGAAGCGCGACGCGAAGGGGCTGACCGTCACGAGCCCAAAGACGCGCGGTGGCGAACATCGACCCGAGCGCATCGGCGTCGGGTACGACGTGGGCGATGACGACAGGCCGACGGAGGGCACCAATTGCGGCTGCGACCTCCGAACGTGTTTGTGTCGGCGTATCCAATGGCGTTGCTTCCGTCATTTGCCCGCCATCGACTCGATGAGAATGTCCGCCACTTCCGTCCTTGTGAACTCGATCGGCGGCCGTTCGCCGCGGACGAGCATCTCGCGAACCTTGGTGCCCGACAGGAAGATCTGATCGCCTGAGATTTTCGGAAACGTCTTGCCGCTGACCATGCCGCCGGCCGTCTTGGACCACGCGGCGTGCTCGAACATAAGCGGTGTGATCTCTAGCGCACCCTCGGCCAGCGTTTCGAAAATCTTCTGGGCGTCGTAGGTTCCGTAGTATGTGCCGACGCCGGCGTGGTCGCGACCGATGATGATGTGGCTACAGCCGTAGTTCTGTCGGAGGATCGCGTGGAGGACGGCTTCGCGCGGTCCGGCGTAGCGCATGGCGGCCGGCATGATCGAAAGCATGGTGTGGTCGGGGTTGTAGTATTTCTCGATGAGCACGTTGTAGCACTTCATCCGAACTTCCGGGGCAATGTCGCCGTCCTTGGTCGCGCCCATGAGCGGATGAATCAGCAAACCGTCGGTGATCTCGAGCGCACACTTCGTGAGGTATTCGTGCGCGCGGTGGATGGGGTTTCGTGTCTGGAAGGCGACCACCGTCGACCAACCGCGGCGCTCAAACTCGGCGCGGGTTTGCGCCGGCGTCATACGGTGCTCGACGAACATCGGATCGTGTCGCGTTGTGACCGCGTCGATCGGACCTGCGATGCAGGTTTCCCCCTCGCCCAACATCACCTTGACACCCGGATGTTCTGCGTCGGGTGCTTGATAAACTTTGGCCGCCGCGAGCTGCTTGTCGGGCTTGAACTTCTCCGTGACCGTCAAGAAACCCAGCAGGCGATCCTTGTCGTCTTTCAGTGTGACGCGATCACCGACGCCGATTTTGTCGGCTGTGGCGGCGTCCACTGCGCAGGTAATGGGGATAGGCCAAACCGCACCACCGGCTAGTGTCATGTTTTCGCAGACGCTGTTGAAGTCAGCTTCGCCCATGAAACCATCGAGCGGGCTCATGGCTCCGGTCGCGATCATTTCGAAGTCACATTGCTGATGGGCGGAAAGAACAATGGAGGTACCGCTGTCAGCCCCATCGCTTTTCGCGCCGGTACGGTCAATCAATTGTCCGCCGTGGGGCGGTAGTAATGCTGCTTGGGACATTCAACGATCCTTTTCGAACTAAAGTGCAGGTGTGATCCGTCCGTGCCAAGACAGGACGCTGTTCAGAGAGATTAGGAGCAACCGCCGCCTTCCGCAACCCCAAAGGCTTCATTCGAAGCCGGCGATATTCGGCCACTTGTGGATCCACAGGTCTGGGATTGGCGAGCAGACTGGATTCTGCACACGCACTTGCCCCTCGATCTCGAACGACGGCCAGGTGCGGGACGGTGAACCCGAGCCGATTGTATGTCGAGACCACATCGCATGATCAAAGCGCTAGTGCTCTGTCACGACTCAAGTGATGGGTCGGTCCGATCCGATCCGAGCCGCGACCGTGAGGGAGTGTTTTCAAACTGTCGCCACCGACTTTCGGACATCCGCTTCCTTACGGTCGCGGCTCGGTAAACCCTTCAATCGATGTGTGACAGAGCGCTAGCGGTTGTTCTTCCCATCGTTCAGCGTCCAATCGTACTTGAGCCATCTAATGCGCGGGGTCTTCCCGGCGTCAATGGCTGCCTTGAGGTCGGACGAGTATCGAGCGGCTAAGTTCAGGACTGACCCCGCCACCTGTTTGAAATCCCCTCCGTACCAATCGTACAGGCTGGTCAGGTGAATGGTCTTCGCGCCCGGGTCATATTGAAACCATCGGTCGTGGCTGTGGGCGTAACGCATTTGATCTGTCAGTTGTTCGTCGATTCGCTCGGCCTGATAGGCTTCGTTGCGCAGCTTGGGGCAACCGATCGCCGCGCAGACCAGTGCGAAGTGTACGCGCGGCTCGGAGAACTTTGGTCTGATCTGTTCGTGTTCGATTTGGTTGAGGCTTAGCGTCATGGCGCCAATGGGCCATCGCTTGGCGTTCCAACGTTTGGCGCTCGGGATGTCCTTGATGGACTTGACCGGGTAGTTGTCGAGAATTAACCGGACGGTGAAGGCGTTGTAGGCGTTGATGAGCAACGCCAGCTTCTGGTTGCGCCCGAGCGTGTCGAACGGTGCGCCGGCGAGCGACGTGATGTAGGCGTCGAGCGAACTCGCGTCGTTGCGCCATCCCTCGTAGTCAACCCATCCGTCGTTGTCGACGTGTCGCTTGAGCATCTCGTCGAACAGCGAGTGGTTGAACGTCGGGCCGGCGGGTTGGGGCTGGTAGGCTTCGTGCAGTGTGACCGGGCGCGGACCAAAGAGGTTCTTTACGGAATCACTCCACTGATAGGCGCAGGCGCTTACGGTGAAGATGGCTGCGGTGACGATCGTGACCACAGATAGGCCTCTTATCAAACTGACGGCGCGACGTTGTCTTGAGTTTTCATGGCCACGGCACTGCATTGATTGATCCTTGTTTTGTCGGTCGGGTTCGAACCCTGTTACGCCTGCGGTCATACAAGAGTTCGCTGAGCGCGTGTCTAAGAACGTGGTGAAATGCCTCTTACCGAGCCGCGCCCGTGAGGAAGCGATCCGGGCTCGCGGGTGAAAACCGCTTCCTGACGGTCGCGGCTCGGTTCATCGCAATCCCTCTTGTACGTCTTCTCACACACGTTCTAAGAAGTCCCCTTAAGGGCCGCGATTAAGGAAGCAGTGCGGCTCAAGTGCGAAGACGGCTTCCTGACGGTCGCGGCTTGGTTCGAGGCAACCCTTTCAAAGCGCCCTCTGAGTCAAGAACCGGTTGCGGTTTGTGATTCGGTGGGATGGCCTTTGCGGACCCACTCGCCGACACCGCCTTTGAGGCTCTTGACGTTGCGGTAGCCCATCGATTTGAGATACAGCGTCCAGTTCTTCGAGAACTTGCCCACGCCGCACACCAGCACCATGGCCGCATCTCGGTCTTCGGGCAGTTCCTTCGTGCGGTCGGCGAAGTCGTCCATGGGTATGTTGATCGATCGGGCGATGAAGGACTTGACGAACATATCCGGCGGTCGCACGTCCACCAGCATCGGCCCATCCGGTCCGTCGAGTTGGCGGTGCAATTCGTCGGCCCGAATTGAATCGTACTTGTTCTTGAGGTTTTCCATCATTATCGAAACGAAGTGATCGTTCTCGCTTACGCCCTCGCCGCCCTTGTTCGCCTCGCCAGGGCAGATGTAGGGAAAATGCCGTTGGAACGACGAGGCGTACTTGAAGACGTTGTCCGGAAAGATTATCACCGCGATCACCCCCGGTTCGTCGGGGATGGTGCGAATCGCGCCGGTCGTAGCCATGCCGGAACTCGGTCCGGCGATGATGCTCTCTTCTCGATTGAGTCGTAGACACATGTCGAACGCCTCGCGGCTGGTAACCTCTATCGTCTTGTCGTATTCATCGGGGCGAAATAGTTTGGTTTGCGCGAGTTGGTTGAGGCTGCGAACGCCGGGGATGTCGTGGCCGTCATCGGGATGGACGCCGATCACTCGGATGTCTTGGCGCTGCTCCTTCAAGAACCGACCGGTGCCGGTGATGGTCCCACAAGTGCCGAGTCCGGCCACGAAGTGTGTTACCTTGCCGCCGGTTTGTTTCCAAATTTCCGGCCCGGTCGTGCGGTAGTGGCTGTCGGGGTTGGCTGCGTTTTCGTACTGGTTCAGCATAACGAAGTCGGGTCGCGTCTTGGCTGTCTCGATGGCCGAGGCAATCGCGCCTTCCGGTGCGCCGGGCGCGGGGCAAAGCGTATCATCGAGTTCAACGACGTTCGTGCCGAAGAAGCGGAGCACGGTGCGTTTTTCGAGGGGGATCGCAAGGGACAAGGGTGTTTGAAGTCCATAGCCTTTGGCGTTGCCGATCATGGCGAGGCCAAGTCCGGTGTTGCCCGAGGTTGGCTCCACGAGCTTCTTACCCTCGCTAAGCACGCCCCGTTCTTCGGCGTCTCGAATCATGTTGGCTGCGATGCGGTCCTTCACCGCGCCGAACGGGTTGTACCATTCAAGCTTGGCGTATACCTGTGCATGTTCGAACGGAATCACGGTGTTCAACCGCACCAGCGGCGTGGGGTTATCTTCGCTGGAAAGTAGGCCGATAATCGAATCGTATATGCGTAGCGCGTGGTCGTTGCTCATAACGCCACTATAGCTTGATTGGCGCCCCAGTTCCACGACCCGCGCCTCAGCGATGCGGCGCGCCGGATTTCATTGCAATGGAACGCACGCCGATCTAAAATACAACGGGTCGCGCGTCGGGCGTCACACGTACGGGAGCAAGTCGCCATGAAGGTCAGTTCGGCACGCTGGAAGAGCCGTCTCGACGGAACAATACCGGACCAACTCGCGCAGGAAATCGATGCGTTCGAATTGGAAATTGAGCTGCGCCTACAGGACAAAGTCGATGAGAAAATCTTCGCCGAAACACGCCTTCGACGCGGCGCCTATGGCCAGCGATACGACAACGGGCAACGCTTCGACGGCACGGAAACTCGTCAGCTTGCATACCCCGAGAAGAGTTCCAAAGGCCCCGGAACCATCTGGGACGCTCCGGGCATGTTGCGGATCAAAATCCCCTACGGCGGGATGAACCCGGAACAGCTTGAGGTCTTGGCTGATTTGGCTGAGGAATACTCCGACGGCATCGCCCACGTCACCACCCGGCAGGACTTTCAACTTCATTTCATTCACATTGAAGATACGCCTACGCTGATGCGCCGTTTGGCCGCCGTGGGTATCACCACGCGCGAAGCGTGCGGCAACTCCGTCCGCAACGTCACCGCATGCCCTTTCGCCGGCGTGTGTACCGATCAAGCCTTCGACGTAACGCCCTATGCGCACGCGCTCGCGATGTTCTTGCTCGGTCATCCGGACGCGCAGAACTTTGGCCGTAAGTTCAAGCCGACGTTTAGCGGTTGCGCCCAACATTCGTGTGGACTGACCGCGATGCACGATCTCGGGTACACGGCTGTCACGCGCGTCGTCGATGGCGAGGAGCAACGCGGATTTCGATTCGTCGTCGGCGGTGGACTTGGGGCTGTGCCCGACCAAGCCAAGCTGTTCGATGAATTCCTGCCGCCGGAAGAGATGCTTCCGATTGCGCAGGCCATCGCGCGGGTGTTCGGTCGTCACGGAGAAAAGAAGAACCGCAGCCGAGCGCGCATGAAGTTCCTGATCCGAAATTGGGGCATGGAGAAGTTCAAGGAAGAGGTGCTTAAGGAACGTCAAAGCCTACCCGACGATCCGCGGTGGACCGAATACCTCGACGGTGTAGCGGACGACGTTGAGACCCCGTTGAAACCCGCCGGCGACTTCCCGACGGTTACGGGAAACGAAGCCTACGATCGATGGTTCAGCACGAACCTTCGCGAGCAGCGACAGGAGGGATACGTCACCGTTTCCGTCGCGCTGCCGCTCGGTGATTTGACCCCCGACCAGCTTCGTGCGTTGGCTGACATTGTTCGCCGCTTCACCAACGGCACGGTGCGAACGACCGTCGAGCAGAACATGGTCATTCGTTGGGTGAGCAAGTCCGACGTGTTCGATTTGTTCGAAGCGCTAACCGGCGCCGGCATCGGCGAACCGGGTGCGGGCAACATTTTGGACATCGTCACCTGCCCCGGGACGGACACCTGCAAGCTTGGCATCTCGTCGTCACGCGGGCTCACAGCGGAGTTGCGTTCGCGTCTGGCGAAGAAGAGTTTCGAGATGGACGAAGCCATTTCGAACCTGCACATTAAGGTCAGCGGTTGCTTCAACAGTTGCGGGCAACACCACGTCAGCGACATCGGATTCTATGGCGTCAACCGCATCGTGAACGGCTATCAAGTGCCCCATTTCCAAGTGGTCTTGGGTGGTCAGTGGGAGGAGAACGGCGGGTCGTACGGCCTTCCGATCGTCGCCATCGCATCGAAACGAATACCGGAAGCGCTCGATCGAATCACCGATTACTATCTGCGCATGCGCCAGAAAAATGAGCGTTTCACGCAGTTTGTTACGCGGGTCGGCAAGGGTCAGATTCGCCAGGTGCTCGACGACCTGACCAAGAACCGACCGGACCACGATGACGATCCATCGTTCTATTCCGATTGGGGCGATCCGCGTGAATACAGCACCGGCGACGTCGGGATCGGTGAGTGCGCGGGTGAGGTTGTTTCGGCCTATCAGTTTGCCATGACCGACGCGGAACGCATGGTGTTTGAAGCTCAATTGTTCTTGGACGCCGGCAATGTTCAGGGCGCGGGAACGGAAGCGTATCGCGCGATGGTTAGAGCGGCCAAAGCGTTGGTGCAAATCAAGTATGACGATGTGGCTGACGATGCGGATGAGGTCGTGGAAGAATTTCGAGATCGCTACTACGACACGAAACTGATTTTCGATCCCTTCGCCGGCGGCAAATTTGCGAACTATCTGTTCGCCGCCCATAGCAAAGTTGGCGCGACGTTTACTTCGGACACCGCCCGCCATGCAATTGAAGAGGGTCAACTGTTTATCGAAGCGGTCCACGGTTGCTACAATCGAATGCGTACGGCCGGACTGTCCGAGTCGACGGAGATGAGCTAGTGCCTCGGCACGACTCAAATGGCGCGTTCGTCCGAGCCGAGCCGCGACCGTGAGGGAGCGTGCTCAAGCTGTCATGACCGGATTTCAAACGTCCGCTTCCTCACGGGCGCGGCTCTGTATACTCGCACCGGCGCGGCTCGGTAAACCCGACTGCGTGGCCCATGGCTTCAGCCGTGGGGGACTCGAATCGACGGCGTTTGACCGGCAGGCAATTGTTCCCAGAAGTATTTCGACGGACGGCGGGTGGGCTGCTTTGGGGCTTAAATAATGGAACTACAACACGTCAACATCAAAATCTTCGTCGACGGCGACTTGGCCGTCGCGCCGGCTCGTTTTGTCGACGTGTTTCACGAATGGGTACGTGAGCAGTCGTTGGACGAAATGCTCATCGATGTGGCTGACTATCGCCATGTGCCCGCCGGTCCGGGTGTCATGCTGATAGCCTTGGAAGCCGACTACAACATCGATCAGACGGCAGGTCGTTGGGGTTTGCGCTACAACCGGAAATCTGCAATCGAGGGCACGAACCACGATCGGTTTCGTCAGGCGCTGGCCGGCGCGATCAACGCCTGCCATCTGCTCGAAGCCCACTTCGCCGCCGATGGACCGCTAACGTTCAGCCGCGACGAATTCGAACTCTTCATTAACGATCGAGCCTTGGCACCCAACACGCCTGAGACCTACGCATCGTGCAAACCGGAAATCGAATCGTTCGTTATGGATGTGTTCGGACACAGTGACTTCGCGTTGACACACCATAGCGACGTGCGAAGCCGCTTCGGCGTCAACATCAAACTGACCAAGCCACTCGATCCGAAAGTGGTACTCGACGCACTACAACGTAATGCGTGATTGTTCGTTCAGACAGCCCGCGCCCCCCCAGTGGATGCACGTAGGGCGAAAGCGCGTATTGATCACCGACTGGAAGCTGGTGCAGCATCTTCTCAATGGGTTGCTAACCTCCGTTCTTGTCCCCCGCACTCTTCTTCTTTTTCCCGAACAGCCCCTTGGTCAGGTCTTTGAGCTTGCCCCCGATTTTGTTGTTCTTCTTGTTCTTCTCATCGCTATCTTGATCGGCGGTCTTGGCGTCGTTCTTGCGGCCGAGGGCGGGCAGCACCTTCCCGATGTCGATTCCGCCAAGATTCTTCTTGAGGTCTACCTTGCCAAGTTGTTTTTTGATCAGCTTATCGGCTTCGCCGCGCACTTCCGAAGCCACCGCAGACGCACCGGCAGCGACCAAGGCGTCAGCCAGTTTGGAGTCGTCGATGCGGATGCGCGGGTTGTCGATCGGTCCGCGCAGGGCAAGGGCAAGCATGAGCTGTTCAACCGGCGCCGTCTTGCCAGCCACCGCCACCGTGGTCTTGTGCAGCGTAACCTGAAGTGGCAAGTCGATGTAGGTGCCGCCGGTCGTACGCACGGTTCCTTGCATGGCGATGTCCATCGTACCGCCGGAGATCGGCCTGACCCCTTTGACGCTCAGGTCGTCGGCGATACTGTCGACCGGAAGACCGAGGTATTGCAGGTCGATTTGGTTCTCGCCACCTGCCGCCGAGACCGCGCTAAGCTCCAACCCCAGCCGTAGCGTCTTCCCGCTGGATTTCATAGCCACCGTCGGCGTTTCGTTGACCAGGTAGGGTTGGGTGGAAATATTCGTAATGCGGATGTCTAGGGTTTCGCCTTGTAGGGCGTCCGTTCGAACCTTATCTGCGATCAACTCCGCGACGGCGAACTGCGGGGCGCCTTCGATAAGATGGCTGGCTGTAACGTGGGCATAACCAAGCAACTCAGCTTCCCGCTCAAGTCGCTCGCGAAACGACTCCTTGTCCTCCGTTTTTTCTGCGGACTGATCCTGGTTGCCGGGCCCCGAGAGTGTTTCAAGCCATCGCCGTATCTGCACGAGTCGTTTCTGATATCGCGCAGGATCCTTCAGGTAATCTGCGAGCGTCTTTTCTCCCTGCCGGGCTGCGACTGCGGTGACCGCGACGGCGACACTACCGATGCGTTGCCCGGGCGTCGCGCGCGGGGCGCCATGCACGGCATCGCTGATGACGACACGATCGAGCTTGAGTCGTTTTCGTAGCAGGCTTGTGGAACTCACGTCGACTTCGATGGTTGCGGCTTGAAACAGATCGCGGTCGAGGGCGTTGGCGTCGGTCATGGCCAATCCCGTAATCGTCATCTTGCCTTCAGCTAGGTCCACGTCGACCCTCTCAAGGTCGACCGTCGCGCCGTTGGCTTGCTCCAATCCCTTTTGCAATGCCGACGTGATGAACGATCCCGCGTACAGCGTCTGCGCCGCAAACAGTAGACCGACAGCCGCAACGCAGAACACCACGCCGATCAGTCGAATCACCTTGCCTCTTTTTTCGAGCATCGCGGTGTACGTCTCTTTCGCTCCGCGACCAAGCATCAGGGAGAGCAACAGCTTGACCCACCACTTGGCCATCCACTGCTTGTATCGATCGGAACCCTCTTCGAGCCCGGACAGTGTCGTTCGGATGCCCCGCACGAGTTTGATAAGGAGTGCGCCCACGACGATGCCCAGCGCGCCGCCCAACAGCAGTCCACCCGTGGTCACGTAGTATTCGAACCCGAACAACGCGAGCACCGGCATGTTGATCATCGTCTTGAACAGCGGTTGTGTGGGCCCGTCCAGCAGGAACCGCCCGGCGCTGAAGGAAAGAGGCATGAGCAGAAGCGACGCCAGCTTGGCACCTGCCGCAACCAGCGTCGCCAGCGCCAGGTTGGCGTTCAGGACGATCAGCAACAGGATGATCGCCACGATCAGTCCCGGTGCTTGCGTGAATCCCGGCATGAAACCAAGAACAGCCCCGAGCACGCAGGCCATCATCATTTGCGCGGGTGTTGCATTGCCACGCAGTACCTTCGTAATCTTCTTAACGAACATCGCTTGTTCCTTGCATAACTTGATTGATCGATTCAGCGTAGCGGTATGCTGACGATTTCTGCGACCGACGTCTGCCCATCGGTTACTTTGCCTTCGAAACGAGAATACCGGTCGGATACGGCAGTCGTAGGCCAGCGTATCTAGGGCACACTAGCCCACCGCGCCAGGTGCCAACCAGTTCGATTCCGCTACCGTAGTCGATCCCGAAGATCAAAGCCACACGTGCGGTGACTCGGGGAGGCTACAGCGGGTGGGCGCCGGTTACCCGACGCGTCGATAGGGAACGGCGGCTTGGACGACGTCGCGCATACACAGGTGACGCGCTCTAGTCTTGTAGGCTAGTGGTCTGGCGCACATCGAATGACGGGTTTACCGAGCCGCGACCGTGAGGGAGCGGAAGTCTGAGAACCGGCCCGGACGGCTTGAAGCCACTCCCTGACGGTCGCAGCCCGGATCGGACGAACCCGTCAATATAGCGACGGCACAGCACAAGAGGCGAACGCTGCGTATCAAGACTATGGTACATACGGTGTCAGTTACATGGCGCCTGCACGAATACGAATGGGTAACCGAGTCCGCGGAACGCATCGATCATCAGCGAAATGTCCGTGATGCCGACGACTTGGTCGGGCTCGTCCGGGCTCAGATCGACCCGAGCCTTGATTGGCGATCCTGGAAGATTGGAAAACTTGTCCAGCCCAGCCACGACGTCTCCGGTTATGTCAGCACTGAAGTTCGGCGGCGTCCACTCACCGGTGTTCGAATCGAACAGCCCGACCGCATCACCAAACTGGCTCATCGTGACCGTGAGCGGCACCGACAGGCCGTTGGCGCCCGTCAGCCCACAGCTCATGTCGGCGACCTGAACGTCGTATCGCGCGCCGGGTATGATCACGGAGTGATAGACGTGTACGGTTCCCATCGCACCCCAATCAGCGAAGACGGGATTGCACGTTAGGGTGGCGGCTTTGAAGTTTGAAAAGCCAGCTTCCGGAGCGACCGCCCCACTGTTCTCGCTCACGTCGATCGGGGAAGATACCCACATGGTCGTTCCGTTTAGTGCGCTGAACGAACCTGGAAGATCGACCAAAGTAACGCTAATGGCCAGCATGGATCCGGGAGACCCAGTGTCCAGCGTCAGGTAGCGGTTCTTGGCGACCGGGCTGTTGCCTTCAGTCGGCGGCGCGGGCGGCGTGCAGAATCCGGAGACGGCGAAAAAGACGTTGTCCACGCCTTCGACCTTGATACTCGCCGAATCACCGTTTAGATTGGGGATCGAGACTGTTTCACTACCGTCGTTCGGCGTGCTGGCTGCGAGCGTGACGGGGAAGGTATTGCCGCCGTCGGTCGACATCAGAATATTGACCAGCGGCGCGTTGACGGGTGGGTTGGCCGTTCCGGCGACCGCCCACATGATCTGGGCTGGACCGCTCACCGAAATCGCATCGATCGGCGCCGTGATTCGAAACGGTCCCGAACCGGCATCCACCGTAACAAGTCGTTCGTCAGAATCCACGCCGCCACCGCCGGCGCGGTTGTCGCGCACCGTGACCCGAAACCTCATCGTGCGGTTGGTTGCGGGCAGTTTTTCGTCGTCGGTCGACACGCCGGATATGATGTTCGAAAGTCGTGGAAACGTTCGCGATGAATCGGTCGTCGGGTTGAACGACCGAAAGAGCGGGATGCTTCCGTCGTCCGGCGCTTCAAGCGTTGCGGCAGGACCAAGGTCGCGCTCTTCCCAGCCATAGGTCAAAACGTCCGGGTCAACGTCGCTTCCGGTGGCTGTCAGGACGAACGGTGTGCTGCGCGGAATCGTCACATCGAGGCCAGCGTCAACGACCGGTGGCGTATTGCCGGTCGACGTGATCACCGGACAGATTCCGCCATTGCCGAACGTGACGTGGTTGCGGATTTGGTCGTAACTGATCGAGTGGAAATAGGGGTCGCTGTTCGGTTGAAGGTTGTCAGCGCCGCATATGCCCGCATAGGCTTGTATTGTTGAGCCGCTTCCCGGCTCGTACGCCGCCGACCCGGATCGATTCCCTCCCCCGCAGCTGGACCTGACGCCGTTGAACGTGTGGAGCCCGCCGAACTGGTGTCCCATTTCGTGGGCGACGAAGTCGACGTAGAACGGATCGCCGATCGGAGCAAACAGGCCCGTAACGCCGAAGGCCTTCCCGCTTGTGCAGATCACGCTGAGTGAAGCCACGCCGCCACCGCCCGTGCTGAACACGTGTCCGACGTCGTAGTTACTCAGGCCGATGATGTTGTTGATCGTGGTTCGGTTTTGACTCAGCATCGCGCCGCCGTTGTTGTTCGAATACGGATCGGTCGATGAGTTCGTGAAGACAAGTTGGTCGTTGTTGGCGACGAGCACCATGCGGACGGCCACCTCTATCTCGTAAATTCCGGTGACGCGATTGATCGCGGTGACGATCGCCGCCATCCCAGCCGCAACCGTACCACCATGAAACTGAGTGTATTCGCCTGTCGCAGCTACGGCCAGTCGGTACGTGCGCAGATCACCGCCGGATGGTAACACGGCCGACACTGAGGCGACGCCATTGTTGGGCGGGGCGGGGGCGAGCGGGTTCGGAACGATCGTGCATGCGGGTCTGGCGCCAGCCGCTCGGAAATCACGCTTGTAGTAGGTGGCGTGAACCGTGTCGTTCCCACGAAATCGTGGGTCGACATACACCGCGCCGCGCGGCGAAAGAATCTGCGCGTGAAACCCCGTCGGGGTAATATCGAAGCGAGCGGTTGCAGCCGGATCATCGATTCCCTGTCCGACGTACGTCTTGATTTCAGGATACTTCGCGGCCAACGCCGGCGCCATCACCGGCGCCTCGGCGATGCGAAATCGTTCGATGCGGCCGTCCGGCATGGGCACTTGCAAGATTGCTGTGGAATCCGCGACGGCCACCGTCGATTCGGCCGGCGCATTCGACAGCGTCAGCGCCATCGCGTCGCGATCGAGCAACGCCGTCTCAAACACCGCTGGTTCAATCCACGACGTTTGCGTCTGCTGAGTCGAGGCCGCTTCGACGGGAAACGTCCACGGACCGGCGTTGGCGGCCGGTGCATCGCTACGCTGACCAACTGCTGAAGGCAGTACGACAAGAACGCCAAGAGCGGCGACGATTGTTGAGTTCTTGAGTCTGATATTCATGCCGACATAGTATCAAATCGACCCCTTAATTTCCACTCTGTTCTCTTCTCGCTGTGGTGTCTCACTTCAGATTCTGCATCTTCTATTTTGGATGCCGCTCGGGCGAACTCTCAGTACGTCATCCGTTCGACGTGGCTACGTGTTCCGCGAGTTCGCGCGTCGCGACACGAATTCAGCATCTACCCCGACACGGTGCGCGAGATCGTAAGATTGCGTTCTTGATGGACATGCACATACCTGCAATGGACTGCGAATATGCGACGACATCCAGTGTCCGACAGTGGCCAAGAGTGTGTCGTGGGCTTGACAGCGGGGCACGACTTATGTCACTGGGCGATACAGGACTCGAACCTGTGACCTTTCGGGTGTGATCCGAACGCTCTAACCAACTGAGCTAATCGCCCTGTCACGCTGATCCTATATCGGATCGCCCCGAAGTTGGCAACTTTGTCACGCCGCATGCACATCCGTTGCCCGGAGCTGCCGATCCAAGCTTGGGGCGCCACTCGTAGGAACACGTCAGGCCCCAGATACGCACCGCCCGTCGGCAGTCATCCAGGGCATTATTTCCCGGGCGCCTGCCCCTGTTGAATTCCTGGCGCAGTCGGGTATGCTGTGCGGTGTTCGCGACGTGGCGGCAAAGGAGGCTGGCGATGGCGAAGCCCAAGCACGGACCTACGCTATTTGACTATCTTCACACGAGTGAGCAGGCCGAAGATGGGACGTCCGAGGTCGCGGTGGAGGTCGCACCGGATAGACCTCAACCGAGGCGTGTCATCGCGCCCGAAGTTGATGGGCCGCAGGTAGCCATACCGGAGCCTTCGGCGTCGGTTGATCTATCGGACAGTCCGTCAGCCGTTCAGATGCACGGCGACCGGTTACGGTTTTCGCTCACAAGCGTGAGCGCCGCCGTCGTTATTTTTGCGGCGATTGCGGTCTTGTTCGGTGTGTTTGAGTTGGGCAGCAATCGTGGCGAGATGCGCGGGTTTACGGCTGGCAAGATCGCCGGGCGTGATAGCTACACGGCGTCGACGTTGAGTGAAATCGAAACGGTTCGAAGCAGGCCGCCCGCAACGCAGGTGGTCGAGAGCTTGCTCGCCGAACCACAGGGCGCGTCTTCTTCCGACGGCGCCCGGTCGCTCGGTGCGGTTCGTAGCGGCTCGTCGACGAATCCGCAGTGGATTCGCGACTACACCTATGTGGTGGTCCAGGAGTTTCGCGCCGGTCACGAGGCAGACGCTCAGGACGCTCGCGATTTCCTCAGTCATCATGGGGTGTCAAGCGAGGTTGTCGAGTTTGGTAGTGGTGCGATTCAGTTGATCACCACGCAGGGTTTCGACCGCCGTCAAGCGACGCAACGTGGCATGGCCGAGGAGTTGCTCGCCAAGGTACACGACATTGGTGACAAATATTTCGCCGCTGGTGGCGGTTATCGTATGCAAGGTTATTTTCGCCGCCTCAAGGGCGATCAGTGGTAACGACGGAGGAATGTAGCCATGTCGGTTGATAAATCGCTAAGGGGTGCGAGCTCGCTACGGCGTCACCGTAACGTGCTAACCCGCGCGGAGCGTATTGAAACGTTGAAGGACCTGGGGCGGTGGGAAGACGATTCGTCGCCGCTTGGGCTCCCCAAGGTCGAGAACCGCAAGGCCAAGTTGGCCAAGAAGGAAAAAGTGGTCAAGACCGACGAGTCAACCGACGCCACAGACAAGCCGAAGGAGTAGTTGGGCGGTTGCGCACTTCGCTCAGTCGACCCTCGGCTCTTGCTAAGCCAACGACGTCACCGCGCACTTCCGCCGGTGGCGTCGTTTTCTTCACGTGCGGAGGCACGACCTATGGGCGGTCACCAGTTCGTCGCCAACCACGTCAAACCCCTCGGCGCGTCGGGAATCCGGCGCGTGTTCGATCTGGCTGCGTCCTGCTCGAACCCGATCAATCTGTCGATCGGTCAGCCGGATTTTCCCGTTCCGGCGAACATCAAAGACGCCATGATCGAGGCGATTCGCAACGACCACAACGACTACACCGTCACCCAGGGCATCCAACCGCTCCGCGAACGGATCGTCCGGCAGCTTCACGAAGAACTTAACTGGTCACCGGAACCGTTGGTCACGTGTGGCGTTTCCGGTGGGTTGCTCCTCGCGCTGATGGCCTGCATCAATCCGGGCGACGAAGTGCTCATGCCCGACCCATACTTTGTGTCATACAAGCACCTCGTTCACTTGGTCGGCGGGACGGCGGTTCCGGTCAGCACCTACGACGATTTCCAACCGAACCCCGACCGCTTCGCCGAAGCCGTCACCGACCGTACGAAAATCGTACTTCTGTGCTCGCCTGCCAACCCGACCGGTGTGGTCACGCGAGATGCGAACCTAGCCGCGATCGCGGAGATGGCCGAACGACACGACCTGCTCATTATCAGCGACGAGATTTACGACATGTTGGTCTACGATGGACCGGCGACAAGCATGGTTCGTTTCGCACCGGAGCGAACGGTTTTGCTTCGCGGATATGGCAAGTCGTATGCACTCACCGGTCTGCGGTTGGGCTATGCGGCTGGGCCATCCGAAGTCATCGCTCAGATGTCCAAGCTTCAGCAATACACATTCGTCTGTGCAGCGCACCCGGCCCAATACGGCGCGCTGGCGGCCATGGATACGGACATGTCCGCCGAGGTGAACGCCTATCGCGGCAAGCGCGATCTGATCTGCAAGGAACTCGAAGATACGTTCGATTTCGTGCGGCCGTCGGGGGGATTCTATCTGTTTCTCAAGGCGCCCTCGCGCTTCGAGTCCGCTACGTCGTTCGTGGATGAAGCCATCGCACGCAACCTGCTCGTAATCCCCGGCAACGCTTTCAGCGAACGAGATACGCACTTCCGCGCTAGTTACGCCGCCTCCGACGATCAGATTCGCAAGGGATGTGACGTGTTACGCTCGATCGCAGGTTGAACGGCGGATCCATCGCTCGGTCATGCGAACAACGACTCCCCCTCGGCCAGCCTGTTGGGCGAAATCGTACAGGACGTCGCGACGTTTAAGAACGTGTTTCACAAGTCTTTCTCAGAGCCGCGCCCGTGAGGAAGCGGTCCGGATTCAAATGCGAAAACCGCGCCCTGACAGTCGCGCTCGGTTCGAAGCAACCCTTCTAGGACACCCTTCAAGGCATGAATATCGCCGCGTCGGTGCGCAGCGCTAGAGATTGGTCGAGAACGAAAGTCTAGGGGGTGGGTCCGCTAGCGTGCGTGGACGTTGGCCGTCGCCGCGTCGGGCCGGCGGCTGAACTGCAGTCGGGCAAGAGTGAGCAGGACCAGGGCGAGTATCGCCAAGCCCCAATGCGAAACGGTCGGCACGGGTATGGTCACGGGAACGACGGACTCGACGAGCACGACCATGTCGGAATAGTCGTTGTCGGCCGATCCACCGAGGGGACCGCCAACCAAGCCATCCTCAAAAGCGATAATCCACTCGCCGGTAGTGAAAAGGCCAGCGGCGAACGGAAGGATTTGCAGCGTGGTGGCGTTGTTTCCTTGGAAACCCAGCGCTTGGGCTGCACCGCCGGGATTGAGTGAATCTTCGGAATACAGCGTGTAATCGAGCGTATTTGGGTTGCCGTCTCCGCCACCTGCCGGCGCGTCGAGCACGTCAATGTAGAACCCGAACGATCCACTAAAGCCCACTACGCCAGAGTCCTGGAAGAGCACAAGCACGCGGCCGTCCAAGAGGAAGGTGACGACGGTTTGGTCGCCGGCGGAGTTCGCACCCGAAAACAACTCGACCTTCTTAGACGGGTCGGCGAAATCGTAGATGCCAAACACGTTGGATGTGGAGGCGGCGGAAAGCTCAAGCACGAATGATGCAATCGAACCACCGGAAGCCGTACTCGTGAACACGGCGTTGTTGGCTTGACTCAGTACCGCGCTGAATTGCGGACCGCTAACGTAGATGCCGGCGGGTGAATCCAAGGGCGACCTTGTGAACATAATGTCGAGATCGCTGTTGCCGAGCGGCGTGACCGGCCGCGCATTGAAGACGTCGGCGTTTGCAGGAAGCGCAAGAAGCAGTATCGCCGCGGCGCCCATCAAGACGCACGCCGTTCGTGAGGTTCTCAGGTTGCCAATTCCCGCCATCGCTTCGTTCCTCCACCTACTTCTGAAACCGACCTTGCCCATTAGACCAAGCAGGCGACGGCTTCATTATACCTAAACCTACAGGCCGAGTGTACAGAAACGCCAAGCACAGGTCAAGGATCTTCTCAGACGCTGATAGTTGGGATTGTCGCCAGCAGCTATCGTACGCCAAGGGCAGGGTGGGTTCCGCACGCCTTGTTGCACCATTGCGGCCGGTTTGTCGGGTTGAGAGACAGGGTCGACGTTCTTTCGTCCCGCGGGCTGATGATTTGGAAGCACCCGTCCCAGACCAACATTGGACAAGAAGCCTGCGGCATCCGGATTATCGGCCTATCAGTCTGTTGGGCAAGGTCGGTATTCAATCACGTCGCCGCGAACCCGCCCGTGACAACGGGACTCGTCTCCGTAAAGAGGCGGAAATCGCTAATGGATCACCGGCTGGAAGCCGGTGCCACACTTCTTCGATAGGCTGCTGTGCGGAACGGCGCGTCTGCGGGAGTGACTTCAGACGCCTACCACCTCCATCGTGTCGTCGGTGCATCGATTCGGATTGGCTGCTACGTTATCGGGCGCCGGTCATTCGCGACCGAGGTGACCCCAACGGCTCGCGCTCGTTGGCTGTTCCTTGTGGGCGTGAAGCGTGCTACTTCGGTTTTCTCCTGCCGGCGGGAAGACAATGATCGCAGTATAGGATTTTGGTGTTCGGATGTTTCTTCAGCCACTCGTCCCACCGCACGCCGGGGTCGTACTGTCCCTTCGGAAGCTTCTTGAGCGTTTCGCCGGAACACGTACCCTCAAGCGCGTGCCCCGTTTCCTGCAGCCAGCTGGATCCAGTTTCCTTGTCGTACATCACAAGGTTGCCGTCGCGAACTTTGCCCGAGACAGCCATGGTGAGGGTTTTGCCGTCAACGCGTCGATCGTGAACCACGATCGTTTGTTCGCTCGGTCACCATGATGCCGTGATCGGCGTGCCGCCGACTACATCGTTCACGACTTGATGATTGTTCAGTACGTACAGCGGATACGCCCGCGCCTCTCCGTTGATGAACACACCGATGACCTTCGTGCCTGCGGCGACGATCGCCTCTGACGGATCGAGCAGCACGGGGCTTAGAATGGCTTGCTTGGCGTCTTTCGCACGGTACTGAATCAAACCATGGTACGGCTCGGATCCCGTTTCCGTTTGGGCATGGTTTGAAGCCGTGTCGACTGAGGCATGTACCGGCACGGGACTCGTTGATTGACCCGTCTTGCCCGCGTTGCATCCGGAAAGAAGCAACGCAAGGCCCGTAGCAGAGACTACGTTGATCATCTGTTTCATGGCGTTGGTTCCGTAATAACGTGCGTTTGGTTCACATCGATATTCTTCAGCGTTTGTTTTTTTCCGCAAGGCCATTGTACCTCAATCTGCGACACGCGGTCGCGTTCGCCCACGCCGAAGTGTATCACCTTCGAATGTCCACTTAGGTAGCTGGCGCCGAGGAATAGCTCCACCATTTGCGGTTTGGCCCCTTCGCTTCGGAGCGTGACGCGTGCATTGGCGCCGTCTCGGTTGCAATGGCGTCCCACAAGCCGAACGTTGACCCAGTGGCCTGCGATGGAAACGTTGCGCAGCAACGCAGGCGATCCACCGTGGTTATTGATCACAAGGTCCGGACGCCCATCGCCGTCGAAATCACTAATCGCGCCGCCGCGCCCGACGTGTCGTTCATCGAAATAGGCCCCGGCGCTCTTGCCCAGCGGATGCCATCGACCGTCACGCTGTTCGTATATCTGACTCCGCTGCGGGAGCATCTTCGGATCCTTCAACACATCAAGGGTGAGTTCGTCCTCGATCGTGCTTCCATAAACGACGAAGGAGTCGCGATCGCCGTCGTTGTCGAAATCTACAAACGCCGTGCCCCAACCCACGAGCGCGGTTTTCGGTTTCTTGAACCCCAACTGCGTGGTCTGATCGTCGAAGCCCCACATGGCGCCGGCTGTATCGTTGACGAACAACACCGGATCTTCAGACACCCAGTGCGTCACAAAAAGATCTTGATCGCCGTCGGAGTGAACATCGGTGACGGCTACGCCCATCGCACCCCGCGGATCGAACAGCCCGGTAGCAAGACCGACGTCTTCGAAGGTTCCATCACCTTTGTTGCGGAGCAAGCTGTCGAGCGATTGATCGTTGGCTACGAACAGGTCAAGCCATCCGTCATTGTCAAAATCGCACCACACAGCCTGCATACTCCGCCCCTCGGCGCTGGCTGCGCCGGACGCTTTGGCGACGTCGCGAAACGTTCCGTCGGCCTCTTGATGAAACAGATAGTTCGCCATGGGTTTGTAGCTGCCCGGTGTGGTCATGGGCGCCGGTCGCCCCGACACGATTTCGCGATGGCGTGCTTTATCTTTGGGGAAATCGACGTAGCGGCAGATGTATAGATCGAGTCGACCGTCGCGATCGTAGTCGCCCCAGGCTGCACCCAGGCAATAACCGTCTACTTTGCCCAAGCCGAGTTGAGCGGTCGCGTCTTGAAATTTTCCCGCGTCGTTGCGAAACAGCCGTACGCCTTCGACGTTGGTGACGATCAAGTCGGCGTCGCCATCGTTATCAAAGTCGGCGAAGACTGCGGCCATGTCCATCCGCGATTCCGACAGGCCGACCGTTTCGGTTACGTCAGTGAATCGACCGCGCCGGTCGTTTCGCCAAAGGCGACTACCCATGGACCGACTGCGCTTCTCCGGCGACATGAGGTAGGGACCGTTCAGGTTGCACAGGTACAGATCGTCGTCGCCATCGCCGTCGTAGTCGCCCCACGCGCAACCCGATCCGTTATCTTCCGGCAACAGTGACGCCCGAACCGATCCGTTGAAGTGAACGAAACGCGGTAGCGATGAGACCGGGAGACGCTCGAAACGGATGCGCGTCTTCAACTTCGCAGTCTGCGGAGTCTCCGCGTTGCGTTCACCGAACACGAGAACCGGACCGGCGAGCACAGTAACTACTAGGATGAGCCCGCAGACGAGCGATTGGCGCCTCGTGGCCAAGCTCCGGTTTTGCAGGATGGGTAAGTTGTTCCCGATCATACTTCTCCTATCCACCGTCGCCATCATCTGATGTGGCCCTCTGCCCGCGATACGCACGGCCCGCTCGCCACATTCGAATGGTCGACGGCCGGCCGAGGTTCTGAAACCGAGTCTCGACCAGCGAGCGTACCGCAACCGCCCACGCGATTCAAGAGAAAACGGCCTTTGCTCCGTCGTAGGGTGCGTCCGGGACGCCCCCTACGCGTGAGCGTTCGGGACGCACCGCACCTGTGAGCGATCGGGGTGCGTGCAAACCGCGAGTTCTTGACCCCGCCGCACGTCGTCCTACGCTGTATAGATGGAGCCGGTCACCGCATTCGTTTTCGCCAAGTATCCTGATCCCGGACGGGTCAAGACTCGTTTCGTGCCTCCGCTCACACCGATCGAAGCCGCGCAACTTCACCTCGCATCACTTCGAGCGGTCTGCGAAAACCTGCGGTCACGCGCCGACTTGAACATCGAACTTGTCATCACGCCCGATGAATCGCTGGACGACTTTCGAAACCTGTTCCCAAGTGGTATCGCGCGATTCCGTCTTCAGGGTGAGGGCGATCTTGGGCAAAGATTGGTACGGGCTTGTGACGATGCGTTTGCCGATCATGATGGCCCGGTTCTTCTTCTTGGTGCCGACAGCCCCACGCTGCCCACTTCGATCATCGATGATGCGGTACACCTTTTGAAGACGCACGACGCGGTCTTGGGTTCGTGCGACGATGGCGGTTACTATGCACTTGGGCTTGCTCGGCCACGGCCCGCGCTCTTCGACGATATCGACTGGGGTTCCGAGCGGGTGGCTGATCAAACGCGAATGCGTGCGGTCGAATCGGGAATCGATCTTGTCGAAACCGATCCGTGGTATGACTTGGACCGGTTTTCAGATTTGGCCCAAGCCGCGAAGGACTTAGCCGCCGCCAACGAGTCGAGTCCGGAAGCGGTCGCGCTGCGGTGCTTGGTTGAGGGTTTCATCGAAAGGTATGGGCATGGACGAACTGACGGACCTTAGTCTCGACGAATTCCTAAACCGGTCGGCCAGTCGCGCCCCCACGCCCGGCGGTGGTAGTGTGACGGCGGCGGCCGGTGCGCTCGGCGGCGCCCTCGCGCGCATGGTCGTCGCTTATTCTATTAACAAGAAGACCGATTCGGTTGTGCGTGAAGCCATGGATGCAGCAGCCATCAAGCTGAATTGCGCCGACCAACTTCTTCGCGCGCTGATCACACGGGACGCCGTGGCCTATTCCGCGATGACCGAACTGAGTAAGGCCATGCGGAACGATCCGTCACAAGAGCCCAACTATCGTCGGGCTGTGTTCGACGCCGTCGCCGTGCCGATGGAGGTGGCGGCGGTCGCTTCGGGCGCGTTGACCACGATGGACGAGATCAAGGAAATGGCCAACCGATTCCTGTTGAGCGATCTGGCGATTGCGGCCTTGCTTGCGGACGCCGCCGCGCAGACGGCGCGATACACCGTGCTGATCAATATCGCCGAACTTGCGGACGGTACGCAAAGCGAACGGCTCTTGCGTGAGATCGATACGATTCTTGAGCACTGCGCGGCGCGGCGCCGCTCGGTCGAGTCGTTTGTACGTGCGGCGCTTGAGCCGAACGGCCCGCCCGGCCGATAGACCCCTATCGTGAGTGAATCGAGCCCCTACAACACTGAGAACAGCGCCAGCGCGGAAGACGAACCAACACCGTCGTCCTCGGACCATATGCACCGGCCTTGGATCGGTATCCGGTTCGACTGCTGCGGCGCCTACGCCCGCGTCTATCGCAATCCGGACGCGACAGTCTACGTCGGGCGCTGCCCGCACTGTCTGCAAACCGTAACCCTGCGCGTGGGACCGGGCGGCACGGACCAACGTTTCTTCGTCGCGCGCTAGCGGGCCTTGGAACAGGTGTAGCACGTTGAACAAGTGCGTCCCGTTGGTGTGGCACCGGATTTCGACTGGGTGGCCCACCTCTTCAGAGGTGGGGGAGTCGACTCCAGCGTCGATTCGCATCCCCCACGGCTAAAGCCATGGGCCACCCGACGAGTTGGTTCTTATGAAGTGTGGAACCGGCTTCCAGCCGGTGATCCATTAGCTCTTTTTCTCGCTGGATAGAGTGCATGAAAAGGGTTATGACAAACCATTCTTGCACCCGGGTGCGAGAAAGGATTCACGCACCAGCACGAGACATGCTGGGGCGAGATTCCTATCTCGTCCCTCCGCCCATTCAGGATTCCTATCCTGCAGCCGATCGCTTCGGCAGCGCACGGGAAGGGAGTCCCGCGAGTGTGGGTGCGAGAAAGGATTCACGCGCCAGCCGTACATCGCTCCGGCGCTGAAAGGAAGCACCGACGTTGTTCAGCACGATGATATTCGGCACTGCGCTATCGACCGAGTCTCTGTTTGCAGAGCTTGCCATCGCCGGTGTGGTTGTAATCCTTGCGGGCAGCAGGTTCACCCGGTTGGCCGACACGCTTGGCGAACGCCTCAACATCGCCAGTGGCTGGATCGGTCTTCTTCTGCTCGCGTCCGTAACGAGCCTTCCCGAACTCGTCACCGGCGGCACCGCCACCTACCTGGGCAACTTCGATCTCGCCGTGGGGGCGATCTTCGGTAGCTGCTGCTTCAATATTACGCTCATCGTGCTGCTCAACGCGATGCGCGGTGGCGGGTCTGTGTTGCGCGGCGTCAGCACGTCCCACACGCTGACCAGTTCGTTCGGTCTGGCGCTCATCGGTCTGGCGCTCATTGGTCTGGTGCTGATCCAAAAATTCTCAGCCAATGTGGCCGCAGCGGAATCGATTGAGTTGGCATGGTGTGCCCTGATCGCCGTGACGTATTTCGGATGTATGAAACTGACGTATCGGCATGAGCGTGCGATCCAACAGGCCGGACCGCCGGCGGGTGAGCGGCAGCACGTGGGCGCATCGCTCTACCTGTCCATAGCGCTCGTGGCGATCATACTGGTCATAGCCTCCTGGTGGCTCGCGCGCACTGGCGACACGCTCAGCACCCACCCCATCAAGATGATCGGCCGACCGCTCGGGGCGACGTTTGTCGGTGTCTGTTTTTTGGCACTGGCGACCTCGCTGCCGGAAATCGCGACGAGCGTCGCGGCGGTTCGGTTGGGCAATATGAACCTGGCGCTGGGCAACATTTTCGGGTCGAACATGTTCAACATCTTCGTGTTTCCCTTTCTCAAGATCGTATCGCTGGCCAGGGGTGACGCGGTCATGTCGATCCCGAAATCGGGGGGAAGCAGTACGGAGAATCTGATCGCGGGTCTCCTGGCGATTCTACTGACCACCATTGCCGTCGCGGGCTTGGCGTATCAAACCAAACGAAAACTCCTAGGCCGATTCGGCTTCGACTCACTCCTGATCGCCGCCACCTACCTCGGTGGTCTCCTCGTGCTGTTCGCGAATGTCGGGTAGAATTCGCCGAACAAGCGACAGGAATCGGGAACCGAAGTTGTTGGACTCATCAAGAAAACGATACCGATCGTTCAAGTCGGATAAGACTGGGACGACGGCCGGGGATGCGGGTACTTCTGGCGACACGTCCGTCGGTCGCAAGTCGCGCAAGCACTATCTTCGTGGATACATACGCTGGCTTTGGCCATACCGGTGGCGCATCTTCGGGGTGCTCGGTCTAGCGCTAATCAGCGCCGGGCTGGCCATGGTGCTTCCGCTGGTCACGCGGTACATCATCGACGACGTCCTTGGCGACTCGAGTCATACCGCCGCCGAGCGGATGGGTCGGTTGTGGACGGTGTGCGGCGCCATGTTGCTACTGTTGGTGGCGTCGCAGGGGTTGGATACGTTTCGGTCGTACTTGATGGCCGTGCTCAACGCGAAGGTGATTTTTCGTCTTCGCCGCAAACTCTTCGAGCGTTTCCTTCGCTTGCCGCTCAACGAACTGCACGATCTCAAGTCCGGCGGCATTGTCTCGCGCCTTTCGCAGGACACCGACAAGGTGAAGGGTATGGTGCAGATGGCGGTGATCACGCCGGGGGCTGCGATCATTCGCGTGATCCTCACGATCGTCGCCCTGGTGTTCATCAGTTGGCAGATGGCGCTGCTCGCGAGCGCCATGATTCCACCCATCGTGCTGATCAACCTGATGTGGATTCGCAAGGTGCGACCGATCTATCGGGCCATGGCTGACTCGAGATCGGAAATCGACGGGCGTGTGACCGAAACATTTTCCGGCATCCGCGTCGTGCGTGCCTTCCGGCGTGAGCGCAAGGAAGAGCGCGACTATGCCATCGCCCACCACACGGTGATCCGGCAGGATTTGTTGGCCCAAAAGCTTCAGCTTGTGGTTACGGGCGGGTGGGGGCTGTTGATCCCCGCGACCAGTTTGGCGGTTGTCGGGTTCGGCGGATACCTGGTGTTAGAGGGTCGCGGAACGATCGGCGACATTGTCGCGTTTCAGATGTTCGCGTTCATGCTGCTGATGCCCGTGTCGCAGATCGTCAATTCGCTTAACGCCACGCAGCAAGCCCTTGCCGCTATGGAGCGCGTGTTCGAGATTATGGAACGCCAGCCGGAAAAGCCCGATGCACCGGGCGCCCGCGACGTGGACGCTGCTATCAAGGAGTTGCGGTTTGATTCGGTCGGGTTCGAGTATGTCGAGAACATTCCGGTTCTGTCGGACATATCGCTCACCGTGCCAGCCGGCAGCATGGTGGCGTTGGTCGGACCGAGCGGCGGCGGCAAGACGACGTTCGTCGACTTGGTGGCCAGGTTCTACGACCCCACGCGCGGGGCTGTGCTGATCAACGGCGTCGATCTAAGAAACTTCAAACTGGAGAGCTATCGCCATCGCTTGGCCATCGTGACCCAGGAGGTGTTCTTATTCGACGGCAGCGTGGCAGAGAACATCGCCTACGGTTGTCGCGACGCGACGATGGAGGGCATTGACGACGCCGCCCGTCGCGCGAACGCCTACGAGTTTATTCATTCCCTGCCCGAGGGGTTCGACACGCTGATCGGCGAGCGCGGCATCAAGCTTTCCGGTGGCCAGCGTCAGCGGCTTAGCATCGCCCGCGCCGTTCTGGCTGATCCGGAAATCCTCATACTCGACGAAGCCACAAGCAACCTCGACACCGAGAGCGAGCAGCTCATCCAAGCGTCGGTGCAACAACTCGTGGCGACGCGCACGACGTTCGTCATTGCCCACCGCCTCAGCACCATCACCCACGCCGACATCATCGTCGTCCTACGACAAGGCCAACTCGAACAAGTGGGCAGCCACACAGACCTGATGGCCACCGCCGGCCTCTACCGAGAAATGATCGATCGCCAGCAGAATCTGTTCACCGAACCCACGGCCGCGGTGGATTGGGAGTAGGGCGTTGGCCGAACTCAAACGAGGCGGTATCTTGCTTATCAAGTAAGAACGCCGTATTGCGATAAGTATAAGTCGCATAGAAGCTTAGCTTGGCGAATAGCGGTTCAATTAGCGGTGCAGACGTGCTCGTTTCGAGACCGCGCGGTTCGGCCGGTGTCTCCGAGTTCTTCCTCAACTTCCGGATTCCGGGTCGCGGACATCTCGGTCTCGAAGCCACTCATCAATCGCCCCCGCCGCGATCGTGTGGCCTTTTGCGGAGAAGTGTAGGCCGTCGATCATAAGTGTCGCCGCGTCTATGTCGTGCTTCGTGGCGTATTTCAAAAACAGCGGAGTCAGATCGAGAAAGTCGATGTCGTTCGCTTCGGCGAACTCGGCCAGCACTTGCCGCGGTGGTTTAAGGCTGGACGTGTTGGGTTGGAAATCGAGGCCATGGGTGGCGAGCACGAGCAGGTGTGGTAGGGACTCAGCTTTCGCGGTGTCGGCGATGTCCTTCATGTGCTCCAGCGTGATGCGCCAGCCCCTCTCGATCAGGTCCGCGTCTGCGCCGTCGAGTAGGCGGCGTACGATAAAGCGCCGGCTTAAGCGTCGCCGGGCTTGACGTGTTGGCTGATCGATATGTTCGTGCCAAGCGCGCAGCACACGAAACAGTCCCGACCATTCCAGCGGCGATGGGGCCGGTGGTTCGTTCAGGCGGCTGTCTCCGCCGAATCGTTTCAGTCGAAATTTATCCAGCACGTCGTTGAGGCAGAACACTTGGACGAGCGCGTCCGGCTGATAACGCATGCCCTCGGCCACGAGCATGTCGTGTTCCTGCCAGGGTGAATACCCGGGTACCGATAGGTTGATAACGGTACGGCGCTGCGGTGTGCCTCGCGACTCGGCGAGCTTCACGAGTTTGCTCGCGAAGGTATCCTTTTCCTCCACGCGTAGGCCGAACGCGACCGAGTCACCGAGCACGAGGACGCGAAACTCGTCTGGCTGTTTCTCTATCGACATTTCCGGGCCTCGACAACCCAGGCTATTGATGTGCGTCGGCGCGAGATGGTAGAAACCGGTCCACCCGTTCCGTAACGCCCATCCACGTGTCGGATGAGCAATATAAACGCCGCTGGCTTTCGGAATCGGCGGCTCGGCGAACGCGACCATTCGATCTACTGAGACAAGAACCGCCAACGGGAGAATGGCCAAGGCCAATCGAGGCAGCGCTGGATGCGATGGGCGGATCGATCGCACCGCAAAGCACGATACGAGAACGAGGATGGTAGCCGCGGCGTGATACAGCAACGCGCGAACCAACGTGGCTGATTGGCTTGTTGATAGTCGAAACCCCCACGCGCGCGCTTCAAGGCGAAGTACTATGGCCAGGTTCGCGAACAGTAGGTACGCAGCAAGCAGTGACAGAACCGCGAGAAGCCGCCGCGCGTTACGGTCGCACGACTCTATTTCGGTTTCGTCTGTCGATGCATCGATCATCCGTGGTTGACATCCATCCGCCGATCACAATAGCTTTGGCGGCTGTAGTCGTGTTGGTCTGCATCCATCTCTGCATGCTAGTGCCTTGTCACAGCTAGAATGACGGGTTTACCGAGCCGCGACTGTGAGGGAGCGGACCCTTGTTAACCTTTGATCACAGCGTCAAGACGCTCCCTAGCTGTCGGTGCTCGGATCAAACGTACTCGTAATGTTAGCCGTACCAAAGCACTAGCAAGGCCGAGCCGGGTCCGTGACACTTCCGGCGGGAGGGGTGCGCCGAGTCAGAGCCGCAGGCGCCAGCCTGCGGACTCCCTGCGTCAGCATGTCACCGGGCTTGCGCCCGGTGCTCTGAAAAGCGCCCGACGCCGATTCTGTCACGCACC
>JAJDDY010000085.1 GCA_029260075.1 Phycisphaerae bacterium
GCGCCCGTGAGGAAGCGGTCCGGTTCCAAATGCGAAGACCGCTTCCTCACGGGCGCGGCTCGGTTCATCGCGAACCCTCTGATACTCGGCTGGGACGAGATTTTCAGCTGCGACGAGATTCCTATCTCGTCCCACACGTCCCATCATCGCTCAGTTCCAAGTCAACAATCGTAGAACCAACCGTGGGCCCGCAGCGCAGGCGTCTTTCCTGCATCGCAATCGTAGGTCATGCAGGCTGGAAGCCGATGCCACACTTGTTCAACCGGTAGCTAACAAGCGAGTCGTGAACGGAGCCGGTCGGCGCGCACCTCGTCTCGATCGTTGTCGTCAAGAAGGCGGCCATGAAGCTTTTGCAGGTGAGCGGGCTGTGTGTGCAGGAACAATTCGTTGAGCGCCGGGATATCCAATAAATCGAAACGGTTCAGATGGATGCCCATTCGGATGGGCGAGAGCAGAGTCTGCGTCTCTTCACTGCCGATGCGTCGGGCGTTGGCCAGCGTGCCGTAGGCCCGCCATATGCTGTCGTCGAGTTGCATCGCGTTGTGTTTGACGAGTGCTTCGCGGGCCGTGCGCTCATACTCGACAATCTTGGGTATGATCACCTTGCAGAACGGCTCGATGATATCCGGCTCGGACTTGCCTAGCGTGGTCTGGTTGGAAATCTGATACAGGTCGCCGGTGACATCGGTGCCTTCACCGAGCATGCCGCGCACCGCGAGGCGCATGTCCCTAGCCGCCCGGGCCACCCGCTCGATTTCTTTCGTAATCTTCAGCGCCGGCAAATGCAACATGACCGAAACGCGTATTCCCGTGCCCACGTTGGTTGGACACGCGGTGAGGAAGCCAAGCTTGCGGTCGAACGCGAACGCGAGGCGCTCGCCAAGGGCGTCGTCCAAGTCCGTGACCACCCGCCAGAGCGATTCAAGTTCCAACCCGCTACCCAACGCTTGAATACGCAGATGATCCTCCTCGTTGATCATCAGCGCCGATGTTTCGTCCGGCGCGATGGCCACGCCGCGGCTTCCTTCGGCGCTGAGGTGTTGGCGACTGATGAGGTGACGCTCGACCAAGATTTCACGATCGATGTCGTCAGCACCCGCCACGTCAACCAGCAGCGAGCCCTCGTGCCCTCCGGTGGAAGTGATCGCGTCGGTTACACTTCGGTAGATTTCTGTGCGCTCGGTACCGGTTGCGGTACTAAGAAAGGGAAAATCCGCAAGGTTGCGGGCGAGTCGAATGCGCGACGAGACTACCACGTCCGACATGGCGCCGACCCCACGAAGCCACTCACCCGTGCTGCGTGCCAAGTCGTCCAGATTCATGAGTCTTCCAAGTTTTGAATCTTGTCGCGAACGTCGGCGGCGACTTCGTAGTTTTCGGCGTCGATCGCATCTTGCAACTCACGCCGCAAACGAACGAGTCCTGCGATCTTCTTCGTAACGCCGTCGGCGGTAAGAGGAACCTTGCCCAAGTGCTGCGTGCCGCCCTCGTGCGCTCGTTCGATGAGCGGCATGAGCAACTCTTCAAACGCCGCGTAATCGTTCGGGCAGCCCAGTTGTCCCTTGAGTTGGAACTCGCGAAAGGTCATGCCACACTTCGGGCACGCGACGCCTTCCCCCTGCTCCATCCCGGTCTTCTGCTTGATGAACTGCTGGAGGATTTCGTTAGTCGTGTGGGGTTGCTTGCTGATTATGCCTTCCTTCTCGGCGCAGTCTTCGCAGAAATGCTGCTCGCGCTTTTCGGGAAGCGTATCGGTGATGTGAACGGTGGCCTTAGCCTCTTGGCAACGTTGACAAACCATACTCATCGAAGGGCCATCCCCAATTGCTCAATCAATTGGCCTCTACCTTATTCTACGAACCACCCTGATCATCGTCAATCCAAAGCCACGTTCTGCATTAGGATCGCTCCGGCGGGCACAGGATGTCATCGGTGTAGGTTGGTGCTACCGGAGTCGATCGCACAACCACCTCACGCTCGTTGACCGGAAAACAACGTTGGACTACGATCGTCACATGCTTCATTTTCTACCGAGCCGGAAAGATTTTCACACCCTTGGTCGCCAGGCCAACTCAGTACCAGTTTATTGTAGCGTACTCAGCGACCAGCTAACCCCCGTATCCGCGTTCGAGCGGTTCGCGCGGGATGCGGATCATGCGTTCCTGCTGGAAAGTGTGATCGGCGGCGAAAACATCGCTCGCTATTCGTTTCTCAGCGCCTCGCCGATCGCCACGATCGAAGCCAAGGGCGGACGCACCGTGGTCACGGGACAGGCCGTCGACGGCTTCGACCCGGCCGGCGACCCACTCGCTCAACTGGAGACCATGCTGGCGGACTTCCGAACCGTGCACCCAAGCGGGCTCCCGCGCTTCTTAGGCGGCGCCGTGGGTTACGCCGGATACGATATCGCCAGACAGTACGAACCGTCCAAGCTCAACGCCGCTCCACCCGACGACCGCGCGCTGCCCGACCTGCAATTCGGAATCTACGACCAAATGGTCATCTTCGATCACGTTCGCAAGCTCATTCATGTCGTCGTTCATGCGCCGGTTGGCGGCGCCAATGATGACGCCGCATACGACGGAGCCTGTGCGCGAATTGCGTCCGTGGTCGAACGTCTGTCCGAGGTCGGACCCGATTCCGCCAGACCGCTCGTGCTCCCGCCGGAAGAACACATCGCTTACGAAAGCAACGTAAGCCCCGAGCAGTTCGAACTCGGCGTCGATCGTTGTCGCGATTACATTCGATCCGGCGACGTCTTCCAGGTCGTCCTGTCGCAGCGACTCAGCGCCCAGACCTCAGCCCCGCCGTTCGATGTCTACCGAGCGCTGCGTGTCATCAACCCGTCACCGTTCATGTTCTATGTGCAATCGCCGGCGGTCACGCTTGTCGGCGCCTCACCGGAAATCCTCTGCCGGTTGGAAGGACGCACGGTTTCAACAAGGCCGCTGGCGGGAACGCGACAGCGCGGGCGCACCGATTCGGAAGATCGCGGTTTGGAAAAAGAACTGCTGGCTGATCCCAAGGAGCGAGCCGAACACGTCATGCTCGTTGACCTAGGGCGTAACGACCTGGGCCGGGTCTGCGAACCGGGGACCGTCAAGATCGACGAACTCATGTCCGTCGAACGGTATAGTCACGTGATGCACATTTGTAGCGACGTCTCCGGCCGGTTGGCTGACGGTCGTACGGCCTTCGACGCGTTGCGTAGCGTGCTTCCGGTTGGCACAGTGAGCGGCGCACCGAAGATTCGGGCCATGCAGATCATCGACGAACTCGAACCCGTCCGCCGTGGACCCTACGCCGGAGCGGTGGGTTACATCGACTTCGCCGGCAACATGGACACGTGCATCACCCTACGGACACTGGTCGTCACGCCCGGCGAAGACGGTGAATGGCGCGTGGATGCGCAGGTCGGCGCTGGTATCGTGGCCGATTCGCAGCCATCGCGCGAATACGAGGAAACACTCAACAAAGCTAAGGGAATGCTCAGCGCCCTACACCTCGCCGACGCCTGGCAAGAGAAATAGGGATCACGTTCCAACGCACCGGTGCCCACAACGTCAGCCAGTCAGTCGCCCGATCACGAATCTGCGCTGATCGCAAATCGTTGCGTGGGCGTATCCATGAAAAGGCTGTGCGCAGGCGTAGGGTGCGTCCCGGACGCCCCTGTCCCTACTTCATCTGGTCGCGAATCTTCGCGTAGTCCACCGGGCGTTTCTCGATAAAGGCGTTGATGCCCTCACGCACTTCCGGCGAGGTGTTGTGGATGCTCAACCATTCGCGCGCGTGGCCTATCGTCGCGTGCCACGACATGTCCCGCCAATAGTTCACCTGCTGCTTGGCGTACCGCGTACACTCGGGCAGTTTGTCGATGAGTTTTTGGCACATCTCATCCACTGCCGCATCTAGCTGATCGCGTGGAACGACCTGATTGACCAAGCCCCAGTCAAGTGCCTTGGCTACAGGGATTTCATCACAAAGGAAAAGTATTTCCCGAGCGCGGCGATCACCAACGATAAGCGGTAGCCATTGCGTTGCCCCGGCGGCGGCTACGCTGCCTCGGGCGGCGCCGACCTGACGAATGATGATGTCGTCAGCCGCGATGGCTAGATCACACGACATGTTCATTTCGTTCCCGCCCCCAACGACCATGCCATTGAGTCGGGCGACGGTCACGATGCCGATGTTGCGCAGCTTCTCGTGAACCTCGATGAACGTGCGCATCCATTTCCAATAAGCGTCGGGTTTGTCGAGGCAATGCTTCGCCTGCTCGCCGAGGTCGGCGCCGGTACAAAACGCGCGATCACCCGCGCCGGTCAACACCATCACGCGAATGCGATCGTCCCACGACACATCCTCGAACGCCTGATAGAGCTCGCGCAGCGTCGTATAGTCGAGACAGTTGAGCACCGCCGGCCTGTTCATCACGACCGTGGCGCGATGCCCTTCCTTGGTATAGATGATGTTCTTGAAGTCGAACGATTGATCGGATTGTGCTTCAGGAAAGTCCATAGCCGTAATTCCACTCCGCAGTATGTTGGTGACTGAACGGTGCGGAACCCCCATGCACATCGTGCCGGGAAAGCTTTCCGAGCCGAAGACCGTAGCAGCGTATTGAACGAATATGTGGAGCCAAATCTCCGAACGGTCGAACGGTGATTGTCGCCCACAAACGACCGACCGAAACGTCGGCCCGTGACATCATCTCGTGTACATGCGCTCCATGTTGGCGATCCCCGTAAATCGTCGAGACCCAAGCGTCGCCTTGCCCAGACCCTCCGGCCAGAGACTGAACGATACGCCGAAGTCGTTTTCGGCTTCATCGAGAGCGAACGAAACAGCCCCGAACCATCGCGGGAACTTGCGGATCAATGCGACGGTGAAGTCAAGCGTTTGTCCCTCAGAAAGATCGAACAGCTCGCGTATCGCAATGGAATGCTTTTCCGTGAATTTGTAGATCGTATCGAACCCGAGCAGGTTGGAATTGCTCTCGTTGAGAAATCGGTACAACAGCACATAGCTCATTCGAGGCGACCGCTCCACGGCGACTGAAACGTTGAGCACGTCGATCTCGCGGTCGTTGATATCGTAGTTGAGTTCGCTCGCCAACGCAGTCCGGTCGTTCACGCGCCAGACAAGTGACGAGTTGACGTAATTCTGCGATATGCTGTTCTCCGGACGGCTGAACGATACGAACCCGTTCGTGATCTCGTCGCGTCGCGCGCCGTTGAAAAATCCGACTTCCATGTCGTGCGTGAGAACGTCGACGTTGCGTCTGTTGCCTTCGGGGCCGCGCTTGGTTTGCAATCGCTGACGCACACCGATGGCTACACCGTCCGAATCCTCAACACCTTCGACGGATTGGTCAAAGGGAAACAGGTCGTCGGAATCGCGGTTGGCCTCACCCGCCCACGTAACCACATCCGCCTTGATCACGTGACGAAGACCACTGACATCAAGCGCCGCAGACTCCAACTCGGGGTATACGCGCGACAGGTATGCGCTGCCTCGAACCCCAACCGTACCCAGTGCGCGTTGCACGCCACTTCCGTCGACGCCATCGTCCCAAACGCTCCCGCGAACCGATGCGAACGGTACAAACCGAACGGGACCGACATCCACGGGCGCCCCCAATTCATGACGCGTATCGACCCGCGTCACCGTTCCAGAACTGATCGCGCGCCCGTCCCGCAACTGCTCGAGCCTCGTCTGATCTTTCCCACGCCGCCGGACGAAACCGAAACGGTTCTCGCTGTACCAGGTAAGCCCATCCGCCACCGGTCGGCCTATGACGTGATAGGCAAAATCCGGAAGCCGCTCGGTCTGCGACGTAAAGTCCAAAATGCGATATTGCAACGTCGCCGTCACCGCCCATGTGTCGCGCTGCTTCTTGAGATAGAGCAGCGTTTCCTGCTCCTTGTCGTTGTCGAACTCACGCTCGAAAAATTCCTCCAGGAATCCCTCATCGGAGATGTATGAAAGCTCAAGCGTTACCTCCCAGTCATCTTCCAGATACTGGCGGTGTCGGATCAGAGCGCGACCCCGAGCGCTATGCTCCGAAAGCCGTTCACGCTGACGACCCAAGTTGTCGCGACCGCGGTCCGCCAAGAAGTACGAGCGCATCAAGCCATAATACGTGTCACGCTCGTACGTGGCATCCACACCAGCAGCAGGACCGCGTCGCGAGAAAAAATCCAGACTCAGGTTCGCATCAAACCCCTCGGGCGTTTCCAAACCGAGTACGTTGAACAGGTGCCAATCCGTCTGAAACTCTAAGCCGAAATCGCCGCTGAAACCGGAACGCAACCCCCGTACCGCCGTTTCGCTCGCATCAAGATTGCCCCGCATGTATGGCCAATAGAGTATGGGCTGACCACCGATGTTCAGCGTGCTGCGGCGAAGTCGATATGTACCCGAAACCACGCCCGACGTGCGGTTCTGATCCGCAGCAACCAGATTACGCAACTCCACAACTTCAGCGCCGACGTGGTAGTGCGGCGTGTGAAAACTGCTTGTGGTCAAGACCGCGTCACTCGCCGAAAAGCTGCTTCGCGAAAGTTGCTTAATTTCAGCCGCACGCAGGTAAAGTGGCACGTTGCGTTCGACCAAGGTCGTTCTGACCACGGCGTCCAAGATCAACGCCCGATCGCTGAACAGGTCGTAGTAGAGGCGATCGGCGCGGACCATGGTCACCCCCTGGCTCATGACCACGTCACCTTCAAGATAGGCCGCTTGCACTTCGAAGCCACCAAAAGCGGCGCCCAGCCCAACGGCGGCGCTGTCGTCCTGCTCCGAAGCATCGCCCGACGATCGCCGTTGGGGACGGCGCGATCGAGCGTCCATCCCCACCCCAAGTCCGGACGCCTGCACCGTGTCTCGTGCGTTCGGATCAGTCGATGTCGAATCGTCGACCTTCGGGGGAAGAAATATCACGACCGAATCCGCTCGAATCTCCAGAGCCTCTCCGCCGCTGAACGCTCCGCGCGATACGTACACACCACCGCGAACAACCATGACGTCGTCACCATCGGACGTGGTCGCCAGCGTCATCTCTCCGTCAGATCGAATCTGAATCAGCGAAGGCTTGTCGCCCGTGGGCGAGACACTCGACGAACCGGACACATCGAAGATAGTGAGCGCCGCCCGCTGATCATTCGTTTCTGTGAGCACCCGCGATAAGGAACGACGAATCTCATCGCCCTCGCGATAGGCCAACGTGGTCGCAATCGATTCGAAGGCCACGTTGTCCACGTTCGCCAGAATCTCGCCAAACGTATTCAACGTAGCAAACAACGCCGGCGCCGAGGTGATCGTTCCGGCGATTTCTTCAATCTCGGCCTGACGCCAGAGCATGATCTGCACATGCTGATACGCGCGGCCCTGGAACTCGCGTCCTTCGAGCCAAACCACAGCCTCGCGCGCACGCATCGTCGGTTCGCGATCATCGCCAAGCCTAAGCGTAAAATCCCCAACGATGTGGATCACGTCAGTTCCGTCGTTGTCTTTGAATACGGACGCCAGTGGTCCCTCAAGACTGACCGATCGCTCAGACACGCCGGTTGGCATAAGGCTTTGATGAACAGGGTCGGAAATGGGTGACAGCGTTTGACCCAAACAGACGCCGGAAAGCATCAGAGAGATGGCACCGAATAACACACACAGCGTCCGGTTGGCAGCATCGCGTCGACGAACGCCGACGATCACGAAGTGCTCAGGTACCGACCGCGGTCCCAAGAACGAGACGACGCGCCAAATGAGATGCGTCCAACGTCTAGGCGTCCACACGAGTGTTGATCATCCCTGATACACCATTCACGATCGCGCCACACACGTCGGTGACAACAAAATCGAAGCGCCTAGCCCCGCACGGACCACGTAGCCCGCGCGGAATCGAACCGCTATCCGCAATCGCATCAGACCATGCCGAAAGGCGACGGGAACAGCCTAGCCTTGGTGTCGAACGTGTCAATCCAAACAGACGAGCGGGTTTCAAGAACCACGAAACAGCGCCGCCGAACCGTATCCGTAGATTCCCCCGACAGTAACGGTTCAGACTATGCGACATAGGCGCGGGTCATGCGGCGAACCATAGACCGGCCGACGTCTTCGCCGGAATGATGCCGTAGCCGCGAACGCAGGAGTAGCACGTCACACCGATTCGGACGTCAGCCCACGGCATCAGCTCACCTGCACGATCGAAGCAAGAAAACAAATCGCGGCCAAGCACACGGAAATTCCACATCGTCGACAGGCGAATCCAGCCCAAAATCTTCTAAGGTCCGCTAATTTGCGAAGTTACGAACATCGGGAAAACGAGACGATAGGGAAGAGTTAGGGGTTCCATTCCGGCGCCGGTTCTGGTACTATGGGGGCCGTCGAGCTGCGTCGATCACGAAAATCGCCCGTGCGGGTTGGCCGCATCGATAATTGACATGGGACGATTGTGGGGCTTCGCGAAGCGCCCAAATTCGTTTCGAGCACAGCGCCGCCGATCGGTGAGACGTAAAAACTTGTTCATTTGCCGTCCAGTTCCCCCATTGGACGGTTCCCTCGGGCCCGGTCCACCCCACCGGGCCCCTTTTGTTGTACCATCCCGCCCGCAACGATGTGACACCGAGGCTGAACCGCTGCCGACCAGCGCAATCGACAGCACGAAACGCGCACGCGACACATGTATGCTTCGGGTGCAGCAACCCTAACCCAAGAAGACTCGAAGTGAGTTTGGCGCGCGTCCCACTTGATCCCTCAACCACCGGACTTAGATTTGAACCATGACGCCAACGAACGCACCAAGTAACTACCGGCAAGATTCGCCACCAACGCCTGCACACCGCGGGTCATTTCGCAATCGAGTCGCCAGATCACTCGTCTTGATCGCCATGCTGCTGACTCTTGGCAGCATAGTGGGCGGGCTACTCATGGCTACAAGAAAACAGCCGCCGCGAAACGAACGGTCGACGCTTCCTCCGCTTGTTGAAACGGTCGTCGTGCGTGCTCAGGACACGGTCGAACGTTTCGAAGGCCACGGAACCGCCCAACCGATCCGTACCACAAAGATCGCCGCCGAGGTCAGCGCCCGAGTCATCGACCGCGTCGGTAACATACGCGTCGGGTCGCCCGTTGCCGAAGGTCAAGTTCTACTGCGACTCGACGACCGCGAGTATCAACACGCATTGAAGCGAGCCACCGAACTCGCGTCGGGGCAACAGGCTTCGATCGACGAACTCACGGTCGACGCGCAAAGTCTGGCCCGCCTCATGAACACCGTGCGGGAGGAAGTCCGCGTTGCCCACAACGAACGGACAAGGTTGGCTGATCTTTACGAACGCAACCTGGCCGCCAAGACGGAATTCGATCTTGCCGACCGGACCTACGACCAAACGCGACGCATCCTTCAAGGTTACGAACGACAATTAGCCACCCTCGAACCCCGCCAAAGAGGGATCAATGCGTCCCAGCGAGCGTACGAAGCCGAGGCAGACATCGCCCGACTCAACATCGAACGCTGCACAATCCGGTCCCCCTACGCGGGCATCGTACAATCAATCACTGTCGAGATGGGCGACCGGGTCGCACCCGGCGTGGTCGCGGTGACCGTGACCGACTCGACGCGTCTGGAAATCCCCATCCAACTCCCGGCGTCGCAACACGACCGCATCGCCATGGGTACGACGTGCGTACTCCGACAAGAGAGCGAGCCCGACACTACATGGCGAGGAAGTGTCGTACGCATGGCACCGGAAGCCGATCAGCGTACACGCACGTGCTCCGTTTTCGTCGAGGTGGACAACAGTGATCAAGCCATACCGCTTCTTCCAGGAACCTTCGTCACCGCCGACATACCCGGTCCCACACACCACAACGCACTACTCGTTCCACGCCGTGCGTGCCGCGAAGGGCGCATCTTCATCGTGCAAGACAACGTCACGCGTCTGCGAACCGTGCACATCGAACGGTTGATCGAAGATCAAGCACTGGTCGTCGGCACGTTGCGTCCCGGCGATCGCGTCATCCTCACGCACCTGAACCAACTGGCTGACGGATCACCCGTACGCCCCGGACCGAATCGCACCGCGACGACCGAGCCATCGACGAGCCCCGATGACCAAGCGGGGGCGCTTCCATGAAATCCCTTCCTAAGTTCAGCGTCGAAAACCCGGTGCTTATCAACCTCTTCATGGTGACCGTGCTGGTCGGGGGCGTGTTTAGCGTTCTGACGATTGTCCGCGAAATGTTTCCAGAATCGCGGCCCAATCAGATCCTAATCACCACCGCCTACCCCGGCGCCACCCCCGCCGAGGTCGAAAAAGGCGTCACCCTCAAGATCGAGGAGCAAATCAAAGACGTCGACGGCGTCGAAACCGTGCGCGCCAACATCTCCGAAGGACGAAGCAACATCCTGGTTGAATTGCACAGCGGTTACGCCGAGTTCGACCAAGCCATCAACGACATCAAGTCCGCCATCGACGCCATCCCTCCCGACGACTTTCCCGAGGACGCCCTCGAGACGCAGGTGGCCAAGTTTGAACCACAGTTTCCCGTCATCATGGTGTCGCTCTTCGGCGATCTTGACGACCGCATGCTCAAGACCTTCGGTGAGCGCCTGCGCAACGATCTACTAGCGCTGCCGGGCGTAACAAAGGTCGCCCTCAGCGGCACACGCGACGACGAAATCAGCATCGATGTCAGGCCTGACAAGCTCGTCGAATTCGGCCTCTCGTTCATGGACGTGGCCGAAGCCGTCGCCGCCAGCGATATCGATCTGCCCGGTGGCGAAGTACGTACGAGTCGCGTCAACGTGGCCGTCCGCACGCTTGGCGAACGAACGCACGCCGACGACCTTCGTGACATCGTGGTGCGAAGCGATGTAGCCGGGCGGACCGTGCGGTTAGCCGACGTGGCCAACATCGTCGACGGCTTCGAAGACGCGTCGGTCAGCGGCCGCTTCCTTGGCAAGCCAGCCATCGACGTTCGCGTGTCCAAAACGCCGGAGCAGGACGCCATCGCAATCGCCACGCTGGTCCGGGCCATGGTCGCGGGGAAGATGGGCTGGCCCCTCCACATGTCGTGGAGTGACCGCGCACTGGAGTGGCTTCCGGGGCGCGCCGGTCCGCGGGCCGTGTACAAGCAAGCGCAAAGCGACCCCTATCCTCCGGGAATCGGTCTCGAAACACACAACGACCTATCCCGCTTCATCGAGGGACGACTCAACCTGTTAATCCGCAACGGCGCGTGGGGCTTGGTGCTCGTCTTCCTCTCGTTGCTCGTCTTCCTGCACTGGCGCGTGGCGTTCTGGGTGATGATGGGATTGATATTGGCCATCGCGGGCTCGCTCATCGCCATGAAACTGCTAGGGCAAACGCTCAACCTGATCACCATGTTCGGATTGATCATCGTGCTCGGGTTGCTCGTCGACGACGCGATCATCGTATCGGAGCACGTCTATTCAAAAATGGAAGACGGATTGACGCCGCAACGATCGGCCGTGCTTGGCACCGAGGCGGTAACGTGGCCTGTGGTTTGTGCAATCGTCACGACAATCGTCGCGTTCGTACCCCTCATGTTCATCGAAGGTCAGATGGGCGACTGGATGGGCGTGCTCCCCGTGGTCGTGTGCGTCGCGCTGACCGTTTCGCTTTTTGAAGCGCTCACCATTCTACCCTGCCACCTCGCCCATGGACTCCGGGCGATTGTGCCCACCAAGACCAAGACGCCACAGCGAGGACGATTGGGTGCCATGCTGGCGCGACTGCGCGGGGGCAAGCAAGGCGCCTTCTTGAACATGCTCAAACGATACTACGAGCGACTGGTGCGCCTGGCGACGTCGTATCGCTACGTCACGATGAGCGCACTGGCGGCGTGCATGTTGGTCGTCGTGGGCGGTGTCGTGGGCGGTCACGTGCCTTGGGTCTTCATCCAGAAGATCGATTCGGATTTGATTATCGCTAACCTGCGCATGAGCGTGGGCACGCCGGCGGACGCCACAAGAGAAGCCGTGCGTGTGATCGACGAAGCCGCCCTGGACGTCGACGAATTACTCACGCTCTACTCCCTCGTCGGCACGCAGTTCACCGACGACGGTAGCGCCTCCGTTCTACAGTCGCACCTCGGGCAATCGTTTATCGAGTTGCAATCTTCCGACCCGCGCGATGCCGAGTCAGAAGGCGCGCGCAACGCCGTGTCGAGCGGACGACGCCCTTATCAAACGCGCACGCGCAACAGCGACGCCATCGTGGCACAGCTACGGGCCGCTACGATGGATATTCCCGGCGTCGAAAAACTTCGATTCACAACGCTAAGCGGTGGACCGGGCGGAGCCGCCATCCATATCGAAGTACGCGGCGATCGTGTGGACGATTTGGTCGCCGTGTCGGACGAAGTGAAACGAGCGCTCGGCGAATTCGGCGGTGTGTATGACATCGTCGACGACTTCGACGCAGGTCGCCCTGAGGTGCAAATCGAACTGTTCGACTCCGCCCGCGCGTTAGGGCTTACGACGCAATCGTTGGCCACACAGGTTCGCGCGGGCTTCTACGGATTCGAAGCCAAGAAAGTGCAGCGTGGTCGCGAAGACGTGAAAATCATGGTTCGCTATCCGCCGGAATATCGTAAACGAATCTACGATATCGAGTCGATGTACGTCGCCACGCCCACCGGCGACCTCGTCCCGTTTGGTGAAGTCGCCCGCCTGACCGAAGACACCGGGTTCGCATCAATCAAGCGAGTCGATCAGCGACGGACGATTACGGTTACTGCGGACGTGGACACACACATCTCCAACGCCGACCTGATCATGGGCACGCTCGCCCTGCGATTTCCCGAGTGGCAGCGGCGCTTCCCCGGCGTCGGGCTCAAGTTCGGGGGACAGAAACTTGAAACCACGAAGTCGTTCGGATCTTTGAAATACAGCTTCGCCATCGCGTTACTCTTGATCTATGTCATTCTCGCGGGCTTGTTCCGAAGCTACGTTCAACCCATGATCGTCATGGCTGTCATCCCGTTCGGATTGATCGGCGCGGTGGCCGGACACTTCATCATGGGTTATCCGCTGACGCTGCTGTCGACCATCGGTCTGGTCGCCCTTGCCGGAATTGTCGTCAACGATTCCATGATCCTCGTCACGTTCATTAACAAACTCGTCGCCGACGGCGCACCTGTGGAGGAGGCGGTCATAAGGGGTGGCCTCGGTCGACTTCGACCCATTTTGCTCACCTCCGCCACGACGGTTATGGGCATCGCGCCGCTGTTGACCGAGACGTCATTTCAAGCCAAGTTCCTCATCCCCATGGGCATCTCAATCTCCGCCGGTTTGATTCTCGCAACCGTGTTGACATTGATCGCCGTACCGTCGATGTACCTGATTGTTCTGGATGTGAAGCATACGGCGTTGGCAAGTGCGGCGTGGCTACTGGGAAGAACGCCCAGTGAGACGGCGTAAGTGATGCGCTCGTACCCGACGTGATCGCCAAAGTTCGATCGGCGCAATGCCAACGTCACGGTCCCTCCGACCCTTCGTCCCTCTTCTTCCCTCCGTCCCTTCGTCCCTTCTTTTCTCCCAACCAATCCCGGTTCAGCCGAACCGCCTGCGCAGAATAACCCACGATCAACCACCCGTCCGCCGCGACGACCGCCGGTCCTGCCAGGCCCCATCTCGTATACCACACGCCGTCGTCACTGCGATGAAGGCGAACACCTCCTTCGGATGCAAGGGCGGCATCATACGCGGACATCCACTTGTCCAACCGTTCGCGAAAGACCTTGGGGTCTCCGTCAATGCGAACGACGATCGTCCGGGCGAGCGGTAGCGGCAATACTGGTTTGGGAAAGTCATGGATTACGATCGGACCGCGTAGAAGCGAGGCCAAGTCGCGATCGAACGATACACCGGAACGCGCTACGATCGATCCCCAAAACGCCCTGCTCTTGTCGACCGCCCCAGCGCTTCGCGACGAGAGATATCCGTCGATAATACTGCGTACCAGAGCAACCGGTTCACCGGGGACGATCGCGTACACCGTGGCGTCTGTGGGAATGGGGCGCCGCAGACCCTCCAACCACACACGATCACCGGCGATACGTACCACGTCGTCGCGGTCACCATGTTGGAACACACCCGCAATCTCTACCGAGCGATCGGCCTTACCAATCGCCCAAAGAGCGCGTCCAACGCCGCCGAGTCCCAAACCCGTCTGCGCGGCGCGAATCTTCTTGCCAAGCGGTGACGTCGCGTTATTCACCAATCGATCGAACCGGATGTACAAGCCGTGCGCCCTTGGCATATCGCTCATCCGGGCCATGGCCGATTCGAACCATGCGTCATTGGAGAGCGTCAAGGACTTGTCAGCATGAGCGCGCCGGACGTGCTTGAACGCTCCCGGACCTATGGCCAACACATAGTCGTCGCCGAGCGAACCCCAAGAGAATTCCAACCATTCAGGCCACCGGCGGTCGGAGACGGTGAAGTGCATGCGACCGTCCCGCTGCGTTGTGACGAGTTGGGAATCGACGTCGTTCGTGTACGTGTTCAGCACGCGCTGAATTTTGGCTTCGATGGCCGCGTGCTCACCCATCGTTCGCACGACCATCGCTCCGATGAGTCCGGAAAGATTGTGCCCGCCATCGGCACGCGGTCGCGCGTGAGCGTCGAACAACATCATCGCGTAGGGATGTTCGCGTGCCAATGCGACCAACGCAAACGCGTCAAGCCATATCCGCTGCGTCTGGTCCAGCGTAGACAGGAGGCCAAGCTGTTGTGCTTCGGCGATCACAAGGGCGGCAAGCGCCGTGGCCGACGGGCTCGCACCGGCCGCCGCCGTCTTGGACCCGTTGGAAAAATAGACGGCCTTCACCTCGGCTGGGATGCCGTCCGCCATCGGCGGCGATTCCGTGGCAACAACAGCCTCAGCGTCTTGAGCAACGGAACCTGACACGATCGTCAGGAACGGTACTTGAACCATAACGATCGCGGTCAGACGCGCGACCCCCGAACTGAACAAGCCGGTCCGCGCTCGGATCATCCGACGGCCATCTTGCCCAACTTCGGTTCCGCGCCCTAGGCGTCGCAGCGCGGGCGAATTGGGATGATTGCGGCAAGCCACCACGGCGCGATCTCCGGACACTGTCTCTCCCTCTCCCAAACGACGACAACCGGCGGACCTCAACGAACGGGTCAGCATAAGGTAGAGTATACTGCATGGACCGTCCCCGTGGCCTCCGAATGTCTCTGGCCCGCAAGATCAGCCTGCTGTTCGGCGCCGCCGTGCTACTCACGATCGCGGTGACGCTATTTTTCCCGTGGTTGCACATGGCCGCCCTGAACGAACAGGCCACGTTGCTCCAGGCGAAACGTGTAGCGTCCACCGCGTTCCAGGCGGTCGACCTGCGCGAACCGAATTGGGAGTCGTCCAAGGCCCAGCTCCGCCAGCGGTGGCCGCTTCTCGCGCGAGAGTTGGGGCTTCCGCTGCAACGACCCCAGCTTGTGCGTGACGTGGCGGGAATGGCTCCAGGCTTTCGACGCGACGCCATCGAGCGTCTTCGAGCCCATCCGGAGCAACGATACTACTGGCGCTCGCAAGATCATGGACGATGGTTCCGGTTCGCCATGGCCGTCCGAGGAATCGAAGCCGACCGCCATCCGCAAATCTTGCGTGGGATTATCGACGTGCGCCTGCCCACGCCCCAAGCCCCAGGCGTATGGAGCACCGTCATCACCCTGCTCGCCGGTGCGAGCGGCGCGGTGTTGGCCATCCTGGTTTTCTACATGGTGTCGCAACGGCTGCTGCTGTCACCGGTCCGACAGCTACAACAGGTGGCAGAGAAAGTGACCACAGGTGACATCGCCGTCCGACCATCGATTCGCAGCGGCGACGAATTCGAGGACTTGTCTGAGGCGTTCGCCGATATGTTGACGCACGTACGCAAAGCCCAGGATGAGCAGGAAAAAATCAACCGCTCACTCGACATCCGCCTCGGTCAATTGGGCGAGACGAACGTGGCGTTGTACGAATCCAACCGACTTAAGAGCGAGTTTCTGGCGAACGTGACGCACGAGCTGCGCACGCCCCTCGTGTCCATCATCGGATTCGCAGAACTCCTTCGCGACGCATCGGAACGCCCTGAGGACGAGCGGAAACGATTGGTTCGATACGCGGAAAACATTCTCACCAGCGGCCGCAGCTTGCTCGAAATCATCAACGACCTGCTCGACCTCGCCAAGATCGAAGCGGGCAAACTTCCTCTTCACCTGACCGAGTTTTCCATGGCCACGCTCTGCACCGATCTCGTCGATTTCGTTCGACCCCTTGCCGACAAGCGCAACCAGGATCTTGACCTGACCATCGCCGACAACACCCCGCCCTGCCACAACGACTCCGGCAAGGTCAAGCAAATCCTCTACAACCTCCTCAGCAACGCGATCAAGTTCACACCGACGGGCGGTTCCGTGTCGCTAACGCTAGAACGTATCGACGACCAGCACGTCCGCATGGTCGTGAAAGACACAGGCCCGGGAATCCCCGAAGAGCAGCAAGAACGAATCTTCGAAAAATTCCGGCAACTCGACTCATCTCGAACTCGGGAGTTCGAGGGCACCGGCCTCGGCCTGGCCATCACGAAGGAACTGGTCGCCGTGCTTGGCGGATCGATCGCCGTGGAAAGCGTCGAAGAACAGGGCAGCCGATTCATCGTCGAACTGCCCGCCACCGTGCGGACACGCCCATCCGCCAAGCGAATTTCCCTGACCTAGCGCCCTGTCACTCGTCGAATGACGAGTTTACCGAGCCGCGCCCGTAAGGAAGCGGACGTTTGAAATCCGCTCGCGACAGCTTGAAAACGCCCCCTCGCGGTCGCGGCTTGGATCGGATGGAGAAGCGGTGGAACGTGGGCGCCGGAAATCCTCGACCGACAAGCGACGGTTCGGCCCGATCCGTGGATGTTGTCGCACCGAAAGCCTAGAATCGAGTAGGGTTGCTCCTTTTCCGGCCGACACGTTGTACGCACGCCGTATGGCCGATACCATAATGAGCGACCATGCGTCTTGGTGTTGAAACGCCGGACGGGTCGGCGGAAGTGAAGTGCCTGCTGTTGCAGTACCCGACCGACCCACTCCTTCCCGTCACTGCGGCGGCGCCTTGACAAGCGTGGTCAACCCGCCGGCGGGACGGCGAGACGGATGGTCTGATTTTTTTGCGCGCTCACGGTGCTTCAGTGCATACTCTGGTCCGGTCGATATGAGCGCAGCGGCACAAAGACTTCGGCTCGGAACCGAAGACGGCAACCAAGATTCTTAGGAGCGAGTAATGGCCACGGTACGAAGTGGAAACGGCGGCGGCGGCGGATCGCGATCGCGCCGGTCGGGCGCCTGCAGCTTCTGCGGCAAGAGCCGCCGCGATGTGGGGCCGATGGTCGAAGGCCCCAAGGAAGTCTACATCTGCAAAGCCTGCGTCGAGTTGTGCCACAACATCATCAAGCAGGAAATGCGCAAGACGTCCACCACCCGCGCCGTGATGGACAAGACGCCCACCCCACGCGAAATTCACGAGTTCGCCAATGAGTACGTCATCGGTCAGGAACAAGCCAAGCGAACGTTGGCCGTGGCCGTGCATAACCACTACAAACGACTTCAACATCTTGACAACGCCACAGCCGACGACGTCGAACTCGACAAGTCCAACGTGCTCATCGTCGGCCCGACCGGTTCGGGTAAGACATTGCTCGCCAAGACACTCGCTCGTTTGCTCAATGTACCGTTCGCCATCGCCGACGCCACCACGCTAACAGAAGCCGGGTACGTTGGTGAAGACGTCGAGAACATCTTGCTTCGTCTACTTCAGGCGGCTGAGTACGATCTCGATCTGGCTCAGCGTGGCATCATCTACATCGACGAAATCGACAAGATCGGTCGTACCACACACAACGTCAGCATCACGCGCGATGTCTCGGGCGAGGGTGTCCAGCAGAGTTTGTTGAAGATGCTGGAGGGTACGATTTCGAACATCCCGCCGCAGGGTGGTCGCAAGCATCCGGAACAGCAATACATTCAGTTGGACACAAGCAACGTGCTCTTTATTTGCGGCGGCACGTTCGTCGGCCTGACCGACCTCATCCGCCGCCGCCTCGGTCGAAGTGCCATCGGGTTCTCCAACGAGGGCGCGCCGCACGACGTCGTCCAAGAAGAGGGTGAGATTCTGGCCCAAGTCGTCCCCGAAGACCTCGTGGAATACGGCATGATCCCCGAGCTTGTTGGACGCATACCGATCATCACGACGCTCAACCCGCTCGACCGGTCTTCGCTGGTCGAAATCCTTACCGAGCCCAGAAACGCGTTGGTCAAGCAATATCAGAAATTCTTCGAGTTCGAAAACTGTCAGTTGGAATTCGCCCCCAAAGCCCTCGAACTGCTTGCAGACAAGGCACTTGAGCGCGAAACCGGCGCCCGAGGCTTGCGGGCGGTCATGGAAGAGCTCATGCTCGAACCGATGTACGAACTGCCCAACCACAATCGGTCCGGGAAAAAGGTTGTTACCGAGGCTGTCGTGCGCGGCACGTCGCGACTCCTGCCCAACAAGCCGCGCCGTCGACGTGAGTCGGCCTAGCCATCGCGCGGTCAATCAAGTCCGACTCGGCGACAGTCGATAGGGGCTAGTAGGCACGCCGCTCACGGAGTGCGCCCCATCGGATTGAACCAACAAATGCCTGTGACAATGATGTGCCCGCGATTGACCTGCCGCGCCGTGTTGCGCGTACCGGACAACGTTCGTGGCAAGCGGGTCCGCTGCGCCGAGTGCGGTATTACACTCATGGTTCCTGAACCGACCAAACCCGCACCCGCCAAACCGAAAGCCGAAGCCAAACCGAAGGAATCGTAGTGGTCCGTCGATGACGTGCGTGGGGCCGAATTGCTAATCGGTCGAACCCGCTACGGCAACATCCCCGCGCAGATCATTATGGGAACGACGGCACCCATGATGATGGACGTGACAGCCATGCCGCGCCGAACCGGACGGCGTACACCAATCACACCACAGATCACGGCCGCCAAACTCAGTAGCAACGTACCAAGGGCGGTGAGTGCGAACTGCCCCATCCATACGATGGCATCCGGGTATTTCTTGTAGAATTCCTGCTGGACCGCCATCGACTCAGAGAAACCCTTCCCCCTTACGGCAGTCTCTAGGTCCTGCAGTTCCAAACGATGCGCCGAGGCGATTGATCCGGAGATAAAGAGCCCGAAGACCGCACAACCCGCGAGCACCAACGCCACCATCGCGACCCGATTGCTTGTCACCGGTGGCGGCAAGAGTGGTGGTGCATCGGACGAAGCAAGGGGAGAGGCCACCGGAACTTCATCCGACGGGGTGAGCGTAGACTCCGTTGGAGCCGTGATCGTATTCCGGCAGTAGGGACAAGCTACCGGTTTGGACGCCCACTCGTCGTCGATCTCGATCGGCTGCGAGCAGGAAACGCATTGAAATCGTATGGTCATGGGGAGTGATCGTAGCCGGGGGCTTTCCACGGTCAACCGGTCAGCCATGACGGGCACGGAAAAAAACTTCGCTCGTTCGAGTTTTTTTCCTCGCGACCACGCGCAACATTTACGCACGCACCACCACCGCCACCGCCCTGCACATGGTCGATTTGAACACGGACAGGACGCCGCGCAGAGACCGCGCCGCGGTCGCGCAATTTCCGCGCGAATCGACAATACATTAGACGCGCCAGCCGGGCTTTCACGCCTCAAGAGGAACGCGCGGCGCTTCCGATAGTTGACGTGCGCTCGATCGGTGGCTCACACCTTCAGCGCGCTGACGACCACACGGGAGCCGACGCCATGATGACAAAGTGCGATACCATCGACGCAATCAAGAAACTCAACCCCACAGCCAACTCAGGTTTCCTCGCCGAGTTCACGGGCGACGACCTGAGCGCGTACCTCGTACGCCTCAACAACAGGCCTCGAACAACTCCGATTGCACAAGCCGACGACGACCCATCGACCCGCGCTCGAACACAACCGAACGCCGACGCACAGGAATTGTTCGATCGCTAGCACTACGGTGCGTCCCGGGACGCGGCCCACCCGATGGCACCTCGTAGCCGGCGTTCGGGACGCACGATGCTTTCACAACGTCTAGGATGCTTATAGCGACCGGTGTGCCGCCAACAATTCCATCAACCGCGTCATTCGATCTGAATAGGGCGCTTCGAGCACGAGCGTTGTTTCCAAGATCGGGTGAACGAGGGTCAACCGGCGGGCGTGCAACGCCTGGTACTCGAACACCGGTTCGCTACTCCCCTGTCCTGCAAGGTCCGCCTCGCTGATCGTATGACCGCCGTACATTCCGTCACCGACGAGCGGATGACCGATCGATGCCATGTGTACGCGGAGTTGGTGTGTTCGACCGGTCTTCGGGAATAACCGTACGGCAGTAAACCCATTGAAACGCTTCTCCACGCGATACTCGGTGATGGCTTCCTTGAACATCGCCTGACGTGGCGGATTGGAGGTCGGCAAGACCATGCGCTGCGTCGTCTCCGGGTGCGGCGCCAGCGGCTTGTTGATGATGTCGCCGTCGCGTTTTACAGAGCCTTCGCATACGGCGAAGTATTCCTTACGCGTGGTGCGGCGTTCGAACTGGCGCGAAATCCGCCAGTGGGATTCGTCCGACTTGGCGATCAGCATCACGCCCGTCGTGTTCTTGTCCAGACGATGCACGATACCCGGTCGAAACGGATCGCTACCCTGACTAAGTTGATCTGCGTGAAACGCCACCGCGTTGGCGATGGTGCCCGTCTGGTAGGGGTTCGCGGGATGACAGACGATGCCCGCCTGCTTGTTGATGGCCAAGAGCCATTGGTCTTCGTGGATGATATCTAGCGGAATCTCTTCCGGAACCAGGCGACTTGGCGGTGGCGGCGGCAGCACAACCTCAACCACATCCCCCGGGGCGGGCTCATAGCTGGCTTTCGTGGGCAGACCGTTGACGGTCACCAGCCCCTGCTTGATGTATCGCTGAATGGCTGTGCGGGACTCGCGCGGGTGCAGATGGCGAATGAACTTATCCAACCGTCGACCGGCGACGCGTTTGCGCACTTCGTGCCGGTGTCGCTCACTGCGGTCGTCCTTGTCGCGATCGACATCCTGCTCGTCCGGTTCGCTCATGACCGACCTTGTTGGCTCTCCCGCGACAGACCTGTTCGCGTCGGTCACCTTCCGCGACGACTTCGCGCCGTCCTGAAGCGCCCGCCCAAGGTCTTACGCGGGCGTTTGGTGGCCACGACGTCGGGGGACTCGTGCAGAAGCGCCTCCGACCGTGATACCGGCGTGGGCTTTTTCTTCTCGACGAAGTCTTCGCGAGGCGGTCTCGGTACGAACTCTGGCACAATCCGTTGCGGGATTTCCCGATTGATCAGAATCTCGACGTTCGTAAGTTGCTTGCCCTGCTCAGCCGTCACCAGCGTGATCGCTACGCCGCGAGCGCCCATTCTCGCCGTGCGACCGATTCGATGGACATAGATCTCAGGGTCGAGCGGAATGTCGTAGTTGATGATGTGGGAAATCTCACTGACGTCGATTCCACGGGCCGCAAGATCCGTAGCCACGAGGACGCCAATCTTGTGCTTGCGAAACTGTTGCATGACGCGGTCGCGTTTGCGCTGCATCAAGTCGCCATGAATCTCCTGCACGTTGACGCCGCGATCATGAAGTTTCGCCGCCAACTTGCGCGCCGCAGCCTTTGTGTTGCAAAACACGATCGCGATCGGTGGATTCTCGTGCTTGAGAATCAGGTGCAGCACGCGAAACTTGTCATATGCCTCCGCGCTCACATAACTCTGATCAACTTCGTCGACGGTCATCTTGTCCTGAGATACGTTGATCTCGACCGGGTCACGCATGTACTGCTTGGCGAGTCGTTTGATCTCGTCGCTCAGGGTTGCGGAAACGAAAATCGTTTGGCGGTCTGCGGACACGCGCGAGAGGATGGTCTTGATGTCATCGCGAAAACCGATGTCCAACATACGATCCACTTCATCGAGCACGAGAAACTTCAGGTCGTCGAGCTTCAACACGCCACGACGCATGAAGTCCATAATTCGACCGGGCGTACCCACAACGAAGTGCGGCTTTCGGCCCAATTGATGAAGCTGGGTCTGAATCTTCTGACCGCCATAGACCGCCACGACGTGGAGGTCGGCGAACTCAGCCAACCGCTGCAACTCACCCGTCACCTGAACGGCCAACTCACGCGTGGGCGTGAGGCACATCGCCTGCAGGCGACCATTCGGGTCCGTTTGTTGAAGAATGGGAAGTCCGAACGCCGCAGTCTTACCGGTACCGGTCCGCGCTTGCCCAATGATGTCGCGACGGGCAAGGGACGGCGGAATCATCTTCGATTGGATATCGCTCGGCACCGTAAACTGCATGTGATGGAGCGCTTTGAGGAAACGAACTTCGATACCGAGGTCAGCGAATGCTTGGGGTAGTTCTGGGTGCTTCTGCATTGGTGTCATCGAAATTGAGGGGCGACGGCGCGACCGCCTCGCCGGTGTGTCGACATTGACAAACCGCCCGCGGGCGACCGAAAAACGCTTGGCAGCCTGTTGATATTGCTCGTGGAACCGACTCTCTTGTCGGCCGAACGCCGCTGGTGGCCCCACGCCGACCGACGAACAAGTCGGTCACACATCCGAACCTGAGCACTTCAACGAACGACCAGCGGTGCGTTGAAGAATTGTGGGACCGAATTTCAGCCCGCTGTCTCACCGTTCGGGTGACGGCGCCACACGTAAGGGACAGATTCGTCCAACAGCCTATCAAGATCACTCGTGGGGGGGATCGGACGATCAGCGGCCTGTTGGGATCACTGTAGCCCCCTGTCGGGGCCCCTACGCAGCAGACGAGAGTATACATCCGATCGATTTCCGTGCAATCCCACCCGCCGGCAGGCCTCGGGCCGGGGTCCGTGACACTTCCGGCGGGAGGGGTGCGCCGAGTCAGAGCCGCAGGCGCCAGCCTGCGGACTCCCTGCGTCAGCATGTCACCGGGCTTGCGCCCGGTGCTCTGAAAAGCGCCCGACGCCGATTCTGTCACGCACC
>JAJDDY010000086.1 GCA_029260075.1 Phycisphaerae bacterium
GGTGCGTGACAGAATCGGCGTCGGGCGCTTTTCAGAGCACCGGGCGCAAGCCCGGTGACATGCTGACGCAGGGAGTCCGCAGGCTGGCGCCTGCGGCTCTGACTCGGCGCACCCCTCCCGCCGGAAGTGTCACGGACCCCCGTCCACCGAATCGGAAGGAGTCGCGGGCGTATACCCGCCGCCTAACCGGTTGACTTGACCATCTCGACGAAGGCGCATTCGTGGCAAGTATCCGGGGCAATTTCGCCGATAATCTTCTGGCGAGCGCTGCGTGTGCGCGCCGAGAGTTGCCGGCGACTGTTCCGGCTGCGCGGGAAAGTTGAGCGATGACCACCCTAACCGTTGACACCACTCGCGAACGACTGCTCGGCGAACTCGAAGCCGGCCACAGTTACGCCTTCCTCACGCTCGCGGAAGCGCACTTGGGAACGCACAGCGACGACCACTATGTCCGCCTGATGGCCGTTCGCGAATACCTCAAGCTCGCATTGGTCGCCCCCGCCCGTGAACTGATGGGCGAAGGTCTCGCAACGACGGATTGGTCTTCCGACTTACAGGCCATAAGAAGGGCCGTCGAAGGCCTGAAGAGCGACGCTCTGGCTTGGTCGACCGACGACGAATGCTTCCAGTCTAACCTTGACGCATTGACGCAGCGCGGCGTCGACGTAGAGCCGATCCAATCCGCATGGGCGGCACGGTCCGACTCGTTCCAGCGATGGCGCGACAATCTCGGCAACACACAGCTCCGCGTTCGCGACGCCAATGGTCGATGGCGCTGGTTCCCAACGCTTGGGGACCAGGTCAAGACAGCCGAATCGCAACCCTTACCCAACGGATGCCGCTCAAGTATGCCCGGGCCATTCCTCTTTGAAGGGCTTGGTCAAGGAACGTACTTTCATCGCGTCTACCAGGCCACGTTGGATACATTCTTGGGATACAGTTGCGCGCTGTACGTCGTCGAGCCCGACCCGGCTGCCTTGGCGATGACCCTGCACCTTCACGATTGGGGCGAGCTGTTGGCGAATGATCGAATCTATTGGTTCGTCGGTCCGCAGTGGAACCAGCAATTCCGACGAACCCTGGGCGACGATCTCGATCTCGCGTTTCCGGTTCAATCGCTGCAACCCTCAGGTAGAGCGATCCCTGGTGTAATCGGCGTGGTCGAGAACGCCATCAAGGAGCGTCAACGGGCCGTCGACCAGTCAATGGCCGAACTCGACAATCGGTATGCCGATCGCGACATGAGCTACTGGAGCCAACGCTTTGAATCTGCACTGAGCGGACGTGGTGATCCGCTGCGTATTCTCGCCGGTGTTTCGACGCACACGACATTCCTTCAATACTCAATGCGCGACGCCAAGCGTGCCTTCGAAACTCTCGGGCACACGTGCGTCGTACTTACTGAGAAGACACCGCACCACGTCATCGGCGCGTTAACCTATCACAACGCGATGCGCGATTTCGATCCGGACCTGTTCTTCAACATCGACCACTTGCGTCCCGAATTCGGTGCGGTCGTTCCCGAGAATCTACCGATCTTGACGTGGGATCAGGATCAATTGCCGACCGTGTTCACTACGGAGAACATGAGCAAGATCGGCCGGCTCGATTTCGTGACCGGCTGGTCGAAGAACAAGTGCGTTCAAGCCGGTGTCGATCCCGCGCAGTGCTTGTACTCAGGCGTTCCCACTTCACCCGAACAGTTCAGCGGCCCGCCGTTGACCGACGAAGAGCGCGAGCGCTATGCGTGCGACGTATCCTATGTAAGCCACGCCTCGCAAACACCGGAAGCGTTTCATGATCAAGAGCGGCGCATGTACGACGATCAGCAGTACCGATCGCTGCTCGATAGCCTATACGAATTGACCGTGGCCGAACTCAAGAAACACGGCGTCCTTTGGGGCGGAATGTCCAGCGCAATTTTGGACAGCGCATCCCAGCGATGCGGGCTGGTCGTCCAAGAAAAGAATCTTCGCGATCGCTTGCTCGGGTGGTATCTATGGCGGCTGGCGGATCGAATCTTTCGGCACGAAGCTCTGAACTGGGTGGCTGACTGGGCGAGGCGCCGAGGCCGAACGTTACGCATTTACGGAAGGGGTTGGGACGAACACCCGACGCTCTCCGCGTTCGCCGCGGGTCCGGCGGATAATGGCCGAGAACTCCTCTGCGTCTATCGTGCGTCGAAGATTAACTTGCAATTGATGCCGGCGGGCTTCGCTCACCAGCGATCTCTCGACGGTCTTGCGGCGGGCGGATTCTTTCTAAGTCGCCTCACTTCGTCGGATCGACGCGGCGCCACGCTGAGCAAACTGGCCCGGCGCATCGACGAGTTGAACATCAGCACGACGCGTGCACTCCTGGACCATTCGGACGATATGGTTCAAGGCTTATTGAGCGCGTACATCGGTGAGTGGCGTCACACGATCAATCCCGACAGCTCGGAGTTCATCAACATCGTTCGGTTCACCGCCGAAACCGCCCAGCCCGCCGACGTGTTCCCCCGATTCTCGGAGATACTGTTCGACAGCGCGGAATCATTCGCACGAACGGCCGACCGATTCTTGAATGACCACGCCGCGAGGAACACGCTGACAACCGAAATGCGCGAAGTCGTGATCAAAAACTACACCTACCAACCAACGATGAGACGATTCCTGACGGCTATGCTGTCCTATTTCCAAGGGTCCACGACGTGACACCACCCTTCTCTGAACGCATTGCGATGGTCGACTTGGTCGCTCAGCACGATTCGATTCGTAGCGAGCTGCACGCCGCGCTCGACCGCGTTCTCGACCACGGACAGTTCATCCTCGGTCCAGAGGTCGAAGCCTTCGAACAGCGATGGGCCAAGCGGTGCGAAGCGGCGCACGCCGTCAGTGTTAGTGACGGAACGATGGCACTCGTGCTTACGCTGAAAGCGCTTGGCATCGGCCCCGGCGACGAAGTCATTACCGCGGTCAACTCGTTCGTCGCCTCCGCGTCGGCCATAGCCATCGCCGGCGCTACGCCGAGACTTGCCGACGTCCGTGACGATCTCAACATCGACCCCGACTACCTCCGAGCGCGCATCACGCCCCGCACGCGAGCGATCATACCCGTCCACCTGACCGGGCGCCCGGCGGACATGGATGCTATCAACACAATCGCGCGGGAGCATGATCTGTTGGTCATCGAAGACGCCTGCCAGGCCATTGGGGCCACATATCGAGGCCAGCCCGTCGGCGCGTTTGGAATCGCCGGTTGCTTTTCGCTTCACCCGCTGAAGACCATGGGCGTGTGCGGAGACGCCGGAATGATCACCACGAACGATGCATCGCTGACGGACAAACTACGACTGTTGCGAAATCATGGAATCACCAAGCGACAAGAGGACTGCGGCGGCTGGGGGCACAATGCGAGAATGGATACGTTGCAAGCCGCGTTTGGGCTGATCAAACTCGATCGCTTCGATGACTGGATCGCGATCCGCCGAACCCACGCTGCGATCTATCGGCAACGCCTGTCCCACCTGGCGTGCATTCCTGACGACCGTCCGGACGACCTGGCCGTATACCACACGTTCCCGGTCGCGGTTGGTCGGCGGAATGGGCTCGTCGATTGGCTGGATCAACACAACATTGGCTGTGCGGTTCACTACCGTTTGCCGATTCACCTGCTGCCCGCCGCGCGAAAACTGGGGTACCGCCAAGGTGATTTCCCAACGGCGGAGCGACTCGCCGAGCGAGCGATCAGCCTCCCCATACATGAAGGACTCCGCGAGGATCAAGTTCACCGAGTATGTGATGTGATCGAAGAATTCCTCGGCGTGCCATGTTCGGACGTATCGGCGTCGATGGAGACGCAAAAGTCGACCCCGGAGGTAGTCCGATAGTAAGGGTGCAGGGTCGGCGACGTGTTGTGGAACATCCAGCCGAAGAGTCCGTGGGAAGAACGTCCAACCTATGCAGAAAGTAGCTCAATATGTCGGAACGTAGCAACGGTCGTCGTGCGGTGGTCACCGGTGGCGCGGGGTTCATCGGATCCCACCTGGTAGCCCGCCTGCTTGCTGATGGGTACGAGGTGTGGATCGTGGACAACTTCTCCACCGGCCGCGAATCGAACATCGAAGCTGCGATCCGCGAAGGATCGCCGAACGGCACGACGAAGCTCTTTCGCATGGACCTCGCCGGTGATGACGATCTCCGTCCGATCGTCGATGACGCGACGTTCGTCTTCCACTTGGCTGCCCTGGCTGACATCGTACCTTCGGTGGACAACCCCAGCGTATATCATCGTACGAACGTCGACGGCACGGTGCGTTTGCTTGAAGCACTGCGTGCGACCGGCGGATCAACCAAGCTGGTCTACGCCGCAAGCTCGTCTTGCTACGGCCTTCCCGACGTCGTACCCACACCGGAAACGGCTGAACTTCGCCCACAATATCCGTACGCCCTCACAAAGTGCATCGCAGAGCAATACGTCTTGCACTGGTCGCAGCTATACGACCTACCGGCGGTAAGCCTTCGATTCTTCAACGTCTACGGACCGCGTGCCAGAACGGATGGCACCTACGGAGCCGTGTTCGGCGTGTTCCTAGCACAGAAGCTGGCCGGTAAACCGTTCACCGTTGTGGGTGATGGCAAGCAGACGCGAGACTTCGTGTACGTGACCGATGTCGTCGACGCCTGCGTCAAAGCCGCCGAGTCCGACCTCACTGGGAAGATACTGAACGTCGGCGCCTCCGACCCGCGAAGCATCAACGAGCTATGCGACCTGATTGGCGGACCTAAGGTATCCGTCCCCAAGCGACCGGGCGAGCCGGATTGCACGTCCGCCGATACGTCGCGCATCCGTACGCTGCTCGGTTGGAAACCCACCGTCCGATTCGAGGACGGTACCAAGAACATGCTCGAATCGATCAGCGTCTGGCGCGACGCCCCCGTATGGACGCCGGAGTCCATCCAAGACGCGACGAGCGGTTGGTTCAAATATCTAGACAAGAAGGTGCCGCAACATGCCTGACGGATCCGTAAGATCGCTCGATCAGCTCGAACTGATTTGCCGGAAGGAGCGCGACGCCGGAAAGACGATCGCGCTCTGCCACGGCGCCTTCGACCTACTCCACCCCGGACATGTTCGACATCTCCAAGCCGCTAAGCGTCTGGCAGACGTCTTGGTCGTTACGCTGACCGAAGATCGCTACGTCCGCAAAGGCCCCGGTCGACCGGTCTTCAACGAACGCCTCCGCGCCGAAACGGTCGCAGCCATCGGCGCCGTGGACTTCGTAGCCACATGCGCATCCCCCACGGGCGTCGAAGCCATCAGCAAGGTCAGACCGACCGTATACGTTAAGGGTCAGGACTATCGCGACAAGGAAGGCGACGTCACCGGTGCGATCGTCGATGAAGAGCAGGCCGTGGAGCGATACGGCGGCCGGCTGGTTCACACCGATGAAGTTCAATTCAGTTCGACGCGGCTGCTCAATAAGTTCTTCAACGTACTCAACGACGCACAGAAGACCTACCTGAACGAGCTCGGTTCGCGTTTCTCGTGTGCTGACGTTCACGCGGCCTTCGACGCCTTTCGATCGACGAAGGTGTTGGTCGTCGGTGAAGCCATTATGGACGAGTACCACTATTGCACACCCGACGCCATGAGTAACAAATCGCCGACGCTCTCTGCCCGGTTCGATACAGCCGAGGTCTTCGCCGGCGGCGTGGTGGCTGTGGGTAACCATCTGGCTGGTCTGTGTGGGTCGGTGACCGTGCTCGCCGGTGCGGGGACGGATGAGGATCGGAGAGACATCGTCGCTCCGTACTTACGCGATGGCGTGACCGCACGGGTGGTTCGTCGACCGGACGCCCCCACCGTGTGCAAGCGACGCTTCGTGCATCGCTTCTCGAACCAAAAGCTGTTTGAGATCACGTTTCTAAACGACAGGCCAATCCCTGAACAATCCGAACGCGAAACCTTGGCCACTATCGACGAGCTCGCCCCATCGGCTGATGTGGTCATGGCGATGGACTTCGGCCATGGCCTGTTTACGCCTGCGGTGGTTCAGCGACTGCGCGAGCGATCGGGGTTCCTTGCGGTGAACGCGCAGATCAACTCATCGAACCGGGGGTTTAACTCGGTTCGTAAGTATCGCGGCGCGGATTACATTTCGGTCGACGAATACGAAATGCGTCTCCCGTTCGGCGACCGGTACGGACCACTGCCCGATTTGATCAAGCAACTGAGCGAAGAAACAGGTTGCCGAAATATCAACGTCACACTTGGCGAGCGGGGTACGCTTTACTCGGACGGGCGGAGTCTGCACGAAGCGCCGGTCTTCACCGGGCAGGTAGTGGACACCATCGGCGCAGGTGACGCTCTGCTTGCGGCCACAGCGTTGATGGTTCATTCGGGGGCGGCGCCGGAACTCGTACCGTTCGTCGGCAACTGCATGGGCGGATTAATGACGCAGATCGTCGGTCACCGCAGCGCCGTCGACGCCGCCGATTTGTACAAGTTCGTGGCTACGCTGCTGAAGTAGCGAGTTGGCGAGACCACACGTGGGAACCATATGACAACACGGCACGGAAAACGAATACTCTTCATCGAGCGTAACCTGCGCAACGAGAAGCTCGGCGTAATGTATCTCTCCGGCGCCCTCAAAGCCTCCGGTCATCACGCCGACCTGATTCAAGTCGACAAGCAGGACTTGGACGAACGGCTCCGCAGCTATCGACCCGACTTCGTCGCGTTTTCGATCACCACCGGCGAACACCTGTTCGCCTTGAAAACTGCGCGACGCATCAAACGCGAGTTCAACATCACGAACATTTTCGGCGGACCACATTGCACGTACTTTCCCGAAATCGGATTTTCGTCAGATGTGGATTTCGTCGTACAGGGTCAGGGAGAACGGGCCATTGTCGACATCGTCGAAGGACGAATCGAGCGCGGGTTCCACAAGGCCGCGATGGCGGAACATCTCGACGACTTACCGCTTCCCGACCGCGAAATTCTCTATCAATATCCGGAACTGCGCGACAACCCGATGAAGAACGTCATCACGTCGCGGGCGTGCCCGTACAAGTGTTCGTACTGCTTCAACCACTCGCAGTTGGCGTTGGCACGAATCGACGGAGAGACGCGGCAGTGGTTCGACCGGCGAAGCGTCGAGAACGTGGTCGAAGAAATCAACGGTATGCGCGACGCATACCCGCTTCAGAAAGTGTTGTACATCGACGACAGCTTCATTCAGAGTCAGGCCTGGCTTGACGCATTTCTCACCGGCTACACCGAGCACGTTCGATTGCCTTGGCTGTGCAGCTTACGGGTGAACTGCCTTGACGATCAGCTTGCGGAGCGGATGTTTCGTTCGGGATTGGAAATGGTCAACTACGCGATGGAGTCGGCCGACCCCGACGTGCAACAACGCCTGCTCCACCGAGGGCACATTAGCAACGGCGATGTGATCCGCGCGATCCGACTGTTCGATCGATTCGGTATTCGGGCACGCATGCAAAACATGATCGGCCTGCCGCTCGAGAATCCGCTGGAGGACGCGCTCAACACGTTGCAGTTTAACATGCGCCATCGCGTAACCGATTCGTGGTGTTCGATCTTCCAACCCTATCCGCGCACAGCGCTCGGACAGTACTGCGTCGATCGTGATTTTACGACGGAAGACCAACTCAAACACTGCAGTGAGTCGTTCTTCGACGAGTCACGGCTGGACATTTCGCACAAGACCGAGCTCTACGCCTTGCAAAAACTATGGTACTTTGCAATCGATGGCCATTGGCCGATCGATCTCGTTCAGGTACTCATACGCGGCAAGTTCGACGCGAGCATTGGCGATCAACTACAGCGCATCAGATTTCGGTGTAGCAGGAAGAAACTCTACGGCATAGACGACGCCAACGTGAGCACCGCGCACGATTTGAAGAGTCGTGAACGCGAGCGTGATCGCACGCTGACGCCCGCGCGTCCGGGGTCAGCCGCAGCGCACATCAAGGCATCGATGCGCGGTCTGTCCGTGCCCGATCAACTCGTGGACGTGCTGTCGACGGCCGAGTACGACGATGAATCCCTTCGACAGCTTGCGCGATACGCCAGCGGCGAATGCGTTTTCCCTCACGCGACGTACACGATTGATGATGAAACCGGCGAGCTGGCGAATCCGGACGATTCCATTTACATACGCGGAACAAGAGACGCGGGCGTTTCGGACATTCGAGACATGCCCGAAGATCATTTTATGCGCGGCATGTCGGAAGTTCGTCGTGAGCTGGATTTGGCGAACGATCAGCGCGATAGCGTCAGTGCGCACCGCGAGTTGGTCGAACTTGGTGTGGCCACCGATCACAAGGAATCAATCGTTGCGCCGGGCGACGGAAACCGTGACGAGCGTCACTTGAATCAATACCTCGCGTAGAGCGCGCAGCCGAACTGTTGTGCTTGGCGCAATCCATGGGTCCGCCGCGTGGGCGTTGATCCATTCGCTAGTGCGGCGTCACACCTTACGGTGTGGGTTGTCGCCGCCCGCACCGGCGGAGCTAGGCGCGCCGGTCAGAGCCCTCCGCGCTAGCGGTGGGACCGCTCCGCGGGCTGGCACCCACGGCTCTGATTCCGTCGCCAACCTGTAGACTTGGCTGTGACAAAGCACTAGGCCGCTGGAGCCCTAAGAAAAAGGATGTGAATCCTGCTTGAGAGTGGGGACGAGATGGGAATCACGTCCCAGCCATCTTGATCAGATGGACGAAATAGGAATCATGTCCCTGCATGCGATGGAAATCTCGTCCCAGGATGTTCCTTGCGACTCGCCGCAAGGTTTGGAGAACAACTGATGTCGCACTTCGACGATTCCTGGTTCTGGCCGGTGCTTGAACAATACCGTGACGATGAGGGGCACACGCTTGGTGAAGCGGAACAGGCTTGGCTTCAGGCGTCAACACTACCTCGCGAAGTCATCGACAAGGCCGTTTCGACACAGCAATGGCGATCGTCACCGAAGAGCGCACGGGGTGTGGGTTTCGTGATCGACTTGATCGAGTCACGGTTTGATCGCAACGACAGCTTCACTTACCTCGAGTTCGGCGTGTGCTTTGGCACGACAATCGCCTCCGTCCTGCAACACTTCCACAACGCGCGGGGGATCGGTCTGGAGATCAATCCAGCAAGGCGTCATGTGGCCAAGTGGGTATGCGATCACGTCGCGGATCGTTTCGCGCTCAGCGGTCGTGTGAACATCATGTCGCACAGCGTGCTAGATGCCCCGCTAGCGCCCGACTGCATCGACGTGGTCATGATGGACACAGACCATCGCTATCCGGACGACCTCAATTATGTTGAGCATGTACTGCGATGCGGCGCATTGCGCGAGGGCTTTCTGTTCATCGGCGACGACCCGATGCACACGGGAACGCAGCGGGCGCGCGAGCAGTTTACGTCCGAACATTCATCAACCTATTCTGTTGAAGTGTCCGAGCGTCAAAACCTCTGGTGGTTCTGTGACCGGGCCAAAAGTCCGATCGCCGCCGGTTCGTGAAGCAGGTTATGAATTCGGGACAACGGTTGGCCGTATTTGTCACTCGAAGGCGCCTTTGCGCGTGCATGCAAAGGACGCTTGCGAACCGAACCGCGACCGCGAGGGAGCGTTATTCGCCTCGTACATAGACCGCTTCCTAACGGGCGCGGCTCGGTAAGACCATTTGCGGACGCCCTATTAGCGCGACAACAATCGGCCGAAAAAGCCTCGGCGGGCGTCTGAGGTGTCATCTTGTTCTTTCGCGTCTCCGGTCATGCGCTCCGCCAGCCCTCGAATCGCAGCACGAACGGGGCTCTTGCGGTCGTGTGCAGCCACTGGCTGCCCAAAATCGATTGAGCGGGCTACGAACTGATAGTCGTTCGGCACCCTGGCAAACAGCGGCTTGTGCAACATGTCTTCAACGTCCTCAGCGGATATGCGACCGGCGCGACCATCGAATCGATTCAAGACCACCTGCAAACGGTCTTCAGGAATGCCCAACCGCGTCAGCACATCGTACTCGCGTTTGGCGTTATGAACGCTGGTCACGAGAAGCTGCGTGACAATCAACACGGTGTCCGCCTGTGTCATGGCAGCCACCGAACACGGCGTCAGATGGTTGGAGACATCTACGACGATGTTCTCATACTTACCACGAAGTGACTGGAACACCCGATCAATCGTATCCGGCGTAATCGATTCGACATGTTCAAGCATCTCCGGTCGAGCGAGCATTGCGACGTTGCAGGGGAGATCGACCATCGTCGATTCCATGATCGCTTCGTCGAGGTCCGCGCCCGCGCAAGCCAGATCGTACATCGTGTACTTGGGGTGACAGTCGAAATTTAGCGACACATCGCCGAACTGCAGGTCCATGTCGACCAGCGCGCACGTGTGGTCGGTGAAGTGGCCTATTTCCATGGCAAGATTGCACGCGATCGAGGTCGTTCCAACACCCCCGGACGAACCCACCACACAGATGCATCGTGTCTTGGGTTGGGCGAGGAGTCGTTTGGTCGTAACGCGCGCGACGGCGGCCGCGAGGTCCGCCGGGTCAATCGGCTCGCATACGAACTGATCACATCCCGCGCGCATTGGCGCGAGAATCGCAGCCGGTTCTGTTGCGTGACTCAGCGCGACGAGCGCTATGTCCGGATAACGCCCGGAAATCTGCTCGATCACGTCCACGACGTTGTCGGGCTCAGGGTCGAGGTGAAAGAAAATCAGGTTGATCGATTGGGATTGCAGCGCGCTGGCCAATTGCTCCGGCGAGTCCACGTCCGCAACGAGCCGAACGAAGTTGAGATTGCTGATGGCCGCCGCAAGCTCTGCCGAAGCTTCCGGGTCAACATTATACAGGCAAACGTTTACTGATCCATTCATGGCGGTTTCAGCGCGCTCCTCATGCTCAGTCGGATTCGGTATCCCCCCGAGGTCTATCGACGTATCGCACGAGTGAGTTGCTCACCGAATTCCGTCGCAGCGAATCCGTTCTGCTGACCCGCCGGTGTAGAGGCCGCTGGGCACGACTTAGCGGACGTGCCGGCGTTCGAGGCGCGCGTGATGTTGGCCGTTATCGGGCACTGTACCGCCCGGTCCGCCTCACACTTGGACCGTTTCGAGAACAGCGGAGGTCGACCGGTGCAAGAGGCAGCGTTCCAACGCATCCAAGACGGACGCATCGTGTGTGCCCGCGACATCCTGGCGCATGTCTTGCACCAAACGGCGGATGAGATCGTTCGACACGTCGACGTCATCTTGTGTTTGCGCCACGAACGTCCTAACGGACCGGATAATGCTCGCACCGATCGGCATGTCCGTAATGCCGTGTTCGTCCTTGAGCTCCAGGCATTCCCGTGCAGCCTCATCCTGACCGACCAATAGCGGAACGGCTCCTTGAAGAACGGGACCAAGCGAACGCACCAACTCGGTGCCCGAAAATGTAAACGACTGAGCCCGGTCAGACTTGGCTTGGAGCGTGCCTACAGCTCGGCTGAACAATTGCGTTGTGACCTCGACGTTGCCAAGATCGTAGAGCATAGCGGCGACGCGTACGTCGTCGACGCGCTTGCGCGGCAAACGCAGTTCGGTGGCGACAGACTGACACAGTTCGGTTGTTCGAAGCGACTGCGCCCTCACTGACGGATTGGCACTCTGCAGGTAACGCGACAGCACCTCAACGACACCAACGTACGCGGCGTGAAGCTCCTCAACCGTCTTGGCACGCTCGTCACAAAGCGTCCCGACCAGTATCGCCGTCAGTCCCAACGTCGCACCCCACACCGTCAACGCCAACGCCACCATGACGGGCGTGTTGTACGCAGCCAGCCCCCCGGAGCCGAGCGTGGTAACTATCGTCGCCAACAGCACACTCAGCAACGCCAGCGTTCCCGCGCTGGTGCGACCCATAAAGTAGCCACTCAAGACGACCGGAAGGAAGAACAGGTTGAGCACGACCATCTTGTACGCACCCATTCGAAAGAGCAGCAACGTCAAGCCCAATATGACCAGTATTAACATGCCTTCGAATATGTGTCGCTCGTTGCGTTTGAACGCCGTCATGGTCTGTTCGTCCTCTTCGTGGGGTATCCAGAAACTAGCCTATAACGCTCCGCCGTCGCAGCATTGCTGCACGTCACTCACGCGATCGCCCTCGTCTCTCAGCAGACCGTTGGCAAAGTATGGCACCGGCTTCCAGCCGGTGATCCATTAACGATTTCCCCGCTCGTCGGGGACGCACGCCTCTTGTGCGTTGCACCCGGCGATCACCGCCGCTGCTACCGCGTTAAACAGGGAGCAGTTCCTCGGTTTCCACCGCCTCGCGTACGTCTTCAACACGCTTGCCTTTGCGATCTATCACGGGGTCCGTGCGCCGTTCAAACTGCCCGCCGATCGTGCGAAATTTGCTCTCAATGGTCAGCCAGATTTGAACCAAGTCGGGATCGAAGTTGGTCCCGGCCATTCTTCGAATCATCTGAACGCACTCCTCGTGCGGAATGGCCTCTTTGTACACCCGGCGCGACGACAGCGCATCGTAGACGTCGGCAATGGCCACGATCCGTGCGGACAACGGAATATCCTCGCCGGATAGCCCTTTCGGGTACCCCATACCGTCCCAATGTTCGTGGTGTGCAAAGGCTATTTCGCGGGCCATTTGAAGGAAATTGGAACCACCCAATCGTCGCTCGATACCGCGCAAACACCGCCCACCAATCGTCGTATGCACACGCATCGCCGCTCGCTCGCTGTCGGTAAGCTGCCCGGGTTTGCGAAGGATTTCATCGGCCACACCGACCTTGCCAATGTCGTGTAGCGCCGAACTGATCCCGATAAGGCGCACGAACGTCGAAGGCACGCGGTCGCGAAACTTCGGATGTAATCGAACCGCGTTCGCGAGCGTCGTGGCATAGACGGAGATGCGCTCAAGGTGGTCGCCTGTTTCGGGATCGCGGGACTCGGCCAGTTTGGCCAGTCCGAAGATGACGGCGTCACGCGTCTGCACCAAAGTCTGCGCCTGCCGCAGTGCCCCCGCTGTGCGCTGCGAACGCTGGTCATCGATCTGGTCATGGAGGCGAGAAAGAATGAGGTACACCGCCACGATCAACATCGCCAACGTCCAAACGAAGGTCAGCAGGCCGATCGTTGGTTGGGACGCGACCAATGCCGCTGCCCGCTCTTCTACGATTCGCGCCGGCTCGTGAACCAGGACGAATCCGCGGGATGCGGGAAGTGCTCGGACGACGGCCAAGTGTTCACCGTCGGCCATGCGTATCCGCCCACCCTGAAATCCGTCGGATGACGTAAACCGATCGTCCACAGACGTCCACGTCAGCGCGGTTGAAGCGGACGTGCCAGGCGAACGCCCATCGAGTCCGTCCCACGTCGTCGCTACCGGTCGCCATTGTTCGTCCACAACGGTTACCGCGCCGAGTTGTGGTTCAAAGCGGTTCGAGAACGTCGACAACGCTCCGATCGCATCACTCAGGCGTTCTCTATGCCGAAGCGCACGATCCAACTCCGAAAAGTCCGGGGCACCCTCGACAAGATCTGCCCAAGCTTGGTATTCGGCGCCGCGAACGATGGCCGATACGGCGAATCGATGGTGCATCCATAGCCCGGCCGCAAGGCACCCGGTCTGTGTGAGGATCACCAACGAAATATGCTTGGCCCGTGTGTTCATATGCCAATATTCCACGCACTAACCGACGTCGCACGAGCCATTAAGGCGTTCGCCCGTCGAGTCAACAAGTGCGACACCAACGCCACGCGGCCCTACGCGCACAAGTTAGACCGACATCACGGCCGGAGCGGTCATAGCGGCCACCTCCAACTATACAATCCGGGTACGGCGAACGGAGTTAGGCGTTACGAGAATGCGGAAGCGCGCGCTACGGGCTATGTAAGAAGCGCCGAGTTTGGACGATGCGGTATACGGAACGTCTTACCGCAGTGCCACCTCGCAGACACTCCGATAAATGCGATGTCTTGATTTGTTCAGCGTATGGACTGGCCACAGCACATTACGAGACGGAAGGGACCATGTGCCGTTCGCTCATGGAGTACTGTCGCGGACGGATGGTTATCGAGACTCGTTCCGCCAGGCGTCAAGGCGTTCGAATATCGCCCGGGCACGATCCGTAATCGCCCTGAAATTTCGGTCGGCCATGTCCGCCGGGTGAAACAGTGATCGAACAAACCCAACACCGGCACAACCGACGTCCAAAAACTCGGTAAAGTTTTCCGGCGTCGCGCCGGCTGTGGGAAAGAGACGAAGATGGGGCAACGGTCCGAGAACAGACCGCAGAAACTCCGGTCCTCCGGGCACCGCAGGGAAGACTTTGACGAAATCCGCTCCGAACCGATGGGCGGATTGCATCTCTGCGGGCGTGTAGGCGCCGGGGATGCAGGCGACGTCGAGTGCGCCAGCCTCACCTATGATGTCACCGTCCGCGATCGGGGATACGAGAAACTTCGCCCCAGCAGCAACCGCCGCCCGCGCTTGTGCGACGGTCAGCACAGTGCCGGCGCCAACGGTAAGGTTCGACCGGCCGGAAAACGACTCGATCAACTCCAACGCGCCGGGGATCGTTAGCGTGAACTCGACGAGTGTGAACCCGCCAGCGACCGCCGCGTCCATCGCATCCGACGCGAGGGCTTGGTTATCGGTTCGTATGATCGCACTCAATCGCGTCTTCTGAATCTCGGAGGCGATCAGTTCCCTACGGCTCGACTCGAGCATGACTACGTCTCCAAGAAGCGACACCGAAGTACCAGGGCAACATGCCACGCCACGCGGCTCCAATCGTCGTTCGGAGGTGGAGCATATCGGCCCTTCCTTCAACACGCGAGCGACACGTCCCTCTGGTCGGCCGGCACGCGACCCATTTCCTCGATCGATTGAATACGATGGTCGCGTGACTACCGACGTGCTACAATGCGCATTGCCGAATCGGGTTCGACCGACCGGTGAAGTGTACGCCATGAGCCGCGTCCACGCCTGTAGATATAGTGACAACGCGTGTTCAATGGTTCCGTGGGCATGGCTGTAGACTCAACAAATCACACGAACAGAAGCGGAGTTTTCCGATGGCGAGACGTATCGTACCTGTAACATTGTGTACCCTGTGGTGTGTCGCGGTTCTGTCGGCTGGTGGGTGCAGCAAGGAACAACCGCCCGATGACAAGACAACATCCGCCGTCGCGCCGCATGAACCGGGAACAACGACGCCGGCCGAATCCGACAATTCGGTCCAGTTGACCCCCGAAATCAAAGCCACTCCGATCAACATTGACATCACCGAGGCAAAGAAAGAGGCCGAAGCGCTTGGCATGCCGAAGAATTCAATGGTGCTGTCGAAGAAAGGCGACGAGATTCGGATCGCCGTGCCCGTAGGTTCCGGCAAGGATATCAAGAAGGCCAAATTCGTGCCGTCGGCGGCGACAACTGAGGCCGCCGAGGCCATCGTAGAAGCGTGGAAGAACATTCACTCCCTCTCGGCCCATGTCGCGTCGACCGCAGACCAGGAGGATGGCGTCTTTCGGCACACGGAGGGCCAGGACGGAACGTATGACTTCATGAAACGCGATGGCGTAAACTACATGAGGCAATACCTGTTTCAAAAGGTGGCGTTGAAGCGACCCACGGAAGGCAGGGCGCTGACCGGTCAACGTGTCGAGCAGTGGTACGACGGCGAAGACCTCTACGTGGTTCACGAATTTCACAAGGATAAGTATTGGACGAAGATTCGGCAGAATCCAGCCAAATTGGAGTACCTGGGAGGCACGGAACTCATCTGGCAAATCGGCATGAACGACAAGTTCGACGTGCAAGATACCTTGCGCGACGGGCTGCCCGTCTACCTGTTCACCGGAAGCAAGGCGGAGGGACGAATCACAACAGAATACTACGTCGATAAGAAGACCGGAATGCTCGTGCATACGAAAGTGGTCGACAAAATCGCCAAGAGAGAACTAACCCTGACCTTCAGCGACTTCAAGATCAACCCGAGCTTCGAGAAGGACCACTTCACGTTCACGCCGCCTGACGGTTTGCGGTATGTGGATTATCAAAAAGCGATTTCCGGGCAAGCGTTTATGGGCCCGCCGGCGCCTGCCGAGCCGTCCACGCCTTGACGCTATCTACAACCGAAGAAGAGGCGACGGCTGGGACGAATCAGTTCTGGACGTCCGGCCTGTTGCCCCAAGACGCTACGAGTGCTTTGTCACGTCTCAAGTGATGGGGTCGTCCGATCCGAGCCGCGACCGAAAGGGAGTGTCTTAGAACGTGCGTGAGAACGGCGGGAACAAACCGAGCCGCGACCGTAAGGGAGTGTCTTACAGCTGTCACACCGGCTTTTGAACGTCCGCTTCCTTACGGGCGCGGCTCGGTAAGCCCATCATTCGGTATGTGACTGAGCACTAAGGCGTCTCAATCCACGCCTTGTCTTCACGCCGAATATGGAACGATCGATTGTTGCCCTCGAACCCCACGACGCCCGTTGGGTCGACATCATAACCAAGCGATTCCAATGTCTCGCTGGAGCAATGACCATCAACCCACAGCACGTTTCCCTTGCGGACATGACGCTCATGAATCGCCGTACGGCCTATGTGATCACCTTTGAAACTTGCCGCCTCGCCGCGAGTCAGGTCGATGCGCGGCGGATCGAGGTTGAACCCTTCGTTGCCCAGCGCCGATAGTGTTCGCCCGCTCTTGCGGTCATCGAAATCGTTATCCTGATACGGTCCACGCTCGAATCGTGGGAATGAAGCGGCTGTTCCGATGCTATCCGCAACGGCCACGCACTTCGACGGGGTTCGCACCCACGACGACTTCACCGGCCAGTTCTTGTACGACGAAACATCGTCCTTATTCTTGAGCCTCGAGTTGCCCAGAAACTGATAGTTGTACCCGTACGCGCCGTTCCGCTCATCCGTCCAATCGGAAACTTCCGGACAAACATACATCTCGCTGTCGAAGTTCTGTCGATCTCCGGGCTGACCGTGTATGTCAATCTCCGTGCGGCTCGGCTTCGGATCGTCGAACGGAGGTAGACCGACTTCGCTCTCCATCATCGTGAGAAACGTGGGACGATACTTGACGCCGCCGACGACGCGATTGCGCCAGTTGAAATCATCGATCTTTGGCATTCGTCCGGGGACGAGCGTGTCCCTGTTGTTGTTCGCGTACAGCACAAGACCCTGACCAGCCGTTCGCAAGCGCGACATGCATACCGCCGATCTCGCTACCGCTCGGGCGCGCGAAAGCGACGGGAGTAAGATCGACACAAGCAGGCCGATGATCGCAATGGATACGAGCAACTCGATCAGCGTGAATGCACCAACGCACCCAATCCCACCCGCACGGTTTGTATGTCTAGGGCGTCGTCCCAACACATCCGTCCTTGACGGCCAACTCAGCCATCTCAAGCTATCGTCCGAAGTATGACCCAATCACACGTAGCGGGATGCCACCGACTCTAGAGACGTACAACCGATCCCAGCACGGTACAGAGGAACAGAGCCCGTTCAAACTCATTCCGCGACGTACTCATCATATCGCCGCCAGAAGCGTCCGGCGATGCGTCGAAAGTTGTGCAAACGCTGGTTCTTTCGGACGAATGCGACTCATACGCTTCCGGCGGAAGCGCCGCTCGACCGAACGACCACGGATGAACCGAACGCGCGCATGCACGTCGTGCGACGGACAACCGGAACCGTCCAGCGCAACCGGACCGGTTGATCGACGGCGATCGTGTGGTACATTCGTTACACTCGTTTCCGGGAGTGTACGGACGCCTGGTGGGTCCCGCGGTCTTCAAAGCCGTTGAGGCGTTGTTTACGCAGCGCTTGGTGGGTTCGATTCCCATCCACTCCCGTTCATTCTTTTCGTGCCGGCTTAGCAAAGCGTACAACGCGCGGCTCTTCCTTCGGCAAGACAGCCCTACGCAAACCGAACTTTCGACGCCGCATCAATGCGTTCAGTGAAGTGACGGCGAATCAAGACAAAACGGGCGACGAAGAGATTATCGTCGTGCTCCGAAGCTACCGACCGCCCCGAGGGGAGCGAGGATTTCGTAGGAACCCAACTTCTTGCCTCCTTCCAACGCTATAATGCATCACTACTTTGATCAGTCGGCCCGACCGGCCCTATCATGTCGCACGACTTCGGCGCGGCAAGCGTTCAGTTCCGCCACGATTGACGACGACGTCAGGTTATCCGGACGGGTTTGAAATCGCTCGAGTCGCGACGTAACATGGTCACTTCGGAGGCAGCGAATGCGGAACACCGGTCTGAGAGCTCTGATCAAGAAAATCCCAGGTGCCATGCGGTTGGCGAAACGGTTTCGCGTCGGTTCGCCGCCAAGGAGCCATCGTCGATTCCTGCTTGACATGGTTCCGGAGCATGCCGTCGGCGCCGAGATAGGCGTTCATATAGGGGATTTCTCCGCTGAGATTCTGCGCACCACGTCTCCAAGAGAACTTCACTTGATCGACCCGTGGGAGCACCAAAAGTCGGATGTTTACAAAAGTGCATGGTACGGCGGTCAAGCGAAATCGGGTCAGACGGAGATGGACGAACGCTTCGCCAATGTCGGTAAACGGTTTGACGAGCAGGTACAGGCAGGCCGAGTGATCATTCACCGTGGCTTCTCCACTGATATTCTTGACCAGTTTTCGGACGCCTATTTCGACTGGATCTATATCGATGGGAATCACCTGTATGACTACGTCAAGAAAGACCTGCAAGTATCCTTCCAAAAAACCAAACCTGGCGGCCTGATCACAGGTGATGATTACGCCGAGGGCGGCTGGTGGGATGGTGGCGTCAAGAAAGCCGTTGATGAACTCGCAACAGGTGAAGGCATCGAGCTGGTCGAACTGCGCAACCACCAGTTCATATTCCGCAAGTGACCGTAGAGCCTCCTCACCACGCCTCATGTCGAAACCTACGATCCTCGACCCTCAAGCAAACGACAAACTCATCGGAATCATCGTGTTTCGACCGGCGGTGTTCGCTGGGTTCCGCGGGCTACACGAGACACCGGGTGATGTGCTGGTCGAACGGCGTTCGAAGGATGGCACGATCGTCGCTCGCGGTTGAGATAGTGGGCAAGCTCCGAGGCGCTTCCAGGGCTCAATCGCTTGCGCCTCCTGACCGTCTCGCACTTCTATCAATCGCCCGCCCCGTCTGGACAGCCGAAACCGCTTGCGTAGACTGACCGGTTCGACACTCGGGAGAACGTGCGTGGGCAAGACCGGCAAACCAAAACGAACCGTCGCTCGGCGGATGAAAGGCTTTCGCGACATCGCCGCTGCGGACGTTGCCGCAAGGGATCGCATGATCGCGCGAATACGCACGGTGTACGAGCGATATGGGTTCACCCCGCTCGAAACGCCCGCGTTGGAATACGTCGATGTGCTCGGCAAGTTCCTCCCAGAAGCCGATCAACCAGACGCCGGCATCTTCGCATTCCGCGACGAAGACCAAGACTGGGTCGCCCTACGCTACGATCTCACCGCCCCACTCTCTCGCTTCGTAGCGATGAACCTACAACACTTGCCACTACCCTTCCGACGCTATCAGATCGCCCCGGTCTACCGAATGGACAAACCCGGACCCGGCCGGTTCCGCGAGTTCTACCAGTTCGACTTCGACACCGTCGGCACCGGCTCGATGCTCGCCGACGCGGAGTGCTGCATGGTCATGTGCGACGCGCTCGAAGCCGTCGGCATCGACCGAGGCGATTACATCGTCAACCTCAACGACCGCAAGGTGCTGACGGGTGTGCTCGAACGCGTGGCTGGCGGTAGCAGAATGGCGGACGACCTCGCTGGGAACGTGCTTCGCCAAATCGACAAGCTTGAGCGCATCGGCCGGGAAGGTGTTGAACAAATGCTCGGCGCCGGTCGCAAGGACGACTCGGGAGCGTTCAACCAAGGCACCGGCCTGACGCCAGAGCAGATCAACATTGTGATGACCTACCTCGACGTAGCCGGCGATACGCGCCGCGCCGTGTATGACGCAATGGAGTCCGTCGTCGGCGACAGCAAGATCGGTCGCGAGGGCGTGGACGAATTGCGTCAGATCGACGAAACGCTTACCTGTGCAGGGTATGGCGACGATCGCGTCGTCATCGACCCCACAGTGGTTCGCGGCCTTGCTTACTACACCGGACCGGTGTTTGAGGCTGTGCTAACCTTCGATGTGCAAGACGACAACGGGCAATCGCGTCAGTTCGGAAGCGTGTTCGGCGGCGGGCGATACGACAACCTCATCGCACGATTCACCGGGCAGCAGGTTCTGTCGACCGGGGCGTCCATGGGCGTGGACCGCCTGCTCGCGGCGTTGAAGGCGCTCGGAAAAATCGGTGGCGTTAGCGCCACCGCACCCGTACTCGTGAGCCGCCTCGACAAGAACCTCACCGCAGATTACGTCGAGCTGGTGACGGAGCTGCGCGACGCCGGCATCGGCGCCGAGCTGTACGTCGGGAAACAGGGGATCGGTAAGCAGTTCAAGTACGCCAGCGATAGTGGCAAGACCCTGGCCATCGTGATGGGCTCGGACGAACTGGCCAAGGGTGAGATATCCATGAAAGACCTGCGTTTGGGCAACGAGTTGGCCAAAGAAATCGGGGCTGACCGGAAGAGGTGGCTCGAAGAGCAACCGGCGCAGTTTTCGACACCGCGTGCGAATCTGGTGTCCGCCGTTCGAGAGGTGCTTGCAAGATATGCGTAACGTCGACGCCCCACGTTCTCCCCTTGCCGGACGCGACGCAAGCGTCAATACTTCGCGTATGCCAAGTCCCCGCCCTTCGACCGCTGCGTCCCCGCCACCCGGGCCGAACGACGACTACCTCATCGACAACATGTTGGCCGGCGACGCCGGAGCCCTTCGAGCACTGATGAACCGGTACGATCGACTCGTGAGATACACGGTGTTCAAGGTCTCCAACGATCGATCCCGCCGCGATCCCGAGTGGGTCGAGTCGATCGCGTCGCTCACATGGACAGGGTTCGTCAAGTCGCTTCAACGCCATCCCGACCGCCGCCCGACGTCAGTCCGGGCCTATCTCGTCCAGATCGCCCGCAACCAGGTCGTCAGCGCCCTACGCCGACAGCCGGACGATGGAAAGGTTGTTAGTCTGGACGCCGGCGACGCAACACGTGACATCGCGTCGACGCTTGATGAACCGGTCGAAACCCTCGAACGGCTGGAGCATCTTGAGGCCCTCAAATCGTGCTGCGCCGGGCTCGATGCAGACGATCGGAGCCTGACCGCCGAGCTTTCCACGATTATGGAGCGTCGATGGCGGGACGCAGCCGAGGCGCTAGGCATGAAAGAATCGACCCTGAGATCGCGTTGGGGCCGGGTTTTGGACCGATTAAGGGACTGTGTTCGCCAAAAACTTGGAAAATCCTTCGCGCTTGACGGCGATTCGGGCGACTAATTCGGTGGACAGGGGCAAGCGACGGGTGGTTTCCCGGCTGGCTGGCAAGAGGTGGTCTTCTTAATGAGCGATCCAATGAGACAACACGAGCCGATGGAGTCAGCCCTTTCGGAGCTGGTGGATGTCGAAGGTTCGCACGTGTTCGATCGCACGAGAGTCGATACTGAGGCGCTCGTCGTGGCGCCGCGTGGTCCGCAGACCATCGTGTTCAAACCGACCGGTCTTCGCCTCGTGGGCGTTGCGGCCGTTGTGGTGATGGCCCTCGGCGTGTGGACCATGATGTTCAGGATGGAAATAGGCGACATACGATCCAGCAAAGAAGCCGGATCCAACTCGCTCGCAGCCATGAGTTCTCTTGCCGACTGCCTAAGCGGCCCCGGCCAAGCCGTGGTCAAGAGCAAATGCACGCAGCAAGACCGCTACGCCGACGGCCGCGTCGACATGCGCGACTACCAAACCTACCAAAGCGCCTACACCGACACACCGAACTGACAAGACGCCACGCCTCTTTCTGCGATCAACAAGGATGCATGGAAAGGGTTGCCTCTAACCGAGCCGCGACTGCCAGGGAGTGGTCTTCGTACTTGCAACCGGACCGCTTCCTTACGGGCGCGGCTCTTCTATGAAAGCCCGTTGCGTGTCAAGCGACCTTGTGGGGTTTGTTGCGATTCCGTGGTGGTCCCAATCTTCTATCCGAGCGTCTCCTGTGAGGGATAGCCCAAGTGGGTGCTTTCGAGACGGTGAGGATTGC
>JAJDDY010000087.1 GCA_029260075.1 Phycisphaerae bacterium
ACACCTTCAGGACGAACAAAGCGGAACCCAAAGAACGACCCACTACGTCTCATACCGGCCTCCCGTATAAGATGCGCGAAGTCAACGGCTCATCGCAGCCACACCAAGTGTACGACATTTCCGGACCGAAAGTCAAGAATACTTTGGAATTGATCATACGTAATGCGGAGAAGCCGCAGGACGGCGAACAATACGCGTGTCGGCGGCACCGATCATTTTCCATTCTCGCCCAAGATTTTCTCAATCCGAGTTTCCAACTCACCACCGGAAAGATCAGTCGCGACGATTTTCCCTTGGCCGTCGAGCACGAAGATTGCTGGAATACCGACAACGCCGAACTGTGTCGCAGCCTGCGGGGCGCCGCCGACTTCACCAAACACGTGTTTCCACGTCATCTTCTGTTTCTTGATGAACGTCTTGAGGGCTTTCTCGTCGCCGTCCAAGCTGACGGAGATCATTACGAAATCTTTTCGCGCGCCGAACTTTTCGTGAACCTTCAACAGATGGGGGATTTCCGCCACGCACGGACCGCACCACGTCGCCCAGAAATCGAGCAACACGACTTTACCCTTGAGGTCTGCCATGGTGATCGACTCACCTTCCAATGTCGTAAGCGACAAAGCCGTAACCACCTCACCAACTTTCATACCGCCATCGCCCGACGTATCCGTCGGCGCCCCTTCCAATATGAACTTGATCGGGTCTGTGTTTCCGGCGCGCACGGTCTTGGTTACGGAAACGCCGCGTCCGCCCGACACCACGACGGTAAACTCATCACTCGGCGCACCCTCCATAGTAAACAGGCCGTCGCTATCCGTCATGGCAATCAACCCGAGCATCGTGTCGCCACGCCACTTGGTCGCTTCGACGTACGCATTGGAAATGCCGTCACCCTTGTCGTTGACCACCAAACCCGTAAGCGTCTTTCCGGATTCAAGCTTGAAGTTCACATTCACCGTCTTACCCGCAACGACCGTGACCTTGGCCACGTCGGGTGCGTATTCCGACGCATACACCGTCACCACCGCCGGTCCGGGCGGGACGGAGTGAATCGTGAACCGACCTTGATAGTCCGCCCAATCGCGGGGCGCCCCCTCGCCGTCCGCGTCCCCGGCTGTCACGCGGGCTCCGCCGAGGGGGTCGTCGGTCTCCTTGCTGACGATCAGACCGGATACGCGCCCGGCGCGGGGCATGACCAACTTGTGCGTCGACTCAACTTCGTGCTCGGGGGTTATGACGTCGCGATCGAACTCGACGCTGGACACATAGTCTTCGTGCGACAGACGTAGTTCGATCCGCGCCGCGTCGAAGTGAACGCCACGCAACACCGCCGCCCCCTCCTTGTCGGTCATCACCGTTCGGAAATCGTCACGCGGTTGATCGAGGGCTTCGATGGTCACCTTGGGAATCCCCACGCCACGGTCATCCACAATCACAAGGTGAACGATGCGCTCCGGTTTGATCTCAACAAGTAGCTCGCCAAAATCCTCAAGGCGCGCGACGCGCTGTCGCTCGCGACCATAGCCTTTGGCTTCAACGACAAGCTCACCCGACCCCGGAACGACTTTCTCCAGCGTGAATTCGCCATCGTCGTTGGTCGTACCCTCCCACTTGTTGTCCTGAGAAGAGAGTGTGACGTCGGCGCCGGCTACCGGTTTGCTCGTGCGGGCGTCCACAACGCGCCCGATCACCACAAGATTGCCTTCGAGCGTTTCGGCCAGATATGGCGGCAGGTCATCATCGCCCATGCTCACCTCGCGGATCATTTCGGCGAACTGCTCTTTGGACAGTGTGACCACGAAGTCGCCGCGAACGGGCGTGTCGGAGCGCACCTCGAAATCGCCGAACGAGTCCGTCTTTGCTTCACCGAGCAATTCACCAGGCTTACCGTCGTCCCGCTTTCGTCGAACCGTCACCACGACGCCAACCTGACCGGCACCCATCTGATCCGTCACCTGCCCTTCGACAATAACGAACTTCTTCTTCGTAGAAGCCTCCTCGTCGGGGGCGGCCTTCGTGGCAGACACGTCCGTTCCCGGCTTGTCGACCACAGGTTTGTCCGTCGCTGAATCTGACGTGTCCGGTGTTTGAGCCGATACGATTGAGATCGGCGCGATAAACGCGAGCAGCATGACAGCGATGACCCTCGCGTAACACCTGATGCGTCGGATCGAGCTCAGATCGATCGATCGAAGACGGTTTTTAGTACGGATTAACATGTCGACCTCCACACCGTCATAATACCGGCTACACGTGCGGGCCGTTCCAGATTCGGATCAGCCGCCTCGGGATGACTACGTCATGACTTGTGCTGACCCCAATACAGGCCCGGAACTCCAGAACATAGTTTCTGGAGGCCATGGAACCGCGTGTCGCCCATCGTGTCAAATCTTGTATGAACCGTCTGGATCGGCTCAGGAGGCGTATGAGAAGAACCGCTGCAAACCGAGCCGCGACCGTAAGGGAGTGTTTTCGTGCCTCTGTTACGAACCGAGCCGCGACCGTAAGGGAGTGTTTCTTCGCCTCTATTACGAACGGAGCGGCAACCGTGAGGGAGCGGTTTCCCTCATCGCACACGGTCCGCTTCCTTACGGTCGCGGCTCGGAAAGACCCTTTCCAGACACCCGCTCAGAACGGTTGACGTTCTTCCGGGCCCATTTGTCGCGGACCGGTGACGCCGATACTATATAGGATGGTAAGCGCTAACGACTGTTCGACCAGTTGATGAGGGCCAAGCGATGACACAACTCCAACGTCAAATTCGTACAACGCAGCACCGCTTGTGGATCAATCGGTGGATGAGTGCCGCCGCCCGATCGTTGACCATCGTGGTGGCTGTATTCGCGGCCGTCGTGCTTGTTCAACGAGCGTTCACCATTTCGATCCCCCTGATGACCACCGGACTTGGGCTTGCCGGCGCGGGGCTCATCGCGTCGATCGTCTGGACCCACGTGCATCGTGAAAACGAGTCGCACGCGGCGGCAGCGCTGGATCAAGCCGCCGGGTTGCGCGAGCGACTCAGCTCCGCGAGATATTGCCAAGACGGCGACGACCCCTTCGCCCAAGCCGTCGTGGCAGACGCCGAACACATCAGCGGGTCGCTCTCCGCCAGACAGCACATTCGCCTGACGGTCCCACAATCGTTGGGCCCCGCCGGATTCGCCGTCGCCATCGCCGCGCTGATGTTTCTTGTACCTTTGGGTTGGTTGACGAGCAGCGAAGCCGCAGAGATCGACGAGCAGGCAACGGCTGTGCGCGAGGCGCATGTGGCTGTCAAACGGCAGATGGACCGCGTCCGAGAAATCGTGGACAACACACCCTCGCTCGACGACATCAAATCGAAGCTCGACGGTCTTGAAAAACCGACCAGCGCACAAATGAATCGACCGGGCGATATTCGACACGCCGCGTTGAAGAAGATCGACAACCTCTCCGACGCCGTCAAGCAGAAGCGTGACGACGCGCGCCACGACGCCGTCAACGAAATGCGCAAGATGCTTCGGAGCTTGAAGACGACGGAAACGCCGAACGCCCCCACGGAAAAACTCACCAAGGCGCTGCGCGCCGGAGATTTCAAGAAAGCCAAAGAAGAAGTCAACGCACTACGCGAACAGTTGGCCACGCTCAAGTTCGACAAGGACAAGGAGATGGTCAAGAAAATCACCAAGCAGCTTGAAGAACTCGCGAAGCAACTCGAATCGAAATCGAAGAGTAAGGAAGAGATGGCCAAGAAGCTCCGCGACGCCGGCTTGACCAAAGAGGAAGTCAAGCGGGCGCTCGAAGCCCTGAAGAAAAAGGACTTCGATCAACTCAAGAAGGAACTGCAAGCCAAAGGCCTCAATAAGAAACAGTCTGACAAACTGACCAAAGAGCTAAAGAAAAAGCAGCAGGCCGGAGGTATGGCGTCCAAACTCGCCAAGGGCATGAAGCAAGGCGCGAAGGGCGCAGCCGGTGGGAAAAGTGGCGACGCCATGGCTGGACTTTCGATGGCCGGTGAGCAACTTGGCGAGCTGGAAAAACTCGAACAAGAAATGAAGGAGATGAACTCGACGCTGTCGGACCTGCAAGCCGCGCGCAACGACATCAGCAAGCCCTGCTCGAAATGCAATGGGGCCGGATGCAGCAAATGCAAGGGTGGCAACAAAGGTGGCATGGGCAAGAAAGGACAAGGACGCGGCAACTTGGCGTCAGAGCAACAAACCTCGGTGGGGTTCAAGACGGAACGCGGCAAGGTTCCAACCGGGCGCGGCGCCATCATCGGCCAATTCCTCTTCGAGGGCGAACAGGTCAAGGGCGAAGTCTCGCATCAGTTCACTGAGATCGTCGCCGCAGCCGAGCACGACGCGAGCGATCGCGTCAACCGAAACCGCGTGCCTCGACAATACCACAAAGCCATCAGAAGCTATTTCTCCACCGTGCAGAAATCACTTGAGTCAGCCAAGGTGCGCGAGCCGGCACCATCCGCGACAGACGGTACCAAGAGCGACGGACAAAGCGGCGACAAGCCGTAGCCATCAGCGAGTGCGTTGTCACACATCGAATGATGGGTGTACCGAGCCGCGCCCGTTAGGAAGCGGATGCTTCAAATCCGGTCGTGATGACTCGAAGGCGCTCCCTCACGGTCGCGGCTCGGATCGGACGAGTCCGCCACTTGAGTCGTGACAAGACACTGGGCGACCACGAATCAACGGCCGAAGGCTGCTAACGCTCGCTTTCGAAGGGCTGGGCGCACCACCGACAAGGACGAATCGGTTGAATCAAGACAGCCCAGCGCTACGCCGGTATCGATTCCTACCCGGCCTCAGCCTCTTGGTCGCCGTACTGCTTGTGGCCGCCCTTGCCTCAAGCCTCTTGGTCGCCGGCCGCACGCCCACCACGCTGACCCCCAACGGCGTCGTAGGTATCTTTGGCGACGTCGGTCTCGGTCATGGATCGTTCAGCTACCCACGGGCCATCACCGCCGACGCGGACAGCGTACTCGTGGTCGACAAGAGTGGGCGAATCCAACGCTTCGGTCTTGACGGTTCGTTCCAATCCGTCTTTCGCATGCCGGAAATCGAAAAGGGCAAGCCGGTCGGACTAACGGTTCACCCCGACGGGCGCATCTTCGTCGCCGACACCCACTACCATCGCGTCATGGTGCTCGACCGAGACGGATCGCTCATCACATCCTTCGGGCACGAGGGTAACGGTCCCGGCGAGTTCCAACTACCAACCGACGTCGCCGTCGACAACGACGGATTCATCTACGTGAGCGAATACCAGGGTAACGACCGCATCACGAAGTGGTCGTCCGATCTCAAGTTCGTCACCGCCATCGGAATGCAACCGGTCGACGGCGTACGTCTCAGCCGCCCAGCGGGAATCGACATCGACCGCGAGCAAACGCTATGGGTAGCCGACGCGTGCAACCACCGCATCGTGCGTTTTGATCTTGACGGCAACTTCCTCTCGACCTTCGGCGCGTTCGGAAGCAAGCCCGGCCAACTGCGCTATCCGTATGACATTACGGTAGCACCAGACGGAACGATTATGGTTTGCGAGTACGAAGGCAACCGTCTACAGTGGTTCAGCAAGGACGGCCGTTCGCTACGCACCTGGGGTGAAAGCGGGCGACAACCGGGCCAACTCTTCGCCCCGTGGGGTGCGACATACGGAGCCGACGGTCGCGTTTTTGTCGTCGACTCGCTCAACAGCCGGATCCAAATCATCAACGTAGCCCTCGGGGTTCGCTCATGACCGTGCTGGCCATCAGCCTTCCTTTTGACTTTGAACAACCGGGCTGGCTGTGGTTGTGCTTGCTGATCCCATTGCTCGTCGTCGCCTCGTACGGCAGCCTCTCCAGTCTCGAACCCATGCGCCGCGTGCTCGCGGTCACAATTCGTAGCGTCGTGGTCCTGCTCCTGGTCTTCTGCCTCGCGCGCATCCAATACATACGTCGCAGCGAAGACCTGACGGTGTTGTTCTTAATGGACCGGTCGCACAGCGTTGAATCTACGGAGAGCTATCAGGAAAAATTCGTTCGCGTTTCCGCCGAAGACACCCCGCCGGGAGATCGAACAGGCATGATCGACTTCGCGCGGAATTCCTATCTACAACAGCTTCCCATGCACGGGGGGTTCCACATCGAACCGGGCCGACTACCGGTGATGGCCAGCACCGATCGCACCAACATTGCGTCCGCCTTGCGCTTGGCGATGGCCATGTTCCCGCACGATACCGCCAAGCGCATCGTGCTCATGTCCGACGGCAACGACAACATGGGCGACCTGCTCGGTGAGGCGGAACGAGCCGGCGCCGACGGCATCCCGATCGACATCGTTCCGCTTCGCTACCGCCATCGCAACGAAGTGTTCTTCGACCGAATGATCGCACCCAGCCACGCGGAACCGGGCGAGATGGTTGGCATTCGCATGGTCGTCACAAGCAACGAAGCTGTCGACGGCACGCTGGAGATTTACCACAACGGCCGACTCGTTGCGCTCACCGCCGAGCAATCCCGCGTTCGCGTACAACCTGGCGACAACACGTTCTTCATAAAAATCCCGGTCGACACGCCGGGCGCCCACACCTTTGAAGCCACCTTTCGCCCCGACGACCAAACCCTGGACGCCACACCGCTCAACAACACCGCCAGCGCGTTCACCTTCGTTTCGGGCAAGGGTCGCGCCCTGCTCATCAGCAGCAACCCCGACCACGACGCCGTCTTCGCCGATGCGTTGCGAAGTGAGAACGTCAAGATCGACATGATTTCGGTCGACAAGCTCGGCCGATTCGGACTGCTCGAAATGCTTGGCTATTCCACAATCATTCTCTCCAACGTATCCGCCGCCGCGTTTACCGATCAACAGCAGGAGCAACTCGCGTCGTACGTTCGCGACATGGGCAGCGGTTTGATCATGCTCGGCGGCGACGATGCGTTCGGCGCAGGCGGGTGGATCGGTAGTCCGGTCGAAGAAGTTATGCCCGTCACGTTCGAGATCAAACACAAACGCGTCATCCCGCGCGGAGCGCTCGTCGTCATCATGCACAGTTGCGAAATGCCCCGTGGCAATTACTGGGGTAAGGAGATGACCAAGAAAAGCGTCGACACCATCAGTTCGCAAGACTATTTCGGCGTGATCACGTACACCGGGATCGGCGAAAGCTGGGAAGTCCCTCTTTCGCTCAACACCAACAAGGCGGCTGTCAAAGCCAAGATCGACCGCATGGGCATCGGCGACATGCCGAGTTTCGCTACGCCGATGCAGATGGCCTACAAGACGCTCGTTAGCGGACGCGGACGTGACGCCGCGCAGAAGCACGTCATCATACTCAGCGATGGCGACGCCCAATCACCCTCACCGAAACTGCTCGGCGACTACAAGAAAGCCAAGATCACCGTAAGCACCATCGCGATCGGATGGGGCGCGCATGTCCACGCCCCCGTCTTGGCCCGAGTCGCCAAGACCACGGGCGGTAAGTTCTATCAAGCGAGAAACCCGAGACAGCTTCCGCAGATTTTCGTAAAGGAATCCAAGGTCGTGCGCCGACCGCTCATCGTCGACGAACCGTTTCAACCGCAGATTCTCCACGCCCAAAGCGAACTGCTCGGCGGTATCAGTACGCGGGCCGCACTACCGCAACTTGGTGGCATGGTGCTCACCTCGCCCAAGCAAAGCCCGCACGTGATGATCCCCATCATTCGCGCCACCGAAGACGGCAACGACCCCGTCCTGGCCCACTGGCAATATGAACTGGGCAAGTCCGTCGTGTTCACAAGCGGGTATTGGCCACGATGGGGACAGGCGTGGACGCAGTGGTCCAAGTATGCCAAGTTCTGGGCACAGATCGTCCGCTGGACCATGCGCCAAGACGCACCCGCGAACTTCGACACCTATACAAGGGTGGAGGGCAGCCGCGCCATCATCGCCATCGACGCCCTCGACAAAGACGCCAGCTACCTCAACCTCTTGCAACTTCGATCCAACGTCATCGGTCCGGACAACAAACCCGTGGCCATCGAATTCACGCAAACCGGACCGGGGCACTACGAAGCCGAGGTCGACATCGAACAGGCTGGACAATACCTCGCCAACGTGCAGGCGTTCAGCGCCAACGGCCAATCGCTCGGCGTCATCCGAACGGGACTGTCTGTGCCGTTCTCACCCGAGTACCGCGACCTGATGCCCAACGAACCGCTGCTCCGGCAGGTACAGGAAACCACGGGCGGGCGTTGGTTGGAGGGGGGATCGCCGAAAGATGCGGACGTCTTCAATCACGACCTTCCGCCAACCATCGCCCGGCGCCCAGCCTGGTCCTGGGTTCTGGCGTGGCTTCTACTTCCAATGTTCCTACTCGATGTCGCAGTGCGACGATTGGCGAGCTGGCTGGCGTTTTCCATCGCCGTTGAGTTGGTGATGCTCGTGGTCCTGCTCGTTGGGTTCGACCTGGTGCATGGACCATGGTGGAGCGTATTCGGATGTTTCCTGCTCGCGGAAGTCGTCGGGTGGGCCATCCGCTTCCGCTACATCGGCCCGCTCTTTGACGTCATGACCCATACAGTGACTGCGCTGGGGCACACCGGTGAACGCAGCACCGCTGCACTAAAACAGCTCAAGACCACGCGCGATAAAGTGCGCGACGAGATGGTCTCGAAACCGACAAGCGAAAACGAAGCGGACGCCTCAGCGCCAATTCCACTCGCCCACGCCAAACGACGTTACGACGCGGGCGACGCGGAAGCGGATCAACCTTCCGGCGATCTGGCCGATGCACTCGGCGGCGCCAAGACCGGCGCGCTGACTCCGGAACCCACGCGACGCCCGGGATCGACGGATTCGACCGAGGAAACCGAAGGAACCACTACGTCGCGACTCCTTCGCTCCAGACGTCGACCACAGCGGGATGCCAACAACGATGATCCGAAGAACGACGAATAAGACCAAAATCACGGAGCGGCACGAGCATAGCCAGAACGCGCCGACCCAAAGGGCGACTAGCGCCCGTTTGTTTACGCCCATGCGATCAGAAACGAGGAACCGATATGGCCACAAAGATTGATCCGGCGGTAGAAAAAGCGACAGAGGAATTCCGCAAGAAGTACCAGACGCTGCGCGACGAAATCGGCAAGATGATCGTCGGCCACACGGACATCGTCGATGGCGTGCTGACCGCGCTGATGGTCGGCGGACATGTCCTGCTCGAAGGTGTGCCCGGTCTTGGCAAGACGCTGCTGATTCGAACACTGTCGCAGGCCGTCAACCTGAAGTTCTCGCGCATTCAGTTCACACCGGACCTGATGCCCGCTGACATCATCGGCACGACCATCATTTCCGACGACCCCAAGACCGGAAAACGAGCCTTCGAGTTCCAAAAGGGGCCGATCTTCGCGCAGATCGTACTCGCCGATGAAATCAACCGTGCCACGCCCAAGACACAATCCGCCATGCTCGAAGCCATGCAGGAGCACAGCGTCACCGTCGGCGGAACCGCACACCACCTCGAAGAGCCGTTCTTCGTGATGGCCACACAAAACCCGATCGAGCAAGAGGGTACCTATCCACTACCCGAAGCCCAACTCGATCGGTTCATGTTCAAACTCGTGCTCGAGTATTCGAGTCGCGAAGAACTCATGACGGTTATGGAACGAACGACGACCGGATTCAAACCGTCGATCCAACCGGTGATGACCGGTGCGGAAATCATCGGCGCGCAAAACCTCGTACGCCGCATCGTCATAGCGCCCCACGTTCAAGACTACGCGATTCGCCTGGCCATGGCGTCACACCCCGGCGGTCCCTTCGCCGTCGATGTTACGAATCGCTTTATTCGCTGGGGCGCCAGCCCGCGTGCCGTGCAGACACTTGTACTCGGCGCCAAACTCAAAGCCATGCTCGACGGACGATTCAACGCAAGCTTCTCGGACGTCAAAGCCGTATATCTACCGGCCATGCGTCACCGAGTATTGCTGAACTTCGAAGGCGAAGCAGAAGGCGTGAGCGTCGATCGCGTGCTGAGCGAACTGATCGAAAAGACGCCAACCATGGCTGAAGCCGCCGCATAGTTACACTTGACATCGCTGCGCGTGATGACCGCCTGTGACAAAGCGTGGCACCGGCTTCCTCTTCTTGTGTAGCACTGGCTTTCTTTTCTTGTGTGGCACCGGCTTCCAGCCGGTGATCCATTAGCGCTTTCCGCCTCATGGAAGGAACGTGGCCCCTTGTCACGCGCTGGTCCGCAGCAACGCGATTGAATACCGGCCTTGTGCAACAGGCTGATAAGTGGATACGCTTTCCCCGCGTACGTTGGAGGAGGGCGTACGCAGATATTTCATTGACCATCACCGTTACGTTTGGAACGCATCAAGAACAACTTCCACGAAGCCCATCCACCCTATTCCACCTAGAGTTGCGTGGTTCACGCCAAAAAGCGCGGACGTCCTAGCGGGCTTAGATTCGCGTATCGTCTTCGTACCTCCGAAAAAAACGTTATCGAAATCAGAATTTGCCCGAAGGCAATGAATGTGGTATACTCTTGATGGCAGTTGGTCCCCCCGCCGCCGGTAAGTCTCCCCCACGTAGACTGTGCATTTTGAAATCGAGCTGAATGTCCGTTTATGGGACGCAGCTTGTGGCTTCTTGCTTTTTTTGCGCTTGAAGTCGGTCGTCGTGCGCTGAGCGGCGTAAAGGAAATGGGGCTTTTGATTATGGGTCCGCCAGGATGTCGGACCAAAGCCCCGAAGGTAACAGTACTTAGCTCGAAGGGGAGTAAGACGATGGGGACTGAACTCATCCAGAAAGCGGTCAGAAAGTCGGCGATATTACCCACGGCCAGGCCGCCAAGCGAAGCGGTGATCTGTGCACTTCCGGCGGAAGACCAGGTACTGCTTACGAAGATGCTGACCGAGCCGTACGACTACGTTAGCCACGAAGCTTTTGAATCGCCGGGCATCGAACAGAGAATGTTCGGATCAATCGCCAAGTTCGTCAATCGAACGTCCGCGCGGTTCGCCGACACTAACGATCCGATTACAGCCCTCGCAACCTATGGTGAACGTCGTCCGGCGCTCTCCGCCGAACAAGAGCGCCACCTGTTCACGCGATACAACTTCGCGAGATGGCGGGCGGCGAAAATCCTGAACCAGTTCGCGGGGAAACGACTTACCGCACCGGCGACGCGCAGGCTTCTCGCCTGGGGTCATCGAATTCTTGCAACGCGCAGCGTCATCGTCCGCCTCAACATGCCACTCGTTCTTGCCATGGGGAAACGAACGCGCTTGACCCATATCGACTTCAACGAAATGGTCAGTGAAGGCAACATGGCACTCCTGCGGAGCGTCGAAAAATTCGACTGCTCGCGCGGGTTCAAGTTCAGCACGTACTCGTGTCGAGCCATCCTCAAGGCCTTCTCACGCGTGGCGATGCGTGCGAGCCGATACCGAGGCCAGTTCCCCACCGAGTTCGATCCAGCCATGGAACGCAGCGACTATCTTGATCGCAAGCGCGTCGCCGTCGAAGAAGATTGCGTCGACGAACTCAAGCAAATCTTACTGATGAACTCGGCTGAGCTAAGCGAGGTGGAGACAACCGTCATTCGCGAACGGTTTGCACTGGGCATGGTTTACACCGGAAATTCGCGCATGGCCAAAACGCTTGAACAAGTAGGCTTGATCATCGGCGTGACCAAAGAACGTGTCCGCCAGATCCAAAACAACGCCCTCAAGAAAATCCGTTGCGCGCTCGAAGAGAGTTACCTGGCTGCGTAGGAGCGTGTTTGAGAAGAGTTGCTTTAATCCGAACCGCGAATGTCTGGGAGCGGTTTTCGCACTTGACAGCGGACCGCTTCCTTACGGGCGCGGCTACGAAAGAGACCTCTTCGGCACGTTCTAAGACCGGCCGAGCCGATCCGCAACGCGAAGAAAAAGCGAGGCTCCTTGTTTGTGGAGTCTCGCCTTTCTTGTGGCCACTCAGCCGCGCGCTTGCGCGTGTCTTCAGTGCTACGGTGATGGCGCTCGCGGGGCCGCATCGTCCGACGTCGCCGCCAGATCACCCTTCACAGCCTCGACATAGCGCCGACACAGGTCGTCGGCGCATCGCTCTGCACAAAGGCCAACAAACACGCTCGCACCATTGGCATTGCCGTTTGCAAGCAGCAGACGAGCAGTCAAACAGAACGTCCACGACACGTCCGGTTCGATCGAGTCGTACCGCTCCAACGCACCGAGCAATCTGGCGCGAGCGTCGACACCCGCAGCGCCCGTAGTAGACAAACGGTCGACGTGCGCTACCGCTTCTTCGTGCTGCTGGTTAGCCAATTCCGAATACGCAAGGGAAGCCAACAGCAGCGGTGAGGTGGCACCAAACTCACCCATCGCACCAGCCGCAGCGTGAACAGCTACGCGATCACCGGCCAGCGCCTGCGACCAGATCAGCATCATTCTGGGCTCGGTGAATCGAGGGAACCGACTCGCGCACTCACTCCACAGCGTAACGCATTCACGATATCGCCCATGTCGAACGTAATGGTCGTGAACCGCCGTGGTCTGCTCGATCGTCAACGCCCAACTCTCCCGCGCCAACTCAAAATACCGACCGGCTCGCTCCACATCCCCCGCCGCTCGATAGAGTTGGGCAAGGTTCACCGCCGCCGTGCCGTGGCGCGGGTCAATGTCCAACGTATGCAAATACGACCGAATGGCCTCAGCGCTTCGGCCCTGCGTGTGTTGAACCACGCCGAGGTTGGTCCACGCCGCGACATTTTCCGGCATCCATTCCAGAACAGTGCGCAGACGCGTCGCAGCGCCGGCTAGCGATTCCGGCGTCGATCGCTCGATGTCCAACTCGACCAACCCCATGATCGCCGTCAAATCATACCGATTTGTTTCGAGGGCACGGAGGTATAGCTGTCGTGCGTCCTCCGGTCGATGCAAACGTCGTAGCAGACCGGCCAGCCGATTGATCGTCGGGTTGTGGTGTGGGGCGTCTTTGGCGGCGGCTTCATAAAAAGGCAGCGCCTCAGCCGGTCGGTCCAGTTCATCGTATGCGGTCGCCAGGCGGTACTTCGCCAGACCGTGATCCGGATCGATCTCCACGGCTTGATGCAAGAACTTCAGCGCCTGGTCACCGTCACCACGGCGCAACGCGCACATGCCGAGCAACTGGTAGGCGCCGCCGCGTACCATGGGCGCATCGTCGTTAATATCTTTCTTCGCACAGAAGACCGCCTCGTCGAACATTTCCTCTTTGAGGTAGGACCAACCCAAACGTTCCCAGACGCGCGGGGCGTCGGGAAACAACTCCGTGATGCGCTGCGTCTTTCGGATCGGCGTGGCGTAGTACCACCCCACATGCCAGCAAACGCCGACAAACACAACGATGAGCACAACGAACAATCCGACCACCGCGCGACGCGCCCAACGCCCGCAACACGCTGCACCCCAACGCGTAAGCAAGGCATGACCACTGGCCACCACCGCCCAAAGCAAACCGATGATCGGTAGATACATGTATCGGTCCGCCGCCAGAATGTTGCGCGCCGGGACGATCGGCAATGTGGCGGCCAGAGTGGCGGCGAACCAAAGAAAACCGAGACGGGCCGCCCGAACACGAATCGCCGCCCAAATGCTTAGACACAGCGTCGGTATGAGGCCGGCCAGCACCACCACGGTACCAACGTTGGACCACGATACCTCCGGCGGTGTGGGGTAGTAGCTGGCCAGACCGGACGGCCAAACGAATTTTCGAGCATAGAGCGAAAGCGCAAGCAGCACGCGAACCACGCGCGGTCCGTGTAGATGCTCCGCCGCGCCGGAGAAAAGATCAGCCTCTGCCGTAGACGCCACGTTGATCACGACGAACGCGGCGGTCAGCGCAGCACAAATCAGCCAAGCCATGACCGCGCGCGGCCGCAACGGTATTCGCCCCGCAACCCACACAACGAAGAACAACACCGGAAGACCGATGCGTACCTTACTGAGACCGCACAAGAGCGTTGCCACGACGACCATGACCAACAACAACGGTTTCGGGCGAACCAACCATGAAGCCCAGAGGAGCAACGACACGAGCGCAAACAACGTGGAGAGCAACATCATTCGACCGTTGGTCCACGCGACGACTTCGGTCTGCAACGGGTGCGCGGCGAACAACAACGCCACGACAGTTGCTGCCCACCAAGCGGCTCGACCGCACCGATCGTCGCGTAGCGATCCTTCGTTCGTCAGATCCCTCGACTCACTCTCGCCGCTGCCCCAGGCGTACAGGCGTCGCATCAACAGCCAAACGAGTACCGAGTTAACCGCATGAAGCAGGACATTGGTCAGGTGGAACAACCAGACGCCGCCCTCAACGCCGTTGTCAAACAGACCAAAAGTGTTGGCAATCGCAAACTCAGCTGAGAAGCTCAGCAAGGGTAGCGGTTGATACAAATCGCGGTGCGGAATGGTGAACAGCTTCCACGCATGTTCCCACGAAGGATGATTGACGTAGACGTGATTCAGCACGAGGCGGTGGTCGTCACCACCGACGAACGACCCACCCAGCGTCGGCAAACCCATAGCCACCGCGACTACAACGACCGCCGCGAGCGGTAGCAACAACCGCCAACCAGTCAAGCTGGTGCAATCAGCGGCGTCGACTTCGCCGCGAGGGTGTTGTCCGGTTTGGTCCAACGTGGTTTCCTGTTCGCGAGGACTACTTGTCAAGAGCCCGCATTCCACGAGATCGAGAACGCAGAACGCGACATGTCATAATATGGCCAGACGAAGCGCATCGCCACAAGACCCGCGTTCGCCCACAACACATTGGAGAAAACTCGACGCGATGCCGTCGCTCACACGACCGACCGCAACTTGGTGGGTGCCCCATTTTTCGCGTCACCACGTAACGCACCACACGGAAGCACAAGTGTCCCGTGACGCGAAGAATGGGGCACCGCACTTCCGCCATCGTGCGACGCCATACGGTCACCAACCGCCGCACAGAACTTGCAGCCAAACGCGATTCACGCGTACAATGGCCACACGCCGCAGGGGAACTCGGTCGACACCGCTTTCGCTGGGCCTCAAACCACTAACAGGATCAACACGATGGCAAGCCCCAAGGACGTGATCACGGTTCAACTGAACACGGGCAGCGAACTGATCGCCAAGTTCACCGCTGATCTGGCCGATGCGGAGTACTTCGTCGCACCCACGCCCGAACTCAATCACACAGGCTGGGTGCTCGGCCACCTGGCGTGTTCAGAAGATTGGGGCAGCGGACTCCTCTTAGGGCAAGACAAGCAGATCGACGACGCGACGCACGAAAAATTCGCGGGCGGCAAGCCCTGCACACAAGGCCCCGCCGGCTACCCCACGGCCGCAGAACTGCAAAAGATGTTTCAAGATACGCGAACGCGGCTGGTCAACGCCCTCGAAGGATTCGACGACAACCGCTGGGACGAAGCCTCTCCCGAGGGTGCGCCGAAGGAACTCTGCCCGACGCTCGGAACGCTTTGGGGACTGATGGGCTTCCACCAGTTCTGGCACATCGGTCACATCACCGCGTGCAGGGCGGCGATGAAGAAAAAACCCGTACTATACTAGGTCGCTCCTCGGAGCGCCGTAACGCCAACGCAGCGGACGCAGAACTATGGCCGCGACTCGACTTGAACGCCTGTTGAAGCTGATACGCGACCTGGAAACGGGTGAATCAAAAACCGTTGAGACCTTGGCTCGCGCGGGCGGCGTGTCTCGGCGCACCGTGTTTCGCGATCTAAAAATGTTGGACCGCGCCGGGCTTCGCTATACCTACGATCGACCGTCGAAACGATACAGCATTGAACACACAACTTTTCTCCCGCCGGTTTCGCTAACGCATAGTGAGGTGCTGGCGTTGCTGCTGATCACGCGAAACATGGAACACACCAGCGTGTCGCCCGACGCCGCAGTTGCTGCGGCGGCCGGTCTGAAAATGGAGGGGCTGCTTCCGCCGAGTCTACTTGAGCACTGCGACCCCATCGTTGGCGGCATGGATGTTCGGATGGACCCCACTTCCGACGCCACGACGATCGTGGACACCATGGCCACGCTGCAATTCGCGGTAGCGGCCAAGCGCAAAGTTCGCATCTCGTACGATTCGTATTACGACGGCCGCGCCATCGACGACGTACTGCACATCCTCCGACTCGCCTTCATCCACCGCGGCTGGTACATGATCGCCATGGCCGAAAAAATCGGCGACGTGCGCACGTTCAAGGTCGAGCGCATCCTCCGTCTCTCTGTGCTCGAAGACACGTACGCACCCGATCCCGAATTCACGCTAGACAAATACTTCGGCAATGCATGGCTAATGATTCGCGGCGATGAAACATACACCGTCAAGATTCTCTTCTCGCCGAAGGTGGCGGGCAACGTCGAAGAAATCCGCTGGCACAAGACGCAACGCACGTCGTTCATGAGTGACGGAGGACTCATCTTCGAAGTCGACGTGGACGGGCTGGACGAGATTTCGTGGTGGATACTTGGCTATGGCGATCAAGCCGAGGTGCTCGAACCACCCGAGTTGCGCGACCTGATCGCCGAGCGCGCGCAACGTATGTACCTAATGTATCATCAATCCGAACCCACACGAAAGACCTGAGTCTATGCGAGCGGTCGTTCAGCGCGTCACCAAAGCGAGCGTAACTGTAGGCGCCACGGTGTGCGGCGCCATCGAACATGGCCTGCTGATCTATCTCGGCGTCGCGATCGACGACACGGAAGCAGACGCTACTTGTCTCGCCGAAAAAATACGCTACCTCCGGGTCTTCGCCGACACCGACGGGAAGCTCAACCTCGACGTCGTTCAGTCCGCCGGCGGCGTGCTGGTCGTCAGCGCCTTCAGCGTTCAAGCCGACGCGCGCAAGGGTCGACGCCCGTCATTCGCAGCGGCCGCACGTCCCGAAGACGCGGACACACTGTACGCATTGTTCTGCGCCTCGCTTCGAACACTCGATGTGACGGTAGAACAAGGATCATTCGGAGCGCAAATGACTGTCGAAGCAGCCAACGACGGGCCGATCTGCATTCTTCTCGATTCGAAGAAGGTGTTTTAGCGCAGCGTCGCCGAGCACTTCAACTGCTGGGTTGAGGCACGGGGCCACCACCGAAATCAGGATCGGGCTCAGCGTCCATGGAAACCGGGCGGGCGGTGCCCACTTGGTCGGTGGCGGCGGCGGCGTCGAGCAAGTCGGAAACGGACGGTCTGTTCAGCTCTTCACCACGAATCAACGCATTGACCTCTTCACCGGAAATGGTTTCAAACTTCATCAGCGCCTGGGCGATCACCTCGGTCTTGTCGCGATTGTCCAGAATGGTTTGTCTTGCAGCTTCGTAGGCGGTATCGACAATCAACTTAATCTCGGCGTCAATCGTTTCCGCGGTGCTGTCGGAATAGTCTCGGGGGCCCATGTCGATAAACCCGCTCTGGTTGTCGTTGTCGCCGTAGTAGACGAACCCGACCTTGTCGCCCATGCCCCACTCACGGACCATGGATCGCGCGACCTCCGTAGCCTGCTTGATGTCGGATGAAGCCCCGGTGCTGATGTCACCAAAAAAGATGTCCTCGGCAATCCGACCGCCGAACATCACGCGCATTGTCGCCAAAAGATAGCTTCGCGTATGCACCATGCGATCGCGCTCGGGCAGGGAGAACGTGGCCCCGCCCGCGTTGCCACGGGGGATGATACTGACCTTATGTATCGGGTCAGCATCTTTTTCCAATGCCTGAATCAGCGCATGACCGGCCTCGTGGTAGGCTGTGATCTTGCGGTCCCGCTCATCGACCACGCGACTCTTCTTCGCGCGACCCCAGCGAATCTTGTCGCGCGCTTCGTCCAAGTCTTCCTGTTCCACAACGTCTTTATTGTTCAGCGTAGCCACCAACGCGGACTCATTGACCATCGCGGCAAGCTCAGCACCGGTGAACATCGGCGTACCCCGAGCGCAGCGCCGCACGTCGACGTTGGGACCGAGCTTGATCTTGTGCATGTGTACTTTGAGTATTTCGTACCGCCCTTGTAGGTCCGGCATGGAAACGAACACCTGACGGTCGAAACGACCGGGGCGAATCAGCGCCGGGTCGAGCACGTCCGCCCGGTTGGTCGCCGCGACCACGATGACCTGAGAGTTCGTATCGAACCCGTCCATTTCGACGAGAATGGCGTTCAACGTTTGCTCGCGTTCGTCGTGCCCGCCACCGCCGAAATTGGCGCCGCGCTTCCGGCCAACCGCATCAATTTCATCCAAGAAAATGATGCAGGGGGAGTTTTCTTTAGCTTGCTTGAACAGATCGCGCACGCGCGACGCCCCCACGCCGACAAACATTTCCACGAAGTCCGAACCGCTAATTGAAAAGAACGGCACATCCGCCTCACCGGCGATGGCCTTGGCGAGCAGGGTCTTGCCGCATCCAGGCACACCGACCAGAAGCACACCGCGAGGGATTCGTCCGCCCAGTCGCTGGAACTTCTTGGGCGACTTCAGGAATTCGATGATCTCGTGGACTTCTTCCTTGGCTTCATCGATTCCCGCCACGTCGGCAAACGTCACGTTAGTATGCTCTTTGGGCGTCACGCGGTGGCGCGAACGTCCGAAGCTTCCGAGCATGCCGCCCGGTCCGCTAGCGCTTCGAATCTGCCGGAAGATGAAGAACCAGACAATCGCAAACAGAAACAGGTAGGGCAGCAGGCTCAGGAAAACGAGCATGAATTGATTCGGGCGTTCCGAGCGAACCTCAGCTTCAGGAAGCGCCTCGACCATGCGATCGATGAATTTGCTGTCGATCGCCTCACGAGGGAACATCACCAGGAAACGCTGCGACGTATCGGGTCCGATTGCCTCCGGCTTGACAAACCCTTCGACCGTGCCGTCCTCGCGCAGCACGAGGCTCTGGATTTCCTGTTTGTCCACGAGTTGGTAGAACGAACTGATCGAAAGGGTCGTCGGCGCCACAAGCGAGTTGTTCAGCACACCCACCAGAATCATCGCGAGCGCGAGAAGGATGAGCCCGCTCACGACGTTGCGGGACATCTTCACGTTCGGTCCGTTCGGCCGCTTGGGGTCAGGCGTTGGTTTCGGCGGTGTCTCGTGGCCATCTGTCATGGGTTATGGTCTCTACTTCGTCTCACAGTACGCAAGGCCAACGGAACGGTCAGGCGACATCGCCCACTACTATTCTAGCACACTACCGAAGAAATCCATCTATTTAGCACCGCACCGGCCAACATCCCGTCGAAAACGGGGTCTACAGCACATCTGCCACCTAGTCCACCGGCTGCCCTTGCGTTGACCAGTCGGATTCCATCGATTCAACAATCTGCTCCGCCATCCCGTCGAGCGCCCGGACCATGCCCGTCGCGAAGGTCTCGCCGACCGGTGGGATGTAGCTCGTCTGGTACACGAAACGCGGACGGTCGATCAACACGGTGCCGGATCGGAGATCCTGAACACGAAACCGCACCGCGACGGTGCTCCCGATTTCGCGCGGACGATCGGTATTGAACTCGTCACCGAACGTCTGATTCCGGACCGAGAGAATCTCGCCCGTCAGGACCGCGTCGGCTGAAGCCCGCGGCGCGATGCGATAGGGCGTGTCCATCTCGATCCGCTTAACGATCGATTCGGTCAGTCGAAACTCCAACTCGCGTCGAAACTCGCGAGATTGAAGGATTTCCACGTGCATCGTTTGAATATCGGTCGGAAACGGGCGGGCGGTCGAATAGCCACATCCGGTAACACACGGAACAATCAGCACTACGGCCAGACAAACGCTTGACCATTTGCGGTTGGCAACCATCAAGTTCATCTCCCGTTTCCCTTGACGCTCGACCGGTCGGGCGACGCGGCGTTCGGCTCATTGGCCGGCGCGCCCAACATGTCCAATCGCGCAGACGCCTTGGCCGCCGCGATCGTTTCCGGCCAATTCCTGACCACCGAACGGTAGTACATTACGGCCGAACTCAAGTGTTCCGTTCGCTCGTAGTATCGGGCCACGGCGAATTCCTTTTCTGCTCGCTTCGCGCGGATGTCTTCGAGAATGAGCGGGATGCGTTCGCTTTTCGCTTGCGCTGGATACTGACGGCTGTAGTCGTCGAATCGCTCCTCCGCCTCAATCAGCGCAGCCTCGTCGTACTCGATACCACCGAAGCTAGCCAAGGCGGCGTCAGCCGATCGGCGCAGCGCGAACTGGTGATAACGACTTCGAGGATACTCTCGGATCAACCGGCCATACTCCATCTCAGCCAAAGCATGATCGCCCGCATCAAACATGCGATCGGCCTTGGTCTTGATCGCCAATTCTGCCAACCCGGCTTCGGGATGATCCGTTGAGATTTCATCCAAAATCGTGAAACCAAGATCCTTCCCGGACAACAAACGCACGCCCCAGATCTTGCGCTTCACGCCAGCCAGGAAGTTCTCCGCGATCACAAACTCCAGACGCAACGCCTCCTGCGTCAGCGACATGCCGCTGTACGCACCGAGAAACTCCTGCAACACGACGTGCGCTTTTTGATAGTCGCGCCGCCCGATGAGCGCCTTCGCTTTGGCGATCAACATGTTCGGATGAAACTCGTGATCACCGCCGTACTTCTTCATGTACTTCTTAATGGCCGACAAGGCGCGCCGATGATCGCCGTTCTTGATCTGCACCTCGATCGCGTGAAGGTCACCCTCGGCCGTTCCCACCGGTGCGGGCGGCGACTCGGTCCACGTCTTGCCGTCATACTTCAGCGTGCGAATGCGCTGCTCTTGACCGACGGCCATGGAATCACACGCAAACGCCGTAGCGACAACAGCTACGAACATCCACAGATGGGTACGTCGCGCAAACGAACGTGATCGACCGCAGTCGGCCAAGACACGTCCAGCCGAAGGCCTAGCTGTCAGTTGTCTCATGCCAGTCCACCCTGTTCAAGCATCGCGAAACCTAAGCCCTCGTCCTCAATCGCTGCATCGCCCGTCCGGTAATGCGTGCGCAAGCCACGCACATACCGCCACACAGGCTACCTCGCCTGACGCGTCCCGTCGAGTCCGCCACCGATTTCACAGGCCCTGCCCCTCCGCAAGGACCGACATCGAAGTTCCTTCAGCGCCCCAGTGTTAGGCCCCGATGAGACGTGTTGACGCGGGGCTCGCAAGCTGATATTTGCGATCCTGGCGTGGCGAGGTCATGTCGCCGGAACGGTCGCGAACCCCGGCGGACCCGAACACCGCCAATTGGTCGGACAACTTCCGACCGTTCCGCCGTACGCCCAAGGACGCATGTATTGAGAGCCGTCGTATTTGACAGCACCCTCCGGTTCGACCCCCACCACCGCGACCCGTCTATCGAAGAGGGTGAATGCCTGATCCGCCCCTCGCTCGCCGGAATCTGCGCGACGGATTTGCATCTGACGCGTGGCTACATGAACTTCACCGGCATCCTCGGCCACGAAATGGTCGGCGTGGTCGTGGACGGACCCAAGGATTGGCGCGGGAAACGCGTCGCCGCCGAGATCAACTGTGTCTGCCGTCGCTGCCCGATGTGTACGGCTGGACTGTCTACCCACTGCCCCAACCGCACCGTCATGGGCATCGACGGGCGCAATGGCTGTTTCGCGGACCTGATTGCCCTGCCGCATCAAAACTTGCACGCCGTACCCGACCGTCTTACCGATGAGCAGGCCGTTTTTGTCGAACCGCTGGCCGCCGCCTACCAAGTGCTGGTTCAATGCCCCATCGACAAACGCATGACCGTCAGCGTCGTCGGCACGGGACGTCTTGGCCTACTCGTGCTTCAGGTGCTCAAGACCACCGGCTGTCAACTGACGGCCATCGGTCGCAACCACAAGACGCTCCTACTCTGCGAAAAGATGGGCATACAACCGATTCATGTAGACGACCTCGTCGCCCAACCGGACCGCCACGTGGTCGTCGAATGCACGGGATCACCGGACGGATTGGACCTCGCCTTGCGCTTGGTACAACCACGTGGTACCGTAGTCCTCAAGAGTACGTACGCCGGCGACGCCGTGCCGAACCTCGCCCCCGTCGTGGTCAACGAAGTCAACATTGTCGGCAGTCGCTGCGGCCCATTCGGCGAAGCCCTCAACGCCCTCGCACGCGAGGCTGTCGAAGTGCGATCGATGATTTCACGTACCTTCTCAATCGAACGAGCACTCGAAGCCTTCGACGCCGCCGCACGCCCGGACAACGTCAAGGTGCTCTTGAAGATCGGTTCACCGAAAAACGCCTGACCTAACGCGACGCCGCAGGTTTCGCTGACCGCCACGATCTGCCTATTTCAGACGATATGATCGGACGTCGATAGACGTGTTAGACGCAACCGGTGCGCACGCTACGAAATAGCGCCGCCGAGAGGAATCAGCCATGCAACGGACGCTAACAACACACTTGCGCAAGAGGTCGGTACGCGGCGCATACCATGCGCGGATGGGCATCGTCGCGTTGGTGCTGATCGTTGGCTCAACCGGCTGTCGGCGCGGTACTGAACCGAACCAAGTGACTCAAGGTGACACCGCGTCGAACGCTCGTCCTAACTTCATCGTGATTTCGCTGGACACGCTCGGGGCGAATCGACTGGGGTGCTACGGCTATGAACGCGCCACGACGCCGGCGATGGATCGGTTCGCAGATCGTGGCGTTCGGTTCGCTGCGACGTTCACGCAAAGTACGTGGACAGCTCCGGCGCACATGTCGCTCTTCACCGGTCTCTACCCGACGACGCACGGCGTGACGGCGCCGGGAACTTTCGTATCCCGCACCATCGCAACGTTTCCGGAGTTGTTTCAAGAGCACGGCTATCGATCGTTTGCCTACATGGGCGGTTCGCCGCTTAGCAAGTACGCCGGATTCGCGCGGGGTTTTGAACGCTTCTGCTTCACCGGCACCAACGGACTCGAACTCGCCGTCGACATGGCCGAGGAGCAAATCGAAGAACTCGGCGATCAAGAACCGTACCTGATCTTCCTCCACGGTTTCGATCTACAAGCACCCTACGAAACACCCGGTCGGTACGCCACAATGTTTCAATCACCGGGCGCGGAACCGTTCGACCGAACGACCCGGCGGGAGATGGAAGGCGGCGACGTCCCGGACGACATGACGCCCGGTCACTTGCGGTATCTTTCGGACGTATACGACGGCGCCATCCGTCGCGCCGATGGACTGCTCGATTCGTTCTTCAACTTCCTCGAACAACGCGACGAGCTTGAGCACACGTTCGTCGTTCTGCTTGCAGTCAACGGTGAATCGTTCGGAGCGAATGGCCGGCTGGGACACCTGGGACGGTTGGACCGGGAATGCCTGCACGTGCCGCTTCTGTTGGCCGGTCCGGGTGTCGATCGCGGCGTCATCAACACAAACGTCGGACTCGTCGATTTGTTCCCGACGCTTCTCGAACTGGCCGGCATATCGCGACCGTCTGTTCATGGTCGCTCGTTGGCGACCACGCTTCATGGTGGTGGGTTGTTGGCCCGCCCGGTCTTCAGCGAAATCGACTTCGGCGGTCACTATAGAAGTCTGATCTCCGGCGACTGGCAACTGCTCGTACGAGCCTATGACGACACGCCGCAACTCTTCGACGTCCAACGAATTGCCCCGGAACGAACGAACGTCGCGGCGGACAACTCTAGTGTCGCCGCCGAGTTGCTTGCGCTGATGCCCAACCCGCCCACGGACATCTTGGATCATGACGTGTTCGGTAATGCACCAACGCCACAGCAAGAGAGTCTTAGCAGTGCCTACACACAACCATAGCATTCCTAAGGCAAGACCGACGCCGCATAGCGATTCCGCCCCGCCGGCGACGATGGATAGACGTGTGGCCGCCCAACACGACCGGCCTGCGATCCTTCGTTCCGACCGAAGGCGCGAGCAGGCCGGTAGTCGATGTATCCGTCCTCGAATCGTCAAACCAATGCGCAGTTTGCGAATCATCCCGCTGTTTGTTTTTGCTGCCACGGCGCTGGCACTCGCGCCGGGCGGTTGCCGTTCCGACAAGACCGAACCTACATCCGCCGCAAACCAACAGTCCGGTCGATGGAACGTCATCCTCATATCGCTCGATACGCTCCGCGCCGACCGACTCAGCTGCTACGGTTACGCCCGTAGCACGAGCCCATCCATCGACGCATTCGCGAGTCGGGGCGTTCGCTTTGCCAACGTAGTGTCGGAGACCAGTTGGACGCTGCCGTCGCACATGACCATGTTTACCGGGCTCTATCCAACAACGCACGGCGTCACGGCGCCGGGGATGGTCTTGACGCGAAACGTCACGACGCTGGCTGAGCGATTCAAACAGCACGCCTACCGAACGTTCGCCTATACTGGCGGCGGGTTCGTCGATCGAAAGTTCGGGTTCGATCGCGGGTTCGAGGAATACCACGGTAACGGTCTGAACGGACTCAAGGGCGCGCTGGAAATGGCGCAGCATCAGATCGAATCGTTCGATGAAGACGAACGGCACTTCATTTTCCTACACGCATTCGACATCCACGCCCCCTACACCGACGAAGAACCGTACGCGACCATGTTCCAATCGCCCGATGCCGAGTCGCCAAGCGATGCTGGTTGGAACTTCGGTACCACACTTCGCCACGCCGTCGAACTTAAGGAGGAGGGACGGCGCCTGTCTCCGGGAAACATTCGATATCTCTCCGATCGATACGACGGCGGCATTCGCCGGGCTGACGACCTCGTTGGGCGATTCCTCGACTTCCTGAAGCGTCGCGGAGCGTTCGAGAACACGATCATCGCGATAGTTTCCGACCACGGCGAGGAATTCGGTGAACACGGTTGGGTGGGTCACACCGGCACGATGTTTCCCGAATGTTTGCACCCGCCAATGATCATCTTTACTCCTGAAGGCCAACCGGCTGTGGTGTCAACGGGCGTCGGACTTATGGATCTCGCGCCAACTTTGCTCGATCTCGCGGGCGTACCAACCATTCCATGCCAAGGGCGATCGCTCGTCGGGCTGATGCGCGGCGAGACCGTGACACCCAAACCCCTGCTCAGTGAAATCGACTACACCGCACACTACCGCAGCGTTATTTGGAACGGTTGGCAGCTAATCCGCAGACCCTATGCGGACACGCCTCGCCTGTTTCACCTCGAAGCCGACCCCACGGCGCAAACCGACTTGGCCAAGGCGCATCCACAAAAGGTGCTGGCGATGCTCGAAGTCATGCCTGACCCGCCGGTCGGCACTGACGCGCTGAAGACCGTCTACAACCTCGACGTAGACCTGCTCCGCTCGCTCGGGTATATCGGTTCCACCGATTGACGTCGCCGGTTCGCGCCGGCCAAGCATCTGGACGCTGCGCGCATTACTCAGAACGTGTTGGAGACGTCTCTTTCAGAGCCACGGTCGTAAGGAAGCGGTCCGATCGAAACGCGGCAATCGATCCAGGAAGGTCGCGGCTTGGTTCGTGGCGACCCTTCTTGAACACGCGCTCAATAGAAATAGTGAAGACCAGAACGAAATAATTGACGTGTGCAGTCGATTGTCGAATTGGACAAAACGCGAAGAAGGGAGGGGCTGACCAGTGAACAAGATCGAACCAAGATTGAACACCTGCCGAGTCTTCGTGCGTCCCCGATCGCTCCGTGCCGCCATGGTGACTGCTATCGCGTGCGGCCACGCTGGGGCGCTCCCAACTTCGGGCGACGAGCCGGCCATCGTCGTGGCCATCGGCGCCTACTTCTCGACGGATGATCCCGACGAACGCGAAACCCTGGTTCGAAGAATTGAGCAAGACCCAGAGTACGATCGCACGAAAGTTTCCGAGTGGCTTCATGCTGCGTCGAAGTTCGACCCGATCAAGCGCAGCACGTTGGTGATGCGCATTCCGATCGGGCACAAGAAGCTCCGTACGGTCCGGCTTCGACTGCCGAAGGGTTATGACGCGGGTCGTGCGTGGCCGCTGCTCATGGTCTACCACGGTAGCGGCGGCAGCGCCAAAAACTTCCTGCGGTTCGTCGAGCGACTGCTCGGTCCGCGCGTGGATGAGTTCATCATCGCGGCGCCGCACGACTACCGGAACACGATCGTCGATCTTCCCGGTCCGCCGTCGGCCGAACACCCCATGGTGTGGCGTGCCATCAAGAAAAGGGTTCACGTCGACAGCGACCGCATGTACGCCCTCGGGTATTCACTCGGCGGCTACGCCACCTGGACCTACGCGACGCTATACGCCGACCGCTTTGCCGGTGCCATTGCTTTGGCATGTACTTACAGCTTTCCCTCGGAGGGACAGCTTTGGGAGGCCATGTTGCCCAATCTCAACCACGTCCCGATCCTGCACGTATGGGGCGACCAAGACCCGCTACCCTGCCCGGGATTCGGCGGTCGTCGCGCACGCATGACGATTTCACAATTGAATCGGCGATTCACGGCGCTACTGCCCAAGATCGACGCCGACGTTACAAGTCGCATGCTCCCGGGGATCGCCCATAACGGGGTAGTTCCGCCGCCGGATCAACTCCAGCGAATACTCGCGAAGCGCAGGGTTCGAAGTCCCAAGCGTGTCGAGCACACCTTTCGCAATCTTCACCAAGGTCAAGCGTATTGGCTGGAGGCAGAAACGTGGCTCGGCGACAAGTGGGACGAAGCGTTCCATCAACACGTCAATGACGAACTGAACGCTGATGACGATTCTGACGACGCGGTTATGCAACAGGTCGTGGAACGCATGGGCCACCTCGCCGGATCACTGAAAGGGCAATCCATTTCGGTTCAGCGCCGGCACGTCGGCGACCTCGTCGTCTGGTTTTCGAATGAGATGATCGACTGGACAAAGCCCATCAAAGTCGTGGTTGACGACGCCAACGTCTTCGAGGGCCGAATCATGCCAAGCCTGCACGTATGCCTCGAACAGGCTGGGCGCTCGTCGGACTTCGAGCGCCTGCGGTGGGCCGGCCTGCGCGTCAACCAGGACGGGCGGGTACAATTTATTACATACACCAATCCCTCACCGTAACCGCCGACCAGCAAAAACAAGCAAGACTACAGTCTGAGTCCACAAGTTGTTCACGCGCGGATCTTTTACCCGAAAGCCCAAGCTGCATTAAGCCGGGCACGCTCTACTTATCGGGCGCCTCCATCTCGTATAGAGACACTAGAACTCACGCTACAGATTGGACCGAAAAAGTACTGGAATTCAGCACGCACGTAGGGTATCATGCGGGCCTGTTGTTTGCGCGGTGTCGGAAGGCGTAGAACGACGATCACGGGGGCGTCCCATTGAACTAACTGCGTGCTGCGGCTGCGCCGATGGTCTTGGACCGCGCACGCCGTTACGCACAATGGCATTGTAACCGGCCGGGGCCGACAAGCGGGCTTCGCAGGGATATCGGGCGAGCGACCCGCAACTTTCTATTCAATGGATGGAGAAGCAGTATGACCGTTGATCGTATTCGACGAAATTCAATCAATCTGATGGGTGTCTTGATCATCGCAGGAATCGGCGTGTCGTTCGCGCGGGCCGAATCGGGCGATGGTGCGGTGGGCGCACTCGTACCCGACCACGTGCACGGTCCGGCTGACGGGGCGACGATCTGCGGCTATCGTAGTCCCGAGAAGGCGATGGCCGAGTTTCAGTTGGCCATCGACCGCGGCGAAATCGTCGACCCTAAGACCAAAAAGCTCCCGCAATTTGCGCCGCGCGTGCAACAGGCAGGCGGCCCTCTTTGTGTACCCACGCCGACCACAAATGATTTCTTTCCGTTTGAAGATTCGGCTGGCACTCTGCTCACGAACTTTTCCGACGGGCAGTTGACCAATATCATGGTCGATGCGACGAATGCGCTGCTCACTGCGGAAGGGGACAACTTCGACTTCGTCGCATTCTGGGTCAACTTCACGCCCGACCACACAATCGGCGCCGCCTTCTATCAAGGATTGGAGAACACGAACAACGGAATCGGACAAGGCACGTTTAATCAGCGCGCGGGGTTCGGTGTCGGCGGCGTCAATGTCGAAGGCTGGGTGATGATGTGGAACATCAACTCCAGTTTCTGGCAACCGGGAACCGGGTCGAATGCAGATTTTACACGTTTGGTTCTTGGCCAGGAGTTCGAGCATCGCTGGGCGATGTTCTTACCACCGCTCGCCGACGGCCGGCAACTCCAGGGGAATAACGGATCCTGCGGTCGCGGCGCCCACTGGAATTTCAAGGTCGACGGACAAGGTTCCGGCATGGAAATCCGCGAGTGGATCGGATCGAACCCAGCCATTCGATTTGGCGGATCGCTGACCTACAATCAAGACATCGATCCGGCCAACGCAGTGTTCAGCTACACCGACCTCTATCTGATGGGTTATGTAACCCCGGCCGAGATGGACGCCGGAAACAGCGAACTCCGGTACCTCAACGACAACAACAGTTGCACGAGCAACTACAACGGCACCATCACGGGTTTTACGGCCTCCGACATCGTCGCCACGGCTGGAACCCGCACACCGGCGTCGCCTATATCGCAGAGACATTTTCGCACCGGCTGGATCATCCTCCACCAACCGGGCGACCTGCCATCGGCTGCAGAACTCAACAAAGCCACCGGGATCACGTCGCAGTGGACCGACAACTGGAACCTCAGCACGCTCGGTCGTGGAACCATGAACAACAGCTTCCGCGCCAGTTGCTCTCCGGACATCGAGTGGACGCCCGTCAGCGCCGACATGGCCAATACAATTTCGGGTAACAATATCACGGTCGCCGCCGGTGGTGCACAGGTTACGTTAGAAATGAACGTCGCCAATTGGACACCAAATCTGCTTCTTAACTACCAGGGGCAGGTCGATTCCGCCGGATACACCAGCGGCGACACCGGGTCGCTTAGTCCCCTGACGGCACCGAACGCTTCCGCCGGCGCGTTTATCGATACGGCGCGGGGCGACTACGTGTTCAACGGGGTGGCGAACTTGGATGCCGTGGACACATCCTCCCTGAATTACCGGTGGGGCGCCACGTTGCTCAATGCAGGAGACTCGGTCAGCGACACCGGGCCTAAGTACGCCGGAACGCTCGTGCTCGATGTCTCCCCCGACGCGCAAGGAACGTTTACCGTTGGGTTCAATCCGGATCCCAACCAGTCCTTTCTCACCGACAACAATTTCCAGCCAATCGCGCCGGTCAATCTGACGCCCGCCACGATCTCGATCGTTCCGGCCAATACCATGTGCTCCGGGGCTAACGCAATTACCTGCGACACGTCGGTAACATTCGATAACTCCAGCATCAGCGGCGGACCGAGTCCGTCCTACGCGTGCGGTTTCGGCACGGCCCACGACGGCACCTTGTGGTTCAAGTTCACCGCCACCGACACGTCGGCACGGATTTCGTCGTGCAATAGCATCGCTCAGGATTCGACGTTTGCCATCTACGACGGTGGCTGCGGCGTACTCAACCAACTTGCATGCAGCGAGGACGATTGCGGCGCGAGCGGCTTCCTGGGCGATCAAACGATCACAGGCCTCACCATCGGCAACGAATACCTCATTCAGTTCTCCGCGTTCGACTCATCGACGCGCGGCACCTACACGATCGACTTGTCGTGTGCCGTCATACAAGCCAGTGCGCCTGCCGAAGACCCAGCCGTACCCGACGGTTCCAACGGAACGGCCAACCGCTATCTTTCGTTCCTCGCCGGTGACGCCGGTCGTCAGCAGGTCGTCGAGGTCACGTTCGTAAGTATGCCGCCGGGATTCGAGGGCTTGGTGGGTCAGACCATGTGGCTTGGCAACCCCGTTAGCGTTTCCGAAAACTCGGGCATCGTAGACCCAGCGAACGCACCGGCGTTCCCGTCGTTTACGGCCGTACCTCTCTCGTGTAGCCCGACCGCAGCCGACTGGAGTCAACTCGGCGCTCTTCGCGTGTTCGGCGAAGCCATTGTTCCGGGGGCCACATACGAACTCCGCGTCGTCGACGCGAACCAAGTCGGCAACCCCGCCGCCACGTCCAGCCCGTTCACAATACGAACGAGTATTTGGGGCGACCTCGTGCAGGACTGTGCGACCATCCCATGCGGGCCACCAAACGGTATCGTGGGCGTGCCGACGGATGTCGTCGCGGTGCTTGACAAGTTTTCCAACTTGGCATCGGGACCGATCAAGGCCCGGATCGACGTCGATCCCGCGGTGCCCGACCGAATCATCAACGTCGGCGATACCGGTCGAGTGCTAGACTCCTTCAGCGGGGCCAGCTACCCGTTCGCCGCACCGACACCGTGCCCGTAGGGTATTGAGGGACCCGGAGTCGCTCCGGGGGCGCAGGTGTTCGGCACAGCCCGTCGCGACCGTGGTCGCCGGGGACGAAACGGAGCCCGTCTTAAAGTAGTGCTTGACGAGAGGCGCGGCGGACGTGCTCGGGAGTTATTTGCAAAGGATTGGGTTTATCTTCCTTGCATTTGGCTGTCGAGATGACGACAATGGACACCGGATTTGTGGAGCAGCTTAAGCCCGGCGAATCATGCGTGGCGGTGTTATGCGACTTCGCGGCTGGCCCATTCTCGAAGGATGGACCGGCGCCAACACACCTGACTTGCCGGTCGTATTTTCGAAAGGAACAGGACAATGGGAAAGGTACGAATTCTAACCATCGGAGCGGCGTTGACGTTCGCGGTCGTGAGCGCGACGCCAGGCTTTGCACAGCGCGGCGGCAAGCGTTCGGCGCAGATCGACGTTCGACTTGCCGCGTTGAATCCGACCGTCGGTTTTGAACAGACGAGTCTCGGTCGGGACGGGAAGATTTACATCTCCTCCAAGTCCGGTCTCGGCAACGACGAGATCGTGAGCGTGGAAGCCCTTGCGATTCGCGGCGCAAGCGATCTTCAGTTCTCTGTGACCAATGTGGCCGCAATGCGACTTTCCATGTTGATGAAGCAGACGAAGTCGGACGCACTCGCCGTCTACCAACACGGTCAACTGATCGCAGCCGGTTCCGCTCAAGTGAACACTACGCAGAGTCGAGTGACGATTGAGGGGCTCGCCAGCGAGACCGCCACCCGTTTGGTGACTGCGATTGGGCAAAGAAGCGCCACGCGAATGGGTCCAGCCATGCTCGTCGTTCCGTCGGACAGCACGGTCGAACCCGGCGGCGTTGTCGGCTTCGATGTGTACTTGACCGGCAAGGTTTCCGACCTTCGCGCGTTCCAAGTCACACTCGCCCCAGACGCCGCCTCGAAAGACAAGGTGTCGCTCAAGGATGTGACCATGGACACAGAGCGTGACGACTTCGTGTTCTTGGGCATGCGCAAGCTCGACGCCGTGGACAAATTCGGCGGTCGGATCACGGCCACGCTGTTCAAGGGTGGTCTTGAAGTATCCGGACAAAACAAGAACTACTTGGGAAGCTACCAGTTCCAGGTAGCGCCCGATGCGTCGGGATCCTTCCGGATAGAAATTCAGTCCGCGCCGGCCGAGTCGACATTGCTGAACTCCACGAACTATCCCATCGGGTTCGCCTTGGCCTCGACGGCGACAGTTGAAATCGTCGGAACGCGCGTGCGGACACCCTCCGGGCGCTAGTATTCGACGATCGTCCGCAGCGAATCGCGGGCTGCTGATCTTGCTTCATGCGGGTCGCCCTTTTTCTGGGGCGGCCCGTTTTTTCTTGCCCGATGTCGGGAAGGGGACGCGTCTCCTCGTCGTACGGGACGTAAACCCTTTTCGCAGATTCCACGTTTCGTTGACGCCATCCGTGGCCGCGGATAGCATCACGGCCCGCTTCACAACGTCGACCGCCATGATGTTAGTAGACGCTGGTTGCGGTGGCAGGCCTGTTATCGATCGGCTGATCGACGAATCTTCATGGAGATACGCACCCAAATGACCCCCAACAATCCTACGCCTCCAGCAGACGGCGACACCATTCGTATGGGACAAAACGGTCTGGAAGTCCCGGATCGACCAACCATCCCATTCATCGAAGGCGACGGCACCGGACCGGACATCTGGCGTGCTGCGGTCGGCGTGTTTGATGCGGCCGTGCAACGCGCGTTCGGCGGAAAACGACAGATCGTATGGCACGAAGTCTTCGCCGGGCAAACCTCCTATGACAAATTCGGCACTTGGCTGCCGGAGGACACGGTGTCGGCGTTTCGCCAATATCTGGTCGGTATCAAAGGCCCGCTCACGACGCCGATCGGCGGTGGTATCCGCTCACTCAACGTCGCGCTGCGGCAGCAGCTCGACCTGTATACGTGTGTTCGACCCGTACGATACTTTGAAGGTGTGCCTTCTCCGGTGAAACGCCCTGAACTCGTGGACATGGTCATCTTTCGCGAGAACACCGAAGACATCTACGCCGGTATCGAATGGGAATCTGAAACGCCGGAAGTCCGGAAGGTCATCGCATTTCTTCAAGACGCGATGGGCGTGAAGAATATTCGTTTCCCGGACACAAGCGGTCTGGGCATCAAGCCGGTGAGTCGGGACGGGAGTCAGAGACTGGTCCGCGCAGCCATCCGGTATGCGCTCGCCGAAGGTCGCCGAAGTGTTACCCTTGTCCACAAGGGCAACATCATGAAGTACACCGAGGGCGCGTTCCGCGACTGGGGCTACGCCCTTGCGGAGTCGGAGTTTGGCGACCAAACCTACACCTGGACGCAGTGGGAGCGAACGAAGAAGAACAAAGGCGAAGCCACCGCCAACGCCGAACAGGAGTCGGCGCTCGCCGGTGGAAAAATTCTGATCAAAGACGCCATTGCGGACATTGCGTTGCAACAAGTCCTCACACGGCCTCGGGAATTCGACGTGATCGCGACGCTCAATCTCAACGGCGACTATCTTTCGGATGCCCTAGCTGCTCAGGTCGGTGGTATTGGTATCGCCCCCGGTGGCAACATTAACTACGACACCGGTCACTCCATTTTTGAAGCCACCCACGGCACCGCGCCCAAGTATGCCAATCTAGACAAAGTGAACCCGGGTAGCATGATTCTGTCTGGAGAGTTAATGTTGCGCTACATGGGCTGGGGCGAAGCGGCGGACCTCATCATCAAAGGCGTTAGCGGTACAATCCAAGCTCGCGAGGTGACGTATGACTTTGAACGACTGATGCGTGCTGAAGGCGAAAGCGCTAAGCTACTCAAATGCAGCGAGTTTGGCCAAGCTGTGGTCGCGCACATGGCATAACAGCTCGCGCCTACCACGAAGGCAGAACCACTCGCGACGTGCTATGGCCGTGGACTGATACCCATTTATCGGAAGCTCGCGATTGCCAGCCGCAGCATCTGTCGACCGCCGGTGACAACCTCACACGCCTGAGGCGTCTCGGCGCGCGGACACGCCATCTCGTCCGCTCGAACCCAAGGTCCGAATACACACAACGGCCCATGTTCGCGTCACGTCTATGCAACATGGGCCCTGGATGCGCGATACGGTCTGGTCTAGCGCTGCTGAATCCTGCTAGAATGCGGGTGTGGCGCCGTACCAAAGACGACGGCGAAACATCACGATTGCCCTGGACGTACCGACGATAACGGTAGAAAACGGTCGAACCGAACGGAGCTTCCCATGCATCTGCTTATCGCGACGTGTGCCTTGTTTCTTCTGGGTCCACAAGACAAACCGGCCACCGCCCCGATTTATCGCAATAGCCTGATGATCCCCGAGGACGGCTCGTGGGTTGCGGCGGCGTATCAGGAAAAAGGTTATCCGCCGATCGATCGACCGTGGGTCAAAGCTGACTACGTACAGGCGGTCAAGGTACTCAAAGACATCACCTACATGGTGAACTACATGCTCCCTCGCCACAACGGAGCCGACTCCGGTCCGGTCTTCGCCCGACTGGTAAGTGACGAAAATATGGCATTTCTATCAGACAAGTCGATTCCCGGCGGGGAGCGGATAAAGCGCCTGAACGGGTTGATCACCGGAATCCGAAAGATACAACCGGTCTATCAGGTTTGGGAGAAGAAGAAAAACTACCTGGGGCCGGGGTGGATTTTCGATGAGGAATTGACCGAGTTCGTCGGATTTCGATTGAGGACATCGGTGGCGACGCTGAATCTCGTGTCCGACATGGTCGCCAGCTTTCCCGCCGGTTCAGACAAGAAGATCGCATGGCAAAAGAAGTTGGACAAGCAGCGTCAACTCAACGCGCAAACAGCCAGCGGGCTGATGCATCAGCTCAAACGAGAAAACGACTTCCGCAAGAAGGCGCGGCGCCGTATGGCTCGATACTTTCTTGAACAAGTTCCTCGGATCTACGAGAAGTGCGTTGACGCCCAAAGAAAACTTCTCAGGGATCGCATCGACGAAATCGCCGGCGGGCTTCGCGACACGGAAATGAAGAAGACACTCGCGGAGCTACGCGCCAGACTCAAGTAACCGCGAACGCACGGCGATCACAACACCTTGACGACGACGATCGTAATGTCGTCAGACTGAGGCGTAAGCCCGACGAATCGACGCACGTCCCATAGAATTTGCTGGGCAAGCTGGCTGGCTTCCAAGTCGATGTGTTTGCGGATGGACGCAATCATGCGGCGGCGCGTATACAACTGCCCTTCAAAACTCATCGCTTCGAACACGCCATCGGTCGTGAAGACAAGGACGTCCCCCGGACAAAGTGACACAGTACCACAATCGAACGGGGTCTCGGGGTCGACGCCGATGACCATTCCGCCCTCGCTCAGTTTCATCAGTTCATCGCCACGGAACATTAGCGGCGGATCGTGCCCGGCGTTGCTGTACGTGAACTTTCGCGCGTCGCGAGAAAACACACCGTACACAAGCGTAGCGAACTCACTGGTCAGCGTATCGCGGTACATCTGCCGGTTGGTCATGGCTACCACAACGTCCGGCGCTTGATACTGTTCCGCGTAACTGCGGAGTGACGATCTCACCGACGCCATCATCAGTGCAGCCGGAAGCCCTTTGCCCACGACGTCGGCGATACACAGACCAATTCCACGATCGCGATCGCCAAGGAAGTCGTAAAAATCACCACTGAGCTCGAGCGACGGATCATACACACATCCAAAGGCCAGCCCCGTGTCATCCGGCGGATCGACGGGCAACATCCGCCGCTGAACCTCGCTGGCGATTCCAACCTGTCGCTGGACCCGCTCAGCCTCCGCATGTTCGCGGTGCAGTCGACCCGTGATGACCGCAGCCGCGCCCTGCGAGGCGATGGATCGCAACAACAACCGCTCGGAGTCGGCGAACGCCTGGCGCTTCTCTGTATACACGCGTAGCACGCCGACGCAGTCCCCGCGATAGACCATCGGTACGCATAGTCCGCTGACGATGCCCTCGCGCCGCGCGTTTTCGGGATAGCGCATACGCGGATCGTTGGCTGCGTCTTCGATGTAGACGGTCTCACCATCGAACGCGGCGCCGTCGATCGCGTTCTCATGGATTAGGACCGGACCTTTTTGAAGGTACTCGTCCGAAAGGTTGTGGACGGCTTTGACGACAAGCTCACCGGTAGCCTGATCCAGCAACCTGATGCAACATGCTTTGACGTTGAGCACTTCGACGACGCGGCGAACCGTTCGGTCGAGGATATCCTGAAGATCGTGCGTGCCAGCCAACATTTCGGAAAGCACATGCACGGTGTCGAGATCGGCGACTTGGTTTTCGATTCGCCTCGCTTGGCCGTAAAGCGCGCCGATCATTTCCGCAAGCACATCCGCGAACCGCTGCGTCGCATCCTCTGGTCCCGATACGTAACGCGTAAGCGCCGAGGCCGCACTCCACAGGTCATCGAAATCGATGGCATAGCGCTTCGCGACCCGACCCACGGATGGGCGATCTGGCGCACGCCGCACGCGCGCCCCCACGATGATCGTCGCCAAGTGTTCCCCGCGATATCGGATGGGCGTCGCATAAAGACTCAACCCTTCGTGACAAACAGAAGGTACGCTTGCGGACAATTCGGAGGTACACACCTTGACCGCATCGAGCAACGCGACCCGCCCCTGTTCGGACATACCGATCAGTTTCGAGTAGTGCGATCCCCACGTCGGCGGAGTGATCAGTCTGGCCTCGGGCGTGCATAGGCAGACCGTCACCTCCCCCAACGCCGTGAATTGGGCTTGAATACGGCGAAGAGTGTCGTGGGGAACGAGTCGGGTCAGCTTGGTGTCTGTGGCCAGATGATTCGACCAGGCTTCTTCGGTGCGGAGATCGTTCACGGGCGGCGTCACTTGGGTATGAAGTTCGTCTTCGGCCCGATGGCAGCGACGGTCTCGGCGATCAACTTCGCCGCCACTTCCAGATCGGTCAGGCTGACTACCTCGACGGGCGTGTGCATGTATCGATTAGGAATGCTCACCAGCGCCGCCGCCACGCCGGACCGCGTCAACTGAATCGCGTTGGCGTCGGTACCAGTACCCGATGGTGCAGCCTCCATCTGATAGGCAAGCCGCTTCGCTTTGGCCGTCTTCACCAACAGCGCCTCCAGCGGCGGATTGACATTCGCGCCTCGGGATATGGTGGGACCGGCGCCGATCTTGATGTCGCCGTTAACGCGTTTGTCGATGTCGGGATAGTCCGTGGCGTGCGTGACGTCCACGGCGATTCCGACGTGCGGATCGACGCCATAGCAGGACGTCTTCGCCCCGCGTAGCCCAATCTCTTCCTGAACGGTACTGACGGCATACAAGGCGCACTTCAGCCGCTTCGTCGCACACAAGCGCAGCGCCTCCATCACGACGAAGGTTCCGGATTTGTTATCCAGCGCTGGCGACGTAACACATTCACGGCCGAGGGCGACCATCTCAAGGCGAAACGTGATCGGATCGCCGATGCCCACGAGGTGTTGCGACTCCTTGCGATCTTTGGCGCCAATGTCGACCCACAACTCGCGCAGCGTCACCTTGGCCCCGCGTTCTTCGGGTTTCATGACATGCACAGGACGACGACCGATGATGCCGTCGATCGCCCCGTGACGCGTGTGGACCACGACGCGCGATCCCGGCAGCACCGACGCATCGATGCCGCCGATGGGTACGAAAAACAAAAATCCGTTGTCGTCGATATAGCTGACCATCATGCCGATTTGGTCGCAATGTCCTGCGAGCATGACGCGCGGCGATCCCTTCGGGTTAATACAGACAATCACGTTGCCGTGAACGTCTGTCTCAATTGTGTCAGCCAGGGGCTTCATGCGTGCGCGCACCAGGCGCTGAACCGGTTGCTCGAACCCGGAGGGCGATGGTGTTTCCTGGATCTTCTTGAAAAAGTTGTACGATTCCTTCCGCACGTCGCTGCCTCACTTTCGGATCAAACACTGAATGGCAAGACGCCGACACTGCGTCTGTGATCGCCGTCCCGATGTCGTCAAGACACCACCATACTGTAGACGTACGGGGGGCATTGCTCAACCGGGGCGCGGTGGGATTAAATCCTCGGATCGCAGAACAGAGCCCGCGTCAATCGCCCTCGCTTTCTTCTGCGAACTCTTCCGGATGGGCCCGCTCGTAGGCTTCCTCGGTTACGCGGGCCTCCAAGCGGTCGGCTCGTGCTCTGAGCCATCGCCGGGCGAGAAGGTTCATCACGATGCAGCCCGCGATGCCCCAAACGCTAAGATGGTAAACAGCGAGCGTGATGCAGAAACTGGCGACGACCGCGATCAGCGCGGATAGGATCCAACTGGTGATGATCCAGATCGACCGACCGAGCTTGAGTTCGGCGTCGCCTCGTTGGAAAATTCGGTCGGCCAATCCTGTCGCGAGCAAGGCCGCAAATGAGACGTACGTAGTGGATACCGGGAGCGCCATGCTGCTGGCGGTGGCGATGACGCTAGCAGAAACCGACATGATCACACAGGCGCGGAGGGTGTCGAGATGCAGCGTCTTGCCAGCTGGCGTCCAACCCGCGCGCGGCGCCAACGCTGGCGTCGTGCCTCGGAAACGCAGCAGGTAGCTCGCCAAACGAACGCACCAACGGGGTGCCCAGAGCGCCACGTGATCACCCATGCTGGCCGAGGAAACGACGGCCTTGGTAACCCGCTGGGCGTTCTTAGTCGTCATGCCCGCAAAGAGCAAGATGCCGCAACCGAACAGCCAATACCATTCGATCTTCACCTTGCTGCCGAGTTCGAGATCACCGGCGTCAAGCAGCTTTAGCGCCGACAAGCCCGGCGATGCGCAGTTGGCCAGATCGTTCTGTCCAAACGCAAACGACATCGCGATCATGCCCAAGACCGCCAGCGCTGGGAAGAGCAATTTGGCAGCCCGTTTGCGAAACACGACCAACGCCATGTGAATCAGAATGGAAAAGCCGCCCCACAGCAGGACGATTAACATGGCCGTCGTTACGTCAGCCCCCAACCGCTCGTCGATGCTCTTGAGCCAAGCGTTGAACGATTTGATAACGCCGACGTTTTTCATGCCCTTGAGAAGCAGGAAGTAGCACAGCCCTGTAGCCATCCCGCCGCCGATCCAACCTCCATGCAGCAGCAGCGTAGCCAGACTTGTGGCGCGATCGCGAATGGCACCGCGTGCGGCCCGTTGGACGAGAAACGCCGCGAAGCCGGAAAGCACGATCGAGCAAAAGATCCCCGCCATGACGACCCCGGCTTTGCCCCAATGGACAGCGGCCACGTTGATCGCCATGGCCGCACCGAGCAACTCAAACACCAGACACGCCGTGGTACTTACCGGCATGCCGAACGCGGAATAGCCATAGAGCAAGACGGTGTCGACAATGTAGACCGAAGTGTAGACTGCAAGCGCCGCCTCGAGCGTTCCTAGCTCAAGCGGGTTAAAGATGCCCTTCCGGGCGGTATCGACGACGTCGGAGCTGAGCGCCGCACCGGCCACAACCGCTAGACCCGCGATGATAATCGCCGTACGTCGTTCCAGAACGCGCGCGCCGAAGACGGCGTTGACGAGGTTGGCGCCGTCGTTCCTACCCACCTCGATGGTGTCCAAGAGCAGCATGCCGATGGCAAGCAGAAGGCATGCCCATCGAAACGCGTCGAGCGAACTGAGGTCGAGTGAAGCGATCATGTTAAGACGCCACGGGCGAATAGGGTTTCCATCACAACAACGAATCGTTCCATGCGACGCATCTGGTGGCCCATGGCTTTAGCTGTGGGGGGAGTCGAATCGACTCCGCGCTACCTGCAGCATCTACACGGACGGACGACTATTGCTCTGTCAGACATCGAATTAAGGGTTTACCGAGCCGCGCCCGTAAGGAAGCAGATGGTTGAAATCCGCTCGTAACGACCAAATGATGCTCCCTCACGGTCGCGGCTCGGATCGGACGAACCCGTCATCCGATGTGTGACAGAGCACAAGTATGCTTCTTCACGCGACGTCGCATGCGCCAAGAACAAAGCTATGTAGACAGCATGCGTCGAAGGCGGTCGCCGGTCTTCTCGGCGAAGTTGGCAAGCTGTCCGAGCTCGCCGAACACGCGAAACCAAAGGAAAATATCCGTGGCCTTTATCTCGTCCTCGAGGGCGAAGAGCTGCTGCGACAGCGCATATTGAAGACGGTCTGCTTCCCATTCCAGCTTTTCTACGCCTGCGATCATTTCGAGTGCCCGGTCCGCGTCAGCGCCCACCATTTCGCCTTCGACCAAGGTCGGCAAGTAATCCGCTATTGTCCGCGTCTGCCGACATACATCTTCGATCTTCGTTACGTATCCAAACGTCAACTCGACGAGCGCGTCGGGCAACGCCAGGTTCTTGATCGTAAGCAGCACCGCGATGTCCTCGACCGAGTCGGCCATGTCATCTTGAAGCTTGAGGTAGCCGAGCAAATCGCCGCGGTACACGGGTAGAAAGAATCGCTTGGGAATCGTTCGGCGAATGTCATCCTTGATGATGTCCGCCTCATGCTCCGTCTTGAACACCTTCGTCGCCAGGACGTGGAGTACGTCGTACTGCTTATCACGAACGGCCTCAAACATCGGCCGAACGAAATCAACACATTCCATCACCGTCTTCAGGTGGTAGCGGAGCGGTTCAAACGGCGACTCACGAAAGAGTTTCGAAATCATCGACACGGTTCACCTCCTCGAACGTTTCTCAGCACAACGCGGCGCCGCGTAGGCTGTTGCAAGCGTAACGAACACTTCCAGACTGCGCACTCACACTCGTCAAGAGCGTTGAAACACACCGGTTGGAAACCGGCTCCACGCGAGGACGCCAGCGGCGTTCAACAGAATACTGAACTTGATCAGCAATCTCTCGAACGCGCACCTTCATGAGGCGCGCACACTATACGAACCCGAAGAATCGATGCAACGGATAATGTGATGCCCGATTCGTTTTTCTTGGAGACTGGGAAGCAACGCGAAACCCCGGTGCGTTGTCACGACTCAGGCGACGGGTTCACTCGAACCGAGCCGCGACCGCAAGGGAGCGTTCAAGCTGTCACGACCGGATTTCAAGCGTCCGTTTCCTTGCGGGCGCGGCTCCGTAAACCCGTTATCGAGGTGTGACAGAGCACTACTCGATCGACCGCGACACCGGGCGCGGCGACGTCGACGCTATCGCGTGCTGCCCGGATCGCTTTCATCCGCCTCCGGCGATGCCGTCGATCCGAGGTATCGATCGAACCAAGCCAGATCCCACGCCATCTTGGCCTTGCGGTGGTCGTACGTCGTCAGACCGTGGCCCTCGCCGGGGTAGACGATCAACTCGACCGGTACGTGGAGATAGTGTCGCAGGGCTCGATAGAGCGTCTTGGCGTGTGCGGACGGAACCCGCGCGTCCCCCTCGCCCACATGAATCAGGGTCGGCGTGCTGACTTTTCCCAGATTGAACAGCGGCGACCCGGACCGATAGGCGCCCGGCAGATCCCACGGCAGCCCCTTCATATAGTTGATCACATGACCCGGCGTGTCCTCGACTCCCCATTGGATCACCTGATCAAGCACGCCGGCGCCAGAGCTGGCTGCACGGAAGCGATTCGTCTTGGCGATCAAGCAGTTCGTCAGAAACCCGCCGTTGCTCCAGCCCATCACCCCTAACCGCTCGGGATCGGCGATCCCTTTGGCTACCATAGCGTCGACGCCTTTCAGAATGTCCTCGACCTCGATGTCGTTCTCGCGACCGACCAGATCGACCATGAACTTGTCACCATACCCCGTCGATCCGCGATAGTTGGGGCTGAGCAGCGCGTAGCCCTTCGACGCCAACAGCGCACGGCCATAAATCCAGAAGCGGAAGCTGTACGTGGACGCAGACGTTGGCCCGCCATGAATCTCGACAATCATCGGAAGTGGCGTGCCCGGCGTGTGGTCGCGCGGCAGTTCGAGAATACCGTCCACATCATCGCCGCCAGCCCCCTTCCACCGAACAATGGAAATCTTCGGCAGCTTCCACGTGTCGACCTGCGGATTGATACGCGTGAGACGCTGCGGCGTGCTGCCACCAGCCGCAAGAAAAATGTCGGGGGGATGCTGCGTCGTACCCATCACCATCGCCAGCGCACCGCTCGACCGCACGAAATCGAACCCGCCGACAACGAAATCACCTGTGGTCAGGGTGCGAACAACGCCCTGACGCCCGAGCTGAATATTGTTGAGACTATACACACGCGCCCGGGCGTGATCTTCACCGATGAACGCGAGTGCTCGCGTTCCGGGTTGCCACTTCATCGTCCCGCCCATAATCGTAATTCCACGCGGACGCCCTAGTTCTCGCAGCGTCGCACCGGCGCCGCTATCCCACTCGGCCACGAACAACTGCGTGGGATAGCCGTCGAAGGAAAGGGTAAACGCCAACGATCCGCCATCGGAAGACCAGGCTACGCCGTCGATCCATCCGTACGGTGAGGCATGACCATCGCGCCAGCCGTCCGCCGTGACCGTCGTCACCTTCTTCGTAGTGGCGTCATAGACATCAACACGTGAACGCCCCTCGTTGAAGATCAATTCTTCATCCGGTGTTGTCAACATGGCAATGCGGCGCTGATCGGCCGACACCTTCATCGCGCCGATGACGCGATCTTCGTCAACGATTTTCTCCGCACGCCAACTCGCCAGATCCAGCTTCCAAATCTGCGAGAAGTTCGTCACGCCGTGGGCGTAGTTCAGCTTCTTGTACTCGCCGCGCAAATCTTTCCACTCGTCCTCCGTCGCCTCGCGCTCGGTGGTGTAGTAGAGCGTGCGGCCATCAGCCGACAACTCGTACATCCCGATCCCATCCTTGACGCGTGTCACCGCGGTCGGCGTGCTTGCGCCCCCGTCTACCGCGATCCGCCAAACCTGTCGCTTGCCGCCGAACGGAGGATCCTTGTCATCCCCGCGCTTGCGACTACTCGTGAAGTAGATGAACTGCGAATCGGGACTCCAAACCGGCGACCGATCGCCACTGCGGTCGAACGTCAGACGTCGAACCTGCTGCGTCTCCGTTTCCACGACCCATAGATCGGTGTTCCGCTTGTCGCGAGGCGGCTCCCACCGCGTTTCCGTATAAGCCACATACTTCCCATCCGGCGAAGCGGCTATTTGACCGATCGCACCGATCGTAAAGTAGTCGTCGAGTACGATGTCATGATCACGGACCGGCGTGTCCTGAGCGACCGCTGCGCCGACCCCGACGAGCATTGTGCCAACCAAACCTATCACTGGAAATCGTTTCAACGTACACCTCGCTGTATTGTTGTTTGACTCATGATCAATGTCGATTCACTCCGACGGAGCCAACGCGCGCCCCACGAAGAACGGTTCGTTTGGCAGCAATTGTCTACGAGACGGGTATGTAAGCAAGCGTCGCACAATTGACGATGACTGCGGCGTTCCAACCGCGACCATGTCTCACCGGAATCGCTGGCAGAATCGTCGTCGAAACAACCGCGCATTGACGTGGGCATGGGTAGCGCGAGCGAGATCGCAACCGTGAAATGAAGAAGAATTTCCGGTGTGAAAACGGGTCGTTACGGCGCGGAAAAAAGCGTCTGAAGAACAGCCACATCACGCAAGTCTACAGTGCCATTGCTGTCGGTGTCACCAATCTGACAAGCTGCGTTAACCGGCGCCACCGCCGGGCCGGTCACGCATACAGCCAACGATGAATAGTCGGTGCTGGCCACCACGCAGTCGTTGTCGAAATCGCCCTGCGAACCGCACCCGCCGACAGATACCAACGTACTGCGAAGCTCGCCCGTCACCTCGACGAATCCACCCTCGACGAACGACACGACGCGGCTGAACGAGAACAACCCCGCCTCACGTTCCGACGATACCTTCGAAAGCGCCGCAGGAGCCAGGACATCGAAAACGAACGTCGTCACCACGACACCGTCGCCCGTAGCCACAGGAATTTCGTCCGCGAACAGCACGACAGCTTGGTAAGCCGCCAGGCCATCGTTAAAGGGAACACCCGAATAGGACGCGCAAAACTCCGTCGGGGAACAATCCGCATTGAGCCCGTCGAGTGACGAATCATTGGGAAAGTAAGAGAGCGACCACGCGAACGCGCCCACCTGATCCACACCGACCAGCGCCAACACGTCCGGATCCCATGCCAACACCACATCGAGCCCTGCGAATGGCTGAGCGGTCCCGTCACTCGACTTGGCGAGCAGTGCTACGCGTAACGTATCACCTGTGATCACAGGCGACGGAGCCGCGCGCAACTCAAGGTCAACCGCCGCAGCATACACTGGCACGGTCAACAACTGCACGACGATCAGTGATAAGGCCAATACGGCGGTACGCATCATAATATCAATTCACCCCAACGCCCCACGTTATATGAACCGCCCCCGGATCTGCCTCACTCGAGCGAAGACATGCGCGGCCGCGACAGCTATCCGATCCGTAACCCGAAACGGACCAACACCAACCCGCCGCGAAACGCCTCGCCCACAGTCGGCCCCCCGATTCTAGCGCCCCGCGCAAGCGAAGGCCACGACTGCGAAAAGGCAACCCGAAAACGAACATGACCACTGCGTCCGATAGAACAAACACTGAGGTCGCAAGACCCCCTTCAATATGCACGAGCGCTCTGTCAGCGGTCGACAGGCGGGTTGGGTAGCCCATGCTTTTAGCCTTGGGCCACCCAGTTCAACTGCAAGCCCTCAATGCAAGACTGACAAGGCCCTTGTGCAGCGTCACAGCTAGAATGACGGGTTTACCGAGCCGCGACCGTGAGGGAGTGTTTTCAAGCTGTCGCGACCGGCGTTCGAACGTCCGCTTCGTTACGGGCGCGGCTCGGTGAACCCTTCTATCGATGTATAACAGAGCACTAGCCATCCGCCACATCCGCGACCGTACGGCAAAGACGATCCGGCCGGGGCGCCGGATCAGACACGCCGGTATATCGCCCATTGACTGCACCTACGGAACGCCAATAAGAAAGGCGGCGTATGACCATTACAGCCATACGCCGCCGTTTGTTGCCGTTACCAAGATCGGTTACCCGATCTGGTTTCGATCAGCGCTATCCTTAGCGCTTATCGACGGGCGCCAGAGCCCTGGCGGGCCTTGGGACGAACTTGCTTGACCGGACGAGTTCCGGCGGTGTACGCGGCCATGTCGGCCTCGTTCAGAACGCCGTCGTTGTTCAGGTCAGCAACCGCAAGGTCACCCATACCCATCGCACGAAGCTCGCGCACCGAGATTTCGGTACGAGCAACCGTGTTACCCAGCGTGGCGACAGAACCACAGCAGCAAGCCTTGCTGCTCGACAGGAAGTTCTGCGACACGTACGAGAAGTCCAAACCGTTGACAAAGCCGTCGCCGTTGATATCGGCGTTGGCAGCGTCAAAGCCACCAGCTTGCGTACATGGCGTATTCGCACTGGTAACGGTGCCGAAATTGGCAACGAACTGACCGAAGTCAGTGATGTCAATCACGTCTTGGCTGGCCTCAGGATTACCCTTCTTCCATCCGTCGAGGTTACCACCAACGAGCCAGTTGCCACCGAAGAAGGGATCACCCTTGAACGTGGCGCCGTACGAACCACCTGCACACGTCAGGAAGTCACACGCACGGAGCGTGTGGAGCTGATCGCGGGCCGTGATGCAAATGTACTGACCGATCGGAGCCTTGATCGAATCAACGAAGTGTCCCAGGTGCTGGAAGTTGCCACCGAAGAACAACGTACGCTCGATCATCGTCGGAGGCGTCACGCAGTCGGCATACAGCCCGAACTTGATGCAGCGGGTCACATCGCCAACGATCAGCGGGGACAACTGCACTGTGACGTCGATGCTCTGAGCATCGCTGACCGTGATCGACCAGCTATGGCTAGCCGACTTGCCGCCCGGGCACCAGTTGCTGGTGGCCGTGCATGAGCAATTGGTCGTGCCGACGGGGAAGACGCCGCTGCCATTCGAGCAGGCCGCGTCCATGTTTTCGCCGTTCGGGCCAACGCCCGTGCAGGCGATCGTGACCGGACCACACGAGCTCGACGCCGTGACGGTGTCGAAGCTGATCGCTGCGGTCGGGTTGTCGCAGTCGGCGTTCGACGTAACGTCGCCGGAGCCGCTGATCGTCACGTTGTCGTTGTCACGAATGACATCGCTGCACGTCGGGGTCACGCCGACCGACTGGCCGTCGCAATCACTGGCACGTACTTCACTCGGGTTCGTGCCACCAAAGCATAGGTTGCACTCGTTGCAGCTACCAATTTTGGTGAAGCTGTAACTCGCGAGGGTATCCGTACCCGCCGAGCAGGTGCTACCGAACGCATCGACACCAACCGCCACGAAGATTTCGCCTGGTGTCGAGTCATCGAGACCGAGCGTCGTAACGTAAGGAGCGATACCGGTCGTGACGCTGTTGAGCTGCAGACAGGTCGGGTCATAGAAACTCGTCCACTGCACACCGGCGATGTTCTGGCCGGCCAGCTTAACCACGTCAACAACAACCTTCGAACCTTCAGCAGCGCACGTGCCGCCACCGATCACATACGTGAGGTCGATGTCGAGCTTGCACTCGCAGAACGCACCATCACAACCGGTCGCACCCGCCGGGCAATCGGCCAGCGTCGTGCACGCGAATGTGCTGATTTCGTCGTTCGAGATAATGCCAGTCGCGGAATCGCAACTGTCGAAGGTGCACGGGCTGCCGTCGTCGATAACCACAGGCGTATTCGTCACGCCAGTGGCTTCGGTGCAGGCATCCGTGGTGCAGCCGTCGCCGTCGTCCACGTTCGTCGCGGGGTTCGCGCAACCGGTGGCCGAATCACAGACATCGTCCGTGCAGACCAGGCCGTCCGAGCAGTCGGTCGGAACCGAGTTGTCGCATGTCGAGTCCACCGCACAGGTATCAACCGTGCAGGCATCGCCATCGTCACAGTCACTGTCTTGGACACAACCGCAGGCGTCGGCGCATGTCAACGCAGAGTTGAACACGCCACCGACTGCGTCGCACGAGGCCTTGGTGCCATCGTCGTTCAGGCAGACAAAGTTACCCGCACCACCGGAGAGATCGCAGCACTGGCCAACCTCGACGGTGATCTTGCCGGGGTTGAAGCCGATAAGCGGAATGAACTGGTTGTTTTGGTCAACCAGAACACTCTTGGGAACGCCAAGGAACGGCACGGTGAACGTACCGGCAGCACCCGCCGAGACGGAAAGCTGCAGCGAACCAAGATAGGCCGGGAAGGTTGCCGACGAAGACGGCAACGGGGCGACGGTCGTGGCACTTGCATAGCGATAGCTTTGCGTGCTCACGTCGACGGCCGGAAGATCGCCACCAGCCTGCTTGAAGACGTAATCCGCCAAACCGGTGAAGATGTAACCAGGCGCGCACTGTCCGCCGACTCCCGTCGGGAACGAGCAGGTCGAGCCACTGCAACCTTCGATGTTACCCAGCGGGCAGTCCGGAACCGCAGATAGGCACGGACCGGCTGTGATACCACAAACACCGCCGAAGATCGCCTTGCAGTCGCTATCGGACGCACACGCAGGGGCGGTCGGGGTAAGCGTACCCGCGAGAGCCGACGTGTAACCCGACGAATCAATGTCAGCTTCCCACGCCTTGAGCAGTGTGCCATTGGCGTTCGGATCGAAGTTGCTGATGCGAACTTCCATCGAGACATCAACGCCGCCGGCGGTCAGGATGACCTCGGAGGCGCCCGTGCCAGCTTCTACCAGGTCCATCGTGACCGCGGCAGGAGCATACACATTCCAGAGATAGTTCGAGCAGCTGTCCGTAGCATTGTCGCCAGTGCACGGTCCGCCGAACGAGAAGATAAACGCGCCGTCGGCATCGCCGTCGTCACAGAGAACACCTTCGCCTGTGGGGCCACAAACGCCGCCCGCACCAGCGCACACCGTGCCGCGATCGCCACAGCAACTCAAGGGCAGATCCCCCGCCTGGTTGTCGAACTGATTCTCCCAGATGTCGCCGGGATCGTCGTTACCGACGGTCGGCTTCACGAGCGTGAGAATGAAGAACAAGCGGCAGGACGAAGGATTGGCGCCCTGGCTCGCACTCAACGTACCCCAGAAACGGTTGGCCGGGTTTGTGGCGCCCGAGCCCTTGGGAAGTGTGTGCGAAAGGAGAAAGTTTCCGTTCGCCGGGAGGGTGAAGTCGCCACCCGAGCCAGCCACTTCGCCGCCGGCGTAGCCGAGCGTATCGATCGAAGCAAGCGGATCGCCATCCCACAGCGCGATATGCAGATCGGTCGCGAGTCCGAGACCGGTAAGCGGATCGTTGGCGCTGCGGAAGACGGCCATCTCATAGCGAGTGATGAGACCGACGTAGCCGCCCTCAAGACCCAAGTTGTCCGCGTTCAGCGTGCCCGGAAAGAGCAAACCGGTGGTCGGCGTGTAGTTGTCGATGACACCAAAACCACTGTCCACACCATTCTGGTAAACGACAGCTTCACCAATGTTACCGGTGGCCGTGATACCGGCAGCAAGGTTCTGATTGCTGACGACTACCTGCGACGGACCGAACAACGCCTGCTCGGCGCTAATATCCTTGACCGTCTGACGGGGCGAAAGCTCGCCCGTCTTAGTATCGATCACTTTGATATCGCGCGAAACCTGCGCTTGCACCGACACCGAGAGCAACATCACGCTCAGTGTCGCAGCACCCGTGGCGAAACGCCACCTCTTACAACATTCTTTCGACATCTTCCATGCCTCCTCTTGGGGACCATACCCACTATCAAACCAAAACCATTTACGATTCATACGCATTGCGTTTCCTACCCTTTATGAAACCTCCACACCACGTACACGACAACGAGAACCAATTTACGCCGAGAGCAAACCACTCTCGCTCAGCCTATCATGAGCCACAAAACCACGCACGAATTCGGTCAGCACACGCCAAGAAAACGAAACGACCGACCCCACACGCTGTGGACCCTGTTCAATCCTCTAGCCGAACAACGGACAACCCGTTGACCGGAGGGCGGGCGGACTCAGTCGAGCCCGCCCGCGTCACCGAATAGCAATCATTACGGACAGAGCGTACTCGACGACGGCGCGAACGGATAAATCGCTCCGCCGAAGGAATCCACTTCCACGACAATCTCGGCGGCACCAATGACCCCGTCGAGATCAGGCTCCGGACCAGTACCGAAACCGAGCATGTCCACTCGAACCTTGATCGGCGTACCGCCGGAACCCGGCGTTCCACCCAAGCCCGCAAACTTCTGCAGGATGAACAGGAAGTCGAAACTTCCAACTGTATCGTCAGCCGCAACCTCGATACCACCTGTCAACGAACCGATGTCGCCCCACCCGGCGGTGCTCATCGGAAGCGGAACACTGAAGTTCGCGAGATTGTTCGAATCACACGTGCTATCGATCAGCGAGACGTCGTACATAGCGACGGAAGACAAACCACCACCGCCAGCCTGGATCCTACTGGGCACGATCATCTCACCGCGAATCCAGATCGGCTCGGTGCCAAACTGGGTCCAATCGGTCTCGAACTTATTGCACGCCAACCGGGCCGATAGGAACGTATCCTCACCACCCAACACTGGTGGTACGGCCCCGAGACCACGACCCGGGAGTTCACTGAACGCGCTCGGAACCTGAACGAACATGGACTGGCCATTCCAAACCTCAAACGGTGATGGCAAACTCACAGCCGTTACTCGCATGGCCTGCTTATGACCGGCATCCGCACTGCTTCCAAGAACGCCAATCACGCGGGCGTTGCGGGCATCCGTGAGGCCAGCGGCGGCGGCGTTTAACACCTGAGCCGCTGTCGGCGTGGCTGACGGGAAGCATTCGACCGCAGTACAGGAAATACTCACGATACCGCGACCACGCGAAGCCTGATCGATGGGGGAACCAACAGTAAGGAAGCCACCGACGCGAACCAACCATTGCTCACCCGGGAAGGTGATCTGACTGACCGCACCGGCACCGGCATCGGAAATACCGTCGCACGATTCATCACCGGCACCACCATTGGCACCCGCAACCTGCAGCGGACTTACGCCTAGCGTAATCCCCGGGCACGGTGCCACTGTGGGGTTGGAGAAATCGTGATAGAGTCCGATCGCACTGTCGACGTTTGTACCAGCGCCGAAACCATTCTGATTGAAGCCGGTTTGTGTGGCACAGAGGTTGGCGTTCAAACTTCCCGTGCAGTTGGCCGTGTACAGATACCAGATGTCACCGCCAAGCGCGATATCTCCAATGTCCGTGTCAACAACCAAGGGGCCGTCGTTCGTCGCACAGGCGGTTTCCCACTTGAACAACCCACCATTTGGCGGAACGATCAGGGCACCGTCACCTGGAGGCACCGCTGCAGGCGTACACTCAAGCAAACAGCTCGAGTCGCAACCGTCCAGGTCTACCAGGTTTCCGTCGTCACATTGCTCGCCTGCATCGACAACACTGTTTCCACACAGGCCCGAGGCCGCAATGACGCCTGTGGACGCAAGTGGCCCCTGACAGGTGTCGTTCGGCAGCGCGGGGATCAGACCGAGGCAGAATTCGTCTTCACGACTCCAGGCACCGCCCGCTTCCGTGCAGTCGAGTAGCGTAGACGACGCCGTCGTCGTAACACCATCGCAGTCGAAACAGCAACCAAGCGGCGGATCAGGCACAGTGATGTTCGCTGGAGCACCACCGGAACCAAGGCAGAACGCCAAGTCGACTCCACCGCGAGCACTACCATCGACGTACGACGATACACCTTCCAACAACCCGTTCACTACACCGGGATTCGACCCGGGACTGATGCCGGACGCACAGTAGGCCGGACCGGCACTGGCCAAGTCTGGGATATGCTGCGCCCAATGCCAGTTACACGTGTTCGAAGTGACCGAGGGTTCGACGAACGTAGCGTTCGCTACTTCAAGCCAGACCCGCACACCGGTCGGCAGACCAGCCAGCGGAGTATCTAGTGTCAGGGTATAGCCCTGAACTTCGGGCCAGGCCGGATTTCCGAACCCGGTGAAGAACAGGCCCTGCTCCGGACCCCTGCCCACGTTGCCGCCGGTGACTTCAGACTCACCCAAAACGGTGCCGCCATCCGGAAGACCGTTCAGGTCGGCCATGATACGTACGCGGAAGCGGTCAGGGATACCGTCACCAATGCAGCTCCAGTTGCCGGTTCCAGGGTCGGTCGGATCAAGATAGACGCCCCATACACACACCGTGTCGAGCGTTGAAGCTTCCAGGACCACGTCATCGGCGGAGACGATGCCGTTCTCACCGAAGGCCGAAAGATCACTCATGTACATGAGCCCGTTCGGCGGGAGCTGACAGTTGCTCTCCCCGATCGCCGTGCAGGCTGGACATGGGACGATCGGATTGTCACAAAGCGAACCGCCAACGAACACGCCGTTGGCAGAATCACAATCAGGCTTAGTCAAGGGTTGACCTTGCACCACGTCGATGCACGTACCCGGACCGGTACAACAGGAACCCGAGTCACAGATGCCACCAATGCAACTGACCGTCGGATTGGTTGTCAACGGAATGTTGCCGAAACCATTGTAGAACCCAGTAACGGCGTCACAGTCGAGCTCATTAACCAGAGCGCAATTACCGCATGAGACGCCAGCGCCCGCAGTAACGCAATCCGAGTCAAGGGTACACGGTGTGGCCGTTCCGACACCATCTACGATGCCGGCGATTTTTCCGTCCTGGGCTGCAGTGAGACAGACGCCAGTGGTTACTGCGTCCTGAGCGTCTATGCAGCAGGCAGCGACAGGACATGCCTCCGCAGTGATATGCAACTGGTAGTCACCAAACGAACCGTTTGGCGTCGAGAGCACAGGAACCCAGTAAACGCCACCAGGCAGCGGACCATAGGTCCCCCAGAGGTCGTCGCCAGCACAGAACGGCGAACCGCGATCGCCAGAGGCCGTGGTCGTACCGACACCGTTACCGACGATGCTCGTAGCCACGGTCGTGACGCAAGGATTACATGTATCCCATAGGTTGGCCCACTGCGGCTTCTTCGGCTCACCGGCACGCTCTTCCGTACAACAGAAGTCGATGCGAATGTTGGCACAGCTATCCGTCGTGAATGCGTGCCACCAACCGCGGTCTTGCCCACCGGCCGGACTGAAGATACCCAACTGGCAGGTGTTGAACGTGGGATCCACGCCGACGTTGTTGTCGTTGTAGCTCGCGTTCAAACTGTTACCGGAAATCGTGGCCACGAAAGGCGGATCACCAGGAATGGGCACAGGAATAGTGATCAAGTTCGCCGGCAATGCGGCTTCGACGCATGTATCGTAACCACCCTCGCCGACGTTCCCGGGGGGTTGAGTGCAGCAGTTCGGCGTGCAGTTCGTGCCGAAACCTAGCCCGGTCGTACCAATCGGGCACGAGTTGCCGGGAAGCACTTCGATACAAGCACCATTGGCGTTATCGCAACAGGCTTGAGCGCCACACGATTGCGGCTCTGCATTACAGGCCGCAGACCCGGCCGTACAAACGCCAGTGTCACAATCACTGTCCGGGCTACACGCCACATTCGGGGTATCGCCGCCTACACAAAGAAGGTTTGTGCAAACGCCTCCGCCGGGGCAGTCAGTGTTCACATCGCAGGTGACGCCGGGGTTATTGCCGCCGACACACGCCGGGCAATCCGCCGCCGTCGTACACGGCTGGGCGTCGTTATTGGCGCAGACCTGGCAAAAGCTTCCGATTCCCTGGGCGAAGTCGCCATTCTTCTGGCAAATCCAGGGCAACTCGCGAGTGCAGGAACCGTTAGCTGAGTTGCAGCACGCACCCAGCGGGGACGACGCGACGCTTCCCACGAGCTCAAACGCCAACGCGCGAGCGCCAAGGGCCGGAATATCAGCCTCAGCAGGCGAAGTGGCGTCGATGATCGCACCGTTCTTCCAGAACAGATCGAGGTCGTTTGAACCAGTATCGATGGCTCCAGCCACACCAACCGTCCCCTTACCGAACGGCGAGAACTTCCCGGCGGTCGCGAATACGACAAAACCGGTGCAGGGCACGCGCGGCTTCTCATCAAACACGAAGGTATTCAAACGCAAGTCGCCACCGGAGACCGGGTTCGTGATCGTGTCTTCAATGAAATTACCGGTAGCGTCATAGAAGGACACAAGAATCCGGGACACACTGCCCGGGATACCGTCGGTCTGGAATGAGCGAACGACGCGTACGGTCGTAATCTCATAGAAGTCGCCAGCACCGGCATCGCAGCCTGCGATGGTGTAGTCGTCACCGACTTCCTGCACGGCATTGCACGCAGCCACACCGAACTTGCCTACTTCTCCCGTCACGTTGGAAGGAACGACGCCAGCCGAATAACCCGGACAGCCAAAGTCCTCGCCAGGGAAAGTACCCGTTTCGGGAGCCGGCACATCGCAATCGCCCTGATCGAGCGGAACGTCCGGATCGTCGCCGATTTCGAGCCACCGACCGGTGCAGGCGTCTTTCGTCGTACGCGAACAAGTCAGGAAGTCGCCGCTGCCGTTATCGTTGCAGCACCGACCGAAGAGTGAACACGTCTGGCCACCCTCGTCGCATCCTTGAGTCGAGAATGTACCACACGGGAAGCCCTGGCTTCGACACAAGCCACCGACACAAATTTCAACACCGGTGCAAAACAAACCATCGTTGCAGTCGGCATCAATAGCACATGCGTCGACGCATGCGCCTTTGTTCTGGTCACCACCGAGCGGGTCGCAGACTTTCGGCGCTTGACCCGCACAACCGTCGGCAGGGACGGCATCGCGGCAGACACCAAGGTCGTCGCAGATTTCCTGGCCGTCGCAGAAGTCGCCATTGGTGCAACTATTGCACAGTCCGAGGGTTGCGTTCGTGCAGAAACCCTCGATCACGCCCGGCGTCTGCGGAACGTTGCAAACGTCCGTGGTGCAGGGGTTGCAGTCGTCACAATCGACGTTCTTTCGACACGTTACGGTGGCGAGCGCCGTGAGCGGATCACCATCCCAGAGCCTTGTCCTGGTCGCCGTACCGTAGGAAACATCGAGACTGCCCTGTCCTTCGCGAGACAGGACGGTATCCAAACGGAACGCCATGACCGGAGGAGCCTTCGGAATCTGGTTGATTACCGGATACCCCTGCCAACCTTCGACCCTTTGCTGCCGCGCCGAATCGTTCGGCGGGGAGCCGAACAGACCGGCCGTACACGCCAGCAAACCAACCGCCAGCACGCCTGCTACAGGCAACCGACTCTTATTCAAGGAACACCAATTCATCAAACCGTACCTCCACGTTGATAACGCTAGTTCCGTCTCCACCACCCAGTCCGCCGGATTACTCCGACGGTGACACTGCTACCTCATTGTTCTAAGACGCACCACGAGCGACCCACCGCCCCCTGTGGCCGGCGGCAACTCCTGGAAAACACGAGCACGCGAATCTCTAGCCGGCCAAGACACTTCTCAGGACGAAGCGAAACGACAGCCCCGGCTACAACACCTGAACCCAATACGCCGGAAAACCAACGTACGAGAGAAAAATCGGACCGTCGTACGATGCCGCAATGAAGCTGCGACCGAACATCTCGAAATGCAGACCTTGGGAAGCGACCAGCTCGTCCGAACTCGTCGGACGAAGCGGCTGTTCTACCAAGATCCCTGCAACGCACTGCATGAAGTGCTTCCTTACACCCTTGCGACGGCTTCAGCCGACGACAGCCTTCAAACCGGGGCACGCCTGCCGAGCATGGTGCAAACCAAAAACGACAAGAGCACACACTTCCGGATCGAAACCACGAGCCAACGAGGACCGTACAAACAATGCGGCACCTACGCGCCGCCGAATTGCGTCAACTCCGCCGCGTCCCCATCGGGGCCGATATTACCAGATTGGGACGAACCGAGTCAACCTGTTTTTCCAAAACTTCTCGCCCGGATTGCAGCCAATGACGGCCATTTGTCCGCCCACGGTACCTTAATTCGTGCGGCACGCGAAATGCGATCAGCATCGCCACTTGGCAACGTCCGAAAACAAAATATCACAGGGTTTGGAACCGGTGAAACCGGCTCTCAGTGCTGGCAGCACGCACACATCATGCGACCAGTGTAGCGGCTATGGCGGATCGCTGGCTTGACTGCGCCGCCGAACAAAATGCCACAACCATGGCACTTTAAGAGAAATCTTCGCATGACGGTGCCGGCCAAAATGATCACGAGTGATCCCATTTCGGAAACTTCGCGGACGGCAACATGGACGACATCACGCGCAGCGGAAGCGGTTTGGGCTCGGAGCCGGTTCCGAGTATCCTGGACGGCGGGGATCACCGCTCGAACTACTTGAATAGTCGACACCGCAATCGATTTCGGTGGGCTATCTAAGCCACGGAAAACCGGAAAGCGATGACAGACCACGACAGCACCCGCCGGCCAGCGACGTCCTCAATCATCGCCGCCTTCGCGGCCGTGTACGTCATATGGGGATCCACCTACCTGGCGATTCGCGTCGGTGTCGAGACGCTGCCACCGTTTATGCTCGCGAGCACGCGATTCCTTGTGGCCGGGCTGACGCTCTACGCTTGGGCACGCCTGCGTGGCGCCTCGGGAGCATCCTTTCGGCAGTGGGTCAATGCCGCTGTGGTCGGCGTATTACTTCTCGCTGCGGGCAACGGTAGCGTCGTATGGGCGGAGCAAACGGTCGATTCGAGCACCACCGCCCTACTGGTAGCCACCGTACCGCTGTGGATGGTACTGATGGAGTGGGTTCGACCCGGCGGCACCTGGCCGGGGACGATCGTCGCCCTCGGAATTGCACTGGGGTTTTGCGGCGTAGCAATACTGGCGTACCCGTCGACATCGCACTCAGCCAAGCACGTGGACGTACTCGGGGCGATCGCGCTGATCGGTGCGGCGATGTTCTGGGCGGCAGGCTCCATTTACTCCCGTCACGCAGATTTGCCGCGTTCGCCTTGGCTGTCCACGTCCATGCAAATGCTTTCGGGGGGCGCGGCGCTGTTTCTAATGAGCCAATACCAGGGAGAATGGCGAACGTTCGACCCGACCGCGGTACCGATGCGAGCCTGGCTTAGTTTGGCTTATCTGATCGTATTCGGTTCGCTGGTCGCTTTCACGGCGTACGTGTGGCTGCTCCGTGTATCTACACCCGCCCGCGTCTCGACATACGCCTACGTCAATCCCGCCGTGGCGGTGCTGCTTGGCTGGGCCATCCTCTCGGAGCGGGTTTCGACGCGCACGTTTATCGCCATGACCTTCATCATCGGCGCCGTGATCTTAATCACTACCAAGAGACGTAACCGAACGTCAAAACAACCAGAGCAAACAAGTGCAAGGAAACCGATCGACGACGTCGACCCCGCCTGCGCGAAAGCCCCGTGCGAGGCATCGACATGATCGGTTCGAAGGACGATCCCGGATTGGCGACGTGGCCGAAACTCCTGGCCGATCAGAAACGGTGCGGCCATCCATACTTCGAGTTCTTACGCACGGCATCCATGAGTTGTGGACTGTACGTGCTTCCGGCAGGCGCGATCGACGACCAAGAACCGCACACCGAGGACGAGGTCTACCACGTCGTCCGTGGCCGGGCGATGATTCGCGTGGGCACCGAAGACCTCCCGGTCGAACCCGGCTCGATTGTGTTTGTTCCGGCGGGCGTGGACCATCGCTTCCACTCGATCGAGCAATCGATGGAAGTGCTCGTGGTGTTCGCCCCGGCGGAAGGGTCGCAATCCGCGCCCTGAGAGGGCGACGTGAGCATAACGAAGCCACTCACGTGCGGTTGCGGTGGGCCGCGAACCCTTAGATCGCCCCTTCAGGGCTTTGATAGAAGACCGTCCGCTATCCCCAGGGTTTCACCCTCGTTGTTCTACACAAGTATCTATCGGGTTCGCGCGGTAGATGTGGGCGACGATGCGCTGATGCGAACAAGATCCCATGGCGCATTGAGATGATCGAAATCCTGAACCGGAAGTGCAGCGATCCTTGCCCTGAAGGGGCCAAAATAGCTCAGCCCAGGGTGAAACCCTGGGGATGGGCGGACGGGCATTGAACCAAGCCCTGAAGGGGCGCGATAAGTATTCGAGGCACGCCGCAACCGTGTGTAGTTGGTTCCGCCGTGTTTATGCCGCCCCTGCAGGGCTCGTTCGCTCGGATCACGCAAACCCCAGGGTTTCACCCTGGGCTCTGCTATTGCGCCCCGTTGGGGCTACGCTGTAGAGACGCACTGTCGCTGCGAAATCGCACTCCGGTGGGGTTGTGTCCATCGTCGATTCAAACCACTCGTGGCTGGTCGTGCCCAACCGTCTAGGACTGAATCGGACTTGTGTAGAACAACGAGGGTTTCACCCCGGGCTGAGCTATTTTGGCCCCTTCAGGGCAAGATCGCTATCCCGTTCCTGTCGCTCCTGTCGTTCAGCCTCCACGATGCGTTCCATTGGCCCGAACTAATCGAGTCGGTACACTGGCCGGTCGAATGACCCAGAGCGTTGATCGTGCAGTCAGGAAGAATTGGTTTCAATTATCCGATTCCACGCCTACACTGCGCACCAATGAGCAAGAAACAATTCAAGCGTAGGACGCTATTTGATCTTTACAGTGGTAACCTGGAAATCCACCGACCCTCTCTCAAGGGGCGGTTCTTGTGTCCGATCTGCCTCGCCGAGTTTTCCAAGGCCGCGTTGGATGCGGATAACCCGTTGGTCGACTTGGCACATGTATTGCCGAAATCGATTGGTGGCAGCGTTGTCACGTTGGAATGTCGCGATTGCAATAACCGGCTGGGCGCAAGGTATGACAGCCACAGGATTATGGAACGCAAGGATCGTGAGTGGGCGAGTGGGAGCATTCCCAAAAGAGCAGTTATGAAGCTCGGAGGAGATCGAATCGCGGTCGATTGGTTGAGAACCGACGACGGGCCCCATTTTACCATCAGGGAGGGTCAGTTTCGCCCCGGTGTCGACAAAGATCTTCTAGGCTTGCTTGCCCACAAGGGAAGCGTTGAAGTTCAAGCGAGATTTGCGAATCCTCGATCCGTCGCTGCTTCTTCGGTTCATACCGCGATGTTGTTCATGTTTTGGCGATTCGGCTACGAATGGATCTTGGAAAGCAACGCAGATCAGATTCGCCAAGGGCTGCGCGATGGCCCCCGCCGGTTTGATTTTCGAAAAATCGTCGGGCATGTAAAATCCCATGATGGCGCGCTCGACAACACAACGGTTGCGTTGAACATACGTTCGGATTCCGCTGATAAGAGATGCTTCATAGTCACCGTTCCGAGCGAACGTCCGGAGGTGGTGATGCACGTTGTTATTCTTCCCGGTTTTGGAGCCGAGGGCCTTGAGTGCTTTGAGAGAGCGATCGAGATCGCCGCCGAGGTCAGGCCGTGGAAGGGGCGCGGTTTTCTTATTTCTGATTCTCCTGAAGTACTGCTTCGCGAGCCAGGGGCTGCGTCAAGTGCAAGGGATATTTGGAACAAGTTCCGTTGATTGCCGCATGATTCCGCTCGCAAATATTTCATGAATTGCCCGCACTGCAACTCGCCCGACAACCATCGTATCATGTGGAGTTCGCGCAACCTGTGCGTCGCGATGGGAAACATCGTTTGGTGCTTGGTACAAATATCTCTGTTCTGGGTAAGTGAAGACGGCTGGCCTCTCAGGCGAACGTGCCGTGCTTGTGGCCACCAGTTTTACCGCCCGAAACGCAAGTTGCCGAAGCCGAACTTCGACGAGTGCCCTGGCTGCGGGTACAACTTGACCGGTAATACGTCCGGGCAATGTTCGGAGTGCGGCTGGAAGCTGCCACGGCGGTATCGGGCGTGGCGAAAGCGGACGGACCGAGCGCTTCACAGGTCGAACCGCACCGATGGCGCTCCGGATGCGTAGCATGGTGATGACGCCACGGACCACGCGACCCGCATGAATCTCCAGCAGCCCCAACCTCGCCGTACCGAGTGCATCTTGCTGGGGGGCATCGTCGTCCTGTTTGCGGTGCTGTCGATCATTGGGATTACATGGGGTCTGCCCAGCCGGAGCATCGACAAGTACCTTTTCGGCGGGGACGAACCCTGGTCGGGCGAGAAGATTTATCGGCTGGCGGAGGGTGCGAAGAAGTTCGACGCGCGGCGCGGGGCTGATGTCGATGTCGATCCGCTGGCTGATGGGGCAGCCGGTGGCGTGCCCATTCTGCTGACCGAAACCGACGAGGACGTCGCCCGGATTTACCTCCGCTACCGTCTCTACACCCATCAGCCGGACGAGATGATCACCATGATGGCGCTGGCGGGCATGAAGCCGCGCCAGTTGCAGCTTGATCCGCGACTCTATCAATATGGCGGGCTGTTTATCTATCCGGTCGGCGGGCTGATCGGGGCGTGTGGTTTGGTCGGGCTGATCGATGTGCGTAGCGACGTGCCCTATTACCTCGACAACCCCGACGAGTTCGGCAAGTTTTACGTGGTCGCGCGGGCGTACTCCGCCATGTGGGGAATGATCGGCGTGCTGGTGGTGTTCGCGATCGCTCGACGGTTGACCGCGTCGGTCGTGCCGGGGTTGTTGGCTGCACTCTTGTTCACGTTGATGCCGGTGGTGGTGTGCATGGCCCACGAGGGTAAGCCGCATCTACCGGGTGCGGTGTTGATGTTGATGGCGGTCTATTTCTCGATGCGGTGGCTTGCGGCGCTATCTGCGCCCCCCCCCGAACCCCCCCTTGGCATGAGGGAGAGCCTTGACGCGGACGGCGAGGGTTCTACTCGAAGTGCGCGAGGTTCGGCGGTGTTGGGCAAGCGGCGCGATTGGTGGTTGATGTGCGTTTGCTGTGGTGCGGCGTTTGGCATGGTGCTTTCGTCCGGGCCGATCTTTGTGTTGATACCGCTTACGGTCTGGTTGGGCGCGCGACAGGCGCGACCACAGCAAACGGCAAGCCTCTGGTCGCTGCTTATGCGTACGACGATCGGTGTGACCGTGGCCGTTGGTGTCTATCTGATCACCAATCCCTACATCGTGATCAACGCGATCACTAACCGCGAGGTATTGACCAGCAACTTCGGCAACTCGCTGGCGATGTATCAGATCGACCGAGTCGGCGAGGGGCTGTGGCGCGTGCTGGAGCTGACGATAGAAGGTGTGACGCTTCCGGTGGTGGTGCTGGGGTTGATCGCGCTCGTGGTTGTCTCGGTCCGCGGGTTCGCTCACGCCCGGTCGAACGGTACGGACCAGAGTAGCGTCGGACAACGCAGCCTGTTCGTGGCCATGCTCCCGCTTGTCGTACCGGCCGCGGTGTTCTTCTTGCAATTCGTCCTGATCGGAGCGGGAAAGCCTGCGGAGTATGGGCGTTTTGGTGTGTTCACGAACACGGCGTTGGCGATCGGAGCGGCCTGTCTACTTGCTCGCCCGTGGACCAAACTGCGCGCTGTCGTGAACTGGGTTCCGGCGGTGCTCGTTGTGATGTGGATGGCTGGTTGCGGGGCGGCGTATCTTCGCAATTTCATTGTGGACGTCCAAGACGAGGCCAGTCTTGAAGTTGTGGACGAGTTTCTCGATAAGCAATTGGGTTCTGCTGACGTGCGGTTCGCCGTCCTCGCCGATCCGGCGCCCTACAACTTTCCTCCGATCAGTTTTTCAAAGTCATCCGTGGAGCGTCTTGGCTCGGTCGAGAATTACTGCCTGGCGGCGTCGGCGGATCGCAAGACCGGTTTTCTGGTTTTTCCTTCGGATTTGCCAGGCATCAAAGCGGAATCCGACCAAATGAGGATTCCGAAAACAAAATATGAACTGTCCAAAGGTTATTGCATTCCTCCTCTTGTTAGCGAGTTCGACTGGCCTGATACGCCCATCAGTTGGGCCAACAAGCCGCTTGTGATGGTGGGGCGGTGTTGCCGTCCTTAGAGCGTGTTTGATAAGGGCCGCTTCCGAACCGAGCCGCGACCGTAAGGGAGCGGTTTCCCACGGGAAAGTCGCACCGCTCCCTTACGGTCGCGGCTCGGAAAGGACTTCTTAGACGCGATCCTAGGCCGCTAGTCGTCGGCATTAGTGATCGGAGCGGAATGCAAGTCTGATTCCAAAACGAAGGTCCGGAAATCGCCGATAGATGACTAGCGCCTCCTTGCGTCGGTGGATCGTACGCAGGGTGTCGTGGACCTTACGACAGGGAGAACCGACGTGCCCAACCCGCTTTGCCATTTTGAATTGATGACCACCGATCCGAAACGGTGCCAGGACTTCTACGGCAACGTGTTCGATTGGCAGTTCGACCACGACACCATGCCGGGCTATTCGCTGATCAGCGTAGGCGGCGAGGTGACGGGGGCGGCGTTCACGAAACCGGTCGACGCGCCCGGCGTGTGCATGAACACCTATTTTCAGGTGGCGGACATTGACGCCACGCTGGCGAAGGTAACGGATCGCGGTGGTAACGTGCTCGTGCCCAAGACGGAGATTCCGGGCACCGGACACATGGCCATGTTTACCGATCCGGAGGGGGTTCCGATCGGCATCATGCAGCCGACGGCGTAGGAAACCTCTTGCGGAGTCTGCATTGGCTGGAAGCCAATGCGGCATGGTGATATCAACACCGGCTGGAAGCCGGTGCCACAGAAGAGTGCCACTTCGGCGGCATGCAACCGCCAAGTTGGGACGTGATTCCTATCTCGCTGGGACGTGATTCCTATCTCGTCCCCTCCCTTAGGCCGCTGGGACGTGATTCCTATCTCGTCCCTCTTCCCAAGCAGGATTCTTCTCTTGCGTCTCGTGTACCTAGCGACGCACCGGAAAGGATTTTGCCGACGTGGGTGCGAGAAAGGATTCACGCACCAGCGGTAAGGGATTCGCGCGCGTGGGTGCGAGAAAAGTTTCACGCACCAGCGAGAAAGGATTCACGCACCAGCGGCTCCACACTTCTACCCTAGCCTTGTTCGGCGGACGACTACGCCAGCCCCATCAAGTCCAGCATGATTCGTTTGATGTCCGTGTCGCGGTGGGTCGTACCGGATTCCATGAACCCTGTGTCGGCAGAACAGATCAACGCCGTCCGGTGCCGTGGTTGTGTCACCGGTACGCCGTGCGAGCCTTTCACTAGCGAGGCGTCTAGCGGAATGCTCTTGGTGCTTGCGTCGAAGAACAGCTCGACCGGGTCGTAGCTGGGTTTGCGGTGTATGTCGACGGTTCGCGCGAACGGCGGTGCCACCGCATCGTCACCCCACCAGTAGTATGCGAACCAGTGATCGTCCTCAGCCACAAGAACAACGTCGCCGCTACGCTCATGGTCCAATCCAATCTCTCGCCGCCGCCGACCGGCGTAGGCGCCGGCTACGCCCGGAAGACCCTCGAAAGTCTTGGCGATTTCCGCCGCGCGGCTGACGTCGCCGGGTTGCACGAAAACGTGGGCCAATTGATGATCGACCATGGCGAAGGCGACGCTGCTTGCGAGGTCGACGTATTCGTGGCCATCTTGGTTGCGTACACTCAGCAAGCCGGCCTCGCGCAGTACGCGGTTGGGATACACGACACCCGTCACATCGGTCAGAGCGTATTCACCGGCCACTAGATACACCACGTCGTCGCCTGATGGCGTGTTCCCCACACCGTTCGACCATTCGCCCAACAATTGGTCGAGCTCGACGAGTGCGGTTTGGGCTTCGGCGCTGTTGGGGCCATGCTTCTGCGCCGCGTAGTCGAGGTGCGGGATGTAAATCCAGTGCAAGTTCGGCGCGCTGCGCTCGATGAGGCGCTGGGCGGCGCGAAGAATCCACCGCGTCGACTCGATGTTGGCCAGTGGTCCCCAGTAGTGTTGCAGTGGGAAATGCCCGAGATCGTCGAGCAGCTCTTGGTAGAACCCTTCCGGTTTGGAATAACACCAGAGCTTCATCGTACCGTCGTCTTCATGGATCGGCGCCGGGGTTACGATGAAATCCGCGCCGCATCCTTTGATGTTCTGAGCGTGCCACACGGCCGACGTAAGCTCCGGTCGACGGGTGCGCAGTTCGTCCCAGATTTGGTCGCCGGCGATGACGTCGTTATGGGCCACCCAAAACTCGACCTCATGCCGCGCGCGGTCGTAGAAGCCGTTGGCGATCACGCCGTGCGCTTGTGGATCGTCACCGGTCCAGAACGTGGCTTGAACCGTCGACGTCACACACGGAAACGTCGGAATCATTTCGGCGATAGCGCCTCGGTTTGCCCAGCCGAAAAGGGTCGGCGTGGATGACGCGCTGATGTCACTAGATCGCAAACCGGGAATCGAAAGGAAGATTAGATGATTCGTCATGCGTTCGTCTCACGGCTGACGGCGTCCGGTGTGTCGACACGGGTCAGGTAGGGTTGGAGAAAATCATAAGCCCGCCGGGCGGTCTCGACGGCGTTGTGGCTATGGCGCGACAGTTCGACGTGAACGGTTCCGCCGTACGCCACGTCGCGCAGGGCGGCGAAAATGGGCTCGAAGTCCACTTCGCCTTCCCCGAACATGAGGTGTTCATGTCGACCCTTGTTCATGTCTTCGATGTGTACGTTCCACAATCGTGCCGACCACTGGCGGATATGTTCCGCGACGTCGCCGTCGTCCAAACACCACACGTGGCCGGTGTCGAGGGTAAGGCCTAGCAAGGGGTGATCCAGGGTGCGCGTCAACTTGTCGAAGTCGGACATTGTTGAAATGAACATCCCCGGTTCCGGCTCGAAGGCGATCCGCACGCCGCACGATTCGGCATGTCGTAGCACTTCGGAGAGTCCGTCGATCAACCGGTCCCAAAGTCGCTCGGAGTTCGCAGCGTCGTCGGCTGTTCCGGACCAGAGCGAAACGCAGTCCGCATCGATCGACGAAGCCACATCGACTGCGGCTTTGAGAAAACCGATGCGGAGGTCTCGGTCCGCGCGATTGGCACTGATGAGTGTAGGCTGGTGCTTTCGGCGGGGGTCGAGAAGGAAGCGCGATCCAGTTTCGATCGTGACGCGAAGGTTTCGCTTGTCCAACGCCGCGCGCAACATGCCCGTACACCGAGCCACACCGTGACGGTTTGGCGGGTCGAGGTGCTCGGATTCCAACGTGGTCGCCACGGCGCGATAACCGATCTCGTCGAGAACGTCGACAGCGTCGGCCAACCGGTGGTAGGCCATTCCGTTGGTGTTGTACCCAAGCGCGAGCGCACTGCAGTTTGTTCGACCGTAGATCATCGCCGACGATTATGGGCGATGAGCGGTGTCAACGCGAGCGCGGCGGGCTGCGCCGAAGTCACGTGGTGCATGACAGAATCGGCGGTCACTTATCAGAGCATAGGGCGCGAGCCCTGTGACCGGTCTGGTATCGAAGAAGGGCGGTGCTCGTTCGTATCATGTCCGTGGGCTTGCGCCCACAGCTCTGACTGGACGTGCCGCCTTCAAACGTTGTTGCACGACCCACCGAATCAGTCACACACCCAATTTACGTGGTCCGACCCGCCGACGCATCAAGTAGTCGCCGTGACGAACTCTCGAATGCGACGGCGCAATGTGCGTCTCGACGCTTTCGGTTTTTCGAAATTGAGCACAACGGTGGCGCTTCGACCCGCGTCAGCCGCAGCCGATGGCGCGTAGGGCTGCCAGCATTGCCGACAACGTCGCAATCGCTCGCTGTGCGCCGGATGGACGATCGTCGGAAATGCGCAATGTGGGCAATGGATATATAGCGGTAGCACGAAATTCCCCCTCCCCCCGTGGATCGTCCCCTCGATCCACACGATCCCGGTCGCTGAGCGACCGGCCCTTCGTCGCGGACGACGGCGACATTGGCCATCGTTCCGCGAGTTGATACATCACCGATGATGTGTGACACCCACTAACTGCAGCACGCAATAAATGTGACCGCCACTAACTGAGCCACCGTCGAAGTACGGTATCCACAAAGTGTGGCACCGGCTTCCAGCCGGTGATCCATCGGCGACTTCCCCCTCATGTCGCGGCGCCAAGCTCCGACCACCGCGTTAGTCATGCTCGTCGGCCGGAGCTGAGCAACCACTTACGGCGCTACGTACTCGATCGACGCCACCTTGGCGACTTGCATCGTTCGAGGTCCGACGATCAGATCGAGTAGCAAGACGGCGTCCTGCGTTCCGATCGGCATGATGTCGTTGGACAACGTCGCGGTCATAAACTCCTGATCCTCGATGAAGGCGTCGGCGGCGGATTGGTCGTCCATGATGGCTGCATCATTGTCCACATGGTTGAGCCCGAGCAGGTGTCCCGCCTCGTGTGCGGCGACGTTACCAATGGCGACGCCCAACTCTTCGGCGTTCGGGGTGACGAAAAACGCCCTCGGGCGGAACGTCTCCACAAATATGATGGCGTCGTCGCACGTGTCCAGGTCGTAGAGGTCCACGCCGTCGGCCACCCCGAACACGCCGCCGTTGAACCCGCCGAAGAAGATCGTCGACACGATCGATGCGTCGGGTGGCGGCGGGTCGTCGGACGTTGTGATCGTGATGTTAAATCGCTCGAAATTCTGCTCCATCGTCTCGCGAATAACGGTCTTCAGCGTTTCCGTGTCACCGTCGTAGATGCTTGAGATATCTCCGGCGTCGAATGCCGTCAGAGTCATCGCTTCGAGGGTGTCCAGATTCACCGCACCTCCCGAGAAGTCCAAGAGCAATACTTGTTCGACCAGCGGCGGGACCGAGTCTCCCATTTCCACGCTGATATCCACTTCGTAATCGCCCGTGCGCGTTCCCGGGGTCGCGAAGGCTGAGTCGGTGACCACCAGATAGAAACGGTCGGACGAGCGCCGGACGACGAAGTCTACGATCGCATCGAGATTCCGCGCGGGCGATCCCCCGCGATCGTCATTGGCGTACATCAGTCGTTCCGCATCGTCGAACACAGCGACGGAAACATCGAGACTCGAACCCGACGTGCGTGTGTCCACGAACAATCGGTCACCGGCCGACAGCGGTCCGAGCAAGTACACATCGAGATCACCGGCCGAGGCCACACGCCCCTCGAGGCGGGCCGTGCCGCCGGCGTCGAACACAGCCACCACCGGTCCGGAAAACGTATCGTTCGGCTCGCCGGCGGTCTTGCCCAGTGGACTGCTGACGCTGCCATCGCGATTGCCATCTACAACCGTGCCGTCTCCGACGTTTCCATTGTCGCCCCCGCCCACTCCTCCGATGTTGGTATCGCAACCAACCGGTCCGAGGAATAGGAGGCAACCAAACATCGCTCGGGTTAGTTGTTTCGCTGCATCGTGCAGCGTTGTGCGTAGCATTTTCCGTGACGTCATGTCTTGCCTTTCATCGTGAGTCGCAGACGACGTGCGTTGCCGTGAACCCACGATTCGCACGACGTCCTTCCGGCGACATCGTACGGAACAAAGCGGTGACCGATCAAGCGCGGCCGGCGAAGAGTTTCGCCCTGACCTGCGACCGGGCCTTTGCCGCTGGCTGTTTGGTTAATTCTCGCCCGTGCAGCAGGTGCTTAACTTCAGGGCTCCACGTGCCGACACGTCACGCACCGATGCCGCGATTTTCAGTCCTACGGCCTCCGGCGATCGTTCGACGACTGGCAGCAACGTCTCATCGCCTCCGACGGTATCCAGCAGGTAGGCTGCGGCGTCCTGGCTACCGATCGGAAAGACGCCGGTGTAGATTGGCGAACGGGTGAAGAACTGATCGCGCAGTAATTCATTCAAGCTTGCGGTCACATCCATGATTCCGGTGGGGTCTGACGTGTGGATCATCCCCAGCAGATGACCGATTTCGTGGCTGGCGACGTTGGCAAGGGCCTGAGCCATCTCGGCGACGCTCGGGCTTAGCTGACTGAACGCGGCGAACGTGTCCGTGAACACGATGGCCTCTTGCGCTCGCGTGCCGTTGAACTCGTCGACACCTTCCGCGACACCGAGCAGGGCGCTATCGTACGCTCCGAAGAATATTCGGCTCATGCCCTCTTCGAACGTGTCGCCTTCGCTCGTCGATAGGATCAGCACGTCGTACGGTGCATAGTCCCTGCGTACCCGGGCCACGATTTGTTCGATCATTTCGTTCGTGTCGCCGGCGTATGATGACGAGATGTCTGTGGCGTCGAACGGAGGCACGTCGACGGCGCTTCGTCCTCCGATGCGTACACCGTCACTACCGTCGAAGATCAAGAGCATCGTGTCCGGATGCAAATCGGGTAGCTCGTTGACGGGCTGCTTGGAGGCTACGAGCGTGTAGTCGCCGGAAGATCCGAAGCCCGGCGTCGAAGCCACCGCCACAAAGCAAGAGGGCGACTCACGTTGTATGACCAGGTCGATAAAGGGTCGTACGGTTCCCAGGTAGACGTTGCGGTGATCGTTGATCAGCAGCGACGAGCCGTCGTCGTCGAACAGTGCGATGGCTCCGTTGAGCGACGATGCGGGCGTCATGTTGACGATCACGCGATCGCCGACGTCGACCGGACCAAGGTCGTACACGTCCACGTCGTTCGATCCGGCGATGTTTCCGAGAATCGTTATGGGTTGTGCGGTAGCCTCTACGAATTCCGCGTCGGCCATAAGATCATTGGCTGTGGCTTCGCGGAACGTGTCGCCCGGTGCGTTGGCGTCGACGACGGATAAACTCAACGTCGATGGCGGACTTTGTGTGTTGTCGCCGCCCAAGTTGGCGCCGCATCCGCCGGCCGTCAACGTGCCCAACAGCAGCCCGTAGAGGCTGAGTACGTAGTGATCTTGTCTTGGTCGATATGTATGGAGGTACACAGCTCTTTCCCCAAAGCCGAGTCCAGTTTCGGCGCTCCCCCCCCGGGAGCATCCTGATGCGGACAGGTGACCGGATGCGCTGGACCGACCCGCTGTCTTCCCCAAGCAGCGTTTCGGTCGGTCCGGCGCAGCGGTGTTCCCCTCTCCGGTGGTTCTTTGCTTCTTTCCCCTCCGGATCAGAAATCTACGATACGGTCAGCGGCGGCGCGCGATGCGTGTGGGAATTGTGCTCTGCAGCTACGGACGGTCGACTATTCGCGGACGTTGATGGTGGGTGGTTCGTCGGTACGGCGCTGCTTTCAGGATTTCCGCGCAACGTCCCCGTGCGTCTTTAGAAGAATGCGGCCGTGGCGGGGAAAGAGCACGAGACCTTCTCCACCTCGACCTCCCTTCGGAGTGGAACTGACTGCTTCTCGCCCTAACGCTTTGTCACGACTCGAGTGACGGGTTCGTCCGATCCGAGCCGCGACCGTGAGGGAGTGTTTTCGAGCTGTCGCGACAGGATTTCAAACCCCCGCTTCCTCACGGGCGCGGCTCGGTAACACCTTTATTCGATGTGCGACCGAGCTCGGTTAACACCACATATTGTTTCTCGTCCATGTCCGCCGAACCGGTGCGTCCGCTCGCGGGTCCGGTATAATCGGACGTATGTCGCCGGCGATCTCATTCACCCCGCAGCAGCAACAAGCCATTCGCGCCACAGGGCACAGCGTGATCGTTTCAGCCGCCGCAGGCTCGGGTAAGACGGCTGTGCTAGCTCGGCGGTGTGCCTACCTCGTGTGTGACGCCCCACGCGATGTGCGTTGCGAGGTGGATCAACTGCTTGTGTTGACATTTACGGACGCTTCCGCCGCCGAAATGCGCGGACGCATCGTTGACGCAATACGTGAAGCGGCCGAGAAAAACCCCGACGACGCCCGGTTGCGCGAACAGGTCGTTCTTGTCGATGCGGCACGAATCTCGACGGTCCATTCGTTCTGTCGCTGGGTGGCGCACCGTTGGTTTCACAAGGTCGGGCTGGACCCGATGGCCACGCTGCTCGATGGGCAGGAGGCTGAGCTGCTGCGGTGCGAGGTGATCGACGACCTGCTCGGTCGACACTATGAAGCCGCACGCGATCCTCAACATCCGCTCGGTCGTCCTGATGGTGCAGCCGGTGGGTCGACCGCAGACTCATCCGGAGTTGATTCGACAGCGTCGAAATCCGGTTCGGTAACGAATGCAGCGAGTGACGCACTTGTTCGTCTGATCGATGTCTACGGATTGGGCGACGATCGAAGCGTGACGGCGTTCGTGCGTCGGTTGAATGAGTTCACGACATCACTGCCGAACCCGGACGCTTGGCTGTGCGCGGCCCACGACTCGTTGATCGATGAACCGCAGCGTCTTGTGGCTGACATGATCGGTGAACTGTCGAGTGCGCTCCTTCGACAGGCAGAGGAATGCGATCAGGTCGCCGAGCGGCTCGTTGCTGGTCCAGAGGGCGGGCACTTCATTGCCGAGCAGATTCGAGAACACGGCAATCAGCTTCGTGATTGGCTAGGGCGGATAGACCTGCAGTCCGAGGCAAAGCGCGTGGTCGAGCGCTTTGCTACCGTGCAACCCGACATCGCGGGCTATGCGTTCAGCAAGAAACAAGGTCCGCGTTTGGCTAAGGACGCCGACGAGGAAGATCGCGCCGCGCGAAAGGCGGCGACGGCCGACCGAACGCGGATCAAGGATTTGTTCGAGCGTGGCATTCGCAAACCCTTCACTCTTTTTTCGGTTAAGGAATGCCTCGACGGGTTGACTGCGACGGCGCCCTACGTCGCAACGATCGTCGAACTCGTTCGCTCCTTTCGCACCGCCTACGCCGAAAAGAAGCGGGCACTTGGCGCTATCGATTTCTCCGACCTTGAGCGTATGGCGTTCGATTTGCTTTGTTGCGACGGGAACCTGGACAAGCCGTCAGACGTGGCTCGCGCGCTGCAGGACAAGTTCGCGCATGTGCTTGTCGACGAATTTCAGGACATCAACCCGATCCAGCAGGCCATCATCCAACTCGTCAGTCGGGAGTGCGACGCCGACCGCGATGACAATCTGTTCGTCGTGGGCGACGTGAAGCAGAGCATCTATCGATTCCGCCTCGCCGAACCGGCACTGTTCACCCAGCGACTCGAACGCCTCGGTTGTGATCAGTCCGGCGGCGAAGCCATATCGCTGCAAATGAATTTCCGAAGTCAGGCGACCATTCTCGAGGCTGTCAACTTGTTGTTCGCTGAGCTGATGCGGTCGGACGCCGGGCGCATCGTCTATGACGACGCGGCCCGCCTCCAGCCCGGTCGGGAGGAAAACTTGGATGCGCGGGCCGAATCCGTGGAGGTGCATCTGCTCGAACGCAATTGGAACGCCGCCGATGACGATCATGCGGACGAACCGGAGGGCGACGACGATCGGATCGACGACGGTCTGGCCGACCCCGAGCGTTGGTCGCCTATAGATCGAGAGGCCTATCGCATCGGTACGCGCATTCAGGAGTTGGTCGCGAATCACCAGTCTCTCGTCAACGGCAACCCGCTTGCATATCGCGACATCGCCGTGCTGCTTCGTGCCAAGCGTGTCAACGCGGAGCGTATCGCTAACGTGTTGACGGCGCTGGGTGTGCCCGCGTTCGCCGACGTAAGCGGATCGCTTCTGGCGGCCAGAGAAGTGCGCGACGTCTTGGCTGCGCTCGACGTGTTGGACAACATGCAGCAAGACATTCCGCTTGCCGCCGTCTTGCGGAGCGGGACGTTTGGTGCGCCGCTCACGGCGGATGATCTTGCTGAGATTCGTCTGAGTGATCGCTCCATACCCTTCCATGCGGCGGTTCGAACCATGGCCCGTGCGGAAGCCGAAGGCGCGTTGAGCGAGCGACTGCGCGTGGTGCTCGAGCGCATCGATCGATACCGCACAGACGTTCGACGTCGCCCGCTGGCCGAGGTGATTGGCCATCTGTACGAACGTGAGGGTTTCCTCGCGTACGTCGGTGGCTTGCCCGGTGGGGCGCACCGCCGTGCGAATCTGTTCAAGCTCCACGAGCTCGCCCGACGCTTCGGCTCCTTTCGTCGTCAGGGGTTGCACCGGTTTCTTCGATACGTCGAGTCGCTTGCGGAGCAGCAGCAAGACGTCGCCGTCGCCCCAGCCGTAGGTGAGGCTGAGGATGTGGTGCGCATTATGAGCATCCATCAGTCGAAAGGGTTGGAGTTTCCGGTTGTCTTCATTGCCGGATTGGGGAACCGATTGAACCTTGGCGACCGGCGCGGGCGAATGATTTTCGAGCGAACGGCGAAGATCGGCCTGCGCGTCGTCGACACCGAGAAGATGATCGAGTTCCCTTCCGTAGCCCACACCCTCGCAGCGTGTGAAGTGGAGCGAGCCACACGCGAGGAGGAACTCCGCGTGCTGTACGTCGCCATGACGCGCGCGAAGGAAAAACTCATTCTCGTGGGATCGATGAAGGGCGTGGCGTCGACCGACGAATCGTCGCCACCGCCGCCACATCGCGCACCACCACCAACGAACCTGCGCATCGTCAGCGCGTCGTGCCCGCTCGATTGGATCATTCCGGTGCTCGCCGCGGCGCCGGATGGTCTGGTCAACGAACTCAACCAACCGAGATCGGGCGGAGCGTTGTTCGATGTGTACCGTTACGGTGTCGATCGCATGGCTGAATGGCGTCTGACGGAACAGGGCGACGAACATGAGGCTGACGTGCGCCGCGCGGTGGCCCGTTGTCTTCCGCTGCCGCCGCGGGAGGTCGGGGACAGCGGCGACGACGTCGTGGCCCGTGTGTGCTCGCGCATCGATTTCGTCTACCCTTATCTGTCCGCTGCGTCGGTACGGGCGTCTGTGGCTGCGAGCGAGTTCAAGGGACGCTACGATTTCATGCCGGAAGGCGACGCCGGTGTTTCGGTGACTGCGTCGAATTCCGAACCCAAGCGGCGTGCGTTGTCCAGCCCATGGAATCCCGACGCAGCCGAGGAGACAGGCCACCTCGATCGCGAAGGCGCCGCCCGGCGCGGCGTGATCACCCACCGTGTGCTGGAACACCTCGATTTCACCATCGCCGTCGACACCGAAGGATTGGTTCTGGCGCTTGATCGGTTGGTCGCTGCGGGTGTGATTTCGGTCGATGATCGCGAGCTTCTGGATGGGTCGGCGCTGGGATGGTTCCTGTCGACGCCTCTGGCCGAGCGCATTCGCAGCGCCGGCGATGCCTATCGTCGGGAGTTCATGTTCATCGCTACGGAACCGGTCGACGTGTTCGATCGCGACGTGACGGCAGCCTCGGACGACCGTGTACTGGTACGCGGTGTCGTCGATGGTATCCTACCGACGGATGGCAAAATCGAAATCATCGACTTCAAGACCGACGTCGTGCGTGGCCCCGACGTCGCCCGGCGCTTTGAGCGGTACCGCCCACAAATGGCCATGTATGCGCACGCCGTCGGCCGTCTCTGGCGTTGTCGGGTGCGCACGTGTTGGATCGTGTTCCTGTCGCCGCGCGAAGTCGTGCCCTGGCACGACCCGGTCGACTCGCTTGACTAACAGTCTAATGAACAAGGCCGGTATTCAATCGTGCGCCGCGAACCCGACCGTGACAGCGTACTGCGTCCCCGTAAGAAGGGTGAAATCGTCAATGGATCACCGGCTGGAAGCCTTTGCCGCACTTTTTCAACAGTCTACTAAGACCTCAGACACAACCATCGCCCACCCATTCGCGGTTGCGTACGAAGAATCTCGTCGAACATCGGGGGGCGCTGTATGACACAGGCCCACCCAGCAGAATCGCGCGTCCGGGAGATCGGCCGAGAGATTTTCGAACTGGCTGACGCCGGCAAGGCCTCGCCCTGGCACAAGTCCTGGTGGCTGGATCACATGACGCATCTGATGGACGGCGATGTTCAACTCCGCACACGAGCGTTTCAATTCGTCGACTGCCTTCCGACGTTGCGTACCAACGGCGACATAGCTCGTCACGTAGCCGAATTCTTCAACGCCGAACAGGTCAACCTTCCCCGTTGGGTTGGCGAGTTGATTAGCTCGAAGAGTTTGGGTTCGCTGCGCGCGAGCGTGATGGGTCGCTTCGCTCGTTTCTCCGCGACGCAGATGGCCGGTCGGTTCATCACGGGATACGACATCCCCAGCGCGATCAAGACGATTCGTCGCCTTCGCAACCAGAAGATGGGTTTCACGCTGGACGTGCTCGGCGAATCGACAACCAGCAACGCCCAGGCTGATCGATACGCCGGGGTCTACCACGATCTGATTGAGCGGTTGGTGCCCATCGTCGGCAAATGGTCGCCGGTGGCGATGATCGACCGTGACGCTTCCGGTCCGATGCCCAGGGCCAACTTTTCGATCAAGCTTACCGGTTTGGACCCGCATTTCGACGCAATTGATCCGGAGCGGTCGGTTCGTGTTGTGTCCGAGCGATTGCGCCCGCTCTTGCGCAGCGCCCAGCGTGTCGGCGCTTTCGTCAACATCGACGTGGAGTCATACAAACACCGCGATCTGGCCGTCGCGGTGTTCAAGCACGTGTTGATGGAAGACGAATTTCGCGACTGGTGCGACGTCGGCATCGTCGTACAAGCATACCTGAAAGACGCGGAAGATTGTCTGTCCGGTCTTCTTGCGTGGGGACGGCAGCGCGCCTCTCGCTTTGCGATTCGTCTGGTCAAGGGTGCATACTGGGACGCGGAAACAGCCGCAGCCGTACGCCACTACACTGCGCCGCCGGTGTGGATCAACAAATGGGAATCCGACGCGTGCTACGAGCGGGCGACCGTCACGATGCTGGCGTCCACCGATCTGATTCGCCCGGCGTTCGCAAGCCATAACGTCCGTTCATTGGCCTACGTCATGGCGGCTGCTGAGCGGTTGGGCGTGTCGACGCGCGGGTATGAATTACAAATGTTGTTCGGCATGGGGGACGCGCTCAAGACGGCGTTGGCGTCGTGTGGTCAGTGCGTGCGCATCTATTGCCCCTACGGTGATCTGATGCCAGGCATGGGTTACCTGATTCGGCGATTGCTGGAGAACACCTCGAACGAGGGATTCCTAAGTCAAACGTACAACGATCGCGGTCAGCATGACCGCTTGCTTGCGAATCCGGCCACGCATCGCCGACCCAGCGGTCCGCTGCCGCGCCGGGACTATCGCGATACCGATCCGGAGGAACCAATGTCGTCCTTTCAAAACGCCACGAACACCAACTTCGCGAAATCTGACAATCGCGAGAAACTGCTCGGTGCCCTCGAATACGTTAGCGGTGAGAGTGGGCGCAACCATCCGCTGATCATCGGTGGGCAAAACGTGACGACGAGCGATTGGTTCGCGTCGGTCAACCCGTCCCGCTCGACCGAAGTCATCGGGCGCATCGCGCAGGCGACCAGAACCGAAGTCGACCGGGCGATCGGCTGCGCACGTGACGCTTTTACCATCTGGCGGAACACGCCCGTCGCGGAGCGGGCCAATCTCTTGCGGCGAGTGGCTGAACGGATTGAGACCCGCCGATTCGAGCTGGCGGCGACGATCATTCTTGAAGTGGGCAAACCCTGGCGTGAAGCCGACGCCGACGTGACCGAAGCCGTCGACCACTGGCGATACTACGCCGATCAGATCGAGCGCATCGAATCGCGACCGCGCATCCGCAACATCCCCGGCGAGAACAACATGCTGTCGTACACCCCCAAGGGGGTGTGTGCAGTGCTGTCTCCGTGGTCCTTTCCGCTTGCGATCCTCAGCGGCATGACCAGCGCCGCACTTGCGGGAGGGAACACCGTCGTCATCAAGCCGGCCCGGCAGTCGGCGGTGACGGCGGGGAAGCTTGTGGGTATCGCGCACGACGTCGGCATTCCGCCCGGCGTGATCAACTTTCTTCCGGGCGACGGCGCGACGATCGGTGGATACCTTGTTGAGCATGGCGATGTCAACGTCGTGGCATTCACAGGTTCGTGTGAAGTGGGTGCCGAGGTCATTCGCTCCGGCGCCGTCGTGCGACCGGACCAATCGTTCATAAAAAAAATGATCGTGGAGATGGGCGGCAAGAACGCGATCATCGTGGACGACGACGCCGACCTCGATGGGGCTGTCTCCGCCATCGTCGAGTCGGCGTTTTCCTACGCCGGTCAAAAGTGCAGCAGTTGCAGCCGGCTCATCGTGCTCGACGGCGTCTATGATCAACTGCTGTCCAGATTGCGCGAGGCGGCGGCGAGCGTACCCATCGGTCCGGCTGATCAACCGTCGACCTTGGTCGGACCGCTGATCGACGAATCCGCCCGCGCCCGCGTCCGTGCGTTCATGGAAGCGGGTAAACGTGAGGGTCGCCTGCTGATAGAAGGCAAACTTCCGGACGGGTGCGATCGCGGATTCTTCGTACCGCCCGCGATATTTGTGGACTTGAAGCCCGACGCCCGCCTCTTTCAAGAGGAAATCTTCGGACCCATACTGGCCGTCGCGCGTGCGGTCGACTTCGACGAAGCCATCACCATGGCCAACCAAAGTCGCTACGCCTTGACCGGCGGCGTCTTCTCGCGAAGTCCGGCGAATATCGAACAAGCACGTCGTGACTTTGCCGTTGGCAATCTGTACATCAACCGCCGCATTACCAGTTCGCAGGTGGACGCCCAACCGTTCGGCGGATTCAAACTCAGCGGGACAGGCGTCAAAGCCGGATCGCCTGACTATCTCTTGCACTTCATGGACGCCCGGTGCATCACCGAACACACGGCCCGCAGTGGATTTGTGCCGAACGAGCAAACCACCGAAGTGTCGTAGCGCATCGCTACGACTTGGATGGTGGTTGACATTCTTGTGTGGCACCGCTGGTGCGTGAACCGCTGGTGCGTGAATCCTTTCTCGCGCCACAACCGCTGGTGCGTGAATCCCTTCTCGCACCCATGTCCGCGCGAATCCCTTCACGTGGGCCGCCGGAACGATGGAATGCAGGATGGGAATCCTGCTGGGCGGAGGGACAAGATAGGAATCTCGTCCCAGCGAGTCCCCCACGGCTAAAGCCTCCGCTGGTGCGCGAATCCTTTCCTGCTGGTGCGTGAATCCCTTCTCGCACCCACAACCGCGTGAATCCCGTTGACATTCTTGTGTGGCACCCGCTTCCGGCCGCTGACGATCTTGTGTGGCACCGGCTTCCAGCCGGTGATCCCATTAGCTTTTTCCCTTTCCAGCGAAAATACAGTACGTTGACACGCAGCGGAAACGGGTGCGTCAACAGAGTAACCAACTCATTCGACAAGCAGTTAGGAGAACATAATGCGGACTCAATTATTGATCATGGTCTTGGCAGCGCTAACTCAGGTGGCTGGCGCGACGGCGTGGGAGGGCGTTACGGTCAACCATCGGGCTGACCTAGCCGGCGCGGTTGATCAGCAGGTCGCCAGCGATCTCGATACTTTGCTCGCCTTCTACACCGACCTGCACACCCACCCCGAGCTGTCGCTGAACGAGCACAAATCATCCACGAAAATCGCGGCGCGACTTACGTCGATGGGTTACGACGTGACCACCGACGTCGGCGGTACGGGCGTCGTGGGGTTGATGCGCAACGGATCCGGACCCACGGTGCTTGTGCGCGGCGATATGGACGCCCTTCCCATCATGGAAGAAACCGGCCTCGCGTATGCAAGCCAGGTTCGCGTCAAAAACGCAACCGATCAGACGGTGGGCGTCATGCATGCCTGTGGACACGACGTGCATCAAACCTGCCTCGTGGGAACTGCCAGCCTGCTGGCCAAGTTCAAAGATCGCTGGCGCGGTACGGTGATGATCATCGCTCAACCGGCCGAGGAAATCGGCGCGGGCGCCCGCATGATGATCGAAGATGGATTGTTCAGCCGTTTCCCCAAGCCCGATAGCTGCATCGCCCTACACGTATCCGCCAGTCACCCGGCGGGCGTGGTTTCGTACACACCGGGCTGGGCGCTCGCGAATGTGGACTCGGTGGACATTACGATTTTCGGTCGCGGCGGGCATGGCTCGCGGCCACACGAAACCGTCGACCCGGTGCTCATCGCGTCGCACGTCGTCGTCGCCTTGCAGAGCATCGTCAGCCGCCGATTGGACCCGACGCTGCCGGGCGTGATCACCGTCGGCAGCATCCACGCCGGCTCCAAACACAACATCATCTCCAACGAAGCCAAGCTGCAAATCACCGTGCGGTCCTACGCCGACGAAGTGCGTAAGCTTCTTTTGGACGGCATCCGCGAGGTGACCATCAACACCGCAAGAGCGCTGGGCTGCGAGAAAGATCCGTCGGTCGTCTTTCGCGACCACGAGTTTACGCCGTCGACCTACAACGACCCGGCGCTGACCGAAGCCGCAGCCGGCGTGTTTGCGCAAGTGATTGGTTCGGACCGCGTGGTCGAGCGCGATGCGGTAATGGGCGGCGAAGACTTCAGTCGTTACATGCGCGAGCTGAAGGTGCCGGGGTTGATTTTCTGGCTTGGCAGCGTGCCGCAAGAACGCTACGACGCGAGCCTGAAGACAGGCGGTACGCCACTACCGTCGCTACACTCAAGCAAGTATTACCCCGACCCCAAGCCAACCATCGAAACCGGCGTGCGGTGTTTGACGTCGCTGGCGCTTTCGCTATTGGATAAGAAGTAATCGCGTTTTCGCTACGGCGCAGGCGCGTGCTATCACTACAGCGCAAAGTCGCCGTGGACCCGTAGCGCAGGCATCTTGCCTGCATCGTAATCGCGCGTAAGGCAGGCTGGAAGCCTGCGGTACAAGTAAATTGTGCGGAGGGTTATGACCAAACTTCGCAGTCCAACATAGAATCCGAACAACATGTGACGTAACGAAAGGAATCGTGTGAAATCAATTGCCGTAGTCGGAGCGGGAACGATGGGGGCGGGGATTGCGCAGCTTGCGGCTAAGCATGGCTGTCGCGTGCGGCTTATCGATGTGAATGCGGATGTGCTGAACGGTGCGATGGAGGGTATCGGCAAGCGGTTCGATCGATCGGTGGAGAAGGGACGCATTACCGCTGCCGAACGCAACGATATGCTCGCGCGGATCGAGCCGAGCGGCGCGATGGCCGACCTGCCGGACGTCGAACTCGCCATCGAAGCCGTCGTCGAAGATCTTTCAATCAAACACAAAGTCTTCGCCGCGATGGAAGCAGCTACGCCCGCTTCGGCTGTGCTGGCCACCAACACGTCGTCGCTGCCGATCACGAAAATAGCCGAAGCCGTTAGCGATCCCGCGCGTGTCGTGGGCATGCACTTCTTCAACCCGGCGCCGGTCATGCCGTTGGTCGAGGTGATCGCCGGCGAGCGGAGTGACGTCAAGAACGTCGATCTCGCTTTCAATGCCGCACTTTCGTTTGGGAAAATCCCAGTTCGAGCGAAGGATACGCCTGGTTTCATTGTCAACCGCGTGGCACGCGGGTTCTATCTTGAGGCGCTGCGGCTATTGGGTGAAGGCGTGGCCGGCGTCGATGAGATTGATCGTGTACTCAAAAACCACGTGGGTTTTCGGATGGGTCCGTTCGAACTAATGGACCTGATCGGCGTCGACGTGAACCTCGACGTAAGCACGAGCGTGTGGGAGCAGATGGACAAGCACGCACGTTTCACGCCGCACGACATTCAGCGCGAACTCGTAGCCGCCGGACACTTTGGCCGAAAGACGGGGCGCGGGTTCTACGTTCACGAGGACGGCGGTATGCTCCCGGCGCACGCCGTGGATCGACGCAGTTTCGAATTGTCGCCGCTGATGGCCGACGCGATGCTCGTCTTTTCCACCAAGGCGGGTGCGGTTGATGCGAGCGGGACGGAGCAGTACATATTGTGTCGAATTCTCGGGGCTATCTTCAACGAAGCGGGCTGGGCGTACTCGCTCGGCGTAGCCACCAGCGACGACATCGACACCGCCATGATCAAAGGGACGAATTATCCGAAGGGTCCGCTGGCGTGGGCGGACGAAATCGGCCATCGTACGGTGCGCGGTGTGCTCAAGGTGCTCAACGAGGTGGCTGGCGACAACCGGTATGAGCCCGCGCCACTGCTGGCGAAGGCTGAGTGAAGGAGCGGGTACCGTGTCGTGGGCGAGTAGGGACGAGATAGGAATCACGTCCCAGCATGTATGGGATAAAGGAATCATGTCTCAGCATGTAGGGGCGAGATAGGCATCCCGCTGGTGCGAGAATCCTTTCTCGCACCCATCTTTGCGGGAATCCCTTCCCGCACGCTTCCGGCGCCGTCGGACGCAAGGAAGGGTTCGCTGATCGAACGTAGGGACGAGATAGGAATCACGTCCCAGCATGTATCGAATATAGGAATCACGTCTCAGCATGTAGGGGCGAGGCAGGAATCACGTCCCAGCATACGTAGGGACGAGATAGGAATCACGTCCGAGCGTTTGCTACGACGTGACGCGGTGGGGCTTACACACGGGAACGAACTATGCGACAAGCGGTGGTGATTGATGCGGTGCGGACGCCGGTGGGTCGATATGGCGGATCACTCGCGATGGTCCGGCCCGACGATCTGGCGGCGCTGGTCATACGTGAACTCGTTGCGCGAACCGGGATCGACGCAGCGCTGATCGACGACGTCTACTTCGGCGCAGCCAACCAAGCTGGTGAAGACAATCGCAACCTCGCGCGGATGGCATCGCTGTTGGCTGGACTACCTGAGTCTGTGCCCGGATCGACGATTAACCGCCTATGTGCATCGAGTCTCGACGCGATCAATATCGCCGCGCGGATGATCGAAGCCGACCACGGCGATGTGATGATCGCCGGTGGTGTCGAGAGCATGTCACGGGCCCCGTTTGTTATGGCTAAGGGAACTGCGGCGTTTTCGCGCACGGCCGAGATGTACGACACGACTATGGGCTGGCGATTCACCAACCCCAAGCTGGCTGCGATGCACCAACCGTATTCGATGGGCGAGACGGCTGAAAACGTCGCGAGTAAGTATGAGATATCTCGCGAGCAACAGGACGAGTTCGCCTGCGGGTCGCAGATGAAGTGTCGCAGTGCGATCGAGGGCGGGCGGTTCGCCGACGAGATCGTCTCCGTGGAAGTGCCGCAGCGCAAGGGCGATCCGATCGTCGTCGATCGCGATCAGCACCCGCGTCCCGAGACCACGATGGAAGGGCTAGCCAAGCTCCGCCCGGCGTTCACCAAGGGCGGAACCGTCACAGCCGGCAACTCGTCGGGGATTAACGACGGCTCGGCCGCGCTGCTGATCGTCGAGGCGAAGACGGCGGAAAAGCTTGGGCTGAGTGTGCTGGCGATCGTGGGTAAGTCGGCCACCGCCGGGGTCGATCCGGCGTGCATGGGCCTCGGGCCGATACCCGCGACGCAAAAGGCGCTGACCCGCGCCGGTCTGTCCATGGCCGACGTCGATCTTATCGAGCTAAACGAAGCCTTCGCCGCTCAAGCAATCCCCTGCATGAGCGAACTCGACATCGACCCATCCAAGGTCAACGTCAACGGCGGAGCAATAGCCCTGGGGCACCCACTAGGATGCAGTGGGGCGCGCATCGTGACGACGCTTCTACACGAAATGAAACGCCGCAAAGCCAAGAGAGGCCTGGCCACAATGTGCGTCGGCGTAGGGCAAGGTGTGGCGACTATCTTCGAGCGGGTGTAGTTGTTGAGCATCGTCGGTAAACCGGAACGAGAAAGATCGCTTTGAAATCGATACCGGCTGTTTCAGCTACGATTTCCAGTTCCCAGTAGCGAGGAGGTCGAGTTGCAAGATCGGTTTCCTGTGCATCGTCCGGTAGCGGAAAGGAGAAGCGTAGTGGCGCGTCACCGCTTCGGTACGTTCCGGGGCCATCAATCGTTTGCGTGTCATCGTATGTCTTGTAGCACACGACGGATTGACTATCGTCGCGACCGCGTACTTCGTAACGTTCCTGAATGCAACGTAACTCGATCGTGATCGTTTGGCACGCTCCGATGCCGACGCTGTTAGAGAAGTCCGCAGTTAGCGTCTCACCGAGAAAGAAAGGAAACGTGGTGAAGTTCAGTTGACTCACGCCGTACTTGAAATGCCGCGTGAGCATGTACGCACTCTTGTAGATCATTCCCACTAAGAGCACGTCGAAAACGCCGACGACCGCGATCAACAGGAGTTCGTGTTGGTTTGCCTGAAACGCCCACCAATTGAACGGAACCAAGAAAACGCCTACAAAAACTATCCCCGAGCACATGTGAATGAGCGATCGCCGCTCGCTGCTGCTTATCTTGGATTGGTCCCATGCGTAGTCGGCGATCCACGAGTCGGTGTTGTGCCGTTGGCTTGCGCGCTTGAGGCGGCTTCTTCGTCGTGCGGCAAGCCAACCCGTAACAATCATAAAACAGCCCGTGAATACAAAAATACTACCGAAACAACCAAGCACCCAATGTGGCACATGGATTTGATATTCGTCGGATGGAACTACGTCCGCTGCAATGAGAATTGCGAATGTGCCGATCGCAGCGAATGGTATGCCGACAACCACGGTACCCCACCCGCCGATGTTTGTGCTACCACGTGCTGTGTGGCCGTGAAGTTCCTTCCAATCCGATTGGGACGACCCCGGCGCACCATCCGACGGTGTTTCCCTCGGCGTGGGGGGAAAAGTTTCTCGATCGGATGGTTGGACCATCAATGTATCACCGCGCGCCTCGGGGAGGTCATGCGTTACGGGCACCACGAGTTCCATGTCAGCAGCGACAGAAACTTCTTGCTACCCAAACAAATCCGCCTGACCGACGGCCTTTTTCCTGCGAGCACTTGGTTGCTGCGGGGTTCCGGCGGGTTTCACCCTCTTCCCATCAGCCGTTCGGATCGTCCCGTTGCTTGTGTTCGGGGCTGAGGTAAGTGGGTTTTTGACTCCGTCCAGTGGGTCGCCAGGTTTGATGCGGCTTAGGCGGGTGCGGGCTTCGTCTACGTATTGCTTGGACAGGTCGATGCCGAGGAAGTTGCGCTTGAGTTTCTTAGCCACCGCCACCGTGGTGCCGCTTCCGCTGAACGGGTCGAGCACGGTGTCGCCTTCGCTTGAGCAGGACTTGATGATCCGGCCGAGGATTTGTTCGGGCATCTGACAGCCGTGGAAGCCTTTGCGCTCTTTGAACGTGCCGCACACGCGCGGGAAATACCACGTATCGCTATCGGCGGAGAATCCGTCGGGTAGGTCCTGCGGGCGAAGGATCCACTGCTGATCAACAAGCAAACGCGAGTCTGAGCCGACCCCACGTGATACCTTATCTGCACGCCGCACCTCGTCGCCGTCACGTTTCGCATTCCCCCCTACGTCCCTTAGTCCCTCCGTCCCTTCCTCCGCTCCCGGCGCAATCGTCCAAGTATCATCCGGCACGCGACCTTTGGCGTTGGCGCGCTTATCGCCATAGACAAGCTGTCGCGCGGAGGGCACGCGGATGTCGTCCGAATTGAACGTAAACTTCTTTGGATGCATGACGAAGTAGAGCAAGTGCGTGTGTGAGCGCGTGAATTTGTATTTGCAGTGAACGCCGAACGTGTAGTACCAGATGACCCAGTTGCGGCAGGTGAAGCCGAGCTCGCGTGTGGCCATCACTTTTAGCTCAGCCGCATAGTCGTCACCAATGGCCAGCCAGAACGCCCCCTCCGGCGTGAGCACGCGCTTGACGGCCGACATCCACTTTTGTGTCCAATCGAGATAGTCGCCGGCTGAGCGTTTGTCGTTGTACTCGTCGTAGTCGTAACCAATGTTGAACGGCGGGTCCGCGAAGACCAGGTTCACGCTATCTTTGTCGAGCCGGGCTAGGGCCTTGACGGAGTCGCCGTGGATGATTCGATTGATCTTCTCTGCCACGTCGAGTTCTCCCTGATGGCCGTATGGTTTGGTATGCTGCGCCGCTACGGCCCCATCGTAGCCGTGTGATTGGCCGGTACAACGGGTATCGAACAACTCACAGGTGCGACTTGCGCAGCGGTCGGCGTAGCATCGTTTCGGTAGCCTGTTGAACCAATGTGGCAACGGCTTCCCGCTACGACGCCTTGACACACGCCTCGGCGAACGCACCCCGGTTACGGGTCGTCGACGCCGGTTCGTACCTTTCGATGACCGCAGGCTTGACCCTAACTCTTGCCAAACATAAGATGGTAGCGTCGGTGCAGATAGGTGCAAGGACGAACCGGTGAATCTTCGACGCGTTGACAACCCGCCCAACCCATACCTGAGCGATCATTGCGAGTGGCTCGAGGAGCCGCCGGAAGCCCATATCGAGGTCTTCGAGGAGGCGTCCGGGTCGATTCTCTCGCACAATGACAGCCCGGACCTTCCGTTCAATTGGTCGGTCAATCCCTACCGCGGTTGCCAACATGCGTGCGCCTATTGCTACGCCCGTCCGTACCATGAATATCTTGGATATGGCGCGGGGACGGATTTCGAAACGAAGCTCATCGTCAAACGCAACGCCCCCGAGTTGCTGCGCGACGCCTTTCGAAAGAGAGGTTGGAAGGGCGAATGCGTGAACTTCTCTGGTATTACGGACTGCTATCAGCCAATCGAAGCAAGCTATGGAATCACGCGCGGATGCCTTGAGGTGTGCATCGAACGTCGTAACCCAGCCATCGTGGTAACGAAGAGTTTTCTCGTGGCGCGTGACGCCGATCTGCTTTCGGCGCTCGACGCAACAGCCGGAGCGCGCGTGATCTTGAGCATACCCTTCGCCGATGCAGCCACTGCGCGATTGATCGAGCCGCAAGCGCCGACGCCGGCGAGGCGGTTCGAAGCCGTCCGCCGTCTATGCGAATTCGGTGTACCCGTCGGCGTGTTCGTCTCGCCGATCATTCCCGGTCTCAATGATACGGACGTTCCGCGAATACTGGAGGAAGCCGTCGCCGCCGGCGCCACCAGTGCGGGAATGACGGCGCTGCGTCTACCCGGAAGCGTGGAGCACGTGTTCCTGTCTCGGCTGAAGCAGGTCATGCCGCTTCGCGCCAAGAAAATTCTAAGCCGCATTCGCGACATTCGCGGCGGCGACACGGACGAGTCGCGGTTCGGACACCGCATGCGCGGCACCGGACCTTATTGGGAAAGCATCCGCGATTTGTTCAACATATCCAGAAAACGATTCGGGCTGACGTCGTTCGACCATCCGAAAGCGATCCCTCCCGACCCTGCCCAGTTCGACCAAGTTGAGTCGAATAAGTCAGATCGTAATCAATTGCGGCTCGACTTCGAAAGCGGTTCGTAGACGCAGCCCGAGTGCGATGGGCACGGTAAGCAACCATGTGGGCCCGACTTTCCAGTCGGTCGATCTGAAGGATTGTTAAGAAGGTGTGCTTCCAACCGAGCCGCGACCGTCAGGGAGCGGTTCTTTGCACCTGAATCCGGAACGCTTCCCTAAGGGCGCGGCTGTGAACGAGACTTCTCAACACGCTCTGAAGATACCGGTCGATATTGACTGGCTGCAAAGCAAGTCCAGCCAGAAGTCTCGTCGTTTAGCAGGCTACGATCCAGTGCTTTGCTTGACGCCCTCGGGTGACGTCGTGCTGTCACTCGGATGGACGTGGTGAATCACGCGCTGCGGGAACGGGATCTCAATGCCCTCCGTATCGAATCGTTCCTTGATGGCCTTCCGGAGCGCGCGGGCCAATCCCCAATGTACACCCGGCTGCGTCTTGACTACGAGTCGGATGTTGAGGCAACTGTCCCCGAAGCTTTGCAAGCCCGGTACGACGGGGTCGCCCAGGACTTTGTGTCTCCACTCGTCGGTGCGACACACCTTGGCGGCTTCGTCAAGGATGACGTTCGTTACGCGTTCCAGGTTTTCGCCATAGCCGATCCCGATTTCCATCTTCACCTGCGACCAGCCATGCGTCATGTTCGAGACGGATGTGACCGCACCGTTCGGAATGAAGTGGAGCGCACCTTCCATGTCGCGAAGCACGGTAACGCGCAGGGTCAGACGCTCGACCGTGCCGCCGATCCCCTCCACCTTAATCCAGTCGCCGATGGTGTATTGATTCTCCAGAAGAATGAAGAACCCATGGAAGAAGTCGCGGATTAGGGCTTGGGCTCCGAAGGCGAATGCCAAACCCATGACACCGGCGGAGGCCAGTAGCGTCGAGACGGGCATGCCGAGCTCATGGAGCAGATACAGTCCGGCGATGATCCACACCACCATCGACACCGTCTTGCGGGTGACACTGGAAATGGTTTTCATCCGTTCGTGGTACGCAATGCGGTCGCGGGCCAATCCGTCCATCGCGCGCGTTTCGATTCGACTGGCGAAGCGATTGATGAGTCGGACGAGCACCCAAGCTAAGAGGGGTATCAAGAGCAACGACACGAGCGTGCGCACGCCGGCGCCGTAAATCTCGCGCGAGTAATCCGAACGAATCGAGGCGATCGACTCGCGGTGGTGTTCACGAAGACCGGTCAACCCCCTGATCTTGTTCTCGATCTTGGCTTCGTGCTGGTCATAACGTGCGATTTCCGCGTCCAGTCCCAACTTCGAAAGGAGCTTGCGGACATCTTGTGTCCACGCCAGATGACCCCAGAGGCGTGCCTCGGCTGCGAACAGGCGGTTTGACCAATAGTCCTTGTCCCAGTCGTGGGTGTCTTCGGGAATCGCCAGCGGCGACCCGAAGGCCTTCTTGAAGGCGTCCTCAAGCGTTAGTTGAGCGCTGGGCGAAGCCGTCACGGCCGCAAGATACCGGGCCGTCTGGTAACTTCGTGTTCGGAGCAGAACGCCCTTGGACAAGTCCTCCGGCGCGCCGAGGAGTTGTTTTCTTTCGATGTTGCACTGTTCGATCAAGTCTTCGTAGACTTTGGACGCTTGGGCGTAGTCGCTCAACTGGTCTTCGATCCGGGCGATCGTGAGGTAGAGCGTATCAAGAGATTCATCAAAGAGTGCCCGCTTGTTGACGCGAGACACCGACGCCAGAAGACTTTCCCAGGCGATGTCTTCCGACTCACGTTGAGTCTTCGCATCGTACTCCAGTTGCTGACGATCGACCTTCGTCAGATCGTCAAGTCCTGTCGCCGCTGCGGCAATTCGCTGGACGGGTTGCGCGATGAGCGTCGCCTTGGTATCCGCAAATTCTGCGCGCATCTTCGCCCATGTTCCGAACTTGGCGATCGCCTCAAGTTTGTCTCGTTCATCTTCGTGGTTCTTACGCCGTTTGGCGTACGCCCGCGCCCGCCCGTCTCGATCAGACCGGACCTCGGTGATCGCATCTCGAGTCAACGCTTGCGAAAAACCGAACGGGGCTTGGCTGCGTTCGATCCGCCCGTTGTCGAGACGGCGCTGCAGTTCTCGCGCACAGGCATATTTGCGTTTCTCTACGTTGACCAAAGCAGACCGCGCTTGGTCAAGCGCCGCGAAGGCCTTGTCTGTCGCATCCAACGCTCCGGTATACTGATTGATTTTCTGCGATAGGTTGTCGAAGTACTGCCAGTGGGCGGTCGCGAAATCCTGCCGGGCCTCCAGCGAGTCCTTGACGCTATTGGCCTGCTCAAACAGTGTTTGATCCGCCTCCGTTGACGCGTCCGTGTCATCGCCGATGACGTTCGCCTGGGTCTGCGCGACGGGGCGAAGCAACGGATCGGCGCTGCGGTCTTCAGGCAGGGCGCCGTCTTTGAGGGTTTCCAATTCCGTCTTGATTTCGAGAAGGCGTTTCGCAGCTTTGCGGAACCCCATTCGGACGTAGGGGTTCTCCACGAATCGAATCGTGTCGCGTATCGTCCGCAGCTCCGCTTCGGCGCCGTCGAACGCGCGCTGGGCGTCCTCAACGGCCGAGCGCGTCTCATCGATCGTCGCGCTGATCGTGCCGCCGGGTCGCATCAGATCGACGAGCGCAACCTCATCCTTCGCAGCCATCTCCTGCAACACCGCCGCATAGCTTAGTTCTTCCTGAAGAGCGTTCTGGAGTCGTTGGTTGTTCTCTTGCTCCTTGGTCAACTGTTCCGTGGCCATCCGGATGGCGGTCTTGTCTTGGCGTTGTTCAAGCTGCTTGACTTCTTGACGGCGCGTGGCCTCGACGTCGGCCATATGACGCATGGTCACCGCCAAGGTTGACGCGCTCACACCCTCGGGAACGTCGATGGACGGCGAGTCGCCATCGCCCTGTCGGCGATCGGCCAAGTCGAGCGCGGCTTTGAGCTTGATCGTCACGTGTCGCACCTGCTCAAACACGGGGGGAACCGCAGCCAATTCGGCCAAAAGTGCCTCGGACGTAGCACCCGCCTCGCGTACCAGTTTCGCCCGGGCATCGAGGTACTTGACCAACTCGTCGGAGAAGTTTGCGTCACGCCGCGCCGCCTTGAGCTCGGCGTGTCCTTCACCTTCGGGAATCGACTCTTTGGAAGGCGACGCGAGATCACGACGCTCGGTCTCTAGCCCGACCAGCTTCGCTCGGTGGACTTCGGCTCGGGCCAGTAAGCTGTCGTATCCGGCTGTCTCGCGACGCCAATCGTCGTGAGCACGCGCCACCACGGCGGGCAATGCGGCGCGGTCGGCCTTTTCCAGTTCCTTACCCTCGGTGATCTCATGCCGTGCGGCTTGGAGCATGATGGTCGCCACGTCCAGATCGTGTTGAAGGCGACGATCGGTGTCGACGTCCCAAATCGATTCGAGCGCTATGGGTTCTGCAGCGTTTTCGGATTGTTGCTTCTCGGTTCGGTAGGCTTCCAGCCACGTCCCGTACTCCGCGTGCCGCCGCGCAACCTCTTGCTTCCAATACTCCACGTCGTGGTCGCGAAATGTCGCACGCTCGGCGGAAATCTTTTGCGCGGCGAGACGCTGGTCAAGTTCCGTCAACAGAGGACGCAGCGCAGCCGCACGATCTTGTGTAGCGCGTACGGACTCCAACGCATGATTGATCAACCGACGCCGATCTTCGGTCAGGCTGGGAATCTGCTCAAGCAGCTTCTTGCGTTTGCGGTAGGCTTGCACGTACTCGGTGCGGCGTTCCATCTCCTCAAGCCAGGTCTGTTCGTCAACGCCTTGAGGCGCGGGGATCGAACCGGGTTCGATCGAAAGTTTGGCGGCCGCCCCGACCGTGGCCTCTCGGAGTGCCGTGTCGTTTTCGTCGATCGACTTTTTCTCCGCCAGAACGGCATCCCCCGCCGCGACCAGCGCGTCAATCTCTTTGCTGACGCGGGCGAGTAGGGCGTCATCGCCGAGTTCGGCCGGGCCTTGGGCGAAAAGCAGGGCAATCGGTGCAAACAAAGTGCACGAGACTACGAGCAGCGGTTTCGACGTCCTCATCTCCATTCTCCGTGTGGGCGATGTGTACCACCCGAACTTCCCCCAACCCCACCTTGCAAAGGAGGAAAGAAAAACTCGCACGACGAAGTGCTCTTTCGGCGGTCCTTTACAAGTCTGGGTACCCCATTGCTTTGGCGGCTTGTTGAACAAGTGTGACACCGGCTTCCAGCCGGTGATCTATTAGCGATCTTCCCCTTTTGACGGGGACGCAGCACGTTACCACGAATAGGTTCGCCGTGACGCGCTTGAATATCCGCATTGTTCAACAGTCTGTTCGCCGCGGGGAGACACGAATCGACGCTGGATTCGACTCCCCCACCTCAAAAGAGATGGGCCACCCAGGCCAGATTCAGCTCCTCAAACCAATGCTAACAGAGCACTAGCCGGAAACGGCGACAGTGTCGTACAAATCCCAGCGTGCGGCAAGTACGCCGTAGATATGGATCCATCAACGGGGTCGCGCGTGCCACCCGGCGTCGACGTTCAGTACGCCGCTGACGGCCGGGTTCCGCAAGGCAAAGCATACCGCGTCTGCGATTTCGACCGGTTGGATCAGCCGTTGCAGTTGGGTGTTCGGTAAAATGTCGTTGCGGAGGCGGTTATCTCCGAGGGAGCGTGCCATGGTCGTGTCGGTGAACCCCGGATGAATCAGTACGCATCGCACACCGTAGCGGATGCCCTCTTTCGCAAGTGTGGATCTTGCGCCCTCAAGACCCGCCTTGGCTGACGAGTAGGCAATCTGTCCACTATTGCCCGCAGCCGAGATCGAGCCGATCAACGCCACCGCACCTTCGATGTGTTCGTCGGGCGTCCACACGCCGCACCCGCGCCGCACCCGAGCTAGTGCGACTGACGCCACAGTACGCAGCGCCCAGTACACTGGTGCGACGAGGTTGATTTCGATCGTCTTACGAAAAGAGTCGTCGTCGTACAATTCGATCGATGGCGATTGGGACGCGGTGTCCGAGTCGCTGCGAATCTTCACTCCATAACCGTCGCGCAAGATCGCCGCCGCCGGAACGCAAACGCTTACGCAACCGAACTGTTCTTCAAGATCGCCGAAGACATGCTCGCGGAACGATCGCTCAGCCACATCGCCGCGATAGGCGTGAGCGACCGTTCGGCCCACTTCTTCGTTAAGCGTGGCGCAAAAATCTTCGGTCTGCTCGTCGCGATCGACCACGCCGATAGCGCGAACACCTGCACGTGCAAGCGCCGTGCATAGCGCACGCCCAATGCCGCCCGCACCGCCAGTGACCACAGCCACATGCTCACTCAAATCCATGAAGGGTGTGGTCATGAGTTAGTCAGCATGCATCGCAGGGACCTTCTTCGACGGTATGCGTGCGCATGGCGTTGGCACTAGCAACCTGTTGAACAGGTGTGGCACCGGCTTCCAGCCGGTGAGCCATTTGCGATTTCCGCCTCTTGACGTTGCAAGTCCGGTTTTCACGTACTGGTTCGCGGTGCGCGATTGAATACCTGCATTGTTCAATACCCTGCTAGGGGACACGAATGGACACGGGATTCGACTCCCCCACGGCTAAAGCCATGGGCCACCCAGACTTAGGGTTTCGCTCGTTCTCTCAGAGCCGCGACCGTGAGGGAGCGAATAATACAAACTCGCGCATCCAAGTGTGGCGACGCACTACGTACATCGCTCGATGGCGATTGCGCTGGCTTCGCCGCCGCCGATGCACAGGCAGGCGATGCCGAGTTTCTTGCCGCTGTGTTGAAGAGCGCGGATCAACGTCATGACCAATCGCGTGCCTGTGGCGCCGATGGGGTGACCAATGGCCACGGCGCCGCCGTGGGCGTTGACGCGATTCCGATCGAGCCCTAGTTCCTTGATGGCCACCATCGCGACGACGGCGAAGGCTTCGTTGATCTCGAACAGATCCACATCGGTCGGCTTGATACTGAGTTGGTCGCAGAGTCGTTGGATCGCGTGGATGGGTGCGATCGTAAACCACTCGGATTCCAAAGCTGCGTTGGCGTGCCCGAGGATTCGCGCTGCGGGCTTGATTCCCACGGCGTCTCTCTTGTCGTCGTCGAACACCAGAAGGGCTGCGGCGCCGTCGCTTATTCCCGACGCGTTGCCAGCCGTGATGGAGCTGTCCGGACCGAACGCCGGTCGAAGGGCTCGCAGCTTGTCTTCGCCCCGAAACTTATCCACATCCTCGTCACGTTCGAACAGCGTCGTCTGTTTTCTCGATTTGATTTCAACAGGCACGACTTCATCCGCGAAGAGTCCTTCCGCCCACGCCGTCTTCGCTCGCGTATAGCTTTCGATTGCGTAGCGATCTTGATCTTCACGTGAAAAGCCGTATTTGTTCGCGCAAAGATCGCCGCAATGACCCATGTGCTGGTCGGTGTACACATCCCACAATCCGTCGCGAATCATCGAATCGACGAGCACGCCGTCGCCCATGCGATAGCCACTTCTAGCCTTAGGCAATAGGTATGGGGCGTTGGACATGCTCTCGCAGCCACCCGCGACGACGAGGTGGGCATCGTCGCACTGAATGGCTTGCGCGGCCAGAATGATCGAACGAAGTCCGGACCCGCAAACCTTGCTGATGGTCGTCGCCCCGACGCTGGTGGGCAGCCCGGCTCCGAGCGACGCCTGCCGGGCTACGTTTTGACCGACCCCGGCGCTGACCACGTTGCCCATCAGCACCTCGTCGACCTGCCCGGCGTCAGCCGCGGCACGTCCGAGGGCTTCGCGGATCGCGATGCTGCCAAGCTGCGGCGCCGTCAAGCTCGACAGCGCGCCGTTGAATGATCCGAAGGGCGTTCTGGCCCCACTGGTCAGATAGACATTTTTCCGCATCGTCACGCTCCCAACGCGCTACCCAAGCACGTGCTGTACTTCATACCGAACTTTACTTCAGACTGCAAGAATTGTGCCGCACCCGAACTGGCGACGCCGACTCCCAAGCAGTCTGTTGAAAAAGTGTGGCACCGGCTTCCAGCTGGTGATCCATTAGCGATTTCCGCCTCTTGACGGGGCAAGTCCCGTCTTGACGTGCGGGTTCGCGGTGACGCCCTTGAATACCTGCATTGTTCAACGGGCTGCTAGCGCCGTCGATTCCGGAACGCATGGCGCTCTGTTCCGGACGTTACAACGTGACTAGAATGTTTGTGACGGATCTCGGCCGAGTTTCGCTGATGCTGTGGGAGATTTCGAATGAATCGACGCAAGCAGGGTTTCACGCTGATCGAACTGCTGACTGTAATCGCCATCCTGACGTTGCTGGTCGGAATTCTGCTTCCATCATTGACGAAGGCGCGGAATACCGCCAAGGCCAGCACCTGCCTCGCGAATCTGAAAGGCATTGGAACCAGCTTTGTTCTCTACTTGAACGAAAACGACGACACCCTTCCTCCGGACCGTTTGGTCCGACCCAGGCCAACGTCGGATCGATACATGATCAGCCCGGATGGAAAAATCGCCCCGAGGTGGCAGTGGTTTCTCCAAACCGATCTCGGGCCGGTGATCAGCCCTACGCCGTTCTTCAACGTTCTTGGACCGGGAAAACGAGGATTCTTCACCGACACCGACGTCCCGCGCGGCGCCGGTTCGCAGGCTGGCGACGGACTGACCATGTCGAACGACCTGTTTAAGTGTGCCTCCATGGACGACCCCGAGTTCGAGCGAAGCATTCGCGACGGCGCCTACGGATACAACTATCAATACCTCGGTAACGCCCGCCGTGGAAAGACGCCGGCGCGATGGGACAACTTCGCGGTAAGCATGCATCAGATCAGGGCACCCGGCGCGACCGTGCTTGTGGCTGACAGCCGCGGCGCCGGTCGTGTTCATGGGCCGCACTCGTTTCGACTCGACCCGCCGCGACTGGCCGTCGAGCGCAACGCCACAAGTTTTGGTCCCCTGCGACCGGGCGAGTCCGCCGGTCCGGACGCCGAGGTTAGCATTGACGACCCACCGATTCCGGCTGGCTTGGACCCGGAGATTTACGCCTATTCCCCAGTGGAAATGCGACACAACAAACGCGGCAACGTAGTCTTCTTGGACTCGCACGCCGAGGCAATGACCGTGCAACAGTTGGGTTACGAACTGAGCCCTGGCGATTCGTCCAAGCGGATTGCAGCCGGCACAGCCGTCCCCGTTCGCGATCCGCTCAGCGGAACGTACTCAGCCAACAACAAGCTTTGGACAGGGCATAACACCGATCCAATCGCCGCCGCCCATCTTCCGGCCAACCCGTAGGGTCGCATGAATTGTTATCAGGATCGCGCCGTGGCACCGACTTTCCAGTCGGTCATTTTAATGACGTGCCTGGCAGTCTGTTGAAAAAGTGTGGCACCGGCTTCCAGCCGGTGATCCATTAGCGATTTCCGCCTCTTGACTGACCCGGCTTTATAGAAGGAACCGGTGCCGTTTCGAGTGCGAAAACCGCTCCCTGACGAGGCTGTCGGAATAATCCGTGTTGATTTTTCCGACAGCTTGCTAAAGAAGCGGTGCGGTTTCAAGTGCGAAGACCGCTTCCTTACGGTCGCGGCTCGGTTTGAAGCAAGAACACACTCTACGGTCGTACGTCGCGCCGGACTGGGTGCGAAGTCGCTCCTACAGATGTGCCAGCGGGCAGCGACGTCAGCCAAAGTCGATCGGTTCAACCGCCGGACGCCACTTCGGTCACGATGGGTTTGCGAATTCTATAGATGCGAATCGGACCGTCGCCCCGCGCTTTCATTTCGGGAAGACATTCCAACCCCGGACCCTCTGCAAGAAACTCCCACCGATAGTCGCTCACGTGTGGAAATTCAGCCGCAAGTTCCGCTTGATCAGCCAGCTCGTCGTAGAACGATCGCCACCACGTAAAGCAGGCCATCGCCAAGGGGTTATCCCGGTCGTAGTAGTGCCAGAACTGCGGATCAGCCACAACCCACTCAACACCACGCCGACGAAGATCATCGAGCACCTCGCGCGGGCTTCCCTGACGATGCAGGTATCGCCGGTCGATATGGGCTAGATGCCCGTCGTTGTACACCGCGTACTTCGAACGTGTACTGGTGTCGATCGGAACGATCGCGCGACCCGTAGCGTGATCTTGAATGAACATGACAGCTTGGCGAAGGTCGCTGCGCTCGCTCATCAGCGAAACCGATTTCGAAACACCCGGTACGACAATCAACACCGCCACAACTATGGCACCGCCGCACTTGGCCCATTCGGGAACCCGACACCAACGAAGTGTCGAGGCCACACCCACCGCCACGCACAGGTACATCAGCGGCAGCGACGGCGCCAGCACCCGCGCCACGCTGTAGCGTTGGAACAGTAGCAGCAGGAGCACGACCATCGGCAACGCCGCTGCAAATCGTACTCCCCCGCGTCGACGGACCGCGACGGCCAGCCCGATCATTAGAAATGCGAGCGTGATGTACCCATGCCAGTGAACGAAGTAGCCGCCGTAGATAAGCGGCGTGCGCCATTGCACAAGGCCGCCGCCGGTGGTCTGAACGCCGAGGTCCACGACCACCCGAATCAGGTGCCACCAGCCTTCCAGATAGGTTCGACCGAGCGGGAGGTACGCGTCTGTGATCGACGCAACGAAACGCGCCGAGCGATATGCGAATTCCAGCGACAGGATGGGAATCGAGAAACCGATCGCAAGCCATAGGCAGGACAATCGAGGTTGCGTTGCCGGCGAAGTATCGCGAGTGACCACGGGTGCGGTGGAGCGCCGCAACGACCAATCAACGAGGGCGAGCACGACGATCACGATGGCGCTGCTGAAATGACAGAGCAACGCCAGTCCCAGCGATATCCCGGCTAAGAGATAGGCGCGGCGCCACGTCCATCGCCGCGCGTAGCCCATCGACCAGCACAGCACACCGACAAGCACGAACAACCCCATCGTCGCATAGGGAAGGGCGGTGCGACAATAGAGCACATGATACGGCGACACCGCCAGAAGAAGCGCCGCTCCGCACGCCACCGGCCGATCGACCCACAACAAACCCACAGCCCAAAGAACGAGCACCGACAGCGTGCCGCACACCGCGCTCAGCACGACCAACGAAGACGGATCGTCGCCGACGAGCAACATCGTGAACGCGCCGAGCACGGTGAAACCTTCGGACGGTTTGTCATAGCGATCAGTGAAATCGATGCCCAGGGAATTCATTCGGGCTTGGACGGCTGACTTGTCGCCCGACCACGCAGCACGGACTGCATCACCGTCGGTCGCCAACGTCAAACACCGCTCCCACAGACGGGCTTCGAGCACGTAGGAGATTTCGTCGTCGAACCGAACGCCGACCTGTGTACTGCCGGGCAGTCGCAACGTCCCAGCCGCAATTAGCACTGCAATGATCGCGACGCGTTCCCATCGTCTGCGTCCGCGTGTCGGGTGTAGGTTGGGAGGTGATTCGGGCAAAACGCGTGCTCCGCGCGCACCGACCAATCAAGCTGCTGCTGGTCTCCACGCCGGAAGTTATCGGCCATTGACGAAGTGATCTGAAGGTCGAGCCAGCGGCGATCTCAAAAGGCGCGCCACATTATGACCGATAATCACAGCGTCGGTTGAGTCGAGCCCGACGGAAACGATGAGGAACCCCATGGCGGACGCCACCCACAACCGACGCCCGTTCGTATTGCTCGATCCGCCCAGCGGGGACCACTTCACTCGTCGCGCTGCACTTCGCGAAAAAGAAGACGCGGCTGCAGCCTCCTTCCCCAGTATCGATTTGATCCTTCTTTCCGGATCCCTGCGTGCGGCGGGCTTCGAGCCGATGTTCATCGACGCCCAGCTCGATCGAATGAGCTGGGATGAGCTGACGGATCGGCTGAACGTGCTTCGTCCGGCCGGCGTGATTTCGCTCATCTCCAGCGCGCATGTCGAGTCTGAATTGGCGCAACTGGCTCGCGTCAAGTCGTCAGTCGGTGACATGAAGTGCTACATCGTTGGCACTATTATTCTACAGCAGCAGCCGGGCGCTGTGCGATCACTGGTCGAAGCGAACCCTAGGCTGGACGGCGTAGTGCTCAACACAGCCGAAAACAACCTCGTCGAACAGCTTACTGAGTCGTCCGGCGATGCGGTCGAACCGTTCAACATCGCGCGTCGAGTCGGGTCACGTGTGGTCGTGCCCACCGTTCAAGTGCGCTATGGCGACTCGCTCAAGTTGCCTCAACCGGAGCACGCCCTGTTCAAGGATTCGCGCTACAGTTTTCCACAGAGCAAGCGCGCCCCGGTTACGTGTACGCAGTTTTCGTTCGGCTGTCCGTTCACTTGTGAGTTCTGCATCGACAATCAGCAATACCGCAAGATGCTCTATCGCGACGTGGACGACATGGTGGAAGAGTTGGTGCGAATCGACCGGCTCGGGTTTCGCGAAGTATACTTCAAAGACCTCACGTTTGGATTGAATGCGTCTGTCACGCGAGCGATGCTTGAAAAACTTGCGAGTCGGCGTCTCAAGCTCCGATGGCTTTGCACGACCAGAATCGACGTCGCCAAACCCGAAATGCTCGCGCTGATGAGGCGAGCCGGGTGTTACGGTATCGAATTCGGTATCGAACACGCAAAGGAGAGCGTGCGCCGGCGCGTGGACAAAAACATCACGGAAGATCGAATCCGATCGGTGCTGACCAACTGCCGCAAGCTCGATATCGAAACGACGGCGTTCATCATGCTTGCCTTCGAGGACGACACCGAGCAGGACGTTAAGGATACGATCACGTTCGCCAACTCCATCGAGGCGGACTATGTATCGTTCAATCTGGTGAACGCCCTACCGGGCACGGCCTACGAAGCGCGGGCACGACGTGAGGGGTTCTTGCGTGAAGGGTCGAACGATTTGAGCTTCGCCGTCAGCAACATCAAGCACAAATACTTAGCGCAAGAGCGCGTAGCCGAGCTATATCGAGAGGCGGTACGCTCGTTTTATCTCCGGCCGAAAAACATGTTGAGACGCGTCTTGGGCATTCGAAGCGTATTTGAGTTGCGTAAGTTGATTCGCCTAGGCCGGGCGTCGGTCTTGGGGGTGTAGCGCCCGATGTACCTGAGTGCCATACCGCGACACCAGCTCGAAATGACCTTGTCCGAGTATGTCGACGTCATCATGTCGATGGCTCGACCCGCGCGGCGACCCGACGCGATCGAAGCGTTCGAGCGGGACTTCGCTCGATACGTAGGCTGTCGTCATGCGATCGCCGTACCCTCCGCCCGACTCGGGATTCATCTCGTATTGGATCAACTGGACCTACCGAGCGGTTCGGAAGCCGTCGTGCCGGCGTTCAATCTGTTCGCCGTCATTGAGCGACTGAAACACTGCGGGTTGACCCCGAAGTTTTGCGACATCGAAATCGATACGCTGAACATCAACCCCGATCGCCTCGCCGACCTGATCACACCCAACACGAAACTGCTCCTCGTTACCCACATGTTCGGTCATGCGGCCAACATGAACGCCATTCTCGATCTCGCCCGCCGCCACGATCTGACCGTGCTCGAAGATTGTGCGCATGCATTGGGCTCGCAATGCGGCGCGACGCGCGTGGGTGCGTTGGGCCGGGCGGCGGTGTTCAGCTTCAGCGTACTAAAACTCATTACCACGTTCGGCGGTGGTATGGTCACGACCAACGATGACGCATTGGCTGGACGCATCCGCGAGAAGATGGCGTCGATACACGCTCGTCAGTCGAAACCGACCGCGTGGCGAAAAGCCGTCACCGGTGCCGTCATGGACTTCGCTACGCGACGGGCTGTGTTCAGCCTCGGCGCCTGGCCGGCGCTACGCCTGTTGCGATCGGTTTGGCCGAAATGCCAGCAGAAGATGATGACGGAGTTTCCGCAGCACGTGGACAATTTCGACCCTGCGCGGATTCCACCGCTGCACCCATTCCAAGCGCGGTTGGGCCGCAGCCAACTGCAACGCGTGCAGCGCCTGACCGATCGGCGCCGTCAGGTCGACAGTTGGCTTGATGAAGAACTCGCCGACGTGCGTCAGATCAAGACCCTGTGTAGCGAGCAACATGGCCTACACAATGGGCTGTACTATGGCGTGCTCGCCGACAACGCCGGCGAGCTGTCAGCCTACCTGTTTCGACGGGGTATCGATACGGAGACCAGCGAATACCGCAACTGCGCGGACTTGGATATCTACCGCAACCACCGGGCGGATTGCCCCAACGCCCGAGCGGTCGAGTCGCGGATTGTGCGTCTGCCCAACACGCCTCGCCTAACGCGCCGCGACGTCCAGCGAATCGGCATCGCGATCAGAGCGTTCTACGATCGTACGCCCCCGGCATAATGCGTTTCACTGCACCGAGCCGCGCCCGTGAGGAAGCGGTCTTCACCTGCGAGCCCAGATCGATACCTTGCAGACGCGGCTCGGAAATGGGCTCTCGCGCATGTTCTTAGCCGCTACGTCCGTGAGTCTCTCACGTAAGTGTGAGAGTGGATTCACGCACGGGCGAGTAGGTGCGAGAAAGGATTCACGCACCAGCGATGGGGCAGAGGATCCACGCGTCTGCGACAAACCCTCTATCCCTACGTCCCTGAGTTCCTACGTCCGTGAGTCCGTGAGTCCCTTCCTCAAACCCAACCGCGTAGCTTGCACGCTTCCGCCACCCGAGCGACGGAAACCATGTACGCCGCCAAGCGGTTGTGGACCTTGCTCTTCATGGCCATTTCGTGGCATGCGTGGAACGCCGTGGTCATTCTCTGGTCGAGTTTTTCGTAGACCTCTTCGAGCGTCCAATAGTAGTTGTAGGTGTTTTGCACCTGCTCGAAGTAGGAAACCGTTACGCCGCCGGCGTTGGCGAGGAAGTCGGGAATGACGTAGACCTTCTTGTCGTGCAGAACCTTGTCTGCCGCAGGGGTTGTGGGTCCGTTGGCGAGTTCGCAGACGATCTTCGCCTTGACGTCGCCCGAGTTCTTCTCGGTAAGCATACCTTCGAGCGCGGCTGGATAGAGCACGTCGCATTCGAGTTCCAAGAGGGCTTCGTTGGTGATGGGTTCGGAGCCGGGGAAACCTTTGACGGCGCCGGTTTCCAGCTTGTGGCGGACCATCGCCTCCGGGTCGAGACCGGCTGCGTTCATGACGCCGCCGCGCGAGTCACTCACCGCGAGCAGCTTGCCGCCGCCGAGAATCTCGCGGTGTAGTGTGGCCGCGAATTGTCCGGCGTTGCCGAATCCTTGAATGGCGTAGCTTGCGTTGCTGAGGTCGAGGTTGAGCACCTTGGCGGCTTCGCGGACGCAGTAGACACCGCCGCGCGCCGTGGCGTCGCCGCGACCTTGCGATCCGCCGATGGCAATCGGCTTGCCCGTGATCATGCCGGGGTGCGACTCGCCGACGATCGTCTCATATTCGTCCATCATCCACGCCATGATCTGCGGCGTCGTGTAGACGTCCGGCGCCGGAACGTCACGGTGCACGCCCAACTGCGGGCCGATCGCGCGAATGTAGGCGCGGGCCAAACGTTCCTTCTCGCCTTCGGACAGCTCCTTCGGATTGCAGGTGACACCGCCTTTTCCGCCACCAAGCGGGATGTCGACCACCGCGGTCTTCCAGGTCATCCATGCAGCGAGCGCCCGCACGGTGTCGATCGTTTCTTCGGGGTGCCATCGAAGACCACCCTTGGTCGGTCCACGCGCGGCGTTGTATTGAACGCGATAGCCCTTGAAGATCTTCGTCGTGCCATTGTCCATCTTGACCGGTAGCGAGACGTGGTATTCGCGCATCGGCCAACGCAGCAGTTCGTGTGTCGCCGCGTCGAGGCCCAACTTCTCGGCGGCTTCGTCCAGTTGTTCTTGTGCAATGGCAAACGGGTTCATTTCTGTCATCGAGTCAACTCCTTGGTCGCGTTGGACCGCCGATCTAACCAGCGGTCATCTATGGTCTTCCGGGCCTACCGGGTCGATCTCGGGCAGAATAGCACCGGCGTATCGACATTTCTAGTGCATTGCAAGCGGTATGCCACTTCCCCCCCAATTACTGCTTTTCAGTAGTAGGGCTCGAACTATAGCGAGTCCGGCGACCGGGTGATAGTCGTGGGGAGGGCGAATTTTGTGCAGTTTTTCGCGGTATTGGTGAAACGAGTCACCGGGCCGGCGGATCGGTGCGGACGCGGAGTCGAAAGGCGCTGGACTGGTGCGTGAATCCCTTTGCTGGTGCGTGAATCCCTTTGCTGGTGCGTGAATCCCTTTGCTGGTGCGTGAATCCCTTTGCTGGTGCGTGAATCCCTTTGCTGGTGCGTGAATCCTTTCTCGCACCTCCCCTCCAGGTGCCGAGAAAGGATTCACGGCACAGCAGGATAGAAATCTTGGACGGTCGAAACGATTCTCGCACCCATACTTCAGGGAAATCCAGTACCGCGGTGAGGCCGAAACGAGAAACGCCGTTCAAGCATAGACTTGTAATCGGGGACGAGAAAGGATTCACGTCCCAGCATTCTGTAATCCGGGACGAGAAAGGCTTCACGTCCCAGCAGGATGGGCATAGCAATCACCTTCCGGCGTTCGTTGAACTCGCCGACGGCCTTATCGCCACACGACGTAGCTCAGGATGCTGGTGTATTGGTCCGTCCAGACAGGTCGTGTCACGCCTAGGGGAAGTGGTTTCCACTGGCTGTTTTCGGGTAGTTCCCCCAGTGCAGCTTCGCCCCGGGCAAGCACGGCCCAAATCGCCGGTGTCTTACCGCCCGCCTTGTCATCTTCGGATAGCTCCAAATCAGACCGCACGTAACCGGTCAACCCGGCGTCACGCGCCAGCACGGCGATAAGCGGTTCGAGGTCGAGATAGCGATTGGAAATGTGAAACGCCAGCAAGCCGCCCGGCGCGAGCTTCGACAAGTAGAGTTGCAGTGCTTCGCGCGTTACCAGATGCGTCGGAATCGCGTCCGAACTGAACGCATCAAGCACGATGAGCCCGTAGTTGTTGTCGTCGACCGCGCCGATGCTGAGCCGACCGTCGCCAAGCACGATGTCGCACTCGCCCCGACAATTCATCAAGAACGTAAAATAGGCGGGGTTGAGCGCAATTCGCGCCACATCCGGATCGATTTCGTAAAACGTGAGCGATTGCCCCGGCTCGACGTAGCTGGCGATCGAACCGGCTCCGAGACCGATGGCTGCAATGTCCGTCGGTCGGGCGATTTTATTGGCCGTTCGAAAAATGTCGCCCAGCGGACCGGATCGGTGGTAGTAGGTCAGCGGTTCACCGGCCCGCGACGGATCGACAAACTCCTTGCCGTGCGTGGTGCCGCCGTGGACGAGCACGCGGAACGTACCCGTGGGGTCGACGGTGACACGCTTGACGCCGAAGAAGTTGCGACTCACCTCCAACATGGCTCCTCGATGCGTCTCGCGGTAGGCGCCGAGTGCGACCATGTAGATGCCCAAGCCGACGGCGAACCGCATCGGCCGATCTTTGAAACCGAAACAAAGCAGCGCCAGCGGCGCAAACACCGTCGCCCGCATCCCCAGACTATCACCCCACGCGCCGACCCGAACGATCACGATGGCCAACAGCGACAGTATGCCCATGACCACCAGCGGTATGACATACGCATGCGTGATATTGACCCCATTCTTCGTCGGCGCCGGACGCGGCAGGAACAGGCAGGCGAGCATCAGCGCCAGCGGGTATTCAACGATCGTGCTGAAAACCATCGGCGCGACAAGGGCGTTAAATATGCCGCCCAGAACCCCGCCGACGGAAAGCCATAGGTAGAATTCGGTCAGGTGTTTGGCGTGGGGACGGGAATCAGCCAGTGTGCCATGACACACCATAGCCGCAACGAAAAACACCACGAGGTGGGCGATGATCGCAACCCAACCGTATCGTGGCAGTTCGAGAAACGTCACCAGCGCCAGCGGAAGGAGCAAGAAAGGAAGTAGCTTGGTCATTAACTCATGCGGAATCGGCCGGCTCTTCGCGAACACGAGAATGAAGGTCAGCAGATAGATCGCCAGCGGAAGCACCCACAACAGCGGCACGGGCGCCAGATTGCTGGTGATGTGCGCGGTCACGCCCAGCATGAGCGTCGACCCAACGAATGACGCCAGAATCCACCAAAGCCGGCGCGACGCGGTCAACTTGGTGGCCGCATCTCGCAAGTCGTCCACGACCTCTTTCGTACGGCGCGAGCCGAACTTGGCTGCGACCGCCGCATGTGACCGGCTCATCCACAGCAGCATGGCGCACCCCGCGACCGCCGCCATGAACACCCAATACAGAGACGACCACAACTCACTCTGTCCGCGCAGGGTCATGGCCGGCTCAAGGAGCAGCGGATAGCCCAACAGTGCCAGCAAACTTCCGGCGTTGCTTGCGGCGTAGAGAAAGAACGGATCGTGTGACGTGGCGTGCCCGGTGCTGGCGAACCATCGCTGAAGCAGCGGGCCGGTTGTGGCTACAACAAAGAACGGTGCCCCCACCGCAAGGAACAGCCGTCCGAGCAGCCAGAACACGGGGTTCGTATCACCGCCCGGAGGCGCAACATCGCCGACGACAATCGGAAGCAGTAGAAGCGGCGCAAGGACAACGACCAAGTGCATCGCCGCCTGCCACCGCACGCCCAACCAGGTCGTCGTCAAGTGCGCGTAGGCATAACCGGCCAGCAGCATCGCTTGGAAGAACAACATGCACGCGTTCCACACCGCCGGCGTGCCGCCGAGCATCGGCAGGATCATTTTCCCTACCATCGGTTGCACGAGAAACAACAACGCGGCGCTGAAGAACAGCGAGAAGGAGAACATCGGAAGGAGCATTTTGTCGATCAGCGATCCGCTCGTCTCAGACTCGGCGCGTACGCCAACCGCTACACGTCTTGGGGATGCGCGAAACTCATGGCGATCGAAGGGTATGCTCGCTGTCGTGGTCAATGTAGTGACCTCCTTGTCTCGATAATCGACAAGCAGCAGGAGTCACCCAAGTACGCACACCGGGCTACAGGCGAACCCTTCATGCGAAGCAAGGATGGATGCGTTACCGGACGGGGAGGGGAAACGTCGAAGCGTCGGTCCCAAACGCTAAGAGGGTGGGTCTGTCCGAGCCGCGCCCGTGAGGACGCGGTCCATCTGAGATGCGAAAACCCGCTCCCTTACGGTCGCGGCTCGGTTCGAAGCAATCCTTCTGAAGCACGACCCATTCCTTTACTCACAGACGTTGCTAATCCTCGACCTTTGAATCGGCTGGCTCGATGGTGTGAATTCGGTCGAGGGTCAGCGGACCGACGTCTTGCACGGTTCCGTCTACGCGGTTGATGAGCACGCGGACGGTTCCATCGAACGGCCCGAGTCCAAAGTACACTCGTGGATCGTTGGCGGAGCAGTAGCTATAGGCGGTCCGGACGTCGCGAATGCGCCGCTCGCCACCCACATCGATTTCGACCCGCGCGCCGATCGCGTCGCTTCCGTATTGGTTGAGCACGCGAAAGGCGATCCAATGATTCGCATCCGGCGGCGACGGGCCGTGCGCCGCTAGATTGTTCAACACATACGTCGGACCGTCACGATTGACCACGATGATGTCGACGTCGCCGTCGTTGTCGTAGTCGCCAAAGGCTGCGCCGCGACCGGTGTGAATGAGCGGCGCTAAAGTGCCGCCGCGTGGCATGACCTCGACAAACGTGTTGTCGGCAAGACCTTGAAACAACTGGTTCGGTTCGACATACGGATCAACCTGCTGGTAAACTGTGTGACCGATCTCCACCCGACCGTTGACCACATAAATATCGATCAGTCCATCGTTGTCAAAATCGATCAGGGCCGTGCCGAACCCGGTGAACGGCGGCGCCGCAGCGAGCCCGGCCCGATCGGTCATGTCCGCGAAAAAACCACCCTCATTGATGTACAGCGTGTTGGTTTCATCTTCGAAATGCGTCATGTAGATGTCCAGGTCGCCGTCGCGATCGACATCTTGAAGGTCGATTCCCATACCCGCCTCGGCCATGCCCGACCCGTTGTACGCCACGCCACTACCCAACGCCCGATCGCGAAACGTGCCGTCACCGGCATTGATCCATAGTTGATTGGCGGTCAGGTCGTTCGCCACACTGATGTCGATCAACCCGTCACCGTTCACGTCGCCACAAACGACCCCGAGCCCGTTGCCGTAGATGACGGATAGGCCGGCTTGTTCGGTTACGTCGGTAAATGACCATGCGGCGTCGGCGCCATTGTTTCGGAAGAGCATATCAGGCGCCGGCGCGCCATAGTCGTTAGGTCCGCAATAGTCGATCTGACCATTTTCGGCCCGGCAAATGCGCTCAGTCTCTCGCAACCAGCGGACATAGTTGGCGACGAAGATGTCCAGATCGCCGTCATGGTCATAGTCGACGAACGCCGCGCTGGCGCTGAACGATGCATCGCCTACGCCGGCGCCGGCCGTCACGTCGTCGAACGTACCGTCGCCGTTGTTTCGATAGAGCACGTTGGGGCCGGCGTTGGTGATGTAGATGTCCACATGCCCATCGTTGTTGAAGTCACCGGTGGCGCAACCCATGCCGTAACCCGTGTGACCCACGCCCGCAGACTCGGTGACATCGACAAACGTGCCGTCGCCAAGGTTTCGGTAGAGCACATTGCCGGGGGCGTCGGAGTTCGGGTTGTCGATGCGCCCGCCTTGCACCAGATAGACATCGAGCAACCCGTCGCCGTTGTAATCCACCATCGCCACGCCGCCACCCATGGTCTCGGGCATGTAGTACTTTTCGCCAGTTTGTCCGGACTGAAACTCAAAGCGAATCCCACACTCATCAGCCACATCGCGAAACCAGCTCTCATCGTTCGCGGCTACACTACCGGAGCTTGACGAGGCACGCTTCACCGGAACGAACAATAGCACAACACCCGCGACGCCCAGAATTCCCCCACCCATAAACAGGCCCATCCGAAGGGCTCGACGCCACTGAGTTGTTCGACCAGTACTCATACGATCATGGTTCCCATCGCGATGGTTGGGTGGCCCATGGCTTCAGCCGTGGGCCGCCCGGATCAATTGCACCACTCAATGCAACGCTGACAAGTCACCAGCAGTCTTCACGGGCAAATCTTTGGGTAGGGGCCCACACCGCGTCGAATGATTCATCCTTCGCTATTCCCCATCCGACGTTGGTGTCAACTTTGATAGCGCGTCGCGGATCCGTTGATTGTTCGGATCAAGACGCTGCGCCTCAAGAAGCACATCGCGTCCTTCTGCAACTCGTTTGGCGCGAATCAGAAGAATGCCCAAGTTGTAATGAGCCCGCACCGAAGTTGGATCAAGTGCGATCACACGGCGGAATGCGTCCATCGCCGCTTCCGGTCGCTCAAGGCGCACAAGCATTTCCCCTACGCCGGTATGCGTGGCTGGATCACGCGCGTCCAGAGAAGCCGCACGACGGAACGACTCAAGCGCTGCGGCGTACTGCTCGCGCTGCGCCTGCGCCAACGCCAACGAAAGCCAGGCTCGTCCATTACCCGGCGACAGGTCGACCGCCTGTTGCGCGGCGTTCATGGATGCGGCTATTTTTCCTTGACGCATCAAAACCGCAGAAAGGTTAGTGTAGGTCATGGCGTGTTCCGGCATGAGCGTTCGTGCATGCTGCAGATGGCGGCGGGCTTTGTTCGTCTGCCCCTGCCTGAGATAGACGATAGCGATATTGTTCAGCACATCCACGTCGTCCGGCTTGTGAACGAGAACCTCTTCGAGCAACCGGGCGGCGGTTTTCAGATCGCCGCTTTGCATCGCCGCCAGCGCGCGACCGTGTTGGGCCGATTGAGTAACACGCGATCGGACAGCCTGAATACGCCACGGGTCGATGATCCTTGCCGGCGCCGCGTCGTGTCCACGGGCCAACGCTGCCTCCGCTTCCTCCGCGCGACCAAGTTCTTGGTAGACACGGCCTTGGAGGTAGTGAGCGGCGGGGAGTTTGGGGTCTCGATTCAGTGCTTGCGAAATGAATTCGAGCGCCCGCTCGTATCGCTGCAACGCGAATTCAACCTTGGCGATGTGGACATAGCCGGCTGCTTCCTCCGGGCGAAGTTGAACCACACGGTCGAAGCATTCACGCGCTTCTGCGAGCGCGTTGTGTTCGAGTAGAATGAGCCCCAAGCCTTCTTGCGCGGGAGCGTAGTCGTCGACCTCCGCGACGACGCGGCGTAGATCGTTCTCAGCCGAGACGGTATCACCCATCGACACGGTCAACGCCGCACGGTGGTATCGCCACCGGGTTAGCGCGGGGTCCAGCTCGATCGCTCTTGAAAAGCAGGCCCGCGCACGCTCACGATACTCATGGGCTTCATAGGCCATCCCGAGTTGACCCCAAAGCGCCGCGTCTTCGGGATTGTCTTCGACCGCCTGTCGACGCGAGCGGATTTCATCTGCGACCGCCGGCTCGGCACGAGCGAGATCCGCAGGCAACGGCGCGATGGTTGCTGGTGACGATGTTGCGGGTTGATCGATCGATGAAACGCGCGGCGCGCTCGTGGCGACGGTAGTGGTCGCCAGCGTGTTCGTAGTCGAATTGACGTACCGTCGAACGCCAAGCCCAAAAAGAGCGGTACCGACCACAAACACGAGAGTCGGGAACAAGTACGACTCCGTTCCCACGGTCGCAACTGCGCGGCGTCTGTGCAACATTGAACATCGTTCCCGGTCGCGATAAAGAAATTCTCGACTCTTTGACGCATTGATTATTCGACGTTTCGACGTTTGAATCCCTACCCCAGCGCTCGCCGAAAATCGTCCAGCAAATCCTCAGTCGCTTCCAAGCCAACGGAAAGGCGGATCACGGCGTCGGTGATTCCCAAGCGTTGTCGGTCGGCTTCGCTCATGCCCCGGTGTGACGTTTGGGACGGTTGGGTGATCAGCGTCTCGACGCCGCCGAGGCTCGGAGCCGACATGGGGATCGTCACACGTTCGATCAATCTCAGCGTGGCTTCCGCGCCACCTTTGGGCTCGAAACCCAGCATACCACCGAAACCGTCAAAGAGTTCTCGTGCCCGATCATGGTCGGGGTGGCTCGGCAAACCGGGGTAGAAGACGCGCTCGATGGCCTCGTGTTCTTCGAGGAACCGCGCGACCGCCAAGGCGTTGTCGTTTTGGTATCGAACACGAACCGCCAGCGTTTTGATGCCACGTTGGAGCAAGAAGCAGGCGTGGGGGTCGAGTGCGCCGCCGAAGTGATTGAGGCGATGGCGCACGCGTTCGACGAGTTCCGCCGAACCCACAACAACGCCGGCCACAATATCCGAGTGTCCGTTGAGGTATTTCGTACCGCTATGCAGTACGAGATCGAAACCGTGTTCGATCGGTCGAAAATTGACCGGTGAAGCGAACGTGTTGTCGATCATTGAAATGAGGCCGTGCTTCTTGGCGAAACGGGCTGCAGCCGCAAGATCGCCAACCTCGACGAGAGGATTAGTGATCGTTTCGACGTAGATGGCTTTGGTGTTGTCGCGCAGATGCTGTGCCCAGGAATCGGGATCGTGTGCGTCGATGAACGTGTGCGTGATGCCCAGCGATTCGAATTCGCCCGTGAGCAGATCGTGCGTGCCGCCGTAGAGACACTTATGGGCAAGTATGTGGTCGCCGCTACCTAGTACGGTGAGCAACGAGGTAGAGATGGCCGCCATTCCGCTCGACGCGACGAGCCCGGCTTCACCGTTTTCGAGCGAAGCCATCTTGGCGTGCAACACGGTGTGGTTCGGCGTGTTGTTCAAGCGGATGTAGCCAAGATCGTGGTAGTCGGCTCCGGCGTCTGTCAGGTATGTCGATGATTGGAAGATCGGCATCGATACGGCCCCGCAGATTCGCGGCACGGGTTCTCCGGCGTGAATCGCCCGCGTCTCGATGCGTTGTTTGTTGCGTTCGCCCATTTCGGTTTCCTCGATACTGCCACGCTCAATCCAGACTGAACAACACCGCCGACCACCGCACTGAGATCGTTGCGTACGATCGCGTCAGTGGCTAGCGTCCGCATCATACTATAGATGACCCGACGCTAGAAACCCCGTGGGCGGACTTCATCCATGGCGTCGACCGTCGCAAGCGGATAGCGTGCGTCCATGTCGCACACACGCGGTGCTGATCGTCTTCTGTCTGGCACGTCGCTTGCCACCGGGATCAGCGGCGCGGGTGCGCGCGGCACGAACAGTCAGAACGCACGACCAACAGCGCTGAGGGCATGACACCATGAAGACCATTATCGAGCCGTTCCGTATTAAGGTCGTCGAACCGATTCGCATGACCACGCCGGAGTACCGCGAGTCGGTGCTGCGCGAAGCCGGGTTCAACGTGTTCTTGATCAACGCCCGCGACGTGCTTATCGATCTGCTGACCGATAGCGGAACCGGCGCCATGAGCAGCGAGCAGTGGGCGGGCATTATGCGGGCCGACGAATCCTACGCCGGCGCGGAAAGTTTCCATCGATTCTACGATCGCGTCGCGGGCCTCACCGGGTTCGAGCACATTCTGCCCACACACCAGGGTCGCGCGAGCGAACGCATTCTCTTCGAGGTCATGGTCCGCAAGGGTATGGTCGTTCCCAATAACAACCACTTCGACACCACACGTGCGAACATCGAGCACAGCGGCGGCGAAGCCGTCGACCTCGTGGTCGAAGAAGGACGTATCGCCACCAGCCGCAAACCGTTCAAGGGCAACCTTTCCGTCGAGCGACTGGAACGATGCTTCGCCGAAGTCGGTGCCGATCGAATTCCCCTCGTGATGATCACCGTCACGAACAACAGCGGCGGCGGTCAGCCGGTCAGCTTGGAAAACATTCGCGCCGTCCGCGCCGTCTGCGACAAACACGACACGCCGCTGTTTCTCGACGCATGTCGATTCGCAGAGAACGCGTACATGATCAAGCAGCGCGAACCGGACTGGTCTGATCACTCGGTCGGCGAGATCGCACGGGCCATGTTCGACCTTGCGGACGGAGCCACCATCAGCGCCAAGAAGGATGGATTGGTCAACATCGGCGGCGTGCTGCTTTTTCGGAACGACGAGCTGGCCAAACAGGCGCGAAACGTGCTCATCCTCACGGAAGGGTTTCCGACGTACGGCGGACTTGCGGGGCGCGATCTGGAAGCCATGGCCCAAGGGTTCGAGGAAGTGCTCCACGAAGACTACTTGCACTACCGACTTCGCAGCGTCGAATACCTGGGCACGCGGCTGCGCGACGGCGGTGTGGCCATCGTCGAACCGCCGGGCGGACACGCCATCTACATTGACGCCAAGAGCTTCTGTCCGCACATCCCGCCGGAACAATTCCCCGGTCAAGCTGTGGTTTGCGCGTTGTATCGCCACGCCGGTATTCGCGCCGTAGAAATCGGCCACCTGATGTTCGGCGGATCGGGGCACACGCCCGACATGGAGTTGGTCCGTCTGGCCATCCCGCGGCGGGTCTATACGCAAAGCCACGTAGACTATGTGATCGAAGCCGTGTTGGAGGTCCACGCCATGCGCGATACCATACGCCCGCTGATGATCACGGAGGCGCCGCCACAACTTCGACACTTTACCGCGCGTCTCCGGGAGATCGACGACTGACCGAACGTCACAGGAGTTTCCCTGCTCGTGGCCGGCTCGCAGCAAGCACCGTTAACGGAAAACCAGCGGGCACTGCTCGCGTTCGCCCGGAGCACGGCCCGGCGCATTCTGACGGGTTTGGACACGCCCGTCGCTCGCCCATCGATCGACGGGCGTTACGGTGGCGCGTTCGTCACGTTTTGGCGCGGCAAACGCCTACGCGGCTGCGTGGGCACGTTGGCGCCAACCAGCGATATCGTCACGACTATTGAGGAAGTCACCGCCAATTCTCTGAAGGACTCGCGGTTTCAGTCCGCACCGGTAGATGCGGCTGAGTTGAAGTCGCTAACCATTGAGATATCGTTACTCTCCGATCCGACGCCGACGAACAGTCCGTTGTCGCTGACGCCCGGAGTACACGGCATCGTCGTGCGACTCGGCAACAAGTCAGGTTGTTTTCTTCCGCAGGTGGCATCCGAGCGGGGCTGGTCGGCCGAAACATTCCTGCGACAATGTTGCACTACCAAAGCGGGGCTGGAACAAGATGCATGGAAACTGCCCGACGCAGAGGCTCTACTGTTTACGGCTGAGGTATTCGACGACAACCACAGCAACCATTAGCAACCTGTTGAACAAAGCCGGCATTCAATCGCGTCGCAGCTGATCACGCCCCCGACGATGGGCTGCCTCCGCGACAAGAGGAGGAAATCGCTAATGGATCACCGGCTGGAAGCCGGTGCCACACATTTCCAGCAGCCCGTTAGCCAACCTCGGCGACCGCCGGTCGGTCGAAGTCAGAAGGGATTTTTCCCACGTATGAACCCAAGCCGGATTCAGGCCGTCGATACCGTCCACTTGGAGAGCCTGCCCGAATACGAAGCGGAACTGAAATGGTTCTACGGCGAATTGGCAGACCTACCCGAGCTGACATATGAGCGGCTTGGTGTGGCGTACGTGGCGTTCAAGTCTGAGCAAATCGAGCTGCTGATCCGCCTTTGCCCCGATCCTCGAATCGACGGCCGGTGCCTCCGCGTAACCATTGCGGTCACATCGCTCGAATGGGTGGAGGACCAACTCCTGGAGCGATCCTGCGCATTTCAGCGGATTTCGGGGATCGCCCGTTCTGACCGCAGTATCGACATGCTAGACCCAGCCGGAAATCGAGTACGCCTTCGCCAACTATCGCGATTCGCCCCGCTCTAGTGCCTTGTCACGACTCAAATGACGGGTTGGTCCGATCCGAGCCGCGACCGTGAGGGAGCGTTCTTATGCTGTCACGAGCGGATTTCAAACGTCCGCTTCCTTACGGTCGCGGCTCGGTAAACCCGTCAATGGAGCGATGACTGAGCTCTAACGCGAGGGCATGTCACACGATTGTCAGAGGTCGCGGAAAAAATGAAAAAGCCACGTGACAGCCGACCATGGATCGGGTATATTGAAGGGAGTGCAGTGGGGCCTCGTGCCCTGGTGTGTTCCACCCTTCCGATTCGTAAGCTCCGCTTACTTGGCTACCCAGTCACAAGTTCGGTCGGGTTTGAGGCAGGTCCAAGAGCCAAGGACGGCCATCACACGGTGTTTCCACCGGAAGAAAATCAACCTGCGGGGGTAACCGTAATCAAGCTTGGTAGACCTCGCTCGCACGTGTCGAGTCGTAATCGCACCACAGCAATGAACCGCCGCCCATGACCCCGACACGGACAAAACCGGTGATCGGATTGGCTGGCGGAATCGGGGCAGGGAAGTCCACGGTCGCTCGTATTCTCGGATCGCTCGGTGCGGCCATTATCGATTCGGATCGCCTGAGCCACGAAGAATTAGCGTCGACCGACGTTATCACGACCCTCCGCAGTTGGTGGGGCGACACGATATTGACGGCGGCTGGCGACGTAGATCGTGCCAAGGTCGCAGCTATCGTGTTTAACGATCACGCTGAGCTTTCGCGGCTTGAGGCGTTGTTGTATCCGCGGATTCGCCGTCGACAACAGGCGATGCTGCAATCGTTCGGCGATGATGTAAGTGTCAAAGCCATAGTGCTCGACAGCCCCAAGCTTTACGAAGCAGGGCTTGACGAGCTTTGTGATACCGTAATGTTTGTAGAGGCGGACCACGCCGTTCGCGTTCGTCGCGTTTGTGAAACGCGGGGGTGGACGGAAGAGGAGTTGCGTCGGCGAGAAAATTTGTTCAAACCACTGGACCAGAAGCGAGCAAATGCCGATCATGCCATTGTCAACCACTCCAATATCGAAGTATTGCGTACCCACGTAAAGGAAGTATTCTTAGCGGCGTTAGCATCGTTCGCAAAGGCGTGAACGACGCAGCGCCTTGAGCCTCGACCGACTCCATTGATCACGTTGGAATCTTGAATCAGTTCAGAAAACCAACCACACCGGGTTAGACCCACATCCTGTTTGAAGGAGGATTACTCGATGGCGAAAGCCACCACCGGAAAGGTGCGAACACCGAAAAAGAAAACCTCAACGACGCGAACATCCGCCGCTGAGTCCAAGACACGTAACGACGACGCCGCATCTTCAGAGGCGCCGCCAACGAGCGATCAGCCTGTCGAAAAGGACGTGCCCAGCGCCGCCCCATCAACCGCCAACGGGATGGACGCCGAAACGCACGCCAAATACGAAGAGATCAAGCGCTCCGAAATTCATATCACCGAATTGCAGCGCATGAGTGTGCAAGAATTGCACGAAGTCGCGAAGAAGGAAGAACTCACCGAGTTCACCGGACTCAAGAAACAAGACCTGATCTTCAAAATCCTTCGAGACCGCATCAACCGAAACGGCCTGATGTATGGTGAGGGCGTATTGGAAATCCTCCCCGACGGGTTCGGGTTCCTCCGAAGCCCGGAGTATATGTATCTTCCATGTCCCGACGACATTTACATCAGCCCCTCGCAAATTCGCCGCTTCGGATTGCGCACCGGGCATATCGTGGCCGGGCAAATTCGACCGCCGAAGGAGTCCGAGCGATACTTCGCCCTGCTCCGAGTCGAAGCCATCAACTACCAAGACCCCAACCTCGTCACCGAAAAGACCAACTTCGAAGACCTCACTGCGCTACATCCGGAGACGCGGTACTACCTCGAAACCACGCCCGAAGAAGTGAACATGCGCGTGGTCGATCTTGTCACGCCGATCGGTATGGGTCAACGTATGCTCATCGTCGCGCCCCCACGAACGGGCAAGACGATCTTGTTGCAGAAGATCGCGAACTCCATCACCAAGAATCATCCCGACGCTTACGTGTTCGTGCTGCTCATCGACGAACGTCCGGAAGAAGTCACGGACATGCAGCGGCAGACCGACGCAGAGGTCATCAGTTCGACGTTCGACGAAGGGGCCGGTCGCCACATTCAGGTGGCAGAAATGGTCAGCGAGAAAGCCAAACGGCTTGTCGAATACGGACGCGACGTCGTCATTCTGCTCGACTCGATTACGCGATTGGCGAGGGCATACAACACCGAAGCCCCCCACTCAGGAAAAATCCTCTCCGGTGGTATCGACGCCCACGCCCTCCAGCCGCCGAAGCGTTTCTTCGGCGCCGCCCGAAACCTTGAAGAGGGTGGATCGCTCACGATCATCGCTACCGCGCTGGTCGACACCGGCTCCAAAATGGACGACGTCATCTTCGAAGAGTTCAAGGGCACCGGCAACAGCGAGTTGCACCTCGATCGCCGACTCGTCGAGCGCCGCGTCTGGCCGGCCATCGACATCGCCGGATCAGGTACGCGTCGCGAAGAACTACTGCTCGACCCGAAAGAATTGGAATTGGTCTACCGCCTGCGCCGTGTCCTCTCAGACATGAACGTGGTCGAAGCCATTCAACTGTTGTGCGGTCAACTCGGCAAGGTGAAAACCAACGGCGAGTTCCTTATGACCATGAACTTGTCGTAGTGCTCTGTAGCACGTCGAATCACGGGTTGGCCGAGCCGCGCCCGTAAGGAAGCGGACGTGTGCAAACCGGTCGTGGCAACTTGAAAACGCTCCCTCACGGTCGCGGCTCGGATCGGACGAAACCGTCGCTTGAGCCGTGCGAAAGCGCCGAGTAGGCTGTTGTGGAACACGATGTTTGTGTGGCACCGGCTTCCAGCCGGTGATCCATTGACACCGCCCCGTTTCTTTGACGGGGCGGAACGCGTCGGCATCGGCCGCCGGACAGTGGCGAGCGGCTCGTGGATGCGTCAGGCTTGTCCAACAGACTGATAGACTGTTCGTGCGCCGCCAATGGGCTGCGTTTGGAGGAACAAGAACCATGGACATCAGTATCAAATACTGTATGCAGTGAAACTACTACCCCACAGCCGCCAGTCTGGCGGACGCAATCAAGGGTGAGTTCTCCACCGACGTGAAGATGATCGAAGGATCCGGCGGTGTGTTCGACGTACACGTCAACGGCACGCAAATCTGGAAGAAACAGGAAGTCGGCCGGTTCCCCGAACATGAAGAAGTGCTGAGCAAGATTCGGTCGCTGACCGCCACTGCATAGCGGTCTGTTGAAAAAGTGTGGCACCGGCTTCTAGCCGGTTATCCATTTGCGATCTTCGCCTCTTGACGGGAGATATGGTCAGGGATTCGATATATGCCGCGACGTAGGTCATCAGCATGGGCTACTTTGTGCGGCGCGGCTTTTGGCGCAACCGTACCGGTTTCTCTCGTTGTTTTGGCGAACGTGGGGGGAGTACTGATGACAGTTCTCTCTTGTTCTTCTTGGCCTCCACCTTCAATTTGCCTGCGTTTGTCCTCTGGGACGCACTCGGCCCGTTAGTTGGTGACACGATAGCTCTATCCCCGTGCACGAGCCTAGCTGTCCTGAACACTCCTGCCTATGCTTTCATCGGATACGTCATCGGAATCGACTATCGAAGGCGCCAGGCGTCTCGACGATTGCGCTGCGGACGATGCGTCAACTGTGACTATGATTTGACCGGTAACCTCTCCGGCACCTGCCCGGAGTGCCGCACGCAGACCCCAGCTAGGATCTTGGAATTGATTCAACGGGATCGGCTGGACAAAGAGATGGCTACGCGCGAACGTGATTGAGTATGCCGGGCAGTTGTTCATTCGACACGTTCAGCGAAGCCACGCTTGACAACCCTACGGGTCTGGCTATTGCCCGCCGAGTTGGCTGCCGCTTTGCCTAGTCGGGTTTCGGCGGGGTGACTCGCGTAACGCCGCACTCCTTCAGGAACCGCTCTAGTGCTTCGCGTTCGCCGGCGATTTCCACGTGGTCGATGTGCTGAATGTAGCCGGCCTCGTTTGGTGTAAGAATCTGGCGGCAGCGATACGCGTGCGTCACGCCCTTATGATCCACGCGGTCTGTAAACATGATGCACATACGCTGCCCGTCGTGCTCCGCCACTGTGCTGGAATAATGCACGGCGTCGAAGGCTTCGCTCGCCCAAGCGGAGTTGGTCTCGTAGCTGCTCATAATGTCTGCCCGACCCTGTAGGGTATCCCCCGGCGATTTGTAGACGCAGTCCTCCGCCAACAACGTCGATGCAGTTGAGAAGTCGTCGCGGTCGAGTGCTTGTGCAAATTCCCGTGCGGCTGCGTAGAAAGATTGATTCATCGGTTTGCTGCTCCGTAGAGAAGCCTCTTACTTAGCCGCGCCCGTGAGGAAGCGGTCCGCCTTCGCAGGCGAAAACCGCTCTCTTACGGTCGCGGCTCGGTTTGAAGCCACGCTTCCTAAACACGCTCTTCGATCGGCGCGATGCCAATGAGTACTCGATTCGGTGGTATTCGCCATAATACCCGTGTAGAATATCGTAGTGGTGGATGGTAGCCTGTTGAATAGGGCTGATACTCAAGCGCGTCGCTACGGGGCCACCGGTGATAACAGTCTGCGTTCTCGTCACGGGGCGGAAGACGCTCATGGATCACCGGCTGGAAGCCGGTGCCACACTTGTTCAACAAGTTGCTAATGCCATGGACTACCCAACCACATTTCTTCGACGGGCTGATGGATGGCGATGGTCGAGGCGAGCGAGGGAATTGTTGTTGTGCAAGTCAAACTAGCCAGTTCGCGTGGGTTTTGTTTCGGCGTGGAGGATGCGATCGAAATCGCTGAGTCCGCTGTCGACACGCATGGCGCCGGGCGCGTCGTGGCCCTTGGCCCGCTCATCCACAACAAGCAAGTCGTGGAAGAGCTCGAAAAAGCAGGTCTCGAACAAAACGGTAATCTCGGCACGGTGGACGCAGCCAAGACCGTGCTGATTCGATCGCACGGCGCCTCACCGGAGACGTTCGCCCGGGCGGCTGAGCGGAATCTAAACGTGGTCGACGCGACCTGCGTGCTCGTTAAGCGTGCCCAAACCGTCGTCCGCCAGCTTCACGAAGAGGGCTACCACGTCGTCATGATCGGAGATCCGAACCACCCGGAGGTTCAGGGCGTGATCGGTTATGCGCCCAACGTCACGGTGATCGACCACGGCGCCGACCTGGAGAAAGAGCTACCCTACAAAGAACGACTGGGCATCGTGGCTCAAACGACGCACGCGCCCGAACACGTCGCCGACATGATCGCCGAAATTCTGAAGCGACCGTATCGCGAGGTCAAAGTCGTCAACACGCTTTGCCTTGAGGTCACGCGTCGCCAGGAAGCCGCCGTCACCCTAACGCGCGACGTCGACGTCATGTTCGTGCTCGGCGGACTGCATTCCGCCAACACGCGGGAGTTGGCGCACCTGTGTGAACAGGAGGGCTGCAACACGTATCATCTCGAGACCTGGGACCAGTTTCGTCCGTCCATGGTCGACGGGTGTACGATCGCCGGTCTGACCGCCGGTGCTTCCACGCCGGAAAGCGTCATCGCGACGTTCGAACAGAACCTGTCGCAGTTGTAGCGCCATCCCGGACGCGACATCCTGCACGTCGGCGAACCGGATGGCCGATGCGACGAATCCCGATAAGAAAACCGGCCCGCATCTTGTTGGATGTCGCCTACTGCGGATGTCGAAAAACAGATTTCTCGCCGTATCGCGGTTTCCTCTGGCCATGCGCGGACCCTCACGTATGATTGGCCCGACGGACGAACGTTGTCTGTCGGCCGAACAACACCAACAACAAGGAGTCGAAATGACTGATCCAAAGCACGGAACGAGCCCGATGGTGGTCGAGGAAACCGCCGGCAAGAAGGCCTACTGTCAATGTGGGTTGTCCGAAAAACTACCCTACTGCGATGGCGCCCATTCGCGAGAGGGTACCGATATTGCTCCTATCGTCGTCGAGGTCGATGCGCCGGGCAAGAAGGCTGTCTGCCAGTGTCATCGTAGCGAGAACCTCCCTTGGTGTGATGGAACGCACAGCCGAACGAGTTGACACCACCTTTGAATCAGCACACCGCGAACGCTATTTGGGCGTGGGCGCCGTGTGCGTGGGATTTCCTCGGATCGAGGTATGGATACCTTGTCGATAATCGCAACCCTTTGGTGGCTGTCATTCTGGACGGCGCTGGGTCTGTGCATCGGTAGTTTTCTCAACGTCATTATCTACCGGCTTCCGCGCAACAAGAGTCTGAGCGACCCGGTGTGGTCCGCCTGCCCGTCCTGCCGTCATCGTATCCATTGGTTCGACAACATCCCGGTGCTCAGCTTCATACTGCTTCGCGGTCGGTGCCGGATGTGCGGTGTACCGATTTCCACGCGATACTTGGTCTTTGAAGCGCTGATGGCGTTGGTCGTGCTGATGTTACTCGACGCCTTCTTCGTCGGACAAGTCCGTTGGGGGTTCAGTGAAAGCCCATTCGGCCTGACAGACCGGCTCGCCGCCGATTGGCCTATCTTTGTCGCACACATTATCTTGTTCGCTTGTCTGTTGTCGATGTCAGCCATCGACCTTGAGCACTACTGGGTCGACATTCGCTTTACGAACTTCGCCACGCTCGCGGGATTCGCCGGGCACATCCTCTGGACGCCGCGCCATTCCACGTCGTGGATCAGGCCGTACGATAGCACGGCGCTGGCGTGCGTGATGGCGGTATTGGGGCTGGGCGTTGCATGGATCGTCTTTACGTGTTGGCCAATCGACCACGACGAAGAAGACGAACCGGTCGACGAAGAGGATGCGACGGCGACTGTGTCGGAAGCGCCGACCCGCAGGAAACCGCCGCCCTCACTCGCGTCACCCTCGCGTATGGCCGGATGGCTTGCGCTCACGTTACTCGTCATGGCGTTCACATTCATGGCCATCGACGAGATCGAAGTCGTCGCGATGCGTCATGTGGGTCGCGGTCTGTTCCCGCTGTGCTTCCTGTTCGGCCTTGTGGTGTGGGAAAGCACGATCGTTCGACGGTCCGATCAAAGAATCGTTGACGCCATCCACGAGGAGCGCCACAGCGCGCGCCGCATGGTCCTGCGCGAAGCCGTGTACCTCCTCCCCGCGGTGCTCGGTGCCATCGTCGGTGTTTGGATTATGCACTCGGATTCCGGGGCCTCGACCGCCGTCAGCGAAGCGCTGCACAGCGGAACCCGCGTAGGGAACCTATCGCTGATGCGCCATTGGTCGCCGCTCATGGGTCTGGCCACTGCGGCGAGTGGATACGTCATAGCCGGAGCGATCGGCTGGACCGTACGTATCTTCTTCACGCTGCTGTTCGGAAGAGAAGCGTTCGGCGTCGGCGACATCCACCTGATGGCGGCGGCGGGGTGCGTCGCCGGCTGGCCTGTCGTGGCGTTGGGCGGTTTCCTGGCGTGCGGACTCGCCCTGCTGGGTTGGGTACTGTCTCTCCCCTTCAAACGAACCCGTGCACTCCCCATGGGTCCGTGGCTGTCCCTTTCGTTTCTGGCTGTCGTGATCTATCAGGATACGATCATCAAGTGGCCGATTATCGAGCGAACCATTGCCGCAACGAGCGTGTTGATTTCGTACAATTCACAATAGCGCACACTTTCACCTTGGCCATTGACCCTTGCCAACAAGATGCGGCGGACCTATGCTCGCGGCGCGGCGGTTTCATTACGCTGCGACGGATACGATCCAATCTTGAGATACCAAACTGGGAGCGGAACGATGATGACGAAAACGAATACCGGCGCACTGCTCGGCGCCGCGCTGCTGTTGACCACCGTGGGCTGCGCCAACCAGGATCGACAGCGAGTGACGATGCTGGAACAGGCGAACCAAGGTCTGGCCGAACGACTGAACGCCACCAACGGCGAGTTGCGCAGGGTGCAAACCGAACGGGATGCGATTTCGTCCGGACTTCAAAACGCGCTCGATGAAGTCGAGTCGCTCCGGACGATGGTCGCTAAACGCCCCGAACCCGAAACGCTTGCGATCGGATGGACGCCCGTACCCGGCGGCGCCATGATCGCTATCGAAGATGGCCTTCTCTTCACGCCCGGCAAAGCGACAATGCGCGACGGCGCAAGCCGCGTGCTCGCCAAGGTCGTCAGCGCGGTTCAGGGAGAATACGCCGACAAAGACATCCTGGTCCTTGGGCACACCGACGATCAACCGATCCGCAAGAGCGGATGGAAAGACAATTACCAGCTTAGCACCGAGCGAGCGCTGGCCGTCGTACGGTTTCTAAGCGATCAATCCGTTTCGTCGGATCGACTGATCGCCGGCGGTTGCGGTGCGACGAGGCCGAGCGTCGACAACGATACGAAGGCACATCGATCGAAGAACCGGCGCGTGGAGATTTTCGCGCTGCCGCCGATCCCACGTACCACAGTTCAACCGTAGCCAGGGGGAAGAAAGTAGGACATCTCGTGTGGAGCCGGCACCAAAGCTTGCACGGCGCTCGGGCATGGTCGGCCTGCGTTGATCCTCATGTATGTGACGCTTCTCTTCTGGCTGATGCTTGTCCTTCCCGGGTACGCAATCATCCGCCGATTCGCGAAGGATGAGTTGAACGCCGGCCTTCTCGGCGGTCTCGGCCTGTCATGCCTCGCCACGTTGGCGATCCTCAGCCCCATCTCCATCGCCTGCTACCTGCTTCGAGCGCCCATGGGCGTCTTCTCTGCGGCGTGCATCGCCGCGGTCCTCGGCGGATTGATCGAAATCTCACGTCGTCGCTGGTGGCGCGGGCTTGGCGGATTGTTGGTCGCGGGGATTGGCATTGAACTGGTGATCATCGTCGTGGACGCGGCGCTCGGCGCAAGGGTCGGAGCACTCACCGGTGGCGATGCGCCGATACACCTGGCACGAATACGATTTCTTCTCGATCGTGGGTTCAGCAATCTGGATCCGTTTGTCACCGGCGGTCATTTCTTCCCGATCTACCACACCAACCTGCTCCACGCGTTGTACGCCGCGTGTGCGCAGTTGACCGGTGTGGATCACGTACGCGTTTGGTTCCTGTCGCTGCCGGTGGCCAAGCTGCTCGCGGTCTCCGGCGTCGGATATTTGGCGTGGGCGGTGTTCGATCGGCGATGGGTTGGCTGGGTTTGCGCTCTGTTCTCGCTCGGATGCCAAGGCCCCGTCACTTTTGTCATCTATCCAAACAAACTGGCCCCCTATTGGATCCTGCCGATCATGATCGGCCTCGCGGTTCGAGCGACACGGTCCGCACCGACCTGGCGATATCCCGTACTGCTCGCATCCGGTTCGCTGATTCTCGGACAGGTACACTGTCTCTACGGCGCCTTCGCCGGCATCGCGATCGGTCCCTATGTCGCCATCGTAGCCATCCGCCGCTTCGCTACAGGCCACGCCGACCGGTGGCGGATCGTGGCCTGCCTGGCGGCGCTATCCGCCGCGCTGCCCTTTTTGCTCGTGGCGCGTGCTACGTATGCAATGTCCCCCACGCCCATATCCTCGAACGATGACACTGTAGCCGGAGCATCCAAACAGTTTCACCACCTGGACAATGGTTGGATCATGTCAAGGTACAGCAAGGGTTGGGGCATACCGCGAAGCTTGCGAAGCGCATGCCTCACCGGATTATTGATCGCTGGCGTAGCGTGCGCCGCCGCCGGTCCGCGCCGCCGCGACGCGCTGGCGTTCCTCGCGATCATCGCCACCGTGGCGGCGGTGTTGTTCATACCACCACTATGCACAGCCGCGCGATCCCTGTTTCGCGACGAATGGATTCTCGCCCGCATGGGTACGCTTCTCTACATCGGCTTCGTGATCCTGGTTCCGGGTTCGATTGCATGCCTATTCGATTTCAAGCTGAAGCGACGTTGGATGCGCCCCGTGCTGAGCATAGCCGCATTGCTCGCCGCCATTCCGTACGCCAACCACCAGGGCGAACACTACACATGGCCCGCCTATTGGCAGCGCGTCGCCGCGCCGCGCGAGGCACGCCTGCAGTACCTGGCGTTGACTGATACGATCTCTGAATTCTGCAAACAACACATCAGCCCAGGATCGACCGTGTTGCTCGAAGCCGCACCCGGAACCAGGCTCGTTTCGATCCACGACTGCTTCATCGTCGCGTCGCGGTCCGGCAATGTGGGGGTTCGTAATCTCGGAGGGCGACGGCGAGACTTGCGGGCCATGCTGGCTACCGACACGGAATGGGCCACGCGCCGGCAACTGATGCGCAAGTATGACATCAAGTACGTGTTCCCGGACGCCAACGCATCGGTCGGCTGGCTTCGAGGGCACATCAAGAGCGCCCACCAACTCGGCGTCGCGTCGGTATTGTTTGAGGTTGATCTCGACAAGTAGTGGTTGGTCTAATCGGTTCGCCGGTGACAATGACCTGCGTCTTCCTCAAGAGGGGAAAGTCGCGAATTGATCACCGGTGCTCTGTCATACATCGAACGACGGGTTTGCCGAGCCGCGCCCGTAAGGAAGCGGACGTTGGAAATCCGGTCGTGACCGCATGAATACGCTCCCTCACGGTCGCGGCTCAGTTCAGATCGGATCGGATGAAGTCGCCCATGGATCACCGGCTGGAAACCGGTGCCACACTTTGCTCAACAGGATGCCGAGCGTTGAATCAACCACGTCATGTGCCATCGTTTCGCTGATACTCTTGGTAACGTGCGCCGAACAGGCCTGCAACAAGACCTGCTCCGTACGCCAGCCAGCGAATCCCTCTAACGACCCGGTGACGACCGGAAACCAAACCGATCGGCAGCGCCAACAGCCCCAGCGCAAGCCAAACGCCACCCTTCGCCGCCTGTTTGGGTCGAGCGAACCAGGAAGATCCTAGGTCGATCTCTATCGTGGACATGGCGTTGCCCACACGATACGAACGTCGCGTCAACCAACCCAGCGTCGCCCGCGAAGGGGGTATCCATTCGCGAACCACCGCCCGCTGCGTCCAGACGATTCGAAAACCAGCCTGCGCCACACGTTGGAAGAAGTGATGATCGCCGCCACCGGTCAAGCCCATCTTCGGATCGAACCAGACGTCCATTTTGCGAAACACTCCGGCTGACACCAGCACATTATTGGTGAACGCGTACGGCAAGATCGCCCCTTCTTCATATTCCTCGCGGTGGAAGAAACGACCGCGCTCGATCCATCCCGGCGCGCCATCGGGAAGCACGGGGTGTACCGGACCAGCCACAACATCCGCATCGTAACGACGCTGAGCTTCCAACAATTCCATAAGCCAATTCGGTTCCGGCGCTTCGTCGTCGTCGATAAAGACGATAAAGTCAACGTCTACGCCTGCTGTCGTGACGGCGGTATTGCGGGCGTGGGAAATTCCGCGTCGCGGCTCGACCACGCACGTAATGGGCCAGGGCATGCGCGATTGCACTTGCTCACAAACGGCTGCAGCTGTGCCATCGGCGTCGTTGTCGACCACGACAATACGCACTTCCGGCGGCTCATCACCAAGTGCCAGATTACTGACACCCGTGAGCAGGCGCGCAAGCCCCTCGGCGCGTTTGAACGTGGCGATACATACAGCCATCATCATCGTCGAGGCACTCGTCTTGCAAACATCGCCGACACGCTAAGCATTCAACACACGCTCATACAGTTCCGCAGTGACCCGGGCCGTGGTAGACCAATCCCACGTCGCCGCACGGTTTCGGTTGTGCGATCCCATGCTCGGCAACGCGTCGCGCCGCTCGAATGCTGAGCGCAGGGCGTCGAGTATACCCTGCTCGTCACCCACGTCGTAGAAAAACCCACCCTCTTCGTCGAGCACTTCCGTCAGAAAGTCCAAACGCGGGGCGATGCACGGACGACCGAACGACATGGCCAGGATCGCCGCACCGGAGGTCAAAATGTCGCGATAGGGCAAGACGACCACGTCCGCGCTGTTCATGTACACCTGAATATCGTCATCGAGCACAAATCCAGGAGCGAACACAATTCGCGCATCGTTGTCGATGCGTTGACGAATCAGTTGCGTGTCAGCCTCGGCGCGCGGCAAACCGGCAATCACCAGTCGCGCCGCAGGTTCATCAAGCCGACGGAACGCGTCGATCAGTTCGAGCACACCCTTGTAGGGTCGAATCCGCCCCAAAAATAGATAGACCACATCGTTCTCGGACAAGCCCAGGCGCGCGCGAGCGACGGATCGATCCATCTCAGCCGGATAACAATCAAAATAGTGACCGTGGTGAATCTCCACGACGTGCCGATTGGGGCGCCGACCGAATCGCAACTCGACCGCTCGCCGCGCCGCCTGCCCATGAACAATCACGCCCTCTGCACGATTCGCAATGGCCGACGCGCACGCGCCATCGAGTCGAGGATTCGCGGCTTCGTGGTCCTGAAGGTTATGGACCGTCCACACAATGCGCGTGCCCCGAAGGCGAAGAACACCCACCATCATGCGAAAGACAATCCATCTTGCTAGAGACGCGATGATGTTCGACGCTTGCGTGTACGGATGAAGCCAGTGCAGATGAAGCACGTCCGGTCGTCGCCCGAGCATGACCCGAGGCAAACTTAGCACGCTCGAATCGACGCCGGTGACGCGCACGCCGAGATCACCCAAGTGCTCCGCGAGCTGACTTTGATAGGGATTACCCTCGAACCATGGCAAGACGGTCACGTGAGTCGGACGGCGTGGCGATTGACCATCACCGCGCCGGTCAACTGTGGCTGACTCATAGAGTCGCAGGTGATGATCCACGGTTTTCGGAATCGCCAGATCGTCACGCAGTCGCACGACCGCTTGGTCCGGATCGTCAGTACACGTGGGCAACGTCGCCGCAATGGCAGCAGCAAGCGCTTCCGGCGAATACGGCTCGAAGGTCTTGATTGCATCGGGTACGCGAGCGTTGTACTCGGCGATTAACGACAAATCGTTCGCCAAGATCGGCCGGCCCGCCGAAACCCACGTCGACAATGATCCTGACGCCGACACCGACTGAAACGGACACACCGCCAAGTGCGTGGCGAACAAGTATTGATCTAGCTGATCCTCCGAAAGGTATCCGGTCACGCGAATACGATCAGCCACACCGAGTCGATCCGCCATGGCTTCAAGCTCGCTCACGAAATGCGCTCGACCTTCCGGCGCACCGCCCGCGAAGACGACAAACACATCATTCGGCAACCGCGTCAGGGCTTCCAGGAGCAACGGATAACCTTTGCGCGGATGAATAAACCCCAGCAACGTAATGATGCGCCGATCGTTCAATCCGAGCGCGCGACGGGCGGTTGAGGCGCTGACGACGGGCGATCGGTATTCCACGAAATGCGGGATCACGCGGACGGATCGGTCGCCGGTCAACGCGGCCAGGCGACGCTTTTCTTCGTTCGTGTTGACGATCACGATAGAAGCGGAACGAATCAGCAGCGGCACGACCCTTAGCGACGGATCGAGCGATCGACCCACAGCACGGCGAAGCCGCAAATCAAGACGGTATGGCGCCGCGACTCTTGCACGGTCGTGGACGTCATGAAACGTGATCGCGAGCGGTGCACGGCACGCGCCGAGGAAAGTACGCACCAGTGCGATTTGTCCACGAACCGGACCCCACGCGTACTTGCTGTATTGAACGTGTACCAAGTCGACGGCGTCGAGCAGTTGCGCCGCTTCGTTCAGCGTGGCCAGGTTGTGACGATGATCGTCAGTGAACTCCGCGGCGTACTCCACAACGTCGTGCTCGGCGCGCCGCGCCACCTCGGTTGCGATCAGTCGACTGAACCGGGCGATGCCACCCGTTCTCGGCCCCACATGAAGATACCCGATCTTCATGGCTTCGCCGCCCGCAGCGCGGATCGGAGCCGCCGCCACCCCTCATCGCCCCAAGCCCGAACGGCGCCGCCCACCAGTTTGACCCGCGTCGTGCGCGGATGGTATCCCCATCGAATCATCTCGACCCAAGTGATGGCTTCGATCTGTGCGATCTGTTCCTCCGTGAGTTCGCTGCCCCATGCGTCGAGACGTTTCGGATCCAGCGGGCGCAGTGCGTTCGCCTTCCATGGTTCGCGGTCCACATCCACAGTGCCCGTGACCACATCATCCGTTACGTCATTCACCGCATCCGCGCCGATGAATCGACAAATGCGCTGCACACTCGCTGCCGGTTGCGCGAGCAACGCTTCGTATCGAACCGTAAGTAACCGATCGCGGCGACGCGGCGGTCGCCGTCGCGCGGTGGCAAGGTAACGACGCCAGACGAGGGCGTCACGTGACACGGAACCGGTCGACCACGGCACGTGACGCCAGGAATTCACGACGCCGCGCGGATCGCGCACGATATGCACGAATCGGGCGAGCGGGAACAACGTTTCCAGCGTTTGCATGTAGAGCAGATGGTTCGGCGTCTTCTCGCCGACGATGCGCGCCTTGTTGACGGCTGCGTATTGAGTGAAAAGCAAACCGAGAAGTTCACCATACCCTCGGGTCCGACGAAACGCCGCATCGCGAAACGCCTCCGGGTCGAGGCCCATATCGGCGAACTCAGGAATTGCTACGACGTCGCGAATCAGTCGAGCATACGACTCGTCCGAAGAGAGATCGCCATAGCGCGCGCGGCGAAACCAGAAGCGGCGAATGAAGTGTGTCTCCGGCGCGATGGCTACGCCGGGCAACGCATCCAGCATGCGCTGAAGCAGCGTCGTACCCGACCGAGGGCAACCCACGATGAACACAGGTGCGTCGTCGGACATGGTCACCGGCGTCGAATCCAAAAACTACCCGGACCAACCCAATCGTCACCCGGCGTACGACGCCGATACGAAGCGAAGGCGGAAGCCATACGGGCCGGGTGATGCTTGTGCATGTATTGACCGGCCCAGAGCACTTCAAAAGAATCGTTGAACGCGAGAAACGCTTGCAGCAGGTATTGCTCCGTCCAGAATCGATGTCGGTCGATCACCCACGACTTCGGGTATTCGTCGGGGAGAAAAATATCGTGAACATGAACCAGCACGCCCGGGCGAAGCCTCGGAAGAATTTGAAGTAGTTCGTAGAGCACGTCGCTATCGATTCGACCGACGTGCGACGAATCGATAAACAGGATGTCGTGGTCACCGAGCGATTCGAACGTCGATAGATCGACGTCTTGCACGCGCGAGGTACGCAGCTCGGACAGGCCTGGAAAACCGGCACGGATCACATCGTTAGGGTACGGTTCGATGGCGACGAATTCGCACGGGCTATCGCTGAACTCATTCGCATTGCGTCTGATGGCCGTCGCGGAAAGCAGCGTCGAAAATCCCGAGCCGATCTCAATCATCTTGCGCGGACGGTTCGCGCGAATCATGCAAAAGAGTATTTCCGGATCTACGCAAGCGAAGTAACTGTTGTCGTAGTGAAAGTCATGCGGCACGGATGTAGCCGTTGCGGGCAACGCATCGTATTCATTGGCGAATCGCCGCCGGAAATTTTCCAACAGTTCGATTTGCCCCTGCTCGTTGAGATTCACGCCGCCCATCGACAAACGTTTCGACCAGACGTTGTCACGCAACGTGGACGTGTCAGGAATGGGCTGATAGAAATGAACCGGCGTCACGTGAAACCCACACCGCTCCCAGAGCTCGAAGTGCTTGCGCCAACCAACGCGCGGCAGCAGCACGCCGATCAATCTCGCGATGATACTCTGTATGAAGTGTATGATGAACATGTTCTAACTCAGCTCGAAACCACGATCTTCAGCAGCTAGCAGCCCATTGAAAAAGTGTGGCACCGGATTCCACCCGGTGATCCATTAGCCATTTCCGCCTTTTGACGGGGCAAGTCCCGTCTTCACGTGCGGGTTCGCGGTGACGCACTTGAATACGTGCATGTTCAACGCCCTGCTACAGACCATCCGAGACACAGAGTCCTCGCGCCTACCCATCGCGCGCAAAGTCGAAGGTCCATCGTTAACGCTCCGAACCGGTAGAATACAAGTAAATCTTGCGCCCCATAGCGCCGTGCCGGTTCAGGTCGGCGAGCACCTCAAAGCCCGGCCGTTCCATCAAGAACGCATCGACCGCTTCCGTCACCTCCGGATAACTATTGTGCGCATAGTCGTCCACCGCAATGATTCCGCTAGGAAGCATGTGCTCAGCACAAAGCCGCAAGTCATTCAGGGCAACATCTTTGGTATGCCCCCCGTCAACGTGTACGAAACGGAATCGCTGCGATTCATCAAGCTTAAGATCCGTGCTGTAGCAATCGTGAATTTCCACCGCGCTTTTTGAAAGCCTCGGGCTGACCGTCAACAAGTTTTCCCAGAGGCGCACCTGTGTCGGGTGGACCGTATACGCTTCATCGCCCGGACGCTCGAAGGCGTCGCAAACGTGGAGTGTTTCCGTAGGACTAAGACAATAGGCGAGCAAACATGTCGACCGACCGTGATAACTACCGATTTCGAGCACATCACCCAACACGCCCATAGCTGTCTGCATCCGAAGAATGAGCGAAAAATGCGCACAGTCGTCGACGTTGAACCAGCCGGGCATTTGCCGGATTTTGTCGAAGACCTCCGTGATCAGCGTCGCGGGAATCGCGCCCGCAGCAAACGACGTACTGTTTCGTGCGGCCGACATTGGGGGTCGACCGCCGCGCAGCACGTAACCCACCACGCCGCCAATACGGTGGCGAAGACTGCGGCGTGTGGCCGGTCGCGATGTCACTTCTGGTTCCATACCCTTACATCTTCATTCAAGACCGCCGCGCCATGGCCGTATCGGTCGGTGTCCAATTCGCTAGCGGCGCAGGAAACGTGGCACACTTCGCCATACCGACCGCCAGCCACCGCGCCGGCGCCCATCACCCGCGCCACCATCAGACACACCACCGAGCCCGCCGAGCGGTTCCACGTTCCACTTGTCGGCGAAGCGTTGACGATCATCGTCCCGGGCGCTGAGCTGGCGCTGCGTCGGCGCGACGTATGCTGTCGGCTTGTGCTCGAAGACAACACCTGGAAGCACGTCTACCACGACGCCCTCGCGATGACATTGCATGAAAAAATCGAACAGCTCATAGAAAAAGCCGTATTGAGGATCGAACTGCACGCGCTCAAACACTTCGCGTCGAACGAGCATCGTCGCCAGGCAAAGGTCCACGCGCAAACTGCTGACGCCGAGCTCACGCGATTGCTCAACGGTAACATAGCTCTTGTAGACAGCATCCTTGCCGTCGATACGGCCGAAGTTGAGCCGTTGCCCAATCGGACGGTACCGATCGTACTCCCACCAGCCGCCGGCGGCGATACCCACATCGTCATGCTCATCCAAGTGAGTTTGTAGCGCCGCCACGCAGCCATCGGTCACTTCGTTGTCGTCGTCGAGGTACAACAGAAACGGCGTCGATAGTCGCTTGGCAATTTCCATGCGCGCCTCCGACGGACCGATCGGCGAATCCATCGCGAGCAATTGAAGATTGGGATACGCGTCGTAGATGCTTCGATTCGCTTCGTCGAACGCACTGTCCACGACGATGATCTCGTGTTCGACATCCACGTATCGGCGCACGCTCTCCAAACAAGCGGCGATCTTGTCCGGCCTGGCGCAGGTCGGAATGCCAACGGTCAGTCGGGGTTTCATGGGTCCACCGATACTCCTACGACATACCTGATGCAGAAACGCCGTTGGTCGGCAACCCACTCGTTGATGCGGGCGTATGATTGCACGACGGATCTAACCACATCGACAGATCACGTCCGATGCACTCCTGCGTTCGCAAAATATCTTCTCGATACAGATCAACGAGTTGGGCTCGGATACCCTCGCTCAGCGCTGGCTTGATCACGTTCCACGCACGCACGCGGCAGGCCACCCGCTCGCGAAGGTGTGTAGGGATCATGCGAGACATCTGCTTGAGCACTGGATGACGTGCGTTGAGCACGCGATGCAGCGCTCGGCTACGCGGTATGCCCGACACGTTGTACCGATTGCCCATATCCGGAACGAACTCGTCGTCGACACCGATGAACCGGAATACGCTGCGAAGCACACCGCGCGGGTCGGCACTGAAATCATCATAGAGAAATATCTTGATTTGCGCGCGATCAAAATGGGCGTGATAGCGCTCGAGCTGCCGGGCGTATAATCCAACCTCCTGATACCGCCAAAGCGGACCGAGGTGTTCCGCGACACGTTCTCCCTCTGCGCGCAACGCGTCTCCAAAATCCTCAATCGTTTCGCCGCCCTCGCGCCGCAGGTGCAGATAGCTCGAAAAAGCCCGGTCGATGGGATTGCGGAGGAGCGCGATGAGCCGAACGTTCGGAAGCATGGCTGCGATCTTCGCCGGGGCCAGCGGGCTCCATAGGTATTGCGGCGACGCCTCGCCAACAGCGTGCTCATTCGTCACGCCCGCGAACAGCGCCCGATAAGTGTCGACATCCGTAATGGCGTATCGATTGAAACCTTCGTTGAGTGGACGATCGAAGTCGACCGCGAAGTATCCCGCTTCCTTCCGTGGGCTCATGAAGACGTCGGGATGTTGTTTCAGATAGTGATAGAGCGATGTCGTACCTGCTTTGATGGCTCCAATAACAAGAAATGTGGGTACAGGCTGCTCACCGACAGTCATGCACACCTCCCGATCCGACAGACCAACACCCACAGTCACACCGCCGACACGGCGCGTGCTTCGACCGTTGATCTTATCCACGTTGAACGCCCCCCTCAACTGACCGGGCGAGGGCCTTGGCGCCCATAAGTGTTGCGGAGGGTGCGGCGATGGCGCCCAGCCCGTCGTCCGTTGGCGATCATACGCCGTCGGACGACGCCGACATCGAGTCAAAACGAGTATCCGTAACGTCCGAGATCGTACCGAAATGCAGACTGCACAATAAGACGCGACAGCCACTTGTAGTGCTCGCGATGGTTACTCGCTCTCCCTTGGGTGGGATTGCGTTTTGCAATCTCTATGGGTCCGTCGAACCCCAGGCGGTGGCCGACAGCGTCCCAATCCTCCTGAAGACGCTCCTTGCGCATCACAATATCCACACCATCAGTAAACCGGTCGAACATGCTGTTCTGCCGCAGACGTAAAGCCGACGCAATGGCCGACAGGCCGTACCTCCGACGTATCCACGCATCAAACGAGTGATTGCGACAGTAGTCGGCATCGGCCATCGTCAGCGGCTGGCGCTGCATCCACGCCTGCACCTTGGGGTCCGTTTTCGCCACCTCCTGTATTCGACTTCGCTTGGCATAGAGTGACACCAACGAGTCAAACGGGTTCCGGACGGTCGCAACCTTTAGCATCCCATCGGCTTCCTTCTCCGTCAGGAGCCGATGATCCAAAAGGTTGCGAAGGGAACAATGAATCTGTTCCACCAAAACCGTTCCGTCGTCAGCGCATACGTTCTCGGACGGAAACCACGCTCCACCGAGCCGATCTCGCAAGAGTGCGCCAAGCGCCATGCATCCCGTGCGCGGCGTCATAATGAACAGAAGACCGATGTCTCGGCAGATAATCGCCATGGTGGTTTCAGGTCAGGCCGGATAGAACAACGAAAAGAGCTGTACGCATCATCGCTCCGTCATTGCGATTCTAGAAACGCACATCACGACGGTCAATGCAGCATACGATTCACGCAATCGTTATGGGGCGTGCCAGTTATGCGACACCGCCACCCTCCCATGGAATGGGACGAGCCCGCAGCGGCATCGATATCCCTGGCGAACAGGCCCGCCACCGACTGTCCACACGCCAGAACCCAAGCCCGATTCGGCGGCCTGTTGACCACCTGTTTACGACGGCTCACCCGACCGCAGGAGGCGGAAGTATTCCAACGCCTGCCGAACGCGATAGGGGGCGATCAGCCGTATCGCCAACAAGTACGTAGCTGCACCGACCACGACTTCGACCATCAGTCGAACCCACGACGCGACCGATTCGGGAACCACCACCAGCTTGATTAGCATTACCGCAGCCACCATGATCAACGACGCCGCGAGCGGGGGTAGGTATTGGCGAACGAAGATCCACAAGTCCAGATCGATCAACCCGCGCACCACCAGGAGCGGAAGTAATCCGTAGGCGACACGCTGAACCATGACAGCTAGCGCCAACACAGCCACGTCGTTGTAGGTCACAGCCACAAGAAACGCCACGATATTTGTCGTGAGGTTGATCAACGCCAAGACAAGTACGCGCCGTGGATAACCACGAGCCATGATCACCGCTCGGTTAAAGAAACTGATAGACTGTACCACGGCCGCCAGCGCGAGAAACTGCATGACACGAAAGCTCGACGTCCATTCATCTCTGAAAAGTGAGGCCAACAAATCCTTGGAAACAGCCGCCAATCCGATGAACACCGGAAACGCAAGCAGCGCGGACATTTGTGTGGCTGACAAGAACGCATGTCGCATCTGATCCAGGTGCTGCTGCAGGCGGGAAAACGTCGGTAGCATCACAGCCGCGACCGTCGCGGTGAACATGTTAGCCGCAACACGCACGAAGCGTTGCCCGACTATGTAGTAGCCCAATACGGTATGCCCGAGAAAGATCGGTATGAGCAATCCGTGTAGCTGGTTGTTGAACAACGCCACGGTGTCCGCACCCATGGCGTACGTGGAATATCCGAGTAGCTGTCGCAGGTGACGCGACGAGAATCCGATCGTGGGTCGAAACCCGCTCGCGACCCAAAGCGTCATCAGCCCGACGGCGGAGCTCACCAGTTGCTGCGCGACCAGACTCCACACACCGAAACCGTAAACCGCCATGGCAATGCCCACGACCCCACCCAACACGGCCGACAACAACGACCGGACCGCCAGGCTGCGAAAGTCCAACCGACGCCGAAGCAAGGCCTGCGGCGTCGTCGCCAGACCATCGAATACAAGCTTGAGCGACATGACCCGAACGATCAGTGCCAGATTGGGTTGGTGGAGAACCGCCGTGATTGTGGGTGCGAACAGCGCGACCAGCCCCGCAAGAACGACGCCGACAATCGTCGTAGTCCAAAACGACGCGTTGATGTGCTCCGGTTCAAGGTTCTCTCGCTGCACGAGCGCCGGGACCAGCCCGAGTTGCTGCACGATCGCGACCACGGCGATCATCGCAGCCGCCGCTGTCATCTCGCCGATGTGCTCCGGACCGAGCAACCTCGCCAGTATCAAGAAAACGAACAGGGCAATGAGCCCGGTTCCCCAGTTCTGGACCGCCGTCCACGCAACACCACGAATGGCTTTCTGTCTCAGGCTCACAGCCACGCCGTCCGCGATGGGCCTGCGCTGGCGGCAGTCGAAAAACGCCATGCGAGATCAAGGAAGATCGACCCAGTAAGCGGATCGTAGGAATGTCGTACAACCAAATTCAGCATCGCAGGTCAGGTTCCAGTTCGCCGAGTTATTGCCCCTTCATCGACTTTGTAGATGCATCGACTAGAGAAAGGTCCACGCGACGGCCGCGCCTGACGTTCGGTTGCCCTTGCAAATCTTCACGGCTTCCCACTACACGGAAACCGAAAATGCGATAAACTCGACGCAAGTGAGCGACGGGCGTGGCCGTTGACGTCAACATCGCCGAGACCATTCGTCGCTACCGGTCCGATGCGGATCGGACAGGGTTTCACGAAATACACGAACCATAGCGGGTCTGATGACGACGGATTCACCGACCGACGTATCGAACGACGTCCCGCCCGTCTCCGTCGTCATCCCTACGTGCAACCGGCGAGCAATTCTGCAGCGCTGCCTGGATGCACTGGCCGCTCAGTCTTACGACGACTACGAGGTCATCGTCGTCGACGACTGCTCCACCGACGATACGCCTGAGTTCCTCGCTCGGTTCGCCGACCAGCACTCCGATTTGAAACTTCGTTGCTTACGGAACGAACACCACGCCGGAGCCAATCCAAGTCGCAATCGCGGTATTGAAATCGCCACGGGCGAATTGGTCGCCTTCCTTGACAGCGACTGCATCGCCGATCCGGACTGGATTGCGAATCTGGCGGCGGGGTTTCAAACCGACCGCGTCGCCGCCGTTACCGGCCTCGTTCGTGACGAAGCGCCGACCAACATCTTCGAGCTAACCTTCAAAGGAACGCACCGGCTCGCCAAAGCCGGACCAGCCAACCGACTCGTCGCCGGCAACATGTGCATCAGCCGGAAGATCCTTCGCGAGCACATTCTCGATGTGGACCGCGCGACTCAATCGGTCGGCGCGGATGGCCAACCTGATGTTTCGGTCTCCGGACGCGGTGACGAAGAAGGCCTATTCCTGCACCTCAAATCCTCTGGCTTCGAAATCATCGCCGCACCCAACGCAGCGGTTCTGCACGTTCACCACTACAGCGGCAGAACGCTCTTCCGTCAGGCGTTTCGCGGCGGGCAATCGGCAGCCCGGCTCGTACACAAGTTTCACCTGCCACCGCGAATCGACATGGTGCCGTTCGTCTTGACCTATGCGACGCTGCCGCTGCTGTTCCTGCGGATCTGGCTTGGCATGATCCCCGCGTTTTTCTTCACCGGCGCCATAGCAGCCATCACCTACAACGACATCTTTCGTAAGGGAAAGACCGTCGTGGAAACGGCCATCACGTTTCCCATCCTGCTGCTCTACTACCACTTCCGGCTCGTCGGATACGTCAGCGAGACGTTGGCGCTATGGCTCGGCTTTCGATCTATCAAACGCAAGAAACTGCGTCAGTCATGATGGTTTTCTGTTGAACCAGTGTAGCACCGGCTTCCAGCCGGTGATCTATTGCCCGGGTGGCCCAACTCTTCAGAGGTGGGGGCGTCGAATCCGGCGGCGATTCGACTCCCCCACGGCTAACGCCATGGGCGACCCAACCCGTCGTTCGACAGCTAACGAGGCAGTGGTGTCTTGTTACGACTCAAGTGACGGGTTCGTCCGAACCGAGCCGCGACCGTGAGGGAGTGTCTTCAAGCTGGCGCGACCGGCTTTCAATCGCCCGCTTCATTACAGTCGCGGCTCGGTTCGAAGCACCGCTTCCGAAACACCCTCTAATCGCGAGTCGATACGCCAACGAAAAGCGGCGCGATCCGAACGAACCGGACCGCGCCGCTGAGATATTCACTACGATCATGATCAACGGGTTACGGCAGGTAACCGTCACACCGCTCGGTCATGTTGCTAGGCGTTGGCTTTCTCGAAGTAGTCGCGCGACTTCACCGGGTCAGCCACCATAGTGTCGTCGCCGGGGTTCCAGTTTGCCGGGCAAACCTCGCCGTGCTTCTCGACGAATCGGAACGCCTCGATCACCCGGATCGTTTCGTCCACGTTCCGTCCGACCGGAAGGTCGTTGATGGTCGCGTGACGAACGATGCCCTTGGGATCGATCACAAACAAGCCGCGAAGGGCAATCCCCGCATCGAGCAGCACGTCGTATTTCGTCGCGATCGACTTGTCGAGGTCGGCAATCAAGGGGAACGTGACCTGACCCAATCCGCCCTTGCTTCGTGGCATGTTCACCCACGCCAAGTGCGAGAACGCGCTGTCCACCGAAATCGCCGCCGCCTTCGCGCCGATTTTCTCGAATCGATCCGCAGCGTCGCTATAGGCGATGATCTCCGTAGGGCAGACGAACGTGAAGTCGAGCGGGTAGAAGAACAGAACCAACCACTTCCCATCGTGCAACTTGTCCCAGGAAAGCTCAACGATCTGACCGTCTACAACGGCCTTGCAGTCAAACGTCGGTGCGGGTGATGTTACCAGAGGCATATCGATTTTCCTTACGCTTACGGGTTACGAACAGTCGTGAATTGGGTTCCCCCATTCGTCAAATATCGGGCCGCCATCGTACTCGAACCACCACCGAATTCAAGCGAGACAGCCTCATGCGCTCTGATTCGTGACGTTCATCCGCCGCCCGTCCGGCAACGTGGCGCCGACGGTTCGGTTCCTAAGATCCTCGATGGGACCGGGGGCATGGGAAGTGATCCACGGTCCAGCTCGACTCGTCAGCGCCCGCTCAATCGATCGCGGACGCACCGAACTGGACGACGAGCAGCTCGAAATGGTCTGCCAATTGTGCGGCGAAACAGCGGCGTCGGTGGGCTATGCACTTTGACGACAAGTGCGATTCGGTCTACCGCAGGGCCAGAGCGAGACGGCAGGAAGAAGAGACTGGCCACACGCACGATCAATCATTAACTGCGCCTTTGATACGATCTTTGTCATAGACACTCTCTTCAAGTTCGATTGTGACGATGAGCGGCGTAGATATGGGATCGGGCAAGTTGTCAGCGAAGATCGTAGCTCGAAGGTCAAGTCTAGTAGGGTTCGCTGATCCAATATACCACTGGTCGGTGATCCACACGTCGGATTTCGGCTGAAGCTTTCCGACGTCGACACTAAGCGTCCAGTTCGCGCCGTGCTCTTCAACTTGAACGTTCGAGCGGAACACGCTCGGCATAGACCCTCCAACCCCGACACTTGCTCGGTTCTTGGGGTGACTCAGCTCATCAAATTGTAGCAATCCATCAGTTTTGGAACCATGGACTTCGATTCTCACATCAGTCGCCGTCACCGAACCACAATTTTGAACCAAAAAACCGACGCTGGTTAGAAATGCAAGCTCCTGGTGACGTTCGCGTATCTGCTCGGGAGTCGGCTGCTCGCCAACTAATGAGTTCAAAAAATGGCGAGGAATCTGCACTCGCGTCGCTGGAGACTCGATCAGCTTGATCGCGCTGAGATGCTTTCCGAGCCACTTCAACTGTTCGCGTGTCAGGGGTGGGGGATCTACCAGCAATGTCGACGTGATGGCCAGCTGCGTTCCGAGTCGAAGGCGCTTCCTTGTATCAGCAAATTCCACCGCTATGCTTGGGACGGCGGGAATCGCCACGCGATCTTCGCCCATCTCCGCAATCTCGTCGGGGCTGGCGCGTCCAGTCGAGCTGCCACGACGGATGTAGACGACTCCCCCACAAAGTTTGCCAAAGTCACTCGACAGATACACCGGGCGCACCTGGCCAGCCGCGATAGTGATGACACCGACATCCTTTCCGCCGAGCGGGACTACCGAGTACCCGAAGGAAAGTGGCTTGTTCGTCTTCGCGTGGACAAACTGCTGCAGGTTCGCATCGTCTAGGTGCGTCGATATTCCAACGACGGTCGCCTTGGCTCCCGTTTGTTCCTCTACGCCAATCAGAATGTAGGCATCTGATGACTTCCAGGCATTCGCCATTGCCAGGATGTCTTTGAGCAATTCACTCTTTACGCGATTGGGTTCCCCTACAAAACGATATTGTTCGCGCTTAAAATCCAGCGACTCGGACTCAGACTGATTCAAAAGTGAGTTTAGTAACGCAGCGTCCATTTCGGCGATCCTTGAGTAGCGTGACCGAGAGAACCGCAACCGATCGAGGGATCGACTGCCACCGCTACGCGCGATTGCGCAGTACAACTGCCGGAACGACCACCGCTGTCACAACTGTGGTCCAACCTAATCCCGGAACGCAGACCACGGGGCGCAGCATGTGTCTTGGTTGGCCCGCCGAGCGTGCAGCGGACGCACCGTTCGCCATCGATTCTTCTACATTTCTCACTACACTCAGGGGCAATATACCGCATCATTTTCCGCAGCAACAGGTCCGCCCCACCGCGACCGCGTCCGGGATCAATGACGGCGGGCAATAGCCCGACCACGACTTGTACAACAACAGCAGCACTCCGCTCGCGCTACTCTGCACTGAGTAGGTCGGATACCAACTCGTCGACGAGCTTGTGCATGGTCTCGGTGGGTACCCTGGATTCAACGTACATGGCGCAGATGTTGAGTTGGTTGTGGCTCTCGTTGACGTCGATGGCGAAGCCCCCGCGCGGTGAGATCGGATGCGTACCGTAAATATTGCGCAGCTCCGCGCCGCAGAAATGGGTCATCGGGCGACGCGCCGGGCCAATCATACCGAGGACAAGCGACGGTTGATCCGACGTCTCCGCCGGATCAACACGACGGGATTTCGTTTCCACACGATACATAATGCGACTTAGCCAGCCGACGGGCAGTCGCGTCATGGCGTGCATCTGCGCGAGGCGGCGCTGCAGCACACCACTTTCGATCTGCGCGTGGGATTGATTGAGAAAGAGGTCGGCGACGGCACGGCGATCGGGGGCCATCTCAGCAGGAATGTAGATGGGAAGCCAAGCGACAAGATTGTGGCACACGGGTTTGCGGTCACGGCGTTTGCGGTAGTCGACCAAGTTACCCGTCGAATACGTAGCCCCCGCAGGATGCGGACGCGGTATCACACGGTCCAAGGCGCGAATCCCACACGCCCGCAAGAAACCGCCGAAACGCGCAAACCCGCAAACGCGCATCGCCATCGTCTTCGCGGCTTTGGTCTGTTCCACCGTCAACGTGCGCACAAAGTAGCGAACCGGACCCGCATCGCTCGGCGTTGGACCTTTCGTCAGGTACATCGCGCGCGATCCAGCCACCGGCGCCCCGCGAATGTCGCTGAAATTGAACGCCATGCGCTTCCATCGTGGCATCTCCGCGAAGAGACGCGTGAAGTCATCGCGTAGCTCATCGCCCGCACTCTCCACCATGGTCGGTTCTTGCGGATCGTGATACAATGCTTGCAGTTCCTCAAGCATCGTCGTCCCGCCGCGTCCGTCCATCAGCGTATGGGGATAGCGCGCGATCACAACATCGCCCGACGAACCGCCGCGTAGCACGTGAAGATGAAAAGGGCGTTGTCCGTGGATATCCAACGAACGCGAGAGTAGCGCCTCGCCGAAAGTGTGCTTGGCTTCGTCGGTCGGAGTTTCGATGTGGTGAAGGTGGACGACCTCGCTCGGGTCCGGGAGCGGTCCATCCAACCGCCATGCCGGTCGTCGTCCGAACGGGGTCACCGTCAAGCGACCCGCAGCGGCAGGATAGCGACGATACAGCGACATCATCGCCTGCTTCATGCCCTCCACGTCGACCTTGCCGTCGGTCAGCAAGTGAATCTGCGAGAACGAACCTGCCAGCCCCATTCGCTGCGACACGCGATGGAGCGCCAGAAAGTACAGGTCAAACGGATTGGGATGATGATATTTCGCCACGCGCGATCTCCGGACGAATCGTCCGATGTTGGATTCTTCTCGACACGTCCTGATGCCTAGCAGCCTATTGTGCGTGGCTGGATTCCAAGTGCGGCACCGGCTTCCAGCCGGTGATCCGTTAGCGCTTTCACCTTATCAACAGACGCTCGTCCCATCGCCGCCAACAACCTGTACGTACCGCGTTTCACGGTCCCCCTTCATCGCCGGTGAGAAAAAGATCCGACTGAACCACACGCTCAACCACGCCGAGGATGGAAAAATACGCATCACGCTCTTCGATCATACTTGCAGAGGTGGATGTCCACCGGGCGTACTCATCCAGCGCCGCGCCGACATCGACAAGCTCGCACCATGCTCGAACAGCTTCCAGTCTCTCGACAGACGGCACGCGCTCGCGACTCAAGCCGACCTCGATCGCCGCAGCCAAGTTTCGCGCGGCTGGCCGTACGCGCTGCACAATTCGCTCCCACGCCTCTTGAGCGACGGGTGCATCGGCTGAGCGCGCTTGATCAAACCATCGCGCGAGCTGCGGGGAAAGGGACGTCGGCTTCAAATCGAACCGAATGCGCTGCGCCGGTCGACCCGGAGTCGAAACGTAAAACCGATACTTCGGATTATCCAATCGATCGTGGAACGTGAACCGAAGACGCCGCACGCCGGACGCATTGCCGTCGACAATGGTGGTGTCAAAGACTTCGCCCGGCACGACTGAACCACTGCTCAGCGGCGGACCGGACCGCATCCCGTCAATCAACATTCCGCCGACAACACCGGAAAAGTACTGTGGCTTGTCCGTCGAAACGACGAGCTCGTAATCGTTAATCCGCTCGACCGTACTTGCGTGCTGCATCATCAACGGATGCGGCGCGACAGTGAGAATGTGCCCTTCCAAATCATCGACACCCCACGCATCGCGAAGCGCCACCGGTGCGTAGATGCCGGCGATGGGCCAGTTGATGAAGAACAAGTGCGTGCCCGGTTCCGGTTTCGATGTGGAGAATTCGATATCTGCATAGAGCAGTTGTTCCGATCGCACAATCCCTCGCCACACGAATCGGTAAACACCCAGCGACCAGAGCGTGCCTATGATCATCAATGTTGTGACGACAACACGCCGACGACCACGTGCCCGCGACGCGAGCACCGCAAGGAACACAGCGTGCCCGATGAACGGTAGGTAGCTGAAGTGCGGCATAATGAACACCGGAATCACCGGAGCCAGGGCAGCCGCAGACCAGATGGGCCAAAACCATCGACCGCGCAACCCACGCGACGCGATGGCATACCAAAGCACGATCAACCCCAGCAGCAGGAACATCACCGCGTGGGCGGCCAACTGCCCGGTCGACAGACCTTCATACGTCGTAATCCCCAGGAACATGGGCGTATAGAACGTCAGCGAAAACAACATCTGCATGAGCTTGCTGCCCGCCCAAAGGACATACGCGAAGCCTGCGGGCGAACTGAAATAAATATCCGGAACGTCAGCCACCGGGAAGATGACGAGACGCCAATAGAGATAGGCACCGCTCAACACTGCCAGCAAGGCGTACACCGGCACGCGACGCTTGACTTGACGCCAACCGCCCCAAAACAGATCGATCGCGACCACGATCCCTGGAAACACGATGGCCGATTCGCGACTGAACAAGGCGAGCGCCCAGAGTGCGATCGATCCGACCAACGGCCACAGGCGCACTGGTTGCGATGCCAAGGGTTTGGCACGAGTGGCCGACATGTATAGCAGAACCGACGCCGCAAAGAAAAAAGCACTGATAAGCGCATTGCGCGCCGCCACCCAACTGATCGCAAACACAGCATGCGGGTTCATCAGAAAGAACGCACCCGCCAACAGCGCCCATCCGCGATGCCCAATACCCTTGCAAGCCAGCAGATAGACCAGAAACCCCGTGGCCAGATGCCAGGTCATGGCACACGCGTGAATCCCTACCGGGTTGCCACCGGTCAGGGCATACTCGATCTTCATAAAGACCATCGCAACCGGTCGGGCGTATCGCCATTGAAGGGGTTCGTCCAACCACCACAGGTTCACCAACCGGCCGGGCAAATCGAACGTGGCCGACTCCACCAGGTCGTCAAAGCCCCAACCGCACTCGCGCAGCGTGACACGATGCCAATAGTCGTCGAAGAACAAACCGTCACCGAGCGACGCACCGTGCGTCACCACAACCACCACAAGCAGAACGCCCAGCGCGAACAGGTGTCCGCGCGGCGCTCGATTGTTGTCAGCCGTGACGGTGGGCGTCTCCATGAAACTCTATTCAATGTATCCGAGGGTTTGCAGGTGGTCTTCGATTCGCCGCTGATCGTCGGCGCTCAACGCGGTCATGGAAGCATCCGGGCTCGCCTCGGTCGACGCCATCTCCGTGGCGATCGCCCGCAGTTCGGCACAGCGGTCGGGTTGTTCGGCTGCAAGGTTGATCAGTTCCGCCGGGTCGTTGTGCAGATCGTACAACTCTTGCGGTAGTTCGTTGTTGGCGGTGCCGAACGTGTACTTGTGGTCTTCGGTCCGCACGCCACCGAGTTCCAGATCTACCGGAAGACCGGTGACCGAAACGTACGCCGGCGCCGAAGTCCACGGCTTCCCGTCAATGATCGCGCGGAACGATCGCCCGTCGCAACCTTTCACCGACTCGTCACCCGGACCGATCAGGTCCATGAGCGTCGGCAATACGTCCGGCTGCCGCACCATCTGATCGAACACCGCACCGCCGGGCAACACACCACTCCGGCGCATCACCAGCGGAACGCGCACGAGGTAATCATACACATGGATCATGTGCCCTTCTTCGATATTGTTCTTATACGAATTGATCCACATGCGAAGGTGAAGATTGAGCGCCTCGTCCTCGCCCAGGGCGTCGACGAACCGATCAACCTTGCCCCTGGCGCTACCGCTGTCGAGCAAACCACGACGCTTGAGCATCCGCGTCAGCTTCAGCGGTTTACCGAGTGAAAGAAGATCGCGCAGACCGATCATCGGTGCGAGCCGCAACACCCGCACGCGATCGCGCAATCGATCAGTCCAACCGCGTACAGCCGCAGGTTTCGTGTCACGAAGTTTCAGCGTGCGAAGCCAAGGCGCGCCGCGCCCGTACAATTCTTGCATCACACTCGGACCAGCCACACCGGCGACCTCGTGCGACGCCATCCCGACCGATGCATCCACGCCGAGTAGCTCACGCGAATAGGCGACGGCCGTGCCTTCGCGATAAGTTTCCAGCTCCGTCTTTTCACCATGATCACCGGTGAACACAACGAACGTGTCATCACCAGCCGCATCCAAGACGCGTCCGAGCTGCGCGTCGAGGCTTGACACCGACCGCTCGTATTCCGTACGCCCAAACGAAGAGTGGCGAAACGACGCCGCCACCTGCCGGGGCGTGTGCAACTCCCAGAGATGCAGCATTAAGAACCAAGGCCCGCGGTAATGACCACGGCGCAACCTGTCAACGAATGCATCGCCCCACGCGGTGTGTAGATAGTCGCAGGGCGCACGGTATTCGTAGCTGTCGAACCCGCGGCCGATACCCGTCTCGAGCAGCAACGGACCGGTCACCTCTGCGTATGTGTGGTAGCCCCGCGCCGCGGCTAGCTGCGCCATGGTGGGCATGTGATCGGGAAGTCGATAACCCCACACCAGATGAACGCCGTGATGGTGGCTATATAGACCGGTCAACAGCGTCGCAAAGCTCGGCGTCGTACAACTTTTTTCCGTAATCGTGGTGGGAAAACTGACGCCCGCTTGAGCCAATCGATCGATGTTGGGCGTGACAGTCGCGCGATCGGGGCCAAGCCACACGTCAGAGCGTGCGCAATCGACGACGATAAGAAGTACGTTGGGCAAGGATGACGCGGCGCTGCTCATAATTGCGAATCATAACATGTTCAGATCGGACAATGAGGCTAATCATCCGCAAGACCCCACGACGACGCAAATCCCCGGACTAGATACAACGGGCGCCAGCCCGAAACTCCTGTGTGGCACCGGCTTCCAGCCGATGATCCATTGCGATTGCCTCCGAACAACGGAAGCACGCCCGACTACCGGCCCAGCTCGACGGTACGATAGCGTGACACGCGCAACCCTACTCCGCGACCTGGCGCGCCGCGAGCTGTCGGTCGGCGATGTCGCCCGCCGATCCCTCTTGGCTATCCACGTCCAACCGCTCACGCAAGTACCAATCGCCAGCCCTGCGCATGCCCTCGGCAAACGTCGTTCGCGCGGACCAACCCAACTCGCGGCCAATCGCCTGCGTATCCAACGCGTGATCCGCGCTCATCAGCGCAACCACCGCACGAGTCACGCGCGGTCGAACACCCGGAAGTCGCGACAGGGCGTCCGCCAGACAGGCCAAAATCCACGCCGTCTTCACCGGAATGCGCTTCGTCGGCGCCGGCCAACCTACGGCCTCAGCCATGGCTGACAAGAACGCCTGCTGCGTGACGACTTCATCACCGGCTACGTCATAGACACGACCCGAAGCCGCAGCATGAGTGGCCGCGAGTATGGCTGCGTCTGCGGCGTCGTCGACGTACAGCGTAGCCATCCGGTTACTACCGTCGCCGAGCACAGCGTATCGGCCCATCTGCAGTAGCGGAACGACGTGCGTGTGCAACGCACGATTACCCGGACCGTAAATGAAGCCAAACCGGAGGATCGACCACGCCACGCCGGCGGCGTCACAGTGCGATCGCACCAGGTTTTCCGCAGCCAGCTTGGATCGACCGTAGTAGTTGTAGGGCGCGGGTCGCGGTGACATTCGATCGGCACATATTCCACGCTGCATCTGCTTCGGACCGTAGACGCCGGCGGAACTGATGTAGACGAACCGGTCGAGCGCGCCAGACAGCACGCTATCGAGCAAGCGGCGCGTGCCGTCGATGTTCGTAGCGACGAAGTCTCGCCAGGGACCCGACGTATCAACACGGGCGGCGGCGTGATAGACAACCTTGATAGGCTGATCACATAGAACGTCGCGTGACAGACGGCTGAGGTCACCGAGGATCGGCGTGCCGCCAAGCGACTGAACCCACCGCGCATCACTGCTTCGCCGCACCAAGGCCAGCACACGATCGTTTCGCTCAACCAGTTTCGGAATCAGCGTGCGACCCAGCAGCCCGGTCGCGCCGGTCACCAGCACGCTCACGACGCGTTTCGACTTGGCGACCGGGGTATCCATCGCGGAACGCGAGACTTGTACTCTGCGTATGTTGAACCGAAGCGTTGTTCGAGCAACGGCTCTTCAACAAAGGAGGCCTGCGCGTGGGCGAGCGGGATAGCCACCAGAAACAACAGGGCGATACCCGTCGACGAAAACGCGATGGCTTCGCCGAGCAGGATCATCACCACGCACCCGGCGATCGGGTTACGCATCCAGCGATATGGCCCACCCGATACGAACTCACGCGGCGGGTCGAACTCGACGTACGCCCCGCGACCGCGGCTGGTCAGGTAGTAAGACGTTCGGATGTATATGACCAGGAACACAACCGCGATCACCCATCCAAGCCAACGAGCGAGACCGATCTCGACGTGCCACTGTGGCCGCCACACGTCGATTCGGTGGGCGAGCCAGGGAAGGAACCCCACGAACACAGCCAGGAAAAAGAGTCCGTAGAAGACAACCCGCACGGTGAGCGGCACGCGATCGAGAAGCGTGGGCGCGGCGGCTGATTGGGCGTTGAGGAGCTTGGGGTCGGAGGTAGACCCTCCGGTTGGGGGCGACATCTCGCGTCCGGAGTGCATCGAATTACCCCGTGGAACGAATCACAGCAATCTCGCTGCGGGCACCGCGCCGCATCGGGGCGACGGCTACCATCGTGCGACGAAACCCGCCGACATCCACTTGCTGGACTCGACCGAAATAATCGACACCAGTTGCCCGGGCTTGACCTCGCCGGAGCGAATCATCTCGTCGAAATGCACCAGAATGGATGCCCCGCCAACATACCCCGTCTTTTGTGCCCGGAACTTCATGCGCTCAATCGGTACGCCCAATCGTTCGGTAAAGCTCGCGAGGTTGTTCCGATAGAGCTGTGCGTGCGGGATAGACCAGACGAAATGATCGATGTCACGCGAGGCAATGCCCACCGAATCGAGCATGCGCAGGGCAGCTTCGAGCAGCAGCGGACTGGCGTCGTTGTTGACGGCCGTGAAGTCTTGATCGAGATGGTGCGAGCCTCGGTCATACATGTTGGGCACGGGGCTTTCCGGCATGAGAAGATCAGCCACGCCCGCACCCGCCGTCATGCCCGGCTTGCGCTTGCCGCCGACTGATTCGAGGTAGGTACCGAGAATCTCGCCGCGAACCTCTTCCGCATCGTCGTCGACTGCTTCAAGAAACAGAGCCCCGCTGCCGTCGGCGAGAATGTACCGAAGGGCGGCCTGCGTCTTGGTCATTTTTTCTTGGTTGTAGTACGTGTTCCGCAGATAAACCGAAGAGTGTTGCGAATATGCTACAAGGGCGTTGTCGTACCTACCCAGGCGAATGGCGTCGAAGGCGATCTGCACGCACTTGCCCACACCCGAGCAGTTCGAGTGAATCTCCATCTCGGCGCAGGTTTCGATGCCCAATCGCTCCTGCAAAATGGTCGAGGTCGGAGGCGTCGAGTAGTCGTAATTCGGGCAGCCCAGCAAGAGCAACTGTACATCGCTCGTCTTTCGACCGGCGTGTTCAATCGCCGCCCGCGCCGCAGGCTCAGCCATGGACGCCACCGTATGCGTCAACTCGTGCGTTTCGGGATCAATGGCCATATGACGGCACTCGATACCGCCGTCGGCGAGCATCCGAGCGCTCATATTGACCAGAAATTTCTGAACGCGCGGCGGGGCATCGGTCAGGGGACCGATGATGTCGTCAAGCCGATCGTTAGGGATCGGGTCGTTGGGTAGAAACGAACCCGTACCGGATATGCGAACACGCCGCACGGCCTTGGTCATTGCAGATCCTCGTTAGCCTGCATCAGTATTATTCGAAACCGGGCGCCGCCGCCGATGCGTACGACGCCCACGAACCACCCATCGTCGCGAATGCACGCTGTCTTGTCAATGACAGCCGGCGAAACGGCTCGGCAACAGTGAGGTAGTGTAGGGATGGAATTCACACCACGACCCGACCGGCGGCAACATGAAGTCCTACACACGCTCCGGCGCGACCAAGTCGTCATAGGTCTCGCGGCGACGAATGAGCCTCGCACGGTTGCCCGCAACCAGCACCTCCGCCGCACGCAACCGGGAATTGTATTGGCTGCTCATCACGAACCCGTAGGCTCCGGTGGAAAACAGACTGATCAAGTCCCCCCGTTCCACCGGCGGAAGCCAGCGGTCCTTCGCCAGAAAATCACCGCTCTCGCACACCGGCCCGACGATATCGACGCGCCCGGTCCCATCGAGCTTGAGGTCGCCGCTTCGCCTTGGCGGGACCAACCGCCCGGCCGGCGCCACGGGCCAGGCGAAATGGAAGGCGCCATACAAAGCCGGTCGCAGCAAATCCGTGATGGCTGCGTCGACGATAAGGAACCGCCGATCACCGGACGCCTTGCTGTACAGCACGCGGGTCAATAAGACGCCCGCATTGGCGCAAGTACTGCGTCCGGGTTCCAACATCACGTCCAACGATCGCCCCTTCAAGAGCGGAACAATCCGCTCGGCGTACACCGACGCCGCCGGGGCCTCACTTCCGTCGTAATGGGCGCCGAACCCACCTCCAATGTTGATCGCGCTGACCACATGCCCGAGTCGCGACAATTCGTCGATCAACGCCAGCGTTTTCGTAATGGCTTCAACGTACGGTTCGACCGTGTTGACCGGCGACCCGATGTGCAAGTGAATGCCGCTAAGATCCAGGCCGGGGCGACGGTCGAAGTCGCAAAAGACCTTCCGGGCTCGGTCGAGGTCCACGCCGAATTTCGTCTCGCGCTTGCCCGTCGTGGTGTAGACGTGCGTCTTGGGATCGACATTCGGGTTGACCCGCAACGCCGCACGGGCCGTCACGCCGCGTGACTCCGCGATCGAACCGAGGTTCACGAGCTCGGCTTCCGACTCGACGTTGAACCATCCGATGCCCACGTCGAGTGCGTAGGCGATCTCCGTATCCGTCTTGCCCACGCCTGCAAATACGATGGACGAAGGCGCCGCGCCGATTTCCAGCACGCGGCGCAGCTCGCCGCCACTGACCACGTCGAACGAAGCCCCACAGTCCTTCAACAACCGAAGAATCGCCAGGTTATGGCAACTCTTGACGGAAAAGCAGATGGTCGCATCGAGCGGAGCCGTAGCCGCCTGCAAGCGTCGGTAGTGTTCGCGAAGCGTGCCGGAGGAGTACACGTAAAGCGGCGTTTGGAACTCCTCGGCAAGAGCACCGGCTTCGACGTCTTCGCAGCAAAGGACACCATCTCGATACGTGAAATGATCCATCGACAAGAATCCGCCCTATCCACGACAACCACTCCACAGGAAGCAGTACGCCATAGAGTTCCGTTTCCGAACCGGGACGATATACTACCCGCGCTCAGGGAGTAACGCGACGAAGACGCTACGTGCGTCGACCAAGACCGATGCGCTGGTGTATGTTCCTGATCAACTGAACATGCCGATTCTTTGTTGGCGGGCTGCTATGTGGAGGCGCTACTGGTGTTACAACGCTTGCGAGAAGATGCGTTAGGGCGTTTGCAATGAACCGAGCCGCGACCGTAAGGAAGCGGTCTGACCTTCCCGCCGAAAACCGCTCCCTTACGGTCGCGGCTCGGTTCGACGAAACCTTTTTCGGACACCCTCTTGGATAGCAGGCGAAGAACTTGAACGATACACCCGAAATCATCATCTACACCGACGGCGCGTGCAGCGGCAACCCCGGACCGGGCGGGTGGGCGGCCATCCTCAAACATCCCGCCACCGGTACCGTGAAAGAAGTATCCGGTGGCGAACCCGACACCACCAACAACCGCATGGAACTCATGGCCGCCATCGAAGGACTGCGCGCCGTCGACAACGACAAACGCCACAGCGTCCGATTGGTTAGCGACAGCGAATACGTTATCAGGGGGCTGACGCAGTGGATCAAAAATTGGATGGCCAACAACTGGCGCCGAGGCAAGAAAGCCGGCGCGCCGCCGGTTAAGAACGCCGATCTGTGGCGAACTCTAAGTGAACTCGCGTCCGCTCACGACATGACCTACGAGCACGTCCGCGGACACAGCGGTCACCCGGAAAACGAACGGTGCGACGAACTCGCCGTCGCCGCCATCGAAACCGTACGCGCCAGACGATAGCACGCCGTCAGCACGAAGGTGCGAGATAGGAATCACGCACCAGCCAAGCTTACACGGTGCGAGAAGAGGTGCTGTGCCGTCAATCCCTTCTCGGCACCTCGTGCTGTGCCGTGAATCCCTTCTCGGCACCTCATGAAGAGTCGTGCTGTGCCGTGAATCCCTTCTCGGCACCTCATGAAGAGTCGTGCTGCGCCGTGAATCCCTTCTCGGCACGTCGTGAAACGATGCGAGAAGAGATGCACGTACCAGCCAAGAATCCCGCGCCGGAGAAGGCGCAGCAAGCACCACGATTCCGCTCGCAGTTACGTCTGCGGAACGATCTCATAAAGCCCTTGGCCCGAGTATTTGAGCCGACCGCGCGCCACCAACTCGTCCCACACGGCTTTGGGATATTGATTCGGCGGCATGATGGCCACGATGCTCGACGCGCGACCGCTGGACATAGGGCCATGTCCGAGGCTCGACTCGTCGTCAAGCCGCGCAAGCTTGATACGCTTCTTGAACGCTTTCATCGCCCTGCGAAGCTCATCCGCAGAAGGCCCATCGGTCGGCGTCGGCGGGTCGGAATCTGGCATCGTTCGTTACTCCTTCAAATGAATCATGTTGGCTCAGCAAGGATACCGTACCGACACGGCACCGAAACCGCCTGTCGAACACAGTGTAGCAGGTTCTGACACGAAACACGCGAGGGCACAGACTGCCACCGCGAGCATCGGGCGGCGATTTCGGCGGCGGCCTCGACGCCGAAACGGGGAGAGGGACAGGCCTGGTCCACCCGCCCGACCAACGGCCGTCGGCGCAGGAGCCCAGGAATCCCCCCCCGTAACGCCAAGTGCTTCGTCACGACTCAAATGACGGGTTGGTCCGATCCGAGCCGCGACCGTGAGGGAGTGTTTTCGAGCTGTCGCCACCGGCTTTCGAACGTCCGCTTCCTAACGGAATCGGCTCGGTCAACCCTTCAATCGAGGTGTAACAGAGCACCAGAAACATCCCCTGTCCGCCCGCACGAGCCGTTACCAACACGTTTCCCGATCCACCGAGCAAGAAAAAAGGACGAAAGACGGCCATTCCGCGGGCTGATTGACGCGATATATATATTGCGTCTGTCTTGCTTTCTGGGTACCCTAGAGGCATCGTTTCGTTGCACACGGCATGACCTATCGTGTGTGTTCTGGGGGTGGCGGAAGCCACGGGCTTTCTTCGCGATATCTATGCTACGATAAGATTTCTTGGCTAAGCGCGCCGGGGCGATTCGACACATATGGGGAACCGTTTTTGAAAGGAACTGATGTGATGCGTGGATCCAAAGCAATACTGGCAATAGTGACTCTCGCATTTGGCCTTGCTCCCGCTGCAACGGCCGATGCTCAATCCAAGGCGCCACGCTTGGGCGCCCGAACGCCCTCGATGCGGCTGGCCACGACCAAGGCGACGGCCGGATTCTCCGCCATGCCGCAACGAGGCGGTGGCACCATTTTCGTAGCATCCAAAGCCACACTTGCCCCCAACGATGTCGTGCGCGGCGAGACCCTCTCGCTCCGCGACGGTCAAGACGTCGAGCTAACGCTCACGGAAACGGCTGCCAACCGAATCGCAACCGCGATGCAGCAGCAAGGAGCGAGTCGACTCGTAGTAGTGCAGCAGGGTCAGGCGGTCTCGGTGGGCACGATCACGATGAGCGACTCCGATACGCGAATGATCGTTTCCGGCCTTACTCCGACGGCTGCGAGTCGCTTGGTACGACTAACTCGTAGCAACGCACCGGTGAACATTGGAACAAGGATGTCGCTGTCGACAACGCAGACTGCCGTAGCCCCGGGAGAACTCGTCACGGTCGAGGTCATGCTCTCCAGCGCATCCGACGTTCGCACGTATCAAGCCACCGTATTCGCCGAAGGCGGGGACAGCGGCTCACTTATGCTGGAAGACGTCAAGGTCCAGACGCAGCGACCCGACTATGTGTTCCTCGGCGAGCAGAAGCTCGAAGCAGCCGACAAGCGTGGCGGACGGATCGGCGCGGTGCTCTTCGACGGCGGAGTCGATGTGACCGAAGGCAACCTCGGGACGTTCTATTTTCGAGCATCGACAGACGCAGCGGGTACGTTTTCAATTGTAATCCGTAACGACAACAACGCCTCGATCCTCATGAACTCGAAGAACGAGCCGGTCGACTACGCCGTTGCAGGCCCGGTACGCGTAATTGTCGCAGCCACACGCGAAGCGACACCAGTCGGCCGATAGCACGAGAAATCTCTCGCCGAGCCGCGCCCGTGAGCAAGCGATCCGGTCTCGCGGGTGAGAACCGCTTCCTCACGGGCGCGGCTCGGTTTATCGCGAGCCCTCTGATACATCTTCTCACGCACGTTCTACGGTAAGGCGAGTAAGACACCATGAAGGTCGCCGGTAACCTCGGCGATCTTTTTTTCTGGCCTGGTTTGAACGGCGGGTCGCGTCCCCATCAAGAGACGGAAACCGGCCATGCTCGACCGGCTGGAAGCCGATGCCACACTTGCTTATCAGGCTATGGGCCAACTCCTAAACCAACGCGGCTAGTGCTGCGTCACACGTCCTCTTGTGGGTTTTAGGATTGGCTCGTCGGTTCGTGCGGCATCAGAGCCACGGGCGCCAGCCCGCGGACTAGGCTCTGTCTGAAAACTCCGGAGTAACGGTTCGCGACACCGCCGGTGGCCCGGAAATCCCGAGAAAAACCAGTCGCTCAATAACGACGGACACGCTCAAAACGGGTTTTCAGACAGAGCCTGGTCCCACCGCTAGCGCGGTGGGCTCTGACCCGCACGCCTAGTTCCGGTCGTGCGGACTGCGACAACCCAAAGATTAAGGGTGTGACGCTGCACTAGGCTGGCGGCGGGTTCGATCGCAGCGACGCCATCACCCTGTCGAACCGCCCCGGCAATGCTGTCAGGAGGGCTCCAATCGCACGTCAGTACTGAGAAACCGGTCTGGTTTAGGATACGGCTCAAGTTTTTCAATGCTAATATCCGAATAGGTTCAACTCGGAGATCGAACTGCGGGGAGGTGCTCAAGCAACGTCGTAATCGCTTGACCGCGGCTCCCGCAGCGGGTTGGCGATGGAATGTGCACCCGGGTCTCTCGAGTCGACCGATCGAGGCCAAGCAGGAGGCGGCACCTCGACCCGGTATGATCCCTCGCGCCTCCTACGCTCAGTAGAGGCTTCTCACGTGCGCACTATTACGATTGCCAACCAAAAGGGCGGCTGCGGCAAGACGACCATCGCCATTAATCTTTCGGCGTCGATCGCCAAGCAGGGTCGACGGACGTTGCTGATCGATTTGGACCCGCAAGGCCACTGTGCACTGGGGTTGGCCGTCCCTGAAGAGCAGATCGACTTGTCGATCCTCGACTGTCTGATGCGACAGATCGATGGCGAACCGCTCGAACTTTCTCGAATCACGTGGCAGATCGCTCCCAACTTCGACCTGGTCCCCGCCCGGGCCAACCTCAACACCCTGGAACCCACGCTCGGCACACACGACGATGGCGACAAGCTCTTGAGCAAGCTGCTCGATGGTAACGCGAACAGATACGACTATTGCGTGATCGACTGCCCGCCCCACTTGGGGCTGCTGATGAAAAACGGTCTCCGTGCGGCGGACGAGGTCATCATCCCCGTCGACACGGGTTATTTTTCGCTTTACGGACTCACGCAACAATTGGCCACCATTGAAGAACTGAGCGAGCGATACGGGTCGACTCCGATCATCCGGGTGCTGCCCAACCAATACGACGTCCGAACGAAGCTCGCCCGCGAGATTCTTGCGGAGTTGCGCAAGCGATTCGGCCACGTGATGTTTGAAACGCTCGTCAATTTCAACACGAAGTTGAAGGAAGGCGCGAGCTACGGCCAACCCATCACAGAATTCGCCCCGACCAGCATGGGCGCCCGCGACTTTGAAGCCCTCGCCCGCGAACTACTCACGCGCGAGCCGGTCAAGACGCCGACCCGTGATCTCATTCAACACGCCGAGCAACTCGCCGCCAACGCCGAACGCCTGCTGGCTACGACCGCAACGCTCGTCGGCAATAAGTCCCAAGCTGCGGCGCTACCGAGCGTCGCGGATGGCACGGTGACCGCGCCGACGCCGGCCTCATCTGTCCTACCGGTGATCATTGCGGCTGAGGACAAGCCCGCGGTTTCGGTTGAGCCGACGCGTGTAAGCGTTTCCAATAGAGATCGTTCGACGACGCCACGCCAGTCGCCGGTAACAACTGCTGCGCCGCTGTCTTCGACTGCACACGTAACGGTCAACCGCCACGACGAACAAGCCCCCGTGTCACAGGCAACGAGTCCACGCGCCGCGAATGCCGCGAATGCCCTTGACCCCACGGCAGAACTACCCGAGACACCGCTAACGGGTATGAATCCGGTGTCGCCGATGCCGCGTCCGCCACTGGCCAACACACCGGCCGTTCCGCCGGCCACGCCGGAGGAGATCGACAAGAAAATCGAAGAGATTTACGGCGTCCGCCAGGATGGAGACACCGTAATATTCCGCAACCGGTCGACGGACGCGACTGAGGTTCAACTTGCCGGGGACTTCAACGACTGGATGCCACATACGACGCCGCTGAGACGACTGGTCAACGGCGATTTCGAAGCACGCCTACGACTGCCCATGGGTCGATACCGTTACCGCCTCGTGATCGACGGGCGATGGTCCCACGATACTGAAAACCCGATGATGGAAACCAACGAGTACGGGGAGCTTAATTCGATTATCGAGGTGGCGAAGTAGTCGGGTCCATCGGACCGAAGGGCTCCGCCTGCCGCCCGCGAACGTTCACGACCAAGTCCGCACCCGACCTCGCTCGTGCGGCCCGGTCCTGACAAAGGCAGCCTCAACACATCAGGGCGTACAGTCCGTCGGCGACGGAATGGACGTTACGTCATAATGGCCTGCACGCGTGCCATCGGTTCCGATACGCCGATGGATCGCGCCGCCGGATGGAATCTCAGGCGCACAATCCCCGGCCCACTTCCCAACTTCTTCCGCCTGTCCGACGCGCGTAATGGCTCGGGGTGCCCCCCAGCACACAAAGTCGAGGATATTGGTACTCGTGAAGAAGAAATTCGTCCTGAAAAGAATCACTTCGCCACTGCCCTCGGTCGGGTTGGTTAGGAAGTCGGGCCAACCGACAGTGGCGTAGCCGCCGGCTGGAACAACTTTCGCCGTAGATACCGGACGGTACTGAAACGGGGCGCACCACCAATATGGCGAGAGGGACAAATCTATGTCACTTTCGGTTGTGTTGAAGACCTCAATATGCACACCCGGCTTGATTTCAGAAATAATTAGATCGGATCGACCGCCAACCGGCAAACCACTCTGATCGTCAAGAGGTGCCAGCCATGGGTCACAACAATCAGGTTCAACGGGCACGGCGCCCGTGAATTTGACCTGAAACGCAGCGAAGGCTTTCAGATCGGTGGTTCCTTGAGACGGACCATCGAGCGCGGCGATCAACGCAGCAAGATCAGCCAGATCAACCGTGCACGAATTACCCTCGTGGTTCACCGCACCGTCAGTGATCAGGGCATCCGAAGAATTCGTAGCGGCGGAAGCTACCTTTCGATTATCCTGCGCCGCACCTGACATCGCACCAGACGATGCCACAAGGAATGCTACGGACAACGACTGTCGAAAGATGCCCGAAGGACCACCGCGAGTCCGGGCGAGCATCCTAAGCGAAACCACGGCAAGACAGACGCGCATAAGTCGACTGGACATTACTGGACCTCCCGGGGCACCGAATAGGGGAATACCCACAGTATCAGAATCTACCAGGAATGGGAAACAGAAAAACCAACGAAGGGCGCCACTTCCGCAGTCGATAGTAAAAAGAGGTGACCATTTGATAACGAAACACGGTAGCGACAACAAAACCAAGACGATACGCGCACTCGTCGTAGACGACTCCGTCTTCATGCGCGCGATGCTGCGCAACGCCCTGGAACAGTCCGAAAACATCGACGTCGTGGGTACCGCTCAGAATGGCCAAGAGGCGCTTACTAAGATCGCGAAGCTCTCGCCCGACGTCATCACGCTCGATGTCGAGATGCCCGGGTTGAGTGGGTTGGATGTGCTACGGAAGATCATGGAGGACGATCCGCGTCCCGTGGTTATGGTTTCCACAAAGACTCAGCAAGGCGCCAAAGAGACAGTCGAGGCGCTCGAGATCGGCGCGGTGAACTTCGTCGCCAAACCACTGACCGGATCCAACATCACGATTGAAGGCTTCCAGAAGCATGTTGTGGAGACCGTCAAAGCCGCCCATTGCGCCAACCGGTCACGGCTCGGATCGCTGTCTGCGGCGATCGCTCGTCCGGTCCACACAAGTACACCGACAGATTCGATCGTGATTGCCATCGGCATCAGCGCAGGTGGACCAGCCACGCTGCATCGGCTTCTTCCAGCGCTGCCGGACACGCTGCCCCCGATCCTGATCACGCAACACATGCCCGCAGACTTCACCGGCCCCTTTGCGGATCGACTGAACAAACAGTGTTCGTTGTCGGTAAAGGAGGCATCCGAGGGCGACGCACTGGTTCCCGGTCGCATACTCCTTGCGGCGGGAAATCGACACCTACGCCTGAAACGACGTGGCGGTCGCGCTGTGGCTTCGCTCGATAACGGACCGAAGATATCCGGGTTTCGGCCGTCGGTCGATGCTTTGTTCGGAAGCGTGGCCAAGGTGTTCGGTGCACGCGCGATCGGGCTGGTGTTGACCGGTATGGGCTGTGATGGCGCCGATGGCGTTCGAGACCTTAAGCAGGCGGGTGCCAGCACTGCGGCACAAGATCAGGCAACAAGCGTCGTGTTCGGCATGCCTAAAGAGGCAGCCAAGACCGGGTGCGTCGATCGAGTCGTATCGCTCGAAGAAATTCCCGGCATGCTACTGGAATGGATTTCGACACAAGAACCCGTGTTGCGATAGAACACTACTGCTCTGTCACACCTAAAGATACGGGTGCGTCCGATCCGAGCCGCGACCGTGAGGGAGCGTATTCATGCGGTCACGACCGGATTTCAAACGTCCGCTTCCTTACGGTCGCGGCTCGGTAACCCCGTCATTCTAGCTGTGACAAGGCACTACGTCCCCAACACCCACCGCCTGCGCCTATTTGACTGGACGGGATCCGGGGCAGCGTGCTCGCGCGATCGTCAACCGGCCATGACGCGGTGCATCGCTTCCGAGACCCGCTCCTTCTCGAACGGCTTGACCACATAGTCCACCGCACCGAGCTTCAGGGCTTCCATCAGTGGTTCACGTTGATCGATCGCGGAAATCATCACGACTTTCGCCTGCGGGTCGACATGGCGAAGTTCTTTGAGCGCTTCAATCCCGCTCACCTTGGGCATGACAATATCCATGGTGACGACGTCGGGCGAAAGTTCTTGATACATCTTGACGACGTCGCAACCGTCGGAGGCCTCACCGACTACCTCCCAACCCATATCCACCAAAATGTTCTTGATCATGTGGCGCATGAACTTCGCATCGTCAACAATCAGCACGCGTGTACTCACGATACACTCCTTCATCAACGGTTGGTGAAAAATTCGCAACCGGTTGTTCGTCAGATGGTGTCCGGCGTTTCGCCGATAATCTCAACCTGAACCATTCCGCTGGCCGGGTCCAGGAGCATTTTTCTGCCGCGTTGGCCCCCAACAGCCGAGGCCGCCAATCGGATTTTGTGGTGCGCAAGCCTCGCCGTTACAGACTCCGCATTGCGACGTCCCAAACCGCCAGCGCGTTCATCACCGAACATGGCGGCCCCTCCGACGATCTTGGCGGCGACCCTCGCCCGCACGCCACCCGCCTCCACGAGTTGCTCAAGCAACAAGTCCACGGCCGTATCCGCAAACTTCGCAGGATCACCGGTTCCCTCGGTAGAATCGGGGAGTATCACATGCCCCATTCCGCCGATCTTGGCGACCCTGTCGTACATCGCGACACCGATGCACGAGCCCAGAACCGTGCGCACCTTATCCGGCGCTTTGACCACGCACATCCCGGCTATTCCGATGGAATGAACCACCGCACCGGCGGGCGCCACCGGTTCCTGCGCCACGCTCGACTCTACGGTGCTCGGTGATACCGTCATTCTAAGACCCTCAATTCAATTTCTTTCGGCGCATCCGGCCGCGACAAAGTCCAGCGCGACGCTCGCGAACCACCCAATCTACGCACACTCTATTTCAGCGAGGAGTCGATCAGGCGCATCGCTGAGGGTGCCGGAAGGAGAAGAAACATCCACTCCACCGTTTGGCCATCTACGACGAAATCCGTCTGCGTCAAGAATACATCGTCGCCGACCATCGCTTGCTCCGCGAGGACAGATCCGATCACTGCGTCGGGCGCATCGTGAACAAATTGCGGCGCACCGGGAACGATCTCAATGTCGAGCCACGTCGACCAACTGTTCAAGAAAGCACTCCCGATGATGTTCGCACCCTCTTGCAGGGCTGATTCTTCCAACTCCCCCAACTTCGTTGTCGTTGGGACCGGTTGCTGCAAAATCAAATCAGAGAAGCGCAAGGCGTTGGGATTGTTCATGACCAACAGTGCATGTCCGTGCAAGTGCGTTCCCAAGTCGAGGTGCCACGCGAGAATCTCGTCGTCGTCGCGAAAGTGGGCCCCGACGTCGTCAAGCGCCATACGTACAAAACCTTCTGTCGATATCTTGACGCCGCGCCGGAGCAACTTAGAAATAGCCCGGGAGGCGTCGAACGAACCGTTAATGGCGATCGTCTGTAACGCCTCGGCACGCACCGATTCCTGGTTGCATCGCGACTCCATTACCGCAAACGACGCGTGCGATGGCAGCAACATGAACCCCCACTCGAAGCGCTTGCCGTCGAGGAGGAATTCCGTCGACGCGACATAGATTTCATTACCAAAACCCGCAAGATCCATAAGCAACGGGTCGAGAATCGCGCACGCCATGTCAAAGGCAAAAGACGGAACCCGGGGTTCGATGTGTAAGTCGAGCCACTTCGACAAGCTGTTGGCGTAGGCGGTGCTGACAATATTGCCCGTCTCTTCGAGGCATGATTGTTCGAGTTCCCCAAGCTGTATCGTTGTTCCGGAGGGCGCTTGCATGATCAAGTCCACGAGCGCCGTCGCAGTCTCTTCGGGAAAGGCGAGTAACATATGCCCGGTAACGTCGCCAGCCAACGGAAGATGCACGGCTGCGACCACCGTCTCCGCGTCGCCAAATGCCAGACCGGCGTCGGCGATCGGCACCGAACGGAATCCGTTGCAAGTCAACCGAACGCCTCGATGAAGCCACTTGGATAGCGCTCGCGACGCGTTGTAGGCGCCATTGATCGCCACAGTGCGCAATGCTTCAGTCGGCGCCATTGTCGGAGTTTCGCAACTCATTGGGTAGCCCCCAAGGCGCTCGGCGCGGGTGTGGCGCACTGAGACGCAGATTCGGCGGCTTGGGTCGCCTTGGACATCACCGCCGCGACGTCCAAGATCAACGAAACGGTTCCGTCGCCTCGAATTGACGCGCCGGCGATACCGGCCACGTTCTGATAGTTTTCCGCGATCGACTTGATCACGACATCCTCCTGCCCCACCAGTTCATCGACCACGAGTCCGACCTGTTGGTCGTCCAATCCAATGATCATCAGCGTGAGCTCATCGGTGGACCGCGATTCGGTCTGCAATCGCGGCGCCATGGTCTCGAAAACATCTTCAAACCAGGCTAACGGAACGACCCGATCGCGCACGCGCACAACTTGTCGGCGTTGAATACATTGCACGTCACTGCTTGGAACCGTTATGATTTCCGCTACTGATTCTAAAGGAATCGCGTAGATGCCTTGACCGATGCGCGCGACCATGGACGTAAGCACGGCGAGTGTCAGTGGAAGCTTAATGACGATGTGCGTTCCTTCGCCTGGCGTCGAATCGATCTCAATGGTTCCGCTAAGCTTTTCGATCTTGTTGATCACGATGTCCATGCCCATGCCACGTCCGGACACTTCCGTCACGGTCTGAGCGGTCGAGAACCCCGGCTTGAGGATGTACTGGATCAATTCGCGATCGCTCATCGCGTCGACTTGAGCCGGCGTCGCCAACTCTCGTTCGACGACCTTGGCCTTGACACGTTCGATATTTACGCCGGCGCCGTCGTCGATGATCTCAATGCAAATACTGTTGCCGCGATGGCAGGACGACAGCGTCAAGATTCCCGTTGGGTCTTTCCCGGCGGCGCGTCTTTCTTCCGGCGATTCTATTCCGTGATCGACGCTATTGCGGACCATGTGCGTGAGGGGGTCGCCGAGTTCGTCGATCATGCGTTTGTCGAGTTCAGTGGACTCGCCGCGCAATATGAGCGTGACTTGCTTGCCGTTGCCCTTGGTGATGTCCCGCACGACTCGACGAAAACGCGTAAACAGTGGCCCCACAGGAACCATGCGCGTACCCATAATGCCCTTCTGGATGCTCTCAGAAACACGCGTCAATCCGTGGAGCGCCTCGTCGAAATCGGTCATCGACGCCCGAAGTTCGTGGACCTGGCGCACAAGCGACCGAATCGGTTCGAAGTTGATGTTGAGATGGGTCAGACAACTGGTCGCCTCAACCAACGCGCGTTGGCCACGCTTGTCGCTGTTGGCGCCGAGGAAGTCGAGCTTGTCCCCGAGTTGGGATAGCTGCACGCGGACATCATCGATCAGGTACGCAAGGCTCTTTCCGCTGAACAGTTCATGAAACTTGCCATGAACCTGGGCGAAACGCGAACGGTTGATGACCAGTTCGCCACCGAGATTCATGAGTTGATCAAGTCGTTCCTGGTCCACACGAATTGTGCTGGGGCTCTTAGCCGCGGCCCGTTCGCTATCACCTCCGCGGGCCGGAGGCGTGGGGGGCGCTGCGGTTGGCGTCGGGTTGCGTTCGGGCGGAGTCGGCGCAAGCGCCGGTTTCACCGAAACTGGCGGCGTCGAAGTGGCGTCCGCCGGTTGTGTGACTGCGGTGACGTCAGGTCGGCCCGCCTCCACTGGCGGTTGCGCTGAACCGTCTTGATCGTTCTCGCACGCGGCGGTCGAGGTACCGACGACATCCTGCGACGCGGCAACAACTTCCACGGACGCCACGGCGTACCGGTCAACGAGTTCTTCGATAGCGTCGGCGTGCGTGGCTGTCATTAGAACGATTTGAACTTCCGTAAGTTCCGTCTCCGGCGGCAGTGCGTCCAGGTCCGGGTTGCAAGACCGAATCGCACCCTCGTCGCTCAGACGGTTTTGAATCAGAAACGCCTGTATGAACGACTCTGCGTCGTTCGGCGTGAATGTGAACACGACGGAAAGCAGCGTACCATCGCCCCCGTCCGCCGCGCCGACATCACTCGGCGGCGTCGATTCCGCCGCGACGTTCGTCACGGAATCATCGCCGACATCGTCGGCCTGCTGCGCTTCGGTCGCCCCGGCACGCGATTCCTTAATCCAGGGTTCAAACAGACCGACCAGTTCGTCGGGGGCCACATCCGAGCACTGCCCTTGCTCGAGGCTCTCGGTGACCGCACGCAATCGATCGACGACGGTGAATACGGCGTTAACAAGTTGGTCGGCGAGCTCGATGCGTTTCCCGCGGAGGAGGTCGAACACCGTCTCCATCTCGTGCGTCAGTCGGTTCATACCGAAGAGGCCGACGGCACCCGAGGCACCCTTGATGTTGTGTGCACACCGAAACACGGTGTTGAGCAATTCCGTGTCGCCCGCAGAATCCTCCAGGCGAAGAAGACCTTGACCGAGTTCGTCAAGCGCTTCGTTGGTCGATTCCAAGAAGACGGCCAACATCTCCGGATCGGACAGTAACTCGTTCCCGATAGCCGCTGGGGCCTGCGCAGCTTTCGCATCGTCAGTGCCCACACCGCCTATGTCAGACGTAGCCGCATTCGGATCGTCGCCGTTCTGCGGTTTCGATACGTCAGAATCGGACGCGGATTCGGCATCAGCAACTTCACGTTTAGCATCGGTCATGGTCTCAGCTACCTCTGGGGACGATGAGTTGAGAATAGTGTTTAGCTCCGCCAGCACATCTTCTATTTCGACGGGCGGGCTGGACGAATCACTCAACTCTTCGATCAAACAGCGCAGGCGATCGAATACGCGAAACAATGTCTCAAAGCTGTCCGAAGATAGCTGCCGCTCACGACGACGCACCTGGTCGAACAGCGTTTCCATGCAATGCGTTAGCTCTTTGATCTTGTCGAAACCGAACACCGCTGCGAGCCCTTTGAGACTATGGGCCGCGCGAAACATCTCCGTCATTAACAATTGGTCGGCCGGGTCTTCCAGAGTCAACGGACCGGACGCGGCGCGCGACTCAAATTCCATCAAGCCGCTGTCCAACATCTCCAAGTATTCCGGAGATTCGTCGAGGAATCCGGCGAGCAGGTCAGGCGTAATTTCAACTGAGGGCGGCATGGTGCGGTCAATTCCCCTTGGACATTGTGGCCATCGGACGGGTACACACGTCGGGGCCACCGGGTTTTTGATACTGATTCAATCCAGACGGCGCCATGCCCAACACATCCTGCAACGCCGGCGTATTGCGTATCGGGTCCACATCACCCACGATCAGCCGCCCCCCCGGAGCGATCGACTTGGACACATTGACGAGCACACGCTTCTTCATCTCCAGGTCGAAGTACATCAAGACGTTCCGGAGAAAAGCGAGATCAATACGGCTCGTGGCAAACGTATCGCGAAGATTATGAAACTTGAACGAAACCATACTCTTGATCGAGGGCTTCAACACGAAGTGGCCATCGCGCTCGTCGAACCACTTGCGGCGTGTGGCCTGGGGTATCTTCGCAACTGCATAGTCGTTGTAGATACCGGCGTTCGCACGGTCGAGCATATCTTGACTGATATCGCTCCCCATCACGGACACACGCCAACTGGCGAAGTCGGGAAGTTTTTCCTTCAAACATATCGCAGCGGTGTACGCCTCTTCGCCGCTACTGCTCGCCGCGCTCCAAATCTGTATCGACCTGGTCTTGCCCTTCTTCTGCTCGACGATTTCGGGAATCCATTGCTCTCTAAAAAAGTCCCATAGTCGTTCATTGCGAAAGAAGTACGTCTCGTTCGTCGTGACGGCGGAAAGAAAATGTGGCAACTCCGCAGAGCATTTCGCGTCGTTGAGAAGTAGTTCGTAGTACGAAGCGAAGCTGTCCAGCTTCAGAGCACGAAGTCGGCGCCGCAAGCGGTTGCTGAGCAGCGTACACTTGGCCTCCGGTAAGTGAATTCCCGTACGCTCGTATATGAGTTTGGCGACTTTCTTAAATTCGGTCGGCGATAGTTTGATCAATTCCACGGTCCAAGCCTCTCGCGTTTTTGCGCTAGCAACGCAGATCAACAGATGTCATCGTGGTTCAGTTGACGCGACTTCATTGTGCAAACTCAGTCGCTACGAATCGAGACATGGCCCGAACGCAACGACACCTTCAATGTTGAGCAAGATCAACAGCCGGTCTTCCAAGCGGACAATGCTGGAAACAAATTCATCGCGGGCACCGACCACTCCGCGCGGGGCAGGCCGGATTTGAGATTGGTCAACGCGCAGCACGTGACTCACGGCGTCAACGATGACGCCCGTCGTACGCTGCCCCACGTTGAGCACGATGATACGCGACGCATCGGTTGGCTCCGCCGAAGGCAATCCGAATCGGGCACGGAGATCAATAACTGGAATCACATGCCCGCGCAGGTTGATCAGGCCACGCATGAATCCGGGCGCGCCCGGCAACTCGGTGATGTGCCCAATACGAATGATCTCCTGCGTGTACAGAATGTCCACGCCGTATTCCTCATTAGCCAATCCGAAACCAACGATCAGAGATGCCGCTTGAGTATCAGCGGAGCCCACCGTCGCAGTGGAACCGGCCGGTTGTGGTGTTGTTGCTGTGGACACGACCTAAACTCCACGAGTGGGGCAATCTCTATTTCGAGGACCCCATCGCACCCGAACGATGTATCAAGGAAAAAACGCCCGTCTGGACCACCTTCGCCAAACGAAAACGTATGCACAGAAGCCAGTGCAACACCAGCGAGCATAACGTCCCGCGACGACGGCTATACTAGATGTTCGAGCAATAGCAATGCGACCCTCTGACGCATACGCAATCGTCTTCGCGCCCCCTCCAGAGATCCACAGACGCGCAGGTTTTCGAACCCTGTCGTCTCGACTGCGCATCGGGTTACCGATCGCGTTCCTTAACAGAAAAACTCCGCCCATGACTTACCGGACGATCGGTCCCGGGCGCGACCGATATTCAACGCCAGCGAGCGGGACCAGATCGTATTCGGCTATTCCTGTACGGGTTGGGCGCACGCTGTCTTTGCTGAAGAAGACGGACAAGTAAGAGCGCTCTCACTACAAACGTAGTGGCTAAGCGTCGTGATGTACCAAGAGCAACAGGCGCGCAGATGCTGACCGAACACGAGTCCGAATCCATGCGGGCGGGAGCGCCACGTGAGAAGGGTCGGCGCCACCACCTTGGTGATGCGTCACGCCGCAACTCGGGCGCATGTGTATCGCGCGCCGCCCGAGGCATGGGACGCCTAGCCGGTCTCCTGCGGCAGAAGAGGACTTCCTAGGGCGTGTCCGCAGCGCCCGCGCAGGCGAGACAAGCCGCACAACCCCGCCTCGCCTGCTCCGCCCCCGTCCGCCCCTGTTGGCCATTAGAAGCTGTCGTTATTGCAGGGTCGCCGGGTGTCCTTGAACGCACCAAACGCCACGACGGTTCTTATTCGTAGTACGACTCCTGCTCTTCCGTTCTCGACGGAGCCCGTGCCTTCAGTGACGCGGTGAATAGGTCGATAGTCGAGTCGACGTCACGATCGTCCCGCTACAGGTGCGTCTCCGGCGGGACGTGACGATGCTTCTTGCGACGACAAACGGGCCACAGACTGGAGATACGCTCCCATGGAAGCACGTTACATCAACCCATTCATCGGATCGATCTGCAACACGTTCGAAACGATGTGCAGCGCCACGGTGAAGATTGGCAAACCGGCGTTGAGGCCGGGTGACAGTCAACCGTGCGATGTTTCCAGTGTGATCGGGTTCTCAGGTGATGCAGCAGGGTCGGTTGTGCTTCAATTCAGCTTCGACGCGGCGTCGAAACTGGCATCGCGCTTCGCAGGAATTGAAATCACACCTGATCACGAAGACTTTGCTGATGCCGTCGGCGAACTGGCCAACATGGTGGCCGGTGGAGCGAAAGCGAAATTCGACGGACTGAACATCAGCATATCTCTCCCCAACGTCGTCGTCGGTCAAAGCCACAATGTTTCGGCGTCGAAAACCGCGCCTCGCTTAGTCATACCGTGCGACACCGAAGTGGGGTCGTTCAATGTCGAGGTGGCTATGGAAATCCGAAAAACCGAATCCGTCGCAACGCAAGCGGTCTCGACGGCAGGAGCAACAGCGTGAAAATCCTATTGGTCGATGACTCCCGAACGATTCGAAATATACAAAAGAACGTACTGAAAAAGCTAGGCCACACCGACCTCGTGGAAGCAGAGGACGGCGTCGTGGCGTTGGCCAAGTTCCAGGAAGAAAATCCGGATCTGCTCCTGATCGACTGGAACATGCCCAACATGGACGGCATCACGCTGATCCGAAAGATCCGAGAGATCGACAAGGAAGTGCCCATGATCATGTGCACGACCGAAGCGGAAAAATCGCGTGTGCTCGAGGCCATCAAGGCGGGCGTGAACAACTACATCGTCAAACCGTTCACCGTCGAGTCGCTCGGCGAAAAGATTACGCAGACCATGTCCAAGATCGCGGCAGCAGCTGGCTAGCAGCCTTCTGAAGAAGTGTGGCACCGGCTTCCAGCCGGTGATCCATTAGCGATTGCTGCCGCTTGATGGGGACAAATCCCGTTGTCACGGGCGGGTTCGCGGCGACGTGATTGAATACCAGCCTTGCTCAACAGGCTGGCTAGCAATAAGTGGCAGCGGCAGGGTCAAGAAAGCGAAACCGATCCTTGGCAAGCGTGCCAAGCGCTCGCCATCTTCTTGCGCCGGGCGAAACACTTCGACCACGCACCCGCCCTCACCGACGTGTCAACCGCACCGCCCTCTGCGCGATCAGGTAGACGAATCGGCCTTACCGTCCGACCCACGACGCCCGCCACCGCGCGGTACAACGGACGCGACTACGAGCCCGGTAGCTTCGTCAACGACAAGGGGAATGGCCGCAACACGCTCACGCATCACGCGACCGACTTTGAATCGCACCGCACGCTTCGCCGGAACCGACACCTTGTCCAGCGTCTTGGGGTTTTGAGCTCGCCGCGGCGCGCGCGCGCGGCTCTCAAAAACACCGAAGTCGCGAAACTCAAGGCGGTTCCCGTTTGAAAGCTCCTCGATAATGTTGTCGAGAAAGGATTGAAGCACGCGTTTGACCAGCACCCGGCTGCAATCCTCCTGATCCGCGATCCGATCGATAAGCTCTTTCTTTGTTACAGTCGCCATACACTGCCCCCACCGGCGAGCCTTCGCTGCCACGTTGATCCGGACGCCAACGGCTCGTGCCCCGCAACACCAAACCGGCATCCCGAGCACAAAACCCACAACATGCACCGCACGACCCGCATGCGCGGCGGCACGCCACGCCACGGAACGTGCGCGCAAACCATAATAAACAAAGGCTTTGCGATGATCAAGAAAGAAATGAGGCCCGCTTCAATGCGGAAGAGGTAGGTTCCAACGTTGCCCACGATGGCGGCGAAGTAAGACGCCTACCGATGTGCGCGCCCCTTACGAGTCGACTGGAATCGTCGGTAGAAGCTATCTTCGCCGGATCCGAAATTGCCCTGTCGGTCGTACACACTCGTGGTGTAAACCACGAACTCGTTCGGATTGCTTGAAACGTCGGTTGCCGGCCAATCGGTACGCCGATTGTCCGCGAGCGTCGGACCACGATGCGGGGCGAAGATGATCGGGCCTGCAGGCTTCACGCGCCGGCGTTGCGAGTCAGACACACCGCTTCTGCAACCGCCAAGCAGTACGGACACCGCTACGCCAACGCAAATCTCCATCGCTAGTCGCTTCATCGTTCCTCAGTCCCCCGTTATCCTGGCTGAATAGCTAGCTTACCACATCTAGCTATCCGTCCGAAACGCGTGATACGGCCTCTACCTCGTACGCTCACCGGTCAAGACCCGAGGCCGCGCGCTTATCCCCAACTGTCTTCACTCGACACGAGACTCCACCCTGCATGCCGCAGTACGCGCCCGATTGTGACTGCCGATAATCCCTGTCTCTTCTGTCCTTGATCGATGCTGGGCGCTGAACCTGCGGCGACGATACGGATTGTGCAGCCTGCACATCCCGCGTCGGGATGTGGCGTGAACGCATCACGCTGTGATTCAACGTCTCTTCCGCGTAGCTTGGCTGCCGCCCGCAACCGGGGAGTTAACGCATAAGCACAACCGACCCCGGACGCCTGTTACCAAACTTATCCGGTAACCGATCGTCGTGGATTGCTCACCCTGGCCCGCGCACCTACCATAGACTCGGCCGCGTGTTGAAGAAGTGTGGCTCCGGGCTCCAGCCGCTGATCCATTGGCGGTTTCCGCGTCTTGACGGAGATGTGGCCCGTTGTTACGCGCGGGTTCACGACGGCTCGATTGAATATCAGCATTGTTCAACGAGCTACCAGTACTTTGTCGCGCGTCGCGTGAGGGGTTGACCGAACCGCGACCGTAAGGAAGCGGACATCTGAATTCCGGTCGTGACAACTCGAAAGCACTCCCTCACGGTCGCGGCTCGGATGGGACGAACCCGCCACTTGAGACGCGACAGAGCGCCAGGTACCGTCCACTCATAGTCGCGTTTCACCGCGGCAGGCAAACGGTTGTTTGATCGATCAAGACGCCTGTAGGCCACATGCTATGAACGAAGTCGTCCTTACACTCGTCGGGTCGGTCGTCGGCGCCGCCATCGTCATCGTGGTGCTCACGCTGCGCCGTCGCCACGAAGACGTCGTAGCCGAGCACCTGCTCGCGCGAGTTCAACAGGACAAGTCCGAGGAGCTCGCAGCCGTCATTGAACAACTGAAACTGAACTTCTCAGCGCTGTCGCGCGACGCACTGTCCACGAACACCGATGATTTTCTCAAGCTCGCGGTGACGAGGCTGGACAAGCAAACGGCGACGGGTGAGCAGCAACTTGACGAAAAGAAGAAGCTCATCGACGCCCGGCTGAACGAATTGGGTTCGAAACTGGCCGACCTCAACCTGCTAATCCAAACCGTTGAAAAACAGCGTTCCGAATCGCACGGCGCGCTACGCGGACAGGTCGAGAAGGTCGCGCAAGCCACTGGTCGCCTTCAAGCCACAACGAGCGATCTGCACATCGCACTCGCGAACCCGCAGGCGCGCGGGCAATGGGGCGAGCGGATGGCGGAGGATGTCTTGCGGCTCGCCGGGTTTATCGAAGGCGTCAACTACACCAAGCAGCAACTGACCGACGAAAGGAAGCGTCCCGACTTCACGTTTTCACTTCCGGGAAACCGGCGCGTACACATGGACGTCAAATTCCCACTGGCGAACTACATGAAGATGCTCGACACGGACGACGACGATCTGCGCGATGCCAGCGCCACACAGTTCATTCGGGACGTGCGGGCTCGCATCAAAGAGGTCACGACGCGGACGTACATCGACCCGTCCGCCGGTACCGTCGACTACGTGCTCGTGTTCATTCCCAACGAAAAGGTGTACGGCTTCATTCACGAACGCGACCACCGCCTGCTCGACGACGCCATGCGTGCCAAGGTCGTGCTTTGTTCTCCACTTACGCTCTACGCCATCCTCGCGGTCATCCGTCAGTCCGTAGACAGCTTTCACCTTGAGGAAAACGCTAAGCAAATCTTGCAACTGTTGGCCGGGTTCAAGAAGCAGTGGAGCAAGTACGTCGAAAGCATGGACAAAATGGGCGATCGGCTGGAATCTGCAACGAAGGAATATCGCGACTTGGTCGGCGTGCGTACGCGTCAACTCGAAAAACAAATCGACAAGATCGACGATCTTCGGGCTGATCAAGACGCACCTCCGCCGCAAGCACTCCCGACGAACGCCCACCACGGGGACAGCTGACGCGCGGTTCCACGTTGAAACTATGCGTAGAACAGTCCTCCAGCCCACGAAATGACGGACAAAACGGCGGGGGCGCACGATCGTCGGCAGACGCGCCACCAAGAACCCGTGGCGCATGGTCATCGTGGTCGCCTCGGTTGGAGCTTTCGGCCCGTGGGCGTACAATCGATCCAACGACTGCCGTTCGGTACGGCGAACCGCTGGGGGATCCGCTCGCCGGCGCGCAAGTCGAATGAATCAACGAAAGGAAGCATTACCATGAACTACAGAAAAACAATCGTTCTGGTTGGTTTGCTCATGGGGGTTGCGCCCAACGCGGTTCGCGCTGGTCTTGACTTCATTATCGATTCGGAAAGCTCCGCCGTACTGTTCAAGATCAAGAACCGCGACGTCTCTTTCGTCTACGGACGATTCAGAAAAGTCTCCGGCGTCATCACGGTCAACCGCCGCGTGAAACCCACCGAGCTCGCGCTGGAAGTACAAGTGTCTGCCAAGTCCCTCGACACCAACAGCAAGAAACGCGACAAGCACCTGAAGGGCAAAGACTTCTTCAACACGCGAAGCAATCCGAAGATCAAGTTCAAGAGCACAGAGGCCACCAAGCTGGAAGACAACAAGTTCAAGGTCAAAGGTGAAATGGAGTTCATGGGAATCAAAAAAGAAATCGCGGTTGAGTTTCAGGTGACCGGGTTCAAGAGGATTGCAGGTCAGAAGTCTCGACTTGGCGGTCAAACTACATTCACCATCAAGCGCAGCGATTTCGGTATGGGGAAGATGGTGCCCGAAGTGGCTGACGAGGTCACCATCATCGTCAGCTTGGAAGGGGAATTCACCCTTCCGCCGGCAGGATAAGCCGATTCCGCATAGTTGGCTAGTGACTGTGCCAATCAGCACATTCCATGCAACGAACTGCATGTACCTCGGAATGCGATGATCGCGACACTGGCGTACGATTACCGGCCTGTTGAACTATGCAGGTACTCAAGCGCGTCACCGCGAACCCGCACGTGAAAACGGGATTTGGCCCCGTCAAGAGGCGGAAATCGCTAATGGATCACCGGCTGGAAGCCGGCGCCACACTTGTTCAACAGACTGGTACGTGCTGACGGTGCGAAAATTCTCGAAAGTGCAAACGTCCCTGTGGGACGAGATGTCTTTCTCGCCCTATGCGGGACGCTCCTTCCCTCAGTCAAAGTAGCCCGAACCACCGCGAATCCGTAACATACGCGCGACCATTCAGCTAGAGAATCGAACATGGCGGACACCCACGGTAACGAATCGGCCAAGGAACCATCCAAGCCGGGCGCATCCTTCGATCTTTCCTCGGAAGAGTTTCGACGACTTGGCCACGGCGTCATCGACATCATGGCTGACATCATGGACGCTGAACGCAACGACCCGGTTTTTCCCGAGAACAGCGGTTCAGCCACACGCGCCCGATTCGACCTACCTCTTCCCACGCATGGCCGGACCTTCGACGAATCGCTTCACCAATGCAACGAACTGCTGTCCGGCGGTCTGCGGCGCAACGGACATCCGCGTTTCTTCGCATACGTCGGAGCCTCCGCCGACCCCATCGGAATGTTCGCGGACGCCATGTGTTCCGCGCTGAACCAAAACGTTACCGCTTGGCGGTCGGCGCCGGCCGCAACCGAGATGGAACGTCTCGTGCTGCGCTGGCTCGACGAGATCGTGGGATTCGGCGGGGACGGCCACGGGCTGCTCACCAGCGGGGGATCGGCAGCCAACGCGGCGGGAGTAAGTGCAGCCCTTGCGTCAGCAGCACAACGGAACGGTGGAGCAACTTCCATTTCGCGCGATCGGATGACGCTGTACACATCTCGCGAAGGGCACCTTTCACTGGCCAAAGCCGCGCGTTGTGCCGGGCTGCGCGACGACCATGTTCGATCCATCGGGGTCGACGACGTGCGGCGAATGAACGTTGATGAGTTGACGGCTACGTTGCGGCATGACGTAGACGCAGGACTGCACCCCGCATGCGTCTGCGCCTCAGCAGGTACAGCCAACACCGGCGCGATTGACCCCCTCAACGACATCGCCTCGGTCTGTAAGCGATTCAACGTGTGGCTTCATATCGACGGCGCGTATGGCGCGCCGGCGGCTATGACCGAAGAGTTCGCTTGGATGTCGCGCGGCTTCGCCAGCGCCAACTCACTTTCACTCGACCCGCACAAGTGGCTTTTCGCACCGCTCGATGTGGGCTGCATAATTTTTCGCGACGCCGAGATCACCCGCCGCGCGTTCGCCCTGTCCGCGTCGTATGTGACCGTGCGCCAAACGGACGAAATCGAAAGCTTCGCATTTTTCGATCACGGCGTGGATTTGTCACGCCGGTTCCGCGCGTTGAAGGTGTGGATGATTCTCACGACGCGCGGCACGCGCGCCATAGCCGACATCATTCAACGCAACATCGGCCTGCGCAAGTCACTCGACAAGCGCATCGAAGGTGAACCACGACTCGAATCGCTAGGCTCGCAGCTGAGCATCTGCTGCTTCCGCTTTGTGCCAACGGGCTGGACGGACGCCGATCGAATCAATCGGATCAATGAACAACTAATTGATCAGATCGTGACCGAAGGCCACATCTTCATGTCGCCCACAACGCTCGACGGACGATTTTCGCTGCGCGTATGCATTGTCAATTTTCGAACACAGGAAAGTGACATCGACTTCTTGGTCAACGAGGTGCTTCGCGTCGGGAACGGGCTGGCGAATGCCTGACCGCATCCGTGTACCGAGTACGCCTTCCGAAGTGGGTGCGTGACACTTCGGCGGGTGCCCCATTCTTCGCCGTAGGCGAAGGGTGGGGAACGGATAGTCCACGCGAAGAGCAGCAGTTCCCCACCCTTCGCGTCACCAGACACTTGTGCTGCCATGTGGTGCGTTACACGGTGACGCGAAGAATGGGGCACCCATATCGGTTTTGGCCCCTCCGAATCTGTCTTGCGCCCGTCCGAAGCGTTCGGGCCATTCTTCTTGCTCTTCGCGTTCACGAGCGGTAAGCTCGGACGAAGGACGGTTGATGACATTCGATCGGCATCGAGTGCTCTATCGCACATCGAATGACAGGTTTACCGAGCCGCGCCCGTAAGGAAGCGGACTTGCGGGAGCCGGTCGTGAGAGCTTGAAAACGCTCCCGCACGGTCGCGGCTCGGATCGGACGAACCCGCCACATGAGTCGTGACAAGACACCAATGACGCGATCAAGACAAGACCCATCCCCGAGCAAATGATGGACTGATAGTAATCACTCGAACTACATATGAGTCATTAGGAGACTTCGCATGATCATTCGACTGGCCATGTTGTGTATCGCGTCTCTGGGAACCCCGGTATGGGCCATGGAAGCCGGAACGATTCGTGCTGACGATGGCGTGCGCATTTCGTACACATCTGTAGGCCACGGCGAACCGGGCATCGTATTCATCCACGGATGGACGTGTGATCAGACGCACTGGCGATTCCAAGTCCCTGAGTTTCGCAAGTCGTTTCGCGTTGTCACTTTGGACCTTCCCGGACACGGAGCTTCGGGGGCGAACCGCAAATCCTGGTCGATCGACGGGCTGGGCGCCGACGTTGCGACTCTTGTTCGCGGCTTGAAGTTAAAACAAGTCATACTCGTAGGCCACTCCATGGGCGGTCCTGTCGCACTTGCGGCCGCACCCAAACTGCGCGGCACCGTCCGGGGTATCGTGGCGGTGGATTCTCTACACAATGTGGAGTTCAGCTATCCCCCCAGTGTAGGCGACCGAATGGTCAAGATATTCGAAGACGATTTCGACGTGGCGCGGACGCGATTTATGACCGGATTCTTCGCAGATCGTAACAGTGAAATTCTGAAGTCGATTCTGGAAGAACCTGTGAGGGCCGATCGAACGGCGGCCACACAACTGTTGGCCTCGTACAACCGATTTGACTGGAAATCAGCCCTCGCGGAGGCGGGCGTTCCAGTTCGTGCGATCAACGCCGCCGCTCCCTATCCAACCGCCGTCAAGATCAATCGTAAGTACGGAGACTTCGATGCCGTTCTCGTACACGATGTGGGACACTTCGTGATGCTAGAAAAACCACTCGAGTTCAATCGTCACCTACGAATCATCGTTGATCGAATGCAAGCAAAGTAACGACCGTGCGCCGGAAGTTGATCCGTGCGGTTTGCAAAGAGTCTGGCCATCAGAATCGATGCGCCAACCTGCACAGACAAGAGCGTGTTCAAGAAGGTGGGTTCGAGCCGAGCCGCGACCGTAAGGGAGCGGTTTTCGTCCGCGAACTCGGACCGCTTCCTCACCGGTGCGGCTCTGAAAAAAGCTTTGCTAGGACGTGTGGCGTGCCCAGTCTGAAAGCGCGGGCATGGTTGTTCTCGTACACAGACAATGACCATCGATTGTGGAGCCCAACCTCGCGTAGGATCGACTAGGGCGTTTCGATTTTTGTTGAATCCGGCAGCGCGTTCAGATACGATCGTGGGTTGAGCGTCTCTAGCTGGAAGTGTTCGGGGAAGGAATGCAGTCATGATTCAGAAACTATGTGGCCGGGTCTGTCGTGTCTTCGCGGCGGCAATTGTAGTGCTTGTCGTCACGGCCTCCGCGCGTGCCGTGGAGGTTACCGTTCAAAACGATTCGCTGGCGGCCGGACAAACGGGAAACATCCAGGCGGGATTCGTGGCGGGGGAAAGCGCCGCGTCGTGGTTCACTTCGCCCTGCGATGGCAGCGTGATCGGTGTACAAGTCTTCTGGCGATCCGTTGACGGCACCGCACCAATCAGCCTTGAGGACTCGATCACGGTTTTCGCGGGCGGAACGTTCCCGACTCCGGGAGCCGTGTTGGAGGCCATCATCGCGCCGGTGATGACGGATAGTGTGGTGAACGAATTTCGTTTTCTGGATGATACCCAGACCATACCGTTGATCGTGCCGGTCACCAACGGGCAGCGGTTCGTCGTGTCCTTCAAGTTTGCCAACACGCCCAACGCCCTGGTCGGGCCCAGTGTGGTTACGGATTTCGACGGGTGCCAATCGGGCAGCAACGCCCTCTTCGCCGTCCCCGGCGGCTGGTTCGATTCGTGCCTTCTCGGTGTCACTGGCGATTTCTTCATCCGCGCGGTGGTCGACTGCGGATCGTTGAACGGCGCTTGCTGCGAAGTCGGTGGCGGTTGTTCCGATACGACCGACACCGCATGCACGGCTGCGGGCGGCGCGTTCCAAGGCGAAGGTACGAACTGCGCCAGCGTGACATGCTCGGAAGCCTGCTGTTTTCAACCGACAGGCTGCCTGGACCTAGCTGTGGCTGACTGCGTGGTGGCGTCGGGCTTGGCTCAGGGGCCTGGGACGGCATGTGCCACGACAACCTGCTTTCCAGTGGGCGCGTGTTGCAATCCCGATGGCACGTGCAGCGACGGCGTGCTCGATAGCGATTGCATCGGCGCAGGCGGCGTGTTTCAAGGTGACGGCGCCGTCTGTAGCGGCGTAACGTGCCCGCAACCTGCCGGCGCGTGCTGCTTGAGCAATGGCGGCTGTCTAGAATTAAGCCTGACCGACTGCGCAGTCATCCCCGATACGTCCTGGGCGGGAACACTCACAGACTGCACGGACGCAGACGGCAACGGAACCGCGGACGACTGCGAGGGCTGCCCGCCGTCCGGTCAACCGCAATCAGCCGAAGTCCTTACCCCATCCGGCCTACTCGTGCCCATGCGCACGATGCGCATGATCGGCGTGCGCACCCTGAGCGCCAACCCCGGACAAAGTCAGGCCCTTCGCGTAACAGCCACGAGCCTCGCATCACCGTTCGACGTGTGGAACGGTCAGTCGATGTGGGTCGGTCCACCGGTCGAATACAGCGAACTGCCCGGTCGCGGATTTTCGACGCCCGGTCCGTTGAACGTTGAAGACACGTTCCTGTCGGCGCCACTTCAGTGTTCCCCGTTCTTTATGGACTGGACATCACTGGGCGACGCAACGGTTTGGATCCGCGGCGAGTTGATCGCACCAAGCAGTATGGCGTCGCCAGCTGGTCCATTGTCCGAACCGTCTGCATATTCTTTGCAGTTTGTCGTTACGGGATGCGCTGTGGACGTGGAGGCCAGTTTCGGACCACCGATGGACATCGTCACCGCAGCGTGGGGTGACATCGCAGAACTCAGTCAAGGTGAAGCCCGCGCCGTCAATGACTCGGTGGGCGTTGAGGAATTTTCCTTCATCGTAGACAAGTTCTCCGGAAAGGGCGGACCCGCCGGCTCGGGCGGTCTACCGATCAAAGCGCGAACCGACATGCTGGGCGTGTTCACCGGCCCGTCACCCGTTCTGGACGGTGTGGTTTCGGTGGGCGAAGTCACGGCCATCGTAGGCGCCTTCGGTGGCGGCGGATATCCGTTTGTGCCGACCACGTCGGTTGTCTGTCCGTAGACACTCAACCCGTGTGGCAAGCCGAGGCTGGCGTGTGTGCGGGCGATTACTGTCCGTGTCACGTTCTTGTCATGGACGATCAACGTCCGCCGGAGTGGAAAACGCCGCGTTCGCAGGCGATGGTGAAGGCTTCGACCGTGCTCTTGAACACTTCCCAAGAATCGCGGATTCGGTCGGCTTCCACCGGTTCGATTTCGCCGTCGTCTTCGATCGAGCGCGTGACGGTTAAAAGAAGCTGGCTGAATTCCTTGACGAGTCGTTGTGTATTCGCGAGCAGCTCCGCGCTGATGTCCATGGGCGCGGGCGAGGGGTTGCGCACGAAGAAACCACCGCCTTCGTGGCAGAGCCAACTCAGCACGCTGAGGTCGCCGGTGATTCGCGCGATGTCCGCCACACGGTCGAGTGGGTTCCGCGCACCGCTGGCGTCGGGGTCTGCGGCGTCCCACTCCTGACACCACTTGTATACCAAGGCAGGTGAAAGCCGCAGTTGTGACGCAAGCGCCTTGACGCCAATGTTGTCGGCGGCCCGTTTCAAGACTTCGTCGGATCGCATCAGCGTGTCCCTTGTTTCGCTTCCCGCGCAGATGGTCGCGGAATTCCCCGATCGTTCATGTCACGCGGTACAACTTCCGTACCGCCGAAGGTGATCTTCACACGCAAACACCGGCGACACAAGGGCACAGCGCATTCAGGCAAGAGCGTTGCACCAACGATACTTTGACGAATCGAAGCTGACGGTCTCTTCGTCGGTCTCAGATGCCCGCTTCCTCAGAACGTGTGCGAGAAGATGTATCAGAGGTATTCGATGAACCGAGCCGCAACCGTAAGAAAGCGGTTTTTATCCGCGAGCCCGGATCGCTTCCTCACGGTCGCGGCTCGGATCGGACGAACCCGCCACTTGAATCGTAACAAGGCATTAATCGTGGCGAAAGCAAGCCGTAGTCGATTCGTGTCCCTCACGGCTAAATCCATGGGCCGCCCAATCAGGAGTGCTACTCTGCATTTGATAACGCCTGGAGTCTACGGGAAGAGATGGCCGAAGAAGCGGGTGCGAGAAAGGATTCACGCACCAGCCGTGGATTCACGCACCAGCCGCTCTTGTCGTTGATGCGGAGTGTCCGACCATTGACGGCAAATGCGGCGATGCACGCAGTGTGATGGAGGGTCGGCCACTAATCCGAGAAGTGCTCGAATGCGGCGTGCAGCGCGTCAGCCGTCTCCGCTTGTTCGACGGCCTCTCGAAATCCGTCTCGTTGCCAAAGGCGGCTCACCTGAGCCAACGCTTGGATATGCGGACCGGTCTTGTCGTTCGGGCTGGCGAGCAGCACCACAAGTCCGCAAAGCCGACCGTCGATGGCGTCGAAGTCCATGGGTTCGTTAAGCTTGGCGACAGCCATCGTCAGGCGTTGCGATCCGCGAGACTTGCCGTGTGGGACGGCCAACCCAAGGCCGATACCGGTCGATCGCGTCCGCTCGCGGGCGAGGACAGCGTCGAGCACGTCGTCGCGCTCGACAAGCTGACCGCTGGTGTGCAGGGCGTCCACCAGTTCGGTGATCAAACCGATCTTGTCCGTTGCGGGCGTCCCGACTTGAACGCATTGCTTATCTAGAATCTCTGTTAGTTTCATCGATCGCCTTACCAACTCAATTCGTGGAACCGGGCCATTATAGCGTGCTACACCAGACCGCAAGCCCATGCGCGAATTGTTACCCTGGCCGACCATCTAGTGCAGGGCAAAACGATAATCTTCGGGTTGTCGCAGCCCGCACGACCGGAACCAGGCGTGCGGGTCAGAGCCCACCGCGCTGGCGGTGGAACCAGTCTGCGGGCTGGCGCCCGTGGCTCTGAGGCCGCACGAACCGACGAGCCAATCCCAAGACCCACAAATGGACGTGTGACCCTGCACTTGTCGGTCCACAGCCGCTACCGTCGCCGAAAACTACGGGCTAACCTCGATATCTTCGATCCCGTTGAGGTCGTAATCACGGGCGAGGCGTTTGCGAAGTCCGGTGTTCCATTCCCCATGCAGGTCGCCGAAAAGGTAGTTCGTGCCGCCGTAGTGGCGATCGGAGAAGCGATTGCCCGTGAATCGGCCATCGGACCCGGAGATGTTGGCTTCACCCGCGTCGATATAGCTGCACTCGTCGTCCCCCCGACCGTCACCGCGCTGCGACTGCTCGTTGGCGTCACCGACCAGGGGAAGTTTCGGGCTGAACTGCTCGCGCCGACCACTGCGTCTCGGATTGGCCCTGATGTCGTCACCATACGCATAGTCGGAACCCAACGACGGGGCTCCGCCGCTCCATGCGGGAAGGTAGACGCGGTAGTGACCGCTATTAACATCCGTATGGCCAACGGCTTTGCAGACGAAGTAGTCGTTCCATCGCTCGGCGGCCACATTGCGCTGTACCGCGAAGCTGACCGGAACGCGAACCCGTTCGTTGTAGACGTAAGCGAACAGGATTTCAGCCCATCCGTAGACAACCGCCTTCTCGGTCTCACCTTCGGTGTTTCGATAGATTCCGCCGTCCATATCCCAATCGAGCGACGGCGCCGCCGGTGTCCACTCAGCCGGTGGCAGCATCCCTTGGGAGACGACTTCGTATGAGGCCAGGGCGTTACCAAAGTCCTTCAACCGAGCCAGACAATGCACGCCCTTGGCTTGGGCGCGAGCCCGACTCAGCGAGGGCATGAGGATGGATATGAGTAGTGAGATGATCGAAATGACGACCAATAGCTCGATCAGCGTGAACGCACCGGGCCTTCGCGAATTCGCCTTGATCCCAATCGTCACACTCCTGGCTCCGATAACCTATCTCGCGCACAAGCCGGCGCGATGCGGCTTCCCACACCGAATCGTAGCGGTCGTGGATGGAGAATCAAACACACCGAGCTCGGCGTCATGGGAAGTATATGTTACCCAACGCCATCGGATCGTACACGCTACCCGTCGCTCCGGACCACGAACTCAGCTCTTGATGTTCCACGTCGTACCGAACGATGTTCAAACCCCACACGGCGTTCCGCGCGGCGCTTACGTTGAAGTCAGACAGGGGCAGCGCCATCTCGACCGTCCAGCGATCGCGCTCGATATGCGTCGCCACTCGGATATCCGCAGGCCAGGGTTGGCGGTCGGCGCACGGCGGACTCGTACGAATGCCCTTTTCGACCACATAGGCTCCGGACGGTTTGACGACGATGTGGTAGAGATCGGACGGCGAGTGCGTGCCACTGTTCGTGGGATCGATCAAGATTTCCACAAGCTCGTCACCCGTGGGAACCAAATCATCATAGGCCACCATGTTGTTACGCGAGATGTTCGTCGAGCGACCGCCGTCGAATTCGCTGTTGACGGCAAGGTATAGATTCTGACGATCCTTGATCGCGAACGCGAACGTCCGACGTTTTGGATCGGACGGCGCGGTCGCTCGATCACCGGTACGCGCTGATACCGCAAGACGGAATTGCCCGGCGGTGTTCGTCGCCGTTGGCGGCCAATCGTCGAGACGACCATCGATCGCCATGGCCTTGGGCGGCTGAACAGCGGTGATGCACGACACGCGGACAGGCACACGGATGTCGTCGTGTCCGGAGACCAGCACGTCGATCGGGATTTCCAAAGCGCCGTTCGCCGTCGTTGGCAGCGTGGTAATCTGTGCGGTGAGCGTCACGCGGCGCGTGCCCTGCAACGGAATCGACGGAAACGGAATGCTCGTGGCATCCGCCGCCCAACCCTCGGGAAGATCGCCGAACCGAATCTCTCCGGTGATCGGAAGCGGCGTTTCGTTTGAAATGGTCACAGCGCATTCCAACTCCGCCGCCCAGACCGAGTGTGTTCCGCGAAACCGAATGCGCGCGCCATCCAGTTGTGCGCGAATGTGGCTCGTCCCGGCGGTAAGGCGGCGCCACGCCGTCGTTTGGACCAACGCTTCGGCCCGCGTCCTGTCGACTGCTCCGCCGAGGGCGTCCATCAGGGTCAGACCCATGATGCGCCTCGCTGAGTCGAATCGGCGTTCGTCGCGTTCCCATCCGATCGGGCGTCCATCGGCAAAATGCGTGCGATAGGCGCCGGTCCCGGCGCGCCCGGCCAGTGTGCGCGTCAGCATGTCCACTACGCGACCCAGACCATACTCGTCGAGCAGCGCACGGTATGCACTGTCGACAAGACTTTGCCGCAGATGCTTGAGGCGAACGGAAACGACCGGCGTATCCAAGCCATACCGTCGACCAGGGTAGATCAGCACAGAGGAATCGAATCGGACGCAGTCCTCCGCGCGCGGGCTCGTCGCCGCCGATGGCCAGTGGTTGGCAGCACCAAGGAACAGCGCTTCCACGCCCAGACTGCGGGCCTGCCACGAAAGCACGCGCTGGTCCTCCGGACGGCCGTGAATAGACGTCGTCCCGGAAAACGGCGGACGGTCTGCCACCATCCAGCTTCGCCGTCCCAAGTCTTGCTCACGTGCGATGGTCGGACCGTCACAATATTGCGCCGGCGTCACCCAAATGTCAGTCAACGACTCAAGATCAGACTTGACGTAATCAATCCACCCATAAGGGGCCATGTCTTGGGGCCAAGAAGTAATGGCCAGCGGTAAACGCGACGCGACGCGCTGCAACGTTTCGGCCACGGATCGCACGGCGCTTCGAGACGCTGTGAGGGTTGTCTCGGAAATCGAGATCAGACCGTACGCCCGCTCCAGCCAACCGCGCTCCGTGAAATGATCGACACACTGCGCGGCATATTGACTCAGCAATCCCTCGTAGGCCGAGGATCGCGAATCGCCGACACGAGTCGTCGGATCCAACACGGCCCGCAAAGGCAACGGCCAATGGCGCAACGGCTGTCGCGAGAACAACGCACCGCCGCTCATCAGGGGTGTCACGATTTTGTCATAGGGTGCCCAGTCGATCACGACGCTTCCGCGTGTGTCAAGCATCATGGGCGGCGCCAGGTCAGGAAGCACAGCCGTCACGCCGTGGGCGTCGAACATCCGAATGGTGCTCGTGAGAAGCGAATCGAGTTGTGCGGCTTCCTCAACACCGCGCCAGTCATCGGAAACCGGCGCGAAGGGACGCCCGTCGCGTCGAATGTGGTGTCGGAACAACGCCCGATGGTCCAACTCGACGATAGCGGCGACATCACCGGCAGCCGGCAGAGAAAACGGCCAGACCGCTACGGCGAGACCTACAACGTCGGTGGTGGCGGTGTCTTGGACGAGTTCGATTCGTCCCGAGTAGGTTCCGGCGGCTGTGCCCTTGGGGATCGACACGTCGGCCCAGAAGTAGAGCGTTTCGCCGGCGTCTATGACGTCGGGGAGTCCACCGCGCGGAGCGCGGATCGGCACGAGCACGTCGAACGGCGCCGCGTCGCGATCGGCCGGATCGACGTAGCGGATATGCCATCCCGGTAACCGACCCGCGCCAACTCGGTGCATGCGAAAGACTTGCACGGCGGATGAGTCGATACTCCCGGCGCTGGAAATCAGCGGCGTCATCCGCAACGTGGCCCGTTCCATCGGACCGCAATCGGCATGGACCGCGAATCGGAAACTGACGGTTTCGTTGTTGGCTCCGAACAGATCCACCGTACGCGGGCGATCGTCGTGCATCGGCTGTTCCGCGCTGAATGTCCGTGGGCGTATGGATTCAGTTTGACTCGGTCCACCGACAACCCACATCACACCGCTGGTCCCACCGCTTCGACATCCGGAAACACACGTCGATACAAGCGCAGCCGCACACACAAGCAGGAAGGGGCGCCGGCGAGAAATGCTTTGGGGCGTCGCGCCGAGGCGAGGCGCCGGTTTGGGAATCATGAAACTCGGAGAGCAACCGCCGGGCGGGCTTCGATTAGTTGCCACCCCCATCGGTGGGCGCATCAGCGGGATCCGTAGGTGCTTCGGTTGGAACTGGCACGACCGGCGTCACGACGTTCGCGGTATCGGCAGCCTCGTCTTCCGGATCAGACGGAGCGAAGGTCATAGGAGAAAAAACGGAATCGATGATGGCCAAACGTTCTACAGCCATGCGCTGGAAAGGCATGCCCGAAACGAGCGTGTCCTTGCTGACGGATTCGAGGTGCGTGCGCGACTCCTCTTTGTGTGAGGCGTCGTGATCGAGCGCGTACTCGTTTTCAGCGACCGTCGCGAGCCCGAGGTGGGCGACGCCCACGGCAAACGCGCGTTTGGGAAATCGTTGGAGCAGTTGCTCGAACGCCGCCTTGGCCTTGTTGTTGAAGTCTTCGTCCGGAGGAAACTCGACGGTGCCCGACAAGCGAAGTGCTTGCTGTCCCTGATGGAGCATGCTGACGAAGAGGAATCGGTCGTCGGTGACGTCTCGGGTCATACCAGCCAGGGCTTCGAGTGATTGTCGCCCGACCTCCGGGTCGTCGAAGCGAAGCTCCGATTTCTGCCGCCACTTCGTTTCGATCGCAGCCGTCCGCGCCCGAACGGTCATCGCGGTTCCCACGACGATCGCGCCGACGACCAGAACCGCAAGACCGATTTGCTTGCCGTGAAGGTCCAGAAAATCTCGCGCCGCCCCGAGAGCATGAATGAGATCGTTTTCTTTGAGTTCGTGTCGTCTTTCAGTTTTCACAACGCTGTTCCGTTTTTTTGCGGCACGAGCGAATAGAACCCGTCCGACTGTCTGGAATTCCACCGGTCAACCTGCACCCGCGTCGAGCGGCTGTTAACCGCTCGGCCGGGTTCACCCGCCGGTACGCGCGAACCCGGTCCCATGGAGGGATTTCACAGTGACAGGGCGTCACTCCCGGCGAATATTGCCGGACGCCCTGCGGGGCGGATCATAGCGGATTTCTCCGCATGTTAAAACCCGCAGCGTCACATCCGCCGTCGACCAGCGAAAACGATCGTCAAACCGACCGAGACCCGGTTCGCGGGATGTGTTCGACCGACCGCCAATCGTCCCATCACGACCGCTTGCAGATCATATACATCGACCCGCATCGCGACCACCCGCACATGAACCCGGACACGACCCGCATTACGTGGCCGAAAACACCACAATTCGGCTTATGAGCCGCTACCAAGCCGAAACCGGACGTCCGAACCTCGCTCCGGTCGTGCCTTCCCTGCTCGGCGCGACACTTCAAATGAGGCACGCCGCGATATGCGACCTTGCAGTTCGATCGACGGCACGTAGAGTACGGCCCCTCACTATTCAGGCCGCCGGCGACGGGGCCGGTTGGGGATCCAGCGAGCACTATGCAGGTCATCGAAGATATTCGAATATGCCGCGACGCCGTGTGTGCGGCGCGAGCCACAGGGCAAACCGTCGGCCTCGTGCCGACCATGGGCGCCCTCCACGACGCACACCGCTCGCTGATTCGTTCCGCTCGGAATCAGTGCGGGTTTGTGGCCGTGTCGATCTTCGTCAACCCGCGTCAGTTCGGACCCGGCGAAGACTTCGACGTCTATCCGCGGGTGTTGGATGAAGACCTTACGGTCTGCCGCGATGAAGGCGTCGACCTGGTCTTCACCCCCACCGCCGAGGCCATGTTCCCCAATGACGATGCGACGACCATACGCGTGGACGGAGTCACCGCCGGTCTTTGCGGCGCGGCGCGTCCCGGTCACTTCGACGGTGTGGCCACGGTCGTAATGAAGCTGTTTCAAATCATACCGGCGGATCGTGCGTATTTTGGCGAGAAGGACTATCAACAGCTCGTTGTGGTTCGTCGAATGGTCCAAGCCCTCAACGTCGCCGTGGACATTGTGGGTTGTCCCATCGTTCGCGAGTCGAACGGATTGGCGATGTCGAGCCGAAACCGGTACCTTTCCTCGGCTGAGCGGGATCGGGCTGCTTCAATCAACCGGGCGTTGTGTGCCGCTGCGGAGCGGATTCGACAAGGCGAGTCGAGCGTGTCGACCATAAGCGCGCAGATCCGCGAGGAGTTGAGTGCAGCCGGTTCCGTGGTGATCGAGTATGTGGAAATCGTCGACGCGGAGTCTCTTGCCCCGATCGACACCATCGATCGTGCGGCGCGAATATGTGTGGCCGTGCGAATAGGCCCGTGCCGGCTGATAGACAACGTATCCGTGGACGATCCCGGCCAAGCCGGTTAGCATGGCGATCTAACAATGCATCCTGAACTTTTTACGATTCCAGTCCTCGGCTACACGATCAAGACGTACGGTTTCCTCCTTACGATCGGATTCTTGAGCGGCGTTTGGCTGGCGATGCGCCGAGCCGAACGCGTCAAAGCCAACCCCGATGTCATCCTGGACATGTCGTTCGTAGCGCTCATGTTCGGCGTGGCTGGCGCACGCGTCTTTTATGTCATCCACTACTGGCAGACGGAATTCGCGCAGAAGTCCAACAAGTTCCTAGCGGCCATCGACATCACCGCCGGGGGCATGGAGTTTCTCGGTGGGTTCGTCGGCGCCTTCCTCGCCATTATCGCGTATGCGCTCTGGAAGAACCGACCCGGTGGCAAGAATCCGGTGTCGCTGCGTTTGTACCTGGACATTCTCGCGCCCAGTTGCATTTGGGGGCTCGCGTTCGGTCGACTCGGATGTTTCTTTAACGGATGTTGCTTTGGCGGCCTGTGCGTGGCTACGCCGACCGCACTGCCGGACGTGGCGTGGGGCGTACAGTTCCCGTTCTCCAGCCCGGCGCATATCCGCCAATGGGAAAATCGGGAAGTCACCGTGCCGGCGGAACTGGTTTTGATGTCGAATGCGTCGGTAGAAACGCGGCTGTTGCCCGGTTCGCTGCTCAACGCAAGCGTGGAGCAGCGTGAACGTCCGATTCGCATTCATGAAGCCCTGGTGAAGCGCCTTGAGGAAGCCCGCGCTGCGGACCCAACCGCAGACCTCACACAACTTGAACGTCAGGTGAAGGCTGCTGCAACCAACCGGGAACTGCATGAGCGGAAGCTGTGGTCGCTGAACCGAGCCCAGCGATTTCCGTCGAGGAAGGTGCCGTCGCGGCGAACGTCGGTTTCAGAACTAGCGGAGCTTGCCGACGCCAACCGGTCGCTACCCGTTCACCCGGCGCAGCTGTATGCCGTGATCAACGCCCTGCTCCTTTCCGGCGTGTTGGCCTATCTCTTCCACCTCCGCAAACGCCACGGCGTGGTGCTCGGTGCGCTCATGGTTTTCTATCCGATCTCGCGGGTATTGCTTGAGATGATTCGCAGCGATAATCCGCACGACGTAGGTGGTCTAACTGCGTCGCAGTCCGTCAGCGTAGCCATGTTCGCTCTTGGTTTGGCGTTCCTTGCGGTGAACTACTTTTGGCTTCCGCGACGATCGCCCAACCTGGTCCCGTTTACTCAACCCGAATGATTCACAACGAACGCACTAAGAACGTGCCTGAGAAGATGCATTAGAGGGTCTTCGATGAACCGAGCCGCGCCCGTGAGGAAGCGGACGTTTGCAATCCTGTCGTGACAGCTCACGAACGCTCCCTTACCGTCGCGGCTCGGCATGAGGATTCTCGCACACGTCCTACGAAACCCGCAGGCGAGAGGACCGCGACAGCACACCGGCAAGCGGTGCATGCATGCCCGGATGCGCCAAAGGCGTCGGCAGGATGTCGGCTCCAAGTAAGAAAACGCCCGCGATAGACGCGGGCGTTCATGTCGATGATAGAGTTGACGTACCGCGGCGCGATGGTACCTGACTCTTCAATACGAATCAGCCAGCCGGCGCCATCACTTTGGCTTTCTTCTTGATTCGTCTGCCGCCCGTGCGTTTCTTGCGCCGGGTTTCTCCACGCTCGGCGACAACGCGTTCCTTGCGTTTTATCGTCTTGGGCGCCTTGGACACGGCCGCTTTGCGGCGGGTCTTGCGACCGGACGTGGCTTCCGCCGGCGCGGCGCGTTGCTTCCTGACAACTGGCCCACCGGTTCGCTCGTTCACGGCCTCGCCACCCGAGCCTGTACCGAAAACAAAGTACCCACCCGCACCAATAGCTAGAACCGCCACAATCGCGAGTGCAAGTTTTTTTTGTTGGTCGTCCATCTTGTCGCTCTCCTGGAAGCCCGGACATCCGCGTCCCAAACGCGATGCCCGACAGTGATCTCAGCACAGAAGTATGTCTTGTACGCGGTCTACAGTCAACCGACGCCGAACGCCTGACCTTTCGACGGCCATAACAACCGATCGGCACATACATATAGACGCGCCAACCGCCCCTCCGGTTCTCGACTGAAGGGACTTTTTTGAACCAGAAAATTCCGTTATTGCTTTATGTCTGTAGCAATCAAGAGCCGGGAGCCATTTTCTTGGTTTTCGTTGGGTGCGTCCGACCGGGGTGTCGGGGATTCCGTTTGTTCAATCTGACGTCTCTAGGATAGTGGACTGGGCGGTTGATTCTCGAATCCGACCGTGTCGGTCTTACGGAGCGATTCGTTCTGCCGCGCGACGCCTGGGGCGCTTCCGGCCTGCTCGGCCGGACGATCGGCGTTTGCGGCGTGGGGGCGACACCGGCGCTCACGCCGATATACCAATACATTGTGACGCCGACGACGGCGGTCGACAGCCCGGCCAATGTGCTCTTGGATCGCAGGAACTGGTTCATGGTTCGTTCTCCTGGGGCACTGTGACACTTTGACTGGCGGCGATTCGCGCGCAGAGAGGGCGCAGTGTGTCGCGGTACCCCGCGCGACACGGGCTCGCTGCTTGAACACGTACGACAGGATGTTGGTCCTAACAGTTTGTTGAGCACTGCAGGTATTCAATCGCGTCACCGCGAACCCGCACGTGATGACGTATTGCGTTCCTATCAAGAGGACGAAATCGCGAATGGACAACGGCTGGAAACCGGTGCCACGCTTCTTCAACATGCTTCTAACCCATTAGACGTCGGACTGAGGCTCCGGGTTCCTTACCGCATACATAATTGCCGTCGAAATGTTGACGCTAGGGCACGTTATGATAGGTTGCCGCGACCTACGATGCGGTCTGAAACGCCGCGAGGCTGCGGACGATCGTGTCGCGTGCAGCGGAGTCATAAGCCGACCCATGATCAAGACCGGTTTTAGTACAGCGGTTTGCCCGGCTTGGGATTTGGAGACGATCGTGTCTCAGGCATCGAGCTTGGGGTATGATGGCGTGGAGCTGCGCGGCGTTCGCGGTGCCCTTCACCTTCCACTTGTTCCAGAGCTGGCGTCCGACCCGGACGGCGCTGCCGAACTCTTCCGCTCCAACGAGGTCGAGCTTCTCTGTCTGGGCACTTCGGTCACTTTGGATTCCAAGAATCGAAAAGAGGTCGCCAAGCAGAAGGGCATATTGACCGAATTCATTGAGCTCGCGTCTCGTCTGAAGTGCCCCCTGGTTCGACTCTACTCGGGGGACGTGCAACGATTCGACAACCATCGGGCTACCCTATCGCGGGTGAGCGACGCGTTGATGTCGCTTGCGCCACTGGCCTCGCGATACGGCATATCCCTCGTCGTGGAAAACTGCGGCGACCTGGCCGGTAGCGTAGACCTCTGGTTCCTCGTGGATGCCGTCGACCACCCGGCTGTTCGCTGCTGTTGGAACCAGTGCAACGCCCTGACACTCGGTGAGCGGCCAACGCTTTCCCTTCCGCGCTTAGGAGCAAGGATCGAACTGATTCATCTTTGCGACGCGGACTACGACGAGCAGGGTGTGCTGCTTGGCTACCGATCGTTGGGAGAGGGGGGTGCGGAAGTCGCGAGGCAAATCGATATCCTTCGCGGTCTGGCGTATGACGGGCACGTCGTGTTCGAGTGGCCTAAGCTTTGGATCGATTCGCTACCCGCTCCGGAACGAGCGTTACCAGCCGCCATCGCGTACCTGCGTGAGTGCATCGACGAGAAGCAGACCGTCCTTTCTGCATACAAGGGCGATAAGCGTGCGCCCAATCTGGCGTCGCGATAGCTAATCAGCGCGGTCACCCCACAAATGGCGCGCGTGACGACCTATCTCAACTACTGGAACAAGGCAGATCCCACCCCCAGAACGCAAACGCTAGTGGTCTATCGCACATCGAATGACGGGTCTACCGAACCGTGCCCGTACTGAGCCGCGCCCGTAAGAAAGCGGACGCTTCGAAATCCGGACGGGACAGCTTAAGACCACTCCCCTACGGTCGCGGCTCGGATCGGACGAATCCTTCACTTGGGTCGTGATGAAGGACGAGGTGGCCGGAAACCAGCGTCTCCGCCGAAAACATCCGACGTTCAGCCCGAATCTGTTGCCCCCGCCCCAACGTGCCGATGGTCCATAGGGCCGCCCTTGCGGCATGAACAACCTCGATTCTGATCGTCCAACACATGATGACCATACACACGCTCGCCAACTGGACCGATAACGCCGCGTGGTTGTGGGGTCCGGTGGCCGCAATGACGGTGGTGGGCTTGATGCGCTCGCGGGGCGTGCCTCGAACCGTCTCGCGCGTCGCCACAATGATGTCCGTCAGCATATTCGGCGGCGTACCCATCGCACGATGGTGGGGACCATCCCGTGGCTTCGCTCAAGATGTCGCGTTGATGTGCGGGGCGCTGGCGTTGTTCTGGGCCATTGTGGCGGCTGTTGATCTGCTGCGTCGACGGGAGGACAGCTCCTCGACCAAGGCGGGTGCGGGTTGGTTTTCTCTCGCGTCGTCCGCCGCGCTGCTCTTGTGCGTAGTGACGGTAGTGATTCAAGCCGTCGTTCTCGCAATGCGCATGATCTACGTTGGGTTCGACCTTGCGAATGGCTCACCGGTTGATCGTCTCGGCGCCTACGGGTTCGGTCCGCATGGTCTTTGGAGTCTCGGGTTCGTGCTGGCTGCGTGTACGGTATCTTTCGGCGCATCCGGTGATCGGCGATTGGGAACGTGCGAGCTCTGGTGCGTCGTGGGCGTCATGCTTTGGGCGACGTTGCTCCCTCCTGTCTTCGTCTTGAACGCTACCGGCGCATGGGCGCGCACTCCGAGCACGCTGCTGGTGCTTATTGGTTTGGCGCTGGTGCTGCCCTTGATGGCGTTGATCACCAACCGCGTCGAACGACGACACAGGTGGTGGCGACCTCTGTCGAACCCACACAACGTCGCGGCGGTATCGTCCTACTGGCCTGGCCTGTCGCTGAGCGCGATGATCGTAGCCATCGCCGTTACGCTACTCGCCGGCTATCACCTCGCCGTACCGACGCTAATCGGATCGCGTGGTTTTGTGCTCAACGCAGCCGTGATCACGGGGACCACGGGCTTGTCAGCGGCTGCATGTTTTGTGCTATTGAGAAAGTCATGGAACAAGAACTTGGCGGATGCAGGACTGGGCTTGAGTTCGCTATGCTTGTGTGCGATCCCAACGATTGCGGTTCCGTTCGATCAGTTCGGGTTGGCCCATCGATACCCCATGATATTCAACGCGATGATGATCGGGTTGGCGGTGAGCACAGCCGGTTGGGCGTGGTGCGCCGCGGACTGGCAGCTCAAGCGATCCACCGGATCGATATGGTCGACCACGGCGAAGCTGGCGTCGCACGCTCAGCGTTTTGCGTTTCTCACCGGATCGCTCGCGCTGCTGGTCGGGCTGTCGATGGCGATTTGGCCGCGCTGGCCGAGCGTTGGCGAGATGGACCATTCGCTCGCACGGGTTTCGGACGGTATGTCGGCCAACCTGCTGTTGCTGCTGGTGCTGCTCTGGTGCGGGCGGCGTCTGCGTGCGCCGGCGTTTCACATCTTGACCATTCTGTCGCTGGCGCTGACGACTGGGTTTCTGCTTGTTCGGGTGCTTCCCTTTGGGCATCGATTCGGATGACCTCGTGATCCGTTCGAGCGCGGCGGACTTCGTAGTGACGGCCCGAACGACGCCAGCAGAAAGGCGATTGCAACCCGCCCTACCCTCGGCGTACAACAGTTTCTGGTCACACCGATGACGCCGTCGCACAATGCGCTTTCGTTGAAAAGCCTATGCGCAGCAGGTATGCTTGTGCTTCGTCCGTTCGGATTCTGCGGATAACGCGGAATCGGAACCTTTGCCACGGCGGTTGAGCGGGTGGGGCGTGATCCATTGTTCATCGAGATTCTTATAACGCCATGACGAATCGAATCCGGTACGGTGGTTTGCTCTTCGCTTTGGTGGCGATGGTCGGCATTCTGGTCTGGCGCGCGACGGCGCCGATGATCGGTGTCGGTGGCGACGCATCGAAACCACCAAATCAACTTACAGCTCCACCGCCCAAGGGTGTGTTTCTCATCGTGGTTGATACGCTGCGGCCCGACCGACTCTCGTGCTACGGTTACGACCAGCACAATACACCCAACATCGACCGACTGGCTACGCGCGGTGTGCGCTTCACCCGCGCCCAATCGGTGGCGAGTTGGACCTTGCCGAGTATGGGGTCGATGATGACCTCGCGGTACCCGACACAACTCGGTCTTGTTGAACATCCTGCGGGGGAAGAACATACGCTCGCGTGGCGTGCGAAGCGGTTGCAACAGAACTATCGATTGGGTCCGGAACCGACAACGCTTGCCGAGCGAATGCAGGCGATCGGATACAAAACGGCTGCTTTTGTCGATCAACCGGCGTTGAACCTGGGCGGCTGTTTCGTACGCGGTTTCGACGATTGGTACTACCCCGTTGACAAAGGCGTCGTCGGTCACCTCGATCGAGCATCGAACGGTATGAAGCAAAAATGGGACTTCATCCCCTTCGCCGACCGCAACGATTGGGCGTTGATTGAATCGTTCGAGCAGTGGCTACCCGGGGCGACCGAAACAGGGTCCATCTTCGCGTGGATCCATCTGCTCACCCCACACCGGCCCTATCTCCCTTCAGAAAAATACCTGCCCCCGCGTGCGGAGGGCGATACGAACAAGCTATCCTACTCCGACCGCTACGACGCCGAAGTGCGCATGGTGGACGACATGATCGGTGCGATTACCCATGCCATCAACAAGCACGTCGGCGCGAACGAATCGCTCATCATCCTTACTTCGGACCACGGCGAAGCCTTCGGCGAACACGGCATGACCGAGCACGGCCACACGCTGCATCGCGAAGTGGTTCACGTCCCCCTGTTGATGGTGTCGAACTCGCTCTCAGCCGGTTCGACAATCGACGGATACGTTCGCACCATTGACATCATGCCGACCATCTTGGCGATGGCGGACACGGAGTCGCCAACGCCATCGGGCATGATGGGAACGAGTCTGTGGTCGATCATGCGCGAACGGCAAGACCCTTTCCCCGTGTACATGGAGGCGATGCTTTATGGCAGCACGGAGCGGGCTATTGTCGAGGACGGGTTCAAACTCATGTACGATCAACAGGACGATCGGTATGCCTTGTATGCAGTGTTGACTGATCCGGATGAGCTTACGGATGTGTCGACGCAGTATCCGGATCGACGAACCAATCTCAAGCAACGTCTTACTTCACTCCACGCTCAATTCAAGAGCGACTACGACACGAGAGGGGCCGTGAAGAAAATCGTCGATCCCACCGATGCGGAACGCGAACAGCAGGAGACGCTCGAAGCACTCCGCTCGCTCGGGTACGTTGGCGATGACGAGTAGCCGCCTGTCGAATTACGTTGACATCGAAGGATTGGTTTACCGAGCCGCGACCGTGAGGGAGCGGGCTTCTCGAGCCCTAAGCTTGGGGCGCGAAAAAGCCTAGTGTACGGCCAGTTTTGAATCTTCGGGTTGTCTCCCGCACCAGCGGAGCCAGGCAGGCCGGTCAGAGCCCGCCGCGCTAGCGGTGGGACCGGTGTCCGCGGGCTGGCGCCCACGGCTCTGATGCCGTCGCAAACCCGTAGATTTAGCTGTGACGCACCACTAGCATTCTGTCGAACAACGCCAATAGCTTGGTGTTCGCTCTTCGCCCGCGAGCACCAACCCGCTGCGCCCGAGTCAAGGAAAGTGGATCAGCGCTGACGGAACACCGACTGGAAGCCGGTGCCACACTTCTTCGGCAAGTTATTGACGCCGTTCGATGCTCTTCTACGTGGCGAAGGTGTGTGGCGAGAAGGTCCGGTTGCCAGATGATCAAGCTGATGAGGAGGCCGACCGCGATGAACATCGACGTCAGTCGAAGTCGGCGCGTTCGTCGCGAATATGTGGGTTCGAAGATGACGAGCGTTCCGCCGAGGGCGAGCAGTCCTAAGCCGATAGCGAGCATGGCCACCGACCATCCGATCGTACGACCGGCCACGGGAACCGCCACCCACACCATCAGCGTCGACGCCACTAGTGCGCGTGCCATGATTCCGGCACCGGCGAACGAGCGGTTCGCGACTTGACCCAAGAGCACATGCCGCCCATAGGCCATGGCAAACCCGATGGTCGCGATGCCCAGTGCGCCGACTGCATGCCGCACCGCGGACGGCAGCGACGGTGTCGTCGCACACAAGAGCACGGCGAGCGCCGTGGCGATACCGGCCACACCGCATGCGACGCCGAACCCGCCGATCGATTTGATGCCGCGTCGCTTCGGCCAACACCCGAGCAGAACACCAACGCCCATCGCGAGTAGGATGATGGGCATGGCGGCGCGCGTCGCGGGCAACCCGGCGCCCTGTTCCCAACAACCCACCACTCCGGCGCCCGCCGCACTGACGGCCACAATGCTGCCGCGAAGAAGCAATGGCCAACGGTCACTAGCAATCGGACGCAGCGGGAACTCTTCATCGCTCAGTCCCGTCGTCTCTTCGTCGCTACGTGCCTCTGCCGAATGACCGGATCCGGTCAGCGCAGCAATCATAGACACGATCAGAACAGGCAAGGCGGTAGCCATCAGGATCATGCCGTGTCGCACGCCGAATGTCGCTGCGATCGATGACAGAGAAAGTCCGACCGCTGCGCCGATCAACGACCAGCCTGTAGCCTTGGTCTCCCACCGACCAAAGCCGCAACTCAATCGGTGGATACAGGAAATCGCCAGCCCGAGCAACATCCAAAAACACACGCTCGCCAGCGTGATCGTCGCGGCCTGAAGCACGGCTTCTGAGCCGTGCGACCAGAGGAAATGTCGCCTCATCCACACGTGAAACGCCGCGCCAAAACGAACGGTCAGGGGTAGGAGTCCAGCAGCTGCACCGCTCGCCAGAGCGATCACCGACAACACCATCCAATGCAACGGCCGATCGGACACCGGTGACAACACCATGACACTGGACACATCAAGGGCGCGACCTTGGCGTTTCAGCCGTCGCCAGATCATCAGGCAAACAAACAGGGCGAAATGTTGCGGTGCCCGAATCCCCACGGACAGGCTCAGCAGCGCGACGCCGGCAATCATGACATACACCGATAGCCCCGCGGCGTGCGGCAGCGTGTTCATCGACTCGAACGCGTCGCCAAGACCGGTCATTCCGAGTGCAACGGTTACGCCAAGAAGCGCGGCGATGATCGCCACCGGTCCGAGCGAACGTTCGGATGATGGTCGGACGGATCGCGCGTCAGACATCGCATGCGCGACCGCGTCGTCTCGAATGTTCAAGCAATTCTCTGCGTGCGAGGAACGGTGATGGTGCTGTCGACGGTGACTCCGCGGCGCGCCGGGACGGATCGCTCGACGTGACGACGACCGCCTTCGAGTCTGACCGCGCATTGGTTGGCCTCCCTGCCTGCCGAAGCTCTACCGGTTATGTTGTCTTCGCGCTGCCCACGCCGACCATGAGACCGGCGGCTAGAAGGTACCAGAAGACGCTCAGGTAGCAAGATGAACAGCCGCTTCAAGCACGGCACTTCGTTTGTGTTCGAGATAGAGTGCTTTGAACCGAGCCGCGACCGTCAGGGAGCGGTTTTCGCAAATGAAACCGGAATGCTTCCCTACGGACAGAGATCTGAAAAAGACCTCGGAAACACGTTCTTAGAGGCGACGCGCATCTGCATGAAGTTCGCGCAGCAGATCAGCCCAGGATTGTCGTTCTCTTGCGGGGTCGAACAATGGCTCGAACTTCTTCAGACTGAGCTTGAGTGAAGCAAGAAACGTCGGATCAGTTTCGGTGCGGCCGAGCGCGGCGGCTAGCGCAGCGGTATCGCCAACATCGAAGTAACCGGCGTAGTCTTCTCCGAGCAGGCCGATCGATCCGAGAATTCGCGATGAGATGACCGGTACACCTTCAACGACGGCTTCGGAAATCACGTTGGCGCCGCCCTCCATGACAGACGTAAGCGCGAGCACTCGACTCCGAGCCAGAATCCTCCTGGTCTCCCGCCGCGACAATTCACCAAGCCACGTGTATCTCGGGTTGACGTTCATTTCTTCGAGCGCACGCTGCCGCATGACGTCATCCATGGCCCGCCCGATATGCGTGATAATAATGCGCGACGTACTCGGTAGCGTGCGAACCGCTTCCGCAGCGCGAAACGGATCCTTCACTTCGCGCAGGTGACCAATGACGCACACCTCAAACACGTCGTCACGATAATCTACCGCGCGCCCGGCCGGCTCGCCGACGGGCGTCACGGATTGGTGAATGACGCGAACCTTGGCACGCAATGCTTCGGACAATTCGTTCGCCGCCATCGGTTGCAGCGCGATCAGGCGGGTGGCCATCTCGATGGCTTCGTTCGCGGAGGAATCAGTTTGAATGTCGCCGTAGACGTCCGTTCCGGTGAGCGCTAGAACAATCGGCGCGCCGGGTTGGTTTCGTCTGAAGCGCTGGATCGATTCGAAGCTCTTTCGGGCGTGGAGGGCGACAAGTAGATCGGCGGGTTCGCGCGTGTACGACTGAGCGATACGAACGCGATGACCCAACTGACGCAATCGCCACGCCCAGCGCAAAGCGGTAACGCGGTTGCCGTTACGGCTTCCTCGCGGTGCCGGTGTGATCAGAGATATCTTCATAGGTGAATCGTCGATCAACGTCGTCCCACGGCTTCCCGTCGACTTCGACGTAAGGATAAACGAAATAGTTCAGCGGCGGTGCGTTTGTTCGTTTCGGCAAGACAAGATCGCGACCAAGCGAATAGGCAATCCGATTCTCGTCGATCGCACCAAAGAAGTAGTCGGCCTTTTCCGGGTGTTTGTCGGCTTCGGAAATGTCGACCGGAATCCAGCCGGCACCCGCAGTCCAAAACTCGGCCCAGCAATGATAGCCGCCAACGGTCCCGGTACCGCGCCCTTGCGGAATCGAAAACCCAATGTGGAACCGCGCCGGGATGTCAGCCGACCGACTCAGTGCGATGAAATAGCTGTGGAAATCGGTGCAGTTGCCCTTACCAAAGTCGCAGGCGTAGATGGCGTCACCTTGGCCCCACTTTGTTCCGGACTTGTCATAAGCCATGTGACCGAGAACGTGTGTGTAGAGCGATCGACTTCGGTCCAGCGGCGCGACTTGATCGCGGGTCACTCGTCGGGCGATCGATGCAAACCGCTTGCTGAGCGGAACGAGCCGATTGGCACTCAAGAAACGGCGAGCGGGGGCGGGGGTAGCAGACGATTCCTTGTCGCCAACACTCAATCTTGATGCAACCAACTCGTGACGCACGACTTCCACGGACTGTGTGATGCTGAAATCCGTGCCCTCGGGGCGATCGAAGTCAGCGTACCAAACGCGATTGCCGTATGTCGATTCAGTCAGATACGTCCCATCAACAGGCGCACTGACCGTGACGTCAAGAACACGCTGTGCGGCGTTATCTATGGGCACCGGCAGCCATACAGCGATACGCTTTGTCGCCGCCGGTACATCCCGAACGGTAAGCTCGTATCGGAATTGAAAGTGACGCTGCTGCGTGTCCGGTGTGGCCGCCTGCGCGCTCATGCCAATCAGCGCTACGGCGATTGGGTACGCCCATGTGACCGTCGAACGCGAGCGTAAGTGTCGTGTGCGTTGTCTCATTCAAGTGATCCAAGAAGGAGTGTATTACGATGACCATACTTTCGTTCGATCAATCCATCTCCTCGGCCAACAGGTGCATCGCTTCGTCGATTTCTTCATCCGTGTTGAAGAAATGCGGAGACAATCGCAAGCCGACGCCGGGGCGACAGTCTACATGAACCCGCCGCTTCGCCAAACGCGCCACCATCGTCTGCGGATCGTCCACCTCGATCATTACCGTGCCCCCGCGTTGATCGACGTCGACCGGACTGTGTAGCGACCACCCTTGCTCCAACGCAAAATCCACCAATCGCTGCGTACGCCTTCGAGATTCGGCTTCGATCACCGAAACACCCACCTCCCCCATAATCTTCAGGCCGGGGAGAAACGAGTGCAGACCGGGGATGTTGGGCGTACCCTGAGAGAAACGCCGAATCCCCGCGTCGTATTCCATGTTCTTGTGAGAAAAATCGAACGGTCGAGCGTGGGCGATCCACCCGGTCAGGCGCGGCGTGAGTTGGTCAATAAGATCCGGTCGCACGTATACGTAACCGCAAGCGGGCCCGCCGCACAACCATTTGATGGACCCGCCGATCAAGAAATCAACGCCCCAGTCCGTCACATCGATTTGCACCACGCCGACGGATTGGTACGCATCCAAGACGACGTTGGCACCTACCTGATGGGCGCGTTCGATAATTGCGGGCGCGTCGACACGAGCCGAGCTTCGATAGGACACGTGCGACAGGGCGACGAGCGCCGTCTGTTCATCAATGGCTTCAAGAATACGGTCTGTGGGCACGACGATGTCGTCGTCGGACGGCACAACGTGTATGTCGGCGCCGACCCGCTGTTGCGCCTGCCACAGATAGCCCATGGACGGAAAATCGATCGCGGTCGTGACGACCTTACGCCGATCGTCGGTTGCAAAATCGAAACACGACGCCACCGTCGACATGGCCAACGTGGCGTTGGGGAGCGGTTGAACGGAACCTGATGGAGCGCCTATCAGTCGCCCGATGCCGTCGCCGACCTCGGCCGACAGCGTCCACCACGAAGCGGACCATGCGTCTTCGCTGATGTGCTGCTCCCACCGATCCAGATAGTCGCGCATGGCGTCGCGCGCGGCGCGCGGCGTGGGTCCGAGGCTATGGCTTAGCAGGTGAATGCCGCCGTCGAGCGTCGGAAACTCGCCGCGGCGCCTGTCGTTGTCTGACAAATTCATGACACTTTGTCCCGGTCATCGTTTGAAGCACGTCGTGACCCTGCGCTATGTCAACGGTCGATTGACGGATCGGGTTACGCATCCCTGCCGCCTGATCAAAGTCAGCGACCTAGCAGTTCCCGGACGATATTAGAATCCGCCCAGCCATATACCAGCGTGGCGATGATTCCGATAGGTACACCGAACTTTAGCCAGTAGAACAGCCAGGTAGGAATGGGAAGCTTAGCACTTCTGCGGAATTCTTCAAGCGCGCGCGTTCGCCCGATGCACCATGTCAAGGCGATCACCGCGATGGCGCCGCCCAACGGCTGCATTGTCGCGCCCCAGAACAGGTCGCTGTATGCGATGTAGTCGCCGATCAGCAACGCCGGGATGGCCAGCAGTAACTGCACAATAACGAGACAGAAAATCGTGCGGCGACGCGTCCAGGAAAAACCATCCGACGCAGCCGCTATGACAACTTCATACGCCGCCATGAGCGAGAGCATGGCCACAATGTAGACGGAAACGAAGAAGAGCGCGCCGAACCAATGACCACCCGGCATGTGCGCGAAGACGCGGGGCATGACCTCGAACATGAGCGCCGGACCGCTATCGGGCTCGATATTGAAGGCGAACGCCGCGGGCATGACGATGAGTCCGGCCATGAGCGCTGCGGTCACGTCGGCGGTGGCGGTCAGTATGGCCGTGCGCGGAATGTTCTCCTGTGGTCTCATGTAACTGCCATACACAACCATAAACGTTCCGCCCAGACCGAGCGAAAAGAACGCCTGACCCATGGCCGCTAGCGGCGTGGCCGGCGTGAAGTACTCCCATTTCGGAACAAGAAACCGCGCCAAGCCATCCATGGCGCCATTAAGCGTTAGCACGCGCACGATCAGGATCATGAAGATCGCGAAGAATATCGGGAGTGCCACCTTGCTGACCCTCTCGATCCCGTGCTTGACGCCCATACCGAGCGCCGCCGCCGACAGCGCAACGGTAATCAGTACGAACACGAAGCGAACGGATAGCTCGGATGAAAGAGCGGGTAATGCATCTGCAGGATTTGCGCGCCATCCGGTGGCCGCCGAAACCGTCGCGAGGTTCAGCACGTACGCCAACACGACGCCGTAGTATGACGCAGCCATCGTCACCGTGATCAACAGCAACCGACTCCACCACTTCGCACCGGGCAGTCCCGCGCGTTGAAACGCCGCCCACGTGCCCCGCTGCGTGTGTCGCCCCAACGACCACTCCGCCATCAGCGCCGGGAGCCCGAAGGCCACGATGATCACGAGGTAGACGAGTAGGAAAACGGCGCCTCCGTACCTGCCCATCATGTACGGGAAGCGCCAGATGTTGCCGAGTCCGATCGCGACTCCGGCGGTGGCGAGCACGGTTCCGGCGGCGGAGTTGAACGTCGACCGCGTGTCCTCTATCGCCGATCGACCGACCCCTTCCTGCCGTCGATCGTCGCTCAAGCGTTGCCTTTCCGCTTCCGATCTTCGGCGCGCTTGATAAGCGTGTTGGATGGGTTGGTGTTGTCGAGCACCTTGTGGGCGATCTCCACACCCGCGATGGGCAGTTGACCGTCATCGAGCAACCCAAGCTGAACGAGCACGGAGGCTTGGTCCCAGTAGATGTGCTCGTGGGCCAGCTTGTTGTGGCGGAAATGGACGATGGCGACGAGCGGGATTTCCACGCGCTTACCGGTTGGCGGAACGCCAGGAAGCATCCAGTCCATTTCTTTCGTGTGGGTGAACTTGAAAATCATCTCATCGACGAGTCGGTCGTAACCGATCGTGCGCGAGACGGGTGTCATCTCCGTGTCATCTGGCATTTGCGGAATGAACTGATCGCCGTAGAACTTGGCGAGCTCTTTCTTGCCCACGCCCCCGGTCATTGTGGGGATGTGGTTGACGTAGGCGTCTTCGACCATCGTATCCAGCGTATCTTGATAGTCGCGCGTCTCGAATTCATACTTGATGTGCTCGTCCCATAGTGCGGCGAAGGCGTGGGCTTCGGCGCCGGCGCCGTGACCTAGGCGCTCGCGGAAGAATTCGAGCGTGCGCAGATTGGCGAGTTCCCCCATGGTCGCGTCGTGATGCTCGCCCCCCAATCGCGCGAACGCATGATCCTGCTCCGGATACACGTGCAACGTGAGCAACGGGTTGTCGTCGAGGGCTTTGTGAATCTCGCGCTGTGCGTCGGCATCGCAGAATTGATCCTTGCCGGCCATGTGCAACATTACGGGACACTTGATATCGGCGGATTCGTCGAGGGCTTTGTCGATGCCGACACCGTAGTATCCGACTGCGCAGTCGGGATCGTGTCGGGCAGCCAAAAGGTACGCCAGCTTGCCCCCCAAGCAAAACCCCACGCCGCCGACCTTGCCGGTACACATTTCGTGCTTGCGTAAAAACTCCATGGCTGCGGCGGAATCGTCAGCCGCCTTGGCTTCGTCGAGACCGTTGTAGAGTTCGAAGGCCCGGTTCCACTCAGCCTCGCTCTTGTCGGTCAGCTCGATGCCAGGCTCCTGTCGCCAGAACAGATCGGGAACAATGGCGACGAATCCCTTGGCGGCGAATTCGTCGGCGATGTCGCGCATGACGCGGTTGACCCCGAAAATTTCTTGCATCACCACGATACCGGGTCCGCGACCGCCCACCGGAAGCGCAAGGTACGCTTGAAACTCACCGCCGTCTTTTGCTTGTATTGTGACCATCGTCGAATGCCTCAATGTGTTCTTGACCGCGAAGCGAGCGCAGGGCGGAGTGCTCGCCCTGGTCGCGCGGTCGACTCTTGGAATACTTTGCCGCAAGCCAACGGCAAGGCGGGTCGACCACCTTGTCGGTCTTCGCGGTGTCCGATACTTGCCAGAGCGTACATCGGGTGACCGGGTGGAATCAAGGGTTGTCATCGTCGCCACGAAAAAGCCGCCCTGACGACGCTTTGCAGACGGTGTCGTCTGCTCGTACGATCGTGGCCATGGGCAAACCGAAACGATCCGCTGTGCAGCGATACCACGACCGCGTAGCCCCGCGCTACGACCACAGTTACGACGACGTCTTCTGGCAATGGCACGACGCACTGACCTGGGACTACCTCAAACCGCACCTGCCCGCTCAGCATGGTGCGGCTGTGGTCGACCTTGGCTGTGGAACCGGAAAGTGGGCGGCCAAGATGCTCAAGTCGGGCTACGCCGTAACCTGTATGGACATATCGCAGCGCATGCTCGACCAGGCTCGAAGCAAACTCGACCGTCAGGGCGACGACGTTCGTGCGGACTACGTTCAAGCTGACTTGATGGACATGTCCATGATCGACGACGGGGCGTTTGAACTGGCTACGGCGCTTGGCGATCCGCTCGCGTGTACGACATCACCGCTACGTGCTCTGAAGGAAATCCGGCGTATTCTGCAGACCGACAGCGTGCTCGTGGCCACGTTCGACAACCGCCTGGCCGCCATCGACTATTTCCTGGAACAAGGTGACGCGGCGCAACTTGACCGCTTCCTCCGCGACGGTCGTACAAACTGGCTGACCAAGCTCACCGAGGAACAGTTTCCGCTGATAACGCACACGCCACAGAACGTTCGTCAGCTTGTCGAACAAGCAGGGTTCGAAGTAATTGATCTCGTCGGTAAGACGGTGCTGCCGATGCGCAAGCACCGCCATTTACTGAGTGAGGCGAAAGCGCGCCGCGATTGGTCGCGCCTCGAAAAGAAACTCTGCCGTACGGCCGACGCCATGGGCCGCGCGTCGCATATCCAAGTCGCGGCCCGTGCCGTGGACATTGCGTAGCCGTAAAGACTGTCACAATTAGGTATCGTACTGGCGCCATGTCCACGTTCTTGCGGTCCGAAACCCACACCGCCCTTACTATAGGAATAGACCCTCAAGGTGCTTTGGTCGATCTCCGAAAAACCGGTAGGGCCAGTGCAACGCGGCCATACCGACGGCCGGTGTTACTTTACAGTTACTGGCATGGATTGACCTGTCCATGCGACCCAACTAGACTCGTCTACGATGGCCAGAGTACTAACAACTTTTGCGGCATTGGTGTCATTTCTCGTCGTTCCGGGCTTGTGCGTGGGCGGCGTGATTTCGCACGCTTGTGACTGCACTTCCGAACCTACCCCCTCATGCCATGCTGACTGCGACCATAAGGCCGGTTGCGGTCACGAGGGCGAATGCCCCGACGATCCATGCAGCGTGCGCGTCGTCCGGCCGGATCGCCAAACTGACGACATCGACAGCGTTGCCCATACTGCGGTCTCGACGCCGATCATTTTCACCGCTGCAACCCCACCGACGCTAATGGCGGACCGCACTGGCGAGCAGCTGTGGCCCGGCGGTACGATGTTGCCGCTTCTGCCCAGTGACCTTCCCCTCCTGATCTGACCCCCTTCTTAGATTCTCCGTATACTGCTTCGGGGTGCGTTTGCGCGCTCCGGTCGACAATCTCGGTATGCGCCATTCGCGCAAATGTCTGAGCGTTGCGGCGCCTTGTACTCCGTCCAACAAATTGAGGAGCTTTCTTGATGATTGTGCAATCGCATAAGTCCACGTGGTTGTTCGCGTCGCTGGCGATGATCGGCGGCTGCGCCACTGTCAACCCGCAGCACGACTATGAGCGAGTCGGCCGGCGGGTGATCGAAGCCACAGGGCAGGAGCAGGTCTATCGGCCTGAGGACGACAAGCTTGTCGCTGAGCTTGTTGTGAAGCTGGTCGCAGATGGCATCAGCGCCGACGAAGCGGTTCAGATTTCGTTGCTGAACAATCCATCGCTTCACGGCGCGTTCATGGACGTCGGTATCGCACGCGCCGATGTCGTTCAGGCTGGATTGTTTTCCAACCCATTCCTTGGCATTTCGGCAAGACTTCCCGATGGGGGCGGATTGGCCAATATCGAGGGGAGCATCGCCCAGAACATCGCCGAGTTGTGGCAAATTCCGATTCGCAAGCGTGCGGCCGAGCGGTCACTTGATGTGATCATCCTCGACCTCGCCCGAATGGCCGCCGGCATCGCAGCTGACGCGAAAACAGCATACTACGTGGGTGTCGGCGCGGATGAACGGAGACGGATAGCGGAAGAGAACTTCGACATTGCGGAGAACCTCCTGGAGCTTGCGTTGGCACGCCAAAAGGCCGGGGCTGCCAGCGAGCTGGACGTGAACCTGTCGCGCGGTATTGCGCTGAATGCGGAGATTGAGGTCGAACGCGCCCGACTCTTCGCCGCCAACGCCCGTCGCGCACTGGCGGCCATACTTGGCCTCACCGGCGACGCAGACCTGCTGGTCTTCTCTGACGCGCTGCCGACCGAATCGCTGGCCACACCGGACGCCGAATCGCTTGTTCAGCTTGCCAAGGTTTGGCGCCTTGATATTCGATTGGCGGAAGAAGCCGTAGCGGCTGCGGAGGCGCGGTTGACACTTGAGCGTGCTCGCGTGTTCCCGGTGGTCGACACCGGCGTCGCTTTCGAACGCGGCGAACGGCGTGCCGGGAGTGGACAGGATCTAATCGTCGGTCCGAGCCTCGGTATTGAACTGCCGATCTTCGACCAGAATCAAGCACAGATTGCCAAGGCGGAGTATGTGCTTCAGAAAGCCCTGAAGGCGCTCGATGCGATTGATCGCGCCGTTACGCAGGAAGTCCGCAGCGCCGTCGATCGCGCGGCAACCGCATGGCAACTGATGCACATGTACCACGACCGATCGATTCCGCTCGCGCAAGGCAATCTCGACTTGTCTCGCGAGGCGTATCGGGCCGGCCGGGCGTCGTTTCTGTCCGTGCTCGAAGCCCAACGCTTCTTTCTCGAAGCCCGTCGTGGGTACGTCGAGGCGTCGCAGTCTGCAGCCACGACGATACCCGAGCTTGAACGCACCATAGGCCTGCCGTTCAACCGGTTTCTGGACGAGGTAGAGACACCAACGCAAGCTGCGCGGGACACTGCCGAAGAAAACGGGCCTTAGTTAGCGACCTGTCGCAAGAATCTGGGGGACCGACTTGCCTGTCGGTCAATCGCCACTGGTGGCCCACTTCTGATCGAATGGAAGACCAGCTTCACACAATGATCATGTCATTCAAGAACATGACTTTGACGACGAAGGAAATGCTGATGAGTAGAAAAACGATTGTGGCCACGATGATCGCAATATTCGCCGCCCTCGGGACTGGAAATGTGTGGTTTCGTTCTGCGCGAGACGGCTATGCAATGGCCCAACATGAGGACCACGAAGGTCATGAAGAAGGCGTTGTGCATCTCAACGAGACGCAGCGTGCGGGGTTGAAACTCACACATGTGGAAGTCAAGCGCGGATCGCTGACCACCCTCGTCGAGCTGCCAGGCGAAGTCGCGTGGAACGCCGATCGACTTGTCCATGTGACACCGCGCGTCAGCGGAATCGTATCGTCCGTGACCAAGACGCTCGGTGACCGCGTCGACGTTCGCGATCTGTTGTGCGTCTTGGACTCGCGCGAAATGGGCGACGCCAAAATGGAGTACCTTTCGGACCTGAGCCGCTTCGAGGTGGCCAGTGCAGATTTTTCACGTGCCGAGATCGTCTACACGAACACCAAGAAACTCCTAGTGATCCTTGAATCAGAACCCACACCAGAGGAAGCACTGGCGCTGGCGCACGATCTTCCTGTGGGTGACAACAAGAACAAACTGCTCACGTCGTTCACAAGAATGAAAGTGAACCTCCGCAATTACAAGCGCAACAAGGAGCTCCTGGCCAGCAAAATCGCTAGCGAAGCAGAATACCTTGAAACGCAGGGCAATTACGAAGTTTCACGCGCCGACTACCTGTCCACGCAAGAGGAGATTTCGTTCGATCTGGAGCTTCGATTCCTTCGTGCCAAGAAAGACCATCACCTTGCAGAAGTGGAAATGCACAACGCCGAGCGGGCACTGCGTATTCTTGGGCTTACCAAAGAAGAAACGGCGATCATCGCACAGCATGGCGACAAGATGGATTCGGACATTGCACGAGCCGCGCTCACAAGCCCGATATCCGGCGTCATTGTGGATCGCCACCTGACGCGCGGCGAACTGGTCAACACGGACACCCGGCTGTACACCATCGCCGATCTTTCCGACGTCTGGGTCATGGGACGCGCCTACGAACGGGACATTCGCTTTCTCAAGAAGGGACAAAAGACAACAGTCCGCCTCGAGGCATTTCCCGGCACGTACTTCGAAGGCGAGGTCGACTATGTAGCCAGCCGGCTTGATACGGATACGCGAACGGTGGAAATCCGAGTTGTCCTACCCAACCCGGAACGAAAGATTCGCGCTGGCATGTTCGCGACCGTCGCTATTCACGTCGAAGACGGCAACGATACAGCAGAACAAATGGGTGTGCTCGTTCCTGTCGGCGCCCTGCAACGCACTAGCGACGGATTCGTCGTGTTTCAGGCGACCGGACCGGGCGAATACAAGCTCATTCCGGTTCAGGTGCTGCGCAAATCCCGGGAGTACGCCGAAGTAACAGGTGAGATTGCCATGGGCGACCGGGTGGCGGTAGGTGACACGTTCGTGCTCAAGTCCGAAGTGGGCAAAGAAGAAATGGGTGGCGGACACTCGCACTAACGGAGCAATCATGTCAAAGATTATTGACTTCTCATTAAATAATCGTTTCCTGGTCCTCGTTTTGTGGTTCATGGTCGTACTCGTCGGCTTGGATTCGGTGACCAAACTCCCCATGGACGCTGTACCGGACGTGACCAACGTTCAGGTGCAAATCTTAGCCAACTCTCCAGGACTTCCGCCGGAAGAGGTCGAGCGTTTTATTACGTTCCCGGTCGAAACTTCGATGAGTGGTCTGCCAGCCATCGAAGAAGTACGCTCCGTGTCGAAGTTCGGCCTGTCCGTTGTCACAGTCGTATTCGAAGAGGGCACCGACATTTACTGGGCGCGCCAGCTTGTGGGCGAGCGGCTTGTTGAAGCCCGCGCGAGCATTCCCGAGGGTTACGGTGAGCCCAGTATGGGACCTATATCAACGGGTCTCGGAGAAATCTACCAGTTCGAAGTGCGCGGCGATAACCACACGCCAATGGAGCTTCGCACCATTCTCGACTGGTACGTCAACTACCAACTTCGTAGCGTCCCCGGTGTGGTCGAGATCAACGCATTCGGTGGTGAGTTGAAGACGTATCAGGTCACGCTCGACCCGGACCGACTGGCTGCGCTCGATATACCGGTGGGCGATGTGCTCGAAGCGTTGCGCGGAAACAACAGGAACGTCGGCGGCGGATACATTGAACACCACGGCGAGCAGTACCTGATTCGCGGCGAGGGGTTAATCGAAACACTGTCGGACTTGGGTAACGTAATCGTCAAGCACGACCCCGACGCCGGAACACCCATCTTCGTGAAAGATATTGGGGACGTCGAATTCGCCCCGATGATTCGTCAGGGCGCCGTAACGCGCGACGGAAGAGGCGAGGCGGTCGTGGGTATCGTCATGATGCTCATGGGCGAGAACTCTCGTGTCGTGTCTCGGGCAGTGGATAAGAAAATCGAAGAGCTAAAGGAGTTTCTTCCTGAAGGCGTCACGATCGATACGTTCTACAACCGAACGGAACTCGTGGACCGAACCATCAAGACCGTCGCTTGGAACTTGGCTGAAGGCGGGTTTCTCGTCGTCGTCGTCCTTCTACTCTTGCTTGGCAACCTGCGCGGCGGACTGATTGTGGCCTCATCCATTCCGCTTTCCATGATGGTCGCGTTCATCGCCATGCGAATCACCGGGCTCAGCGGTAACCTCATGAGCTTGGGGGCGATTGACTTCGGGATCATTGTTGACGGCTCGGTTGTGATGATCGAAAACGTCGTACGCTTTCTTCGGGGTCGTCAAAAGGGTTCCGGGTCTCATATGGAAGCCGTTCGCAATGCGTGTCGCGAAGTCGCTCGACCGGTGGCGTTCGGGGTGATGACGATCACGATTGTGTACCTTCCCATTATGGCACTGCGTGGAATTGAAGGGAAGATGTTCCGCCCGATGGCCCTGACCGTCGTCTTTGCCTTGATGGGCTCAATGATCTGCGCCCTAACGCTCATGCCGGTCTTGGCGTCGCTGTTTCTCAAGAACGTTTCCGAGAAGGAGCCTATTCTATATCGCCTCGCCAAACGCCTTTACTACCCGCTATTGGAAAAAATCATGGGGTACCGGGCGCGGGTGTTCGGCGGTGCGGTGGCTGTGTTTGCAGCCAGCTTGTGTTTCGTGCCGTTCATGGGGGCAGAGTTCATGCCCCGCCTCGATGAAGGGGCGATCGCATTGCAAATCTGGCGACTGCCAAGCGTCTCACTGGAAAAGTCGAACGAGATCAGCATTCATGCGGAGCGTGTACTCAGGGAAGAGTTCCCGGAAATTGATACGATCGTTTCTCGTACCGGGCGTGCAGAAATCGCCACGGATCCGATGGGCGTGGAGATCAGCGACACGTACCTAATTCTCAAAGACAGATCGACTTGGCGTTATGACACGAAAGAGAAATTGATCGAAGCCATCGACGCCACCCTGAAGGCCAAGGTGCCGGCGGCCATATTCAGTTACTCGCAACCCATCGAATTGCGCGTCGCGGAACTCATCTCCGGCGTTCGAAGCGATATCGGTATCAAGATTTACGGCGACGACCTGGAACTGATGAAGAAAAAGGCGGACGACGTTGTGCGGCTCATCAGAGGGGTAGAAGGGGCTGCGGATGTCAAAGCGGAACAGGTGATCGGTCTACCGACGATGCGCGTTCGAATCGATCGTGACGCCATCGCGCGGTACGGGATTAACGCTGAAGACGTTCTCGAAGTTATCGAATCGATCGGCGGCAACCAAGTGGGCACCGTCTTGGAGGGTCAAAAGCGGTTCGCCCTCCAAGTGCGGTTTGGCGATAGCGTTCGCGCCGACCTCGACCGGATCGGCGACCTCAAGATCGCCGGCCCGCCGCAAGGTGATGGCTCTCCCCGATTGATCCCACTCTCACAACTCGCGTCCATTGAAATCGAAGAAGGTCCGGCACAGATTAGCCGCGAAAACATCAGTCGGCGGATCACCGTAGAAGCCAACGTCCGCGGGCGCGACCTCGCCAGCTTCGTCGCAGAAGCACAAGGTGTCTTGCGTAGCGAACTCGATCTACCGTCCGGTTGGTATATCGATTGGGGCGGACAGTTCGAAAACCTTCAAGAAGCATCGAAACGATTGGCTGTCCTGGTTCCGATAGCGCTGCTCTTGATTTTCGTACTACTCTATACAATGTTCGGCACGTCGCGACTCGCATTGTTGATCTACTTGAACGTACCGTTAGCGATCAGCGGCGGTATCGTCGCACTTGTAGTACGTGGCTATCCATTCTCCATCTCAGCCGGTGTCGGGTTCATCGCCCTGAGCGGGATCGCCGTGCTCAACGGTGTTGTGCTGGTCTCGTATATACAGGAAAAACGTAAGACCGGCATGTCGCCGGAAGAAGCCGCCCAACACAGCGCCCGCGTTCGTCTTCGCGCTGTCTTAATGACGGTGGTGACCGACGCCTTCGGGTTCCTTCCGATGGCCGTGTCGAGCAGCGCCGGCGCCGAAGTGCAGCGCCCGCTCGCTACTGTGGTCATTGGCGGATTGGTAACTTCAACCTTCCTAACGCTGTTCGTCCTTCCAACGGTCTACCGTTGGTTTGACCACGGCGAAGAGAAAGTGGAAGTGTAACGCAGAGCTCAGTCAGACATCGAATGACGGGTCTACCGAACCGTGCCCGTACTGAGCCGCACCAGCAAGGAAGTGGACGCTCAAACGCCGGTCGCGACAGCTTGAAGACGCTCCCTCACGGTCGCGGCTCGGTTCGGACGTACCCCGTCAATGGAGCGCTGTCAGCGTTGCTTGCGGAACTTCTTGAGCCCATGCATGACTTCGATAATCTGTGCCTGGTGTTGCTCGTAGAATTGCGTCCGGTCGGCCACGGGCACGTCGTCCGCCGTGGTCACCGATTGACGAAAGGCGGCGAATCCTGACGTCGGAAACACAGCCTTAAAGTTCTCGTCGGCGTAGGCTACATGGTTCCAATCGCTGAGCACGGTATACGATCGTTGCTCGACACCGAACAGATCGTGCCCTTGAGAGTAATCCTCGGGCGCATTCAACACGCCCAAGAGGGGCATAATCGTCGCCGGAAGATCGAGATGGCTCGTGATCGTGGTGACGACACGGGCGGATTTACCCGGAACCCAAAGCACGAGCGGGACGTGTGTTTGCTCTTCGTTCAGCTCGGAGTTGTGGCCCCAACGTCCCTTCTCCATGAACTCTTCGCCATGATCGCCCGTGACCAGCAACACCGTTGAGTCCATCAGGTTGTGCGATTCCAAGTACTCAAGGATTCGGCCAATCTGCTGATCTACATGGTGGGCGGAATTGATGTAGCGATTCTTCATAAGATCGATGTCGCGCTCGATGTTCATGGTCACGTAGTTCAGATCGGTGGCGTATGGTCGACGTATGACGGACGTCTCGGGGAACCAATATTTGGCGTGCGTGGATTCGAAGAACATATACGTCATGAACGGCCTGGACACGTCACGCCCTTCAATAAAGTCGAGCATGCTGGTGATGTGCATGTGATCCTGCCGCCACGGCATTTTCTCGGTGACTTCGTGCAGCCGCTCGGCTTCGATTCGTGCAAATACAGTCTTTTCAAACTCAGGGTACGTGAACCTCGAACTCGTGAACATCTGCATTTCGAAGTTCAACTCCTTCAACGTATCGATCAATACAGGACCGCGGTTCTCGGCGAGGAACGAGAACCAGTACGGACCGTACAGTCCGTAGAACATCGAAAACACGCCCATGCGTGTCCCGTTGCCGCCGCTGTAGTGTCTCTCAAAACGGGCGGCGCGCTCGGACAAAGCCCAAAGATTCGGCATGATGTCCGGCTGAAGCATGTCGGCGCGAAGAGACTCCACCGCAAGCCAAATGATATTCGGCGGCTCAACTGACGTGTCGAGCTGGATTTCTTGGTGCGGGTAGTGCAGCCCCGTGGTCGCATTGTCGAAGTGGAAGGACGTTTCGCGCGTTCGCTTGTACCCGAGCGACTGGGCAAGGTGACCGAAGGTCGTCGGCACGAAACCGGGGAACGCCTCAGCCGCCATCAGCACGGGACCGTACGAGCGAAAATGCGCCACACCGTACGCTACCTGCTGTGTGATGCTGAGGGTCACGGCTGCGACGAGTCCGGCAATTAGCGTACGCCGCGTCGTGAACTTCGCCAGCGGTCTTTGAACACGACCCACCCGCATCACCAAGAACAGGAGCACGCTTTGAATCAAAACGAACAGCACGCCAACAAGCATGGCGGCGATCGTCGTCGAATCTCCACCGCCCATCGACTCGACACCGCCCTTGGTGAGAACGAGGTTCCACACGAAACCGTTGAGGTGAAAACCGAAGATACCGAACACGGTTTTGTCGGCGAAAATGATGTATTGAACCAACGCCGCGCTGAGGATGGCTACGGCGTAAACAACGCGACGACGCTTCGCCGAGCTCGGTCGACCATGGTGGGAAAACCACTGCAAGCGATCCCAATGATCGGCGCAGCGCGTGAATATGATTACGGGAAGCAGGTACACAGAGGTGTACGTAACAAACACAGCCGCAGCAAAAAGCGAAGTCCAAACACCGTCGGACGTAATCTGTAAAACGTACGTGGAGGTGTTAAGCAGCAGCGCAACGTACGTGAGTAGGAAGTAGCCCCAAAGCTCTTGTGGTCGCATGAGTATCCGGTCCTCTGATGTCCTTGTTGTCGAAGACGGCCGGGCGCACGCCCCGCCGAATTGCCGCCCAGTGGGGGATGATAGCCGAACGAAACAAGACGCGAAACCGTATGACCCTTGCCAGCAGCCTGGCGCTGCGCCCGTGGGCACGGCAGGGCATGGACTATAGCATTTTCAGTCCAAATGTAGCGGCGAACTACGATGACTTCCCGGGTGAGAACCGCGATCGAACGCAACAAATTGGATAGAGCTTGCTCCGCCAGTCTGTTGAACAAGGCTGGTATTCACTCGCGTCGCCGCGAATCCGCCGGTGACAATGGGGCTTGTCCCCGTCAAGAGGCGGAAATCGCTTATGCATCACCGGCTGGAAGCCGGTGCCACACATGTTTAACAGGCTGCTCTAGCGCGTGCGCCGGCAACCTGCATATTTTGCAGCAGTTACGCAGTGCTTGGACAAACCGGGATCGCGTGTCGCAACGGCGACATCAGCTTCTATCCTGTGAGCCAAACTCCGAACCGCCCATAGCATGCTCATTCCAAGAGTCGCGGAGAAACGTCATGACGTACCGGGAAAAACACGTATCCAGACGCTACAATTGGTTAGAGCTTGCTCCGGTCGTCGCACTGTTGGCTTTTGGATGGTTTGTTTCGGCGCTTCAGTTCGGAGCGCAGACAACCGATAACCAATCGGATCGCATGATGTGCAGGAGTGTTTACGATGATCACGCGTTTGGTTGAAGCGACGAGTACGTCACCGCAACGAGAGCGAAGAGCGAGTCGGCGTTTTGAGTCTGAGGGCGGCACCGTTCTAGCGGACGCCCAATCGACGGACGGATCGACCCGCCGCGTCTGCGTCTCGGACATTTCCGGTCGCGGTGTGGGGCTCGTGGGTACACTACCGTTTGAAGTGGGCGATCAATTCTCCGTGGCGATTCATCTCAACCCCGGAGCGCCGCCGTTCAATATTTCGGCTGTCGTGGCCCACCGTCACGACGATAGCCTCGGCGCCACCTTCACTTCGTAACCGACCGGCGAACAAGCCTAGTGCTCCGTCACACATCGATTGAAGGGTTTACCGAGCCGCGCCCGTAAGGATGCGGACGTTCGAAAACCGGTAGCGACAGCTTGAAAACACTCCCTCACGGTCGCGGCTCGGATCGGACCAACCCATCACTTAACGTGTGACGGAGCAGTAGTGGAATCGCCGTTTCAATCGCTACGCACTTCGAGATGGGCCAGCGTTAGGCGGATTTGATCGTACTCGATCTTCCCGTCCAGCTGCTCGAAGATTGGCTTGAGTCGACGGGCGCCGAGTTCTCCCGCGGCCCGAGCGACGGCGTCGTACGTCTCCGCGTCCACCCACCGATCAATGGAATCCGGCTTAGTTGCTTCTATGAACGCACACAGATAGCCAGCCACCGTCGTCGTCGCCCGTCCTGTGGCTTCCGCCACGTCGTCGATCGACGCACCCTCCGCGAACATCTTCGACGCATGTTGGCGGGTCGCCGACATCGTACGAGTCTGTCGGGTTGGTCGCGGCGAGGGGTTCGATCCGTCGTCGCGGACCACGCTAGGCGGCGGTCGGCCAGCCCCCACGTTCGTATCGAGATCGTTATCACGGCAGAACGTTTCAATCTCGCGGATAAATTGGTCTGCAAACTGCGCGAGCTTCGACTTACCAATACCGTGTACCTCTTGGAACGTCTCGATACTCACCGGTCGCCGCCGGGCGAGATCGCGCAGCGTTCGATCACTGAAGATGACGTATGCAGGCACGCCGCGCTCCGTAGCCAACGTGTGACGAACGCCACGCAAGTGGTCGAACAGCGGACGGTCCACACCTTCCCACGAAGCGGCTTCTCCGCGCGTCTCGCGAACCGGTTCGGCGGCAGCGCGAATCAGTTGCACGGTGCGTTGACCCCGCATGACCTCCCACGACGCAAGATTAAGCTGCACCACGGGTAGCTTGCCACGCGTACGTTCCAGAAGCCCTTGGTCCACAAGTTGGTAGACCAAGTTGGTAAGCGTTTTCTTCGGCATGCCCCGGAGAATGCCGTAGGTGGTCGCGTGATCGTGACCGCGACGGCGAACGCCTTCGGTATCGGCCCCCATCAACACATCCGCGATATGTCCGACGCCGCAGTTAAACCCGCTCATTCGCTCAACCCTAGCGACGCACGAGATAATCTTGACAGCCACCTCGGTCGCGTCCTCCGTCCCTGCAGTTTCGTCAAGGCAGACGTCGCACGCTTCGCAGTTGGTCGCCGAGTACTCTTGCTCAAAATATTTCGAGATCGCACGATGACGGCAGCACGGTGCGGCGCAGTACCGCCTCATCTCATCGATCAATTGTGTCGCGGAGGCTATCACTTGCTCGGGGTTGTTCGAATCCGCCGCGCTGCGCGCGATCAGCGACTGCCACCGCATTGGATCCGCGGGCGAATAGAAAAGTACACACTCAGCCTCCAGCCCATCGCGCCCCGCACGTCCGGTTTCCTGTTGATAGTGCTCGATCGACTTGGGCATGGTCGCGTGGATAACACAGCGTACGTTGCTGCGATCGATGCCCATCCCGAACGCCACCGTCGCGGCGACGACGTGTAGCGATTCGTTGGCGAACGCCTCTTGCGTCGCGGCGCGCTCGCTGGTTTCCAATCCGGCGTGGTACGCACGGGCGTCGATGCCCGCCCCGCGCAACGTTTCCGCCATCGCCTCCGTGTCTTTGCGACTCAAGCAATAAACAATGACGCCCTCCCCTTTGTGTCGCGACATCACGTCGAGCACCTGATCGTATACGTCCAATCGCGGGACAATACGGTAGATCAGATTCGGGCGATCGAACGTACCCACAAGCATCAACGGATCGACAAGACGAAGCTGCATGGCGATGTCGTCGCGGACGCGCTGTGTCGCGGTCGCGGTATACGCATGAACGCCGGCGTTGGGGAATCGTTGCTTGAGTTGAGCGAACTTTCGGTACTCTTGTCGAAAATCGTGACCCCAGTGGCTGATGCAGTGGGCTTCATCAATGGCGAACGATCGGACGCCGGCTTGTTCAATCATGTTCAAGAACGCGGGCATCAACAATCGCTCGGGCGAAACGAATACCAGCCGCAACCGCCCCTCGCGAAAGTCACGCATGGTGACTGCGTTGTCGGCGCTCGATCGTCCGCTGTGAATGGCGGCGGCGGCGTAACCGCAGGTTTGGAGGCCGTCCACCTGATCTTTCATGAGCGAAATGAGCGGCGACACGACGATGTCCGTATGATTAGTGACGCATGGTGGCACTTGATAGCAGAGAGATTTCCCTCCACCCGTCGGCATCACCACCACCGAGTCTTGCCCGTCCAGGCTCGCGCGAATGGCTTCTTCCTGCAACGGGCGGAGCGAATCGAACCCCCAGTAGGAACGAACCGGGGCAAGAATGCGTTCGAGCGATGTTCGCCCCGCGGAACGATCCGCCTGCGGCGCTTGGCCATCGTCGTTGGAAACATTCGCCTGTGTGTGGCCTGCCGTGCTCATCAACATCAGCATAGTCAGGCCAAGCGGGGGGGACAAGGATTGGGCTCGGGACGAGACTTCAGCTACGGATGGTGCGAGAAAGGATTCGCGCACCAGCGGATTCACGTACCAGCGGTCGGTGTAGCCCGCTGGGACGAGATTGGGCTCTGACGAGATCGGGCTGGGACGAGATTCCTATCTCGTCCCTCCGCTTGTGCAGGATTCCCATCCTGCGTATTACGCGCCACCGGCTCTCGGCACATTGTTAGGCGCCGGCTAATTCCTTAAGGACAGCCGTAAGGTAGGCCCACATTTTTTGCACAGACGCGACGTACACTCGCTCGTCCGGCGAATGCGCCCCTTCGATGCGCGGACCGAACGAGATCATGTCCATCGTACCGACGCGTTCCCCGATGATTCCGCACTCCAGACCGGCGTGAATCGCAGCCACCTTCGGTTCGTCCTTGAACATGGACGAATAGACCCGACGACATTTCGCCAAGAGCGGCGAGTCCGGATTCGGATCCCAACCGGGATAGTCGTTGCCGAAGCATACGTCAGCCCGAGCCAATCGACCGACCGAAGCGATTTGGTGAAGCGTGGTGGCCATCCAATGCGTCGAGGAACTTCTCGTTAAGTTGCCGATCTCGACGTGCATGGTCGGATCGTTCTGGCGCGTCGTGCAGCCTATCGTGGCCACGTTGTTCGAAGTCTCCACCAAGCCAGGCACCGTGGGGTGCAAACCCAAGACGCCGTGCGGCAGACCGGTGAGCGCCTGAAGGACGCGCAACGTGTCCTCCGCGTTGAGTGCCATCGTGTCAGCACTTCGCTCCACGTGTTCCACGCGGATACTGGCGTTCGGCTCGCGACACATCTGCGACACTTCACGACTGATTCGCTCCGCGACCGCTTCAAGCTTGGCTTTCGTTCCACTCGAACCAAGAATGACAGCATCAGCCGATCGGGCGATCGCGTTGCGTTTACTCCCACCGGTTATCGTTTCGAGGCAGAGCCCATTAACTTCAGCGGTCAGCAGCGTTCGCGCCAAGACCCGAACCGCGTTGCCCCGATTCTCGTGAACATCGCAACCCGAATGTCCGCCTCGCAGGCCGTCCACGACAACGCGAACACGCTCGGCGCCGCTGCCTGCTGAGTGCAACGGCATCGACCACGTCAGCGTGGTATCGCAGCCGCCGGCGCAACCGATGTAGAGGGCGTCGTCTTCCTCCGAGTCGAGGTTTAGGAGCACGCGACCGGTAAACGACGATGGCGTCAACGCCTTGGCGCCGGACATACCTGCCTCTTCGTCGACCGTAAGCAACAGCTCGAGCGGACCGTGTGTCACGTCGGGTGAGAGGGCAGCCGCCAGCGCCATGGCCACACCGATTCCGTTGTCCGCACCCAACGTCGTGCCGTCACCACGACAAATCGCTTCGCCGTGCGCGTCGTTGTCGAAGACCAACGAGATGCCCTGCTCATCGAAGTTGTGGTTTGTTCCGGCGTTCTGCTCGCACACCATATCGACGTGTCCCTGCAAGACAACCGTGGGCGCCGACTCGCAACCTTTGGACGCCGGCACGGCGATCACCAAGTTGCCGATATCGTCCGTGCGTACCGACAAACCCTTCTCGACGGCAAAGTCGTGCAGGTGCTTGCAGATTCGCTGTTCGAACTTTGAAGGCCGGGGCACGTTGGCGATGTCACCAAACAGGCGCCAGAGCAATTTCGGCTCGATCGATGCCGGGATGTTATTGTCTTTGGATGGTGTCACCGTAAAGGCACTCCTGTTGCAACAAGAAACTTGGGTAGGTAGTGGAACCGCCGCCGTTTCGAGCGACGGGACACTCTTCTCTGAACACACCGCGACACCACCGACGAACAAAGACGGGCCGGTCGCACCGCCGCAACGAATCAGTAAAAGATGGTGATGACGATGTTGGGTTCCGTGTGTTTCCCTTCGAACAATCCGATCGACGTATTGGCAAACTTGACGGTGATTTCCGGGTTGCCATCAAGCCACTCGTTGACTTGGTTGTTCAGAAAGTCGACTGCCCCTTCGCTCAGTTTGCAGTGAAACGTACGGCAGCGGCTGGCGTTGGGGTTCTTCGGATCCAGCGGTCGCTTGAATTTCAAATCGTCCCATCCGGCCCCCTTGCCAAGGGTCGGCGCGCTCATGCCGTGTATCTTTGTGCTGGACAAACCGGCCACCGAACCTTCCGCCTCCTCGTGACCTTCGAGAGAAATCGGCTCGAACGCTTCTTCGTCCATACCGCCTTCGGCGGAGTCGTGCTCGCTTTCGTATTCCGATACGCAGTGCGCACACAACAGCCTGCCGCCTTCGTATCGCGCGATTCCGGAATCAATATGTTCGGGATAGACGCTTGCGCCGCACTTCTCACAAGCTCTAGTTTTCTCCTCGGCGTGCTTCATTCTGGATGCTCCTGAAGGGTGCTATGGGTCATCTGTCGTGCGTAGCGAGCAACGTGAATGCGCCCCGTGAAAGACCCGGGTCTGAGTGCCTCGGTCCAATAGAGCCTGCTCCTCCCGCATTGTAGACCGGATCAAAAACCACCGTCAAGACCAGTCGCTACGGGCCGCTTCAACTATGGCTACACCCGCGGACGTTCCGATTCGATCGGCACCGGCGTCGAGCATGGCCATAGTCGATTCGAGCGTACGGATACCTCCGGCCGCCTTGACCCTCAGCGGAGAGGCATGCCGATGGAGCAGTCGAACATGCTCAACGCACGCGCCGCCGCTGGCGTGGAAACCTGTCGACGTTTTCACGAAGTCGGCTTCTCCTTCTGCGCAGCACCGGCAGGCTTGAATAATCTGCGCTTCGGACAACGTCGTAGTCTCTAGAATGACTTTCAGAATCGTCCCCTCTCGCGATCCGTGTACGGCGTGCGCCACCGTCTCGATGTCGCGACGAACCTCGCGCAACTCACCTGCAATTAGCGAGCCAACGTGCATGACCATATCGATTTCCGTCGCGCCCTCGTCAATCGCCCGCCGCGCTTCGTCGGACTTCACTTCTGTGGTGGCCGCCCCCAGCGGAAACCCAGCCACCGACGCCACGACCGGTCGAAACGCATCCCCAGCCGCACCGCCGAGTTCGTCCAGACGTTGCACCGCCCGACGGACATAAATCGGATTCACGCAGACCGCGCGGAATCCGAATCGCACACCTTCTTCGCACAAGACGTCGATTTGCTCCGGCGTCGCTTCCGGTTTCAGTAGCGTGTGATCGATGCAATGGGCTAACTCTGTCGGGGTCAAGGTCGCGCTCCCAGGATGGAGTAATGGGCTACCAAGCGAACAATACCGTCGTCGCGAAGCAGATAGGTTACGCGTGCACGCTCTGCGACAGAACCCAGCGCGGGCAGTCGTGTCGCTGCCCGGTCGACGACGCGTAGCGCGCGGGCCACATCCTCAAACGTGAACCGGTCTCGTTTGTCCAGAGCGGCTGAGAGGCGCGCCAGCCAACCGATCGAAGCCATGGCCAAACATAACGCGGATAAGCCGCCGAAGACCGACCAACCGTAGTAGCCCGCGCCGCAGATCGATTGCCCCTCAATACGAGCGGTCAAATAGCGCTGCATGAGATCGGCCACCGGACCACGATCGGATTCGAGTTCGGCAATGGCTTCTACATCCCGAAACGTAGTGTCACCTTCGAATCCGGGAAGCGTGGGCACCGGTCCGCGACCACGACGAAACCGCCCCGCCGTCGAAAGTTGTCGACGGCGCAGCTTGAACTTCGAAAGAAAACCGGCACGCCGTTCGTGCATGGTCACGTGTTCCGCGTGGGCGAACACCAGTTGCCGAAGCATGCCTTGCTGCAAGGCCGTCGGCGCCTCAATGGAGTCTTCCGACCCGAGCGCGCCGACCAACAAGTCGAGCAGTTCGCCAAACCGCACGCCGCGTACGTCGGTCAACTTCAATTCGGAAAGTGTGTGCGCCAACCTCGCCAGTCCCAGCCAGCGCGTCTGCGGCTCAATCGTGCTGTCGTCCAACCAACGGCGCAGGCGACTCCACAGTAGGTCCAGTTCTTCGACGGTCGCTCTCGAACGATCGGCAAGCATCGGTGCCTGCGAATCCTTCGGCGTCGCATGGTTCAGGTTCCGGACGATTCGGCGAATCCCGGCGCGCTGCTGCCTGATCGGTCGCCCCTTGGACGACGTAACGCTTGGGCAATCAAACCGAAGCGAAACCTGCCACCCCTCGGGCACGGCTCGCACGAAGAAGGGGAAGATTCGACAGGCCAACGGTTTGGCTGACTCGTCGAATTCGCTGTGAATACGACACCGGTTGTCGGCGTCCAAGAACACGCAAGCGCCGTCGTCGCGTTTGTTGAGGGCCCATCCACGCCCGACCCGAACGTAGGGCGCGACGTCCAAACGATCACGCCAACCCTGTTCGTCCAAGCGAATGCGATCCTCATCGAACAGATGACCAACCAACGAGCGGCAACAATCGCCACACGAATGACAGGACCAGCGCTGGTCGCCGAGGTCCGGCATGATTATGGGTAGGGATTGCGACGTGGCCATGACGCCGATTGTGCGGTCAAGCGGCGTGGAAGGCAACGCATTACCACTCACGCCGATGCTGCTACCTCGTGAAAACTACCCAATATGCTCCGCGTCACCCAATGACCAGACCGTCGCCGAGACGATCTACCGCGACTCGAACCGGGTCTGTAGGTACGCATAGTCAGCCAGGGTGATAGTTCCATCGGCGTCGAAATCGAATGCAAAGCAAACGGGGAGGATGTCTTGGCCAAGCCCGCCCAGACAATCGGTAAACGCGCGGTGATCGGACAGGTTCACGATGCCGTCGGGGTGGCCATCACCACTGACGCGCGGGCAGTGGACCGTCTCAGTCCGGAAGTCGTCTACAGCCGCCTCGGTCAGCGAGTCGCTGGGAAGATCAGACACGGAGAACCGAACGCGTACCTGCGCACCTTCGACCTCGGGCGCGTCGCTCAGTCGAAAACTTCGTTCGATCCACTGCCCGGTGGATGCGATGGTATCTACCGTCGTCCACGTCGCGCCGCCGTCGCGCGATAACTCGACGAGCAGGAAATCCTCGTTACCGATCTCAGACCAGAAGAACCAGCACGCGAAGCTCACGGCCATGTCCGGCCCGTCGAATTCGATGATCGGAGAAATCAACTCACGCGGACCGCCGTCGACGTCGTTGGTTCCATCCGAACCGCCGAAGTGCTGGCCGGTGACAAAGCAGGAACGCCCGGCGTCCGACGTATGATCGAACCCCGGCTGCGCGCTCGTACCGACCGGTACCACGCGCGACCAGCGACCGTTGGAATTGTCGCCGCCCACGACCTCCCATCCTTGATCGGATTCAAAATCGTCGAAGAACACAGTCGAACGAGATGACGCGCGCAGCAAATGCACCGAGGTCGGGGCATCCAGCGGATCAGATATGGTCACATCTTGATCGGTACTTGCCACAAGGTAGTACTCAATCCATCCGCCGCACGGGATCGCAGGCAGCGTTACGCGAAACCGACCCAGCCCCAGCGATTCGACTGGAGTGGATCGAAACGCGCCGGGGGCAGTCCGAAGGAAAACGCTTGCGGTGTCATCGACGACACGCTGCGACCCGTCGCCAATACGAACGACATACTGCGTGGGCGTTCCGGGAGCGGCTTCGTCCGGACGCGGATCGACCGGCTCAAATCGAATAGCTGGTTCAGTCGCGAGTTCAAGAGCCCGACGGGCATTAAGCCGACCATAACCAGATCGGTCGTCCCAACCGACCGGACCAAGGTCGTCCGCAGCACTAACCAAAACATCCATAACCTCGACCGCGCTGAGTTGCGGCGCGTAGGATCGCACAAGCGCCGCCACGCCGGCCGCGTGCGCCGCGGCGGCGGCTGTCTCTCTTGTATCGCCAAGAAAACTGTATGTATCGTTCGTCCAAGTCGACCACACATCGCGCCCGGGGGCCGCCAAGTCAACCTGGGGACCGAAGTTCGACAGGGACGAGACAACGTCTTGATTTGTAGTAGCTGACACGGCAAGGCACCCGTCGACGGCGGCGGGATAGGCGACGCCGGGCCCTTCCGCATCGCCCACGGGCGCAATGCATACCGCATCACGCGAGAGCGCATACGCCACGGCACTCGCGAGTTCTTCGCTCGGGTTCGCGAACTGCACAGCGATGAGGATTACCGAAGCGCCATGATCTACCGCCCAGCGAACGCCATCCGCAACCGCCAAAGCCGTCCCCGTGCAACTATCGAACGCACGCACGGGCAGGATTATCGCCTTGGCGCTGACGCCGGAAATGCCCAGATTGTTGTCGCACGCCGCCGCCACAATCCCCGCCAAGTGCGTATCGTGCGTGCAATGATCCAGCGTATCGAAGAGGTCGCCCACGGTGGCGCGTCCTTCCAATAGCCGATCAGAAAACTCGATGTGCGGATCAATTCCTCGACCGACGATGGCCACGGTAACGGTCGGCAAGCCAGCGTGAATCTGCCACGCAGCAAGAGCGTCAATATCAGCGCCCGCGTTGCCCGCGACGTTGCGTATGACTTGCCCGACGTTCTGCAACCCCCACTGTTTGGGGAAATTTGGATCAGAAGGCTCGCCCGCCCGCACCGTAACCGTAGCACCGACCACGGCGAAACCACGCATCAATACGTACACCCGCCATCGGTTCATAAGCACCGCCCCTCGAAACGCAGCCCAAAGTCACGCGGTCCAGAAATGAGTCAACTTTGCTGACGAACATGATAGCGGATGGGCCTGAATTTCCCAAACTCGCTCGCTACGCCGATCCGTCGAAGTAGGTGATTAGGGCTTTTCTAGGGCAAGAACTATTGCATTGTCACGACTCAAGGGACGGGTTCATCCGAGCCGCGACCGTGAGGGAGCGTTTTCGACCTGTCACGGCTGGCTTTCAAACGTCCGCTTCCTTACGGGCGGGGCTCTGAAAGAGGCTTCTCAAACACGCTCTAGGTCTTATTGTGGCAAGGACTACGTCTTGGAGGTGCGTTCGGGGCGATGAGCGTGCAGGGGGTCGGATTCACCCGGTCGGTTGATTCGACCAAGATCGAGCACTGAATCAGGCTCAAGGCCGTATGCCCGTTTCCACTCCGCATCGAGAGAAACCTCTAGATGTCGTGCGCCGGCTTCCTCGAGCGCCAAAAGCAGGGCGTGGACCCCGTTCCACTGAGCGCGCGACATGTGCATGTCGACCGTGGAAGGATCAATCCGAACCGTGACCAAACTAGCTGACGGTCCGACGAGTTGCTGCCTAGTCCAGCCGGTGGTTCGTGATATCAAACCTGCGGCATCAATATGAAAATGGTGGCGTTGGTGCCCAGTCTGGGCGGCGAGGAGCGTCGAGCCCCGGCGGTGACCTGTAAGAATCTCCATCCCGTGCCACCGTTCCGGATCAATCGTGACGTCGTCGGCCACCAAGAGACGAGCAATTGGCAACAACTCATCGACGGATGGAGTTGGCGCTGTCAGAGCGTTTGACGGATCCATCCAACCGAGAAGAAACGAAGTGGCTGTCATGGACCCGACGAGGGCGGCGATGGTCTTCAACATCCGTGTTTGTTGTTGCATCAAAGTTTCAAACACCCAGACCCGAAACGCACACCAAGAAAACGAAGACGAGCAAGCGCCTCAAACAATGACCGTTGGGATGAATCGTCGATTGAGTGACCGCACCTTCCTTAACATCTATCGGCGCGAATCGCGGCGCGACTTGCGGGATTTTGAGCGCGGCATTCAAAGCCACCGACGGTCTCGCCACCGCGCGAAAATTCACAGGTTAACCGACTGATTGATGAAACGGCGTGGCTACTTCCCACAGTAATCTATGATCCGCGCGACTTCGCGTCGAAGGTCCGAGCGATGCACGATGCGGTCAACGAATCCGTGTTCGAGCATGAACTCGGCTGTCTGAAATTCGTCGGGCAACTCCGCGTTGATCGTGTTGGCGATAACGCGTGGACCGGCGAAACCGATCATGGCATGTGGTTCCGCGATGATCACGTCACCGAGACTTGCGAAGCTCGCCGCAACACCCGCTGTTGTCGGGTCCGTCGCGACCACAATATATAGACCACCGGAATCGTCCAACCGTGCGAGTGCGGCCGAGGTCTTCGCCATCTGCATCAGCGAGATCATGCCCTCCTGCATGCGTGCCCCGCCCGATGCGGTGACCAACACCAAGGGAAGGTTCTCTTCGATGGCCCGCTCGATCGATCGCGTGATCTTTTCACCGACCACCGCACCCATCGACGCCATGATGAACGACGGATTCATCACGCCGAGGATCACCGCCCGACCACGAATGAATGCCCGACCCACAATCACCGCTTCTACCTCGCCCGTTCGACTCTGCTCACGCTTCAGGCGATCTTTATAGGTGATGCGATCTTTGAAATGAAGCGGATCCGTCGGGGTAAGGTCAGTCGCGAATTCCTCGAAGGAATCGGGGTCAGCCAATTGGCGAACGCGAGCCCGTGCGTCCAAACGCCGGTGATGATCGCACTCCGGGCAAACGAAATGGGCATCGGCGACCTCTTTTTCGTACAGCATGTGGCCGCAACCCTCGCAGCGACTCCACAGCCCGGCCGGTACGCCGCTCTTGTCCACTTTCGTCATGAATTCCCCTCGGGCGATGCGCCGGTCGGCTGCGACTCTGGCTGCGCGACAATAACAGAAGGTGGAGACACGACATCCTTAGCGCTCGATTGCTCGTCCAACTCGACGGATTCATAATGGACCGGATCGGCGTTGTCGAGCGATCGCATTTCAGCAGGCTCGATCGATTCCAACCTGCATCGCGCGAGGCCCAACGCAAGCGGTCCCAGAACGATGCCCACGGTGTCCTTCGGGTTGCGTTGAACCAGGGACACGACCGCCGCGGAGACGCGATCGAACGCCTCGACCATATCCTCGCCCTCCGGCGGACATACGCTTGTAGGGTCGGCGAGCCATCTCTTGAAACTCTTCGTGTGTCGGCGGTTGAGCTCTTCCGCGGTAAGGCCATCCCACAAGCCAACGTCGACCTCAGAGAGATCGGCGGCTGTCTTGCACCGCCCGCCCGTCCGCTCCGAGATGATTCGCGCGGTCTCCACGGCAGACTGCTCGTCGCTCGAGTAAATCCGCGCGACGTTGAAATCAGCAATCCGTTCGGCCCAAGCGCACGCCTGGTCGCGCCCGGACTCACAAAGAGGCAAGCAGGTGCGACCGGAAAGGCGACCCGCTACGCTCCAGTCAGTTAGGGCCCACGGAATGAGAATGAGCGACGCCATAGAATCTTCCAAATTGCGAACCAGCTTCGCCAAACCACCACGGCGACCACGCCGTCCACAACCACCGCGCGGAGCATGCTAACTGCCCACCGGGGCTGGACACAAGGGAACACCGGAAAATGCTCCGACACATTGTTGGCGCGATAGTCACCGATCTCAAAGGTCCGGTAACAACGGCCGGGAGTTCATCGTGAGGATGCTGCAAGTCTGGCGTGACCTTGGCGTCCCGGTATTACGCAGGATCGGCCGCTAACACCGCGCATGCCGAACCAACCGCTACCGCCTGCCCAAAGAAGTGTGGCACCGGCTTCCAGCCGGTGATCCATTGGCTCCTTGGCCGCGTTGACGAACGCGCTTCCCGATGGCGGCGATCTGAGGCGATCGAAACGAGGATATGCCCCTTGTTCCACAGGCCCCTACCCGCCCACGCGTTGGTCGGTGGTTGAGCGTGCGAGTTCGAGCAGACGGGTGTACGCAGCCTTGCGATCCGCTTGCCCGAACACAGCCGTGCCGGCCACGAACGTATCCGCACCCGCGGTGGCGGCTGCTTCAATAGTCGACGCATCGACGCCGCCGTCGATCTCAAGCCGCTGATGGGGCTGTAGGCGTGATCGAAGCCCGCGCACCTTGTCCAGCACGTCGGCAATAAACGACTGCCCGCCGAACCCAGGCCAGACGCTCATCACTAGGACCATGTCCACCTGATCGAGAATCGATTCGATCGAGTCGATAGGCGTCGTCGGGTTCAAGCACACGCCCACGGTTACGCCGAGCGCGCGAATATGTTGGACGATCGCGACGGGATCCTTGACGACTTCGATGTGGAACGTGATGTGATCGCAACCAGCCTTGACGAACGATTCGGCGTACCGCTTCGGTTCTTCGATCATCAGATGGGCGTCGAAGAACATCTCGGTGTTCGGCCTGAGCGATGCGATCACCGGCGCGCCGTAACTGATGTTCGGCACGAAGTGACCATCCATCACGTCAAGGTGCAACACCTCTGCCCCGGCGGACTCAACCTGCGCCACCTCCTGCTCCAAACAAGAGAAGTCAGCCGCAAGAAGCGACGGCGCGATTCGCATTCCGGGTTCTTTCGGAAAATTAGTCATGCTACCGTTCCAACTCGTTTGGCGTCTCGCAATTAGCTCTTTCGGCAGCGCTGCGGCAATCCGTGTAAAAACGCCTGTAGTGCGTCATCGCTCAACCATCGGCGGAACACGTCGCTCGGCACGTCGTGGACAAACTGCGCCACAACATTGTCGTCACGACCGTTGCGGATTCGAGCTTTCCCAATCGCGCGCTTGATGCGGTCCGTACAATGACGAGCATTTTTGAGGTCGGCGGGATCCAAGCCGAATTCTGTCGCGAGATGTTTGGCATCGAGATGAAGCCATTCCTCGACATTGTTGACGGCCACTCCGCAGACCCATACCTCCTTGGCCTCTTCGGGCACGGCACGTAGGTCGTCCCGGCGCACGTCCTGCCACCGATGTCCGTCCGCGTCGGTTAGCCGCACGACTATTTGCGCGCCGCGCTTCCGGAAGTTTTGCCACGCCAGTCTCGCGTTTTTTCGCGTAAGGACACGTGCGGTGCCGATCGGTGAGGTTGGAAGAAGCAACTCAGCGTTGCACAACAGCCGACGCTTGATTCCTTCCAGGAATTTTCGACTGTTGAGATCTTGGTAAATGATGCCGATCTTCGTAATCAATCGAACAGCTCCGCGGAGTACTGCTCGGCCAAGAGCGGGCGATCTGGGTCGGCATCGTCCGGCGGTGGAATTCGAACAATCTCTGTGATTTCTTTCTTCCTACGCAGCATTGTCACCGTGTCACGAGCCCCATCGAAGAAATTGATAAAGTACGGAGAATGGGACGTGAAGACGAACTGAGCCATCCCCATGCTACCCTCAAACATTTCTTGGATCCTCCGCAGATGCCCCGGAAACAAACCGTTCTCTGGTTCTTCGATGATTACCAGGGGCGCGGAAGGAGCGTGTATGCTGTCGGAATCTACTCCCATCGCTTCCGCAATGACCGCAAGAGCGAGGCACTTCAGCGTGCCGTCCGAGAGACCCATCCAGCTGGTCTGGGGACGATTGCGTAGGGCAACAAACGGTACGGGAGCCTGGCCCGCCACCACCATGAAATTGATGGCCTCCAGCGCAGGCTCAACCAGTCGTGCGTGGTCAAGCACGCGTCGGTAGCATGCTTCATTGATATTCTTCAGGTGATAGAGAACGATCGCCAAGTTGCTTCCATCGTTGGAAAGAACGAATCCGGCAGACTTGGATTCGCGCCAGCCGATGCGCATTGCGTGCGGACTCAACGAAAAATATAGCCAACTCGACAGGTAGTCTCGGAAACGAATGGCCAGGCGATTTGTTTCAAGTTTATAGAGCTTGGACAGCATGGTTGCGTTTGCGGGAGCCAGCGTCTTGGGCACATAGCCCTCCTCCGAAGTCTCGTGACGCATTTTTGCTTCATGGCCGTCGTTCTCGAGCAGAACTAGATCTTTGAACTGCGGACCGGTAACGGTTAGCTCTTCATTCTTGACACTGAGTGAGTACAGGCCCGGTTGAGGCGTATCTGCTCCATCCTTCACCACCAACGATAGGTCGTATGTGAAGCTGTGTAACTCACCTTCAAACGCCAACTCGCAATCGCATGCGAGCTGTATGACATCACTGTCGAATGCCCAATTCCGCATCTCCGGGAGACCGCCCGGAACCGCTTGGGCGGCCACGTCAAGCTCTACCAACGACGATGCCCTCAGAAGACTCAGTGCGGCACAGAGGTTCGTTTTGCCGCTGTTGTTTGCACCGACGACTAATTGGCGGTCGGAAAACGAAAACTCAGCGTTCAAGTACGTACGAAAATTGTGAAGTCGAAGCCTCTTCAGCATGGTCGTTCTCCCGGCCTACGTAGCTTCACGAATCGCTACACGTCGTCCAGCACGTCGATGGCGGCGAAATCCTTACCTTCCAGAAACTCCAACGACGCGCCGCCGCCTGTCGAGATATGGGTCATTCTCTTCGCTACGCCGGCCTTGTCGATGGCGGCGCTGCTGTCGCCGCCGCCGATGATCGACGTGGCTCCGTTATCGCTCGCCTTCGCCACGGCCAGCGCCATCGCCAACGTGCCCCGGTCGAAAGGCGGAGTCTCGAACACGCCCATCGGCCCGTTCCAAACCACCGTCTTAGCCATCGCCACTACGTCTCTGTATGCATCGATTGTCTTAGGGCCGATGTCCAAGCCCATGTGGTTCTCCGGGATCGAACCGGCGACGATTCGAGCCGTCGCATCGGGATGGATTGCGGTGGCGGTGACGGAATCACTCGGCAGCATCAGCCGGCTACCAGCCTCTTTGCGAAGTTTGCGGGCGGTGTCGTACAAGTCCGGCTCGACCAAACTTCGCGCCACATCTACACCCTCAGCCGCAAGAAACGTGTAGGCCATGGCCCCACCGATGAGAATCGTGTCGCAGCGGGACAGCAGTGAGTGAATGACGCCGAGCTTGTCGGAAACCTTCGCCCCGCCAAGCAGACAAACGAATGGTCGGGCCGGATCGGACAACTTCTCGCCTAGGAAGCGTAGCTCTTTTTGCACCAGGTATCCGACGACGCGAGGCTTGCCCTGCATAAGCTGCGGGACGGTCAACATGCTGGCGTTGTCGCGGTGGCAGGTTCCGAACGCATCGTTGACGTACATATCAGCGAAGCTAGCGAGCTGTTGTGCGAAGGCGTCCTTCTGCTTACGAAGTGCGGCGTCGGTGGCTGCGTTCTTGTCTTTGATCGTCTCAGCTTTGTTGAAGCGTAAGTTTTCAAGCAGACAGAGTTCACCGTCCCTAAGCGCGGTCACGATCGACTTGGCTCCATCCCCAATGCCGCCCGGGACGAGGGACACCGATGCGTGCACCAATTCCGACAGACGAGTCGCGACCGGCGCCAGCGAAAACTTCGCCCGATCCTCGTCCGTGTTCTCGGGGCGACCGAGATGGCTCATCAGAATCAATCGCCCACCGCCGTCGACGAGTTTTCGGATCGTGGGGAGCGCAGCTTGAATGCGTCGATCGTCAGTGATACGACCGGCATGATCGAGCGGGACGTTCAGGTCGAGACGCACCAATACACGCCGCCCGCATACGTCGATGTCGTCAATCGTTTTTTTCATGGGCGCAAGCAAAGCGACCGATCTCTACGTTCCTACGTCCCTTGGTCCCTTCGTCTCTCCCCCTTAGAGCGTCATAACCTTTGCAACCAGATCAGCTGTACGACTCGCGTAGCCCCACTCGTTGTCATACCACGACACCACCTTGACCAGATTGCCGCCGCCTGCGGGCATGGTCATCGTGCTGAGGGCATCGATGATCGAACTGTGTGGGTTCCCGACGATGTCGCTGCTCACCAACGGATCTTCGCAATACTCGAGAATGCCCTTCATCTTCCCTTCGGCAGCCGTCTTCAGCGCCGCGTTGATCTCTTCAGCCGTGACCGACCGCTTCAGCGTCGCGACGAGGTCCACAACCGAGCCGTCGACAACCGGCACGCGAAGCGCGAACCCGTTTAGCTTGCCGTTGAGTTCGGGGATAACCTTGCCCACCGCCCGGGCCGCGCCGGTCGTGGTGGGGATGATGTTGACGGCTGCAGCCCGCGCGCGGCGCGGATCGCTGTGGACAAGATCGCCGACGCGTTGATCGTTCGTATATGCATGGACGGTGGTCATAAGCCCCTCGACCAGCCCGAACGAATCGTTCAGCACTTTGGTCATGGGCGCTAGGCAATTCGTTGTGCAGCTCGCATTGGAAATGCAAAGCTGCGACGCGTTGAGCTGATCATCGTTCACGCCTTGGACGACCATGAGGTCCGGGTCGTCCTTGGTCGGGGCAGAGATGATGACCTTCTTGGCACCGGCGCTGAGGTGGTCGCCATAACCGCCCTTCTCGCCGGAGCGCACCGTGAACACACCGGTGGACTCGACAGCCACATCCACGCCGAGATCACCCCAGGGGAGCTTGGCCGGGGCGCGTTCGCCGGCGACCTTGATCTTTCGGCCGTCGACGATGAGCGAATCGCCGTCGATGGTCACGGTCCCGGGGAATCGGCCGTGGACCGAGTCGTACTTGAGAAGCTGACACAGCATTTTGATGTCGCTGAGGTCGTTGATCGCGACAATCTCGAACTCGCTCTTCCGCGAGGCCATGACCCGAAACACCAGCCGCCCAATCCTACCGAATCCGTTAATGCCTACCCGCACTGACATGTCGAAAACTCCTGAAAAATCCGCACTTTCGCAGGCGGTGACGCCGCCCGTCGGAGCGTTCTGGTACGGTAAGTTTCCGTCGCGTTCCGGTCAAGACCGCAAACGTCTCGCGGATGGGAATCCACGACGGGTGGTCCCGCTGGTGCGTCAAATCGCTGGTGCGTGAATCCCTTCTCGCACCTATCTTCCGTGTAGTCAGGTCCGCGCAAAATAATGCGGATAGGAATCCGCCGAAGATTGTGCCGAGATGGGAATCACGGCACAGCGGGAGAGGAATCACGGCACAGTTGCTGGTGCGTGAATCCCTTCTCGCACCTGTTACCGATCACGCTGGTGCGTGAATCCTTTCTCGCACCTCCGTTCCCGGGGAATCCCTTCCCGCGAATCCCACCCAACGCTATGCTCCCGGACATGGGCCGCTACCGCGCTGACGAACACGTGCCATACTTCTGCACGATTACGGTACTGGATTGGCTCCCCGTCTTCATCGATCGCACATATATCGACGCTGTCATCGACAGCCTCAAGTACTGCCGCGATCACAAGAACCTCGCCGTATTCGCCTTTGTCGTCATGCCTAACCACGTACACCTGGTCGCGGGAACGGACGGCGATCTTCACAGCATCATGCGCGATTTCAAACGGTTCACATCTCGCACGATCCACGATCGGTTGAAGGCCGAGGGGCGCGTCTCTCTGTTGAAGTGGCTCAGCGAGGCAACTGAAAGTGCCCGACGAACACGCGGCGACCTCGGGTTGTGGCAGAGCGGATTCCATCCGCAAGCGATATACTCGCGCAAGGTGTTCGATCAGAAGGTCCGGTACATTCACGAAAACCCTGTTCGGAAGGGGTTGGTATTGCAGGCGGAGGATTGGTGGTACAGCTCGGCACGCGAGGAGGCTGGTCTCGACGAACTGTGCATGAGCGTAGATCCGATCGACTTCTGACGCTGAGGTGGAAATGCGGATAGGAATCCGCGAAGAGTCGTGCCGAGATAGGAATCACGGCACAGCGACACAGCGGGACGAGTGTGCTGGTGCGTGAATCCTTTCTCGCACCTCCGATCCGGGGAATCCCTTCCCCCGAAGCCCGAATCGCCCCACGCTACCCTACATGGACCCCTATCACGCCGAAGAATCTTCACCGCCATCCTTGGGAATCGCAACGCCGTATGTGGACCCACCACACCCACTACGCTCACCGGAACCAGTGGTCGCGCATTTTTCCGAGGAACGCCGCTGTGATCGGGTAGCCTGATTGACTCCCGATGACCGAGTCGATACCGCAGTGAGGGCAAAGAGCGGTATCTCCACGAGAATCGTCATTGTCCCTCCACTCTTCAATAGCTTCGGGGGCGAAGACTTTCAGGCAGTAGAAACACCCGCATTGCTCGCTGGCTGTGATCTCATCACGATGAAAAACGCTGCGTTTGTGCGCTACAATGTGGTCTGATTCAGTCATCACGGCAAGACCCCGATCAGTGGGAATCGCAACGCCGCATTCAGAGCAAATCCCGGATACGTTGCCCGTCAGGTTGTATTCGCAATTGGTACAGTATTCCCCGAGACGCGCCCGTTGATCTGCCAAGCGGAAACGAATCGTCGCCACCCAGCGACATAACAGGCCCATCACAACCGGCAGCGCGATACAGCCAATCACCCGCGGCACGTAATCGGAGTCCCGTGCCCACCAGCTAAGGCTAGAAGCCCACTCAAAATCAAACACCGCCGTGCAAAGCACTCCGTAGAGTAGAAACGTGATCGGGTGTCCACCGTATTTCGCAGCGAGCCATGCGCCGACAGGTCCTAAGGCAAGCACCGCATAATGCCACGGACCGTGCGGGTGATAGGTTTTCATCGGGCTCGGCTGAGGGATCGCTACGCTAAGGAATGAAATCAGTATCCACCACCCCGCCAAGTACAAGACTGCTCGAGTTGCGTCATCGGACTCTTTGTTCATGCTGCGGCGTACCCTCATATGCGTGAACGCTTGCTGGTGCGTGAATCCTTTCTCGCACCAATCCTCCGAATCGTCGGCGTCGTGTAATGCGGATAGGAATCCGCAGAAGATTGTGCCGAGATAGGAATCACGGCACAGCTGGAGTGACAAGAGCATGGCACAGCGAGTGTACGCCGCTGGTGCGTGAATCCTATCTCGCACCTGTTACCGATCACGCTGGTGCGAGAATCCTTTCTCGCACCTCGTCCCGTCATAGGCGGGCGTTCCTCCTACCCACAAGGCCCCTCGCTCATCATCACCGGTAGCGGAATGCCCTCGCCATGGGTGTGGTCGGGTGGGTTGTCTTCCCAAACGCCGGGGATGGGCTCCTCGCAGAACGGGCAGGTTGATCCCTTCATGCGGTTCTCTTCAACCACGAAGCCGCAGCGCCGAATCAATAATCGCTCGCACGATGGGCAATAGGTGTTCTCGCGGTTGCCCACGCCGGTGCGGATGTTGCCGGGATAGACATAGCGGAGTCCGGCGGCTTGGCCGAAGTCGTACGCACGGATGATCGTCTCGGTCGCGGTGCGCGGCGGGTCGGTCATCTTGTAGTCGGGGTGAAACGCCGTCACGTGCCACGGCATGTCCGTCGACACCGACGCCACGAACTCCGCCATGCCCTTTAGCTCGTCGTCGCCGTCGTTGAAACCCGGCACGATCAGCGTGACAATCTCTACCCAGAATTCCATCCGCGCAAGCTGCTTGATGGTGTCGAGCACGTTTTGAAGCGTACAGCCGAGGCTACGATAGTTGCGGTCGTCGAAACTTTTCAGGTCGACCTTGTACAGATCGACGTACGGGCGGATGAATTCGAGCACCTCGAGCGTGGCGTTGCCGTTGCTGATGAACCCGCAGCGAATTCCCTCGGCACGGGCCAGCTTGAAGATTTCCACCGACCAATCGGCGGTGATCAGCGGCTCGTTGTACGTGCTGACGATCACCGGCACCTTATGGTTGACGGCGGCGGCGATCATCTTCTCGGGCGAAACGAAACTGGGCCTCGCTACGGCTGCGTCGTCGCGCAACGCCTGACTGGTGACCCAATTCTGGCAATAGCCGCAATGCAGGTCGCACCCGAGCATGCCGAACGAGAGGGCGTCGCGCGCGGGGAAGGCGTGGTAAAACGGTTTTTTTTCGATCGGGTCGATTTGCAGACCGGCCACATAGCCGGACGGGGCACGCAGCTCGCCGTCGGTATTGAAGCGCACGCGACAGACGCCGCTCTTGCCCGGCTGAATCGAGCAGCGATGGCCACAGGCTATGCACCGAACGCGACCGTTGGGCTCGGGCAGAGCAAGCTCTGGCGCCGACGTCATCGTATTGTCACTGAGAAGTTGCTTGAGTCGCGTTGATGCGGACATGGCGATCATTCTCCCGGCAGCACAACCGCCGCCACGCTGATTATACCGCGTCAGAGGGGCCGGAACATCCCGCGTGCTTGCTTTGCCGCAGGGGATGAGAATAATCCGGCGGCGCCCATCAACCGGTCCAACGCGCCCAACTCGGCGGCGTGACCCATAGCTTTGGCTGTAGGGGACTCGGCGGCGTGACCCATAGCTTTAGCTGTGGGGGAGTCGAATCGACGACGGACTCGCGTCCACCGCTGCTGATACGGTGGCGCTCGCAGAATGCGAAACGAGTAAGCATGGAACTAACGAAAACGTGACCGACACGAAACACACACACGACCATCATCACCACGCGGACGGCGAACGACCGTCGGCGATGTCCGTCGAGCTGCGCGAGCACCTTCCGTTCTCCGTTTCGGCGGTGGCCATCGGGTTGATCGCCGCCGGCGCCATCTGCATCCTGGGTCCAGCCACAGTCGGCGGCGACAGTACGGGCGCGGGCGGGCGCGATCCGGCCGACCTGTTCTTCCATCTGTTTCATCCCGCGCACATGCTGTTTTCCGCCGCCGCGACGACGGCTATGTTCTGCCGGTACGACCGCGGGCTGGTCAAAGCTGTAGTCGTCGGATTGGTGGGCGCCGTCGGCGTGTGCGGCGTGAGTGACATCGTCATGCCACACGTGTCGTTAGTGATCATGGGCGTGCCCGCCCCGTGGCATCTCTGCGTGTGGGAACATCCCGGCCTGTCGCTTCCGTTCGCCGCGATCGGCGTGGGCGTGGGCATCGCCGCCGCCGGTGGCGTGGTGCGCAGCACAATCATCTCGCATTCGCTACACGTATTCGCCTCGACAATGGCAAGCATCTTCTACATGGTCGGCCCGCTCGGACGGATCGAATGGATCGACAACCTCGGCGAGGTCTTCATCTTCGTCGTGCTCGCCGTCATGATCCCCTGCTGCCTGAGCGACGTCGTCTTCCCCATGTTCATGAGCCGCTCCGGCCGCGACTGGTACGAACAAGAACCGCACGCGCATTGACTGCCTGTTGAAGAAGTGTGGCACCGGCTTCCAACCGGTGATCCATTGGCGATTTCCGCCTTTTGAAGGGGGTTCAGTCGATTGTCACCGGTGGGTTCGAGGTGACGCGCCTGAATATCAGCCTTGTACCACAGACTGCTAAGCCGACGACGCAGGGCCGTACCAAGACCGGCACTTCGACTCGACGCGTTACACTACGGCTCGCTACGTGACGTGTGGTCGTGGATGATGACCCAGCCGCCGAGTTCCTTACGCAATACGAGCGTGAAGATTCCACCAACCGGGTCGGTTCGCGCGAGGTGCCATCGACCGAGCACCAGGGCTGCGGTGTCGCCGAGCGGTGTCACTTCGATCTGGCTGAACGTCAGTTTACCCATGGCGTCGTGGTCCGGGTATCGCGCTCGATAGCCGTCGAGCGTGGCCTGCCAACCGCGCGTGACCTTTCCGCCGGAACTGAACGAAAGCTCGTCCGATCGCCAGTAGGACTGCATGAACCGATCGATGTCGCCCTCGTTCCACGCGATGGCCTGCCCGTTGAGCATACTGACCACGTTATCGCGGGTCGTTGTTCGAACACCCCCCGGGCTAGCGCATCCGGACGTCACAACCACCAACCCCGCCAACGCGTGAAACAACAAGCAGCTTTTCATTTGGACTCTTCCGTATGACCAGTGTGACCCGATCCTCAAGCCGGTACACGCTCCGGCCAAGCGCCGGTGTCACACCATACTGGGATCCGCTCCTCATGTCAGCCACAGCGGGCACAGGTCGGAAGGCCGCAACATCAACCTTGTTCAGCAAGCCGCTAACAGTCTGTTGAACAAGGTTGGTATTCAAGTGCGCCGCCGCGAATCCGCCCGTGACAACGGGCTGAATCCGCATCAGAAGGGGGAAATCGCCAATGGATCACCGGCTGGAAGCCGGTGCCACACTTTTTTGACCGGCCGCTAAGATACTCGGCGATATGTGTACCGCTCTTGGGGCCGATCACATCGACGGCCAAGCGACGACCCCATAACTTGCGCGTTATCGCCCGGTCCGCATATCGACGCGGGGTTCCCGCGCGCTGATCGCATCGCGGTTATGCGACCGTCCAAGAATTGCCCCGGACAGACGATCATGCGTTCCGCATGTAGTGCCATGTATATGTCACTACCAATAACGCGCGTACACCAGCGAACGTCCTGATTCCGCTTTGTCCATAGCATATCAAGCAAGACCGGAGACGGTGATCGGACGACATGCGCATGACCGGACGCACGCGCCCCGGGACACCGCCGTTGGTCAAGTCCCTACGGGTCGCTGACGATAGCGGTAGAGGTCATACGAGGGATCGGGTTGGTTGGGTCGGCCGACTAACCGATTCTTCGCCAGGGTGCTATCTAGGGTCTTGTGATGAGTGGCGATCGGACATCGGTAACCAGCGAGCGAAATCCATCGTCCGCGGGATGGACCGGACGCGGCGAGGAGCTGAGTCGCCACCTCCGGTCCAAGCCGGTCGAAGCCATCCGCGCGCTCGTCGCAGCGGTGGACGCGAAAGACCCACACACCCGCGCCCACTCCGTCACCGTAAGCTCGTACGCCGCAGCGATCGCACAGCGCATGAACCTGCCCACCGCCACGGTCGAGTCCGTGCGCACCGCGGGCCTGCTTCACGATCTTGGCAAGATCGGCGTGCCCGATGCGATCCTCACTAAGAACGGTGCCCTCACGGAACCCGAAATCGCGATCATGCGAAGGCATCCGGGGATCGCGTTGGAAATCCTCAAGGGCGTGTCGGCTGTTCGGAATGAGTTGGCCGCAATATTCCACCATCACGAGCGCTACGACGGCACGGGGTATCCAGCGAAAATCGCCGGGGAGGACATACCCATCGGAGCGCGCATCCTTGCCGTCGCCGATGCGGTCGAGACCATGCAGTCAGCACGATCATACAAGCGCCCCTACGACGCCGACCGTGTTCGAAGCGAACTCACGAGCAACGCTGGTGGTCAGTTCGACCCCAAGGTTGTCGACGCCGCGCTTAGTTGGTTGGATGGACCGGAGGGCGCCGTTCAGAATCAATCGACCCCCAGCCAGCCCGCTAAGATCGACTGACACAATCGTGTCGCACCATCCTCTGCCCGTTAATTCCGCGTAGCCATCCTCTTTGTAGACGGGTCGGCGGACGGCCGATGGCATTAGCCATTGGGGCAGGGTGGCCCATGGCTTTAGCCGTGGGGGAGTCGAATCGACGCTGGATTCGAGTCCCCCACCTCTGAAGAGATGGGCCACCCGGCGCGTCCCTGTCAAAAGGCGAAAACCTCTAATGGATCACCGGCTGGAAGCTGGCGCCACACTTGTTCAAAACCCAATTACGGTTTGAAGTCGTCGTCGCCAAGTCCGACGTTCATTTCCACGTCGGTCATCGTATAGCTTCCGACCAATTTTTTGCGTTCTTCGTCAGCGTATCCAATGCACGCGGTCGGCACCAACCATTCGCGATCGATGTGTAGTTGGAGGAGGCGCTCGGGATAGACGTCAGCCGTCTGAGCAAAGGGGAGGCGCCGCTCGAAGTAGTAAGTCGGCCGCCCACCGAACTCGGACCGACCTATGTAGCGCATGTCGTACTGCGGATCGTCCTTCGCCGCGTCGCTAGTTTCGATGATGCGGTCCAACGTGTTCTTGAAACCGAACTGGTCGATCGAGCCGCGCGCCGCGCGTTTGGCTTCGGGACTGTGGATGTCGCGGCGGACGCCGTTCGGAGCGATAAGGCCAAGCACACCCGTTAGCTCGATGAAAAACAGATTCTGTCCATCTTCAACCCACCGCCCGGCCACATAGTTGACGCGCTTGGCGATCCCCGCGTTTCTGATCCAACGCATATCGACGCTCACCGGATTCGCCCGATAGAGCACCTGCATCTCCTGCTCCGGCTTGAGCACGTCGCCCCGCCGCTCCTGCGATTGGTACCGACAGCGATAGTCCGTAATCGTGTCGGCGCAGCGCTTTCGGCAGAAGCGGAGGAAATCGAGCGGTTGCTCAAAGGCCAAGACCTCCAACGGATCACTCCGGTCGACCGAAAGTATGGGATCAACCGGAGACCCGGCGTAGTGACTGCGAGCATCTCTCGGAACGGTATGGCAACCAGACAGATACATGACTGCGAGCGGGCACAACAACGCCCAACACGTTTGCATGCTACTTCTCGATGCGGCACGGGCGATACACGATCGAGCGTTTGAACAGAGCGCGGGCGCAGCACGTGCCTCATCGACATCGCGCGGTCGAACCGCAGGAGCGGGTAAGTCCTGTGCGGTTTGCCAAGCCATGGCTCCACTGTCGATGGTTCCGGAGGCTTGATGCCATGGCCGAGCGCGGCCCGGCCATGAGCCGGTGCGGGCAACATATGCCCGCACCTCCGGCTTGGCCATGCCATCCGAAGAATGACGAAACGTGCTGGGATGAAGTCCCGATCCCGTTCCCATAGTCCGCAGGATTCCCATTCTCCATCCCACCGTTACGTCTTGGGAAATACCACGCGGAACGACGATCCCTTGCCAGGCGCCGACGTCACGGAGATGGACCCGCCCAACATCTGTGCCAACCCGTGCGCAATCGCCAGACCCAGCCCCGTCGCAGTTGCGGTGGGTGAGCCGAGCGTGCTCTTCGTCGTCCAGAACGGTTCAAAAATTCGCGATTGGGTTTGTTCGTCCAATCCGCAGCCCGTGTCGGAAATACACACAACGAGGTCGGCGCCTTCGAGCGATACGTCAATGCCCAGTTGGCCACCATGCGGCATGGCTTCGAGGGCGTTCTCAATAATGTTGGTGATGATGGTGGTTGTCGCCACGCGTGTCACGGGCGTCACCGGAATCTTGGGCAGGTGGAAGGCGATTGTCGTTCCGGTTCCCGCGATCCGCCGTTCCGTCGCGTCAGCAACTTGAGTAACGATTTCGCTAAAATCGCTCAGGTCTTGCGTGCGTCGATCGCCTTGTGCAAACGCCAACAACCCGTCGATCAGCGCAGTCGCTCGCTGCAGCGCCGGTCCGATCTGTTCCAGCGTTCGAGTCTTAAGCCGAGTGTCGTCGCTGCCAATCGCAAAGTCGATACTGGTCACGACGCCGCCGAGGATGTTGTTAAAATGATGGGCGATGGCGCCGGCCATCTCGCCCAGCGACGCCATCTTTCGACTCTCGTTGAGCTCGTTTTGAAGATCGATCCGGTTCGTGATGTCGCGAACGCACATGGACACCGCACAGCGCGCCCCACCCGGAGCAACGACCGGTGCGATCGTCGCGACAAGTTCTCTTGTCATGGCGTGGGCGTCGCCGTGGCGAAAGGCGAACTGTAGCACCTCACCCGTCTCCAATGTCCGACGTATCATTCGGTCAGCCAGGGTACGCCGGTCCTGCGGAACGATTTGAACGATCGGTGTACCCACCATCTGATCAGCTGCAGCACCGAACGTTCGAGAGGCGGCGCCGTTCCACACTTGAATCAGCAGGTCGCGATCCGCCACAACCAGCGCCACACCGAGGTGCTCGCAGACTTGATGATGAAACGCATCCGATTCAATCTGATCCATGGGGACGCCTGTTTGGCTCTCAGGGTAAACGGGGGGGAGCCACCAGCGATTGGTACGGCTTCGGCGCGATACAGTAGATCGTCTCGGTGCTTGTTCGCGAGTGATCGGCGCTCAGAAACCGCCGTCCGACGAGGAACTCGTTGTCCGCTTTGTCGCTCAATCCGATGACCAAGAACTCGTCCGCGTTGACGGTCACCGTAGCGTCAAGCTCGGAGAACACATGGCGTTCGACGTCGGGAACTTGTTGGATCGCGCCGTCTCGCTTCTGCCATGTCATCACGCCGAGATCGCGTTGAATCTCCAGCGACAAGCGAAGCGTTGTCGCGCCGCCGAAGCCGGGCCGAAAGGCGTGCTCCACGATGAGCACTTTGTCCCCGCCGGCGAACGTTTGGCCGGCGAGCCGCCCGTTGTTCTCGTAGAAGAAGATCGACTCACCGTCTTCGACGCTGCCGACGTTAATCGCCAACGGAAGATCGCGCTGCGGCGTCAGTCGATCGCGACGTGTTCGCGCATTGGTAGCTTCGACGACGGTTCGAATGGCTGGCCACGATTCTTCCGATGCGACGCCCATGCGTATGCCATTACGCGCCAGGCGTATGGCCACCTCCGGGTCGATACGCAACTCGTCCACATGGTTCCAGATTTTTCGGCTGTGACGCGGAGCGCGAAGTGTGAAATCGATACGTGTGACGTCGAAGTTCATTCCCACGGACGCCACAGTTTTTCGTGGACCGGCGCCGCGTCGAAACACGGCGTTCGGCGAGTCATCCTGCCGACCGCCCTCGTGCGGCGATCGAACCGCAGCCCCAATGCGCTGACGATCGCTCTGAGGCGCGCACGCCCCGGAAAGCAGCAAGACCGAGCACATGGCAAGACGTCGCAGGATTGGCTGGCTTCTCTTCATACCGAACACGCTCGACATTCTACTTTTCTCGACCTGCGACCGTCAAGAAAGCGCGTGCGGCTTGGGGGGTGTTTAGGACGGAGTGCTTCGAACCGAGCCGCGACTGTCAGGGAGCGGTTTTCCCACTCCAAACCGGATCGCTTCCTAACGGGTGTGGCTCTGAAAGAGACTTCTTAAATACGTTCTTGGTTATTTCCGGGCGTTGAGGAACGCCACCAGCGCGGCTCGCTCTTCGGCCCACAACTCTTGGTTTCGCTAACCAATCATCCAACGTCATCTCAGAACGTTGCGCCTCGTGCCCGATACGCGCGCAAAAAAAAGCGGGCGACTTTCGTCGCCCGCTTGGGATTCAATTGATAGTCAGCGGTGTGAGCTACCGGCTGTTTCTGCCGTCGGCAAATCGTCGACGTCCGAACGAAATCTTCCAGCCGACCAGAAGAAGTAGCGTAAGCATCAACATGCCCCACTCCGAGACCGTGGGAATCGCATCACACATGCCCGCCGTGCAGCTATCATCAGCTTCGCAGCACGTCGGCGTGCTCGGATCGCACGGGTTGCCCGACGAAACGCACACCCCAGCCACGCACGATTCGGTACCGTCGCAGAACGCGAGGTTGTCCGAACACCCGGCGTCGTCGCAGCATTGAGCTGCACACGTACCGGTAGTCTCGCAACAAGTTGGCGACCCACCGCCACATGGACTGCCGGAGAACTGACACATGCCAGCCACACAGACCGGACTTCCCGAGCAGAATAGGCCGTCATCGGGGCAGTCGCTATCGGCACAGCATTCGACTTCGCAAACATCCGCCGCTTCACAACAAACATCAGTCCCGATGCACGGGCTGCCCAACGATTGACAATCCAACGTCGGGTCACACACTTCCGCACCATTGCAGAACAGGCTGTCCTGACAGAAATCATCCATGGTTTCATGCGAGCACAATCCATCGACGCACACGTCCAACGTACAGGAGAGGGCATCGGTGGTGCAGGCTATGCCGTTCGTCGCGTCCGGATGGTCGCACACGCCGGCCAGACACTGATCGTCCGTACATTCATTGCCGTCGTCCGTGCATCCGGTTCCGTCCGTCAAGTTCGGATGTGAACAAGTGCCGTTGTCGCACAGGTCGCCGGTACATTCGTTGCCGTCATCCGTACACGACAGGCCTTGATTGGCCGGGTCAGCCACGCAGTCTCCGGTCTGTGCTGAACACACCCCGACCGTACACTCGCCGTCCAGTGTAGAACAATCTTTAGGTCCACCAGCACACGACCCGGCGGAACATACGTCGTTTACCGTACACGGGTCGCCATCCGCGCAAGAGCCGCCGTCGTTGGTGGCCTGCTTCTCACACACGCCCGACATCGCATTGCACACGCCGACGTTGCACGCATCATCCTCGAACGAGCAATCCTTCGGCGGTCCGGCGCACGCACCGATTGTGCACACGTCGTCAATGGTGCAAATATCGCCGTCGTCGCACACGCCGCCCTCGTTGTCGGGCGACGCCTCACACAATCCCGAGACAGCGTTGCACACGCCGAGGAGACATTGGTCGTTCAAGCCGGAGCAGTCCTTGGCCATACCGCCGCACGTACCGCCGGTACACGTATCGCCCAGCGAACAGATGTCGCCGTCGTTACACGAGCCACCTTCGTTGTCGGGAAGGGCTTCGCACAACCCGGAACCGGCGTTGCACACGCCCAGGAGACATTGATCACTAAGACCGGAGCAGTCCTTGGCCGAACCGACGCACGCCCCGGCTGTACACGTATCGCCGAGCGTGCAGAGGTCGCCGTCGTTGCAGGTGCCCCCATTGTTGTCGGGAAGGGCTTCGCACAATCCGGAGGCGGCGTTGCACACGCCAAGGAGACATTGATCGTTAAGACCGGAGCAATCCTTCGCCGAGCCGCCGCACACGCCGCCGCTACACGTATCGCCAAGCGTACATAGGTCGCCGTCGCTACATGCCCCGCCATCGTTGTCGGGCAACGCCTCGCACACGCCCGACGTGGCGTTACACACACCCAAGAGGCATTGATCGGTAAGACCCGAGCAGTCCTTCGGCGAGCCGCCGCAGGTACCACCGGAACACACGTCACCAACGGAACACGCATCGCCGTCGTCGCACATACCGCCGGTATTGGCCGGCTGCGCTTCGCAGACGCCGGAAATCGCATTGCACACACCAATGAGACATTGGTCATTAAGGAACGAACAATCCTTGGCTGACCCGGCACACGACCCACCGGTACACGTATCATTCTCAGTGCAGGCGTCGCCGTCGTCACAACCGCCGTTTTCGTTGGACGGTTGCGCTTCGCACACGCCGGTTAGGCCATTGCATACGCCGATGTTGCAATCGTCCGCAACGGCGGAGCAATCCTTAGGATCAGTCACGCACATGCCCGCAACGCAGGCATCGTTCACCGTGCAAAGATCGCCGTCGGTGCAGGCGTTGGCATCATTCGCAGTAAACGTGCATCCCGCCACCGGATCACAGACATCGTCGGTGCAGGTGTTGGCGTCGTCACACGAACCGCTGTTCGGTGCGAATTCGCACATGTTCGTCGTCAAATTACACGTGTCTACCGTACAGGCGATGCTGTCATCGCACTGGGCGTCGCTAATGCAGTCGACACACTGGTCGCCAGCCTCGTCACATACAAGCGGCGCCTGACACGGATCGGCGCTGTCCTGGCAACCCAAGGTCGGATTGCAAGACTCCTGACCATCACAGAACAGGCCGTTGGTACATGCGCTATCGTCCGGCATGTTCACGCAGACGTCGTTCATTTCGTCGCAACTGTCGACCGTGCAAACGACCGCATCGGCACAGTCCCGAAGCGTTCCCCCTCCACACAAACCAGCCACACACGTCTCACTGACGGTGCAGAATTCACCATCGTCACATGCTTGATTTTCGTTGGCCGGCGACGCGGCACAAACTCCGCTGATAGCCAAACAGACACCGACGTTGCACTGATCGTTCAGGAAGGAGCAGTCCTTAGCCATACCCGCACATGAACCGCCCAAGCACGTATCGTTTTCCGTGCATGCGTCACCGTCGTTACAAGAACCGGTGTCATTGGATGGCGTCGTCTCACACACACCCGTACCAGCGTTACAGACGCCCGCGTTGCAATCGTCGTTGAGGGCGGAACAGTCCTTAGCCCCACCGACACACGTGCCCATCACGCAGGCGTCAGCAACGGTACAAGGATCGCCGTCAGTACACGCACCGCCCTCATTGGCGTTGGCTGCCTCACAAAGACCAGTGGTTGCGTTGCAAACCCCAACGTGACACTGATCGTCGAGCGCCGAACAGTCCTTCGCCGAACCACCACAAGACCCGCCCGAACAAACATCCGCCACCGAGCAGCCGTTGCCGTCATCGCAAGTGCCGCCATTGTTGGCTGGCTGGGCTTCGCATTGCCCTGACGTCGAATTGCACACGCCGACGTTGCACTGGTCTGTCAGCGACGAACAATCCGTCGACGCACCTCCGCAAACTCCGACGGTGCATACATCACCGACGGTGCAAGCTTCACCGTCATTGCACGTAAACCCCTCGTTAGCCGGCTGAGTACCACACGCACCCGTACCCGAATCGCAAACACCGACGACGCATTGCCCATCGAGCGACGAACAGTCGGTCGGAGTACCAGCCACACAACCGGATATTGAATCGCACGTCTCGATACCGGTGCAGGGGTCTCCGTCATCACAAACCACGGGCGAGCCGCCGCACACGCCGTTGGCGTCACACGCATCGGCAGTCGAACAGGCGTCGCCGTCATCGCACACGGCGCCCGGTGTCGGCTGAGCCTCACACATTCCGGTCAGTGCGCTGCACACCCCGACGTTGCATTGATCAGTCAAAGCCGAGCAGTCGCGGGGTGTTCCGGAACAAATCGTACTGCTGCACGTATCGTTCACCGTGCAGGAATCGCCATCGTCGCACTGATCCGCAGACTGGCAGGCGCTGAGAATCAACGCCGCGATCGCACCGGAAATATCCGAGCTCGGATTTGTTGAAGCGAAAGCAATACCGCCGGTGCCGGCCGCAAGATCTTGAGCTAAGCCAATAACGCACCCGCTTGAACCATCGCCGGTGATCGGAGAAACCACCACGTCGAAGGCGATAGCCGTGTTGATCGCGTTCGTTACTGCATCGCGATCGCTACCGGGGTCATTACAACCGTTTCCACTGGAACCCAGACAAGCACCCTCGTCGCTGATCGGTACGATCACGCGGGTCGCGCCGAACGTCCACGGGAACCGTTCCGCCACGATGGCCGTGGCTGGACCCCAGTTTTCGTCCTTCTCCGTGCTGTTGTTTCCCGTCAAGTCGCCTGGGCAACCATCGGGATCACCCGGAACCGCATCACCGAACAAAGCCGTCACCGTGTCGCCCGATGACTGACACGAAAACAGGTTGCTGGTACTGTTGGGATGAATGGCAAGAATCGTGGCGTCCACCACAACGCCCTGCGTCGCCAGATCGGCCACGACGCCGGTGATTTTGCTACAAAGAGCCTCGCCCTCGTTTTGCATCGAGCCCGAGGTGTCCATCACGAACACGACATCCACCGGCGGGCAATTGGTTGGCACGCCGGCTTGGCAACCCCCAATCGAATCACACAACTCAAGACCATTGCAGGCGTTGCCGTCGTCACAAACGAGCGGGGATCCCGCCTGACACACGCCATTGCCGTCGCAGACTTCTCGACCATTGCAAAGATCGTCGTCGTCGCACGGTCCGCCAGGGTTCGGCGTTCCCGCCATACATCCGCCAACCGGGTCGCACGTTTCGACACCGTTGCACACGTTGCCGTCATCGCAGACGAGCGGCACACCGGGCTGGCAACCGCAAATCGGATCGCAAGTCTCCACCCCATTGCATCCGTCGCCATCATCACAGTCGGAATCCACGGCGCAGTGGCAGGTAAAGTCGAGACTTGCAACGTAGAAGTAATCCCGCGTTTCTCGAATCTTGAAGGCGTCGATTTGCGTTCCGGCCGGCAACGCCAACAGGTCGCTGAAGGTCAAGCTACCCTCATCGCTTCCAGACGCCACGAAGGCACTGACGATTGCGGATGTCGGAATGACCACGTCGTAACCGGACGCAGCCGTGGTCGAAACAAACAAGACCGGTTCGTCGTAGTTCGGATGGGCGATGATCGAAGTGGTCGACGTCGATGCGGCTTGGCCATCGAACGCGCGCACCCGAAACACAAGTTGCTCATCACGGCGAATATCCGGGATCAAGAACTGTGGCCTGGCTGTGTTCACATCAAACATAATCGCCGTGGGACCAGACACCTGCGTCCAAGTGTAACTCAACGCATCGCCGTCGGCGTCCGTCGAGCCATCGGCCGCCAAGACAATCGCCGTCAGCTCATTGCCCACCTGCTCAGGACCAGCGTAGGCCACCGGGACGGTGTTGCCCGGCGTCGGCGGATTGACCGTGATGACGACGCTATCGAAAGCGCCGAGCGCGCCGGACTGAACCTCAAGGTAGAACTGTAGTGACGTTGGCGCCGTGACTACAGGGGCCACAAAATCTGTGATCGCGGTGTTCGGACTCGATATCACCGCCGCCGGTCCGGCGACTTGGCTCCACTGGTAAGTCAGCCCCGTGCCTCCGGGACCAAAACTCGCCGTCGCATCGAGCGTCACCACCGCCCCGATCGCAGCCGTCTGATCCTGTCCGGCTTCGGCACCAATCACATCGCTGCCCTGCGCGGAAGAACTCGTGTCAAGCTTGATCTTGTCGAACCCCATGGTCAGGCACGCGGAGTCGACCGGCGTATCAAACGTGAATATCAACTCCTCGTCGCGATCAGAATCTTTGCCCCGTATTCCCTTCTCCCCATCGCAATCTGCACGCTTTACCCCCGCGCCGTGTTCGCGGATGTCGACAGAACCGACGCTCCCGGACGCGGTGGGGTCAAGCGGCGACGCTTGATCCACGGACGTCCGCGCGGTCATCACAAAAGCCGCCACGCCGCCGGACGACGTCGTCGGCCGCAACGATGCGATGCACTGCTCGCCTTGCCCGTCCTTACTCAGATCGACCGATGTCCCGCCTGGCGGATTTCCGCCACCGGGACAGGGGGGCAAACAGAAACCCAAATTGCGTGACGCAAAATTGAGCACTGTAAACGGCCCGAACACGGTTCCGACGTCGATCGGCTGCGAGCAGGAAACGTGGATCGACGTGTTGGAGCCATCAACCGAAAGAATAAGGTTGTTGGTGAGGAACCGTCCATTCGCCGACCCACCGATCAACGCGAACGTATCGTTGTCGTTAAGCGTATCAATAAAAATGATGGTGCCGCCATCGTCAACCGAAACCAGCGCACCATTCGCCCCGTTGTAGCGAAGCTCTAGATAGGTAACGCCACCATCGCAATCGCAGCTACCGGAGCTACCGCCCGCGAAAGTCGGCGACGCCGACCACATCGCCATCGCAGCCACCGACCACAGCGCGCATGCAGCCCGCCGAGAAACGATGCGCCTTGGCGACCCACGACGACGAGCCAAACTGAGATGACCAGCGGCAAGAGCGACAGCCCGACGAACCTCGCGCGACTTATGATGCGTCACAACTTCTTCCTTTCCTCATAACCCGCGAACGCATAGCGACGCAGGCCCCCAACCATCCGACAGAAAAGTTCTGCGGACCGGCATTGTGTGACGCGACGTGGCACTGTGAAAAGCACCGCGAACGTCACCATGTCTTGCAACCATGAAGCGCCAAGAAACCAGATGAGCACGATCCGCACGATGAATACTGCGGATCAGAAAAAGTGGACGCCGCCGTTCGCCCGTGCTGTTCTTGCCGCCTCCTGAATCGATAACGGATTACCGATAACACCCGCAATTTACCAAAATCCACGAATGAATGTCAAGCTTTAGTTAGAAATAACACAGATTTGGCGGAATGGAACAAAGGGCCGATAATAGTGACACTTCCCCTTCTGGCCAATCCGCAATCCACTCGCGCGAAAGTCTGTGCGGGGGATCTATGGCGCCCGACCACGCGGGTTTGTCGCATTTCGCTGGTCGCGTCGTTCTGAGAGGACTCCGACACATGCCTCGACGCGGACATCGCGTTCATCAGGCGAGGACTTCGGCAACCTAACATGGTCCCAGCTGGCATAATTCAGTTGTCACACGCCATCGTCATCGGACATCTCGAATTGGCCGCCATCACGCCCAATTCGGAACCCCGTTCGACAATCATCCGTAGTGAACGATCGATCGGATCAACCCCCGCGACAGCGATCAAACTAGAAGAAATAACACGCTACTCATGTGACGTACAAGTTAACGAACCGGGTCGACACGATTCGTCTGATACACTAGCCTTGTTCGGCTGTCGAGATGGGGAACGGCCGGAATGATGGTGCGCGATCAATTCGATGGAGCACGAACGATGTTCATCGATGTCGCCAGTGTCCGGTAAGATACGAATCGACTTGGGGTCGCGGATCGGTCGACGCCGTCGACCGGACTGCGCTGCTTGACTTGCTCGCAGCACGCCTCTACAAAACGTAGTCTCTAGTGATAAATGGCACCTCGGATCGACCCTCCGGATACTTCGGAATATCGGGACGAATCATGGCCCGGACGTGCCCGGTTTTGGCGTTTGTGAGTATGTGATGGCTGATCAGGCAGAATCGAGTTCTTCCAACCTGGACCAGAAGCCGGTCGCGGCGGACCTTAGCGCAGCGGAACCGGCTGAAGCACCCAAGCCGGTCGACGACATCGCCAACGAAGCGCCCGTGGAAGAGCTTGATCTTGATCGAGAAGTGGCCAGCGCGTTCGCGTCGATGGACAAGAGCGACCTGGCCGAACTCACCGCAAACGTCACCGCCGAGGATCACAACTCCGATCCATCCGGCACCGAGCTCGTGGGTACGGTGGCCGGCATCTCCGACGACGACGTGTTCCTTGATTTCGGTCCGAAGTCGCAGGGCATCCTCCCCCGCCGCGAAGTCCTCGAAGACAAATCGATTGTCGTCGGTGGCCGCCTTGAGGTCGTCGTCGAGCGCTTCGACCCGGAGTCCGGTGTCCTAATCGTTCACCGCAAAGGCACCGCTGTCCGGCCCACGTGGGAAAACCTCACGCCGGGACTACTCGTCGAAGGTCGGGTCACCGGCATGATCAGGGGCGGTCTTGAGGTCGACTTGCGCGGCATCCGCGCGTTCATGCCGGGCTCGCACGCCAGTCTGAGCCCAATGAAAGACATCTCCGATCTACTCAACGAACGCATTAAGTGCGAAGTGCTTGAGGTGGACCAACGCGGCAAGAACGTGCTGGTCAGCCGGCGCAAGGTTATGGAGCGCGAACAAGAAGCATCTCGCGAGAAGCTCGAAGCCACACTCGAGGTCGGCCAAACGCACAAAGGCGTCGTCCGCAACATCGCCGAGTTCGGAGCCTTTGTGGATATCGGTGGCCTCGAAGGGCTGGTCCACATTCGCGAGCTGAGCTGGGGCAACGTCGAAAAGGTCACCGACGTGGTTTCGGTTGGCCAGGACGTCACTGTCCAGGTACTCAAGATCGATAAGAAGCGAGGCCGTCTCTCCCTGGGACTTAAGCAGGCCACCCCAGACCCGTGGTCAACGATCGGTGATCGTTACGCCGCCGGGACGGAGTTAAAGGTTCGCGTAGTACGACTCGCTGATTTCGGCGCCTTCGCCGAGCTTGAGGAGGGCATCGAGGCACTGATCCCGATCAGCGAAATGTCATGGGCGCGAATCCGACATTCGTCCAATGCGGTGAACATCGGCGACATGGTGGACGTGGTCGTTATTCGCTCCGCACCAGAGAAGCGCCGCATCGCGTTGAGCATGAAGCAAGCCCAAGCCGACCCATGGGAGGGCGTGCTCGAGAGCTTCGAAGAAAAATCCCTGGTGAAAGGTCGCGTGACGCGACTGGCTGACTTCGGCGCGTTCGTAGAGCTGGCACCCGGCGTCGAGGGGATGATCCACATTTCCGAGCTTTCCGATCGCCGCGTCAACACCTGCGGCGACGTCGTTCGCGTAGACCAAGAGGTCGAAGCCCGGGTCTTGGGCATCGATAAGGAAAACCGACGCATCGCCCTGTCGATTAAGCAGGTCGCGGCCCCACAAGTGGCGGAAGCGCCTGCCGCCGCCGAACCCGCCAAGCCACGAAAACCGCGCAAGAAACCACTTCGCGGTGGTCTGAGCAGCTACATCGACTGGTAGGGCAGGTTCCACCTGCCTTTCCGCACCGTTACGACAGGTGGAACCCGCCCTACCGCTATTACCCATTCCCCCGGCCTGTACACCTACGGAAAGAACGGGGAGCCGCGCTGACACGGTAGCAGCCGGCATCAATAGCCATTGTGACAAGCGGAAAAGGGACTCGCCCGCCGTCGGAATGGCCGCATGTCGCACCGCGCGGCTGGCAATAGCCCGTCATTCTGACGCCCGATCTAACGCCGTGAACGGTTACCGAAATTTCTTCGTTTTGGATACTCTTTTTCCTTGACGAAGGGGGTTCGAGCGAGTACGGTCTTGGTAGGTCACGTTGTTCCGATGACGTATCGTGACAACATACCGACATTTTCCGCAAAGGAGCTGTTTCAATGAACACGCGCATATCTCGAAGTAGTCTGGTATTGGCGGCCTTGTGTTTTGCCTTCTTCGCGGTTGTTGGCTTGGGCTATTCGCAGAACCCACCCAGCGCGACAGATTGCCAGGCTTATGACAACCAACTCAGTGATCTCGACGCGATGCTTGAGAATTGCGCTACTTTTAATGACTGCGGAATCGTGGAGATTATGCGAAACAATACGGCATGTTTGTCCGCCGAGTGTTGGGATGTTGTCGACGGCGTCTGTTCCGCCCAATAGAGAAGTGTCGATCGGTTTCCGGCTTGATCGCCTTTCATAACGATCTTGCTATGCAACAATGAGAAGTGATGGAAACATGGTAGAGCGTCTTCTCATTTCTCTGCTGACCGTGGCGTCGTCTGGTGTTCTTGTGGCGCATTCCGTGTCGGCAGGTCCGCAGGACGACAAGAAGTGCATCTTCCCCGGTGACTGCCTACGTCATGGGTTCTACAGACCCAACATATGGGGTACGTGTGAGAGTCGTTCCGCGTGGAGGGAGCGGTACCTCAGCGCCACGCCCGAGCAGCGTTCGCAGATGTGGGACGAGCGCGGCAAACCGATGGACCGGAGAATTTTTGACGCTTATGACCTCACGGAGGGTCAAAGGGAGGTGTGCGATCGCATCCGCGAGCGAACCATTGCGGAATGGCGGCGCGGGATGGGCGAACAGTTTGAAGAGGGTCGCGGCCTGCGGGCGCAGTTGCTGGAGCGCATCGGCGAACGCGTTGATATGAGCAGAGAGGTAATAAAAGGAAACGCAAGCGCCGCCGAGATGATGAAGAAGCAGAGAAGTCATCGCGAGGGGGCTGTGGAACGCGGTATCCGCGAGCGGCTGGAGCAAATCAACCGCAAACATCCAATCGATTGGAGTGACCTGGCCGACAGGATCGAGGACGCCTTGCCGCCGGAGCAGGCCAAGCGAGGGCGTCAACGGTTGTCAGAAAAGTTTCCGTATACTATCTCAAGCGTCCACGGGGGGAAACTCGGGGCTGACGAACCGGCAACCGACGGTCGCGCGAGTGATATCGACCGATGGGGTGTGTACTTCCGGGAGTTCACGGCTCGGTATGAACTGGCTGACGGGCAGTCGAATGCCGCGGAATCGATTCTTGAGGAGGTGCGTGAACGAGGCGCCCAACTCACCAAGAATATGCGCGATGACGTCGCTCGCTACCAAAAAAGTGCGGATGAAGAATCGCCCCGACATCGACTCGATGTCTTCCAGCTTGACATAGACGACTTACTGGAAGAATTCAGAACGCGCTTGGACGCCCTCTTGACTACTGCTCAAAAGCAGGCGACTACAACGCCCTAAGTCATACATCCACTGATTGAGTTGCGTCATCGGACTCTTTCTTCGTGACGCCCCTATCCACGGGTGCGCGAACCCCGCGCTACATGAGTTCTTTCTCGCGCCTCATGCGGGGTGTGGGGTGCTCCATTCTTCGCTGTTTGGACCGGAGACAAGGGTTCCAACCGCCTTTCTGCGCCGTCGCGGCGAATGAAACCAACCCGACCGCATGTACCCGACCAGCAATACCACATAGGATCGCGCACACACGCCAACTCCGATCCAAATTCACTCAGCTAGTCATCTTGTGCGAATTCGCTAAGCTACTCGCGTGATTGGACAACTGAGGGGTTGGTCTGCGATCAATTTGCGGGCTAACAGCCTGTTGGAAAATTCTTGTATTCGAGCACGTTGCCTCGGTCCCGCCCGCGACGATGGGCCGCGTCCCGATTAAGAGGCGGGAATCGCTAATGGATCACCGGCTGGAAGCCGGTGCCACACTTTTTCAACGGGCTGCTAACTGATTCATGGCTTCAGCCCACTGCCTCTCAGTGTCGGACACCCCGAGACCAGAAGACAGCCGAAATGAAATTCGTACTCATCGATCGAATCGTAGAGCTGTCGCGTGGTGAACGCATCGTGGCCGACAAGGCTGTCAGCCTGGCCGAAGAGTATCTGGGCGACCACTTTCCGACGTTTCCGGTGCTCCCTGGCGTGATGATGCTGGAGACCATGGTCGAAGCCGCTGGCTGGCTGGTCCGGGACGCTCAGGATTTCCATTCCCCGGTGATCTTGCTCCGCTACGCGAAAAACGTTACATATAAGAACTTCGTCAGACCGGGCAATATCCTCAGGGTGTCCGTAACCTGCCGGCAACTGTCGTCCGGCGAAAGCGATTTTTCCGGTGTCGGCCACTGTCGTGATGACGAGGTGGTCCGGGCCAGGTTCGGGTTGACCCATCTTTCTCTAAGCGAAGATGGCCTCGGACCAACGCCAGTGGAACAAGAGCTTGCCGACGCGGGGCGAGCCGATTTGATACGTTTGCGGTGCTAGGACGTCCCCAAGACCCACGCGGTCGGGACGTGGACAGCGATTTCGCAGCACCGGGCAAAACCGATTGACAATGGAGGTTGTACCGGAATGGCTCTTAGCCGTGAAGAAGTGTTCGCAAAGGTCAAAGATGTGCTCAGTGACGCTCTGGGTGTGGACGATGACGAGGTGAAATCGGAGGCTACGCTTCAGGGCGACCTCGGCGCCGAGAGCATCGACTTTCTTGACATCGTGTTTCGCCTTGAGAAAGAGTTCTCGATCAAAATTCCTAAGGGTGAACTCTTTCCCGAGGACATCCTCAACAATCCCGAGTTCGTCGATGGCGACAAGATGACGCCGGTGGGGCTTGAAAAGCTCAAGTCCGCCATGCCGCACGCCGACTTCACGGAATTCGAGCAGTCGCCCGACGTAGACAGCATGTCCAATCTGTTCACGGTCAACACGATCGTCAACTATGTCGAGACCAAACTCGCGGCGACGCAATCCGTAACCACGGGTTGATGACCGCCTCATTCCCTCGGGCCACGGCAACGTATCATGCGCTGGTTTTGGATCGATACGCTCGTTGACTTCGAGTCCGGAGTGCGGGCTTCGGGCGTGAAGAACGTCAGCCTAGCCGAGGAATATCTGCACGACCATTTCCCCGGCTACCCGGTCATGCCCCCCACGCTCATGATTGAGGGGATGGCTCAGACCGCGGGCATTCTTGTCGGGGAAGCGCGGGGGTTTGCCGAAAACGTCATCCTCGCCAAAGTGCGCAACGCAGAGTTCAACGCCTACGCTCGTCCGGGTGATCAGGTACAATACGATGCCACGGTCGACGTGCTCGACGATCGCGCCGGCGTTACGAGCGGGACCATCCGCATCAATGGCCAAGAGACCGGTCGGGTGGATTTGATTTTTTCGCACATCGGACAGGCGGAAAAGCCGGTCGACGTGCCCGATCACAATTTTGTGTTCACCCGGGAATTATTGTCGTTCGTCGACGATTTCAGAAAGCGGTCGAAACAAGGTAGCGGCGGAAGCGATGAACGATAGGCGACGTGTGGTGATTACCGGGTTGGGCGTCGTAGCCCCAACCGCTCTTGGTATCGAACCGTTCTGGGACGGCTTGATCCAGAAGTCGACGGGCGTGCGCCGGATCGATTCGTTCGATCCGTCAGCCATGAAAGCACAAATCGCCGGGTCACTGCCCCCGTACAAACTCGGCGACTACATCCCCAAAGCCTACCGAAAAAGCGCCAAGGTCATGGCCTGCGATATCAAAATCGCGGTGGTCGCATCTTACCTCGCCGTGCGCGACGCCGGATTGATTACCAAGTGCACCATCGGGCGCGGCGAGTCGCCCGGACCGACCAACGTAGAAAGTCAGCGATTCGGAGCCAACATCGGCGCCGGACTTATTTGTGCGGACCTTGGCGAACTCGCCGGAGCGCTGGCGACGGCCGCTGACGAGAACGGTCGCTTCAGCCTCACACGCTGGGGTGCCGAAGGCATGACGAACCTGACGCCCCTTTGGCTGCTCAAGTTCCTGCCCAACATGCTCGCCTGCCACGTCACGATTGTTCACGACGCCCAAGCGCCGTCGAACACCCTGACCTGCGGCGAAGCGTCAAGCCATCTGGCCATCGGCGAAGCGTTTCGCACGATCGGCCGCGGCGACGCCGATCTATGCATTTGCGGCGGAGCGGAGAGCAAGGTCAATCCGCTCGCGATGATCCGGCCTCAGCTTCGCAATCGACTGAATACAACCTGCAACGAAAACCCCGAACGTGCGTCTCAGCCCTTCGCCGCCCAGCCTCATGGCATGGTGAATTCCGAGGGTGGCGGACTTGTTATTCTTGAAGAGCTCAGCCACGCGCAGGCTCGCGGCGCCAGGATTTACGGCGAGGTCACGGGTTTCGGTACCGCAGCCAGCAGCCTTAGTTGGGTCAAGCCGGACGAGGACGGCGGTCCGATGGCCCGGGCTTTGACCCGAGCCATGTCCGATGCACAGGTGACCGCTTCCGATGTCGACCTCGTAGCACCGTTCGGCTCCGCTTCCGTGGAACACGATGCGGCTGAGATGGCTGCGTGGAACAAAACGTTCGGCGATCGACTAAGCGAAATCCCCGCGATGGTGACCAAGGGCGGGCTCGGTAACAACGGCGCCGGCTCTGGAGCGATCGACTTCGCCGCCACAGCCGTCGCGCTCCACCGCAACACCGTGCCGCCGTCGCTCAACACAGCCAACCTCGACCCGGCGTGCCGTTTCCGTTTCGTTCAAAATGACCCCCAAGACGCACCGATCGACTGTGCGATCACGCTCGGGACCGCCCTCGCCGGTGGCCAAAGCGCCGCCCTGGTCATTCGAAAAGTTCAGGAGTAACCACGTGTCGCGACGCGTTGTCATTACAGGAATGGGCTGGGTTACGCCGCTAGGCCACGAGTTGGAATCGGTCTGGCGGCGCATGCTTCAATCCGAAAGCGGCGTGGCGCCGACCACCATCTTCGACGGGCACACGTTTCCCACATCGTTCGCAGCCGAGGTGAAAGACTTCTCACTATCGACGTTTCTTGGCGATGACGCCGCACGCCACGACAGCGCCAGCCGAAATACCCGCTTCGCACTCGCGGCGGCGTCCGAGGCTTGGAAACACGCCGGGATGTGCGACTACATCGGCCTCGATGCTTCACGCGTCGGCGTGTACCTAGGCGGCGGCGAGGGGCCGGTCGATTTCGACCCCTTGTCCAGCGCCGGCCTTGCGGGCTGCCTCTCCGACAGTGGAGAAATACAAGAGCTGGACACAATTAAATGGGTTCAGGTCGCCGAAAAACTGCTCAACGGAACGAACGAATTGGAGCAAGAGCCGAACTTGGCCGGCGCCCACATCGCCGCCCAATTCGGAGCCGAGGGGCCTAACTTCAACACGCTAACCGCCTGCGCCGCCAGCACGCAAGCATTGGGAGAGGCTGCGAACATCATTCGCTACGGCGATGCCGACGTGATGATCTCCGGCGGAACACACAGCATGATCCATCCGCTGGGCATGACGGGTTTCGTTCGCCTTACCGCGCTGTCGACGCGCAACGATTCACCCGCCACGGCGTCGCGACCCTTCGACCGCACGCGCGACGGCTTCGTGCTCGGTGAGGGCGCGGGCATCTTAATCTTGGAAGAACTGGAACACGCGCGGCGCCGCGGCGCAGCAGTGCTCGGCGAAATCGTCGGGTTCGGCTCGACAGCCGACGCATTCCGCATCACCGACATCGACGAAGACGCTCGCGGCGGGATCGCCTCTATGGAGCGAGCGATGAAAAGCGCCGGCATGACCCCCGACGACATCGACTACATCTCCGCACACGGAACCGGCACGGAAGAAAATGACAAGATCGAGTCACTGGCCATCACCAAACTGTTCGGCGAGCGGGCCGGCCACGTGCCCATGAGCAGCATCAAGAGCATGATCGGCCATCTCATCGCCGCCGCCGGCGCGGTTGAGCTAATCACCTGCGTACTGGCCATGCGCGACGGCGTCGTACCACCCACGATCAACTACGAACACCCCGACCCCAACTGCCCACTCGACTACGTCCCCAACAAACCCAAATCCATACCCGTCCGCGCTGCGCTGTCCAACAGCTTCGGATTCGGCGGGCAGAACAATACGCTGATCGTTAAAGCACCGTCTACGTAGGCCACAATGCGCCCGCGGCGTGCCCATGCTCGGGCAGTGTGGGATACTTTCCGTGCCCCCCCCCAAAAAAAAATTGCACGAACGGTGCGCTTCCTCCGTTCAGATGACGCATGTATTGTCGGAGCTTGGATCTTGACAGCGGCCGATCGCCATGTTACCCTGGCTTCAATCTTTCATCATCGCAGCCACTGTGGGCGCGACGGCTTGGAGAGGGATTCGGGGGACCCGGTTACCGATTCTTGGGCCGAATATCCGCCACGCATCACCACCGCTGCTCAACACACAGCATGACCACGAAGTCTCCAGCCCTTGGCGACGGTTGCGGGACAAGAACGTCAACTCGCCCATAGGATTACATGACATGCGTCGCTATCCCTCTTTCGGTCTCGTTCTCGTCGCAATAGTCGCACTCCCGTTGATTACTGGGTGTCCTGACCCAACGGTACTGGATCCCTGTTCGGGAATCTCTTGCGATGACGGCGATACATGTACGGTTGACAGTTGTGACAACGGTACTTGCGTCAACGCCCCTATGGACTGCCCGCAAGGTGAGACCTGTGAATCCGGGCAATGCGGACGAATTGTACCGGCGGAGTGCCGAGCCAACGATCGCGACGACGGAGTGTTTTGTAACGGCTCGGATACGTGTATCGGCGGGAGTTGGATCCACACGGGCAACCCGTGCGAGGCCGGGCAGACTTGTAACGAAGGAGGCGACAGGTGCGATGATTGTACCAGCGTCGCCGATTGCGCAGACAACAATCCTTGCACCAACGATTCATGCGTTAACGGTACGTGCTTGAACACGAACAACAATACGTCGTGTAACGATGGGGCGTTTTGCAACGGCTCGGACACGTGTAGTGGCGGGGTTTGCACGCACGCGGGGAATCCATGCACGTCGGACCAAAGTTGCAACGAAGGCACAAACAAGTGTGATGATTGCGATACCGACGTCGATTGCCTCGACAACAATCCCTGCACCAGCGACGTATGTCTTGACGGTAAGTGTTCGCACATCAACAACAATGTGCCGTGTGATGATGGAGTGTATTGCAACGGCTCGGACACGTGCAGCGGCGGGACTTGCATCCATGCGGGAAATCCATGCGCCGCGGGACAGACCTGTAACGAGGGCGCCGACAGCTGTCCTGATTGTACTACGGACGCCGACTGCGACGACGGCGATTTCTGCAACGGCAGCGAAACGTGCGATAACACCGGCACCTGCAAGAACGGAACTTCCCCATGTTCGGCGAATCAGGTCTGCGATGAAGAGGATAACCGTTGCACCAAAGCCGGCAAGATGTACTGGACTCAAAGGGCGTCCGATATCATGAGGGCCGATCTAAACGGTGACAATGTCGAAACCGTAGTCATAACGGACGGTCCCACGCAACTCGGCATTAGTCTTGACTTAGTTGCCCGGAAGGTCTACTGGGTTCGGTGGGACGGCAGCAACTCGTCCAACGCAAGAATCCAACGTGCAGACCTAGATGGACCGGACTTCAACACCAACTTCGAGCCGAATTTCATAACAGGCCTGAACACGCCTTACGGTATCGCCGTCTCGAATGCCGCCAACAAGGTGTATTGGGCATCTTCAGGCGGGAACAGAATAGGGCAGGCGACTTTGAGCGGTGCTAACGTTGAGACCCTCGTGCCTAACCTCTCGGACGGGCCGTTCGGCATTGATTTCAACCCGGCCGGAGGATCCAGCGGTCAGATCTACTGGACGGAGAACAGTTTCCCGGACACGGTGAAGCGAGTCGACTTTAGCGGCTCCAATGTGCAAACCCTCGTGTCGGGATTGAGTGAACCGAATTTCATGGCGTTGGATTTGGCAGGTTCGAAGATGTACTGGACGGATAGCGATTCAGATGAGATCCGACGAGCCGACCTGGATGGCAGCAACGTTGAGAACGTGTTGTTCACTGGGGACACGCCTATGGGAATCGCAATTGACTCGGGGGCGGGGAAAATATACTGGACAGAATGGGAACCGGACAAGATTAGAAGGGCGAATCTGGATGGAACAGACGTGGAGGATCTTATTACGAGTGGACTTGATGTTCCGGTCGATATCGCCCTCGATGTCCCAGGCGGCGGTTGATGCCCGGGATCAGAGGATATTCACGTTAACGCGCGCACGCCGGTGCATCGGGCATCTTGAAGATCGGCGACGTATGCCAGCGAGAGACAGCAGGACACGTCGGAATTTCTGGAATTCATGACGACGCTCCTCTGTGCACAAGCGGTAGCGCCGGTGCTGTCAGTGTACTGGGAAGCAGCATGGTTCGGTCCGACATTACACTGATCGACCGCATTAACGTGCTTTCCGTGCGCATGGAAAATGGAGGTACCGAGGGCATGAGTGGGACGAAACCGCGTGCGTACTGCCGCGTGACTACTCGCCCGGCAGTTCCGCGACTGGCTGTGGTTGGCTACCGGCTTGTGCTCGTTGCGTCATCTCGTCGAGGTGATCCAGGCACAATTGTGACCATGTTTCCAGGGTGTCTCGGACGGCGTGTAATTCTTCCGGGCTCATGAAGGCCATCTGGGTGATCATCTGCTCCCGCTTGGTGACTGCTGGGCGATCCAACGTCCAGTGGTGGACGATGCCCAGGTGTACCTGCCCGACCTCGGTCGAGTCGTCGTTGAGTAGCGCGACGACATGTTCTTCGTAGCTTGTGTCAACAGAGACCTCCTCAGCCACTTCGCGCTGCACCGCGGCACGGTAGGCGGGGCGCAGGTCGCCGGATGTCATGGCTGTGTCATCGGCCGGGTTGATGTGGCCACCAATGCCAATGGACCGGCGTCCGACCAGCCGCGTTTCGCCCGCCCGCTTGCCTCGAACATAGCTGAGGCGCTTACCCTCGTGCGTCATGATGACGTAGGGGATTAGTTGTTTGTAATCGGGGTCGCCCTCGGCAAGCGACCGGGGCATGAACGACGGCGTGCCTCGAACGAACAGGCGGTCAAGGTAGCGATCGGCATCAAACGTCAACCCTTGGAACATCCCCACCTCTTCGAGGACGCTTCGTTTGACGACCAGAACCTGCTCTTCCAAAGCCATAAGTCACTCCCGTTGCGTTTACGCTGACCACACGCCGCGTTGCTTGCGAAGCATTGTGCCGAGAAAGGATTCACGGCACAGCGTATTCACGGCACAGCGTTCCTTAGTGAGTGCCGAGAAAGGATTCACGGCACAGCATGGATTCGCGGCAGAGCGTGTCGCATGCACATCGCACCGGCGAGTATACACGTCCGGCGGAGTTTCTGGCAATGGAGGCGTCGTTGCGTCGTGTGCCGAGAAGGGATTCACGGCACAGCGGTTCATGGCACAGCGTAAGTCGCTAATGGATCACCGGCTGGAAGCCGGTGCCACACTTTTTCAACAGGCGGCTTGACGATCGAGCCACGTTTCTGGCGGGTGGCCCATGGATTTAGCCGTGGGGGACTCGAATCCAGCGTCGATTCGACTGGGCTAACCTAGCAGCGAGAGTACGAGGTTCGGGAGTGTGTTGGCTATTTGCAAGGCTGATTGAGTCGTTTGCACGAGGATTTGAGCGCGGGTTAGCGCGGAGACTTCCGTGGCGATGTCGGCATCGCGGATAATGGACTCGGACGCGGTGACGTTTTCCAGCGCGACGCGTTGGCTGTTGATGTTGGGTTCAATCTCGTTGCGCTGTAGATCTCCCAACCGGCCTCGATACGTCGCGATTTCACTGATGGACGCGTTGACGATTTTTTGTGCGGTCTCGAAGTTGCCCGACGCGAGCGAGTTGTCACGACCGGAGCCGAGCGAAAACAGCAAACCATCGTCGGAATTTCCAAGCTGCGTTGTGGCGATCGAATTGAAACCGACGTAACTCTGACCGCTGGGGTTAATCTGCGACGTCAGTTGGAAAAGGGCACCGCCGCCGGTGATGCCAAACGTGGCCGAAGAAAGCGTCTGCGCGAACGCACGGGTCAGGCGCAACCTTGCGTCGAGCGTTTGCGACCGCACGTCGGCGCGAAGTCCGTTCATGGTGGCCGATCGCCCGTTGATCAATACGATCGCTTCTCGACCGACCGCACGACGAACGGTCCCGGAGGTACTGGCTTCAACGAAATTCCCGTTGATTGGCGACACGGAAACAAACGCATCGACGCCGACGGCTGTGCTCTGCAAGACCAACGCGCTGGCGACGCCGGTGATTCCGGTAGAAGAAACAGTGGCCGACACGCCAGTGATAGACGCCACGCCGTTGATCGTCGCGCGCACGTCGCTCAGCGAAGTTCCGGAGGCGAAACTCAACACCGACGTACCGAGCGTACCCCTGATCTCGATCGTTGTGCCCGAGGTTGTGGACGTGCCCGTTGTGTTCGTACCCACCAAACCGATTTGGGCGGTGAGCGCCGATTGCGTCACTTTCACCGTGACACTTCGCGTCGTACCGTTGGGTACAAGCGCGCTATACAACTCAGCCGTAGGAATCGCAGCCGGAGGAACGCCTGAGGTTAGGTAGGCCCGGGTGCCATCGAGCAGCTTGCGACCGGCGAACGTGGTCGTAGCGGAAATGCGGTCGAGGCTTGCCAGGATCGAATCGATCTGGAGCTGATTGGCCTCTTCCTCTTCGTTGGTCAGTCCGCCCGTGTTCGACGTCGAGACGACCAACGCTTGAAGATCGAGCAGCAGCGCCGACGCTTCGTTAAGGGCCCCTTCGGCGACGGAGATGACGTTGTTCGCGCGCGTGGAGTTGTCGATGGCCTGCTCGATGCCGCGGATTTCCGACCGAAGTCGTTCGGACGCAATCAGCCCCGCCGGATCGTCCGCACCGCGATTGATCCTCAACCCGGTAGACAATCGCTGCAACCGGATCGAAAGGTCGATCTGGTTCTTCTGCATTTGGTGGATGGACTTGAGGGCGGGTACGTTGGTATTGATGCGGCTCATCGAGTCGTCCTTGACCGCGCTAGCCCGACTCACATGGATCCGGGCTGTGGTTCACACCACCGTGTGTGAACCGGAAACTGATACGTCCATCGCTGCAACAACGGCCGAAAATACCGAAAGTCTCAACGGTATTTTCGGCAGATGATCGGACGTTCTTAAGTTGCTCGAACTGCGACGGACTCTGGCCGTAACCGCCGCATGTCGCGAAGAAAAAACGGCGTCGACCGCGAATTACCGCAATTGACGCCGTTGGTATGTCCAGCAAGTTCAGATGAGGAGCACCGACGCCCAATGGGGCCTCACTCTACGACCTACTAGCCGAGCAACGCCAGAGCGTTTTGTGGCTGGGCGTTGGCCAGCTGAAGAATCGTGGTCGAAGAGTTGACCAGAATCTGGGCTCTCGTCAGTTTCGACGTTTCAGAAGCGAAGTCAGCGTCACGAATCGCGCTTTCCGCTGCCGTTACGTTTTCGTTCGCCACCTTCAGCGAGCTAATCGTGCTCTGCAGCGTGTCTTTCTGGAACGCACCCAAGCGACCGCGAAGACTGGCGATGGTACTGATCGCCGCACGAACCACCTTTTGAGCTGTTGTGAAGTTCTTGCTCGCAAGATCGTTCGCAAGACCGGACCCCAACGTCGCCAGCGATTGCGACGTGGACAGGCCGATTTGAGAGGTCGAAACTTCGTTGATTCCGATTGCCTCGAGGCCGGATAGTCCGACCGTCGGCGAGATCGAAAAGCGTGCCCCGCCGCCCGTGACTTCGAACGTCGCCACAGACGCACTCGTGGCAACGCCGGCAAAGTCACTGCTCAGGGTGAGATCCAAAGAAAGGTCTCCGGCGCGAACCGATGCGTCGAGCCCCTGGACCACGGCGTTGGTACCGTTGATCGTAAACGTGCCGTTGGTACCGTTCTTCTTGATAGCGGCAGATGTACCCGCGTCGATGCCGATGGCATCGCCTGCGGTGATCCCGGAGTTCTCCAGAATGCTGACGGAGACGAGCGCGTCGGTCCCGTAGGCCGTGCTGCTGAACGACACGGTCGGCGTTCCGGTGCCCAACGTACCGAGATAAGCTGACGCCTGCACACCCGTGAGCGCGGACCGATCGTTCACAGCCGTGACGATGGCGGCCGCCGTCGTTCCGGACGCGAAGCTGAGCAACTCGGACCCGGATTCGCCGCGAATCTGAACGCTGGTAGCGGCACCGAGTGTACCGTTACGGACGCTGGTCGACGTCGCAATGGTCCCGCCGAGTACTGCACTGACCGACGCTCGTGTTGATGCGGTCAAACGTGTCACGTTAATCTGACGGAACGCACCCGAGGCGATCTTGGACGAATTGACCTGAACCGACGAGAGTTGATTCAGCGCCGTCCCAGTGGTCTCGTTGGTATTCACGCCCGAGGTCGTAAACGTGAGATTGCCGTTGAGCAGTTTCTTGTCGCCGAACGCGGTGGCTTCCGCTAGACGGTTGATCGAGCCGAGAATCGAATCGATCTGAAGCTGGTTGGCCGAAATCTCTGCGGACGTAAGCCCCGCTTCGTTGGACGTCTGGTCGATCAGGTTTTCCAACCCAAGCAACAGTGAGCTAATCTCCTGCAATCCGCCTTCAGCGACGGCCACAATCGTGTCAGCTCGGTTAGCGTTGTCGACCGCAGTGGTGATTGCGCGGATGCTCGAGCGCAATGTTTCCGACGCAATCAAACCCGCAGGATCGTCGCGGCCCGAGTTGATCCTCAAACCCGTGCTCAAGCGAGTCAGGGATTCGTTCAGGGACGCGTTATTCACAGTCAAAGCACGCCGCGAGATCAGCGATTCGACGTTGGTGTTGATCCGAGTCATACCGGTTCGTGCCTCCAGACGCGTCGTTGCTGACTACCGAACCCCAACAACCACGTGGTGGGGCGGTCCAGCAACTCTTGCGGACGAGGTCGCGCGACCCTACGGTCGCCGACCAAGTCGGTCATGTAATCCGTATCCCAAAGCGGACAAAATCGATCGGCGGTCTGCTTCCATCCTGGCGATTCAACTGCTTCCACCCGAACACCTCTGTGTGATCGTGAAACAGATGACCCGCCAGTGACCCCGATCAACGTCCGCCCATCCAGGCGGCCGACTGTTGACCACTTGACAAACGGAACCATCGTCGCGCCGATAACAGCCCTTTAGCACTTTCGGACTACACATCCGGACGCCTTCGCTCCGGTCCACGTACGGACATACCCGAAACGTCCAAATAACCACGTGGAGCTGTAATACGCGCGCCGTCGCGTAGTTTTTACCGGACACAGCAATCCCAGCCTGCGATGCGGAAATGCAAATTTTTTATCGCTGCGAGTGGAAAAATCACCTCCAACTTGGGCGCAGAGTCCACACCGAACGTACCGGACGTCCGAGCGCCGTGCGGTGCATCCTCTTATTAGTCCCACCGTCACTCGGTAGGAGAAGCGGACTATGACCGTATGCGGTTTCCAGAACCGTAATCATACCGCCATCCAGCATTACCAATACGGGATCGAACAGCGTGTGTTGGTTGGAAAAAACGTAGCACGATTTGCCCGTTGCGAGGACTTCGTCACGACTCAAGTGATGGGTTCGTCCAAACCGAGCCGCGACCGTTAGGGAGCGTTCTTTGGGTGTCACGACCGGTCTTCATACGTGCGCTTCCTTACGGTCGCGGCTCGGTAAGCCTGTCATTCGATGTGTGACCGAGCACCAGGTAGGGCGCCTAAGGGCGCATCGTGTTCTTGGAGACAATGCTGGTGGTGCGTCAAGAGCGCACGACGAGAAGAGATGAACTGCCCGAAGACACGACCGCCGCTCGACGATCGTGGAGATCACACGCGGCCGTTAGTGGCTCGATCATGCGATCGCCAAATCGAGAAAAAACTGGGGAAAAGCGAGGTTTCTCGTGCGGCTGCCAGATTCGCCCGGACTACTCTGCCGCGGCGGGCGCGGCCAAAGCGTCCTCAATCGTCTTGGCGATGAGTGCGTAGACATTGCTGGGAATGACATCGATCCGGAGTGCGTCGGCCAGGTCTTCGATGTCTTTTTCGATGGTCGGTAGCAGGTCCAGAAGGACGCCCACGTCGGTTCCAACGAACGCCGTAGCCTCGTTGCATACGCGAGATACCTCTTCCGTGTTCGGAACCTCGCACAGCAGCTTGGCCAACTTGTCACCTGAATTGAGGATTCGGGCACAGGTGGCTACCTCGTCGGTGCCGGGGGTTGGCGATGCGTGCAGATTCACCGCCCGCGTGATGTCCTCGGGTATCGACCAATGCGCAAGGACCATGGCTGCGACCTCGCCATGAGTCACTTGGATCGCCGCCTGCTCTTCTTCCTGCTTGGAGAAAGTCCCGTACGGACAGTACGTGGCTATGACGCCGCTGTAGGCCTTGGGGAACGCTTCGGCGAGGATCGGGATACCGATGTCAGCCAACAACGCCCCTATCGAAACCTCATCGCGCCGTTTGGGCAGCACCAACGCCGCAAAATGAGACGCGACCACGGAGGATGCCAACGAGCGTCGCCAGAAATAGCTCATGTCCAGTCCGGCCACGCGTTTCTTGGACATGGCGTCGACGAGATATCGACCGAGGAGAATTGAGCGAACGCGTTTGGGCCCCAGCAGCGTCAACGCATGCTGAAGTGATACTACCTTGCTGCGCACGCCGAACAGCGCCGAATTGGACAACCGAAGCACCTCAGTGACGGTTCCCGCGTCTGCAGATAGCACTTTGACAAGATCGCGATAGGAAAACTCCGGATCCTGCATGATTTCGAGGAAACGCAGGACGACCTGCGGTACCGATGGAACCGCGGCCGAACGCTTGAGTGTGTCCAAAACCGCCGCCTTCATCGGACGTCCTTGATCAGCTTCTGTCGACATACCCTGGTGTCCTCGTTCCGAACGGCCGCATCGCCAGAAAAGACGTGTATGCGACGTCACTTCGAATCATCGGTCAGCCACACAGCCGGTCTTAGTCGACCCGTTGCGGAAAAAGCTGTTTCCGATAACGACACACCGGTACGCCTTGCTTGTAGCTTGTTGCGGAACTGTGGGCGCAAGATGTTTGCCGCTGCGATGGCCTTGAACTCGGTAGGTGCTACCCTGACGCGAAGGGTCCCGGATTCGACTCCCCCACGGCTAAGGCCATGGGCCACCCAGACAAAGCCATGGGCCATCCAGAAACCCAGACAGACTTATCGGCGTAGGTAGGACTCGTTGCGGCGCACTCGATGCTTCGTTACGTTGACGCCATTTGCGCGGCGGGCTACAACATATTCCCGTTGCTGCGACGGTTTGCAATGTGCGGGATGACCACAAAGTTATCGAACCCGACCACGGACGCGACGATGACCGCATGTGTCCAACCGCCCGTACGCCGATGCAGTCGCACCGACATCGGAAACGCGACGACTGACTAACTAGGGTGCTGAAAAATGCAGGTATTCAATCGCGTCACTGCGAACCCGCAACTGAAAACGTGACTTGCCCCGTCACGAGGCGACAATCGCTAATGGAACACCGGCTGGAGTCCGGCACCACATTTTTTCAACAGGCTGCTAAGGAAGACGACGCCATGAACGCACCACAATCCGCCGGCCAGAGCGATCCGGTTCAGCTAACCACGCCCGCCAGCGCGAAACCGTTTCCAGCTTCCACAAAAATATACGTCAACGGCACGCTCCACGACGATGTTCGCGTGCCCATGCGGGCGATCACCTTGACACCGACGTCGCCGGGCGTTGGACCGGCAGGCGGTAACGGTGAGACACCGAACCCGACGTTGCACGTCTACGACACGTCGGGTCCATATACCGATCCGGCGGTCACCATCGACCTTCGCCATGGCCTACCGCCGTTGCGCGCCGGTTGGATATCAGGGCGCAACGATACCGAACCCTACGACGGTCGTACCGTTCGCCCCGAAGACAACGGACACTCGGCTTCGAGTGAACAAACGGAAACGGAGCAGTTCCCGCGCGACGCCGCACTCCGACCCCGGCGCGCCCGGACCGGGCAGAACGCCACGCAACTGCACTACGCCCGCAAGGGGATCATCACGCAAGAAATGGAATACGTCGCGATCCGCGAGAATCAACTGCGCGAAGGCTATGAAGAGCTTGTGGCGCGGCAGCATCGCGGTGATGACTGCGGTGCCGCCATCCCGTCACAAATTACGCCGGAGTTCGTTCGCGACGAAATCGCTCGTGGCCGCGCGATCATCCCGAACAATATCAACCACCCGGAAAGCGAACCGATGATCATCGGCCGCAACTTCCTCGTGAAGATCAACGCCAACATCGGCAACTCAGCCATTTCTTCATCGATCGAAGAAGAGGTCGACAAAATGGTCTGGGCCACCCACTGGGGCGCAGACACCGTGATGGATCTATCCACGGGTCCGGATATTCATAAGACGCGCGAGTGGATTCTTCGGAACTCAGCCGTTCCCATCGGCACCGTGCCCATCTATCAAGCCCTCGAAAAAGTCGACGGCGTCGCCGAAGCACTCACTTGGCCCATCTTCCGCGACACGCTCATCGAACAAGCGGAGCAGGGCGTGGACTACTTCACGATCCACGCCGGCGTCTTACTAAGATACATCCCGCTAACAGCCAAGCGCGCCACGGGGATCGTTTCACGCGGCGGATCGATCTTGGCCAAGTGGTGTCTTTCGCATCATCAGGAAAACTTCCTCTACACCAACTTCGAAGAAATCTGCGAGATCATGAAGACGTACGACATCGCCTTCTCGCTGGGCGACGGACTCCGTCCGGGTGCGATTGTCGATGCCAACGACGCGGCACAATTCGCCGAGTTGGAAACGCTGGGCGAGCTGACGCAAATCGCGTGGAAACACGACGTGCAAGTCATGATCGAAGGTCCGGGCCACGTGCCCATGCACATGATCAAAGAAAACATGGACCGCCAACTTGCGTCATGCGGCGAGGCGCCGTTTTATACGCTCGGACCACTTACTACCGACATCGCACCGGGCTACGACCACATCACCAGCGCCATCGGTGCGGCGATGATCGGCTGGTACGGAACCGCAATGCTATGCTACGTCACACCGAAAGAGCATCTCGGTCTGCCCAACCGCGAAGACGTAAAAGAAGGCGTGATCACGTACAAAATCGCCGCCCACGCCGCCGACCTAGCCAAGGGTCACCCCGGCGCCCAACTGCGCGACGATGTGCTTTCCAAAGCCCGCTTCGAATTCCGATGGGAAGATCAGTTCAATCTATCACTCGACCCGGAAACCGCCCTGGCGTACCACGATGAAACCCTTCCCCAAGATGGCGCGAAGACGGCGCACTTCTGCTCGATGTGCGGCCCGCAGTTCTGCTCGATGAAAATCACGCAGGACGTACGCGACTACGCCGCCAAACACGGCGTGGCCGAATCCGACGCCATTCAACTCGGCATGACGGAAAAGTCGAAAGAGTTCCACGACGCGGGGTCGGAAGTTTACCAAGCGGCCAAGTAGCTGGGCGCCGCCACTCGCCCGTGTCGCACCGCTGGTGCGTGAATCCTTTCTCGCACCCATGTCCGCGCGAACCCCTTCACGCGGGCTGCCGGAACGATGGAATGCAGGATGGGAATCCTGCTGGGCGGAGGGACGAGATAGGAATCTCGTCCCAGCGAATGATAGGAATCTCGTCCCAGTGAATGATAGGAATCTCGTCCCAGTGAGTGATAGGAATCTCGTCCCAGCGAGTCCCCCACGGCTAAAGCCGCCGCTGCCGCTGGTGCGTGAATCCCTTCTCGCACCCACGACCACGTGTATTTTTTCTCGCATCCACAACCACGTGTACTTTTCTCGCACCCACAACCTCGTGAATCCCGCTGACATTCCTGTGTGGCACCGGCTTCCAGCCGGTGATCCTGTTGACGCTGCATCCCACATAACGGGATGCAGCCGACGGCCCGCGCCGCTCAAAAACAGTGCCATCTTCATGGCGCTCTACGACGACATGATCATTCGTCGAAGCCGTTTCGCCGGCTGCATCACTTCGAAAATGTACACCCACCGATTCTGTGCGAAGCTGCGCGCAACCGGCGATGACGCGGGCGACGGTCAGTTCGTTTTGTACCTCCCACCCGGTCGGGCGGTCGAACGTCTTGTCGAGCGTGTAGTGGGTCCAGAAATCCAGAATTTCGCAGGTCTCGGTGAGTCGGTCGCCTCGGCGTGTGATCCCGACGTTGCGCCACATCAAACTCTTGAGCGAGTTGCGAATGTCCGCCAGATCGAGCGACGTTCGCTGCGACGGTTGACGCTTGTGTTGAACAGCCCGAACCGAGGGGCGGTGGGCAGCACCCGACGCCAACCGGCCGGCGGTTTCGCCGGCCACCTTGCCGAACACCAACCCCTCAAGAAGCGAATTGCTGGCCAGGCGATTCGCACCGTGTACGCCCGTGCAGGCCACCTCGCCGCAACCGAGCAATCCGTCGACCGAGCTTCGTCCGTCGAGGGATACGTCCATGCCGCCGATCAGATAATGTGCACTTGGTCGAACGGGAATGAGGTCGCGGGTCACGTCGATTTGAAACTCGGCGCATCGCCTTGTGATGGCTGGGAACCGTTCACGGAATCCCGACAGATGTCGCACGTCGAGAAACACGCAGTGCGATCGCGTGCCGCGCAGATGTTCGTGAATCGCTCGGCTGACGATGTCGCGCGGGGCGAGCTCGCCATCCGTATGGTGGTCGCTCATGAATCGATAACCATCGCGATCGATCAGGTAAGCCCCTTCGCCGCGCACCGCTTCCGAAATCAACGATCGACCCGCGCCGGCTACATACAGCGTGGTCGGATGAAACTGGACCATCTCCATATCGCGCAGACGCGCTTGCGCACGAAACGCAGTGGCCACGCCATCTCCCGTAGCCACGCTCGGGTTCGTCGTCTCGCGCCACAATTGCCCGCACCCGCCGGACGCGAGTATGGTTTGCGCCGCCCAGATGAGTTGGTGGCCATGCTTGGCGTGGTACGTGACAGCCCCGACGCAGGTTTCGTCGACAGTGATCAAATCGATCAAGAAGCAATGTTCAAAGACACGAATGGCGGGAATTTTCATAAGCCGCGCGCGTAACGTCGTCGCCAGCGCTCGACCGGTTTGATCGCCGTCGGCGTGAACGATGCGGTGTTCAGAGTGACCACCTTCACGGGTGAGTGCCAAGTCGTCGCCCGTTCGATCGAGATTCATGCCCCAATTGATGAGTTCCTTAATCGCTTGCGGACCCTCGTCGACCAACCGGTGGACAGCCTCATGATCACACAGACCGGCCCCGACACGAATCGTATCTTGAAAATGCGACGCACATGAATCGTGGGACGATAGCGCCGCAGCGATACCACCCTGTGCGTGCTGTGTACACGAATCGTTGAAGTCGGCTTTGGTCAGCAACGTCACCTGACCGAATTGTGCCGCCTCGATGGCTGCACGCGCACCAGCCACACCGCTACCAATCACAAGCACGTCGGTGACGACATGCCCGACGCGATCGGCGTCGAAGTCGGTGAGGTAGCGGCGGGTGTCGATGAGTGAAGCCATGGCTTGCGACAGTGTGGCCGAGCGACCGCAAGGTTACAAGAGGCGCGGTCTCGACAGCGTCCAATTGTGGCTGACACGCGGGCGTGTAACTGCGGGATGCGAGAAGTCAAATTCACGATATTCTTGTGGACGACCAACTTTGAATTCGTGGGTGTACGGTTGTTCCTGAAGAACGACGTCCGACAGGCGGCGTAGCTCTTTCGATGTACCGCCGATTCGACTCCCCCACGGCTGAAGCCATGGGCCACCCGGTCGTTCTATGATCGTCGCTATCGATTCGAGCGCATGGCTCGATCCATTTCGCGTTTCGCATCACGTTTCTTCAAGTCTTGCCTCTTGTCGCTGTGCGACTTGCCGATGGCGATTCCCAGGGTCACTTTCGCCAGACCACGCTCGTTGAAGTAGACCGCCAGCGGGATGAGCGTGTAGCCCTTTTGGTCGACGCGGTGGCTTAGCTTGTTCAGTTCCCGCTTGTGGACAAGAAGTTTGCGCCGGCGATAGGGTTCATGGCTTCCGGCGTGCCCGAAGCGATAGGTGGCGATGTGCGCACCGATGAGCCACAGCTCGCTGCCGTCCAATCGGGCGAACGATTCGGCGATCGAGGCGTTGCTTTCACGAAGGCTTTTAACCTCCGTACCGGTCAAAATGATGCCGCATTCGATCTTTTCTTCGATCCGATATCGGTGGGTCGCTCGGCGATTCCGGCACACGGTGTTGTCTTGCTCTTGTTGCTTTGCCATAAGTTACTTGATAGCATATAGTTATGAAATATCCACGCAAGACACTGGAGCGGCCGATAATCGGGACCGATTTTACATACGGACGGTGGGTATGCAACGCATCGTTGGCCGATAGGGTATAATCTAGTGTACGGAATTGGGAGCATGAAGTAGTGGCGAAGACCGCAGCGAAGACGGACAGGCGCTACGAGAAACAGTTGATCGCTCGCGCGTGCGACGGTGATCGTGGTGCTGCGCGCACGTTGGTCGACCTCCACAAGGATCGCCTCTTCGCGTTCATCCAGCGAATGCTTCGCAATCATCACGACGCCGAGGAGATTTGCCAAGAGGCGTTCCTCAAGGCCTTCGTCTCTCTCGATTCGTTCCGCACCGAATACCGATTCAGCACTTGGCTGTTCACCATCGGATACCGCGTTTGCTTGAACCACCTTCGGCGCAAACGTGCCGTCACCGGCGAGCCGGAATTGACGGAGAACTTGGCCCATAGTTCGGACGCTACGTGCGAAACGTTGGAATCTGAAGAGGCGGCCCGCTTGCGGCGAACCGTCTGGAATTCCGTCGCCACACTAAGCGAGCCGCAGCGCGCGAGCTTGGTCCTATTTTATCGACACGACATGGGCTGTCAGGAGATCGCCCGCGTCTTGGAATTGCCCGTAGCCACCGTGAAGAGCCATCTTCACCGAGCGCGGAACCGGCTTCGCGAGCTTCTGGAACCAGTTGCTGATCAAGACATCGCGGCGTTCCGCAATCGCCGCGGTCTTGCCGGGTAGAAGGTAATGGACGCGGCCGATACGGATCGATCGCGAGCATGCACAATACGAAAACGAGCGTTCGAATGAACTGCGAGCAGGCCCGACAACTCTTCGATGCGTACTTGGACGGCGAGCTGAACGGATCGCTGGCGACCGAGTTGGGCGCCCACCGAATCAAATGCTCTGACTGCCGGCGCCACCTTGCGCTGATGGAAGTCAGTGGCCATATCGTGGCGTCAGATAGCGGTTTGAATGAGATGGACGAACGGTTTACCGATCGCCTGATCGCGTGCGTTGACGAAGGGCCAATCCAGAGACAGTCGTGGTTGTACCGTCATTGGCGAATGACCGCCGGTGGACTGGCCGCAGCAGCCGCCATCACGCTCGTCGTTCTCGGCGTGTTCGGACAGCGTGAAACCCGCGTCGCCGGCGAGAAAAACATCCTCATCGAGCGACCGCGCGGCGACGGCGATTCGTCTCCGCTTCTCGAAGGCATGCCCTCCTACCCGGGCGCAGCCGATCACGATCTTACGTCGGGTGCATGGATCGACCGGGCACGCAAGAACATCGAAACCAAGCGCAACAGCGCCGCGTCACTACAAGAGGCGCTGGACCAGACGGCTAATAAGTGGATCGATGCCCTCGAAGCCGCCCACGACATTGACTCCATCGAATCCACCGCCACCGAGGCGGACCATGCCCCGTCTTCGCAACCATCCCAAGACGATCCGAGCCTTCCCAAGCGCTGACGCGATGTCAAGCGGATACACCAAGCCGTTGTTCAGCGCCCGGCGAACGGCTGCTGTCGGCGCTGGGTGTGTGACAGTATTGGCGTGCCAACGGACGGTGTCACCGTTAGGGCAATGCGCGCATCTTACAGCCCCAACGGAGCGTAATAGCAAATCCCAGGGTGAAACCCTGGGCCTGCATGACCGTATCGAACGAGCCCTGAAAGGGCGCGTTCGATGATCGTCATCTATCCCCAGGGTTTCACCCTGGGCTTTGTTAGTCTGCCCTATCAGGGCACCGCGGCGGCGTTACGCACTAAGCGATGGGAAATGAAGAAGTCTAGCAGGCCTCTATCCCGTTCCCGCCAAAACCGTCACACACCCGTCGGCGCTCGGGCAGGGCGATCCGCCATGCGTTTCGGATTGTTCTTCGCACTCTTGCTATCACTCGTTTCGCCCGCAAGCGGTATTACAGGCGCCAAGCCCGAGTCTTCCTTCTCGCAGTTCGTTCCGGAATCAGCCGAACTCTTCATTACGATCCAGCGGCTTGCTGACATCAACGCGGCACTTGATCGCGCCCACGCGTGGGGGCTCGCTCCGATGCTTGTCGGCGGCAAGATGGACGAAGCGGACGGATCTGACCTGGCTGAGACGGTCGTACGTTTTCTTGGCATGTCCGTTGCCACCGATCGAGAATCATTGCTGCGCACCGAATTCGGAGTTCTTGCACGATCTTCGTTTGATCCCGCCGACGCCGTTTGGTTCCTGCGTGTGGCCGACAAGAAGACGTTGGACCAATGGTTCCCGCCCGAGGAGCGTAGTGGACAAGGGGCGTTCGGTGAGGTGCGTTATTTTCAATCGGGTAAGGGAACCCTGGTTTGCGCTAGCGAACACGTGGTGGTCTTGGCTCGCCGCTGGGGTCCGGGCTCACTCTTGCGTGAAACGTTGAAGCTCATGAGCGGGGGACCGGGCGGGTCACTCGGCGAATTCAAAGGCTACCGGGAACTCACGTCCTACCTTCCGCGCAACGAATTGGCGTGGATTTACGTTGCCCCGGAAGCCGGGGAAACGCCGCTGTCGCCGTTGTGGCCGGCCGTCGACCGGGCGCTAATCGGTCTCTACGAAGGGCAAGGTCGGTTGGATGTCGCGGTTCGGGCTTCACTGATCCAACCACACCCCAAGCCCAAACTCGCTCCACGCGCCATGCGACCGTTCCTACGCCTGCCCCACTCGACGCTGTTTGCCATGGCGACGACGTTCGATTTCGACCGGGCGTTCAAGTTCGCGGCGGAGCAGCCGGGTCGAACCACGGCCACGCGATACCTTTCCTTCCTTGCCGCCCTACAGTCCGCCCCCTCCGGACCCCTTGGTGACGCCGCGCACCTTGGTCCACACGCACTGCTTGTCTGGGGTCAAGACTTGGAGGACGCCGGCGCCACACCGCAGTTCGCGGCGATGCTCGAATGTCAGGACGGCATGGCGGTATTCAACCGGGCGCGGCGCACGGCCCAATCGATCATACGGTTGGCCACGGCGCTGAAGGTCAACACGCAACCCGGCGGCCTGAAAGTGCTCACCAAACGGCACGTTGGCGCGCGCATCCTACACGTCCCGCTAACGGGTATTGCGAAACCGTCATCGTCCTCATTCATCAAGCTGCTCAGCCACCTCGATCCTGCTTGGACCGTTTGGAATGGTTGGTTGATTGTGGCATTGAACCTGGAACACCTCGAACGCATACTCGACGCCCAATATGGCCTCGTGCCCGCCCTGGCCACCGTTCCGGATATGCAAAACATCTGGCGGCGCTCGACAGAACGATCCGTAGTCAGCGTGGTTCAGCCGGGAATGGCTGCGGACGTGTTGAGCGCGTGGCTTGGCGCACATGATCGCGGCGAGCCGTCGTGGCTCCACCCCGCACTGTGGTCGGTGGCGGGTACGGCAGAAGTCGATTCGTCCGTCGCGGGCATCAAGTTGGAAACGAGGGTCGAAGGGGGCTCAGTTGTGGTGAAGAGCGTAGGGGCTGCTAGTCCTGCGGCGGGCAAGGTTTTACCCGGCGATCGCATCCTCGGCGTTGACGGCCGGCTGCTGCCGCTGGTCGATCCGATTTCCGCCTTCCGCCAGGCGTGGATCGACAGTCAAGGAAAACCCGGTCCGACCTTTCGCGTCACCCGTACGAATCGGGCCATGGACGTGGTCGTCTTGGCCGCACCGCACGATGAACCGTCGACGCGTCCACGTATCAGCCCCGCTGGCGCTCTGCGCGAACTGACGGCCGTAGCCCGGCAGCTTGATTTCATCAGCTTCGACGTGGACGTGAGCGACGAGCGCCACTACTCCGCCCGCCTCACGCTCCGGTTCGCTCCGAACGTATCGACCGCGTCGACTACGGCTGGCGAACGTACGCCGCGCGATGAATAGTCCGCCCCTCGGCCGTATACTTAATCTCGAAGTTCGTACCCTCCCACGCCTCGCCCGGGTCGACGCCGGTCTGTTCCCACGGCAACTCGGAAATCTCCACCTGCTGGTCGAGCACCTCGCGCATGACAGCGAAGTACTCAGCATGGTCTGATTGAATCAACCAAACGCCGCCGGGCTTGATCGCGCGGACGGCCGCGTTGGCGAAGTCCGGCTGAACCAAGCGACGCTTGTGGTGTCGTTTCTTGGGCCAAGGGTCCGGGTGATAGAGGTGAAGCGCGGACAAGCACGCGGGGGGAAGATGATGCATGACGAAATCGCGGGCGTCGGCGCGCATCATCCGCACGTTGGTCATGCCCCACCGCGCCATGCGATCGGCTGCATGGCGGTAGAACTTGTTGGCCCATTCGATGCCTAGGAATCGGCGATCAGTATTGGACCGAGCACGGCTCAACAGAAACCCACCCTTACCACTACCGATCTCAAGCTCGAACAAGCCCGGCGAACCGAACCAGGTCAGCGGATCCGCAACCTCGCCCTCCGCAGGCGGAGCGACCATGATGTCTTCTGTCGTTAGCACGAAGGCATGTTCGCCTGAAGCAATTGTTCGTACAAGACCGGTGGGTCTAGACGCGGGTCGGTATGTCAGAATGAGATAAGTGCTGGGACAGATAAATTCCGGGACTACATACGTGCTGGGACGAGATTCCCATCTCGTCCCTCCTCGCAAGCAGAATTCCCATCCTGCGCAACATGGCTCGCGCGTCGGCGCGTGTGGAGTTCAAACCAGAGCGCTGACGTCGACACCGAGCGCTCGAGCGAGGCGTTTGAGCGTGCGAATCGTAGTGCGATCGGGGTTCCGCTCGATACGCGAGATTTGCGACTGAGGAAGCTTGAGCTTGAGGCCGAGTTGGGTCTGCGTCCAACCTTTCGCTTTTCGAGCGGCGGCGATGCGCTCAGCCGCAAGCTCTAGCGCGAGTTCGTCCGCGTCGACGAAGTCATCATCGCCGCGCTCCACTTGCTCGATCGCCGCGTCGGCCATGCTTCTCTTGACCATGGATTCGTACTCATCGATGGGAACGAGCACATACGCCGGCCGGCCGTCGCTGATGACGTAGGGATGTGCTGCTTCCGGTTTTTTGACAACCGCACGCCCACTGCGCGATCGCTCGCGCGTCTTTCCCGCCGGGCGCCGGTTGTTGCCGGATGCGGTTACGGGTCGCCGCCCGCGCTTGGACGTCGCTTTGTTGGCGGTGCTATCCTCCGACATTCCCTCACCCTGATGCGTGTCCGTTCACGGTTGGTTTCAAAGATCGCCAGACACCCGGCGAAGCGAAAGAACCGTAACATGTATCGACTAAGCTTTGGGTCGTGAAGAGCTTCGGACCGCTCGATCAACGTGACCGGGTCGGCGCGTAGCTCATGAAGTTCGGAATAGAACGCGTTGGCTTCCGATTCCTTGCATCGATGTCGGACAAACCAAACCACATCCCTGTGCAGTTCCACCTTGATACGCACTCACGGACCTCCTGCGCTAATTCGGCGCAGAACGTATTCGTAGCGTCAAGGCGGAACACGCATCCCTGGTCAGTAGCACCCATTAGGGGTGCCCCCCCTCTCCGTTGTGTTCCACGGCCAGGAGGTCGGCCTCACTTCTACATCTCATTCATAGTATATATCAAATCTGATATATGTCAAGCGGATGATTCGCTCAATCTGCGGCGTGAACCACGCGATCGTGGTCCTTCATGCAAAACCGATCGGTCATACCGGCGATGTAGTCGCAGATAACACGGTGGGGGCCATGGATTTCGAGGCGGGCTGCGAAACGGGGCGGAAGTCTCGACGGGTCGCTCAGGTATGCTCCGAACAAAGCCCGGACGATCGCGCCACCGTTGGTGTCCATCTCGACGACGTCGGGGTGGTTGTAGACGCGCGAATTCAACAATCGCTCCAACGCCGCGAGCCTGTGTTCCATCACAGCAGACGGTGCAACGAAGTCATGAACTGTGGGCTGCGCGACCGCTGCAGAACTTGTCGATTCGACGCGATGCGTTGAAGCCTCGACCACATCGGTGATCACCGAACTGAGCATGGTGTCGAGCACTACGCGCCTAATGGCGTGGATGTTGGCCTGTGGCTCGGCGTTGATAAGGTTTATCGCCTCTTGCCAAAGTGGCACATCGGCAAGCTGTTCCAGATCGACGAACCCGGCGCCGATGGCGTCTTCGAGGTCGTGATGATCGTAGGCGATGCGGTCGGCGACGGAGGCGATTTGCCCCTCGACCGAGCTTACTCGACTAACTTGGTCTGACTCCGCAGGCGTGTCGAACTGCGTGCAATGCGACGCCAATCCCGCGCGCGTAGCCGCCGTCAGGTTCAGTCCGCGAAACGCGGGGAACGGATGTTCCAGATATTCGACGACGCGTAAGCTGTGCAGGTTGTGGTTGAATCCGCCGTAGTCGACCATAAGCTGATCGAGCACCTGCTCAGCCGCATGGCCAAACGGCGGATGGCCTAGGTCGTGGGCCAAGGCAATCACCTCAGCCAACGATTCGTTAGCGGAGAGCAGCCGAGCAAGCGTCCGCGCAAGTGACGCGACCTCAAGCGTGTGGGTCAATCGCGTTCGGAAGTGGTCGTGGTGTGCGGCTCCGAACACTTGGGTCTTTTGTTCGAGCCGCCGAAAGGCCATGCTCTCGATCACGCGGTGGCGATCGAACTCAAACGGACTTCGAAGCCGATCCACCGGCTCATCGTGTACACGATCAATGGCGACGTTGGACGGCGTAGCGTACTTGGCTGGTTCGTGCTCATCGGAGTTGTGCATGTCGGGCGTGTACCTACCGATTCGATCTTGGCTACTCGGATGGTGCTCCGGCCTTACCGATCGCAAGTCGGCTAGCAGCACCTAAGACCAGTGCCACACGTGTGGCAATTGATCACCGGCTGGAATCCGGTGCCACACTCTTCTTCAACAGCTGCACTCTTTCATCAGTCGACCAGCCCCGATTCCTTGGCGCACCGCACAAGATCGTTCCACAGTGTGTCCAGCGCATCCGGAATCACGCGACTGTTGCCGATGATGGCCATGAAATTCGTGTCGCCGTTCCAGCGTGGCACGATGTGGGCGTGCAGGTGATCGGGAAGCCCCGCCCCAGCGCATCGTCCCAAGTTGTACCCGACGTTCATACCATGCGGCTTGAGCACCTTGCGCAGCACGGCGACGCCATCGCGAATCGATCGCGTCATCTCCGTAAGTTCGTCTTCCGACAGATCGGCAAAGTCGCCCTTGTGCTGAGAAAGTGCGATGAGAAGATGCCCGTTCGTGTAGGGGAAGCGATTCATCACCGCGAACGTGTTGGCCGTTCGCCATACGACGTGATGGTCGCGGTCGTTGTCGGGTTGCTGCCAATAGCGACAGAGAAAACAGCCATCCTCTTCGGCTTCGTGGTCGAGCGAGCGGATATAGTCCATCCGCCACGGTGCCCAAAGGTTGTCATTAAACTCGGCCATGATCAAGGATCACCCGCGTACGAACCTGGAGCCGCATACGCCGGTCCAATGTTCGCATGTTCCACTTTACCCGGCGAAGGTGTGGGCAACAACCGGGACGATCGCCGCCGGTCGGGCTGGAGTGCGTGATAGAATCGGGGGGAACGGTATAGCGCCTGGCTAGATTTCTGCATGTCCCATTGGTCAATACGTAGCGCCGCCGCAGTGCCCTGAAAGGGCAATCTACATCAGCCCAAGGCAATGCCCTGGGACTGGTCCGAGGCCGTACAGCGCAAGCTCTGAAGGAGCGATATGTGGGGTCATTCCGCCCTTTCAGGGCTGGCACGTTTCGGATTCACGCAGATCCAGAGCGTTCCCCTGGGCTGTAATAGGACGCCACGTTGGGGCTGTAAGATGTAGCCATGAGGTGCACGCGTGGTCGCAACTGCGACACGTTTCGTTGGCACGCCCAAACTGTCTTGCACCCTTCGCGCCGATTGCAATGTTTCGGACCCGCGTTAGACTCTCGGCGCTATGAGAAGAACCAAACTACCGAAGTCCCTGGCGTCACTGGTGCTGGCGTGCGTGCTGGTGTTGCATGCCGGTTGCAGCCGCGACGTCCGACTGGCCCAGCGCAAGGTCCGCACCGTCAAGGTCGAACCCAAGACTATCTACGGTATGACGCTCGACGAGAACGCATCGCCGCAGGAGGTCACGTTTGTGTTGCTGCGGGCAATTCGCGAAGACTTCCAGGCGAAGACAGACGAAGAACGCGAGAGCGCGCTGGATAAACAATTCGATATTTGCGCAGCCGACGTGATTCAAGCACAGAATCGGGGCACCATGGCCCGAGACGAATTTGTTCACAACGTGGTGTACCACTGGACGCCGACCGTCTCTCATTATGTGAACGATTTCGATACGGACTGGGACAAGGCCAAGCCTCGGCTCGTTCGGGTCGTCAAGAAGCCGGCTGACCTCGCCGCGCCGGATGCGTCCACATGCGAAGTCGCTATCGAGGTGGCTGACCCGGACGGCGACCCTAACGCCCGCGTTATCATCGTCGTCTGGCTTGCACGGGATGAAGGTCTGTGGCGCGTAATACACCTCGGATTTGAATCTAGTCGGCGCACGCTCGGTTCGCTCGCGATCCGAAAGATCACGGTAGACCCATCCCTCGCCGGCGATTGACCACCCCACCCGTTTACTTGGCTTAGTCACGATTCATGTGATGGGTTCGTCCGATCCGAGCCGCCACCGTGTGGGAGCGTTTTCAAGCTGTCACGACAAGCTTTCCGACCTCCGCTTCCTTACGGGCGCGGCTCAGTACGCCCGTCGTTCGACGTGTAAGGAAGCACTCGCTGGTTCCGGTCCAAAAAAGTGGCTCAACTATTCGCGGCCCCCCGCGTTGGGTATGCCACTCGAAGATGTCTGGGTGGTCCACCTCTTCAGTGGCGGGAGAGCAGTTCCAACCGCGATTCGACCCCCCACGGCAAGAGCCATTGGCCACCCGGCCCTTGTGCTTCGTCACACCTTAATCTTCGGGTTGTCGCCGCCTACACCACCGGAGGCAGGCGCGCCGGTCAGAGCCCGCCGCGCAAGCGGTGGGACCGGTCCGCGGGCTGGCGCCCGCGGCTCCGATGCCGTCGCAAACCTGTAGATTAAGCTGTGACGGAACCCTAGCCATGCTGCTCCACTCCCCGAGTAGGCAGCCCGTTGCGAACGGCGTACCATTCGGTCGTTATGGAACCTACGTCAATCACCGTCAAAGGGGCTCGCGAGCACAACCTGCAGGGCGTATCGCTCACATTGCCGCGCGGCAAGTTGATTTGCTTCACCGGCGTTTCCGGAAGCGGCAAGAGCAGCTTCGCGTTCGATACGTTGTTCGCCGAGGGACAGCGTCGTTACCTCGAATCGCTGAGTTCCTACGCCCGGCAGTTCTTCGGTCAGCTTGCCAAACCCGACGTCGATCAGATTACCGGGCTCAGTCCAGCCATCGCTATTCAGCAGAAGACCAGCGGGTGGAACCCACGCAGCACGGTCGGAACCATCACGCAGATTCACGACTACCTGCGCGTGCTGTTCGCCCGAGTGGGCCGGCAACATTGCACGTCCTGCGACAAACCGATCAGCGCCCAAACGCGCGAGCAGATCATCACCCGCATTCTCGACCTGCCAGCCGGTTCCAAGTTGCTCATTCTCGGGCCGGTCGTTCGTGGGCAAAAGGGTGAATACCGTGACCTCTTCGAGGACATGATCAAACAAGGGTATGCACGAGCGCGAGTGGATGGCGAGGTCGTCTCGCTGGCTGAGGCACCGCTGCTCGCGCGCCACGTGCGCCACAACATCGAAATCGTGGTCGACCGCCTGACCGTCGCGACCACGGTGCGCACGCGCTTGGCGGAGGCCGTCGAGAACGCGCTGAAGATCGGAGACGGTGCGCTCATCGTGCAGGTTGTGGAAGACGCCGAATCCGATCGGGCCACGGCGAGCAAGAAGGGCAAGACATCCGGTAAGCGAACGCCGCGCGGCACGAAAACGAAAAGCCGATCGAAGGGGGGATCGACCGACTTGCTCTTGTCCTCCCACTACGCCTGCCCCGATTGCGACGTGAGCTTCGAACCGCCCACACCGCAGTTGTTCAGCTTCAACTCGCCCACCGGCATGTGCCTGACCTGCGACGGACTGGGTACCAGCTTCGACTTCGATCCCGACCTGCTGGTCCCAAACCCCAGCAAGAGTTTCCTGAAGCTGGCGATAGAACCGATGCGCGTGCGCATCGGCAAGTGGCGACGGCACATCTTTCGCGGTGTAGCCACGCACGTCGGGTTCGATCTCAAGACACCGTGGTCGAAGCTGGCACCGAAAGCGAAGAAGGCGTTGCTGTTCGGAACGGGTGAGCAACACATCACCTTCGAATGGCGGTGGTCGGGCGGCGTCCATCGTCACGGCGGTACGTTCGAGGGCGTGATCGCCGATCTTCGAGAAAAACATCGCCGGGCCAAGTCCACGTTTGTTCGTTCGTACTACGAAAAATATATGCGCAAACGCGTTTGCCCTGACTGCCGTGGCGGTCGAATCGGCGTGCAGGGGCGAGCGGTTCGTGTGGCTGGCAGCAACATCAACGAAGTGTCCGCAAGGTCGATCGAAGACGCAGCCACGTTCTTTGATAAGATCAAACTGTCGCCGCTGGAAAATGTCATCGCGGAACAGGTCTTGAAAGAAATTCGAGGCCGGTTGCGTTTTCTTTGCGACGTCGGGCTGGGCTATCTCGCACTCGACCGAACCGCGCCTACGCTTTCCGGAGGCGAATCACAACGCATACGCCTTGCGTCGCAAATCGGCGCCGGGCTGGTCGGCGTGCTGTACATCCTCGACGAACCGAGTATCGGTTTGCACCCGCGCGACAACCAACAACTGCTCGACTCACTCTGCCGCCTACGCGACTTGGGCAACACGGTAATCGTCGTGGAGCACGACGAACAGACGATGCGCGTGGCCGACGAAATCGTCGACTTCGGACCGGGGCCGGGCGTGCGCGGCGGCCACGTCGTCGCCCACGGAGACATAGACACGATCCTCGCGTCGAAGAAATCAATCACGGGGAAATACCTTCGAGGCGAGGAGGAGATTGAGATACCGAAGAAACGGCGGGCGGTATCGAAACCGCGTCGAGCAAGACAGGGCGCGAGCGACAAGCAGTAATGCCTCGTTCGATCTAACACTTCAGCGCCACGTCGCCGTGGACCCGTAGCGCAGGCATCTTGCCTGCATCGAAATCGCGGCTCGCGCAGGCTGGAAGCCTGCGGTACAAATAACTTTGCGCTGTGGTGCTAATTTGCGGATGAATAAAGGGATGTCTCGAATACAAGCAACAGTGAACGGCGGTTCCCTCGGGCGATGGTTCGAGGCGCTTTGCCGGATTCAGTATCCGCAAATAGAGATGCTGGCTCGCGCCGACGGAATGAAGCTACAGAACAAGGTGTTGCCGAACGTTGGCGCTATCTATACATTCTGGTGGACGGGCGACTTTGATTTGCTCACAGCGAACAAAGTCAACAGAAACCTCGTGTTACCGGGACCTGGTGGGCGCGAGGTTGAATTCTTCGTGGACGACGAATGGCTTGGGGTCAAGGCGGGTCTTCCGATTCCACTGTACGTTGGCAAGACTACGGCCGGTCTGCGCAAACGCATCGGCCAACACCTTTGCTTGAAACAAGAACGCGTCTTGCCACGAAGAGGCGAGGTACCGTCGAGACGGAAGGGATACAAAGCGGAACGACCGACCTCGACTAGCCAACTTCGCGCGGGGATCGACCACCTGTTTCCGATGGAGAACAACACGCGGTCGATCGTTCTGGAGCACGTCGGTTTGTCGTATGTGGAACTCGACGGCGACAAGCACGCAGCCAACAGGTTCTACCTGGAAGACCTCGCGATCGGGCGCATGCGCCCGCCGTTCAACGTGGACATCGAACGATGAAACAAACTAGGGACGGCGAGACCGACGAAGCGCGGTTCGTGGACACTTCAGCGGTACCGGCCAAGGCCCTGAAGGGGCCAACTATAACAGCCCAGGGCGACGCCCTCGTTGTTCTACACAAGTATCTATCGGGTTTGCGCGGTAGATGTGGGCGACGATGCGCTGGTGCGAACAAGATCCCATGGCGCCTTGAGGTGATCACGGCGCGTTGAAATGATCATGATGCGTTGAAATGACCGAAATCCCGAACCGGAAGGGCATCGATCCTTGCCCTGAAGGGGCTAAAATAGCTCAGCCCAGGGTGAAACCCTGGGGGTGGAGGGACGGTCATTGAGCCGAGCCCTGAAGGGGCGGGATAAGTATTCGAGGAATGCCGCAGCCGTCAGCAACTCGTTACGCCGTGCCTATGCCGCCCCTGCAGGGCTCGTTCGATCCGGCCACACAAGCCCCAGGGTTGCACCCTGGGCTTTGTTATTGCGCCCCGTTGGGGCTACGTTATTGCGTTACGTCGGCCTTGTGTTTCTTACATTCCCTCGGGTTGTGGCTACGGTCGACTCGAACGACTCGTCGGCGGCAGACGACGACTGATACGGAAATGTGTAGAACGACGGGGCAACGCCCTGGGAATCGATCAGGCGAAACAGAACGAAGCCCTGAAAGGGCGCACTGGAGTAATGCTGCGATGGCGCAGTCGTTGGCGCAGGTATTGATTCACGTGATCTTCAGTACGAAGGAGCGTTACCCGTTTCTAAGGGCAAATGTGCGCGCGGAGTTGCATGCGTATACTGCGACCGTGTTACGGGGCATGAATTCGCCTGCGACAGTCATTAACAGCGTCGACGACCACGTACATGTGTTGTGTCGATTGTCGAAGAACCATGCCGTCTGTGACGTGGTTCGCGAAGTCAAGACGAGTACGTCGAAGTGGCTGAAAACCAACGGTCAAGATTTGACGAAGTTCGGCTGGCAGAATGGGTACGGTGCGTTTTCCGTGAGTCCGTCGCAGGAAGCCACGGTGCGTCGGTACATCGAAAATCAAGAGGCGCATCATCGGAAGGTTTCGTTTCAAGATGAGTTTAGGAGTTTCCTCATCAAGTACGACATCGAGTTTGATGAACGGTATGTTTGGGATTGACTTTGTGGTCGCCGTTGCCCTATTTCGCCCTTTCAGGGCTGGATCGGCCCGCGATGTTATGTCCCCAGGGTTGCACCCTGGGCTGTGTTATTGCGCCCCTTCAGGGCGTCGGTGTTCGGTGGCATTAGACGCCCTCTGGATCAAATATGATCTAGTCCGCTTACGTAAAGACGACTTGATTCGCTTACGCGACGAGGCGGGAATTTGAGCGACGACGATGGGAAAGAAGAAGCAAATCAAGAAGACGCTGAAGCGTGCGAAGAAACGGCGGGCATCGCCCGCCACGCGCGGAACAGCGCGCGCGGACACGAAACGTACAAAGGAGCGCCGGCGCGCGGTTGGGAACGGCGCGGCGGCGCGTGCCGGTGCGAATTCGGTGGATGGCGACGTCTCCTGGCTGACCATTGTCGGCGCCAAGCACAACAACCTGCACGATCTCACCGTCGAGTTCCCCCTCGCGAGATTCGTATGCATCACCGGCGTGTCCGGGTCGGGCAAGAGCTCGCTGGTTAACGACATCCTGTCCAAAACACTGGCCCGCGATCTCAACGGAGCCGTCAAGGTCGAACCCGGCGCGCACGACCGCATCGAGGGCATGGACCAACTCGACAAAGTGATCGACATCGATCAGTCGCCGATCGGCCGAACGCCACGCTCCAACCCAGCCACCTACATCAAGGTGTTCGACGAAATTCGAGCGCTGTTCACGAAGCTACCCGACGCCAAAGTGCGCGGCTACAAACCCGGTCGATTCAGCTTCAACGTACACACCGGGCGAGCCGGCGGCGGGCGATGCGAATCGTGCGAAGGCAACGGCCAGAACAAAATGGAGATGGATTTCCTTGCGGACGTTTGGATCGCCTGCCCCGTGTGCAACGGCCATCGCTTCAGCCGAGAGACGCTGCAGATTCTCTACAAAGGTAAGAGTATCGCCGACGTGCTTGGTATGGATGTGCAGGAGGCGCTCGACCACTTCGCCAACGTGCCGAAGATCGCCCGTATGCTCACCACGCTACACGACGTGGGGCTCGATTACATCAAGCTCGGTCAATCGTCGACCACGCTTTCCGGCGGCGAAGCCCAGCGCATCAAGCTCGCCCGCGAGTTGGTCAAACAAGCCACCGGTCGAACAATGTATGTCCTGGACGAACCGACCACCGGTTTGCACTTCGACGACATCAAGAAACTGCTCAGCGTGCTCCACCGATTCGTCGACGACGGCAACACGGTCGTCGTGATCGAACACAACCTCGACGTCATTAAGACCGCCGACTGGGTGATCGATCTCGGACCGGAGGGTGGAGCGCGCGGCGGTCGTATCGTAGCCCAAGGCACACCCGAACTCATAGCGAAATCGAAACGGTCGTACACAGGCCAAGCCCTTCGCGAACTGTTCGACGAACGAGCGAAGCGGCTCAGCAACCGCTCGGCCAGAAAGGCTTCACGTGGTGGCAAGAAGAAGTCCGCATCAACCAAGACCGCCAAGCGCAAGCGATCATCCGTGGGCGACATCACGGTCGTCGGAGCGAAACAGCACAACCTGAAAGACGTCACGGTCACGATTCCGCGTGGAAAAATGACCGTCTGCTCTGGACCAAGCGGAAGCGGCAAGAGCAGCCTGGCCATCGACACGCTCTATACAGAGGGGCAGCGGCGCTACGTTGAATCACTAAGCGCCTACGCGCGACAGTTCTTGAGCAGACTTGCACCGCCGAAGGTGGATCACGTCTATGGCCTATCGCCGTCGATTTGCATCGAGCAGAAGACGACAAGCAAGTCGCCGCGCTCGACCGTCGGAACAATCACGGAAATCTACGACTACATGCGGGTGCTCTGGGCGCGGATCGGCGTGCCCCACTGTCCGAAGTGTCGAATTCCGATCGGTACACAGTCGAGCGACGAGATTGTCGAGAAGGTGCTGTCGCTCGGTGACGGCGTTCGCGTCATGCTCATGGCACCGATCGAGTTGACCGGTCAGGAATCATACGCCCAGCGTTTTGGTCACGAACGCGCCAACGGCTATGCGCGCGTGCGCGTCGACGGCGCGATCCACAAGCTGGACGATGAGATTGAGATTGACGCCAAGCGCCGCCACGCGGTGGAACTCGTGATCGATCGACTCGTCGCGCGCCGTCGCAACATCGCACGCATCACCGACAGCGTAGAACAAGCGCTTTCTGTCGGCCAAGGCGTCATGATGGCAACCGTCGTGGGCGACGACGAGTCGCAGGTCGCGGAGCATCGATTCTCTCAGCACCGCTCGTGCGAACAATGTGGCACGGCGTTTGATGAACTGACACCGCACCATTTCTCATTCAATAGCCGGATGGGTTGGTGCGAAGCGTGCGACGGGCTTGGCGTTCAGCAAGGGGCCAGCGCATCCGCCGTCGTCATACACCCCACACTTTCGCTCTTGGACGGCGCCATCGCGGGGTGGGACGCTCTGGAAGACAACGCACCGATGCACGCGATGGTTTCCGCCTTGGCCAAACACATTGGCTTCGACGTCGACACACCATGGAACGACCTGACCGAGACGCACCGGCTTGCTGTGCTCTACGGAACCGGCGACGCATGGATACAAGCACTTCCGCAGCGACCGAAGACTTCCGCACGCAAAGCGAAAACCGGACGTGCGAAGACCAAGCGAAGAACGAGCGCCGACTTATCGTCGTGGGGTGCGTTGCGCTTTCGCTGGCGTGGTTTCTTCCCCGCAATCAACCGGGCCACAAGAACGAGTTGGCAATACCGCAAGCGATTGGAGGATCTTGCGACCGAGGTGCCGTGTGATGCGTGCGCCGGTGGGCGCTTGCGACCTGAATCGGCGTCAGCGTGCGTTCAAGATTCCACGATTCAACAGGTGTGCGGACTACCGCTGGCTAAGGCGCTGTCATGGTTCGAGGGGGCGAAGTTCACGTCGCGCGATCGAAAAATCGCCGGCGAGTTGCTTCACGAAATCACCTCGCGACTCCGCTTCCTGGTCGACGTGGGTTTGGATTATGTATCGATCCATCGATCCGCCGCCACGTTGTCGGGCGGCGAGTCCCAGCGCATCCAACTGGCGTCACAAATCGGAACCGGTCTGACCGGCGTGCTCTACGTGCTGGACGAACCGACCATCGGTCTTCATCCACGCGACAACACTCGATTGATCGGCGCGCTGCGTCGCCTTCGCAATCTGGGCAACACCCTACTACTCGTCGAGCACGATCGTGAAGTTATCGAGTCCGCCGACCACCTGCTGGACTTCGGTCCCGGAGCCGGAGCAGACGGTGGCCAGATTACCGCATCGGCGTCGCCGAAACGAATTCGAACCAAACGCGACTCGCTCACCGGAAAATATCTTTCCGGCAAAGAAGCCATACCCGTGCCATCGAATCGCCGCGCCGTAACCGACGATACGCCGACGCTCACGATTCACGGTGCGAGAGAACACAACCTACGAGAAGTCGACGTGTCCTTCCCGCTCGGCCGGTTCACGTGTGTCACGGGTGTGTCAGGAAGCGGCAAGAGCACGTTGGTGTCGTCGATCCTGTACAACGCCCTTGCAACGCGCATTCACCGTGCCCGGCTGGTGCCCGGCGGACACGATCGGATCAGCGGCGTGGAGCGGATCGACAAGGTCATCAACGTCGATCAATCGCCGATCGGTAACAGCCCCACGAGCAACCCCGCTACGTATACCGGTCTGTTCGATACGATTCGATCGCTGTACGCCAGACTTCCTGACAGCAAGATTCGCGGCTATGGCCCCAATCGGTACAGCTTCAATCGACCGGGCGGGCGCTGCGAGTCGTGCGAGGGCATGGGCCAGCGGTGCATCGAGATGCACTTCCTCCCCGACGTTTGGATTGAGTGCGAAAGCTGCAAAGGACTCCGCTACGTCGCCGAAACGCTGGACGTTCGTTACCGTGGCAAGAACATCGCCGAGGTGCTGAACATGCGCGTGACCGAAGCGATAAACCTGTTTGAATCCGTCCCGAAAGTCGCACGAATGCTCACGACGCTCGACGACGTCGGCCTTGGCTACGTCCAACTTGGACAGTCGGCGCCGACCCTTTCCGGTGGCGAAGCCCAACGCGTTAAGCTCGCGGCCGAACTTGGCAGGCCATCGACCGGAAAGACGTTGTACATTCTCGACGAACCGACCACCGGTTTACACTTCGACGACCTGAAGAAACTGCTCGGCGTGTTGCACCGCCTCGTCGACGTGGGCAATACCTGCATCTGCATCGAACACAACCTGGACGTCATCAAGACAGCCGACTGGCTCATCGACCTTGGGCCCGAAGCCGGTGAGCGCGGCGGTCAAATCGTATGCGCCGCCCCGCCCGAACAAGTGGCGGCTCAGCCCGATTCGCATACCGGTCGAGCGTTGGCGCCGGTGCTGGCTGAGGGTCCACTCATCGAGCGCGTCACGCACGCGCAAGCCAAGAAGCGGAAGATTGAAAAAGTCGTACAAACCGTGCCCGATCTCGGCGACGACGTGGATATGCCGTGGGTGGGAAATGGTCGGGTTTGGCATACGGTAAACCATGTGGACGCCAAGGGTCAACCCACCGCATGGGATTCGAAGCTGTTGATCTGGCTCGTCGACACGATCGAAAAGGTCGGCACGTTCGCGCCGACTGATTGGAGCCAGCGGTCGCGCATCGAGATCAAAGCCAAGGCGGCCAAGCCCTGGTTCTGCCACATCCTGACCGGCGGACAAGACTTGCTCGATGTAGCCATTCGTGTTCCAGAGCAAACGCTCGACGCCGATCGGGTTGCGACACAACTGAACATCAAAACGCTCGACGAGCGAAAAGACTTGCAAATCTACGGGCAGTGGGCGCGTCTGCGCCGCCGAACGTCGGTCGAGGGTTGGGAAGAATGGCGCATGCACCTGCGAGACTTCGCCGATGTGAAGAAACCCCCATTCCGTCGCTTCTTCACCGAAGCGGCCAATGCCTACGCCGCCGCGGTGGAACAAGTCAAAGCCGACCCAACCAAGACGATGCCATGGATGAAAGACGGTCAGCAGTGGCATCTTTCGCAACGCGGCATCTCACAGCGTAACCCTATTCGATGGAAACCGGCGATGTTGATGGCCATGCTGGGTCGATTCAAGTCGATACAAGGGGACATCGGGTTCAACTGGTCGAGCAAGACAGCCGTCCAGCTGGAATTGTCCGGCGAGATCAAACCGGTCGCCAAAATCGTCACGAACATCGGCCGCGGACTACGCGTCGAGCTACGTGCCCCCAGCGGCGTGGTCACGCCCGCACAGGTCGATCGACTGGGCGAAGAGCCGGAGATTAAGCGTCATCCCGCTTACGATCGCGTGGTCTTTTGGATGCGCTCGTTGAGTCAGATTGATTCCAAGCAATTGCAAAACGTCTGGCGTATCTGTCGCGGGACCGAGGAATCGGAGCAGTTGAAGTCGGCATGAAATCATTAGTACCGAATCGCTTCCTGTTCGATTTCGAATTGGACTTGCACTATCGAGCGAAGCTACCCGCCATAACCGGCACGCTGTCCGACTGGTCCGACGATGACTTGCTCCCCAAGCTGTCGGCGCTTGACGACGGCGTCGACTTCGCCGACGTGTGGTCCTGTTGGAACGAATCCGGATTGGCCATCGCCTACCGCGTCATCGGGAAGAAGCGACCGCTCCGCTGCACCGCGAACAAGTTCTGGATGGGCGACAACTTGCGCCTATGCACGGACATGCGCGACGCCCGGACCAACAAGCGAGCGACGCGATTTTGCCAGCAGTTCTATTTCATGCCGGTCGGCGGCGGGGCGAAGAGCACGAAACCCGTAGTCGGCATCAATCCGATCAAGAGAGCCCGCGAATCGGCGCCGAACATCGACACAACGAGGATCGAGATCGCCTCGTGCGTCAAGCGCGACGGCTATGCGCTCGAAGCCATGATCCCCGCACCCTGCCTCAGCGGGTTCAATCCGCAAGAGCACCCGCGTATCGGTTTCTACTACATGCTCGAAGACGGCGACCACGGGCAACAGTTTCTGACGGTCGGCGACGATCTTAGCTGGCACGTCGACCCGTCCACATGGGCGACAGCCGTGCTGCAACAATGAACCAATGCGAGGACGCGGGGCATGGCAGCGAGACAGATTAGTGCTCCGTCACAGCCAAATCTATGCGTTTGCGAGGGCATCAGAGCCGTGGGCGCCAGCCCGCGGACCAGTCCCGCCGCTAGCGCGGAGGGCTCTGACCGGCGCGCCTGGCTCCGCTGGTGCGGACATCGTCAACGCGAACAGTAAGGTGTGACGCCGCACTAGGCGGCGCCAAAACCGATGCGGGTGCCACGCTGCAACGATGAACGAATGCGTGGACGCGGGGCATGGACCGGCGTGCCGAACACTAGGCACGATCGACCAACCGCAACGGACGCTTCGGCGACCCGCATAGACGCTCCCAAGCCGGCCAAATTGGGCCCAATTCACTTGACGAATTCGTCCGATATGTTATACTTAGCGGTGGATGTGACGGTCTCCCAAGTCAGGAAACTTGCGGCAACGCCACAACAAGAGAGCTTCGAGCGGTTCGGAACTTGATGACGCACGCAACATGTTAACTTCGTGTTGTGACAAGCGCCCTGGGGTAGCCTCGGGACGTGGGGGACGAATGCGTCGTGAAGTCGTGAGCCGCTTTTTGTATGCCCAAGTGGCCAATCGGTCTCGCTTGGGCGTCCTCATGCGTGGAATCTCGGTCTCACGACGTGGTTGGCAGGCTAATCCGTCGACCCGACGTCCGTGGTTCCAAGGCGCGCACCGATCGTCACCTTCCAGCGACGTTGCACGAAACCCTTCAGTTGTTCATAAGCAGAGATGAAAGTCTAGTGCTGTGTCACAGCAAAGAATTAGGGTTCCGTTTGTTCGATCAGAGCCGCGACCGTGAGGGAGCGGACATCGCTAACCATAACATTAAGCTGTGACGCAGCACTAGCATTTGGAGAAGTACTTGGGATCGCAAACGCTGAAGGTTCGACTGCCTGACGGTAATACAATCGAAATCGACGAGGGTGGTTCGACGGCAGACGTCGCGTCCGCCATCGGTCCCGGGCTGGCGCGTGCCGCCATCGCCGGCGTCGTAACACTCAACGGTGACGCGCGGGTAGTCGATCTGTCACAGCCACTCCCCGGCGACTGCGACCTCACCATTCTCACCACCAGCGACGACAAACCGGAAAGCCTCCTCGTCCTCCGCCATAGCGCCGCCCACGTCATGGCCGAGGCCGTGTGCAAGCTGTTCCCTACTACCCGGCTGGTCTACGGGCCCCCATTGGAAGACGGCTTCTACTACGACATCGACCTTGATCACTCGATCACGCCGGATGACTTTGCGGCCATCGAAGCCGAAATGAAGCGCATCGTGAAGGAAAAGCGCCCCTTCACGCGCGTCGAGATGTCACGCTCCGACGCCATGGCCAAGCTCCGCAAAGAGGAAAGCCGATACAAAATCGACAACGCCGAGCGGGCCGAAGGCGACACGCTCAGCTTTTACGTAACCGGAGATTGCCCCGGCGAACATTTCGAAGACCTCTGCCGCGGACCGCACGTACCCACGACCGGCGTAATCAAGTCGTTCAAGATTCAACAGGTCAGCCGCTCACACTATCGCGGCGACGTGAACGATCAGCCACTGCAACGCCTCTATGGTACGGCGTTCTTCAAGAAGGCCTCGCTCACCGAACACCTCACGCGGTTGGAAGAAGCCAAACGTCGCGACCATCGAGTCATCGGCAAGGCGCTCAACCTCTTTACGATCAGCGAAAAGGTCGGCAGCGGATTGATACTCTGGCTGCCCAAAGGCGCCACCATCCGCACGCAGTTGCAAAACTATCTGACCGAAGAGATGGAAAAACTGGGCTACGACTTGGTCTATACGCCGCAAATCGGCCAACTCGGGCTCTACCGTACCAGCGGCCATTTCCCATACTACGAGGAGTCCATCTTCCCGGCGATGTTCGAGTCTGACCGGGGCAAGGCCGTGCAGAGCGCGCTGCAGTTGGCCCAGCGTGTGGCCAAGATGACCGGCGACGCCCAGACGACGGGCCTGGCATCGGTCCGGGCCATGCTCGGCGCCATCGCACAGTCGTTCGGCCCACTCGCCGGAGCGGGCGAAGCCGACGGCATCGAAACGACGATCGAGGTGCTGAACGCGGCATTGGTGGAAGAGCCGGGATTCCTGGTTCGGCCCATGAATTGCCCGCACCACATTCAGATCTACGCGTCCGCCATGAGAAGCTATCGCGACCTGCCGCTTCGCATCGCCGAATACGGCACGGTCTATCGATTCGAGCAGAGCGGCGAAATCAGCGGTTTGACGCGTGTGCGCGGCTTCACTGTCGACGACGCCCACTTGTTCTGCACGCCGGATCAACTGGCTGTGGAGGTCAGCGCCACGGTCGACCTCACGCGGCGCGTGCTCAAGGTGTTGGGGCTGACGGACTATCGCGTCCGCATAGGCCTACGGGACGACGCCGGTGACAAGTGGGTCGGATCGCGCGAAAACTGGGACAAGGCCCAAGAGGCTGTGCAACGGGCCGTGACCGACAGCGGTATCCCCTTCACCATAGAAGAGGGCGAAGCGGCGTTCTATGGCCCCAAGATCGATTTCGTCGTGAAAGACTGCATCGGTCGTAGCTGGCAGCTTGGCACGGTTCAGGTCGACTACAACCTGCCTGAGCGGTTCGATTTGACGTATGTCGGCCCGGACAACGCCCCGCATCGGCCGATCATGATTCACCGGGCACCGTTCGGAAGCATGGAACGCTTCGTCGGAATCCTCATCGAGCACTTCGAGGGGGCGTTCCCGCTGTGGCTTTCGCCGGTTCAGGTGGCTGTCACCTCCGTGAGCGAAAAAAGCGCAGCCTACGCGCGAATCGTGTACGATACGTTGAAGGCAGCAGGATTGCGTTCGGAGCTTGACGTGGGCGACGAGAAGATAGGCCCCAAGAAGCACCGGTTCCGCGCCGCCAAGGTTAATTACATTGTCGTCGTCGGCGAGCAGGAGGCGGCTGACGAAACCGTCAACGTCAACGACCGCGATGGCACGACGGTCGGCACAATGCAGGTGCATCAGCTAATCGCTGCGTGCATGAAAGAGATTGATACCAAGGGCAGCTCGACGGTCGAACTTCCCTAACGCCCCCAAGGCCGAACGCGACCGTCGAGTCGACACGGCGTAGTGTTCATCGGCGCGCGGTACGACCGCGTGGGATCGCCAGTTTTTTTGAAAGGTAGTTAACCATCGCGAAGGCACTGCGACTCAACGCACAGATTCGGATCAGCCCGGTTCGAGTCATTGATCAGCACCAAACACAACTTGGTGTCATTCCCCTCAAAGAGGCACAGGATCTCGCTCGCGATTCCGGACTCGATCTGGTCGAGGTCTCGCCCATGGAACGACCGCCGGTCTGCCGCATCATCGACTATGGCAAGTACAAGTACGAGCGGAAGAAACGTCAGAAGATGGCCTCCCAGAGCCACGTCGTGACTACCAAAGAAATCCGCCTCCGTCCCAAGACCGACGTTCACGATCTTGTCGTCAAGATGAAGCGCGTTCACGAGTTCCTCGACGAAGGGAACAAGGTCCAATTCACCATGCTGTTCCGAGGGCGTGAGCGGTTCCATAAGGAACGCGCCACCGTCATATTCGATCGCCTTCTTCAGGAGTTGGGCGAAACCGTAAAGGTCGAGCGGCGACCTACGGTAGAAGGAAGAAGAATGACGATGGTCATTGCCCCTGTGAAACAGCCAAGCGGCGGTGGCGGTTCACAAAAACCAGCCACACAAAAGAAAAAGAGCGCGCCACCCAAGACCGCGTCCGACAAGCCCGCGCCATCGCCCGCTACTGTCGATACGGAAGCTGCAACGCCAGTCGCCGACACCGCGGAAGCTGCGCCCCAAGCCACACCTGTCGCAGAGCAAGCCACGCCAACGGCCGTCACGGAAGAGAAAACGATCGACCAGGGTACAACTTGATACGTACTGCTCGCCAGCCGCCCATGCATTGCTCACCAATCACTGGAGTCGAACCAATGAGACTAACCCTTGCCACCGCAATGGTCGTCGCGCTGCTTGGGGCCTCAGGTTGCGCTGGCTCACGTGTGGCCGCTCGTCTCAACAACAAGCCGGCCCCGTCGTTTGCCCTGCAATCGCTGGACGGCACTACGGTCCGCCTTAGCGATTATCGTGGTAAACCGGTCGTGCTCGCTCTGTGGGCGTTGGGGTGAGCGCCCTGTCGTGCGGAGGCTCCGCACATCAGTCACCTCGTCGAGACCCATACCGACGACGGGTTGGTCGTGCTCGCGGTGAATACGTGGGACGAGCCGCGCGAAGCGCTCGCCGGATTCGCCAGGGAGCACAGCCTACGCCAAACGATCCTCCTGGACGGCAGCGAGGTGGACAAATCCCTCGGGGGCGTCGGCGTTCCGACGGTGCTTTGGATCGACAAAGAGGGCATTGTTAGAGATGTGCTGTGGGGTGCGGGCAGCGAGACCGTGCTTCAGAGAAAGACCAAGAAGCTCTTGGACCAAAGCTGAGTCTCGACGCCTGCACACAAGAACGATTGCGAATTCCCGCCGGCGCCGCCGCGCGTGACCACTTGGTCCCGGCGGGCGTCCATCCGATCACCACCGTTTCCTCCGATGAATCTCGCGCAGCAACGCCCGTGCTCGCGATCAATATCGCCAGCCGCACGGATCAGGAGTGCAGGGCACCGCGATTCCGTTCCACTCATGGCCCGTCGCCGTCAATACCGATAACATGCGCTGGATGTCTCAGCCGCCGACCAGAGTCAACGTCGTGCGATTCGCATGTCCGGCGTCGTCATGAACCGGTAGGAGGTTGGGATCGTGAAGCGTCTCGCACATGCCAACTCTGGCGAAGGCAGATGACGGGCGCTACTCAGGTTTAAGAAGCCTCGGATGCGTATGGCTGTCGCAGAATCAGCCACAGGCGATGTCGGAAGGTCTCAACGTCCATTTTCGTCATAGCCAACAAATTCTTCCTGTGAGGACAAATCCATGTTGAATCGACATCCCTCGGCTGGCTGGTGCAGTGTAGTGCTTGTCTTTCCCCTGTTGTGCGGCTCGGTGGCCTCGGGTCAAACGCAATCAGAGCAGAAGCGCACCGCGAGGTTGGCTCAGGCGGCGAGCGATGCCCCGGCCGAATCCGCGGTTCCGGTACGCGGACCGAAGTATCTCAACCTTCGCTATGACGAAGATTTTAGCTATCTCGACGGATCCGAGGGGTCATACACGTCCGACTATTTCGACGCCATCAAGAACATTAACCTCGGCGATGACTGGCGTTTGTCGCTGGGCGGAGAGTTTCGTTTTGATTTGGAAAGCGAAACGAACAAGGCGTTCGGATCCACCGAGCCCGCGAACGATACGTTCACCATCTATCGCTACTTGCTCCATGCCGACGTCAAGTACCGCGACCTGTTCCGCGTGTTTGTCCAGGGTGTCGTTGTACACGATGAGGGCCGCGATCTGGCGCCGCGCGGGAGCGACGAGAACATTCTCGACATCCAACAGTTATTCTTCGATGTACGACCGTTAGGCGAAGACAACGCACTGACACTCCGCGTGGGTCGTCAAGAGCTTCAATACGGCAAGCAGCGCTTCGTTTCGCCTCTTGATTGGGCGGCCGTGCGGCGCCGTTTCGACGGGGTCAAGCTGTTTTGGAGCAACGAATCCTGGAACGTCGACGCCTTTTACGCCAAACCCGTTCCGGTCCAGCGTCGACAGAACGACCAGTTTAACGAAGACTTTGATTTCTACGGTGTCTATTCGACGTACAAAGCCATCGCGAGACACACGCTCGATTTCTACTTCTTCGGTATCGACAACGTCGGCAACCCGACCAACCCCAACGGAAAAGCGGGCGACGTCTCGCGCTATACGCTGGGGTCACGCTTCCAGGGCAGGACAGGTCCCGTCGACTACGAAGCGGAGTTGGCTGGCCAATGGGGGAAAGCAGCGGGTGACACCATCCAAGCATGGAGCTTGTCAATCCTAAGCGGATACACGTTCGCCATACCGTCGAAAGTGCGCCTCGGTCTTGGTTTTGATTGGGCAACCGGTGATGATGACCCCACCGACGGATCTGTGGGCACGTTCGACCAAATGTTTCCGTTGGGGCACGCCTACTTCGGATACTTGGATCTTGTCGGTCGGCAAAACATAACAGCCGCCAACGTGAACGTCTCTGGGTGGTTCGTTCCTAAGAAGGTAAAGGGTACGATGACGTACCACACCTACTGGTTGAGCGATTCTGAGGATGCACTGTACAACGCAGGCGGCGGAGCGGGTCGGCGCGATGCCACTGGAAGTAGCGGACGCGACGTCGGTTCCGAGCTTGACCTGACCGTCGTCTGGAAGCTCGACACCCACAGCAAGTTCCTCTTCGGCTATTCACATTTCTGGTCAGGCGATTTCGTCGCCAACACCGGACCGGGCGAGGACGCGGACCTGTTCTACATGCAATATCAGATGAAATTCTAGAGAAGGCGCTATCCAAGTGTAGCGGTCGATCGGCGGTCTTTAGCCCGGATCATGATCAGTTGCCGCTTCGTTTGGACGGCAAACTCCATAGGACCCAACCAAGATACAGATGACTTGCGGGGTCGGCTTTCCATTGGCTGGAAGGTCGACCCCTTGATCTTGCGCGAGCGCAACCCGAGTCCGTTTCTTGAACGACTGATGCGGTCGGCGCTGCGTCACCGGTGCCTGATGCGCGCGGAGCAGGCGCCCGCGCTGACGGACGGTGTTCGCATCACGGGCATGATGGGAGCCTAAGGATCACCGCTTGGACGCAGCCGCGAGCATTCTTCAACAGATCCTATCGGTAGGCGGAGGCCGCGTTGGTCGTCGAGACGGCGCGCCGCACCGACGCGAAGGGGAAATTACGACCGGGGCACTGCGTGTTGCCCGTGATCTTGCCATGTCGAGAGATGTTGCGCGGAGAAATCCCGCACGTGGCGGTTAGGAAACGCACGAGTTTCGTAAGTGAGGCGAGTTGAGCAGAACTCGGACGAGTATGCGTGAAGTCACCCACGAGGCAGATTCCGATTCCGTGGTCGTTATAGAAGTTGTTCCGCGTTTTGCAGTGGGCGCCGTGCTTTTGCTTGTCCCAGCGGGGGCCGACCTCGACGAATCCATCGGGCGTGTCGGTGCCGTTGCCGATCACGAAATGATACCCAAGCTCGTTCCAGCCCTTTACTTCTCGATGGTACTTGTCGAACCGTACCGCCCCGCCGGTATCCGTGCCGCTATGGTGCAAAACGATATGTTTCCATCGTCGGCTTAAGGCACTTCGCTTGGGGTACCAGTTCGGTGCATACACGGTTGGCGTTCGAGGCAAAGGAGCCCGACGCCGGGCCAGCGGCGATGGCTCGCGTGTGGTCTGGCGAGCGACCGGGTGTTTTGTGGGTGCAACGTGGTAGATGGGATAGGGGGCTGTGCCCGCTTGCCGTTTCGGCTGCGACGCACATCCGGCCACAACGACCAGAATCATCCCGGCACTTGCTAGTGACTTCATTCCGACCTCCAAGGCCATCGGGGCACACCGTGATGCACAACCCGTCTTGCGTGGTTATCGGCCACCGTGACCCAATGTGTCAAGGCAATCCGTCGCACGCGCTGGCGTGGACAAGCTGAGCCTTTCTTCGGTGGCGCAGCCCACGGAGCGAAATTATCGGAGTAGCTCAACTTGGTCGGACGTTTGAACGATATACATGGTGCAGCGTCGACACGACGGAAGCGGCGAGAAACTGCAGAACGCATCGCACAACGGATCGAACAACATGGTATGCAACTGGCAACCTCCGAGGGACGACGCAGGCGAACGGGATGCGTCGATGTACCCATCTCCATCGCGCTTCGATCGTGCGGGTGTTCGTAGCTACAAAGTGGTCGCCGTCCGTGAGGCGCTTCGCAACCATGCGTACGACGACACCCGCGTGCTGGATTCGATGCTGGAAGACCTGCTGGATCGGCTTGTGGAATCTGAAGGAGAGGATTCGCACACCTAACGACATGCCCGGCGATCACCATCGCCTCTCTCCAAGTTCAACTGGCAGGATCGCAAGAAGCGCCGAAGGCTACTCGGGTCATCAGGCGCGGCTACGCTGCTTAGCGCTCTGTTCAAAGTACAAAATTCGCGCACAGTTCGTGCAAATCTGCACTTCGTCTCGCGTCTTGAGCGTGTTGACCAAATCAAGGGTAAGCTTCATGTTGCAGCCGGAGCAGGCGTAGTCTTCTCGTTTGGGGTGAAGCTTGAAGACGGACACCATGGCTTCGCCGTCGTGACGTTCGGCCACGCGCGTGAAACTTGACAGAATACTGGGATCGACGTCAGCTGAGCACACACTACGCTCCCCCTCAAGCTGTTTGCGCTGCGCCCGCGTCCGCTTGTCGAAATCGTCGAGCACGGTCTGTGCTTGGGTCATGCGTTCCGTGGCTTCGGTTCGATCTTTTTCAAGCTGTTCGATCTTCTCCTGAAGCGTCTGCGCCTCCTCCATCATTTGGAGTACTTCGCCTTCGAGCTTGGCGTTGTCGGCTTTTTCGGTGTTCATGGCCTCCAGAACAGCGGCGTACTCTTTGTTGGTCTTCGCCTTGTTCAAGGCCTGCCGGTGTTTGTCGATGGTCTGCTCGCGCGCGGTGACGTCCAGTTGAAGGGCGTCTTGCTTAATCTGGCGTTGGATCGCGAGCGCGCGGTGCTCGCTGAGCTGGGATTCGGCTTGAACTACATGTCGTTTGTGGTTGTCGACCCGGCGTTGCTTCGACTCTCGTCCCTGACGAATCTCCGCAAGCTGCAACTCGACGGCCTGAAGGCGATGCAGCGCTTCCAAGGTTTGGCCCATTCGGGACTCCACGAGGCTGGTCTGTTCGGTCAACCGCTCGGACTACGATCCGACGGTTACGAACGAGGCAGTATGACAGATTACCACTCAGCTTGCAAGTAGCCTGTCCACGCCCTCGTTTACGATTGAGCGGGGAGATTCGTTACCGGGCGTGGTGGACTTGCTCAGGGCTTGGGTCGTGGGAACCCGAACGGCGTCGTAGTCTCTCCGGACCGCGGGCGAGCTGATCGCCACGACCGAGTCGTACACGCGTTGTGTACCCTGACGGATGGTTTGACGATCAGGTCAACCAGGGCATGAGTGAGCGCACGGTTTCGCCGGCCCGTTCGTACGCAGAATCCACATCCTTGGCATGAAGCGCTTTGAATCGCTTGCCGCCCGAACGATGCTCTTCGATCCACTCTCGTGCGAAGTTGCCGTTGCGCACGTCTTCCAGAATACGGGCCATCTCTTCTCGGACGGTGTCGTTAATGATCCGTGGCCCGCGCGTCAGATCGCCATACTCAGCCGTATTCGAAATGCGATCGCGCATGCCGCTCAACCCGCGCGCGTAGAGCAAATCAGCGATCTGCTTGAGTTCGTGAACGCATTCAAGGTAGGCGAACTCCGGTTCGTATCCGGCGGCGACGAGCGTTTCGAACGCGGCTTTAGTCAATGCCGAAACGCCCCCGCACAGCACAGCCTGTTCGCCGAACAGATCCGTTTCGGTTTCGGCGGCGAATGTGGTTTCTACCACCGCAGCGCGCAAGGCGCCGATCCCCGTCGCCCAAGCAAGTGCGGTCGACTTCGCCCGACCGGAAACGTCCTGATGAACAGCCAGCAGCGCCGGGAGCCCCTTGCCCTGCTCGTAGAGCGATCGCACCAAGGTGCCCGGACCTTTGGGGGCCACCATGATGACATCCACGTCCGCGGGCGGTCTGATGAACTCGTACCGGATGTTGAACCCGTGAACAAAACCCAGGGTCTGTCCGGGGCGAAGATGTGGGGCGATGTGCTCGCCGTAGATGTCCGCAGCTGACTCGTCAGGCAATGAGATGATCAACAGATCGCTACGGCTAGCTGCTTCGGCAATCGCCACCGGTTGAAACCCGTCGAACGCCGCTTGATCGGCGCCGCGACCCGGTCGCTGACCGACCACAACCTCGAGCTGTGAATCCCTCAGATTCAAAGCGTGGGCCCGTCCCTGATTTCCGAACCCGATCACCGCGATCACCACCTCGCATAACGGTGACAGGTCGGCGTGGTCTTCTCGATAGATGGTCAGACCCATGATATTACGGTCCTTGTGGTCCCGGCGACGTCGCCGCCGACTTGTGCCCATCGCCCATGGTCAGATCGCAAAGTCGACCCTTGAGGTATCTGTCGAGACGCATCCTCATTGCCATCAGACAAGCGCTGATCATAATACGCCGACGATCAAACTGCCACCAGTTCACGCTGAGCGTTGTCATGAAGCCCGACAGACAAGATTTCCACGAACGACTCACCGACGCTGTCGCGACCAATGACGACGCACGCCTGACGACCATCCTCGCCCAAGCGCGGGCGGCGGACATTGCCGAGTCCTTCGAGTTGCTCGACGAGACCGAGCGGTCGCGCATCCTCTTCGCACTACCGCCGCACACGGCCGCCGAAGTGGTCGTCATGCTCGGCGAAGCAGTTCGTGGCGACATCGTCGAAGACCTTGATACGAAATCGCTCACCGACATCGTATCGGAACTTCCACCCGACGACGCGGCCGACATGCTCGCCGAACTGCCGGAGGATGAAGCCGACGAAATCCTCGACCAGATGGAGGACGAGCAGGCGGACAGAATCGAAGAGCTGCTCGAATATGGAGAGGACACCGCCGGCGGCATCATGACGCCGGATGTCGTCGCCGTGTACGGATGGAAATCCGTGGTCGACGCGGTTGAGTACGTTCGCGCCGCCACACAGGAAGAAGATCTTCACGAAATCTACATCGTCGATGAAGCTGACCATTTGGTGGGTACCGTGCCGTTGCGCCGACTGGTCACCACCGCTCCGACGACGACACTCGAAGAAATCGTGGAGCGCGATCCGGTTATGGTGCTGGCGTCGGATGACCAGGAGACCGTCGTGCAGGTCATTCGCAAGTACGACGTGATCTCGGCAGCGGTGGTCGATGCGGAAGGCCGTCTTCTCGGCCGAATCACCCACGACGACCTGCTCGACGTCGCCGTGGAAGAAGCGGAAGAAGACCTCTACAGAATGGCCGGTACGGACCCGGCTGAAATCGAAACGAGTTCCGTCTTCAGCGCGGCGTTCGTTCGACTGAAGTGGTTGCTGCCTTGCATGTTGGGCATGTTGCTGACGGCCAGCGTGCTCCTGATTAGCGAAGGCCACCTCGACGGCGCGCTGTTCGGCGCGCTCGCGGCGTTCGCACCGATGATCGGCGCCACCAGCGGCAACAGTGGAATCCAAACGTCAACAATCATCGTTCGAGGATTTGCCACTGGCGAGTTAGCGGCCACAAAAATCAGTCGAGCCCTGTTACGCCATGGGCGCATCGCCCTGGCGATGGCGCCCGTTTGCGGCGTGGCGGCGTGCGGGCTGGCGACGATCGGAATACGCGTCTTGATTCGAATGGGCATCATAGAGAGCCACGTCGACAGCATTCGCGCCGTGCCACTGGCCATCGGATTGGCCATGCCCGTCGCAATTCTTGTGGCGGCGGTATTGGGGATCATGCTACCGTTCGGGTTCCGTCGATTCGGCGTTGACCCCGCCATCGCCTCCGGTCCGCTCGTAACGACCGCGAACGACGTCGTCTCGGTAGCCATCTACATGTTCCTGGCCATGCTCATCGTGGGATAGTGCGACGTCGGAACGTCGGAGCACTAGACAGTCGAAACTTTGAGACGTCGAAACAAGAAAACCCGACGGCATGGTGCAGTCAATCCGCTGGTACGTGAATCCTTGCTCGTACGTTCATCAAGGTGCCGCTGGTGCGTGAATCCTTTCTCGCACCCACACCGCACACGTTCTAAGCACAACATTGAACTTGCTAGACCCCGGGCAGAGAAGAGTTGATGTAAGGGTCGTACGCACCACCGCCGTTGAGCAGGTCGATTTCGCGAAGAAGATCCAATGTGGTGATGAGGCCTGAGCGGTTGATGTCCAACGACCGATCGAGTCCGGTGCCCGGTGACACAATCAGCGTTCGACCGAGCTCAATCAGATCGGTGATGTCCGTCGTACCATTCTCCGTAACGTCGCCGGGGAGGTATCCCAACGAAACCGAAGTGCCGCTGAGCGTATGTGTAATGATCGTTCGCGCACCTGGCGTAACCCGACGACTGAGAATTACGCGAACCACGTCGAGCCCATTCTGCACCGCCACTACGAACGGCGCACCGGTAAAACCACCGAATTGATCCACGGTGAAGTCCTCGCGCACGACGCCTGACGTGTCGCCGAGCATGGTCATGTCGACGAAAAGCCAGCCGTCCTCGTTGGTTCCGTCCGCATCGAACGGTTGTCGAGCATCGATGGCGCCGCTCGGCGGATCGCTTTGCAGAATTCGTGGCAGCACGGACGCAGCAAGCAACGCCTCATTCGCGTTGATACGCCCGGCGCCGAAGCTGTTGTCTGCGCCAATGGCACCGAGATCGTCCGCCGTTACGGTGATCAGCAAGCGAATTTCGTCCGCGGTGAGGGTCGGTTCGAACGATTTGATGAGCGCAGCCAAACCCGTCACGTGGGGTGTGGCCATGGACGTGCCGCTGAGGAAATGATACGTGCCGCCAAGGTTGGTAGAACAAACGCCACCATCGCGACACTGCAAGTCGGAAAAGCATTCCGCTCCTGCATCGATCCCGCCCACACATACCAGTTGTGGCCACGTCGAGTAAATGTTGGACCCCGGCGCGGCCACGTCGAGCTGACTTCCGAAGTTGGAAAAGTTGGCCAGCACATCGTTGTCCGTCGTGGCGCTGACCGCCATACTGTTGGCATACCTGGCAGGATAGACGACGAAGTTGCGAAAACCGCAAGCGTTCGAATTGCCCGCGGCGCTGACCACGAGCACGCCGTTGTCGTGCGCATAGTTGACTGCGTCTTCGAGCACCTGCGAGCCCGAGCAGAACTGCAAACTGATGTTGCAAATGTCGGCCCCGTTATCGACGGCCCACATGATGCCCTCAGCCACATTGGTGGCGCTTCCGCCACAGGGATTGGATCCGCCAAATACACGAACCGGAAGGATATTGGCGCCCCACGTCACACCGGCAACACCTAGGCCATTGTTACCGCTAGCTGCGGCGATGCCCGCGACGTGCGTGCCGTGAGGGCATCCATCGCGCGTGTCGGTGAGATCCTCCCCATCGACCAAGTTAATACCCGGCAACAACCGGGCACCGAATTCGGTATGCGGTGTGACGCCCGTATCAATAATCGCGATGGTCACCGTGCCCGGGTCGCCGGTGTGCATTGCCCACGCCTCGGGCGCGTCAATGTCTGCGTCCGCCGTACCCATGGGATCGCGACACTCAGAGTCTACCAGGCAAGATTGAAGCGGTCCGGAATCGCAAAACCCATTAACGCAGGCACCGCACGACTCACCCGTATTGTTCATTCCATACTGCTCGCAAAAATCCGCATCGTTGGGGATCAGCGCAGCCACCTGCCCCCATTGCTCGACTTCGGCATACTCGATGTCATCGCGCAAGGCCATCAGGTCGGCCACCATGGCGGCGGCGTCCGTTCCGGGCGGCACGTCGAGAACCAACGTCCGGTTCAGACCATAATGTTGGGCGACCCTTTTGTTGGCCAACGGACGAGCGACAGCCAATCTGGCGCCGCTGGCTCGCCACGCCTGGATACGATCGGATAGCTGCGCCGGTAGAGAAGCGTGCCAATCGATGGCACCGGATCGTTGACCGTAGACGCGACGGTTCGCCGTCGCCACCGACTTCGTGGCGGTCATCGCACCGGGCGTCAGCTTCAACACGATGCGCGTGGGATGGGCATTGTTCTGGGCGGCGGGCGTGGCGCCGGTTTCGCCAAAGCATGGCGCGGAGGCAGCAAGCCACACTGCGCCAAGTGACAGCATGACGGTTGCGCGCAGCGCCCGCCTGCTCGCCGTGACCCTCAAGCCGAAACGGTAGCGCCGCGCACCGAATAGGCGCGAACCGGTTGGTCGATCGACGTACGTCAGCTGCGCTAGTTCGTCGAACAAGTAATGGAACCCCTATCGTTGTGTCGCGAGTTAGGCCCGCGACACCCCCAGAAAACCGAGCCACGCCCCGTCCGTGCCCCAATCTTAGTCGGACATTGACCAGGATACACAGCCCCTGCGATTCATCTTAGGAGCTCGGTAGTGACGGATCAATCGGTTCGACAGGTTGTGCGTTGGGGTGAACGAACACCGATCGGTATCTTCCCGGACCCAAATGCGGTCAGGTGTTCCAAGTCGGCCTGGTGGAGGATAAGAAACTCAGACGCTCATAGAGGGAGTGACGTTTTCGGATGAGATACAGCAGATGTTGGGCGGCCTCTTCACTGAAACGTCCGGTAAAACGCCACGAGGAGATGTCTTGCTCCAACTCTCGCCACCGCTGGGTGCCTCCGAGTCGCCGTTTGCGCCGGCTATCGACCGTTTCGAGCGCGGTGCGAACGCTGGTCTCAATGTGCTGAAGCTCGACCTCGATGGCGTGGGCCGATGTTTCCTGCGACCAATCGACCGGACCGGTCTTGACGGGTTCCTGCTTCTCAGGGGGCTTATCGGAGACTGCAACCGCATCGGTATTGTCGGAGCTTGGGACCGCATCCTGACCCGCCGCGCTGGTTTCGTCGGTGGCGGGTGCCGAATCGGCCTGAGGCGCCTCCGCGGGCGCCGCGCCGTCATCGCCGTCATTGCCACATCCGACCTTCCCCGGCTGGGGCTGATCTTCCGGTGCGCTGGGGGTGTCGTCCGCCGGCGACTGATCGTTCAACTGGTCTTCTTCGTCTTGCATAGCGTACGTGCCATCTTGTCCAACAACGCGCTCGCCACGCCCTAGTGCTCTTTCGCACACAGTATGACGGGAATGCTGGACGGGTAAACTGAGCCGCGCCCGCAAGGAAGCGGACGGTTCACGTCCGGTCGTGACAGCTTGAAAACGCTCCATCACGGGGGTGGCTCTGATCGGACGAACCCGAAACTTGTACCGCCCCAGTGCTCCGGCGGCAAGCGACGACGTCGAAGTTACGGCTGTTCTGCCGACGTCAACGCGGTCTGCAAGGCGAGCACGGCGTAGCTGGTGACCAAGTGCGGATTGCCCTCGTACCAGCGATCCGAGTCGTTTACCCAGCTACCGTCGTCCCGCTGTCGTGCGACCAGCGTTTCGATGAGTTCGGCGCGCCATCGTCGCGGAACGCCATGATCATCGGTCAGCTCTTCAGCACCCCAAGCCTGCATGGCTTTGGCGAAAATGTAGTAATAGTAGTATAGCCCCTGCTGCGACTGTTCGTCGGGCATGTTGGGGTTGGTGCTGAGTGTGTAGTGGCGTTTGATCCAGTCCACGGCCTGCCGCACGCGTACGTCGTTTCGATCCACGTGGGCGTAGAGCAAGCTTTTGAAACCGGCGTACGACATCGACCCGTAGCTTCGAAGCCTGGGGGTTTCGTCGTCCATCTTCGTACCGGCCTTCGATTCTCCCCCAGCGACCGGAGTGTAAACAAACCCTCCGTCCGAGCTGCCCTTGGCGAACGCTTGGTCGTTGGTTTCGCCGAGCATCTGGCAGCGAGACACGAACACCATAGCTTTCTGGTAGACCGGATCGTCGGCGGAAAGGCCGCTCTGATGTAGTGCTTCGAGCATCAATTGCGTGTTGGACAGGTCTGGGCGTTTGTGTCGACCGTACCCCTGCCCGCCGTACCATGAGCTTGAGGTTTCATGGCCTTCCCCGCCATCCCACTGAAGCTTCTTGAGGAACGCCTGCGCCTTGCGAATCGTTTCCGTGTGGGCTGCGTCGCGGGTGGCTGCCAGCGCCATGAGCGCCACGCTCGTGTGATAATTTCGCATGCCCGAATCGGGGACGTAGATGCCGCCGTCTTCCTGAACAAAGCGAAGCAGGAAAGCCAACCCCCGCCGCACGGCCGGATGCTTAGGTCCGAACCCATGCCCTTGCGTGAGCGCTTTGACCGCCAACGCGGTAATGGCTGGGTTGGGTTTATCGAACGCTTCCCAAGCACCGTCCGGACGCTGCGTCCCAGCCAGATATCGCAAACCGCGATCGATTGACGCCTGCGCTGTCGTCCTGACGACAAAGTCGGCAGCTTGCCCATCCGCCGCGTACCCGCTTGCCGATCCGATGCCGACGAGTGAGCAAAGTGTGATTATGGTTATTTTGGAGATCATAGGGTGCTCGCTCCGTCCGCTAAGTGGCGCCGTTTGGTGCGTTGATTATAGGATTTTTTCGAACCGCGTCACGCTTGGCTCTGTCACACTCCGAGTGACGGGTTTACCGAGCCGCGACCGTCAGGGAGCGGTTGCCTCACTCGAAGCCGGACCGCTTCCTTGCAGGCAGGGCGATGAAAGAGATTCCTGAGACACGCTCTTACGACGTTTGCGTGGGGGCGTTTCCAGTCGAACCATCGATCGTGCGGTCCTCGGGCGCCGCCGGTCGCGTTGGTTTGTCTGCCGGACTAGCGACGTCCGAACGGCGCTTTCGGATAACGACGGCGTCGCCGCTGGCGCTGCACCGACCGGAGGCGTTGCGGTCATGATTCACGTTGGTGACGCCGTTGGCACCTTTCATAGCCGCGGCTGCCTTCAATCCTTCGGTGGCCTCTTCGGGCCTGCGGAAGCCGTCCACGAAGACGGCCTCGACCTGTTCGACCAAGTCGTATCCGGCGATCGCGCCAGTGCTGGACGTGGCGATGATGTGGGCGGCTTCGGCGCGGCGTTTGGCGGCCACGACTTCATCCACAGGCCCGTATTGTTCGCCGTATTTTTGCAATTTCGGGTGAATGCGCGGTGGTCGTCGCCTGCGAAAAAAAAGGCGGACTCGTCGTACCATCACGATAGCTGCCGCGAACCCGACAAGCACGATCAGGGCGGTCAGTCGTCCGTCCCCGAAGTCGAACCACGATGCGGCGTCCTCAGACTTCACGAGGTCCAGAGCATTCTCGAATTCTTCAGGCATGACGCGCCGATTCCTCAACGGCGTCGGCCGGGCGTCGTGTCACCGGGGTTTCGCCGATCCCCGTTTCCAGAGATTGCCCACGATATGTCGTGCCCCGCCACGTGGTGCTTGTAGCCCCGAGAACCTTCAACATCGCACTAAGCAACATGCCGAGCGCCACCACAGCGCCGACAACGTAACCCAAGGACCAGAATCGGCGCTGACCCAGCATTGCATAGATACGCGTAGCTACCGTTTGCTGACATAGCACGGCCAGCGACCACGCGAACGCCGACCAACCCCATACCTCGGCGGTTTCCGTTGGCGCCATCGCCCAACCGGACAGGGCAATCAGCAGGCTAAGCCAAGGAACAATCGAAAGCGCGACCAGCAGGCTCGCCGAGATCGTCAAGCGACGCATGTTGCGGAGGCATCCGAAGTAGATCCGACTCCACCCGTTCCAAGCAGCCGCAAGCGATGGGTGCATCCGCGTGCGATAGAGGCCTGCACTTTCGACCACGCGCAGTCCGAGCCCCTGACTCTTGGCGAACCCCGCCATGCACACGTCCTCATTGACTTCGGTCTTCACGCGCTCGTGTCCACCGATCGCGTCATACGCACTTCGCTTGATCAACATGAACGCCCCGTTGGCGTATGCGGTACGCGTGTTGGGGTCGTTCACCCGGGTAGGAAGAAACCATGAAATGAGCACCAAGCCACACACCGGCTGAATCGCTCGCTCCCAAACAGTCGGCGTGTCCAGTTGAGGGGTAATCGATAGCAGTGAAACGTTGTGGGCGAGCACCTCGCGGGTCGCCATGGAGAGCGTGCTCGTGGCCGTGAACCGGCAGTCGGCGTCGGTCAACAGCAACCACGGACCACGACTTGCGGTGATACCCTCGCGCATGGCGTTGTTCTTGCCGAACCACCCGTCGCGCAGCGTCGCGATGTGAATCACGGTTAGGCGATCTTTGTGGCGACTTGCAAGTCTGTTGAGGATGGACGCCGTATCGTCCGAGCTGCGGTCGTTGATCACAATGACTTCGAAATTGGGGTAGTCCTGTGCAAGTAGTGAGTTGACGCACGTTTCAATGTGGTCCTGCTCATCCTTGGCGGCGACCAATATCGAAACCATTGGCGGTTGTTTGGGGGGACCGTCGTACGTCGTGGGACCAAGGGCCTGTCGACTTCGGAGCGCCGCCGAAACGAGAAGCCACCGGAACACCCAAGTGCTTCCCACAGCAACCGCCGCGCCAAGCCATACAACAAACCCAATCGACATGTACATGGCCCCGTGTCAGCGATCGAAGGTCAAAGATCAAGAGTCTCGGATCAAAGGTCAAAGACCGCTCGATCTTTGACCTCAGACGCTTGACCGTCTAGCTTTGATTATGTCTCGGATGGGTCAAATCGGCAAGCCATGGACGAACGCGACGAATCATCTTGCAACGAACCCACACCGCGCGTCATGACCTTGGCACCTCTGTGCCCTGTAGCCATCGGCATGATTCTCGGAATCATCGTCGACGCGGGCTACGAACCGCATGGGTTTGTATTTCCTTGTGTGTTCTTGGTGGCCGCCGTCCTAACCCTAACGACCCGCGCACGACGCGTGGCTGGACCGATGCTGGTGTTGGTGGCGTCCGGCTGTGTCGGCGGTAGCCTCCATCACTATCAGGCGCGCACGCTTCCCCAATCGGGATTCGCACAATTCGTTTCCGATGATCGACAGTTGGTCGAACTGCGCGGCACGGTAGCGTCGACGCCGCGCCTATTGGTCACCACGCCATGGGACTTTTCGAGATGGTTGTCGCGAGGCGACCGAACAACTTTTCTGCTCGACGTGGAATCCATCAAAGGCGTGGACGAAACGATATCCACACGGGGTCTCGTTCGCGTCACCGTGGCTGAACCGGTACTCGACCTTGAAGAAGATGAGCCGGTCGAGGTATACGGTTGGCTTTACCCTCTGCGCGCGGCTACCAATCCGGGCGCCGTGGACTGGGCTGCGTACAATCGACGGCGCGGCGTGACGGCTGGTCTTTCGTGCGCAACGCGTGATGCGCTCAAGCGGATCGATCCGCAGTGGCGCCGCGGGTTCGGACCGGTCGCGTGGATGCGCCAGACGGCGCGTCACCTTTTGATCGACGACCCCGCCATGCCGGAACGCGAGCAGTCGCTCCTAGCCGCCATGGTGCTCGGACGCCGATCGCAAATTGATCGCGAACTCAACGCCGCGTTCATTCGTGCGGGCTGCGTACACTTCCTGGCTGTCAGCGGATTTCACGTGGCCATCGTGATGACGCTGGTTTGGTGGCCTTGCAGAATGTTCGGCGTATCACGACGGCGGGGCGCGCTGATGATGGCCTTCGCGCTGGTGTCGTACGCCCTGCTGGCCGACCCACGACCACCGATCTTTCGCGCAACGATTCTCGGGCTGATGTACCTCGCGTCGGTCTTGTTGCGTCTTCCGCGTTCGCCGCTGAATTGGCTTTCACTGGCGGCCATCCTGCTGCTCGCGTGGAACACGCAACAGGTGTTCGACGTGGGTTTCCAATTGACGTTTCTTTCGGTGCTTGGCGTGTGGTACCTTGGCACCAAAAGCTTAGCATCGTCCGTCGTGATCGCGTCGATTGCGATCCGCGACGTTATTGATCGCTACGTATTTCGTCGACCGTTTGCTTCGGAGGATCGCAGACTCGTCGACGTGGCGATCGCGCGAACGGCCACACGTTCGGCGTCGCTGATCCGTCGCCTCGGCCGATGTCGCCGCTGGGTTTTCGCACCGTTGGTCGTGTCAATGGGCGCTTGGCTCGCGGCGGCGCCGCTTGTCGTCTACCACTTCCACCGTATGCATCCCTACGGCCCATTGGCGACGCTGGCGGTATTGCCGTTCGTTTATCTCATCATGACCCTAGGATTCCTGAAGGTCGGGTTGACGGCAGTATGGCCGGCGCTGGGCGCCGGCGTGGCCCCACTGCTCGCGATGGTGGAGCGGATACTCATCCGCTTCCTGGAATGGATCGGATCACTTCCCAACGCCTCCCTTCCCGTAGGCGCCATGCCGAAATGGTTGATCGTTCTGTACTACGCATCGCTGCTACTCTTCGTGGTTCGCTTCTACAAACGAAAAATCTTGGTGGCGCCGGAAGCCGAACAAGAGACTATGGCCACGCCGAAACTCGTGGGTCTTTTTTCAACGCGCGTTAATTTGGTCCTGACGTTGGTTTGGGTTGCGTCGCTCGTTGGCGTGGTGTCGGGTGCCGCCATCTGGCGTCGATCGATAAGACCACCGGACCGCATGGTCGTTACCGTGCTGTCGGTCGGCGCCGGCTCAGCCACGGTCGTTGAGCTACCGGACGGCAAGACAATCTTGTACGACGCCGGAGCCACGAGCCCCTACGACGTGGGTCGCGGTGTCGTTGTGCCTTTCCTTGAGCATCGCAGCATCACGCGGATCAATCGCGCGTACGTAAGCCATCCGAACCTCGATCACTACAGCGGAATTCCAAGCATCTGTCGGGACATTGATGTGAGATCGATCGTTGTGAACGAATACTTCTCCGAGCGAAGTGAGGCGTCGTCACCTAGTCGACATTTCTTGGACCTGATCGAAGCAAATGGCCCGACGCTGGACGTGCTGGATCCGGCGATCACGCGCTGGAACATCGGCGACATCGAGTTTGAGCTACTTTGGCCACCGTCGGGGTTGGACGATACCGTCTCGGCGAACAACACGTCCAGCGTCCTACGCATAACCTATCAAGGTCGATCGCTGCTACTTACTGGCGATATCGAAGAGCATGCGATTAGGGCACTGACCGAACGAGGCGGTATCGCGGCAGACGTGCTTGTCCTACCACACCACGGCGGCGTCGTGCGAAGCACGGGAGCCTTCATCAACGCCGTGAACCCGAAGATCACCATTCGTTCGAGCAGGCAGCGTACGTCCGAGACGACCAACGGATTGCCCCAACTTCTGCGCGATCGGCATTTCTTCAACACGGCGGATGTCGGGGCCATACGCGTCATGTTCGATGCAACGGGCATCACCGTAGCCACACACCGGAACGGTCTCGTGCTGACGCGCTCCGGTCAGCCAACGCCATAGAGTGCCATGGTCAAGCGCAGCGCGGCCACGAACTGCGTGCGTCGACACATGCCCGCGCCTTCAGCTTGGGCATGGCACCCGAAAAGCGCTAGAACCTCTGTGGGAGCAGCGGTAGCAACCGGCGTTGTCGCTCGGCGACAAGATCGCACAAGCTTGGGGGTGGATTGCCCAATTGGTTTCCGGAAAGCTACCACTGTGAGCGGCGGCGTCCCTTCGTCGAAGAACGGTCGTGATCCGGTCCGACGGAGCGGTTACATGGATGTTCGCGGTACGATTCGGGACGGCGTCAACGCCCATTCCAACAAGCATACTGGTCGCCGTTTGGCGCCCCGGTGAAATTGCCAGCCCAACACACTATCGCTATAGTCCGTGGCGTGAGATAGCCTGAGACGGCACACAATCACGAAGATCAACACCTGCGTCAGCGTCGGCGGGATATGTTGAAGTCGTCTCACCCGGCTAACCGGCGTCTCCGCGCCGGACCAAGCATGTTTGACGTCGCTATGGGGCAGTTTGATAGATCATGATCGTCGGTATACCCAAAGAAATCAAAACACACGAATACCGTATCAGCACAACGCCCGTTGGTGTTGATGAACTGGTGCGCCGGGGACACACCGTTTTGCTTGAGCAAGACGCCGGCGTCGGGTCCGGATTGTCGAACGACGAGTACGCCGGTGTCGGCGCCGAGATTGTCGACACCGCGCAAGAGGTCTTCGCCCGCGCCGACATGATCATCAAGGTCAAAGAACCGCTCGCGGTCGAGCGCAGCATGATGCGCGACGGGCAGGTCATGTTCACCTACTTTCACTTCGCCGCCGATCGCGAACTCACCGACTCGGTCGTCGCCACCGGCGCCATCGCCATTGCCTACGAAACCATCGTCGACCCCGAGGGGCGCCTGCCCCTCTTGACGCCGATGAGCGAAGTGGCTGGTAAGATGAGCATTCAAGAAGGTGCGAAGTATTTGGAGCGACCGATGCAGGGACGGGGCATTTTGCTCGGCGGCGTTCCAGGTGTCGAGCCCGCGGAAGTGCTGATTCTCGGCGGCGGCATCGTGGGCACCAACGCGGCCAAGGTCGCGGCGGGACTCGGGGCGAACGTAACGATCATGGATATCAACATCGATCGACTCCGCTACCTCGACGACGTCATGCCCCCCAACGTCCACACCGTGTTCAGCGATCGACATACACTAAGAAAATATCTGAGACTTGCGGATCTCGTTATCGGTGCGGTATTGATCCCCGGGGCACGCTGCCCCGTATTGGTCACGCGCGAGATGCTGTCAGCCATGCTGCACAACGCGGTGATCGTCGACGTCGGCGTCGATCAGGGCGGATGCGTGGAGACGATTCACCCCACGACGCACGACGACCCGACCTATATCGTCGATGGCGTGATCCACTACGCGGTAGCCAACATGCCCGGCGCCGTGGGACGAACGTCCACCTTCGCCCTGACCAATGCGACACTCCCCTACGCGCTAAAGCTGGCCGACATGGGTTATCAGAACGCCTGTCGAAACGATCGAGGATTGGCTGAAGGCATCAACGTGGAACGCGGCAAAATCACGAACAAAGCGGTGGCGGATACGTTTGGATTGGAATTCGTGGCCTCGACGTGTGCAGCTTGACTACCGGCGTACATCGCGCACGCCTACGTGTTCCGCCGCGATATGATTACTGACACGAGGGCGCGGGCGCCGTCGACGCGAATCGATCACCGCGTGCTCCGTTGCATCGGACGCCATCAACCATCGCCTGCGTCCAATACGTGACCGACACAGAGGTGCCATCATGAAGAACGTCGTCATTGCCATTCTTGCACTAAGCACGATCACTACTGGATACATCGTAGCCACCAACAGCCTGCAGATGTCCATCGAAGGTTTGGACGGGAAGACGCTGGTCGTGCGGCGGGGCGATATCACCATCCCGGTCAACGCGACGGGGAGCATCGTTCCCTATCGGCGCATCGAGATCAAAGCCGAAGCGAGCGGCGAGGTAATCCACATCGCCAGAAACGCCGGTGAGCGCGTCCGCGCGGGCGAGCTGTTGGTTCGCCTCGACCCGATCAACGAGCAGCGCAACGTCGATCGCGCCAAGCTCGACGTCGAGGTGGCTGCAGCGCGTTTGGAAGAATCCCAACTCCTTCTCCGACAAGCGGAGACCGCCGATCTAAGCGCAGCGAACGCCATCATCGAGGATCTGACCGGCGCGATGGCGTACGCCGAGTTTCGACGTGACAAACTCGCCGCCCTTCCCGAACACCAACGCGCCAACGAAGAAATGTTCGAGCGCGAAACGACATTGCAGCGGAGTCAATCTCAACTTCGCAAAGCCCAAGCTGATCTCGAACGAATCAATCTCGCAATCCCGCGCGCTCGACAAGCCGTTCGACAGGCGGAAGCGGCGCTGGCGTCCGCCAAGAATTTTGAAGACGACGCCGCGCTGCGCTTGACCAAGACGGACATCCTCGCGCCCTTCGACGGCGTCGTGGCAAAGATCGAAAAACAGGTTGGCGAAGTGATTCAGGGCGGAAAAACAACGATCACCGGTGGCACGGTCCTGGCGATCATGCTTGATGTCCGCCGCCTGATCGTTCAAGCCGAAGTGGACGAAGCCGACATCGGTCGCGTCCTAAAATTGGCACCGCCGTGGGCGCTGCCCGGCCACGAAGACGGACTCCACATGCCCGAAGACACCGCCACGCTCGATGCCCTCGAGCACACGCCGACCATCCGGGTCGAATCCTTTCCGGACGAAGAGTTTCGCGGCGTGATCGAGCGAATCTATCCCGAACCGGAACGCCGAGCCGGTGTAGTTACCTACCTCGTCGATGTGGTTATTTCCGGTGGCGATCGATCCAAACTGCTTTCGGGTATGCGTGCCGACGTGACCTTCACATCAGAACACGCCAAGAATGTCTTGCTGTGTCCGACCGAAGCCATTCGTCGAGGCCCCTCCGGCGGGCTGGGCGTGTTCATACCCAAAGAAACCACCGACTCCGACGAGCGACCGTACGAGTGGATCGAATGCACGTTCGGTTTGGACAACGGCAACGTCAGCGAGGTTCGTGCCGGTTTGTCGGAAGCCGACGTCGTGTATACGAAGCTGCCCCGAAAGGTAGACCGCGACAAGATGAAATCGAAGAAGAAGAAGACGTGATCGTTTCGATTCCGAAATACCGCGACGAACTTGCTATGCACAGCGGCGGAACGCTCAGACTCACTACCACGCGATCGGATGAACCCACACGATGATTCGTGCCAAACGAATCCACAAAGACTATCCGATGGGCGAAACCGTGGTACACGCCCTCGACGGGGTCGATCTGCACATATCCGCCGGCGAGTTCGTCAGCATTGTCGGTGCATCGGGCAGCGGCAAGAGCACGCTCATGCACATCATCGGTTGCCTCGATAGGCCGACGAGCGGCGTCTTGGAAGTCAATGGCCACGACGTCAGCGCCATGAACGAAAAACAAGTCGCCCTCCTGCGGAATCAGGAGATCGGATTTGTGTTCCAAACCTTTAACCTCATCAATAGAACCAGCGCACTGGACAACGTCCTCGTACCACTCACCTATACGCGCCGCGGATTCTCCAAGAAAACAGCCAAGCAGGCGTTGGAACGGGTCGGTCTGGGTAAGCGGGTCACCCATAAACCCAGTGAGATGTCCGGCGGGGAGTGTCAGCGTGTGGCCATCGCCCGCGCCATCGTCAACAGCCCCTCGCTCATCCTCGCGGACGAACCGACCGGCAACCTCGACTCGAAGACGTCCACGCAAATCATGGACATTTTCCATCAGCTACACGCCGACGGCATCACCATCATCATCGTCACGCACGAGATGGACATCGCGGCGCAAGGCGACCGGCTCATCAGTATGAAGGATGGCCACATAGAAGAAGACACCGCCGTCGACGACCAACGACGCCGCGACATCATCACCTCCACCCAAGAAGCACAGCAAAACCTGTTCCGCCGAAAGAAAGGCGAACAAAAAGAACCCGGATCGCGCACAATGACGCCGGACGCCAAACAGATTACATAAGGGTCTGTTGAAGAAGTGTGGCACCGGCTTCCAGCCGGTGGTCGAGACGTAAACGCTACGACAACGTGGCACGCTCGTCTCGACCGTTTGGCAGAGTCCGAATGGATACGTGGAACGCGGTTTGTCCATGAACGAAGGACACGGGGAGCCGGTGCGCCATCACCGACCCCTTGGGGGCTACTCGCCACCCCCCCGGAAAGGGGCTGACGCCGGATTGGAGACGCCAGAAAGTACCGAACATCTATTGACTACGAACAGCCTCTTCATGGATACCCGACTACGTTCAGGACATGCTCGGCTGGCGAGATAGCGCCCGATAACGTCCTTTATTTACCACAAAACAGAGTGTGCGTAAAGGTCACAAAGTAGTACACTTTCCTTCGTGCTGTTCAGCTGGACCAAAGCAGCTTCGCTTAGGGGAGTACTGAGGATGATATCATTAAGTTGTCGACTTGCATGGTTGACGAAGACGAGCGGATACATCTGGCTCCCTGTCCTCATGGTCCCGAGTATCACCCTTGCCGAGCCGACCTTCGAAGGGCTTGGGGATCTTCCTGGAGGCTTTTGCGACAGCAGGGCTTGGGCGATTTCGGAGGATGGAGTCGCCGTCGCCGGAATGAGCTGGTCGGAAGCGCCGGAACGGGATGATGGGCCTCTTGGATTTGAGGCGATACGGTGGGCCCAGGATACAGGCATTCAGGGGTTGGGGGGGCTTCCTGGACGCTCGGATAGCTGGGCACTTGATATCGCATCACGCGGGGACGTTGTCGTTGGCGGGGCGCGATGGGCAAACAACGTCTCCGAAGCGCGAGCGTTTCGATGGACCGACGTCGAAGGGATGGTTGACCTCGGTGTGTTCTCGTCGGATGTCGGCTCCAGCATTGCGAGAGCTGTGTCTTCTGATGGAAACACTATTGTGGGCCGGGCACGCGGAGGAATAGCGGGTGTCAACCAAGCGTTTCGCTGGACGGCTGCAACTGGCATGCAGCTTCTTACTGGAATGCCATCATCTCCTGCAAGCGTGGCTTCTGACATCTCCGCTGACGGCAGGGTCATCGTCGGGTGCTTAGGAAACGAGGCATATCGCTGGACAGAAGCTCTCAGGCTGGAGTTGATCGGTCCCGTCGACGCCGTGTTCGCAAAAGCGCGAGAGGTATCTGTCTCCGGAGACGGTTCCACCATCGTAGGCTCGGCGTTTGAGGCTGGTACGACCGAACCTCGGATTGGCTTCCGGTGGACGACGGCGCAGGGATTCGTCCTTCTACCGCTCCCGAGCTTCGCTCGCGAGGTGAATCCGCAAGCCGTTTCGTATGATGGCTCCGTCGTGGTTGGATACACAGTAGACGGCAACGACCACAATAGGGTGCGTCCCTTCATCTGGGACGACGCCACGGGAATCCGCAATATCAAGGATGTCCTGATTCAGGAGTACGGGCTTTGCGAGGTCGCTGCTTGGAGCCTGGGATTTGTGCGAGATGTAAGCGCCGATGGTCGGAGCATCGTCGGCACAGGCGTCAACCCAGACGGTAACGGTGAGGCGTGGCTCGCACGGTTACCCGGGCCGAATGCGGCGATACTGTTCGGTGACCTAGACGGCGATGGGAACGTTGACCTTGACGACTTCTCGGAACCTAACGCGTGCTTACGTGGCCCAGAGGCAGCGCCGCAAGGCTGCCCCCCCGAAGCATTCGCGGACCTAGATTGCGATGACGACCAAGACCTTGCAGATTTCGCTCGCTTTCAGGTTGAGTTCACGGGCGGAACGTGAAAGTAGGTATCACGAACGGGAAGCCAGGGCAGGTCGACGACCTGCCTTTGCCATTAGCAATCGTGTGTCCGGTTGATATTGTAACGTCATGTCGACATATGTGCGATAGCGGGCCTGCGATGCGACGTATCTCTTCACGGTGGTCACCGATCGTCGTCAACGGATTCTGACAGGATCGCTTTGTCGCGGTCTGCTCCGACGGGCGTTTGTCTCCGTTGAAAGCGCCTTCCGTTCGAGATCGGCCTCTTCGTGCTATTGCCGGATCATCTGCATTGCATGTGGACGCTTCCGGCGAACAATGACGACTTTCCTCCCATCAAGAGGACGAAATCGCGAATGGATCACCGGCTGGAAGCCGGTGCCACACATTTTTTGGCAGGCTGCCAACGCACGGCGGTCGCGATTGGGAAGTGCCCGACCAGCAGCGGTCGCAGTCTCGTAGGACGGGTCATCGACCCGGCACTTCTTGGGTGTGGCGTTCGGTTGCGTAGCCATCATTCCATTGACGCTAACGCAATCGGATGACATATTTGAGTCAAGCCATGCCGGGTCGATGAGCCGACGTAAGCGCTATGCGCTCATCCGGCCCGTTCGACCAAACCGGACGCTGGAGTGCCGTTCCCATGACACTTCAATAAACGCGAGTCAGATTCGCTCCGGGGAAGTAATAGCGAACGATCGCGCCGGCGGGTTGACCGGACCGGGCCAAACCTTCCATGCCCCATTGGCAAAGTCCCAGACCATGTCCGAACCCGCGACCGCGCTTGAGCACCAGATGGTCGCCTTTCACGCCAATGCTGCAGTCGGTGCTGCGCATGGTCGAACCCCCAATCGCCAGACGAAACCGCTCAGCCAACAACTCCCATGACTGGCCTGACGTGTCCGTCACGCGAACGCGAACGGGACGACCGGACGGCGTTCGATCCGTCACATCGATCGAATCGATGCGCCGCAACGATCGCATGGTCGAAAAGCGGGCCTTGAGTCGCGAGCGAACTTGGCTCAGTTTCATTCGAACCGGACCCCATCGATAGGACTTCCCCGGTGCAATTTTGCAATGGTCGCAACCCACGCCGCCGCGCAGCGGTTCGATGTCGTTGGCTTCGCCGAAGATGGCTGCTGATTGAGACATTCCACCACAGGCCGCGCTATAGTAGGTGCATACCAAACGTTCCTCGCCGGACTGCTCGGCTGTGACGACGACACCCCGCGTATAGTCAGCCGCCTGCGCCGCACGCCGTCCCGTCTCATCGAATCGCAAACCCCGGTAGACCTGGGCACCTTGCGTTGACGCGACGTCGTACCGGGCGTGGTTCCTGTCCATCATTTCATAGAGCACAAACGACCGTGCGACTATGGCCTGCGCCCGGTAGGCCTCCGTATCGAACGTCGGCCAAATCTCCCGAGCCACGACGCCGGCGACGTATCGCTCCGCGTCGACGAGGTTGATCAAATCAAGACGTCGTGCGTCGACGGTAATGCGGATCGACCCCGGATATTGATCGGGCAACGCCCAATCGCCTTTCCGAAAGACGGACAGGCTGATCGGAGACTCGGCGTCGGCGCTAACCGTACACTCTATCCCCGACCACTCTTGGCCTACGACGCGAAGTGCGGAATTCTTGGACGGTTCGACGACATACCAGTCGTCACCCGGCAGTTCATGCGCCGATTCGTCCTCATCGCACACGATGTGCAATCCGGCGTCAGCGCGAAGGCGTACCCTCGGCGCGTCCGAAACAATCAGCACGCGTACGTCGCGAAGGGGGTCGGGTTTGTAGGCTACTACAGGATGTTGAGGTGCTGTCGTAGTACGGCGACAGGAAGGTTGGGCGATTAGTGTGATGGAGACGATCGCCGCCGCGTGCAACATCCGGCCCGGTGTCTGGCCAAAACCAAACATGCGGCTTCCACTCCCTGTTCCGCCTCCGCCGTTCCGTCACGGTTGCGACCGTCGATCAGTCACCCGCTTGGCGAAGCGACAGACCTTGCTTCGCCAACTCGCGTTTGATCTCTGTGAGTGAGGTCAGTCCGAAATTCTTGATGGTCATCAGCTCGGACTCTGACCGCTCGCACAACTCGCCAAGCGTCGCGGTACCGAGTCGCTGCAACGCCTTTCGCGAACGAACCGAGAGTTCCAGCTCACTCACCGAACGCGAGGAGTGCAACGAGTCCTGCCCCATCGCGGGCGCGGTGCCACCGACCATGGAAACGCCAGCCGTTGGTAGAGACTGGCCAAGGTGCAGGTTTTTTTGCGCCAGCAGCGCCTTGATTTCCGTAAGCGACGTATCGCCGAAGTTCTTGTAAGAAAGGAGCTCCGCTTCGGTAGTCTTGAGCAAGTCGCCGAGGGTGGCGATGTTCATCTGACGGAGGCAGTTACGACTACGCACACTAAGCTCGAAGTCGCCCACGGGCATATCGAGCACCGCATAGTGGCGTTCCTGCTCTTGCTGTGAGTGCTCGTCGAACACCATCGTATGGGAGCTCTTGACGGACTTGAGCAGGTGCCTCGCGCGAAAATGGTCCGGGTGTTCGTCGAGAACGGCACCCAAGCATCGCTCCGCCATGTCCAACCGGCCATGCTCTTCGTACAGCACGGACAGGTTGATCAGCGCGTTGACGTGTACCGGATCTTGCTCGGCGCACCGCTCGTACAATTCGATGGCTTTGTCGTCATCTCCGTGTTGATCGCACAAGAACGCCGCGCGAAACGTGGCTTCGACGTGATCGGGGTGTGACTCCGTCATCGCCAAATAGGTGTCGAGAGCGGTCGCACGATCGAACGACATTTCCGCCAGGTAGCCGCGCAGGAACGTAAGCTCTGCGCGATTGTCGTCTGTTTCCGTTGTCCCTTCCAAAGTCTTAGCCGCTCGATCAAGCTTGCCACTTTGGATCAACTTCGCAACACCGTTCAACGTCTCGGTGGCCGTGGTCATAGTCAACGTGTCCCGTAGTTCCGCTCGGTCTCGACGGCAGCCCGCATCAAGCTGCTTTTCGGCTGTTCGTTGGCACGGCGGAAATCATGCCGACGACGAGATGCCCCGCCCAAGTGGGCGCGAACCCAGCCCACAACGCCCCTACCGCTTGTCGGCGGCGCCGAACAAGCAATCTCTGGGCGGATGAAGCCGCTCAGTATACCCACCGGCGGCGATAGAGCAATAACGCCCCATCAAGCTTCGGCAGGACGGTGCATCCCGAAGGAAAGGGGGGTTGATCCGTGGCCAAAAGAAGGTGCGTCCGGGACGCACCGTACGCTGGTGTTGCGGTGACCGGACGATCTGCCGGGTCACTGGGCGGGCTGTGAACCGGGCGAGCTCTACGACTCGGCGCGCCGTCGACCGTGGACCAGCTTAGCAGTCTGTCGGACAAGGCTGGTATTCAGTCACGTCGCCGCGAAGCCTCCCGTGACAACGAGACTTGTTCCCGTCGAGCGGCGGAAATCGTTAGTGGATCACCGGCTGGAAGCCGCTGCCACACTTGTTCAACAGGCTGGCAGACCCCTGAGAAACCGGAAGTCGAAAATACCGGTATTGTGCCCGTCTGACCAGAAAAACTGGATCGCGTAGTTGCCCACGAGTTGGGCGTTCGTGACGCGGACGTCCGTCGGATCGACTTTGAGGATTTTCAACGGGTTGGGATCCTGCTCCTCACGCTCGGTGCGGCACGTCGCACAGGGGCAGCGCCGACGCAAATCACCGAACGCGAATTCGCTTCGACCACCGTCCTGCCATTCGACGATCAGCCGTTGTTCTTTGAGTTGCACTTTCAGATCGCGCGGCGTGGACGAAGCGTCGGGCGAATGAGGGGTGGTGTTAGGGGAAGAACCAACCCGAGATCGTTGCTCAGCGTGCATAGATCCGAGCCTCTCCATCGTACAGACGACCGCGTATCATGCGGCGGAAACCAACGTCGATCGGCTCGCCACGTCCCACTTGACCTAGAATCGTACCGACATGTTCCAAACCGTTCAACCAGTGCGGCCCCATCGAAACGAGCAGGTCGCCGGGGCGAAGGTCGGCCCGGTCCGCCGGACCGTCCAGTTCGATAGTGACGATCAAGACGCCGGGACGTGCGGAACGACTTCGCCATCGCAGGTGATCGGCCGCCCGCTGCGACGTGTCCGCCACGACAAGCCCCATGCGTTCACGGGCCAGCTTGCGGCCGTCGGGTTTGGGTATCTCGGTCAGACGCAGGTGTGCAGTGGTGTTGCGATTGCGACGCAAAAGCGAAAGGTCGACGACATCACCGGGACCGCGACCGAGCATAGCCACACAGAAGTCAACGGAACGAGCGATCGGATGACCATCGATGGCCACAACCACATCACCCTCTTGGACACCGGCCTTGGCGGCGGGACCACCTTGACGAACCGAAGTAACCCGCGTCGGTGCCATCCCGCTGACACGCATGCCAACCTGAACCCGGTTGAGTTTCTCGGCGTCCAATAGTTCCGGAAGCACGTCCAGCAGTTGGTCCACCGGGATCGCAAAGCCGATGTTCTGCGCGTCCGTACGCACGGCGGTGTTGATGCCGATCAACTCGCCGTAAATGTTCAACAGAGGCCCGCCGGAATTACCCGGATTGATGCTGGCATCGGTTTGAATGACGTCCCGAAACAGCACACGCCCATCGATGTTCAGTTCGCGATGCAACGCGCTGACCACGCCGGTAGTGAGCGTGTTCTGTAAGCCGACGGGATTGCCGATGGCCATCGTCTGTTCGCCGATGAGCAAGTCGTCGGTCGTTCCGAAGGCAATCGGTTTGAGCACTTCCCCCGATTCGATACGAATGACCGCAAGGTCGCTGCGCGTGTCGCGACCGATAACGCGGGCGTCGTATTGCTGCCCGTTGGCGAAGGTCACCACAAGCCGAGCCCCGGCAGAAACCACATGCGCATTCGTGGCGATGTACCCGTCCCGGTGAATGACGAAACCACTGCCGACGCTGTGCGCGTCACGCTCCACGGGAAATGAAAACACATCACCGAACAGGTCGAGGCCCTTCCGCTGTACGACGACATGCTCGGTCGAAGAAATATTCACGACGGAGTTACGCACACGTTGGAACGCCCGGACCACCGGCGTATGACGCAAGTCGACGCCGTCATCGCGCTGCCCACACACCACCGACGGTACGCCGCCTATCAGCACCGCGACGTACACCCAGCCGAATATGCATACGTGTCGTATCATGTCGTCCTCCACAAAATCGAACGTCGAGTGCGAAACAAGCCCATCACAAAAGACGATCGTGAGGCCATGTACCTGTCATTGGCACATCGATCATCGAGCCGCGACGTGAGGCGTATTGGCCTAAGTGGGCACAAACGGGGCATCTTGATTTCTCGATCGTTCGATACGCCATCGCGCTCAAACGCTGGCGTGCAACAATGTGTAAATATGTACGCAGGAAGTGAAGTTTGGTTATGTGACGTCCGCCGCTTTCAAATTAAGAAACGGAGGGCAGAAGGTCTTGGGCAAAACGAGTACCGGACGCTGACGGCGACGTGTTATCCGTTGCTGGAATCGACTGGCACGCTGGCGTAGGCTGGGGCGAAGGCGTGCGCCGGGGTCGCTGCCGGTTGTTCTGATTCGAACGTCAGTTGAGGCGACCGCGATGGCTGCACGACCGCCAGATGCTCATCCAGAAAGCCCACAACACGACGACCGTACTCCTGCGGACTGAGCGTGATCCCCTGATTGTGTTTGGCGCCGGGGACGATCCATAGGTACTTCGGGCCGCGGGCGAGATCGTACAGTAACTGGGATTGTACGATCGGGATGTAGCTGTCCTTTTCACCGTGGATCAGCAGAACTGGTCGTCGCCCGAGCTTGCCGATGGCCTTGCGTACCGAGGGAAACCGACAGCCGAACTTGCGCGCACACTCTCGAAACAGCAACCAACAGAGAAACCGCCAGACCATTGGCGGGTGGTTTTGAGCGACAATGCGGATGCGCGCGAAGATCGTAGCCCAACGCCGCATCAAATACTCAAGAATCGTGTCGCTGCTGTAGGCGCTATCGACAGTGATCGCTTTGACCTGTGGGACGTTGACGGCTGCGAGAATCGCCGACCCCGCACCGCGAGAAACGCCGTGCAGCGCCACGTCGGTCGGTCGACCGCGCTCTTTGAGGTATGTACCGATGTACGCAATCGCACCGAGCATATCCGCCTTTTCGCGATCGCTTGGCCATTGTCTCGGGCGATAGCCTGGCTCGCCGGGCGAGGCGCCGTGGCCTCGAAAGTCGAAGGCGAACACGTCGTAACCCGCATCCAGCACCGGCTTGCAATACCGGAGACAACTCGACCGATCGCTACCCACTTCGTGGGCGAACACGACCATGCCGCGCGCCGGCCCGCCGCTTCGTCCTTCATGAACGACGCCCGCCAGCTGGTGGCCGTCGGCGGCTCGAAAGGCAACTTCCTCAGCGACCGCGTTGGCGGGTTCGTGCCCGCCGTTCTCCGCCACCGGGGCGTACTCGTCCATCAGGCCGATGGAAATGCGGACGTACTTGCGAAGAATGATCGCGGGGTAGATCAGGAGGAGTCCGACGACGCCGCAAGCGATCAGCACGGCGATCGCGATGCTTAGCCACGGCGTGCCCGACCTGGAACCCCCAGCCATGATCGCCAAGTATGAAGAAATCATGCCCGAATGTAACACCGATCGGTCCTGAGGGGCGAAATTCTAGTGCACTACGAAGAACGTCAACGTGCTTCGATCATCCATCCCACCACCGCGCCAGCCGGTAGGATACCCCGATTGTTTACCCCCCAATCGCGTCTGACGCAACCCCATGACGAGAATCCGTGCGCATTCGGGGCGTGACACAATCGGCGGGCAGCGTTCGGAGCCCGAAGCGCCGGGTCTTTGACGATCAATCAAGCGTGTTGGGACCCGCTCGCTTGCGCTCGGGGCTCCGACAAGAGCTGCGGCGCAGACGGAACGCGCACAGATTCGATGATTCGCAAGCCGCCAAGAGTCTCATGCACCATGCGCAATCCGACAGTTACCCGTAGCGCCCATTCATCCCGGACTGCCGTCGAACTACCATCCCGCTCATCTCGATGAGGCGGCGTCCGCAGGCGCGCGAGGGAGCTGGCTCGCAGTGCCCTCGCAACGCCCTCGGCGGAATACTCGACAAGACGCTTCAGCATGACTCTGGGCAATACCTGGAGAGCACGACACACTCGGCGGGTACCCCAACACTTGCGCCGATCACCGATCCGCCTGTAGCACGTTGATCACGACGTCCACGACGTCGTTCATCCGCGCCAGACTTTCGACGGTTCGACTGCCGATATGTGGGGTAAGAATGGTGTTTGGGACGTTCAGAAGAGGGTCATCCGGGTCGGGGGGTTCGACATCCAGCACGTCCAACGCGGCACCGGCCAGGTGACTCGACGTCAACGCCTCTGCCAACGCAACGGAATTGACCACGCCCGCGCGCGACGTGTTGACCAGAAACGTACCCTCGCGAAGCGCCGACAAGGCGTCACGATCGATCATGCCTCGCGTGTCTTCGGTCAGCGGCACATGCAGCGTGAGGACGTCGGCTTGACGGTAGACATCCGCTTTTGACACCCGCCTTGCAGGAAACGACAAGTGGCCGGAATCGCGAATGTCGTTGAACACGATCCGCGATGCGAATCCGAAATGAAACCGGCGGGCAACCGCCTGCCCGATACGCCCGAGCCCGATGATGCCCAACGTGAGATCGCCGACCTCGCGACCGACGCATTCGCGGCGCCCTTCCGCGAACCGACCCGCGCGGATCATCCGGTCGCCGTGGGTGACGCCACGCAAAAGTGATATGACCAATCCGACCGTCAAATCCGCCACAGCCTCCGTCGAGGCGTCCGGCGTGCTCACGACCTTGACGTTGCGCGACCGAGCGGCTTCGAGATCGATGTGGTCGAGTCCCGAGCCCCCACGCCCGATGACCCGCAGGCGCGGCGCCGCGTCAATAACTGACTTCGTCACGCGCGCCGCTGTGCGCACCAACAGCGCGTCGCAGTCACCGACGCTTTCGATCAACGAAGCTTCGTCGCTGCACTCAAGGAGGGTAACCCGTCCGACCCGTTCCGCGCGGGCTATGGCGGACGGATGGAACCGATCGGCGAAGACGAAATGGTAAGGGCCGGTGCTCACGCTGAGCGATGATCCGCCGACAGGCGGACGACGTCAACGGCGGCGCGAACCTGCGCGGCTCAGCTCAGCAGACCGCCGACGGGTTGAGCCCACAGCACCGTGAACAAGAACGCAGCAGCGGCGGCCAGGAAAAGCCAAAAACGCCGGTTCGTACTCAGCCGGGGATGTCGCTGAAATGCAAAGGCCATGATTGATACGCCCCCATCAGCATGTCGAGAATGTGTGCCACCGGCTTCTGGCCAGTGATCCGTTTGGCAATGGCACCGCGTGTACCAACATCAATCATACAACATGACTGCACCGGCGGCGAGAGAAATCGGCGAAACCGGTCGGTCCGAAAGGAAGTGGCTTGCCGCTCATGTCTTACCCGTATCGGCCGAAATCGCCAACCCGAATCGACGAATCAACGTCGCCACGCTTCGCCGCCGATGGTCAGACGCTCCGGTTTCCCTATGATCGGCAGAATCGTGGTATCCCAATTTGAGGAAATGCTTGCCCTAGCGACGCGCCTTGCTGAAGAGGCGGGCGAGATGGCCATGCGTGAAGTCGGCGCGGCGCCGGTTCGCATCAAAGCCGACAACAGCATCGTTACGCACGCCGACCTGCTCATCGAAGAGCTTATTCTGGACACGATCGCGAGCGACTACCCGGACCACAGCCTGTGCGCCGAAGAAGCGACGACGCGCACGTCGTCTCCGGCCGACCGCGTCTCTGCTCGATATTGCTGGGTTGTGGACCCGATCGACGGAACCCGAAACTTCGCACTCGGATTCCCTTGCTTCTGCACCGCAATCGCCGTGCTGGACCACGGTCGCCCGGTGGTTGGTGTCGTGCGTGAGCACAACTCCGGGGTCACGCTGTCCGCTGTCGATGGGGGCGGCGTGATGCGCAACGCGGTTGTGGTGCAACGGCGCGAGGCGCCGACCGAACGCGATGTGCTGATCGGCGTCCCTTCAAGCAAGGACACCCTAACCCTGAACGTGGTGCGCCGGTTCAGCGAGACGCGCGGACTGGTTTTGCGCAATCTTGGGTCGACGGCGTGGCAGACGGCCATGGTCGGGTCGGGCAGCGTTGCGGGGGCCTTCGCGCGTCGTTGCAAGATCTGGGACGTGGCGGCCGCTGCGCTGATCGTGACGGAAGGTGGAGGTGTAATCACCGGACCACATGGCGAATCGCGTGAGCGTTTCGACCTTTCCGCAGACACCAACGACAACGTGTCCGTTCTGGCCGCCGACCCGCACCTTCACGAACAACTACTCGCCCTGATCACACAATCGACGCATTGAGTTTAGGAGGGGTGGCAGGCAGGACGGGAATACTGTATTAGCAAAGGGACGAGATAGGAATCACGTCCCAGCGTCGTGAAAGGGACGAGATAGGAATCACGTCCCAGCACAAGTCTCGGCCCGGCATAATTCCACACGAGTAGAGCGACGGCTAGACATCCCGCCCGACGTGACTTTCGGCGTATCGATCGGCCCTTGGGTTTACGACTTGGCTGTTTCGGTGGTCTGGTCGTCGGTGATGATCTTAATCACGGACGATTTCAGGAAGGTCATTTTTGTATTCGTGGTTTCGTCGACTTTGAGGACGACTTCGTTGGCCTTGACGGCATGAACGATGCCGATAACGCCTCCGGCGGTTTGCACGCGATCGTTCTTCGACATGCGCGCATACATCTCGTCGCGCTCGCGCTTCTCGCGTTTCTTTTGGCTTCGGCTGGACAGAAGCATGAAGGCGATCATGGCGAACATGAGCGCGGGAAGCATGGCCCCACCAAATCCAGGGCCCGCGGGCTTGGAGCCGGTTTGGGCCAGCAGTAACATCACCGAGAATCCGTTCATCATTCGTCTTCCTCTAAATCAGCCACCGTTGGTGGCAATTGGGTATTCGTCCGCAATTGTCGCCAATTTCCCGCTAGGAATCAATTCGCGAATTCGCGACATAAATCGCTGGTAGAACCGGAGGTTGTGAATTGATGTGAGCGTCGGCCCCAGCATCTCCCCCGCTTTGAACAGGTGGCGGATGTATCCGCGACTGAATCCGACGCAAGCCTCGCAATCGCAGCCGGGTTCGATCGGCTGGTCATCAATCCGGTGACATTCATTTCGCATCCGCACGATTCCGCACGCCGTAAACGCATGGCTGTTGCGGCCATTCCGGGTCGGTAGCACGCAATCGAACATATCCACCCCGGCCTGCACGGCCGCGAGGATGTCCCTGGGCATGCCCACGCCCATCAGATATCGCGGTCGATCGACGGGCAGGTGTTCTGCTACCGGACCCAACACAGCCACCATTTCCTCGTGCGACTCGCCGACGGACAGGCCGCCGATGGCGTACCCGTCGAAACCGATCGCCACCAGAGATTCGGCGCATCGCTGACGCTCGTTCAGGTCCAAACCGCCCTGGACAATTCCGAATAGCGCCTGATCGTCACGGGCGTGCGCCTCCTTGCACTGCTCCGCCCACGAAATCGTCCGGTCCACAGCCGTCCGCATCGACTCGGCATCACACGGAAGCGCCGGGCATTGGTCGAGCACCATGATCACGTCCGCACCGAGCAAGTTCTGAACGTTTGTGGCTGTCTTCGGGTCGAACCAAAGCACCGATCCATCCAAGTGCGAACGAAACTCGACGCCCTTGTCGGTGATGCGATTGATCTCCGCAAGCGAGAACACCTGATAGCCGCCGCTGTCCGTGAGAATCGGTCCATCCCACGCCATGAAACGATGAAGCCCGCCCAACGAAGCAACGACCTCGGCGGTGGGGCGAAGCTGGAGGTGGTAGGTGTTGGCGAGAATCATGCGGGAACCGGTGGCAACGAGCTGCGCCGGCGTGATCCCTTTCACGGACCCCGCAGTTCCCACGGGCATGAACGAGGGCGTCTCAACGCATCCGCTGCGCGTGGCCAACGTGCCGCGCCGCGCACGCCCGTCAGTATCCGTTACCGCGAAGGAGAGCATGTTCCCGCGATTCGAAAGAGGCGTGACGTGGACCGAGCGCGGGAGTGAACCATTACGCCGCACCGGCGAAGAGCTTGGCTAATTCGGGTTGAACAGTTTGGAGCACCTGGCAGTCACAGTAGACGCCGTGGCGAATGAAGAGCAGCTTCGCATCGCGAGCGTGCGACGGGCCGGCTGCGGAGAGAATCTTGTCGGTATCCGAAAAGTCACCTTGGCAGCGAACCGTCGGCGCTTTGCCCAGCGATGCGGCGAGCTGGTCGAAAAACTTGGCGCCGGCCAGGCGACCGAAGATGGACGCCTCCTGATCGGAGATGTCCTCGCATCGCGGCAGTTTCAAGAACGCATCGACAGTTTCGTCAGGCGTGAGCTCCAGCCAAATGAACCCCGCAAGTCGCGACTCGCGGAATTCCGCAGGGATGGCTTGAACCAAGCGGTGATATCGTTCCTCGGGAAGCAAGACCGCGAAACCGGACCATTGAAACACGACGCAAGGACGATCCCACCGGTCGCTCATGCCGGCGGACACGGTGATGTCGACGAATCTCGGAGCGAGCATCGTCGTCAATTCTTTGGCCAATGAATGATCATGTTGACGCAGTTCCATCGCGCGGCCACTGTCCATTTTCGAGCGGATATGTCAAGTTTCGTACCGGGTGGATTCGGCCAGAATTTTCGGGAACGCCGGTCGAACAGCGGGAAAGCGCGGCCAATTTGTTGTGCAGTGTGGTATATTGGTCTCGGAAGTAGGTGCGAGAAAGGATTCACGCACCAGCGATTTACCCACCAGCAGTATTACGCACCGGTAGTATTACGCACCGGAAGCGAGAGGATTCACGTACCAGCCGCATGACGCTGCCGTGGATCACGGGCTGGTCGCCGGCGCCACATTTGTCCAACAGACTGGTACGGGAGCCGACACCGTTGAGCGATTACGAACCGGCACAAACACGTCAAACCACGCCCATCGGCGACCGACTCGAGGGCGAGCCTGATTCGCGCAGCGTGTCACAAGATTTATCGGTCCTACCCCATCCGGTCGGCCGACGCTCGTCGGGGCGGGGCGTAGTCTATCTTGCCGTTGCTTGCGCGCTCGGCATGCTCGTCTTGGGTTGCTGGAGCAGCTATCACGCCGAACAACGCGGCGATCAATACCAACTCATCAATCTCGGGCAAACCGTGTGGAACGGCGGGCGGATGTACGTGGATTGTTGGGAGAACAAACCGCCGGGTATCGCTTGGCTTAGCGCACTTGGAATTGCGGTCGGTGGCGGCCACACCGTGGGGGCGTGGGTGATGCCCGGGCTGGTGTTGGCGATGAGCCTCGTCGTGACGGGTTGGGCGGTGGGCAAGTCGCTCGGTCGCACAGCCGCGTGTGTCACCGTAGTCATCGCGTCGACGGTGTTGACGTTGCGCCACTATGACGGCGTATCCGTCAACCCGGACAGCTACTCGGCGGCGTTCGAACTGGCGGGGCTTTCGCTTTGGATTGTCGCGATCGGGGCGGGTCGCGCACGCCGCGTCTTCGGCTTGGGTGTGGCTGCCGGGCTGTGTTGGGCGATGGCTGCATGCGTGAAGCAAACCGGGGTGTTCGCTCCGTTTTCGGTTGGATTGGTATCGGTAGTCGTTATTGCGGTGTGGCGGGAGCGGCGTATTCGTTGGGCGGGCGTGCTCGCTTCGAGCACGTTCGGGTTCGCGCTGGGCGTTGGTTTGGTCGCGTGGGTTTTGCAGATGCGCGGCACGCTCGAGCCGGCGTGGATGGCCATCGTGACGTTTAACTTCAATCAGATGAGCAGCGACTCGTTGGCTTCGCTTGTTCGATGTCTTCCGCGCGTTCAGTCGAAACTCGAAGCCGTGCAACTCCCGATCGTTTTGGGGTTAATCGGACTGATCGCTACGCTCGCTGACCGCAACGCCCGACGTGTGTCGCGACCGGTTGTCTGGGGACTCGCTCTTCTGCTGGTCTTGCAAATCGGCGGGGCGGTGCTCGGTCCGAGTCGGTCGATGCGGTATTGGCAGGGAACGTTTCCGAGCATCTTGTGGTTAGCGGCGCTCGGTACGTATCGGATCGAGATGGCGTTTGGGCAACTGCAGCGCGAATCGCGGGTGACGCTGTCCGTGCTGTGCGTGACGCTACTCGTGTTGCTGGGCGGTCCGCTTGCTGAGCAACAACTGCACGGCCTCGCTCGTTCATTCGGTAATTATGACAAGCAGGTGACACAGGCCGATCGCCTTGCGGCCATGGGAACACAGTTGCAAGACGTCGTTCCTGAGGGTGAGGCCATCTATGTCTGGGCGTACGACACAGGCGTCTACCTGTTCGCCGAGCGAAGCAGTGCGTGCCGATTCACCTATCCCCGGTCGGACGAACAAATGAGCGAAATCCTTACCACACTTGAGGCCGGTACCCCCTTCGCCATCCTAATTCCCAAACGAGGCCCGACCGAGTTCGACGCATGGTGCGACGAAACGTGTATCGCGCGACGTGCCACGTCCATGGCACAGTACAAAGAGTCCGAACCTATCGACCGATACCGGGTTTGGGTACGCAATACGAAACTACTGCCTTGAGGCGTGAAGAATCAAGACGGCGAAGCCATCACGGTGCGATGACATCACCGCTGGTGCGTGAATCCTTTCTCGCACCCCCCACCGTCGGAGATTCCTTCTTGACGGAGGGACGAGATAGGAATCACGTCCCGGCAGTGATAGGCATCAACCCCCAGCAGAGACGATGTCGCAATTGGCCTCGCCTACGCATCCACCGGCGCGTTCTCACCGGTCGATTCACCGCGTGGTCGGCGAAGCAAATGCTGCGGGTAGCGGACCCATTGCATCGTCAGGCCTCTCGCGGGGAGGGCGGGGCCTGCTTGTGTGCGGTCGCATGATCGCAACACTTCGGCAACGTGGTCGGGTTTCCATCGGCCGACGCCGACGTCCACGAGCGTGCCGGTCATGTTGCGAACCTGGCGGTACATGAACCCCGTACCTTCCACGTCGATGCGCACTTCGTCGAGGTGTTGCTCCACTTCACAGCGGATCACCCGGCGCACGGTCGACACGCGACCGTGTCCTGCCGACGCCATGGATGCGAAATCCATCTCGCCCACGAAGTGACGGGCGCCGGCCTGCATCGCGGCCACGTCGAGCGGGCGCCAGATGTGGTGCGTGTATCGGTCGGTCATATTTTCAACCGGGCGGTTGGTGCTGGCGTGAATGCGGTATCGATAGAGCTTGCTCGACGCGCTGCGTCGGGCGTGGAACTCGGGCTGAACTTCGCGAAGCGTGACGATGGAAAGGTCGCGGTCGAGGCGAGAACCGATCGCATGCCGCATCCGATACGGCTCCATGGTGCAGGTGGTGATGAAGTGACTAACGTGACCTGCGGCGTGAACCCCGGCGTCGGTGCGTCCGCACCCCTCAAGCACAACGGGATGGCGAACGACGCGCTGGACCGCAGCCTGCAACACAAGCTGGACGGTGCGGAACGTCCCCTGCCGCTGCCAGCCGTGAAAGTCCGTGCCGTCGAAGGCCAACTTCATGTAGATCGTCCGCGCCATGCGGGCGATCGTATTCGCTGACCGGTCGGGTGAATAGGGGCGCGCACTCGGCGCGGCGCAAGCGGGTGCATGACACTTTTGGCGTCTTGCGAATCATCGAACCTGTGCGCAATTCAGTCTGCGCCGTAGCTCTTGTCAGAGCCCCGAGCGCAAGCGAGCGGGTCCCAGCACGCTTGATTGACCGCCCAAGACCCGGCGCTGGCGCTTAGGGCTCTGAAAGCTACCCGCCGATTGTGTCACGCACCCGGTGCAAGCGGCAATGGATCACCGGCTGGAAGCCGGTGCCACACCCGAATGTCAGCCGCATCAAATGCGCGACGCCTTGTCAGGCGACGAGTTCTTCCGAGAGCGATCCGGCGAAGCGCTGGCGCAGTCGTTGGAGGATTTCCTTGTGGATTTGGCTGACGCGCGATTCCGAAAGATCGAGCACGGTGCCGATCTCGGCCATGGTCATGCCTTCGTAGTAGTAGAGCATGAGGACGAGGCGTTCTTCGCGCGCCAAGCCGGTGGCGAGGTGGTCGGCCAAGAGGGTTCGCGATACCTTCAATGCTGGGTCTTCAGAGCGCGGGTCGCGGATGTCCCACGTGTGCGACGAACCGTCAGCCTGTCGCTGACCACCCGGTTCCATTGCGCTGAAGTGTACTTCCTTACCCAGTTGCGAAAGTCGGGAAAGGTAGTCGAAGCGGTCCATGGACATATCGAGTCGCTTGGCCAGTTCCGGGTGGGACGGTAGGAGTTCGTTGTTGGCGCCGAGCGCTTCGCGGGCCAGCATGCGTTTCTTTTCGAACGTTCGAACCGTTCGGCTTTGCGGATCGAGACTTCGAAGCCAGTCCATCACGGCGCCGGCGATGCGCTGCTGGCAAAATGTTTCGAACTTGGCCAAGCGTTCCGGGTCGTACGCCTCAACGGCTTCGATCAATCCGTCGAACGCGGCGCTGCAAATCTCATCGTACGAAATCTGGGCGGGGAGCTTGCGCGACAGACGGGCGGCGTGGGCATGGACGAGTTGGCTGTAATGTACGACAAGCTCGTTGCGCAACTCGACGGCTCGCGTTCGAAGGTACTTGGTCCACATCGCGTCGATCGGCTGGGGTTTCTTCGTTCGTGCCATTCAAGTAGCTCCCAAGCTGCGGGCTCATTTGCCCTTCGGGTTTCATCGTCACCGGAAGGCCGACCGAAGACTCGGTAAGCCGCCCTGACTTCTCACGCCCCCGCTATAGTAATATAGCTAGTTTAGGGTATTTAGGAAGTATCGGAATGGGCCATAATTTACAACCAGTAAAAATTGGCGATTTATTCATCGCGAACAGTCCGGGAATAGATTTTTTATAGGACGTCGAATTGGTTATTATAGAATCGACGACCCAGACGAGCATGTTCCGGTTGAATCGACCTGTCGTTGAGATACGATGGCGACCTCGTGTCAGCCAATCGTGGGACACGCCAATAGCATAGGATTTCAAGCCATGGCCTTACTCGGCGTTAACGTTGATCATGTGGCTACGGTTCGTCAGGCTCGGCGGACGGATGAGCCCGATCCGGTTTGGGGGGCGGTTGAGGCCCAACTCGGGGGGGCTGACTGCATCACATTTCACCTCCGCGAGGACCGGCGACACGTGAACGATCGCGACGCCCGGGCTCTTCGCGAGACGGTCAACGTCAAGCTGAACATGGAGATGGCTGCCACTGACGAAATTGTGGCCATCGCCTGCGATCTGCACCCGGAACAATGCACGCTGGTACCCGAACGCCGCGAGGAGTTGACGACCGAGGGCGGGCTGGACGTGGTTCGCCATAGGGATCGCATCGCGAGCGCTGTCGGCCGGTTGAAGGAAGCGGGCATCTCCGTCAGCGCGTTCATCGAACCGCTGAGCGATCAGCTCGAAGCTTCGGCGGCGGTTGGGTTTGAAGGCGTGGAGTTGTGGACGGGGGCTTATGCCCATGCGAGGACGGACGCTGCGCGTGCCGAGTCGCTATCCTCGCTTGCGGAAGCCATCGAAACCGGATCTGGGTTGGGTCTGACGGTGCTAGGCGGGCACGGACTAACCTATCGCAACATCGCACCCATCGCGGCGCTGGGCGGTTTCAGTGAATTCAACATCGGACACTCCATTGTGGCGCGATCGATTTTCGTGGGCATGCGTGAGGCTGTCCGCGAGATGAAACGGTTGCTGGACCAACATGCCCCTAAGCTCGACCGAGCTTGACGGCGCGTCATGTCGCGAAGGTGGCTGGTCCACCCAGGTGCCGACGGGGTGCGCCCCGTTACTGGAAGCGTGTTTAAGAAGGGGTGCTTCGAACCGATCCGCGACTGTCAGGGAGCGGTTGTCGCACTTGAAACCGGACCGCTTCCTCACGGTCGCGGCTCTGAAAGAGACTTCCTAGACGCATTCTTAAAGGTCAATCGCTCATGGATCACCGGCTGGAAGCCGGTGCCACACATGCTGTGTCATGAATCTACGCCTTGTCCCAAAACTCCCGGCATGCTGTGTCGTGAATCCTTTCTCGACACTTTCGACCGCGGCCACACGTGCTTGACAAAATGCTCGCGGCGCCCCGGGTGGCCCATCTCTTCAGAGGTGGGGGAGTCGAATCCGGCGGCGATTCGACTCCCCCACGGCTAAAGCCATGGGCCACCCAAGAATGGAAAAACTCTCTTGGGAACGGCGCAAGTTTGATACTCCGGTATGTCGACCGCGAGCGTTGGTGGTATGATGCGCACGGTGGCGGCGACGCTTATCGCGTTGCCGATTTCACTTGACCGAAACTATCGCACCGATGACATGGAGGTTTGACGGGTGACAACGACCGAGCCGGGCGAGGTGACAGTTCGCGGGTTGATGACCGCGCTGGTCACGCCTTTTCGTAACGGCGAAATAGACTGGCCAAGCCTGCGCATGTTGGTTCAGCGACAGATCGAAGGCGGCGCGGATTGGCTTGTGCCGCTGGGGACTACGGGCGAGTCGCCTACGCTGTCGAACGCGGAGCGCGAGAAGGTGCTCGACGCTGTGCTTGAAGCAGCCGGTGATCGACGACCGGTTATGGCTGGTACCGGGTCGAACAATACGGCTGAGACGGTCGAGCGAACCAAGCACGCGGCGAAGGCTGGTGCGCAGGCGGCGCTCGTGGTGATGCCGTGTTACAACCGACCCACACCGGAAGGGCTGTACCGTCACTTCGCGAAGGTGGCGGAATCGGTCGAGCTACCAATCGTTCTCTACAATGTCCCGGTTCGAACCGGGGTCGACATTGACAACGAGACGGTGGCCCGCTTGCGCCGGTCGTGCCCGAACATCGTGGCCATCAAAGACGCCACGGGCGGGGTCGATCGCATTACTGATCTGCAACATCGATGTGACATGGCCGTATTGAGCGGCGACGATGTGTTGACGTGGCCGATGATGGCGATGGGCGCGGTCGGGGTGATCAGCGTTTTGGCTAACCTCTGCCCATCGCGCATGAAGATGCTTGTCAGTGCTGCGGCTCGGGGCGACATGGAGCAAGCGCTGGGCTTCCATCGCAGGCTCGACGATCTCGCATCGGGCATCGCCGAGTTCGGCCCCAATCCGCTGCCGGTCAAGACGGCGATGGCGATTGCCGGGCTGATCAAAGAGGAGTTCCGTCTACCGCTATGTCCGCTCGATCAGCAGGCTCGCGACGGCATCAGCGCCGTCCTGCGCCGACACGAGATCATGGAAACGACGCCGGCATGAATCCGCCCTCACCGTCCCTACCGATTCAGCACGTGCAAGCATCGTTTGTCGACCAAGTCGCGGTCGGTCTCGCCATCGGTTTGGCGGTCGCGCTCTTCCTGACCGTCGGGCGTGTGGTGCTTGGTCCTTCCGACCCGCTGGCGCCCGTAAGCGTTTTCTCCACCGGCGCGGGAGCCTTAATGCTTATTGAGTCGGCGGCGCTAGCCGGTGTCGCCACTTGTCTTGCGACGCTGCTCGCCGGTCGTCGTGCAATGGATGTCGGCATCTTGGCCGCAGTCGTAGGCTTGGCTGTCTACACACTGTTCGGCGGAACGACGGAGCAGTTCCTGCTCGACGGTGCCGACGCTGCGCGGCGGGAATCGCTTGCAGGCACCGGTTCTACTAGCGGAGTCGAGCACGCCTTGGCGCTGCGTTTCTTGGTTGAGGCTTTGGGTTGGTGGTTGGTTGTGGCTGTCTCTCTGGCGGTCTCGGCTTTGGTCTATCGGTGGTGTTGCTCTTCACCCACAAGCGACGGCGCTGAACCGAGTCAGGCGATGCTGCCCGCAGGGTTTGACATTCCTCGCGTACCGCAGGGTCTGACGGGCATCGCATCGACCCAGCGAACGCCGGTGGCCATGGGTTTGCGCCATGCGTTGATCGTGGGCGGCGTGGGCCTCGCGGCGATGATGATCTTCTCGGCCGGTCTGGGCGCCAGTTCCATTAAACATGGACAGGTGTTCTTCGTTGTAGGCATGTCCGCCTTTGTCGGCGAGTATTTTGCCTTCCGCACTGTTCCGGTTCGCTCGGCGCTCTGGTCAATCCTGGGCGTTGTGTTGATTGTGTTCGGCGGTTACCTTTGGTCGGCGGTTCGTCCAGACGTCGGGGGTACCGCCAACATTCCGTCGAGCCATTTCATGCGGGTCTTGCCGACACAATTCGTTTCGGTCGGCGTGGCCGGTGCGATTCTGGGCTTCTGGTATAGCTTCTGGCCTGACTCGCTTTCGGAACCGGAACCACCCACCCCCAAGCCGTCGCGCTCGCGAACCAAACGTCGTTAACGTGTGCCCACGACAACGCGCTGCATCGGACCGAGCACTATTGCGGGTCGCTGGTTTTTGACCGGTGACCCTGTTGACACCGTTTCCCTCAGCCTGCTGTAGATGCTTGCGTTCTTTCCGGCGCACAGGATCGGAATACTAGAGGGGTGGAGGTACGAGAAAGGATTCACGTACCAGCAAGAACACCCGTGTTCGCTTGCAAACCGGTCCGAATCAGGTATGCTGAACGGAGGAAGGATGTGCTGTCGGCGATGTGCATGAACACGCCCCATCATGACTCCGGCGGCCCGAGTCCTGCAAGCCTTATTCGCAAGGAGGCGACACCGTGGCGCGATATCGACCCCACCGCAGACGTAAGAAACTCGGTCCCCAATTGGTACTGCTCTTGGCCGGGGGCGTGGTTGCGGCCACATGGTGGTTCTTCCTCCGCAACGGGCTGACCGCCATAACGGAACAGCCTGTTGCACTCGCCGTGCAACCCCGACTGACCACGGATCGACCTGAGCACGCTTCCACCACCGGGCAGCAGCAAGACGTGCCCGAAAAAGGGACCACCACAACCCCGACAACGCCCGCAGAAGCTACCAACCAGCGGCGGCAGGCGGCGGCGTTGGTCACGGCTGGCAAGCAAGCACTGACGCGCGGCGAACTGATCCCCGCTCGAACGTATTTTAGCGAAGCGCTGGCGCTGGGCGTGGCTGAGGCGGATCGTTCGCTGGTGCGTGCTGAGCTGACACGCCTCGGCAATGAGACCATTTTTTCGTCGCGCGTGATCACGGGCGATCCGATGGTGGAACGACACATCATCAAACCGGGCGAGACGCTGGGCAAGATCGCCCGCGCCCACCACATTTCAGACGATCTGCTCGCGTCGATTAACAACATCACCAACAAGAACATGATCCGTGCGGGGCAGGCTATCAAAGTGATCAAAGGTCCATTTCGCGCCGAGGTCGACAAGTCCGATTTCATCTTGGACGTGTACCTTGCTGAGACCTTGGTGACACATTTTCGCGTAGCCCTCGGCGCCGACGGCAGCACGCCGACGGGTACGTGGCGCGTGGGCACAAAGCTTGAGAACCCGACATACTATCCGCCGCGCACCGGACGCATCATCGCATCGGACGATCCGACCAACCCGCTGGGCGAACGGTGGATCGGATTGCAGGGTATCGACGGCGAGGCGATCGGTCAGTTGCGCTATGGTATCCACGGCACGGTCGAACCGGACAGCATCGGACAGAACGTTTCCATGGGGTGCATCCGACTCTACAACGAAGACGTTGAAACGCTCTACACCTATCTTGTCGAAAAGCATTCCACGGTGAAGGTTCACGACTGATGGCGTGGATCAAGACGGTTGACGAATCGGATGCTGACGGGTTGCTCGCGCGCATCTACGAGGGGGCGCGGAAGCGGGCCGGTCAGGTCTATCAAATCATCAAGGTGCAAAGCAACCACCCGCCGGCGCTCAAGGGGATGATCGATCTGTATGGCTCAGTGATGCGGCTCGACTCGCCGCTGTCGCGGGCGCAGCGAGAGATGATGGCCGTGGTCGTTTCGCGTGCCAACGGCTGTCACTACTGAACGTGTGCCCACGCCTACGACCTCCGGGCTGAGGTCGACGACGCCGAATGGGTGGAACAGATCGCCAAAGACTACACGAAGGCGAAGCTTACCGAGATTGACCGAGCGCTGTGCGACCATGCGCTTAAGCTGACGCTCACGCCGTCGGCGGTCAATCAAGGCGACGTCGAACGCCTGCGCCAGGTCGGGCTCGACGACCGAGCCATCAACGACGCCACGCAAGTCATCGCGTTCTTCAACTACATCAATCGCATCGCCGACGGGCTGGGTGTCGACCTGGAACCGGGGATGCCGCCGGCCGAGTAGTTCTTTGTCTTTGCTACACTATGACTCGTCAGGTCCGACATTGGTGCGAGAAAGGATTCACGCACCAGCAGCTGGAAGCCGGTGCCACACTTGTTCAACAGCCTGCTGTGAGGGTGTTCAAGAAGGGTTGCTTCAAACGGAGCCGCGCCCGTAAGGAAGCGGTCTTTCTTCGAGGCCAAGAAGACACTCCCTTACGGTCGCGGCTCTGTTCGCAGTGGGCTTTTTTGTGCATCCTTCTTGATTGGGCGGTTACTGCGAAGAGGCGTTGGCCAAGTCTTGTGCCGCTTGTCGTAAGGCACGTAGTGGGTCGGCGAACAGGTCTTCGTGTGGGTCGTCGGGGGCGTCGATGCTGTCCAAGTGCGAGAAGAATCGGTAGCGGATTTCTATGGCGCGATCGTCGTCGGATGCGTTGTTGTCGATGCCTGTTGTTGAGGCTACCTCGCGCCAGAGCTCTATGATTCGGCCTTGCTGGGGCGCGTCGATTATGGAGCCGGTGACCACTTCCACATAACCCCCGCGATCGAACACGGCGTGTTGGTGTAAGTGACCGGCGAGGTGGAGTTTGACGCAGGGGTAGGCGTTTAACATCTCACGAAATGACATGGTGGTAAGGGCTGTACCGTAGGCGGTGACGAGTGACTCGCTGGGGTGGTGTGTGGCGATGACGACGTACTCATTGTTCGCTTGCGCCTTCTGCAACTCGGCTTCTAGAAATCGGCGCTGGTCGATGGAGATAGCCCCTTCGGAAAACGGCAGCGTAGCTTGTTCGTTTGCGGCGCTTGACGTGTTCAGGGCAATCAAACGCAACCCGGCGGTGGGTGATGTGCTGTACCACGTGCGCGTGGGGGCGGCGGCGTCGAAACCGTGACCTCGCGGTTCGCCCGGGCTTGCGAGGTGGGCCGCTATGAATTCCGTTTCGGTAATGAAGCGGCGATCGGCGTTTTGTGGAACGATCGTGACGAAGCTGGTTGCGGGCGGAGGTCCCGGGTTGTTGGGCGTGATCGGCGCGATGGCAAGTGAACCGGTCGGATTGAGCAGGGATGGCAGGTGAATTCCTGGTCGCTGCGGTAACGGTAGTGGGCTGACGCGTCGACCTTGCCCGTCCGTGACGATCGGGAAGACGCCGACGGCTAAACGGTCATGGTTGCCCATCACGCTGTACCAGGAAATCGTGGGGGCGGAACCGTGGACACCGTTGCGGTATAGTCCTTGGGCTTCGAACGGCGCGTGCGGATCGAGTGAGAGCTCGGGGCGCTGGGCGCGATCGTCGGTGCGACTCGTCGGGTCGATGGTGCCGCCGTCCATCGCGGTAACGAACCATCGCAGTTCGTTAAGCTGACTGTTGTCGACGGCATCGCCGGTGTGGATGACGAAGTCAATCGGCGATTGGGCGATGTGTATTTTGTTGATTGTGCGAACGAACCCGTCCAAGAGTTGGGTCGAGTAGGCTTCTTGTGGTCGCCAGGCGCTGTTGGACAGCGCGGCGAACGCAGTGAGGCGTGCGGGTGATTCCTCATCCACGATATGGGAATCGCTGATGTGTGCCCATCGCGCGAGTAGGGTGAAACGGTCGCGATCGATTGGGGCGACCGATTCGGCCGGAAGCAAGGGTTCCGGTTGGGCACCGCACGCGGCGAGCATCGCGAGTGATGCGCACGCCGCGAACAAACTGTTCCTATTGCGGCCTATCCACATGAGTTTACGTAGCTCATTGTCTGGCGCGTGAGACATCGCGCGACTTCGGTCGGTGCGTCAGTCAATTGCAGGATGGGAATCCTGCTTGCGCGGAGGGACGAGATAGGAATCTCGTCCCAGCGTACCCAGCGTACCCAGCGTACCCAGCGTGTCCCAGCGTGTCCCAGCGTAAGCCATGGGCCACCCAACCCGTCTGTAAAGAGGCGGCAATCGCTAATGGATCACCGGCTGGAAGCCGGTGCCACACATGTGCGTCTTGCTTGTTGTCCAAGGCGCCCGTCGAGCCGCTAATCCTTCTTCGATTTCTTGGGTCCGTGAAGCTGCTTGAAAAACTCGTTCTCGGTCGAGATGATCAATCGCGTATTTGCGTCCATCGTCTTCTTGTAGGCTTCGATTTGGCGTAGGAACTGGTAGAATTCCGGGGACTTACCGAACGCCTTGGCGGTGATTTCGATGACCGCCGCGTCGCCCTCGCCACGGATGATCGCCGATCGTTCTTCCATGTCGCCTTCGATTTCGTCAAGCTCTTTGCGCGTCTGACCGAGGATGCGGTTCTTCTGCTCCTGTGCCTCCGATTCATACAAGCTGGCGATTCGCATGCGCTCCGATCGCATGCGCTCGTATACTTTTTCGCGAACGGATTCGATGTAGTTGATGCGCTTGATGTGGATGGCGACCAGGCCCATACCGTACGTGTCTTCTAGGCCTTCACTGGCGAGCTCCATGATCTCCTTCTCGATTTTCTTCCGCCCGGTGACGACGCGTTCGCGGCGCTCTGACCAATCCTTTTCGAGCTCTTTGCTTTCGTAGATGAGCGCATCGTCGGTCGTGCGCACGGCGTCGATCAGGTTGTTCTTCGCGATCACGCCACGAACGGCAGAGTCGACCAACTCGTCCAGTCGTCGTTGGCCATTCGCCTGTGAACCTACGGCTTTGATGAACTTGAGCGGATCCACAATTTTCCAGCGCGCCCACACGTCGATGTAGATACGCCGCTTGTCCTTCGTGGGCATGTTCTGCGGGTCACCGTCCCAGGGGAGCAGTCGTTTCTCCATCCGGTTGACGTCTTGGACGAACGGTGTCTTCCAATGCGGTCCGGCTTCGGTCACCGCGCGAACCGGCTTGCCGAATTCGGTGATGATCGCCTGCTGTCCTTCCGGAATAACATAGAGTCCGCCTTTGAGCACAGTGAGCGCTGCAATGACGAGCACGATGATGACTACTGTGGATTTCTTCATTGTCCACCTCCCAAGCGACCGCGCTGGCGAGAACCACCGGTCGACAGGCTCGCGTCTGAAGGGTTGAGGTGCAGCAGTGGGAGCGTTCCGGTTATCGATTCGTCAATGACGGTCTTGTCGACCACCTTCATCAGAATGTCCTCCATCCCCTCCAAGTACAGTCTCATCCTCGTGATCTCGGGGGCTTTCTCGTATTCCGCCAATTGGGCGAGAAACGCCGTGCCTTGTCCGGTGGCTTCTTTTTGCACACGCAGGGCGTAGCCCTCTGCTTCGGCGATGGTCCGATCGCGTCGACCGCGCGCCGCGGGGATCAACCGGTTTCGCTCACCCTTGGATTCGTTGACCACGCGTTCCTTGCTCTGCTTGGCCCGGTTCACCGCGTCGAAGGCGTCCTTAACCTTGTCGGGCGGTGTGGCCGACTGCAACCTGACATTGACCACCCTGACGCCCGATTCAAAACCGTCGAGCATTTGCTGCATTTCTATTTTGGCGTCCTGGGCGATTTGTTCGCGACCGATGGTGATCACCGAGTCGACGCTCACATCGCCGATGATGCGCCGCATCGCTGCTTCCGACACGTCGGCGATCAGATCGCGGGCGTTGGTGTTCGGATCACTTCTTCGATCTCCGCCGACGCGGAACAGGAATAACTCTGGATCAATGATTTGGTATTGAACGACCCACTCCACGTGCGCCAGGTTCAAGTCCGCAGTCAACATGCGCGCGATCATTTTGTCCTGCGCGCCGGGGCGTGCGTATTCCGTCCTCCGACCGGCGACGAGCGTTCGGTATCCGAACTCGATGGACTGCACTCTCTCGACCGGAACGGAGTAGGCGGTGTCGATCGGCCAGGGCAGTTTCAAATGCAAGCCCGGCGGCGCGATCTTCAACTTCTTGCCAAGGCGTAAGACTACCGCCCGGCTGTCGGCTTCGACTTTGTACAACGTCGAGCCGGAAGCCCACAGCAGCACAAGCAGCACGGCACCGGCCACGATGCGCCCGCTGTACAGCTTCCAGTAGTGTTGCAGCATGACCTGTAGGTCGTCGAGTTCCTGAGTCATAGCGTACCTTCTCGTTCTAATGCTTCCGACCGGGGAGGCGATCGTCACACGATCGCGCCCGGGCGAAGTTTTCCGCAGTAGCCGGCGCCGCAGACGACGCTGTCGCAAGACGTACGCCAGCCGGGAACTGCCTCACGCGGAGTTCTAATTGGTTTGGGTCATAGGGACAAGGGGCACGATACGCTCGTTGTTGCGACACGTCGCCGTTCTCCTATCCCAACCAACTGTTGAACAAGGCAGGTATTCAAGCGCGTTACCGCAAACCCGCCCGTGGTAACGAGCTGCGTCCGCATCAAGAGGGAGAAATCGCCAATGGATCACCGGCTGGAAGCCGATGCCACACTTCTTCGACAGGCTGTTCGGCGTCAGCGGTCGTCTGGGCTACCGAACGTCAGCAGGATCGCAGAGCTCGCTGTCGCGGAGGTCTGATACGAACATGTGGCCTGGGTCATGGGTTATGGCGAAGTTGAGCTTGGCGCGGATGAGGGCCTCCATGGGGGTTACGCCGCAGGCCCAGAAGACGGGGATTTCATCGGCGTGAATCGCCACCGGGTCACCGTAATCGGGTCGATCCAGATCGTTGATACCGATACTGAGCGGATCACCCATGTGGACGGGCTCGCCGTGGACGCGGGGGTAGGCCCGGGTAATGCGGACGGCCTCCTCGGCTTGGCTATGCGTCATGGGTCGCATAGAGACGATCATCGGACCGGTAAACGGCCGAGCCGGGTGGCAGTCGATGGTGGTGCGGTACATGGGCACGTTGCACGATTGCTCAATGTGGCGGACCGGCAGAGCAGCCCGGCGAAGGGCGGCGTCGAAGGTAAACGAACAACCAATCAGAAACGCCACGCAATCGCCAGACCAGACTGACTCGACGGACGTGGGGTTGTCAAGGCATTGCCCGTCGCGAAAAATTCGATAGCGCGGCAGGTCGGTTCGAAGGTCGGCGCCGGGCGCCAACAACGTCGGCTCGAAGGAACCCGGCGACAGCTCTTCCAGAAGCGGGCAGGGTTTGGGATTCAACCGGCAAAACGTCGCGAACGCTTTCGCATCGTTCTGCGACAGCACGACGAGGTTGGCTTGCGTAAACCCGGCGGCCATTCCCGCCGTGGGCTCCGTCCACTGGCCACTACGACACATCGTTCGAACTTGTAGACCGGTCAATGTTTCAAGATTCATTACGATCGAAGCCCGGCGCCTGACAGATCGTGAAGAGAACGGCCGAGCCCGTCCGCATCCAAACCGGAGAGTCGCCCGATGAGTACGGCGCTAAGCAGGTTCATCGGAAACTCGGCTACGCCGCCCGGCGACCCTGCCGACACAGACCGGATGCGCTCCACTTGGCCGTTGATGTTGACGCATATCGCGCCGTCAACCAACCACGCACCCCGGTCGACCGGTTGCGACGGGGAGACCCAAAGCGTGCGACCTTGGTGTCTCCGCGCCAGCGCGCGCAGGCGTGGATCATCGAACGGCAGGATAAGCACATCGTCGGGTCGCTGGTTCATAAAGACTCGACTCTTGATGCGCACGTATTCCGAGATGGACTGGTGTCGGTCGAGGTGTTCTTCCGCAATGTTGAGCAGCACGGCGATGTGCGGTCGGAAGTGAACAACCGACTCGAGCTGGAAACTCGAGACCGCGAGGGCTATGTCGTCCGGTGGTCCCGCGGTGGCGACGCTGCCCTGCGGTGGTGACATGATGCTGTCATCGGTCGAGTCGTGCCCGGTGAGCAAGTCCGACAGGGGTCGCCCGCGATTGCCGCCGATCGCCAGGGGTTGAACTGACGACTCGAAAATCCGTTGCAGCAATTCGACGGTCGAGCGTTTGCCGATCGTTCCGGTCACCGCGATCAGAGACGGCGCTGGCGATCCCACACTTGCCGGCGTGGTTTGGGTCTCGGTCGCGATTTGATAGGCCAATTCCAATTCGCTGATCACATGAATACCATGGCGATGAATCGCGTCGAGGATAGGCGTATTCACCGCCACGCCGGGGCTGGCTACGACGAGATCGCACGATTCCAGGAACCGGATGGTGTGGCCGCCCGTTTCGACGCCGGCCATTTCCATTCCCGGATCAACGGTCACCGAGCCCTTGTCGGAGATCAACACGCGATGTCCGTGGTTGATCAAGAGCTTGGCGGCTGCCCGCCCGGTCAGACCATAGCCAAGGATGCCGACGGTAAGGCAACCACTTCGCTCGAGCGGCGACGGTGCGATGTGCCGGCGAATCTGTTCGAGCATGCGCAGCGTTGAGGAAAGCGGCTGCCCGTCCACGGTCGGCTCGCGTCGATGGGTGATACCGTCGACCGCCCCGCCAACAGTTACGATTTGCTCCAAATCCCTGGCGACGTCGTCCGCCGACGGCAGCAAGTCGCGACCGGCGAGAACAGAAAGCGCACCGGCGAGCCCCATCGCCCCCCAGTTGGATACGCCGGCGACGATGCAAAAATCGGTGGCGACGGTCGTGGCGATTTCTGCGCCGTTGTTCACGGTCGCGAGGGCGTCTGTGAACACTTTGCCCATGCCGATTTCGTTACCGCCGTCGCCGATGCCGATGGTGGTCAAGCCGCGGTGCGTGCCTTCGAGAAACAGGTCATCGAGCGCGGCGGTCGTGTGCGTTATGTCAACGCCACGCAGGTTTCGGTACTTGCCGTCCTGCCCGCGTCCGGCGCGCTCGACGGCCACAAGGTGCGTCGGCCCGGCGTGACCAAGATAATCCGCGACGTCACAGATCGGACTCAGCCCGAGCGCACTCAGCAGCGGTTTGTTGGACTCATCGGTGATGTAGTCGACCTCGATCCCCATTCGACGAAGGGCTTCGCCGAGAATTTTGGAACCGGGTGGGCCGTCCGTCTCACCGGACGATGCTTCGACGATGTGGAATCCGGTCACAATGCCGACCCGACGAGCCAAGCGGAGCGATTGAGCAGCCAGGCGAAGTTGATCGGGCAGCGCCAGCGCAAAGATGTTTCGCCCACCGGGGTCGGTGGCGATGAGGTTTTCGATGGAGGTGATCTGTGCGTTCATTGTCTTGGCCATCGTCCGCAATAAGCGGATTCGGCGGTCCGTTCGACTTCGCCCTCAACTATCGTATGTCGTACAGTGCACGGACCATCTTCTGTCGAGTGGCTCATCGCTTCGGGATGGGCTACCCGGTCAGATGCGTGGGCATCACGAAAGCATAACGATTCGACTCCCCCACTGCCAAAGCCATGGGCCACCAGGCTCCCGTACTCCGCCGACGACACGACGGATTCGCATGGCGATCACTCTTCGCAAGTTGGCGCTTGGCCCCATCCACCGCCGCCGGGTGTTTCGATGATCAAGTGATCACCGGGCATGGCTGAGATGAGGGTAATGGGCGGAAGTTCTTTGAACTTCTCGGCGTCGGCACGGCGCAGCGTGTTCTTACCGGTCGCGCCGGGGGCGCCACCGCACAGACCGTACGGTCTTGTCGTCCGCCGTTGCGAGATGATCGACACCGCAAGCGGCTTTAAGAATAAGAACTCGCGCCGAACACCACAACCGCCCTGATGACGACCCCTACCCCCAGACCCGCGACGGATTTCGAAGCGAATCAAACGAACCGGAACGCGCGACTCGAGCACTTCGGGATCGGTCATTCGCGTGTTGGTCATGTGTGTATGCACGGCATCGGCGCCGTCGAAACCGGGACCAGCGCCCGCGCCGCCACAGATTGTTTCGTAGTAACCAAAGTGCTCATCGCCCATCAGTAGATTGTTCATCGTGCCCTGACTGGCGGCTACGAGTTGCAAAGCGCCGAACACGGTATCGACAACGCGCTGCGACGTCTCGACGTTGCCACCGACGACGGCGGGACAATGGGAAGGATCGGCGCCGCGCGGCGGATTGAGAAGACATTCCGGGATCACAATCTCAATCGGAGCCAACACGCCGCTGTTCAGTGGGATATTCTCGCCGATCAAGCAGCGGAAGCAATACAAGACGGCACTGGTCACGATGGCTCGGTTGGCGTTCAGGTTGCCCGAAAGCACATCGCCGGTTCCGGAGAAATCGAGCCGGGCGCAGCCATCCTTCACATCGACGGACAGTTTGATCGGTGACCCGTCGTCCAGACGATCCTCGAAGCTGTACACGCCGTCGCCGAGACGGCGCAATGCGTCGCGCATCTTGCGCTCGGCTGCCTGTTGAATGTGCATCATGTAGGCGTGGACCACATCAACGCCGTATCGCTCGATCATGGCGTCGAGTTCGCGCACTCCGGTTTGATTGGCAGCCACCTGCGCTGCGACGTCGGCCAGGTTTTCTTCCGGCGATCGTGAGGGATGGTCGCCACCGGTCAGTAGGTCGCGCAGCGCCGCGTGCCGGGTCTGTCCATTTTCCATCCACCGGAAAGCGTGAATGACCACACCCTCTTCCGCGAGGGATTGGGAATCGGGGGGCATCGAGCCTGGTGTCTTGCCGCCGATCTCGGCGTGGTGGGCCCTACTGGCTACGAAAAAACGAAGGTGTTTGCCCGTCTCGTCGAACACGGGTGTCACGACCGTGACATCGTTGAGGTGCGATCCGCCTCGGTAGGGGTCGTTCGTGATCAGCACATCCCCCGCGTTCATCGCGCCAACGTCGTCGATGAGCGTCTTGACACATTCGCTCATGGCTCCGAGATGAACGGGAATGTGGGGGGCGTTGACCACGAGGTCGCCGCTTGGTGTGAAAATAGCGCAGGAAAAATCGAGTCGGTCTTTGACGTTGACCGAGAGCGCCGTTCGCCGCAACGTCACGCCCATCTGCTCTGCGGCTGCGGAAAACTGATGGTTGAACAACTCGAGTTGGATCGGGTCAACCGCTGTGGATACGCGCTCTGAGTCCGTTTCGACGGTGCGATCTTCGAGAATAACAGCCCCGCCCGGCGTCGCCACCGCAGTCCACCCGGGTTCGACGATAATGGTGCTTGTCGGTTCAATCACCACGGCCGGGCCGGAAAGGGTGCGGCCAGCCGTAAATTCGTCGCGCATCACAAGGGGCACGCTGTGTCGCCGGCCGTCGATCACGAGCTCGGTGGTTCGGTTAGGCGCCGTAACTTTCGAGCGATAAAATTCAACCTGTTCTATGTCACGCCCACCGCCGGAGTCGGACAGTTGAACGCGGGCCGCACGCACTTCGATCGCCCGACCGTCGTGTCGATACCCGTACAAACGCTCGTGTTGTTGTTCGAACCGCGCGGGCGCATCGGCGAGCGGATCGGCGGACACGCTGATCGGCGTCGATTGGCCGACGTAACACAAGTCCACGGTTCGAACCGGCACCTTCATCACAGCCTCATCCACACCGTCGCCGCGCAAGGCCGAGAGAACTTCTTTTTCAAGCGACGCCCATACGGACGCGAGGTTCGTTTCGATATGGCCATCGAAAATGATGGAGACGCTGCATTGCGCAATGCGTTGGACGTTGGCTACGGCGATGCCGACGGCGCTGAGCACGCCGGCCATGGGATCGCAGACGACGTTATTGATGCCCAGTAGGCGCGCGACGGCGCACGCGTGTTGCGCTCCGGCGCCGCCGAATGTGGTGAGCACGTAATCGCGAACGTCCACACCTTTCGCGAGAGATATCCGCCGGATGGCAGCCGCCATCTTGGCGTTGGCGATGCGGATGAACCCGTCTGCGACTTCGAGCGCAGGCGTTGTCGTCGTTGAAGACTCATTGATGCGCTCGGTCAGCGCGTCCAGCAGTCGGTGTACCACGTCGCGATCGAGCGGGAACGGAAATTGGTCGGGCACTATACGTCCTAAGACTAGATTCATGTCGGTGACGGTCAGCGGTCCACCGCGACCGTAACACGCCGGTCCCGGATCGGCGCCCGCGCTGTGCGGTCCGACGGTGAGCATTTGACCGTCGAAGGCGCAGATGCTGCCACCGCCGGCGGCCACGGTTTCGACCGCCAACATGGGTGTCATCACCCTGACACCCGCCTGAACCGTCTCGTACAGGTACTCGAACGAATCGGGTGGGGCGTCGACGCGACACACGTCTGTGCTCGTACCGCCCATATCGAACCCGATCGTCCGATCGAAACCCGCGCGACGCGCTACGTGAGCGCAACCGATCACGCCGCCGGCCGGACCACTGAGAATCGTATCCTTCCCCCGAACGTGCCGGGCTGATACCAGACCGCCGTTGCTGGTCATCATCATCAGCCGCGGCGTCACGGCGCTCGGCGACCGCGAGGCGCCGGTTTTCTGTTCTTCTCTGGCACCGGCTTCCAGCCGGTGTGTCAGAACATCGCGCAACGAAGATACGTAGTCGAGAATGACGGGTGCGAGGTAGGCGTCGACAACGGTGGTATCGCCGCGCGGTACGATTTTTTGCATACGCGCGACGTCGGACGATACGGACACATGTGCGAAACCGACGGAACGCGCGACACGCGACACGACCTGTTCGTGGTCGGCGTTGACGGGGGCGTGCAGTAGACAAATGGCTAACGATTCGATGCCGTCGTGGCGAATGGCCAGCAGTTGACGACGGACTGCGGATTCGTCCGGACGGCGCAGAACTTCGCCGGTGGCGGTGAGGCGCTCATCGATTTCGACGACGCGTTCGGCAAGCTCGTCGCGCGTCTTGATAGCCAGGCCGAACAGGTCGGGGCGATCCTGATAGCCGATACGCAGAATGTCGGCGAAGCCCGTCGTCGTCACCAGCGCGACACGCGCGCCCTTGCGTTCCAAGAGGGCGTTGGTGGCGCGAGTAGTGCCCAAGCGCACTTCGACCGGACCGATGGGTTGATCGAGCCCGATGCCCATTAGGTTTCGGATGGCCAGGATGGGTGCATCTTCGCCGGACGACAACTCGTACGCTGTGTCTCCGGGGACGAAGTCGTTGATGGGTTCGGTTAACATGAGGCGACCGCGCGGGCCGCCGGAACTTCGGACGAGGGATGAGCCGATCGATTGTCCGTCGCGCCCGAGTGCGGTCAGGCGATAGCCGGTCCACAATCCATCGGGTTCGTTGAGGCGGCGGGTGTCGCGGATTTCGTTCGTCGTCGATTCGGCTTCGATCAGACCGCGAACGACACCGCTGCTTAAGACCTTGCGCGTATGCCAGATTCCCTGCGGCGACTGGGCGACTACGTCGGTAAAGGTGCCGCCGACGTCGATATAAAAATGCCAGATCGGTGTCATTGCATATTCGACGCTCCCTTATCGCGAAACGATACACGGAGTCGCTAATGGATCACCGGCTGGAAGCCGGTGCCACACCTTTTCAACATGAGACTAGCCGAGTCAACCGGTGCGACCGTGACATTGTTTGTATTTCTTGCCGCTACCGCAGGGACACGGATCGTTTCTCTTGACCCTGGGTTGTTCGCGCCGAATCGTCTCGACCTTGGCTTCGGAGCCTTGGGCGCGCATGGCTGACTGTTGATCAGCCGCTGCAGAAGAGAATCCACCACCTGTTGAATCCGCGTGGCTTAACGACATGGGCGCGCCGCCGGCCGGCGCCGGTCCGGATTCACCCGCATCACCGCCTTGGACCTTGAAGATGATGTCGGTCACGCGGGCTGCGATTCGGGCCCACATCTGCGCGAACAGGTCGCGACCCTCGATCGCGAACTGACTTTGCGGGTGGGATTGATCGCCACCGAGCGGGCGTTGCTGAACGGCCGTTTTGAGGTGGTCCATCTCCAGCAGATGGTCTTTCCACGCTTGGTCATAGAGTCTGAGCAGGATGTATTGTTCGAGTCGCGTGAGTTCCCACCGCAGCATTTCGCGTCCCTGGTCCATCAGCGCATGGCCGATTGGTCCGTCGTGCTCGTCGAATCGCTGCTGATTCCACGCGAACCCAAAGCGCGACTTGGCCCATTCGACCGCAGCTTCTTCGTCCTTGCCGGAAATGTTGTCGTCGATGGTTTTCTGAAGTCCACCGTCGAACGCCTTCTCGCTGAGCGAAAGCAGTTCGCTCTTCACGTCCGCTACGGCTTTGCCCTGCACATCTTCCAACGTCCAGCCTGCGTCGTACTTGTGGTTGGCCCACTCGGCGACGCTCTGGGCTGCGGCGGCTTGATCCGTGGTCTCAGAACCCAGGGCACGTTGAACGCACCATTCAACGGGGAACGTAACCTCGCGTAGACCGTAAGCGTCTCGGACGCGCTGATCGAGCAGCTTGCTGATGTCGCTTTGCGGTGTCTCGATGACTTCCTCATCTTCGAGGGCGATGCTGAACTTGGTTCGAGCCCACTCCGCCAGAGCGCGGTAGCGATAATGAGCATCGAGGTACATCGAGATGCCGTCCAAATCCAAAGCAGCGTAGTGCGATTGCGCCGCGGCGACGAGGGTTTCCTCGATCTCGTCGGGTTCCATCTTGCGCATTTGGTTTTGCGTGATGGACACCTTGTAGAGTCGGGTCACCCATCGAAGCAGACCGCCCACGTCCCACTTGTTGGGCGGTTCTTCCGGGTCGATGTACTCACCTATGGACGTACGAACCTGGTCGAGGGCTTCGTCGATCGCTTTGCCTCGGATGCTCGTCGTAGCTGATTCCAAGTCGTCGCAGTTGATGCCTTCTTCTTCGATGGGCAAGTCCAGATTGGCGAGACACCATCGGGCGATGCAGCCGCGGACGTAGTTACCGCCGAGGAATTGATCCAGCGTGGTTTCGATGACGTTTTGCATCGCATCGAAGATCAATCCGGGGAGGTCGCGCTCCTCCAAAATTCGTTGCCGAGCGGCGTAGAATTCCTTGCGTTGAAAGTCCATCGGCTCGTCCCATTCGAGCAGATGTTTACGCATGGAGAAGTTTCGTTCCTCGACCTTTCGTTGGGCGCGTTCGATTCCTTTCGTCAGCCGCTTGTCTTCCAGGCTGGTTCCCTCAGAGAATCCGAGCTTGTCCATCATCTTCAGCATCCAATCCGGCATGAAGAGTTTGAGCAGGTCGTCCTCAAGGGAAAGCGAAAACCGCGACGAGCCCGGATCGCCTTGACGACCCGATCGACCGCGCAACTGATTGTCGATACGTCTCGATTCGTGTCGCTCGGTGCCGATGATGTGCAACCCACATGGCACGTTGAGCGGACACACCGTGCGCCCCATCGCCGGAAAACGCGGATCGAGCTTGGGTTTGAAACAGTGGGCGCAGTTGGTGGCTGGGTCGTACTCGTCGCAGCGTATACAACACTTCGTGATTCCAGCCGGATAGAGTTTGTTCGATTCGACCCCATCGGGGAGGGTCTCCGGCGTCTTGCAGATTGGGAAGACGACTTCGGGTCCGAGTTTGATGTCCGTCCCGCGACCGGCCATGTTCGTGGCGATGGTGACGTGACCGCGCGGCGTCTTGTCGCCGCCGGACGAGGGGAAGGATGTGAACCCCGCCTTGGCGACGATGTCGGCTTCGCGCGAGTGGTTCTTGGCGTTGAGCACTTCGTGATCGATACCGTAACGCTTGGTGAGCAGGGCGGAGAGCTTCTCGGAGTTCTCGACACTGGTCGTACCGACGAGGACGGGTCGACCCCTAGCCAGATCGCCCATGGATTCGTCGAACACTTCCAGCATGAATTGGATGACCTTGGTGTCGCCGACATTGGCTGAGTTGAATTGGCGAAGGGCTTCGTCGATACGGCTGGTATCTTGACCCTGTTTGGCGCAGATGGGTTTCAACGCTTTGAAAATGTCGGCAAGCAGAAACGGGTCCGCCATGCGCCCGCGGCGATGAATCCCATGGACTTCCTCGACGATGGCTTCGTATTTCTGGTCCGTGTCGCGATACATCGTATCGTTGTGGTCGACGCGGTTGATCGGCCGGTTGGTGGGGATTTCGACAACGTCCAGCTTGTAGATTTTGTCGAACTCATTCGCCTCGGTCATAGCCGTACCGGTCATGCCCGCCTTGAGCGAATAGAGCTTGATGAAGTTTTGGATGGTGATCGTCGCCAGCGTTTGCGTTTCTTCCTTGACCCTGACGTGCTCTTTGGCTTCGATGGCCTGGTGGAGACCGTCCGACCATTGGCGGCCGTGCATTAGACGGCCGGTGAAGGGATCGACGATAATAATCTGCCCGTCTTGGACGACATAATCCTTGTCGCGACTGTAGACCTTGTGTGCTCGGATGGCGTTTTCGATTAGATGAGGCCATTCCATGTTGGCGCCGGCGTAGAGGCTTCCCATATCGAGAAGATCCTGGGCGATTGACACACCCTCGTGCGTCAATCCAACCTGCCGGCGTTCGGTCTGCACGATGTAGAAGCGACGGTATTGCTCGGACGATGGCATCTTGAGGATGTCGTTCTCGAAGATTTGTACGGCTTCCACCTGATCGTCGGTGAGAAAGTCAGCCCCGAGCGTTGCGGCTGTCTCGTCGTCGCCGTCGTGCTCATCGTCACCCGTCGACGGGTCGTTTGTGGCGGGTTGCGCTGACGCGGACTCGCGGTAGCCAAGAATTTTCATGGCGTCGTCGAGCTTGGGAATATTCTTGGCGTCGCCGTCGTATCGGGCCACGGTGGGTTTCACCTTGCGATCCCAGACGGCTTGTTTCCGCGCCAGTTCCTCCGCCACTTTGTTCGCGCGCGGGTACCGGGTCACATCATCACGCGCCGGACCGGATATGATCAACGGCGTACGGGCTTCGTCGATCAAGATCGAATCAACCTCGTCGACGATGACGTAGTTCAACGGGCCTTGAACCTGCTCTTCGAGCTGGGTCTTCATATTGTCGCGCAAGTAGTCGAACCCGAATTCGGCATTGGTGCCAAACGTAATATCGCAGCCGTACGCGGCGTGGCGGATGCCCTCGCGCCCGCCCGGGTCGACCTGAGACTGAATATAGCCCACGCTGATTCCGACCAAAGCAAAGATCGGCACGGCGAACTCCGCGTCGCGGCGCACGAGGTAGTCATTGACCGTGATGACGTGAATTTTCCGACCGCAGAGGTAGTTCACAAACGCCGCGAGGTGACAGACGATAGTCTTGCCCTCGCCGGTCTTCATCTCGGCGATCGTGCCCTCGAACAACACGCGTCCGCCGATGAGTTGGCAATCGAAGTGGCGGTGATTCTGCGCGCGACGGGACGCTTCTCGCAGGACGGCAAACGCTTCGCCGAACAGACCTTCCTTGTCGAGCGTGTCGATTACGGCGCGGTTGCGCTTTCGGTAGTCGATTCGATAGTACTCGTCGACGCGAAGAGCTGGGGTGAGTGAATCCCACCATTCGTTGAGCGGCGCCATCGCTTCGTGCGCCTGCTCTCGCAGTCGGGCGCTATGCTCCAAGAGGTCCTGCGACAATTCCAAGCCGATCGCTTGCCGGCGCGCGTCTTGCTCTTCGGGCGGAAGATCGCCGACTTTGTCTTCCGACAGGCGGCGTTCGAAACGTTCGTCGTAGTCCCCGCGCAGTCGATCCTCGTGCTCGCCGATGGCGCCGATCTGTCGACGGTATACCTTCAGCAGTCGATCGTTCCGCGAACCGAACAGCTTCCTTGGGAGGCGCTTGGCCCTTCCGTACATGGATGAAACGGTGTCAACAATGGACATGGTGTAACCTCAGTGTTTTCGATCAGTTGCTTGGTATTGTAAATGCAGTATCGTAGTCGTCCGGACCGGTGCGAATCGATCGGCGAATCTACGGACCGTACAACCCACCGAGACGTGCGGCGACGAGCTGGTTCAGTCGGACGAAGGCAGCCAGGTCGGCGACGAACGGAAAGGGCCGTACCGGCGAAGCGTCGCCATCGCCAGACACCTGACGGCGCGTCCGTGCACTGCCGGCACTGCTGGACGTGGATACCGACAACATGGGCGTGGTGTATCGACGGATCGGCCATCCGGTGCGCGAGTGCGTACTGCGCGCACGCACGGACACAAAGGGCATAGCCGCCACCGCCGCCAGACAGGCCAGCAGCGGGCACACGTCGTTTCGTAGGATGTGCGGGGAACCGGGCATTGCGCGGATTATACAGGGATTGGGCTGCGCGAAAAGAAACCCCAGCCGATTCCCCAAGGAAACGACCGGGGCTGTTATTTCGCTGCGTATAGCGGAACCGCATTGCGGACCGCTACGAAACACCTGGGCCACCCAACCCAGCGTCTCAGCCAGGTCACGTATTCGTCACACGGCCGGAATTAGACCCGTCGTCGGCGACGGGAAATCATCATCGAAACCAATCCCATGAGCGATGCGAACACGGTCATGGACATTCCGAGACCGCAAAGGCTCGAGGGACGCTGGTCGGCGCTGTCCCGGATATCGCCCAAGCTGTTGTCGGGCACGTCCTGACCAGCGCCGGGATCGACGAGGACGGGACCACGGGCTGTGACCACAATGGTCACCGGCCCGGCGTGGCCTTCGCCACCTTGTCCGTCGCTCACCCAAACTTCGACCTGGTAGGTACCCGGCAGATCGAACGTCGGCGCAATGGTCTCGCCGAAGACTTCGTCGAACGGCTGACCGTCACGTGTGATCGCCCATCGATACGCCAGCTCATCACCGTCCAGATCGAACGAGTTGGTGGCGTTGAGGGATGGACTGAACGGCGCGGTCCCCGCGCGGGGACCGCTGCCAATGAACGCGTTAGGCGCGCGATTGCCCGCACTGTCCAGGACGATGACCGTCCGCGTCGTGCTGCGTGACGCATTAGCTTCGTCGCGAACCGTGAGGCGAACCACATAACCGTCCGACTTGGCGGTCGCATAGCGATGGCTAACTTCCGGTCCGGCGTTGATGGCCGTAGCGCCGTCGCCGAACATCCAATCGAATCGCAGTGCAGCTTCATCGCCGTCCGGGTCGACCGACGCACGGGCGTTGAATGCAAACAGGGTACTCGTGCTTCCGGCAAAACCCGAAGACGGGTCTACGACGAAAACGGGCACCGGCGGAAGATTGTCTGGATTATCTCCGGGGTCGTTGCCGCCGGTATCAGCCACAATCACCGTGGCCTGTCGACTGCCGGAGTTGCGCGGCGTTTCGTTGTCGAAGACGGTCAACCGAATGGTGAACGTTCCGGCCGTGGGGTATGTATGCGAAGCGGTCTTACCCGAATCGTTGGCCGATCCGTCGCCCCACTCCCAGGTGTAGGCGCTGATGGTGCCGCTCGGTGGCTGGTCGCGCGAGTCGGTGGCGTCGACGAAGAACAGCTCGCCGAGAATTGGTACGTCGCGGTCGTTGGTCAGGCAGGGCAACGCCGTGCATCGATTGAACCGCGCTCGCGGATCTGAAGAGCCGGCGGCCGCTTCGCTAACCGTAACAGTCACCGGACCGAAGACAGCCTCACCATTGAACGTATCACGCACCGTGGCGGTCACGGAGTAGACGTTGGCGGCATTGTACGTGTGGCGAACGGACCCGTCCGTCGCACCGGCCTCGCCGGTAAGCGGTAGACCGAGCGACGTCTGGCCATCACCCCAATTCCAATCGACAGTAAGCGTGTCGCCGTCCGGATCGAACGAATTGATCGCGTTGAACACGACCTCAAACGGTATGCTGCCTTGCAGTCGCGTACTGGACACGACAGCCACCGGGTCGGAGTTGCCGACGCGAATGCTTCTGGTGGCCGTATCCTTGGCGCCGCCCGTGTCTTCCACGGTCAACGTGGCCAGGAATTCGCACGGATTCGTCCGGGTACACGGCGTGCCGCTGGCGTCGGCCGTATAGGTATGTGTTGTTGTTTGGAATGCGATCCCGGGCGCCAAGGCGTCGTTGGCGGTGCGACCGTCTCCGAAATCCCAACGGTAGATCAAGTCCGACGCCGGCGTTTCGCCGTCGGTCGACTGTCCGGCGTCGAAGGAAATCTCCAGCGGTGCGAGGCCACTTCCGCGGGATACGGTAAAGGCGGCGCGCGGCGAATTATTCGTCACCGACACATTGCGTGAGAACTCGCCGAAACGCCCGTTGCTCGGATTGGTCGCCCGGAGCACGATCGTGAACAAGCCGGGCTGTTCGAAGCGGTGCGCGACAACGGGACCAGCCGCGCCAGGCGTGCCGTCGCCAAAGTCCCATGTGAAGTCCAACGGAGCGCCGTTGGGGTCGAAAGAACTCCGTGCGTCGAAGCTCACGTCCAAGGGCGGATCGCCGCTGGACGGCGTGAGCGTGAAGTCGGCCACCGGGTTTAACGTAACCTCGCCGTTTTCGATGGTCACCGCTTGGCTTGCTGCGGTGACGCCGGTGGTCACGAATGAGAAGCTATCGCCCACGATGAAGGGCGTGGTGCCTTGGGTGATGGTAAACTGAACTTCTTCGTTGATGGACTTGTGCAGCGTGCCCGTCGTCGCTTGCGGGTAGAGACTGGGATTGGGGTTGTTTACGTCGAGCACCGGTTGGGTCAGCGTGCTGTTGACGCGCCATAGTTGGTTGGTGGCGTCGACAAGTTCGACGATCCACGCTTCGGACCGAGCCACGTTGGCCACGTTCACCGAAATTACTGCGAGTGATCCGTTGCCGACGTTGTTTCGCCCGCCGCGCGGTGTGGTAAAGCTTCGCTCGAAGCCGTCGGCGCCTGCACCGGGTGTGAGCGCGGCGAAGAGTACGTAGCGACCGTCAGCCACAGAGGACACATCCCACGACATGCTCAACTCGCCGGTTCCCGGCGTAGTTTTTTGCGTGGTACCGATCAGGTTATTGAACGAGGGTACAGGGTCGCAATGCGTATCGGCTGGGCAGTCGTCTGCCTTGGAGCAGAGCGCACCCGCTCCCGATACGCCGATGCAACGTTTTTCGTCCTTGGCGTAATACAAGCCAATCGTCGTACCACCGAACACGTCCGTCGCTCGGAAGTTCACCTGGAAGTTGCTGTTTACCGATTCGCTGTTGGGCGGGTTGAGAAACTGCAAGCTAGGAATGTTGGTCGGAACCCAACTGATTCTTAAGGCGATAGACCCGAAACCATCCGGCGTGATATCGGTAATGTCGATGCCCGTCCAACGGTTTTGTGTGTCCCACCGTGCGGCGGGGAGGGTATCGAAGCTGAACCTGAAAGCGCCTGAACTTCCAGGCCACACATCGCCGGTGTCGCCGCGATCGTCCACGCTGTTGTCCGTGGATTCTCGACAACTGAACAGCTCGTCCAAACCATCGGCTTCGATGATTTCGTATTGGAACGGTGCGGAAGTCTGCTGGGTCGGCAGGGCTTCTGGGTTCGCGTCGTCCAGATTGGTGTGCATGATCAACATGCCGGCGCCGGGCATACGCAAATCAAATCCACTTCCGGCGGACCAGAAATAGTATCGCTCGCCTGGGCGCTCCTCGTTTTCGAGAAAGAAATAGCTGTCGTCGCGCACGAACTCAGCCGGCGGAAGCGTCAAAGTCTTGGGGACGCCTGGCGTCAGAACGGTTGTCAGATCAACAGGCTTAATCCATTCCGTGCAAGATTCTTCCTTGAGAATCGGCACGGGGTGAACGAGCCCACCATTGGCCATGATTCCCCACGCACCGATCGGGCAGTTCTCTTGGGGTTTCGGAACGGGAGCATACACATCGTAGTCGTACAGATCGGGAAACCCTTCCCATGTATGGAGGTATTCATGGGCCGCGAATGCCGTTTGAAACCCGCCAGTCGGTATCGAACGACCTTCCGCCGGCGCCCCGAGGCTGATCAACAGATTCTGAAAGAACAAATTCCAGCTAGTTCGGCCCGCCGAATTCGGTAACACCTTATCTGGGTTGTCGTTATCCTCATTGTGAATGGGAATATAGCCCGGCGCGCGATTGAAATCACCCGGCGCGTGCCCCCCTGCGGGTAGCAAGACGATACCGGAGAGGACGCCATCCGCGAAGATTATGTTGTCTTCAATAGGACTGTCGGGGTCAAGGAACTGAGGAGGGACGAAACTACCCAACGCTCCGCCTCGGCTCCCGCACGTCAGTCGCGCCATCGTGACGGGATCAACGAAATCATCGAAGTCGATCTTACGGTCAATGACCTCAATGCAATCCTCTATTAACCGATCCCGATTGAAGGGGTAGAACGAATCCACACCATTGTTCGGCGAGCCGACAACCGAGTCAGCCTGGTAATTCTCCGACCCCGGGTGACGACACTCACCCTGATCGACGAGCCCATCCAAGTTGTAGTCGCGGAAGCCCATGTTGGCGCCGGGAAACATTCCGGCGTAAGGGTGCGATCGGGAAATGCCGTATTCTTCAAGGTCCGTTTCCCACGCAAACCCGTTATTGAATGGCGGCTCGGTTCGCCAGGTCAACAGTTCCATAGTAAGAAGGTTGCCGGCGTCGCGTCCGTTGTTGCCGTGAATGTCCGTGGCGTAGGGTCCGGCGGCTCGAAGGATGAAATCCGGTCCGGAGCCGGACGGTACACCGATACCGCGATCCTGCCCCCAGATGTCTTGCGTGCTTGGTGACGTCACTTCGCCGAGACGCTGATCGCCCGCACGATGGTATTTCGACGAAGGCAAGTCATCGTGTTCGACCCAGCCATCGTAGAAGATGCCCGCGCTGCTGGCGCCGTTGACTTCTTCGGGAAGAATCCGTGCGTCGCAGAGTTGTTCAAACCCGTTGTTCAGTTGGCCGAGCTCGAAGGCAATCCCGGCGTCGAGGCCGGTATCGCAGCCAATCCATCCGGTCCCGTCGCCGTTACGTCCGCCGGCGTTGGCCTGGAAGAAGCGCCGGTTGACCAATGGATCGTAGGTGCCGGTGTCTACGTCGGGAAAGGGTTCATACGGTTCGATCCGATCATCGGCTGGCCAAGGCGGCGCCTCACACGCTATTGTTCTGGGGTTGTTCTCGTCCGCTGTCAGGGAGGGATCGAAGTTTTCGTTTTCGCATTTGCACGGGATGAACAACGGTGTTGTCGGGTCGGAATCTACTGAGAAAAATTCAGGATTGAAACACGCGAGGGCGTTGTATCGATCGCGCCATGCATCTTCGTACCAATCATCATCGCCAGCTTGGATGGAGCTTCCGGGCAACGGTGTACGAGTATCCAGCCGGCCGCTGCTACCACCAAGAGAGGGCCGGGAGCGCATTTTCGTAGTGAACAACGTCGTACCGCCGGGAGCGTTCGGGGCGGTAGCATTCGTCCAGGAGTCCGGCGGGTTGAACTCAACATGGAACCCGGCGACGCATGCGTTTTCGAGCATGGATCCGTCGGGTAGTCGCACCGAAGAACATGGGCATGCTCCCGCGACCAGGTCCGTCGGGCAGGGGCATGTTCCATCGGCGAGCAACCCGGTCGGGCAATTGGTGGAATCCCAACAGATGCATTCCGTCAGCAGTTCACGCGGGTCGTGCTGACCATAGACGGCTCGCGTGCCGGCCTCTTTGACCAACTCCTCGACGCCATCGATGCAGGTACTTCCCGGCGGACAATCGGCATCGACCTTGCACGACGCCCTGCCCTTGTCGCAGAATCGTCCTCGTCCCGGGTAGTTGTTGCGGATATACGCATCGTCGCCATAGGAGAACGACCGCCCATCGGGGTTGAGCTGTACGAGATCTGCCACAGGGCTAGCGGGGTCATAGACCTTGATCCAATGCGCACGTACATCCTCGCGGTTGGGCGACGCGGCTTCGATATCGAACACGTCCGGATTCCAGCGGCGGAGGAAGTTCTCGAACGGTTCGACCATATCGAGCGACGAGCTGTTGTTGGAATCGTCGTACTCGCATCGGTCGACAAGTTGCGCGTCTGCGAGCGGGAACAAGAAGGCCCGACAAACTGTCTTGCCGTTGCAGGGATCGTCGGGATCAGTTACCTCAGATTCGATGCACGTCGTTCCGTCGGCTTCATCAAATTGACATTCATCGGGAATACCGTCGGGCGTTACGCCGTCGCAAAATCCCCCCGCGCCTTCCACGATCGGCAGGCGATCTTCACTATCGCCGCACAGCGAAGCGTTACCCGGAATCTCACGCCACCCCGTCGCGCGGCACTCAGCCGAGAAGCAGTTGACGTCGCACGAATCGGGAATCAGGTTGCCGTTGCAGTCGTTGATGTCCCCGCTAGGCCCGGTCCATTTACCCGGAGGGCAGGAACCGGGGTCCGGAAAGGCCTCGCAGCCCTGCGTGCCAGGTCCATCGGGACAGCAGTCTGGGTTGCCGTCGTTGTCCGAATCCGGATACACAACACAGTTGGCCGGGTTGTCGGGCGCTCCGTTGTTGTTCAGGTCGATCCAGGGCATGCGGTTGTCGGGACGTCCGTCACCATTCCAATCCATCGTGTTGTTCGTTTCGTCGAGTCCATCCCAGCGACCGTCGCCGTCCATGTCCACGAATCGCTCGCCCGGCTTCCAGACGGGTAGCCCCGTGCTGGTAAGGTGGCTGCTACCCGACCCGGGAACAAAGGGACCGTTATCGTTGGTTCCGGGGTTACCGTCCTTGTCGATAATGGATTGAGCGAGGCTTCCTAGAAACCGTTCGCCCTCGCCATATTCATAGAGACCCGTCTGATTGAGATCGAAGAAATTGGACGGTGAGTTCCGAAGCGTCGGGTCGGCCAGGTTGTCGCCTACCGGCGGTCCGGTTCCGGCGCCGTCGCGTGCTGCATCGATGAGCGGAGGTTGAATGGCCCAGGGAAGTTCGATCCATCCGACGGCGTCACCCGAAATCTTGACGTCGCCATAGCTGACCTCGTCCCAATATTCGGCGAACGAATTGATGGCCGGGTTTGTGGTGTCGAAGTATTGGTTGAAGATGGCCTGTGGATTGATCAAGCCGCCGTTCGGCTGCCCCAACGGGTTCGCATCGCTACCGCGATCGGGACCCGGGTATTGCTTGGGTGAAGTAGCCAAGATCACCAGAAACTGTCGTTCGCCCGCCATGAGCTGTGGCGCCATGATCAGTAGGCCACCGACCACGGCGGCAAGCCAAGCGTTGGCGACGGAGCGAAGCTGTTGATTGTGTTCTTGACGGCGTCTCATAGGTTGGCCACTCCCGTTGAACCTTGCTGGTGATTACGGCACCCGGCGCCGCAACAACCGCGTTTTCGATCTTATGAAGTCTTGAGGGTTCCCCAAGTACATAGCGCAGGTCATCTGTTTGCGCCAAGGCGGGCTTAATTCTTCACGTCGCTCGCGGCTTGGACGCCGTAGCACCCGGTCGCGAACCGCAGCGCACGACGACCGTTCGACGTGGCTGCGCCGCGCAAGACGACAAGGCCCGTGGCCCGCCGTACGCCCGGCCCGGCCGGTCTCAGCGCAGCCATACGGCCGCTCGTCGGCAAGGCCGCCTTGCGGATTCGTTCCTATCCCACCAGCAATCGTATCGCCGTTTGCAAGTGTCTGTCAACCGATCGAACGCCTTTGCGGGTCCGCAGCCCGACGTGTGAATGATTATCGGCGAAGCTGTGACTTGCGAAGCTCATACGGACGAATGACGGTGGATTCGGCGTGGTTTTCGGATCGAAACAAGGTGCGTGACCGTGGCTCCTCGACGCAATGAGCGTCAGTAAGAAGACGCTCGAGAAGGTTCACGACGAACCGAGCCGCGACCGTAAGGAAGCGTTTCTTGAGCTGTCATAAGCGGATTTCAAACGTCCGCTCCGTTACGGGCGCGGCTCGGTAAGAAGCTTCTCGCAAAGGTTCTAATGGATCACCGGCTGGAAGCCGGTGCCACACTTTTTCCATAGGCTCACTGGATGCTAGGGCACGACGGATCCGTAAATCAGATAGGCTTCGCCGCCGTTTTGGACTCCGACGCCGGTGTTCGAATCGCGCCTTGGATCAGCCAAGACCGATCCGAGGAGTATGTCCGCGCGGCCGTCGCCGTCAACGTCTCCGGCGGTAGCGAGCCCGTTGGAGCGCCCGCGCCCGGCTTTGGTGGAAATCCCGCCTTCGGTGGTGCTGCCTGCGTCGCCGCCACCGAGCCGATCACCCGCGCACTTGCCGACCACCATCATGCCTCGAAGCTGGTTGCTTCCGAGCTGGTCGATACTGATTGTGCTGTCCGCACCTGAGCATGTTTCGGTCGTAGTGCAATCGTCATCGATCGAACACGTCTTGCCCGAGGTGCTGCACACGCGAATTTGATCGAGGCGGTTCTTGCCGAAAATCACATAGACCAAACCGGCGTTTTCGAGTTGACCGTTAAGGCCGACACAGGCTGTGGGCAGACTGGAAATGAGTGAGGGCTCGTCTTGGATACCGTCGAAGTCGAGGTCCAGTCCGGGCTCGGTCAGTTCGTCGTTGATATCAAGTGGGTCGGGATCGAAACGCGGTGAGGCGTTCGGTGCGGCCACCAGGAGATCGTTCGTTCCGTCACCGTCGATATCGCCCGCGTTGGTGATGTTGAACCCGAACCGCCCGGTCGGATCCAGGGCGTTTCCGGTGATTCTCGCGGCCACCGGGCGGCCGTCCGCGGTGCGCCGACTGCTGAGCAAGTCCTGGACCGACGTACCACCCTTGGGCGTGACCAAGCCGGAGTTGCCGAACACAACAATAATTTCGCCGACACCACCGGATGCGTTGGGACTACCGATGACCAAGTCGTTAATGCCGTCGCCGTTGAAATCCACCCCGGTCACCAAGCTTGAACCTAAGGCGTCGAATCCGCCGCTACTGGTCAACAACATGCCGTCCAGCCGGCTGGAATCGTCGGGCGCTAGTTCGAGTTTTCCAAGAACGAAACTTCCCTCAAGCGCGACGCCGCGACGGTAGGCGATGTATACGCGTCCGCGACTGCTGGCTGCACTGGGCGCTCCGACGGCGAAGTCGTTGAGCCCATCACCGTTGAAGTCATCGAGCCCCAGCACATGCTCGATGTTGTCCTGACTGGAGCCGGTGATCCGTAGCGCACCGAGTGGGGTGTCGCGATCGGCGCTGCAGTGGCTGACAAATCCCATCATGTACTGGTGGGGCGTTGGTGGCGGCGAGCCGTTACCGGAGAAGAAATCCGGCTCCCAGAGGTTGCGGTTGTTCGCCAAGTACGCCACGCCGGCGCTGTCGATGTCGGTGTCCACACCGGGAACCAGAAACGCGAAGGCGCGACGTTTTGGGGCACTAATCAGAAGTTCGCCGGGACCGTCGTCGCCGCGAGAGTTACTGGTACTTATGGAGCTACCGAATCGGTCGCCCACGTTGATTCCCAGGATGCGAGCGCCGAAGGGTTCCAGCGGAAATGCGGCGATGGGATAGAACCCCGAACCACCCTCAAGGCCGAATTCCAATGTGTTGCCGCTTAGTAAGGGGCTGAATAGCGGTGAGTTGCGATCCGGACAGTTGGCTAGGTTAAACGTTGTGGCGCAGACACCGTCGGCGGGCGTGCCGGTCTCGACGGTAAACCCAAGGTTGGACCAAAGCGGCGGCGCCAGGGGCGAGATGAAACCGAGCGATGGCCCGATGATCGTATCGTTTACGCTGTCCGTACCGGCCGCACAGAGGGCGGGGGTCGGTGGGTCGGTGGTCGCATCCGGAGGTTGGACCGCGAACTGATCGGCCACGGCCTGGTTGATATCGTTCGGCTCCAAGGTGACATCGGAAAACTGCCGACCCACCACGTCGAGATTTATTACGGGGACGGAGAAGTCGGGAAACGCCAAAGCCGTGTTGAAACTGCTAAGCACAACGACGCCGCCAGCCAAGAACTGCCCCGCTTGCTCCAAGGGTCCAATGTCAGGCGTATTCACCGACGCGGAGAGCGCACTTGAGTCGGCGTGCGGAAACCCAAAAGCGAGTTCGTCGACACCATCGAAATCGACGTCGGGAATCTGTGCGATCGTTGCGAGACCATCCGTATTGTCCGAGTTGTTGACGGTCCTGATTCCGGTGAGCGTGACACCACGTAGTATGGTTGATCCGACCGAGTTCAGGTTGAATTCACCCGCTACCTTGGTCGCACCGGCCGCTCCGTAGATGACATACGCTTCGCCCGGACCGATGCCGGACGGATTGAGGAAGAATGGCTTGCCAAACCGCGAGCCAACGACGAAGTCGTCGAGTCCATCGCTGTTCAGGTCGCCTGCCGAGCTGAACGCTGTCCCCGCGTTGTCTTCAAAGTTTACGCCACCAAACACAGCACCTTCGAACGACGGGTTGGCGCCGGTGAGCGAGCCGAGCCAGACGATCGGCGGGAGCGACGACACGCGTACGAGTTGCGGGGCGGCGTCTTGAATCAATGTACCGTCGCGCAGGTTGACGCGAACGATGATTTCAAACTGCCCCGACGCATCGGTCACGAACGACGCAAACTTCACCGTGACCGGCGCGCCCGAAAGAATCGACACGTCAGTCGTAGTGGTGCTGCCCTGGCGTCGTGCGAAGACATCGACGGTGACGGCGTCATCCGGCGGCACGTTGGTGGTCCAATCGATGGCCACAGTTGATCCCGGAGCGACGGGAAGCGAACTGTTGGGCGACGTGACCGTAACCGTTGCGGTGCGCACGATTTCTACCGTCCCTGAGGCGTACACGGTCACCGGGATGCTGCTGCCGCCGATGGTTCGAACCGTTGCCCCGATGAACCACACGCCCTCGGGAAGATCGGTGGGTAGGGGGAACGTGGTGGTAGTACCCGGGAGATTCTCCACGATTATATCTCGAAAGCCGTTCGCGATGAGGGCGTCGTCATCGTAGAACAATTCTATGGTCGCGGTAGCACCGGGTTCCGAGACTTGAACCGCGAACGCCAGGGCGAACGCCTCGCTGCCGAACAGCTGGACCCCGGTCGACGACGGCGCGCTAAATGTCATGGTCGGCGGGACAACAAGCGTTTCATCGGGAACCCGGATGATCGGGCCGAAGATGGTCACGATACGATCGGACCGACCGCTGATCACGGTCGAGGCGATGGACGAGCCCACGTCGGTGGCGGACAGGCACAACGTATAGTCGCCCGGGTCCAACCCCTCCGTGGTGAGCGTCGCCGACCCGATACTGCCCGAACCGGCAAGAATAACAGTGCCAAGCTGATCGGGCGCCGCATCGCGCGGCTCGGTGGCGTTCAAGTAACACAGACGCCACTGAATGTCGGAAGATGAGCTGTCCGGATCACCGACGTCGAATGAGATGAACACCGACTCGCTCGGCGTGATCTGCAACACGTCGATTGTTGGCTGAATAAAGAACGGCTCGGGCGGACCCTGAACCTGAATCACACCCGTACCTACCACCTCTAGCGGCGTGCCGTCGGCCAGCATCGTGATCCCAACCCGAAAGAAACCCACTCCGGAGATGGTCGGGTCGAAGCTGAAGCGGGTGTTGGGGCCGGTGGGTGGCAGATTGACGGCAACGATGGTTCGATCGCCGATAACGCCGGCTCCTGGGCTGGCGTCGGCCACTGGGACCAAGAAACCCGTAATCGACGTGGGCGAGCCCGTGGTTTCGTAGGTGATTGAAATCGCAGGATCCAACGCGGACAGGCCGATGGTGCTTGAGACGTTGGTAATGCGACCGGTGATGACCGTGGTTCCACCGCCACCATCCGGAGGCGTGTCCACTGGATCGCCACCGCCGGTAACGGGCATTGACGGGCAGCCGACGACGAGGCTCAGCGACAGCGAGGCCAAGAGGGCCGCAAAACGGCGACTTCCCCCGAATACGAATCGAACGCACACATTTGCTGTCATCGGTTGGTGACTCCGAGTTTTCTGGGCGTGTTTACACAGCGGCCGCACAGAACGGACGTACGGGGTGCTGCCTGGGTCGTGAAGCCAGTCTTCGAGTACGCGTGTGCGGACGCAATGCGCCGTCCGTGATACGCGGCACGGTCGGAGAGTTATACGCGCGCGCCAAGAGGCCTGTCAACATCTAACAGGCTGTCCGACATGGCTGGTCTTCTAGTAAGAGGCGGCGCCGACGTGGTCTGACCCGGCACAACAAGGCGAGAGCGTCAATGGATCACCGGCTGGAAGCTTGTGCGACACATGTTCAACTAGGCTGCTGATATACTGTGTTCGACCAGTCTTCAGAGGCGAGACCGGCACGGCGCGTCCCGGTGGCCGGTCGGGTTGTACTGCTGTTCTTGGCATTTACAATTTGCAGTTGAGCGGCGACTTACGTTGCCGGTTTGGCGACGCATTGGCCTCTCACGCACCGGCAGGGTGGATGGGCCACGATAGTCGCGCTGGCGGGGCGAGCAAACTGCGGCGAACTACTTTGTCTGATTTCACACCACAGCCAATCGATCTCGGAGACGTTTCCTCGGGTGCGCTCGCCGGCCGGCGCGTGCTCGTCATCGGGCTGGGCCGGTTCGGCGGTGGGCTTGGTGTCACCAAATGGTTGGTCGACGAGGGTGCCCGGGTCACGATCACAGATCAGGCGGACGAGGCGTCGCTTGCGGAATCCATCGCGGCGCTGAACGACCCATCGGTGACGCTCCGTCTGGGCGGACATGATCCTGCCGATCTGGACGGTATCGAGCTGGCTGTAGTGAACCCGGCTGTCAACAAAGACCGGTCGGAGTTTTTTGGGGAACTCTGCCAAAGGGACATTCCCTGGACCACCGAAATGAACCTGCTGCTGGGGCGATGTCGCGGCGGGGTCGTTGCGGTTACGGGGACGTATGGCAAGAGCACGACGTGTGCGATGCTCGCCCATGTGCTCGAAACCTATCGCAACGATCCGTGTGTGGAGGACGCTGGCTATCGCGACGTTCACCTCGGCGGCAACATCGGTCGATCCCTTCTGCCCGATCTTAGCCACATCGGCCCCGACGACGTGGTTGTTCTTGAGATATCCAACGCGCAGCTTGAAGACCTGCCGCGCATTGACTGGCGACCGCGCATCGCGATGATCACCAACCTGTCCCCGCACCATCTTGATCGCTACAACAGCTACGCCGAATACGTCCAAACCAAGATCAACATACTCGGTCAGCCAGCCACGACGGAACGGTTGATCGCCGGTCCGCTTGACGAGGAGGCTGAGCGCCTTGTCACTCAACGTCTCGTGGAAACGACGGTGAAGCGCATCGCGGTCGCGTCGGTCGACGAACCGATCGAGTTATGTATTCCCGGTGTTCACCATCAGCAGAACGCGGCGTGTGTCCTGACGGTGTGCGCACAACTCGGCCTGCGGCTGGACGCAGTCCGCCGGGCGCTGTCGACGTTTCGCGGGTTACCCCATCGCCTCGAACTTGTCCGCATGCTGGACGGCGTATCGTATTACGATGACGCCAAGTCCACGTCTCCCTCGGCCGTGCTCACCTCCTTGTCCTCGCTCGATCGACCGATTGTGGCCATTGTGGGCGGCCAGCGAAAGAATGTACCGCTCGATGCCCTGGGTGCATCATTATTGAAATCTTGTCGAGAGGTGATCTGTATTGGTGAATCCGGTCCGGACGTTGCGCGGGCTATGTCGGGAGCGTTGGTATACGATACCGCGTGCGTGGTGACAGAGGCGGAGGGGCTTGAAGAGGCTGTGGTTCTTGCGCGCGAACGTGCGCGGCCGGGTGATGTGGTGTTGTTTTCCTCGGGCGCGCCGAGCTTCGATCGGTATGCCAATTTCGTGGAACGCGGCAAACACTTCGTGCGGCTGGTTCATGGTTTGGAGTAGGCTTTCGTCGGTAGTCGATTGAGGGAGTTGGTGACTGTGGGTGAGCGCGTAATGAAAACATGCCGGACGAACTGTCCGTGATTGTGGGCGCGAGCAAGGATGCACGCGGCGGCAGATTTGCGCACCGGTCGGTGCGGCGAAGAGTTAATGGATCACCGGCTGGAAGCTGGTGCCACACAAGAAGGTCGATGAGTGCAAGACCACGCACGAACGCCAGACTCTACCGCCCTAGGTCCCTTCATCCCTTTCACAAACGGAGCTTCTTGAGATGCCAACGTACATATCTTTGCTTCGTGGGATCAACGTCGGCGGTCATCGAAAGATCCGCATGGCTGATCTCCGAACCGCGTATGAGTCGCTCGACATGGCCAACGTTGCTTCCTACGTGCAAAGCGGAAATGTTGTATTCGACTGCAAGATACGCAGCGCATCCAAGGTTGCGGAGTCGATCGAACGACTGATTGAAGATCAGTTCGGTCACGATGTAGCCGTACTGGTTCGGACACCCAACGACTTCGGGCGCCTCATCGAGGGCAATCCCTTTTCGGTACAGGCAAAGAAGGACCCGACGAAGGTCAGCCTGATGTTTCTGGCGGCGCGTCCGTCGGCATCGTTGCTGTCCGGGCTTGATGACGTCGAGACGCGCGACGATGAATTCATCGTCGGCACCACGCATATCTATTTGCACTACCCTAACGGGTGCGCAAGAACGAAGCTCAATAACACCTTCTTCGAGCGCCGACTCAAGATGCCCACGACGACGCGAAACTGGAAGACGGTCGAAGCCCTTTACGAGATTGGCATGGGCTCTACGCGGTCGTAGCGGGGTGCTGAACTGAGGGCTGTGTGGCGCGACGGCGGGAAGTGATTTGCTCAAGCGGGGTGCGCGAAAAGATTCACGCACGGTCGGATTCGCGGGGGCGGGGATAGGGATGAAGAATTGATGGATCACCGGCTGGAAGCCGGTGCCACACAAGAATCGCAACTGGAAGCCGGTGCCACACAGGAATCGCAACTGGAAGCCGGTGCTTCACGAACATCGCAACTGGAAGCGGGTGCCGCACCGACATCGTGGCGGGAATGCTACAGCCCCGCAAACTTCGCGGCTGGGGTCGGGTGCCACACAAGAATCGCGGTTGTCGCAGGCGGAGTCTCCGCTTTGTACGATGTTGTCGCGTGGGCGCGAAACGTTGGGTTGCGCCTTGTCTTTCTCCGACAAATGTAGTAGACTTTCTACGACGGTCGTAGTAGATTGCGGACCGATCGGTTGGGAATAATCCATGGCAGACAAACAATACGAACTTGGCGACGCCGAACTTGAGGTGCTCAAGGTGCTTTGGGAGCGGGGTGCGTCAACGGTTCGCGATGTGTTGCAGGCGCTTCACGATCAGGGGCGTAATCAGGCCTACACGACGGTGCAGACGTTGCTAACGCGTCTGGAGGCCAAGAGCTTCGTACGCAGCGACAAGTCTGAATTTGCATTCGTCTATCGCGCCCGTCTCACACGAGACCGGGTCACGCGGTCGCGATTGAAGACGCTTGTGGCGCAGTTGTACGACGGAGCCGCCGGTCCGCTGGTGCTGCAGTTGGTGCGCATGGAGCAGTTTACGACGGACGAAATCGACGAACTGCATCAGCTTATCGACCGGCTAGATAGCGAAGCGGATACGAAGAATCAAGAGCCTCGCTGAGGGCGAGTAATGTAACACCAATGTCATCGGGCGTTTGACCGGTGCATTACCTTTGTTGTTGGCGTGTACAACACTCGGCGTGTCGTTACGCCCATCGACTTCGAAGGGAACGCACAACCATTGTGGAGTGGGTTTGGATGGGGACTTGGGTGAACATTCCAATGACGCTGCTTTGGCAGCACGCCCTGGCGGCCATCCCCCTTGTCTTGATTGTATGGGCGGCGACGAAGTGGCTTCCCTGTAGACCGGCTACCCGTCACACGCTTTGGCTCATGGCGCTTCTTTGGTTAATCGCTGCGCCCTTCCTGCCTCAATCTCCAGGCCTATTCATAACGGCCACGACGCCTGCGGTTACTGAAGACGCCGGGGCCGTGTTTGAACCAAAGCAAGCGGCTACGCCGATCAACGCATCGAGAACTGATGCGATCAAGCCTGATCCCTACATGGCTGCCAGCGCCCGCCCAACGTCAACTGACATAGCGCTCCCGGAACCGTTCCTTGGTCGGCGCTCAAATTCTTCGCGGAGGTCAGCGGCTCGGACCCTAGACGACTTGGTTCTGGGCGCGGGATCGGGGACGTCCAATGAGCTCGCCCGGACGACTCGGTCCTACGGGCCGCTGACCACTTTACGGCGCTCAAATCCTGACGCTAGTGAAGGTTGCACGGTACATGTCGGACCGTGTCCGTTGCTGTGCCCGGACAACAACGTGACGGAGGCGAAGGCCGAAAACCGAGAGTCCACGGTCGAGACTCGCAACAACCCTGCGGACGGTTGGCGTCGCGGGGCAGCGCGTGACGTAAGAGAAGCCGAGTGGGGCACGCCCAGTCGTCTGTTGAACAAGTCTGATACTTTGGTGCGTCGCAGGTCGCCTGTCCGTGACAATTGGCTACCCCGCGTCAGAAGAAAGAAGACGCCGATGGATCACGGGCGGGAAGCCCGTACCACACTTCTTCAGCGCGCAGATAAGGGAACGCTTCCGCACGGGCAAGCCGAACCGACCGCGATTCCGGAGCACGTTGATCTCGTCGCAACCGACGCCAAGTCGAAACCATCGCCGGCTGTGATGTTTGGCGATGAGTTAGCCATGCCCTTTGGCGTGGGCTCGACGGCCGTCACAAGCGACGGGGCCGCGGCGCCCTCCGCCGTCTCCTCGCCGGGCGTTGTACAAAAGTGGACGATGGGTCTGTTTGCCATTCGGGACGCCATTGCTCAACTGCCTACGATTCCGCCGTCGGTTTGGTTTGGCGGAGCTGTCCTCTTGCTCCTTGTGGCTTTGATCCGCCTAGTGCATTCACGAGCAATTCTACGAGGTGCTGTTCCCGCGCCGAAGTCGGTGGCGCGAAGTGTTGAACGAGCGGCCCGGAAGATCGGTCTTCGTCGCGTGCCTGTGACACTAATGATCGATCGTCGCATTTCACCGATGGTGTGGTGCGGTCGCCGGGTTCATTTGGTTCTTCCGATGCGTCTGTGGGCGCAACTGGACGACGTAGGTCGTCGTGCGGTGATCTATCACGAGTTGGCGCACATTCGCCGGCGCGACCATTGGGTGTCGTGGTTGGAGATGTCGGTGGGTGTTCTTTATTGGTGGTATCCATTGGTCTGGTGGATTCGCAGTCGGATCGACGCTGAGGCGGAAGACTGTTGTGACGCCTGGGTGACTTCGATTGATCCGGGCAATCGGCGGGCGTATGCGAAGGCGCTGCTGCAGACCAAACAGTACGTTTCGAGCACGCTGAGCGTGCAAGGTGAACATCGTATGCCCATTGGGGGCATTGGCGCAACGACCGGGCGAGCGGATCGATTTGCAAGGAGAATTTCGATGGTGATGACGAAGAGTGTGCAGCCGAGTCTTTCGGCCCCCGGTGTGGCGCTGGCGGTGTTGGTGGCGTGCGCTGGATGGTTGGCTACGCCGGGCGATGCCCGGGCGCTGGGTGGTTCGTGCCCACCGGATGTTGCGGATGCGAAAGTGGTTGTGGCGACGGCGGACGGATCGTCCGCGGTCCAGGTATCGGCGCCATGCAAATCTTGCCGATCCGACAAACCCTGCGCGGACTGTTCGAAGAGCGTGAAAGCATCCACCGTGAGGACCGTAGGATGTGGTAAGTGTTCGGACTGCAAGAAGGGTACGAGCACCGTATCACGCAGATTCCCTGTCTATGACAACGTCGTGCTCGCTGGATGTGGAGACTGTTCTGACTGTGGCCAGGGGAAGTGCGGCAAATGCCCGAAGTGCGCTGCGCATCGCCAGGTCAAGTCCGGCGGATGCGCCAAGTGTGCAGAGGGTCGTGTACGTGGGTTTCTTGGCCAGTACAGGACGAAGTGCGAGAAGTGTTCCGGGGCCGAACCCTGCGAGAAGTGCCTACTCACGATGGGTGCGCCGCGTGTGGGGCCACTCTACACCGTACAACCCAGAGGCTTCCTCGGTCGCGAGCCGTTCGCCCTTGCCACCGAGCCGTCCATGCTTTGGGCGCTTGCGCGTGGGGACGACGATGGCGACGATGATGTGGAGGATCGGCTGGCCGATCTTGAAAAGAAACTCGATCGCCTGGGTCGGCAGCTTGATCACCTTGGCCGCGCGCTTGATCGCGGTCCGGGTCGAGACAGGGGGCACGTAGCGAGGGCGCCACGCGCCCCACGCGCCCCACGCGCACCAAGAGCGCCGCGCGCACCGAGGGCTCCGGAAGCCCATGGATCGCACAGAAGTCATGAGCACGGCGAGCTTCATGGACACGCCGAGCGTCATGCTCCCGATGCCGAGCGCGAACGTGGTGAGCGGCGTGAGCGAAGCCACGCCCGTCGAAGTCGCCCCCCCGTCGACGACGGTGAGGTCATCGTGCGTTCGTATGAGCTTCCCAACGGCCAGCGAAAGATGCTGACCGAGTTGATGGTTCGCCCTGACGTGCCGATTTTGGTGAGTCCGACGTCTGATGGCATCGATGTGCATGCTACGCCGGCGAACCAGAAAATCTTCCGAGCGTTCGTTCGAATGATCCAACCCGACGCCGACGGCCGGTCGGACGCCGCGCCCAAGCAAGGCAAGCATAAGAAGAAGAAAAAGCGGCGTAAAACCAGCACGCAGGCGAAGGCGAATTATGAGCAGGCCCTCGTTCACGTCGAGCGAGCCACAGCCGCCGAGGCTGAGGCTGCTCGAAACCGTATGATTAAGAGCAAACATCTCTATGCGGCTGCCAACGCAGCAGCCAAGCAACACTACGCTGCTCAGGCGCAGAACGCTGAGTCCGCCGTCACGGAGATGGTTCAGTCCGGTCAAGAGAATCAGCGCCGCGCGGAGCGATACCTCGCTGAGCTTTCAGCGAAGCGCGACGTGCTCGAAGCGCAGGCCAAGTCCATCGTCTCTCGGTCGGATGCCGTGCGTGAAATCGCGGAGGCTCGTCGCGCGGCGTCGGAGGATCTTCGTGCTGACGCCGAAGTGCTCGCATCCAAGCTCGAGACCATGCGCCGTGATCGTGCGATCCAAGGCGCCGAAAAAATCGCGAAGGAAGCGAAGCGACTCGAAGCCAAGCAGAGGGAAATGGAAAAACGCGCCGAGAAACTGGAGCGCGAAGCTGAGACTTTGATTCGGAAATCGGAAGCGATTCAGGATAAAGCCGAAGTGCTCGAGGATCGCGCCGACGAGCTCGACGACGACATCGACGAATTGGAATAGTCGTCCGGGATTGGATGGGAAGAAGACCGCCCGCACCGCGCGGGTTGGTTTGACGGTTCGAGAGCAGGTGCGGCAGGTTTCGCCACACTGCTCCGGAACGGATCGAAGAAAAGCGGTCGCAAGGCTGCTTTGAGGTGGGTTTCTCACGCTCAAATGGGTCGGCGAAGGCATGTCGCTTGCCGCCCCGGGGCTGACAGATTCGGTGAGAACTTGTCGGTTTCGGGGCGGGGAGCGAACACTCCTTGCTCACGTCGTTGACAATAGGCTGGAACTCGGGACGCTAGATTTTCGAGCCGGATGAACGGTTCCCGTGGGGACAGAGCGTCTCCAGTCTGCCATCGACAGAGCTGTCGAGGTTTTGGAAAATCCCGAAGGAGTTATGGGTATGATCCCGATTCGATTCGCCGCCGTGCTGGTTATCACATCTTCACTGTGCGCCTGTGCACAGACGCAGAGCGCGACGCACACCGCGTTCAGCGTCGCGAGTTCGTCAGCCATTGGGCTGGACGCCGCCATCAATCCTGACGCGACCATGCTTCGTTTTCCCGACGTGGGACCAACTCACATTGTGTTCGTGTATGCCGACGATCTGTGGATCGTGCCGAGGGCGGGGGGGCTTGCTTCGCCGTTGGCGAGCCCGAAGGGTCTGGAAACGTTTCCCAAGTTCAGTGACGATGGCGGAACGATCGCGTTTGTTGGTAACTACGACGGCAACACCGATCTTTATACGCTGGCGACGACCGGCGGGGTGCCGCGCCGCGTAACGTATCACCCTGCGGCTGAGACGCTTTGTGGATGGACGCCCGATGGGGCGCTACTCTACTACAGCAACGCTTTCACTCCGCTTCGGCGTCAAACCCAGCTGCTCACAATCAATCCGACGGGTGGACTCCCCGAGAAGCTCCCTCCACCGTACGGCGCCAACGGCGCCATCAGTCCGAGCGGTGAATGGCTAGCGTTTACGCCGCACACGCGCGACGCGCGAACGTGGAAGCGTTACCGAGGCGGAATGGCCACCGACATATGGCTATTGAACCTTAACAACAATACGTCGAAGAAGATCACCGACTGGGAGGGCACGGACACCCTGCCCATGTGGCGCGGCGATACGGTGTACTACCTATCCGACGCGGGCGCCGCGCATCGTCTCAACATCTGGTCGTACGAACTGGGCAGCGGTCGACGTACGCAGATCACGAAGTTTGCTGACTACGATGTCAAATGGCCTTCGATCGGTCCGGGTGATGCGGGGCAAGGTGAGATCGTGTTTCAAAATGGTTCCCATCTTTATCTTCTGAACTTGCAAACGGGTAAGCACCAAGCAGTTCATGTGAAGATTCCGGGCGATCGGCCTACGATTCGGGCGCACGCCGTGGACGCCGGCAAGTTCATCACGGCGTGGGACTTGTCGGCGACGGGCAAGCGGGCGTTGGTGGAGGCGCGGGGCGATCTTTGGACCATCCCAGCGAAGAACGGCGCACCGCGCAACCTCACGCGAACGAGCGGTTTGGCGGAGCGCGATCCATCATGGAGCCCGGATGGCCGATGGATCGCCTTCTTCTGCGATAAGACGGACGAATACGAACTGTACATCACGCAATCGGACGGTAAGGGCGAGACGAAGCAACTGACCAATGGAGGCGGTGTCTTCCGTTTCGGACCGACGTGGTCGCCGGACTCGAAGTTGATCGCCTTCAGCGATAAAGCTGGGGCCATGTTCCTGCACGACATCGAAGCTGGTGAAACCAAGCAGTTCGACACGGAACCGAAGGCCGGCCCGACGCGCTTTAGTTGGTCGAGTGATTCACAGTGGATCGCCTACGGCAAGTCCGCGCCGAATAATCTTTCGACCGTCGTTCTCTACAACGTCAAAGAGAAAAAAACGCACAGGGTTACCGCGGGGATGTTCAACGACACGTCGCCGACGTTCGACCGCAAGGGCGATTACCTGCTCTTCGCCAGCAATCGCGATTTTTCGGCGCCGGTGTACGAGGACCTCGGAACGACGTTTGTCTACTCGGATACGGACATGCTCGTTCTTGTACCGCTTCGCGACGAGGTCGGTTCGCCTTGGGCGCCGAAGAGCGACGAGGAGAAGTGGAAAGACGACGGCGATGATAGCGATGACGACAGCGGCGGCGATGCCAGCGAAGAAGATGCCGATGGGGATGACAAAGATGCGGATTCCAAAGACGGCGTCGACAGCGACGACGATAAGGATGGCAATTCCAAAAACGGTGATGACACGGACGACGGCGGCGACAAGAGCGAGAAGGGGAAAGACAAGAAGAAGATCGACCCGGTCGAAATCGAACTGGACGGATTCGAGCGACGGGCGTTGAAGGTTCCTGTCAAGCGCGGCAGCTTCAGTAACCTTGCGTTCTCCGACGATGGCAAGTTGCTTTACATACGGGGACCGCGTCGCGGGTCGGAGGGTAAGGCGGCCATCCACATCTTCGATCTAGAAGACGAGAAAAAAGAAGAAAAGACCGTCGTGAAGGATGCGCGTGCGTTCGTGGTATCAGCCGACGGGAAGAAGATGCTTGTGTTGCAGGGCGAGAAGCAGGCGATCGTGGAGCCCAAGCCCGATCAGAAGATGGACAAGCCCCTGTCACTGACGGGCATGACCGTTCGTGTCAACCCCCGCGCGCAGTGGCAACAGATATTCAGTGACGCATGGCGCATCGAGCGCGACTACTTCTACGATCCCAACATGCACGGCGTAGATTGGAAGGGGCTTCGTCGCCGGTATGAAGCCATGCTCGTGGATTGCGTGTCGCGGCGCGATGTGGCGTATGTGATCGGCGAGTTGATTTCGGAGATCAACGTCGGACACACCTATGTGCGCGGATTCGGTGACGTGGAACGCGCGCCACGCGTTTCGGTGGGTATGTTGGGCTGCGATTATGAGCTGGTTGGCGGCGCCTACCGGATCACGAAAATCTATGAGGGCGCCCCCTGGGATATCGACGCCCGCGGTCCACTCAGCGAACCCGGCGTGGACGTGAAGGAAGGTGACTATCTGCTTGCCGTAAATGGTGTAGCGCTCGACGTGACCAAGGATCCATGGTCGGCGTTTCAAGGTCTGGCTGGCCAAGTCGTGACGATTACAGTTAGCGAAAAACCAATCTCGGACGACGACGTCCGTGAGGTGGTGGTCAAACCGCTCGGCGGTGAGGGCACCCTGCGCTATCGAGCGTGGATCGAACGAAATCGGGCATACGTTGCGGAGCAAACCAACGGACAAGTCGGTTACATCTATGTCCCCGATACCGGCGTCAACGGGCAGAACAATCTGGTCCGACAGTTCAGCGGTCAGATCGACAGGGCCGCCCTCGTTATCGACGAGCGTTGGAACGGCGGCGGGCAGATTCCCAGCCGGTTCATCGAACTCTTGAATCGACCGGCGTTGAACTATTGGGCGGTGCGCGAGGGTCGCGACTGGACCTGGCCGCCGGATAGTCATCAGGGTCCAAAATGCATGCTCATCAACGGTCTGGCTGGTTCCGGTGGCGATTGCTTCCCCTACTACTTCCGCGAGACGGGACTTGGCAAGTTGATCGGGATGCGAACCTGGGGCGGGTTGGTCGGTTACTCAGGCAATCCACGGCTCATTGACGGAGGCACGATTACCTCGCCGTCGTTCGCTTTTTACGAGCGGGACGGAACGTGGGGCATCGAGGGCCACGGCGTGGATCCGGACATTGAAGTGATTGACGACCCGGCGCTCATGTTGGACGGCGGCGATCCGCAGCTTGACGCGGCCATTAAGCAAATGCTCCGTGAGATCAAACGCAACGGGTACCACAAACCCGATCGACCGCAGTACCCCGACCGAAGCGGGATGGGGGTTGTCGAAACGGATAAATAGTCGACGCGCCCGCTACTTGTTCACCCGATCCGCTTGGGTGACGCGTTGACTGAAGTCTCGCTCGCCGCACGATCATGTGGCGGGCGCTGGTGCTCTGTCGCACGTCGAATGACGGGTTTACCGAGCCGCGACCGTAAGGAAGCGGACGTTTCAACGTCGATTGTGACGGCTCGAGGGCGCTCCCTCACGGTCGCGGCTCGGATCGGACGAACCCGTCAATCGGCCGCTGTCAGAGTGGTAGATTCTTGGAGGTCAGCCAATGCGCGTACGGATAATCTTGGCGGCGGTCTTGGTGATGCATGTCGCGACGGCGACGCGGCTTGGCGGCGCGCGCGCCGCGGGCAACGATCCGGCGGAGCAAGCGTACCTCAGCGCCAATGGTATGCTCAACCGCGGTCTGTACGAATTGGCTGCGGCGGAATATCGCGCGTTCATCGAGAACAACCCCGACCACGCCAAGGTGCGTGTGGCGCGCTATGGTTTGGGCGTAAGCCTGTTTCGGATGAAGCAGTTCGGTCCGGCTGTTAAGAGCCTGTCGCCTCTATACAAGGACGCGGGTTTTGCCTTTGCGGCTGAGGTCGGAACGATTCTTGGGCAGGCGTATCTTGCTGACAAACTCTACGACGAAGCGGCCGCCGCGTTTACATGGGTGGTACGCAATAGGCCGGATCACGATTTGGCTGACGAGGCCGGTGCGGGGCTGGCCGAGGCGTTGTATCTCGGCGGGCACCATACCGACGCCGTCGACGCATGCAAGGAATTTGTCAGTCGACATTCCGACAGTCCGCTGCGTGCCCGAGTCACATTCTTTTGGGGTTTGTCCGCGATGGGCGGGCGAGCATTTGGCGATGCGGCTGAGCAGTTCGCCGTTTTGCTCGAGCGATACCCCAAGAGTCCGTTCGTCGAACAGTCATCGCTGCTTCTGGCGCAGTGTCGCCAGCAGGATGGTTCGATGGCTCAAGCCATTCGTCAATATGGACGGATCGTCGAGCGGGCCAAGTCGAAATACCTCCCCGACGCATTGCTTGGTCTCGCGACGCTCCTTCAGCAAGCCGGACAACCGGAGCAAGCCGGGCGTCACCTCGACCGATTGCTTCAGCGCTATCCGAAGAGTCCTTTGCTGGGTTCTGCACGGTTCCAACGTGCGCGTGCTTGGTTCGATCTGAACAAGTACGGCAAGGCGCAGACGATGTTCAAGCAAGTCGTTGACCGCGACGACGCGCTGGCTGATGAGGCGACATATTGGATGGCTAAGTGCGCGCTGCGCATGGGCAAGTTCGAGGAGGCGGCCGGTCGCCTCGATGGCGCGATCGATCGGTATGCGGACAGTCCGCTGATTGCAGAGATGTATTACGATCGAGCCATCGCCCATGTCCGGTCGGGCAATCTCGAAGCGGCGCGCCCTGCGCTCGAGTCGTTCCTTGGCAGATTTCCGGAGCATCGCCTGGCGCCGGACGCGATGCACTTGTTGGCGGTCAACGAGCATCAACAGCAACAATTCGATGAGTCCCGAAGGAATTGCCGGATTTTTCTTGATCGATACGCCTCGCACGACCTCGCACCAAGCATCGCTTTTCTGGCTGCGGAAAATGACTTCCTCTCGAAGCGTTACGAGGAAGCCGAGAAGGGTTTCCGCGCGTTTCTCAAGCAATATGGTAACGACCCGCAGGTGGCCAAGGCCGCGTTCCGACTTGGCACGACGCTCTATCGTCTTGACCGCTTCGATGACGCAGTGACGCAATTGCGGCTCGTCGTTTCAGGCAACGATGCGGACGACATGTTTCGCCCGGCGCTGATGATGATGGGGGATATACTGTTTCAACGCGGCGCGTGGGACAAGGCGGAGGGGTTCTTGACGGGTTATCTCGCTAAGGGTTTCGATGTGGCTGGGGCTGATGACGCCTTGTTGAAACTCGGATTGTCTCAGCAGCGGCAGGAGAAACACGCCGCCGCAATCAAGACGTTCGAGCGTTTGATCAACCGGTTTTCGGACAGCCCGTTTCGACTTCAGGCCATGTTCGAGCGTGGGCAGGTGCTTGTCGCGATGGACCGGACGGACGACGCGGTTACCGCGTTCGAAGCCGTACTCAAAGAGCAGCGCGACTCACGTTTTGCGCCGCACGCCCTTAATCACCTGGCTGCGATCGCGACGAAGCGCGGTGCGTTCGACGAGGCGGCTGCTTTGTTCGCAAGGGTTAATGACTCAGCGGGCGAGAGCGGGCTGGGCGCTGACGCGATGCTGCAAAATGCGCTGGCGCTGATGTCGGCCAAGCGATTCGCGGAGGCTGAGGGGGCGTTCGACAAGTTTCTCAGTCAATACGGATCCCATTCGCGCGTGGGCGAAGCGCGGGCGCAGCGTGCCATCGCGTTGTCACGCCAGGACCGCCACGAAGACGCGATCGCCGCCATTAAATCGGTCGAGCAGCAGCACAGCCGCGGCGTCGACGGTGCGTTGCTTACGGCACTACAATATGAAAAGGCGTGGTGCCTTCGCGAACTTGGTCGATCGGAGCAGGCGGCTGCGGTGTATGACGCACTGGCGAAGTCCGGTTCCGCCGGCGATTTGAGCGTACACGCCAGCTTGGAATTGGCGGGTATTTATTTCGCCGCGAGCGATTACGAAGCCGCCACCCCGACACTTCGCCAACTTCACAAACGAATACTCGACGATCCGACGGATGTTCCTGATCGAGTTCGGGAGCAGGCCATGTATCGCCTGACGGTGTGTGAGTTCAAGCTGCAACGATTTGGCGAAGCCGCGGCGCTTTGTGACATGTTCGTCGACGCATTTCCTGATAGCTCGCTTCTGGCCTCCGTCAGTTTCTATGGTGGCGAGGCACTGTTCCGGATTGGGAAGGTCGAGCGGGCTGTCAAGCATCTGTCGCGCGTGGTCGAGCAATTCCCCAAAGACCCGGTCTACGCCTCGAGTCTGTTGCGATTGGGTGAGTCGTTTGCGGTGCTACATCGTTGGGGGCGTAGCGAGCGCGTCTTCGTTGACTACCTCGAACGATTCAGTGACTCGGACAACTGGTTTCAAGCGCAGTTCGGCATTGGCTGGGCGCGCGAGAACCAGAAGCGTCACGATGAGGCTGTGTCTGCGTACAAGAAAGTCGTCGCCCGTCACCAAGGACCGACGGCCGCGCGAGCGCAGTTTCAGATCGGAGAATGTTTGTTCGCCAAGAAGCGGTACGAAGAAGCCGTTCGCGAACTGTTGAAGGTCGACATTCTATACGCCTATCCGGAATGGAGCGCAGCCGCCCTGTATGAAGCGGCGCGTTGTTTCGAGAAACTCGGCAAACAAGTTGAAGCGCGCCACCACTTCAAGAAGGTGGCTGAGGGTTATGCAGATACGCGGTGGGCGGCGCTGGCGAGCCAGCGGCTGTCGGAACTCACCAGCGCGATGATACCGGGAAAGTAATGCCGTTTCCGAAGAGCATTGAGGTTTTTCCCGCTTACAGGGTTTTTGAGAAGATGTGCTTCGAACCGAGCCGCGACTGTTAGGGAGCGGTTGTCGTACTCGAACCCGGACCGCTTCCTTACGGGCGCGGCTCGGTTCATCGAAAACCGTTTGATACATCTTCTCACACACGTTCTTAGGATAAGTTCGTGCGCTTTGATATTGACGCCACCATACTGATCACGACAGCGGAGGATATGTTTTGAATACCATGGTAACAGTTTGGGACTTGCTGATCCTCGGTCAGGCGGGCGGCGGCGGCGAGGTGTCGGCGGCCAGCGTCAATTCTGTATGGGACTTCGTCATCAAAGGCGGACCGATGATGATCCCTATCGCGGTGTGTTCGCTCGTTGCACTGACGATAAGCATTGAGCGACTGGTGAGTTTGAGTCGCCGCAACATCATACCGTCAGCGTTCCTACCGGGCCTGAAGAAGGCCATGGATGATGATGACGCCGATCGGTCCAGCGCGATCAAGTACTGTCAAACGCACGGAAGCCCGGTGGCCAACATTTTCCTGGCTGGTATCAAGAAGCTGAGCGAGCCGGTTGAGTTGATGGAGAAATACATACAGGAGGCCGGGCAGCGCGAGGTGCTCAAACTTCGCAAGTATCTAAGATCGCTGAACGTCATTGCGTCCATTGCTCCGCTTATGGGTTTGCTGGGGACCATCTTTGGCATGATTATGGCCTTTCAGACTGTGGCGACGTCGGGCGAAGCGTTGGGTAAGGCGGAACTGCTTGCCAAGGGTATCTATCAAGCCATGATCACGACGGCTGCGGGGCTGCTGTTGGCGATCCCCGTTGTGGTCGTCTACCACTGGATCAGTGCGAAGATCGAATCATTGGTTGTGGAAGTTGATCAGATGACCGTGGATTTCATTGAAGAATACGCAGACTCGGGGAGTGATGTTGAATCCGCATCGCCCAAGTTTCGACCGATCGAAGACGCTGATGACACAGAGCAAGTGGCCGCGGAGACGGCGTAGCAGCCTGTTGAACGAGGCTGGAATTCAATCGCGTCGCCGCGAACCCGCCCGTGACAACGGGACTTGTCCTTGTCAAGACGCGGAAATCGCTAATGGATCACCGGCTGGAAGCCGGTGCCACACTTTTTCAACAGGCTGGTAGCACCGAAAGACCAGGAGTGGCGAGCGCATGATTATCAAATCCAGCGAAGTTTCGGACAGCATCTCCATCGAGATGACACCCATGATCGATATGGTGTTTCTCCTGCTGATCTTTTTCTTGGTGGCGACCACGTTTCACCAGACGGAGCGTGAGATGCAAATCGCGTTGCCGATGGCGTCTTCGGCTGAGCCCATCAGTTCGCTCTTGCAAGAGTTGGTCGTCAACATCAGCGAAGAAGGGCAGATCATCGTGGGCGGACGCACGCTCGAGCCGGAGGACTTGCAGTCGATGGTCGCGGAGTCGGTGAAGATCAATCCGGATCAAAAGGTAACCGTGCGCGGCGATCGACGAACACCCTACGCCAACGTGATTCGCGTCCTCGATATTTGTAAAGGTGCGGGAATCCAGGAACCGTATCTGGACACTGTACTCACGGATTAGACGATCGTGCCTGACCCAAACCACAAGAAAACGCCACGCGTGCCCGAAACCGCATCGTGGTTCAAGGTGATTACGACGACGGTCGTCGTGCTCTTGCTGGTCACGGGTGTCGTCGTGGTGGCCCGCCTGTTGCCGGTGACGCATCGATTCTACACTGATGCAGATCTGATTCGACGCCCGATCGAGCTGGCGAACACACGCGACATTTTGTGGCAGCCGGCGCGATCGATGTCGGAACTCATCAACACGACGGCGGATGATTATGAGCCGCGGCTAAGTGCCGACGGTATGACACTATACTTCGTGCGTGGCAAGGCGGGGTACAACGCGCAAATCCACTACAGCATCAAATCGCCAACCGGTTGGAGCAAACCACAACCGCTTGATGCAGTCAACTCAGCGTATGACGAGCTTGGCCCCGAACCGTCGCGCGACGGTCAGTCGCTCTATTTCTACAGCGATCGACCGGGCGGGTCGGGCGGGTACGACCTGTGGGTCGCCCGCCGTTCGACGACGGGTTGGCACGAGCCGATCAACCTGGGACCGCTGGTCAACAGCGAGTTCAACGACTATGGACCGGCGCTGACGCCGGACAGCAGCGTGCTCTACTTCGCCTCCAACCGTCCTGATCCCGCCGGTCATGAGGCGCACGACCCCGATGCCTGGCCGGCGACGCTGCGCGAAGACCTTTACCAACACGACTACGACCTGTACGCCTCGGCGCTGACGCCCGAGGGTATGGCCAAGGCGATACCGTTGACCACGCTCAACACGCCGTTCAACGACGGCGCGCCGGCGGTGAGCTCGTTTGGTGACTTCCTCTACTTCGCGTCGGATCGATCTGGAGGGGAGGGCGGGTTTGATCTTTACCGCAGCTGGCGTGTGTTGGGCGAGCATCGACCGGCGGACAACCTGGGATCGAGCGTGAACACGCCCGCCAACGAAATGGACCCGGGTCTGAGCTTGGGTGGTTACGCGCTGTATTTCAGCTCCGACCGGCGAGTCGAAGTGGCTGCCGCCGATCAGGCGCCGTCCTACGATCTGTACTACACAACCTCGCGCGAGGTGTTCACGGTGGCGGATCAGGTCGCACGTTCGCCGATGCAGTGGTCGGCCATCTGGTCAGCCATCGGTCCGAATCTCCTTTGGGTTCTAGTCGCGCTCGCGTTGCTGCTGGCGATGTTGGCGTTGCTTCGTGGCATGCACGGTCGTCGAATGAGTCTGCTGGCCAAGTGCCTGCTGGGATCAATTACCGCGCATTTGTTACTGTTGCTGCTGTTCAACGCCTGGGAGGTGACGGCTGCACTTGCCAAGGAGTTCAGCCGGCGCGGACCGATTCGCATTGCACTTGCTTCACCGACGACAGGTACCGATCTGTTCACGCAGATTCGCGGCAAGCTCACCAGTGTCGAAACGCCGACACCGACGCTGCTGCCGGCGCAGCGCCACACTGTGCCAACGCCATCGAACGCTGTTGAGGCGACGGCTACACTGGCGGTATTGGATCGGCCGTTCACAACGGATGATCAGCCGCAGTTCGCGAGTGGCGGCGCCGACGACGCGATTCCGCCCCAGCGTCAACGTGAACCTCCTGATTTTTCGACCGACGTTCAGAACATCGACTCCGCACCGCTCGACGCAGCCATGCCCGCGTTGCAGGAGCGCATGGCCGTTAACGAGCCACGTAACGCCGAGTCCCCGCGCCCGGTTGACACGCCACCGGCGTCGCGCCCGCCTGTTGACGTGAGCATCACGCCGTCGACGGCAACCGACGCGACGTTGGATCCGGTTCGTCTTGCTGATTCGATGCAGGGTGTTGCGGACCAGCGCATGGAGCTACCGGCTACTGTCGTGCGCGATGCGGACACGACGCCAACGCCGGACGCCGTGGATTTTGGTTCGACGACGACGCTGGTCGACCTGCCGCAGACGGCGGAACTTGTCATCACAGCCGCACCGACCGGGCGACGCCCGGTTGTGGTTGAGAAACATCAGGACGTGCCCACGGCGCCGGTGCGTGTGGATCGGGCGGCGGTTGGTGCTGCGACCATGAATTCGTCGACGGTTGATCGTGCCGTCGAGTTGTCACCGGAAACCGCCGGCACGCCGTCTGATGAAACGCTGACCGACGCCTCGACCGTCAAAGTGGTCGATGCTTCGACCGTACCCACTTCCTCTGCGACGACGATGGCGACCGCTCGCCCGTCGCTGCCGACCGTGCAAGACCTCGTGCTACCGCAACTTGACGACAACAAGCTCACTGCCACAACCGAGACGGCGGAGCAGGTTGTGACGGCTTCGGGTTCGCCGGTCCGATCGGATTCGCTAACAGGTTTGTCGAAGCCCATCGAGTTGGCCGAGGTCGCGATGATTTCCCCGCAGAATGTGCCGATCAGTAATTCGCTGGACAGCACGTTCACGATCGATCCGTCGCTGGTAGCCGACGCCAACGACCGTGGCGTGTTCGCGATACCAAGCGCCGCCATGGATCGACTCACCCTTGCTGTTCCGATGACGACAAGTCTTCCGGAGTTGGCCGAATTGGCGATGCCGCAGATGGAGGAGTCGGAGGCTGAGCGTTTCGAGGAACGCAGCACCGAGATGATGTCGGTCGAGACCGAGTCGCTGCGTGCGGCGATCGACATCACGTCGACCTTGGCGGACGCCTCAGCCCGCGACCCGATGTTTGATCCGGGTACTCTTGCGACCGACTTGAACGCCGAGCGTTCGGCAAGTCTCGTGGAACTTAGTGTCGCGGACACCTTGGACACCGGGTTTGCGGACTTGGCGGCGCCGACGTTAGACGTGTCCGATACGACGCCGACCATTCCGACGCCGATGATGGCGCTCGATCTGGATATCCCAACAGAGTCCGTTGCACCGGAGAATCCATACGCCCAGCGCACGGTTGAAGACAAGCTCGCCATCGTCGAGCGCATGGGTGGGAGCAAGGAGACGGAGGAGGCTGTCGCTCGGGCGCTGAAGTGGCTTGCCCGACATCAGAGTTCCGACGGTCGATGGGACGCCGACGGTTTCGACGATGGCTGCGACGAATGCGACGGTGAGACGGACATTGAAGCCGATCATGCGTTGACGGCGCTGTCGCTGCTCAGTTTCCTGGGCGCTGGTCATACGCATGTGGGCGACGGGCCGTATCAGCGTAACGTCGAAGCCGCACTAGGCTGGCTGCTCGATCAGCAAAACGATGACGGTGACCTTCGCGGCGACGAAACGATGTATAGCCACGGCATCGCCACGATCGCTTTGTCGGAGGCGTTCGGCATGACGCACGATCGTGCGTTGCGGCGTCCGGTGGAGCGGGCTGTTCGGTTCATCGAAGAAGCGAGGAATCGCAACACGGGCGGTTGGCGGTACGATCCTGGTCAAGCGGGCGACACGTCGGTCACTGGTTGGCAGGTGATGGCGCTGAAGAGCGCGCACATCAATGGCGTGATCGTTCCGGCGGACGCGTTCAACGCGGCGCGGACTTGGCTCGATCGTGTGAGCCGGTCCGGGTCGAGGGGGCTTTATTCGTACAAACCGAATCGTCGGTACACGCCATCCATGACCGCGGAGGGGATGTTCACACAACAACTGCTCGGTCGGCGGCGCGACGACCCGCGCATGCGGGCGTCGGCTGACTATCTGTTGCGTCACTTGCCCGACTGGGACGACGAGGTCAATACGTACTATTGGTACTACGCAACGCTGGCGTTGTATCAGCACGGGGGTCCGCCGTGGCGGACGTGGAACGCATCGCTGACGCGCGAGTTACTGAACCATCAGCGACGCGACGGCGCCGCGTCTGGAAGCTGGAATCCGGACGACGACGAATGGGCTGACAAGGGCGGTCGCGTTTATCAAACGACGCTGTGTACGCTGATGCTCGAGGTGTACTACCGCTACTTGCCGCTCTATTCGATGGACATGCCGGTGGACGCGGTGGGTCGTATCGACGGGACCGTCGTCGATGGTTCTACGGGCAAGCCGCTGGCGGGCGCTTCGATTCGGCTTAGCCTCAAGGACCGCCCGGCGATGCAGGTCACGACGGATCAGGCTGGTCACTATACGCTGGCGGTTCCCGAGGTACCAGACTTCTTCGCACTGTCGGCGTCGAAGAGAGGCTTCTCGCCGAGCGCCCGCAACGTGGACGCAGCCATGCTGATGGGTACGACGCACACGGTCGATTTCGACCTGCGCCCGACGGATGAATCCATCGTGTCGGTGGAGGCTGTTCCCGAAGTGCATCATCTCGGAGACGACGACTTCAGTGGTAGCATTAACAGCCAGTTCCAGAAAGACAGCGAAGGCGATCGGTTCGAAGCCGAGTTCGAGTTGGCGGCGACTCAGTTGTCACCGCACTACGCACGAGCCGAGGTAAGGTTGCTGGCGAAGGGTGTACAGCGGCGACACCGCATTCGCATCAACGGATCGACGCTGGAGGAGCGGCTTGAGGACGCGCCGGACGATGGCAGCTTCGGCGAGTTCCGCGCCTCGTTTGACGCCGACCTGCTACGGCGCGGCCTAAACAAGATCGAAATCATCGCCAAACCTAGCAGCTCCGATATCGACGATTTCGAGTTCGTCAACGTTCAAATCCTACTGTCGCCGTAAGGGCGTTCGAAGTGGATGAGCCGCTTGCGGCACCTGCGCCGGGGGTATCGCACGCAACCGAGAAGGTCGACCGGCGCATACTGTGCTTGCCTGCTGGTTGGATCGCGCGACGCGACCGTAACATCCGTGTCACCTCCCGCTGAACAGTGGCGATTCGACCGCGCGTGCCTATACTTGCCCGAACTGGGGGAACCGGCGCACGTATGACGACACGGGCCGGCGACAAACTATTGACATTGTGAATTCTTACAAAGAACGGCTCGCGGCGAGCCGGAGATTCTGTTGTTTGTTCTTCAAGGAGGCTTCGACGATGAGGCATCAAATGAAATTGGGAACCGCTGTGGCGGCGTTGGCGTTTTCTTGTGCGACGGGTGTCTTGGTAGCTGGCGACGACGCCCTGCCGCAGTGCCCGGTGATGGGTGAGGATGTTAATCTGTCCGTCAGCACACCGACTAAGGACGGCCCGGTTTACTTCTGCTGCAAGGGATGCGTCAAGAAGTACACGGCCAACCCCGCCAAGTATGCCAAGGCCACGGTCGCACAGCGCATCGCGTTCGCCAAGCGGAAGAAGATTCAGGTGACGTGCCCGGTGACTGGTGAACCGGTCGACGCCAAGGTCTTCACCGAGTACGCCGGTTCAAAGGTGCTCTTCTGCTGCAAGGGCTGCGTTAAGAAATTCAATGCTGATCCGGCGAAGTACAAGTCGGCGCTCGCCAACAGCTACACCTATCAGACCTTGTGTCCGGTCATGGGCGAGACAATCGATCCGTCGTCGTTCGCCGTGATGCCCACGGGCGAGACCGTCTACTACTGCTGCAACGGTTGCGACGGCAAGTTTAAGAAGAATCCCGAGAAGTACACCGCGAAACTGGCGAGCCAGGGTCTGTTCATCGACGCGGCGAAGCTTAAGGCTGCCCTGCACAAGTCGAAGGGCGGGGACCACAGTGGTCACGATCACGGCGACCACGGCGGTCATGGACACGGAGGCTAAGGCCGTTTTCTAAGAAAGCACCGGGTCGCTCCGGCGGGCGTCGACGCCCGTCGGAGCGATCATCAATTCGAGCGACGCGCACGCTGCGCATGGGGTGCCACGTCTTCAGAGGTGCGAGAGCCGAGTCCGGCATCGATTCGACTCCCCCACGGAAAGGGCCGTGGGCCACCCAACCCACCAACGGACCGCCGGTAGGAAATCAGGCTACGCGCGTGACCGATGTACACGATGCGATGGACTACGATTCGCTGTTGCGATCGTAGGTAATGATGTTTTCCCATTCGCTCGCGTCGGAACGGGCTACGACGGCCATCACGGGTTCTGAATCGCTCATATTGAAGACCTCGTGCGGTACACCGGGTTGAATGAAAATGAAGTCGCCGGCTTTGTTTTCGAGTGTCTTCTTGCACCCGGCTCCATACTCGTGCCGGACGTTCCCCTGCAAGATGTAGAGCATCACCTCGAAGTCGACATGAATGTGCGCCTTGGCCACGCCGCCGGGTGGAATCGTCGCGACGTTCATGGACAGCTTCTTCGCACCAACGTTCTTGCCCGACAGACCGGGCTTGTACCTGATGTTGTTCCAGCCACGGCAAGTTTCGCTGGCGCGAATGACGGAAATACCGTCACCGTCTTCGACGAATTGTTTGAGATCGAGTGTTTCTTCAGTCATGCGTTGTCTCCTGTTTCTCAGAGGGTGCTCAAGAAGGAGTGCTTCCAACCGAGCCGCGACTGTTAGGGAGCGGTTCTTGCACTTGAAACCGGACCGCTTCCTTACGGGCGCGGCTCGGAAAGAAACTTTTTAGACACGTTTTCAGGCCCGAAAGTTATCTTTCTTGGTTGTGAATTGTACTCCCGAAACCGGTAATCGCAATTGCGGTTGGCTGGCGGCGCGGCTACGATTCGGTGGCGTTCGGAAGGCTTGACGCGCGTTCGATGCAGCCGGTGTACCGGCATGGAGCGACAAACCCGCAGACGTCCGGGCGCGGATTGGTCAACGAATGTCAGCAGAGACACTCAATACCGAGAATCAAGCACGTGGTCGCCGAGCGCAGGTGATTAACTTGTTCATTCCCGGCGCGGGACTCATTCTGTTACGGCGGACGTGGCTTGGGCTGGCGCTCGCCTTGTTGTTCTCGCTGTCGGGGCATGTAGTGATCGCCGGTCTTTGGATTGCGCCACTGGCTGTACCCCGGGTGGTGTTGGGTGCGGTGATGGTCGCCGCCGTGCTGGTCTGGGCGCTGACGCAGTGGCTCGTTCGGGTTCGGATACGGCTCGTGCTCGGTGGGGATGCGCGGCATGCGTTGGCGTTGCTTCGCGATCGGGCGATCGAAACCATGCAGGCCGGTCGCTACGAAGAATCCGCCGGTTTGATTCGCCAAGCGCTGCGGATCGACGGCGCGGATCCTGAACTGATCGCACTCGAAAAGAAAATCACAATCAGAGCCGGCGAACAAGGTGGATAGAGAATCTGGGAACCGAATCCTTGCGCGGGTCGATTATTCTGCCGTCATTTGAACCGTAGCCAACGCGCTGGCCACGTCGTCCGTAAAGTCGAACACCTTGTCGAGCCCGGTCACAAGGAACAATCCCCAGACGTTCGTCGCAATACTGCACAGCATGAACCGTCGTTTCGAGGCGATCAGCTTCTTTCGAATTTTGAGGAGCTTGGCGATGTTGGAAGAGTTCAGGTAGTTGACGGAGCCGAAATTGATGACCACGTCGAGGTCGTCGCGTTTCTCCAGACGGTCGTCCAAGGTGTTCAGATCGTCGGACAAGACGGGATCGTCCTGCAAGTCCACGACAAGGATACGGTCGGACCACTGCTGAATTGCCATGCGTCTTGCAACCTTTCACCAGAGCAAGCTCTATCCCACTGTACCACGTGGACCCCTGTTCTTGCCGGTACGTGACGTTTCACCGTTACGTTCTGAATGAGAATGCCAGAACCTCGGGCAACCTAGTCCGGTCACCATGCACTGTCAATCGCGCCGAACGATCCTCGCTCCTGCACGCAGCATTACCTCTATGGGCAGCTTCCGCAAGCCCTCGTCGCCGCCAGGTTCCTTGCGGCTCATCCGTTCGAAGGAATGACGCCGGCGGCGCGTGAATCCTTTCTCGCCGCAGCGTCGAGCCGCTCTCGTTACGGACGCAGGAAAAACTCCATCAATTCATATCCGGGGTCTACCTGAAGATCGCTCATGGCTGCTGACGCCTCGGAGAATGGTTTGTTGAGCACGGTGTGGACGGCGTGTCCCGCGATGCAAAACGGAGGGGGCGTATCCGTGTGGGTGCGTCGACCCACAGGTGTCGCGTGATCCGGCGCGATCATGATTTTCCACTGATCGAAGGATCGAAGGCGGTCGAGCAGTGGTCCGACAATATGCTCGTCGATGCGCTGAATGGCCGTAACCTTCGCATCCACGTCGCCAAGATGACCGGCTTCGTCCGGCGACTCGATGTGTACGACGACGATGTCGAAATCGTCCAGCGCCTTGACGGCTTCATCCCCCTTGCCCACATAGTTCGTGTCTAGAAATCCGGTGGCTCCGCGCACGTCAAGCACTGAAAATCCCACACTGGCGGCGATGCCCTTGATGACGTCGACAGCCGCAATGGTTGCGCCGTTGAGACCGAAGCGGTCGGCGAACGGCGTCAACGCCTTGGGCTTGCCCTGGCCCCAAAGCCAAATATCGCTGGCGATGTTTTCGTCAAGATCGCGGCGGACCAAGTTTACTTCGTGATCGCTGAGTACGTCCTTCGCTTGACGCATGACGTCGTTCACCCAATCGGCGCCCGGTCCGTGGGGGAGATGGTCCGCCGCCGGCTGGTCGGGAATATCGTGCGGGGGTGTGGTTGTGGGGCGCAGGTCGGTCACGCCGGTGGCGACCATGAGGTGACGGTAGGATACGCCGCTGTGAAACCGGCAGCCCAAGTGCGCGAGGCGATCGTTGAGGTCAGCAATAAGACGGTCGGCTTCGACCTGTAGGATGTGCCCGGCGGTGAAGTCACGCATCACACCGTCGACGATGGTCACGAAGTTGCAACGGAAGACCACATCGGTCGGCTCGACAACGATACCTTGGGCGGCGGCTTCGAGCGGCGCCCGGCCACAGTGATCGACGCGCGGGTCGTAACCGAACAAGGAGAGCGTGGCTACGTCGGTTCCGGGCGAAAACCCCTTGGGCACCGTGACAACGCGACCCTGTCTGCCGCTTGTGGCGATCGCATCGATATGGGGCGTTGCGGCTGCGACGAGCGGCGTTCGGCCGTCTAGGGCGTCAACCGGTTCGTCCGCGGCGCCGTCCGGTAGCACGATGGCGTATTTCATCGGCAATACACTTCACTATGTGGCATTTCAGGATCTCTACCCTCGATCAACCGAAATGCGGGTGGTCCCACGATACGAGATCGTCTACACCGACACACGGGCGGGCTTCGGATGTGGCGTCGCACGGTACGGACAGCACGCCGCATTGGCCGAAGTATACCGGCTGGCTGAACATGCTCCAAGCCAACGCCGACCAAGTGACGCCGGAGGTATGCGTCGGGCGAATAGATGAGTCGCCGATCCAAACGCGTGACACGAGCGGGGTTGCCAAAGGGACGCTAGAGAAGCATATTGGTTCGGCCGGGCCAGCGTTGGCGCCGGCGATCTTGCGATCGGGCTGGATCTTGTTCGTGAAGTCTTTGCGGTGCCGGTACGGCCGCGATTCTTGGGGTGTACTGTTATGAAGAAGTTGATGACGTTCGTTTTGTTGGGCGCGGGGCTCATGGTTGGTTGCGACATGGGCATGGCGCCCGGAGACGGAGACGGCGGTATGAACGGCGGTGTCGTGGGTACTGCACTGGATGCGATTACCTTTAGCCCTTCTTCGGGATTTGAACAGGGCGCTGATCCTGCGGAGTTTGCCGTTGGCGAGGGTTCCATCACGACCACCGGTGGTAGGGCAGGAACGCGTGGGCAATTGGGTTTGTACGCGGACGATAGGTTTGCATGGGACTTGGACGCGGGAACGAGCGGCTCGATCACGTTCAGCGATCTCGGCGTGATTGGTGTGGATGGGTACTGGGTTCACCCGAACAGTCAATCAGCAGGAGCGACCATGACGGCGATGTTTAGCGGCGGCGGTTCATCAACGGTGGCGTCAGCGCCGGTGAGGCCGTTCGGATTGCCCGGTCAGCCGGATGGATTTTTTGCCACCATTAGCGCACCCGACGGCGAAACGATTACCGGATTGACGTTCGAGTTCGACGCCGGCTTTGCGGACGGCGATGTGGCTGCTTTGGACGTGCTCGAGCTGACGGTGGACTAGACGAACACTCGGAGCGTGTCTGGGAAGGGTTGCGTCAAACCGAGCCGCAACCGTAAGGGAGCGGTTTTCGCCCACCAAAGCGGACCGCTTCCTTACCGGCGCGGCTCTGAGTTCGGGTGACCGGCGTCGTCCAAAACTACTCTAGTTCAACGCCAAGGCCGTCGGCGATGCGGTTGACGAAGGCGTAGTACGCTGCGACTTGGCAGATGTCGAGGATGGCTGGGTCTGAAAATCCGGCGTCGCGCAACAACGATACGTCGCCCTTGCCGACGTCGGCTGGCGTGCGTGTCAACTTGTCGACGTAGGTCAGCATGGCCCCGTCCGCGTCGTCGAGCCGCGCTGTCTGGTGGTCTTTGCTGAGCGCAGCCACGAGGGCGTCATCGTTCGTCATTTTCCGGAGACCCGCCCCGTGGTGGTGCAGTCAGTAGTGACACTCGTTGATGCCGGAGACCACGACGGCGATCATTTCTCGCTGTGTGCGAGACAATTCGCTGCGTCCGCGCATCAGCGTGGCGTAGAGTTTGACGTGTGCTTCGAGGCTTGGCGGGTTGTGCCCGTGGATGCGCAGAACGTTGTCGACGTGACCTTCGGGCTCGCGGTATCGATCGTACATTTCGCGCAGCACCGGCGATGCACTGTCTTCTTCGATGTAGGTAATGTATGCCATGGTCGGTGCTTCCTGTAGATCGCACACAAGAAATTTTCTGGGAACCATGCTGGGGCGAGATTCCAATCTCGTCCCTCCGTTCGAGCAGGATTCCTATCCTGCATTCCATGGTTTCGGTGACGCGCGGGAAGGGATTCCCGCGACGGTGGGTGCGAGAAAGGATTCACGCACCAGCGGTATCGATCGTACATTTCTCGCAGCGCGGGCGATGCGTTCTCTTCGTCAACGTAGCTTATGTAGGCCATAGGGGGTGCTACTTTGGAGACGGGTCAAGCCCGAGACTATTCGAACTGGTGGACGAAGACGAAATCGTTGCTGCGCACCGCACCGTGGCAAGCGATACAGCCATCGATTTGACCCTCGGCGCGTACATCACCTCCGAGGCTGATGTTTGCCCAGAACCAATCGTTGTTGTCCGGGTCGAAGCCAGGCACTTTCCACATGATGGTCAACGCCGCTTCCGTCACCGCAGTATCTTCGCCGATGTTCTGCTTGACAATGATCGAATCGGCGGGCAGTTGTCCCGTGAAATCACTCAGGGCTGCGGCCACCACGTCGTTGATGAATACGCGGGATTGCGGACCGTGGGGCGGGGCGCTTTCCAACGGATCGTCGACGTCGGAGAAATGACCCCACTGGTCGAAGGGGTCCGTCTCGGTAACGCGGGTGAACAGTGCGGCGGCTGAGGGCGCGTCATCTGCAGCGCCGTCCAAGCCCATTTCCGGACATCCGGAGAGAACGGCGACGAAGAGCAGTCCGCATCCCCATCCTATGGCGCGAACGGATCGATGTAGATTTCTATTGGTCATCACGAATACTCCCAAGAGCGGAATGGGCCTGTGCATACCGGCGTTTCACAGATCGCGTACCATGGTAGTCTCGTGGGTGGATCGGTCAACCGTCTTCACCTCAAACGATCTTACTGGGTGCAAGACAGCTTGGGCGTGCCAACGCACTGCGTCTCAGTTTTTCTTGCGAACTGATCTTGCAGCCCTAACGGGGCAGCCGATTCCGGCCCAGGGTTTCGCCCTCGTTGTTCTACACAAGTCCCGGCCCGGCGCG
>JAJDDY010000088.1 GCA_029260075.1 Phycisphaerae bacterium
CGCAGATCGTGCAGGTCGAAAAGGTCGACCCCTACGACTACTCCGTGCCTGTCGCGGATAGCGCGCAGGTCACGGACTCGGGCACGGTGGTGCGAGAGGTGGACCGCTACCCGCTCCGCGTGACCGTCACCGTTCTCTTCCAGGGCGATTTCGATACGCAGGCGATGCCCGTGAGCGGGGCGAGCTGGATTGTGCCGCCGTAAGCGCTGTGCCGTGGCACGGGCTTCCCGCCGGTGCCACACTTGCTCAACTTTCGCTTAGAGAAGTCCTGGGGTTTCGGAGAGGGCGTCCATGACCTTCAGTCCAGCCGGACCGGCCATCACGACCATGATCGCTGGAAAAATGAACAGAATCAAAGGGGCCATGAGCTTGACCGCCGTTTTCTGGGCACTCTCTTCTGCAGCCTGCCGACGCTTGACGCGCAGTGCATCGGACTGGTTCCGCAGCGCCCGAGCAATACTGGTTCCGAAACGTTCCGCTTGGTTGACAATGGCGACGAGCGATTTCGTCTCGTCGAGTCCTGAGCGTAGCGTGAAGTTTCGTAGTGCCTCGCTTCGCGGAATGCCCATTTGCGATTCGATCGTGACGAGTTGCAACTCGTCGGACAGGGCGGGATGAACGTGGCTCATTTCGTCGCCTACGCGCTGGAACGCCGCGTCGAGACCAAGGCCGGATTCGACCGAGATCACGAGCATGTCCAGCGTGTCGGGCAGACCCCGGCGAACTTGGTCCTGACGTTTGGTTATGGCCGAACTGAGCCAAAAGTTCGGGCCGAGAAACCCAGCGCCAACAGCCGTCATCACGATCCCAGCCGCCGTCAGAAGGGGGTACCCATTCGCCCACGAAAACGCCACAGCCGCAAGCCCGAGGATCGCACCGACAATGGTCTTACTGGCCAGGTAACTCATCGGAGCCGATTCACTCCGGAAACCCGCCATAGACAGCTTGACGCGGAGCTTCGACATGCTGTCGAGATCTTGCGTCGACGACGACCGAACGGCCATAGGCGTGACCGCTTCCAAGACTTTCCTGGCTACAGAATCCTTGGCCTGTTGGCGGGCGCCGGAAATGTCGACGTCGGCTTTTCGCCCGGCCATGCGTCGCTTGATGGCGTCGCCCTGCTCGTCCTGGCGCGGCCAGAGCGCGTACACAACCAAGATGATGCTGACTACGATCAGACCAGCGAGTAGCGTCATATTCATTGGAACATCCCCAGCGTCAAACCCGCGCGTCAACCCTTCGGCGGGTTGTTAGAAAGTATACGAGAAGCCTCTTGCCGACCCGCGCCCGCGAGGAAGCGATCCGGGTTCGTTGGTAGAAACCGCTTCCTTACGGGCGCGGCTCGGTTCGTCGCAACTCGGTTCGTCGCAACTCCGTTCATCGCGGTTCGGTTCATCGCGAACCCCCTAGTACGCCTTGTCACACACATTCCTCGGCGAGTTGTTAGACCTTAATATTGACGATCCACCGGATCATCGCGATGCCCATCAATTGGAAACCGACGGCCACCATGAGCATGATTTGCCCGCGTGGATCCTCTAGCAACACCAGCCCATACTCAGGGTTCATGTAGTTGATCGCTACGAAGACGATGAACGGAAGGGCAAAGAGCACCCACCCGGAGAGTCGACCCTCGGCCGTCAACCCCCGAACCAGACCGGCGAGTTCGATCCGCTCGCGGATGACGCCGCTGATGTTGTCGAGCACCTCCGCAAGATCGCCACCTGTCTGCCGCTGAATCATCACCGCCGTCACGAAGAAGCTCACGTCCAACGAATCAACGCGTTTGGACATGGCCATCAGTGCGTCCTCGATCTTGACGCCCAGATTCTGCTCATGATAGACCTGAGCGAACTCGGTCGCGATCGGCGGTGGCATCTGTTCGTACACGAGCTGGATCGCACCACCGAGCGAATGGCCGGCCCGCAGCGCCTGGCTCATCATTTCGAAGACGTCGGGAAGCTGGTTGCACAGCTTGTTCATGCGACGCTTGCGCTTAAAATTCAACACGAGCAACGGCAAGATCAGCAGGGCTGCACCACAGCCTATGGCCGCGATCGGGTTGTATGAGAGTAACAGCAAGACGAGCGTCACGCCGGCGGCGGCGCCACTCAGATTGAGCATGACCTGTGGGGCCGACCAGTTCACATCCGCCTGGTCGAGCAGTGTCTGCAACTTCTGTGTGAACTTAAAGTGTCCGGCAATCGCATCGGCCATACCGCGCGACGAACCAAGCGCGCCGCGCCGCAAAATGTTGGCCTTGACCGCCTCCTCCGGCTTGCGCCGCTCGCCGCGAAGGCGATCGGTCACCTTGCGCCGCGCCGAGACGCGACTCTCGTAGACAGCCTGATAGATACCGTAGAACAGCAATACAGATCCGACGACCGGAAGTATATAGACTACCAAGTCGGTGGATTGCGCCAGCAATTGATTGAACGCGATCAGGCCCATCGGGGTCATTCCTATAGGGCGTTACGAACCGTCGTCCGCCATCAAAACACGCCGTGTGAAAATATCCGGGTTAAGGTCACAACCACACGATTTGAGACGCTCAAGGAAGCTGGGACGAATACCGGTCGAAACGAACTGCCCGACCGCGCGTCCATCGCCGTTGACTCCCGTTTGTTCGAACTCGAAAATATCTTGCATGGTGATGACATCGCCCTCCATGCCGGTGACCTCGGTCACAGCCACGATCTTGCGCGCCCCGCCGGTCAGTCGCTGGGCTTGAACGATTACGTTAATGGCCGACGCGAACTGCTGGCGAATCGCCCGGAGTGGCAACTCAAACCCAGCCATCATGACCATGGTCTCCACCCTCGCCACGGCATCACGCGTGCTGTTGGCGTGAATCGTCGTCAACGAACCGTCGTGTCCGGTGTTCATCGCCTGCAACATGTCGAGCGTTTCGGGTCCACGACATTCACCAACAACAATGCGATCAGGACGCATACGCAGACTGTTGATCAAGAGATCGCGAATCGATATGCGACCCTTGCCTTCGATGTTCGCCGGGCGGGTCTCCAAGCGAACCACGTGCGGCTGGCGAAGCTGCAACTCAGCTGCGTCCTCAATGGTGACGATCCGCTCTGTCTCCGGAATAAAACCGGAAAGGTTGTTGAGCAGTGTAGTTTTTCCCGATCCGGTGCCGCCGACGACCAGCACGTTCATGTGACCATTGACGGCGGCCGCCAGAAAGTCCCGTATTTCCGGCGTGACGGATTTGAAAGCGATGTAGTCTTCCCAGGTCAATGGGTCGGCGCCGAAACGGCGAATGGACATGCTCGCGCCGTCAATCGCCAATGGTGGAATCACTGCGTTGACTCGACTGCCGTCTTCCAACCGCGCGTCGACCAGAGGGCACGTCTCATCACAGCGACGACCCACGGCGCTAACGATCTTGTCGATAACGCGCATCAAGTGGGCGTTGTCTCGAAACTCGATTTCGGTGAGTCGAAGTTTTCCGTTCGACTCGACGTAGACTTGCTTCGGACCGTTCACGAGAATATCGGTGACCGATGGATCGGACAGGGTCACTTCGAGCGGACCGAGTCCGAAGGTCTCGTCCAACACCTCGCTGATCAGTCGCTGCCGTTCGTTGAAATTCAGCAGCGTGTTTTCCTGGTCAGCGAGTTGGGACAAGACCTCCTTGACTTTTTCACGAAGGGTGTCTTCGTCGCCCACCATCCTCGTCAGGTCGAGCTGATCGATCAGCTTGCGGTGCAAGCGCATCTTCAGGCCATTGAACTGCTCAATCTTTTCCTTGCTGGCCCGACCCTTGGAAGGCGATCCGGATTTCTTTGGCGGGGACGCGACGGATGATCCAGGTCCTTGAGACAGCGCGGGCGCGGCACCGGACGCAGGCGGACCGGACGCCGGTTTCGGCGGCGTCACTATGTTGCCGGGCATCTTCTTACCAAACATCCGTGCGTACTCCTGCCGAGATCATGACCAAAGCGTACGATTCAGCCCCATCCCATGGACCGTCCATGCACATAACATACTGCGACGGCGTTAACTACTGGCGAATATGCGACCAATGAGACTCTGCTTCGATTCTTCCTTATCATCGGTACCCGCGTCAGCGCCATGTAGGTGTTGGGCGATTTCCTGGATAGCCAACCGAATCTTGCTTTTCGGACTAAACGTAGACAAGGGCTCACCGAGATTGATGGCGCCGCTCGCCGTATCCCAATCGTCCGGTAAACACGCCAACGCTGGAATACCGAGCGTTGAAGTTACGTCGTCAACCGACAGGTGCCCCGAACCGCGTCCCATACGATTACAAATAAGCCTGACGCGATCGAGGTTAAATCCGTCATCACGAAGACTGGCCAACACGCGAACCGCGTTGCGCACACACGGCACAACCGGTTGCACAACAAGTAGGCACACGTCCGATAGCGCCAAGACCGCGCGACCGCCGCTGTCGAATCTTGTGGGACCGTCAGCGATCACGTGCTCGTTTAGCGGTAAGAGATTCGCAAAGACACCGGTACACGAAGCCGCCGTGATCGAGTCCGCTTCCGCGAGGTGTTCTGGACGACTTAGCACGCGAACACCACTACCGTGCTCGGCAAGAGCGCGAGCGATGACCTGCGGCTCCAACTGTTCGGGCGAGGAGCACAGGTCGGCAATACTGTACTTGGGTTCGACGTCCAAGAACGTCGCGACTTGCCCAAACCGATAATCCAAGTCCACCACGGTCACGTCGCCCCGCGCCATCGCCGCAAGCTCTACCGCAATACTGGTCGTAAGCAACGTGGCGCCCACACCGCCGGATGTTCCGATCACCGTGGTGAGCGACCCCTGAACGGCAGCTTCCGTTCGGGCGACCGCGACGCGACTTATGGCATCCTCAAGCGTTTGCTTGTCCAATGGATTGGGAAGGAATTCCTTCACGCCCATCCGAATGGCTTGGAGTATTAGGGGGCCATCCGTGGACTCCGAAACCGCGAAGACCGCCAACTCTGGGTTGGCCTGAACGATTTCGCTGAGAAAAGGCAGCACGCCTTCGGGGGTGGGATCGAGGTCGACCAATACGATGTCGACCGGGAACTGCTCCGACGCCTGAACCAGCAGCGCGGCTTCGTCAACCTCGGCGACAATCTTCACGCCGGAGAGTGTCTGCACCATCGCGCGCAGCGAATGACGCAGCTGCTCGTTCGGCGTCATCACAATAAACCGAATGGTCTGCTGCATTAGAAGCTTAGTGCCTCCGTACGAGCCAAGTAAATGGAACGCCTAGACCGAACACGACGCCGATTGTGCACCGCACAGCGCACAGCCACCGTGGGTGCGTACATTCGCGAAGTCCATGCCCACGTTTCAGCAACGCCCCGATCATGTTCCATACGGATGATCTATCGGCATGCACAGCGGGACAATGCGGCTTCAAGGCGACACGTGATCGCAGGATTGTGCTACGCTTATAGGGCTTCGCCGATAATACGGGCAAGTGCATGGCCGCAATTCCGCCATCGATGCGCGAGCGATAATATCGACATGCAAACGTCCGACGTTCCGCCCACACTATGGAGCTTGGGTACACGAATGTCTGAGAATGTGTGCGAGAAACCTCTTGCATGACCACCACGGACGCGGCACATGCACACTGAGTGGCGAGCGAGGGTTGGATGTGGTGCAGCTTGATCAACGCAAACGCGATGTGCTGTGGTGTCAACGGAGTCAAGCGTACGCATACCAACAGGATCGGCATTCGTAGTGGTTCGGGAGCCCCGTATTAACGGGTCGGAGTGCAACACAAAAAATCGACGTTGCCTTCCAATCGTCAGCGAGCAAGTACGAGCGCACCAATCAGGCCGTCACTGCTCGGCGCCGCAGGGTCCAAACGTACGCCACCGCCACTATACGAAACCGGTTGAAGAAAGATTCCTCGTGCGCTTGGCGGACCGGTGAGTCGGACGTCCATGACACGCCCGAATCGCAATGTCTTGATGGTATAGGTTGCGTTTGCTCCACTGAGAACTACGCCATCGTGTAGAAAGAAACCGACGACTTCACCAGTCATCTGCGCTAGAACATCCTTGAGACTCGCCGTCAGCCCAGGGCTCCCTGTGATTTCATAGGTTAGCGAGTTACCGTTCGCATCGAAGAAACTCGGGGCGGACGTACCGATTTCCGTAGCGAGCTGTTCCGGCGACACACCGTTGAGCACCTGATTTGCCTCCTCGGCTGAACCCTGACCGGTTTCGCCGATGTTGAGCATGCCGAAGTTCCCGTCGCCCTCTGTATACCCAGCCCCTGACAGCGGGTAGGGATACAAACGAATCTCTCGGATGCCGTCGCCGGCGTTGAACACGGTTCCGGACGCTTCGTCATATCCATAACTGTCCCCACCGTTGTTCAGTTCTTGAAGAAAGGCGATCTCACTGATCGTGAACGGCGTGATTCCGGCTCCCGGGACGTCCGTGGAGAACCCGGCGAATCGATCGTCAAATACTGCGATGGCCGCCGCACCGGTCTCACCGAGCATCTTGCCGAAGATGGGCGCAAAGAAGTACTGAACGCCCCCGTTGCCGCCCTCAGTCATATTGCGACGAACAATCACCTGCACGGCGTTGTAGTCGCGCGGAAGGGGGTTGGGATTGATGGGATCGGTGGCGGAATTGAGATCGAGCCAACCTGACGCGATGTCGCCGCTATCGATCAGTGTGGTCGACGTGCCGAACGATGGATTCACGCCGGCCAATTCTGTGGCGCGATCGTGGGTGACAGAAAGAACAGCACTGAGCGTGGACTCCGACCCCGTGCCCTGCCGGATGCGCATCATATCGTCTGACGTGTAGACGGAAGCGCCGGCGAGGGCGGCCGCATCCGCGGACCGCTGAAGATCGGCACGCACGGAATAGAGACTGCCCAGGTCCAGCGTTAGCGCGCCAAACCCAACCAAGACGACCATCAAAATGCCGACTTGAACAACGATCATCGCCCGACGGCGACGACCCTTGAACCCGTTGTTGACGAATGTTGCCATCGTCTTCCCCCCCAATATGGCGCCGGCGTGAATCGCCGACTACGTGGAAGTTAAGCCGCACATTCGCCTCCAAGGGCTTCATGCGTTAGCGCCAAGTACCGATTCAGCGCGAACTCACTCGATTTTCATGGCCCCAAGGACCGTGGACGGACAAGACATCCGGTTGGGATCCAATCCCCGACGCCGGGTGCATCTCAAGCGCGTCGGCATCGCCTCCGGTTTTCGCTGTAGCTTCCATGATACCGCTCCCGAAGAATTCCAGATCGCTGGGTGAGGTTGTGCGGTCGTTGGGTAGCACGACCGGCTGATGGGCGTCCAGTGGAGAAACGATGTCGGGCGTCACGAAGATCACCAATTCGGTTAGGGATCGGCGATACTCGACGGAACGGAAGAGTGACCCGAGAATCGGGACGTCGCCCAGACCGGGAACGCGCGTCGCAAACGCACGTGTTTGGTCGCTGAGCAAGCCGGCAATGGCGATGGTTTCCCCACTGCCCAACTCGACTGTCGTCTCCGTGGATCGCGTGGTCAACCCTGGAACGACCAACCCCTGAATCTGCACCGCCGTCGTGAAGTCGACATCCGACACCTCGGGCGCGACGCGCAACCGAATTCGCTGCTGACCGCGAACAATCGGTGTAAAGTTCAGACGCACACCGAACTGACGAAACTGGATCGAAATCGTATTCAACCCCTGCGGAACGGGAATCGGGAACTCACCGCCCGCGAGAAAAGTCGCGGTCTCGCCGCTGATCGCCACGAGGTTCGGCTCCGCCAGGATTTTCAACAGCGTGTTGTCCGCCATCGCCTTGATGAACGTTTGAAGTTGAACGCGCGGGAAACCAAGCGACAGTGTCGTGGCCGGATTCAGGGGAATACCTGCCGTACCGGTCAAAAAGGCAAGATCAGTAGTGACGAATTGATCGGCCGCAGCACCGATGTCGATCGGATTGACGCCGCCGATTTGATTGACGAAAAACGCATCGCGAAAGGTATCGCCGACGAGAAACCCGTTGACGCCCAATTGCCGCGACGCCGAACGGCTGACCTCAGCGACCACGCAGCGCAGCAACACCTGCTGTTCGCCGGCGACATCGAGGTGGTTTTGCACTACCGCCGCCCCGGACCCACTTGCGGTATTGGCCGGAAGAAACAGGGTCGCCAACTCCACGATACGCGAAGCGGCGTCTGCACTACTGACGCTTCCGGTCAACACAATGTTGCCAAGCACCGACGCCGCCATCGCATTGGACAGCGGGTCGATCTTCTTGAGGGCGTTGTCGAGGCGTGACAGGTCAAGTTCAACGATAACTTCGAGAACCTGCTGTTGGCCGCTGGTGGTCTGTAGCACCAAGGTGGTTTGACCGTAGCCACGACCCATTACCAAGATGCGCTTGGGGCTGACAACCTGCACATCGGCGACTTCGCTAGCCGTCACATCGGCCCGCTGCACCTCGATGTTGGTATCGATGACGACGTTGCCGTTAAGTGGAACGGTGATGCGCTGTAGTTGCGCCGCGACATCCGCTACCGTCGCCTGGAACACCGGCTCGTCTCGATTGTTCTGCCCCGCCGCATCGCCGCACAGCGTTAAGACCGCTGCGAGCGCACCGCAAAGAACATACGCCACACCACGTGTTCCGCAGGTCGATGCACCATTCCGTGGCGTCGAAGGCTCGATCGCCACCGAATCGCAAGGCTCTGACCTGTCTTCCCTGACTATTTGAAACATGCTGAAACCTTTCGCAAGTCTGTGTTGAAGTCCTTGTAGCGAGCTATTAGTTTTTTCCGCGAACCGGGACGCCAAGTTGACCGTTTCCGTTGTTACGCGAATTCGAGCGATCCACCGAGGTACCCACGATCATCGCACTTCCCGTCGCCAAACCGGCACTGATGTCAATGATTTCTGCCGAGTTTGAATTGGCGAAAGTGATGCGCTCCATCGCATCCCTGGTGCGTTCACCTTTCGAACTACGCACCACGACGACGGCATACGTCGGAACGGGTTCGTTCGTCACGACGGGGTTGTGGTTTGTCGGGTGGTTGGTCTGCTGACTCATCGCCATGAGCTTTTTCATGAAGTCAAACGAATCCGTGTTGTCGGGTTTCGTCGTCGGCTTCTTGTCGCCGGTTAGATCGTCCATCGTTGACTGCACCGGGCTGTCAGTGATACCTGCATCGGCCCCACGCATAGCAAGCGTGACCCGCCCCTGCGTTACGGCCAGGTGAAGCTTCGGAACGTCCGCCACTTCGACGAATAGCGTAGCTGATTGGGCGGGCTTGGATTTCGCCGAACCCATACCGCGGCCGGTGTCCGCGCTTCGCCCGATCGCGGCGACTTGAACGTTTTGCAGGATGACTCGGGAGATCGTTTGACGGCCTACACCGGATCCGGTCTTGACATCCATAACCACAACGACGTCGACCCAATCGCCCGGTCGGATTTGAAAACCCGCGCTGGTGACTTCGTCGATACGAACGGAAACCGCTCGAAAACCAGGGGGAATTCGGCCCACCATGCCGATCGGAGTACCCTCGGGGGCCAACATAGAGTGTAGCAACACCGATCCCTGAGAGACGGACTTGCTCACGACGCGACCGATGACCGTTTCCGGATCTTCGATCCGCTCCTTTTCAGGAACGAGCGTCGTGTCCGACGTTTCTATGACCTCAAGCATGTCCTTTTGAATTGCATCGAAGGCCCGAATGTCCTGGGTCATGCGGACCACCATGACCGTTTCGACCTTCTCCCCCCCCGCTTCAGCTTTACGAATTGTGTCCATCGCAAGCTTGACGGCCAAGACGCCCACGCCCAATCCCAATACCAACGGAATGACTGCTCTGCCCTTCATAGCGTTTCCTCTTGCTCTTGTCGGTTCCCGGACTAAAACGACGCCTCTATCGAACACAACCCCGCGTCACAGGGGCGCATCGCCCCACAACAACCAAACCGCCGGTTCCGATAGTCCACTGTTTATCGGATCGCTCGGCGCCGTTTTTGACCAATTGGTGTGGAAAATCTTGAGAGATGAACGGATCGGGCAGAATAGCCACGTGACAGGCCTCCAGGACGTGATTTGACCCGGCGGGGGAGCTGCTTGAAATCCTGCGAGACAGCCCGTCAGTACCTCGCCGGTCGTTTTTGGGGTGAGGGTCTTAGCCCCCAAGCCCTTCTTTGCGCATGCTGCTGGTTCCGGCGAGATCATAGGTCTTCGCACCGAAAAAGCCGCCCATTAACGAGACGTCGGCGTAGGGCACTGAAACGACAACGGTCTCGACGGGATCGGCGACGGTCGCGTGCGTCATCGTTACGCCGTACGTCGACACGCCCACCGGCGCCATGACTTCACCCACACGCGTCAGCACGTTCGTATAGGGATTGACCGTCGTCGGTAACACCGCGACACGAACACCCTCACGCGCCGCCGTCTGCAATGTTTGGCGGATCATGAATATCCAACCGTATTCGATGATTCCGAACAGTATGGTCAAAAGGAGCGGTAGCACGACAGCGAACTCGACCACCGCCGCACCAACCCTGCGCTTCGAACCCCGCCGCCGTCGAAGTCTCATTCCAAGTCTTGCACGCTTCATCAGGCCATCCCCCACCAACCAAACATTTTTGCTGCGAGAATGATGAGCGTCCCGGCCGTGAGCGGCACGCCGTAGGGAAGAAGTTGCGACGAATCGCCAAAGCTCTTCGCCGACCCCATCTCGCTAAACACTGTGCTCCGATTCGAACACTTCGCGACGATCAATCCGAGGTTGGCATACGCCATGCGCAGTCGACCGGTCGAGACGATCATGACGACTGCAACCGCGCCGCCGATCAAACCACCAAGCGCAAACGAATAGAGCGTCAGCATAGGCCCGAACCACACACCGATCGCGGCCATCAGTTTGACGTCGCCAGCCCCCATCCCATGCATGATCCACGGGATGATCAGCAGGCCGAAGCCCGTCAACATGCCCAGGAAACCAACGAGCAGACCGGCCGAACCGAGATAGAATCCCTGAACCGCAAACCCAAGCACGATGAGCACGAGGTTCAACCAGTTCGGAACGCGGCGCTCCGAATAGTCAATCCAAGACGCCACGAGCACGCCGGGCACGAGGATCGCACATGTCAGTTCCCAAAATCCAAATTCCATCGTTGCATCTCCCGCGCTGTAGGGGTCCACTCTTGACTTCCAGGCCGTCCGTTGAGCAAGTGTGGTACGGAACCGAAATCCGTGTCGTCACCGGATCAACTCCAGTGCCACACCAACATCTCATGCTTTTTCAACGGACTGCCCAGACGCTGCTTCCCTCCCCCGTCCAGCTACGGTGGGCGTCGCCGCCCAACACCGCAAGGAGGGTGGCGGGCGCCGACCAATTCCTCGGCGCCCGTCACCCGAACGTGTTCAGTGGTTCCACCTCACACACAGTGTGAAGTGAAACCCATCAGGCGATACGACTAACTACCGCCCGGTACCTTCTTCAGTTCCGTGTCCACGTTGGTGAACACCGTATTGACCGACTGGCCGAGGCTGGTAATGGTTCCGATCGCCACGATGATGATCAGAGCCAGCATGACCGCATACTCGGTCGCGGTTGGGCCGTCTTCGGACTGAATGAAATTCTTAGCACGATCAAGAAACTTGTTCATAGTCGCATACCCCCAAAAACCTGTGAAACAACGAGTTCGTAATCTTCGAGTGAAACTCCGCGAACGCCGCCGCCATCCGGACCCGGCGCCCCTGACGACCTGATCGGTTTAACTTCCGCCAGGTACCTTCTTGATTTCCGTGTCCACGTTCGAGAACACCGTGTTGACCGACTGGCCAAGGCTCGTAATCGTCCCAATCGCCACGATAATAATCAGGGCAAGCATAACCGCGTACTCGGTTGCGGTGGGACCATCTTCAGACTGCAGAAAATTCTTCGCACGACCCAGAAAACTTTTCATCGAAATGACTCCTCGCAAGCAAACGGTTGGCGACGCATCGCCCAACCACACATTCCCAACTCTGGTGGGCCTCGCTTGTCAGCAAAGCTCACCGCCATAGATTGTAGAACCCTCAACCGGCACAAGCCCTTAGCGCCGGTGGACTTCTCAGCCTTGCAGGAAACACGGACGGCGTTTCATCTATAGGCTGGTCGCATCGCACGGAACAAGAGATTAAGGGGGCGTCATCGAATGGAACTTCGCTTTCCGCCCCCATCGGCTTGTGCCGGCCACCGAGCCAGACGACTCGATCAACCCAAACGTACGAAACAATCAATCAATGGGCAAAAAGATATGATGGTTTTTTGGTAAAGAACGACAGCGGCCATGATCATGGGTGCCGAGACGATGTCACAGGATCGATCGAGACGACTGATAACCGAGTGCGATCCGGTACGGCGTCTCATAATCAACGGACGACGTATCGGACGAGCACCGAAGCGAAATCGCCGCATGGGTCACGAGCACATCCTGTGTAGGCGACGCGGAGATTCGACGCGCGTTGGGCGCCAGGGTTATTGGATGCCATGGTCATTTGGGTGCCATGGTCATTGGGTGCCATGACCAAGCGCAGCGCGGCCATTTGGGTGGGTGCCCCATTCTTCGCGTCACCGCGTAACGCACCGCCATGGAAGCACAAGCGTCCCGTGACGCGAAGCGTAGGGAACTGCTGGTCTTCTCGTGAACCATTCGTCCCCCGCCCTTCGCCGACGGCGAGGAATGGGGCACCCGCGCGCGTCATGCGTTCGGCCAGCGTAGAACGTGTTTGAGAAGTCTCTTTCGGAGCCGTGCCCATAAGAAACAGAGCCGCGTCCGTAAGGAAGCGGTCCGGTTTCAAGTGCGAATATCGCTCCCTGACGGTCGCGGCTCGGTTCAAAGCACTCCTTGTTAGACACCCTCTTACCGTCGTGCGTATTCGGTAGACATTTGTCCGGAACCAAGCTACTGTGATCCCGGCGGCGCACCGCTGGGGCACACACAAACGTCAACGGCGTGCAGAATGGAGCAGACGATGACCTCGACATGGAGCGGCGGACTCATGGAGACGCAAGATCGAATCCAACTGACCAAGCTGCGTGAACTGATCCGCGACATCCCGGACTTTCCCAAACCGGGCATCGTGTTCAAAGACATCACGCCGCTGTTGGCTCATCCCGCCGGCCTGTCGCTCGCAGTTGAATACCTGACTCAGCCCTTTCGCGCGCAACACGTCGACGTCGTCGTCGGCGCCGAGTCGCGCGGATTCATATTCGGCACCGCCATCGCCCGAAATCTCTCCGCCGGGTTCGTCCCGATTCGCAAACCCGGCCGCCTCCCGGGCGAAACCATCTCCGAAGAATACGAACTGGAGTACGGAACGGACCGGATGGAAATCCACCGCGACGCGATCAGTCCGGGCGCTCGGGTGCTTATCGTCGATGATCTGCTCGCCACGGGCGGCACGATCGCCGCCTGCTGCCGGCTGGTGTCTGCGCTCGGCGGCGAAATCGTCGGGCTTGCGGTGTTGATCGAACTGATGTTTCTGAACGGACGCGAAAAAGTCGCCGACTATCCCGTCCACTCGATTCTCACGTTCGATGGCGAATAGACGCACCCGGACCGATCCTGGATAACCCACAAGCACCACATCAACACCCGATCGTCAAATCCACATTGCATGTCCTCGTCGCTTACGTCCGATATGTCTAGTGCTATGTTACGAAATATGTGACGGGTTCGTCCGATCCGAGCCGCGACCGTGAGGGAGCGATTTCAAGCTGTCGCGACCGGCTTTCAAAAATACGCTTCCTTACGGGTGCGGCTCAGTGAGCCCGTCGTTCGACGTGTCACATAGCGATAGAACCGGTTCCGCCGCAAGTGAAACGGTGGTCTCTGCCGATCGAACCCCGCCGGGCAAGCGCGCAGCGCGTTCGAAAGGGTTAACGCCCTAAGCAGGGTTATGACGAACTGTGACGCCGGTTTCCATCCGGTGATCCATGAACGATGTCCCCGTCTTGACGGGAACGCCGTCCGTCGTCACGGGCGGGTTCGCAGCGACGGTGGCTGACTCAGTGGTCATGAGGTAGTGGTCTTGCACGGACAACGGCGAAAATTGGTGAAGCTCGGGATCGTCGGCGTAGCCGTGCTAGCGGCTGCGTGGTTGATATTGAGCGAGCCGTTCATACTTCCCACCGGACTCGCCGAGGGCATGTCGGTGGCCGCTCCGCAGCGATGCATGGCCATCTTCATCGTGTGCATGTCCCTGTGGCTAACCAACATGATCCCGCTAGCCGCAACCGGGTTGTTGGTCATGGCTTTACTGCCGCTCTTGGGCGTTTTACCCGAGCGACACGCCTTCGGCCTGTTCGGCAATAGCGCCGTTTTCTTCATGCTCGGTGTCTTCCTTCTCGCTGGAGCGATGATCTCCACCGGACTCTCCAAGCGGGTCACCCTGATTGCACTGCACCGGTTCGATCAGAGCCCGACTCGTCTGGTGGTCGGTGTCACGGTGTCGGCAGCGTTCCTTACGTTGTGGATGCCGGAACATGCCGTCGCCGCCATGATGTACCCCATCATCGTGGAGATTGTTGACACGCTCGGTCTGCGTCGCGGGCACAACTATGCAAAGAAACTGTTTCTCGCGCTGGCGTGGGGATCGATCATCGGCGGCGTAGGTACGTTCCTCGGTGGTGCTCGCGCGCCGCTGGCGCTAAGCTTGCTCGCCGAATCGCACCCGGAAACGAAAATCACCTTTCTCGGCTGGATGCTCGCCGCCGCCCCGCTGGTAATCGTGATGACTTCGGTGGCTGCATTGATGTTGTGTCGACGAATTCCGAACGACATCGACGACATCAAAGCAGCCACGCGAATGCTCGATCAGCGTGTTCGACAACTCGGTCCCATGTCGCCGCGTGAGCGTCGCCTGCTCGGCCTGTTTGTCGTTACCGTGTTTTCGTGGATCTTCCTGAGCGACAAGATCGACCTGGCGCTAATCGCCCTGCTCTCCGCTGTCATGCTATTCGCACTACGCGTGGCCGACTGGAAAGGTGTGCAACCATACGTCAATTGGGGCGTGCTTATCATGTACGGCGGCGCGGTGGCGCTCGGATCGGCGGTGGACGAGACCAAGGCGTTCGAGTGGATCGTCGGGCAGTTGATCGACCCGACTATGAAGCCAATACTCGTCGTGATGTTCATGGCCACGGCGTCGATGATCCTTACCGAGGGAATCAGCAACTCGGCCGCGGTGGCGATCATGCTTCCGATCGGGTATTCCTTGGGTCATATGACCGGTGTGGGCCCGGCGATGATGACGATGGCTGTGACCATACCGGCCGGCTTGGCGTTCCTCTTGCCGATCGGCTCGCCACCGAACGCAATTTGTTTTGCCGCCGGTCACTACAGTATGCGCCAGGTCATCACCGTGGGTTGGCCGCTCAACGTGATCGGTCTGATCCTGGTCTTCTTGCTTATCGTGGCGTGGTGGGGTCCGGTGCTGAATCTGAACGCGTGGTGACATTGTGAATGAATGCTTTACCATCTGGTTCACTGGAATGTCCGGCTCGGGTAAGTCGACCGTCGGTCACGCAGTGGGCGATGCGCTGAAGGCGCGCGGGCACAACGTTGAAGTGCTCGACTCCGGTCGCATCCGCCAACAGCTCAACCGTACGCTCGGCTTTTCGCGCGATGAGGTCGAAACGAACCTGCTGCGCTTGGGCTACGAATGCAACATGCTCAACCGCAACGGCGTCACCGCCATCGTTACGGCGATTTCGCCCTATCGCGACGTGCGCGAACGCCTTCGGAGCGAGATCGGTGCCTTCGTCGAAATCTACTGCCGCTGCTCGATGGAAATGTTGATGCAACGGGGGGCGAAGGAGCTGATCGAAAAAGCCCAACGCAACGAAATATCCCACGTCGCCGGCGTCAACGCACCCTACGAAGAACCGCTCAAACCAGAGGTGCTACTCAACACCGACCAACTCGGCGTCGACGAGGCCGTCCACAAGGTGATCACCACGCTCGAAGTCCTAGGCCGCATCCAACCCGACGAGGCGTCCTGCTACACACCCAGCGAAGAAGAAATGATTCGCCGGCGATTGGAAGACTTGGGGTATCTGTAAGGATCGCAAGTGGCGTCAGCTTCCACGAAATACTGGGACGAAATAGGAACATGCTGGGACGAGATTCCTATCTCGTCCCTCCCCCCAGCAGGATTCCCATCCTACGTGCCATGACTCCGGTGGGTAGCGGGAAAGGATTCCCGTGAAGATGGGTGCGAGAAAGGATTCACGCACCAGCGTCCACAATCGTGTTTCTCACGAAACGCCGCGTTAGGTATCCACCTCATCCCCGTCGTCTGCCGACGCGGGTTTCGATAGGACGCGATAGAAACAGAACGCGAGCATGCTCGTCACGGCTGTGATCGAGCAGATCATGAATATCCATCCGCCTGTTGTCATGATGCGTTCTCCGTCTGCCCGGCGCTTAGCGCGAGGCGTTCACGCTCGTCGAATCGCCGCGAGGACAAGCAAATCAGAACCATAAAGAGAACGGCAATCGCAGCCATCAGCCCAACGGCGTAGAGCGCTACCCTTCCCTCCGGAGACATCAAGCCATCGATTCGCTCGGGAAGTTTATCCTTGCACCACAACACGAAGACGGCCAGTAGGAACGTCGGTGAAACGTATTTTATGACGAACTTCCATATCTTGGGAATTTGGAGCTCAGCACCATGCTGCGCCTCGGCGTAACCTTTATCCACGCCGAATACCCACGCAAACAGAATCACCTCGATCATCGCCAGTACGAAGATCATGGCCGTGCCGACCCAGAAGTCCACCGTATCGAGCGCCATCAAGTCTTTGCTGAAGTAGATGATAAAACCAGACCCAAGGGCTGTGACCACGCCCATCATCGCCACGGAAACCTTGCGCCCGACCCCCAACCCCTCTTCCAAGAACGCGATCGCGGGCTGCAACATGGAGAGCGAACTGGTCACCGCAGCCAGGAACAACATGAAGAACCAGATGAACCCGACAGTAGACCCGAGCGGCATATACTCGAACACCACGGGCATCGTCTTGAATCCGAGACTGAATGAAGAGTCCAGCGACCCGACGATTCCGGCGGCCCCTAGAAAAATGAACGCTGCGGGGATGGTGATCAATCCGCCCAAACAGACCTCAAAGAACTCGTTGGTCGACGCCGCCGTCAAGCCCGAGAGCACGACGTCGTCCTTGCGACGCAGGTAACTTGAGTAGTTCACGATAATCCCGAATCCCACGGAAAGACTGAAGAAGATCTGACCGGCTGCAGCCAACCATGTCTCGGGATTAAATAGGGCAAGATACCATGGGGCGTCGGGCAAGCCGCCTACGTCCCGATCTTCGACATTGCCGATTCCATCACCGTCGACGTCAGAGTCGAGCTCATTGGCGATGCCGTCGCCGTCAATGTCGTCATCCTTGACGTTGCGGATACCGTCCTTATCGACATCCGCATCCGATGCTTGCGGGTTCCACATGAACCCCAACCCATTCGAAACGGTTCTTTGAGGCTTGGTTTCGTCGGGGGTACCGAGCGTCATGACCCGAACCAAGACGATGACGGCACAGATGGCCATGACCGGCATGGCGCGAATACAAAACGCCTCAATCCCCTTTGAAATACCTCGATAGATCAGTAGGAAATTGATCGTGAACGTAATAAGAAAGAAGATGAGAAGAGGCTGGAGCCCACCTGCGAGGAGTGCTCCGTCTGCACCTTGCCCCGTGAAGTCGCTATAGAACTCCGCGCTCTTGGCTGCAAATTCCGTCTTGTCCTGTCCAAGATCCAACGAGCCGGTCAGAAAGGACCACGCATAACCCAAACACCAAGCCTCAATGATGACATAGTACATGTACACCGCGACCGGAATGAGCAAACCGAGAACGCCCATGAACCGCCAACCCTTGCGGCGTCCGAGAACACCGAAGATGGCCGGGCAGGAGTTTACGCCCTGCCGACCGCCAGCGCGACCCATGATCCACTCGGCCCAGCAGATCGGGATGCCGAGAAAAATCAGCGCACAGAAGTACGGAATCATGAATGCACCGCCGCCGTACTGCGCCGCTTGCCCTGGGAACCTCAGAAAGTTGCCCAGCCCAACCGCCGACCCAGCCACCGCGAGGATGACACCAAGCCTGGTGCCCCATTGTTCCTTGGCTTTACCCATCGTCCAAAGTGCTCCTCATTAGGATCGTTAGTTCAGCGTATCGAAACCCGTTGCGACGCCACGGTACGCCGCTGCTTCCCGCCATGACACCGGCAGGAAACCGGTACCACACTTAGAGCGTGTTCAAGAAGTCTTTTTCAGAGCCGCGCCCGTCAGGAAGCGGTCCGGTTTCACGTGCGAAAACCGCTCCCTGACGGTCGCGGCTCGGTTCAAAGCACACCTCCTCAAGCACCCTCATAGCTCGGTGCCACTCAAAGCTCGGTGTCAAGCAAAGCCGGTGCAACACCTACGCATCACGATTCTTCATGGTACCGGCGGAAAGTCGCCCGAAATAGTCTCGTGCAGCCCGAACCACGTGCGGGGTCAGCAACAACGTCCCGATCATGTTCGGGAGCATCATAAGGCCGAGCATGCCATCTGCCCAATCCAAGACCGGTTGGAGCTTCATTGAAGCCGTGCCCACCAGAATCATTGAGACAAACGCCACCTTGAACGGCAAGACCGCCCGCTCGCCGAAAAGATACTCCGTACACGTCTCGCCGTAAAATCCCCAGCTTATCATTGTCGAAAAAGCAAACAGCAACGCGGCGAACGGAATGAAATACGTACCAAAACCAGGGAACACCGAGTCGAAGGCGTACGCTGTCAAATCGATTCCGGCGCGATGAAGAAAGACTGACGTGCCCTGCGTAAGCGACGCCCGATCCGTGTCCAAGGCGGACAGTCCGGCGTCGGTACCCTCGTGCGTAATGCGTGCCGTAACGGAGTCACCCATGGTGTCGGCGACGTATAGATCTAGTTGACCGCCCACGTCGCCGGGCGACTGTGGCGCGACCTGTACCAACAGCGATTCGCCGACGATGGCGACCGAGGTGTCCGCCAGGGCGATCGTGACATCAATAGCCCACACCGAATCGCCGTCCAGCTCGAAAAATTCCGGTTCGCTTACCGCGGAAACGCTGCCGACGGCGTCGCGCTGATGGACGTTGGTGCTCAGAATCACCAGCGCGGTCATCGTACACACAAACAGCGTGTCGACGAACGGCCCGAGCGCAGCCACAACGCCTTCACGAATGGGCTCGTCGGTTTGTGCGGTCGCATGGGCGATGGGTGCTGTGCCCATTCCGGCTTCGTTGGAGAAACACGCACGACGCACGCCCTGAATCACGGCAGTTTTAACGCTTACGCCGAAGAACGCGCCCACACCAGCGGCTGGCGAAAACGCATGTTCAAAGATGGAGGCAAAGACACCGGGTATTACTTCATACTTGGATATGATGACGTACAACGCACCGAGCGTGTACAGCACGCACATACCGGGAACAAGACGGGAAGCTACATGTCCGATGCGTTTGATACCGCCGATGATTACCAGTGCCACGCCAAGGCACAGCACAACACCCACGACCATTTGAATCGCGAACTGAGCACCTTCGGATACACCGCCCGCAACTACCTTCTTTGAAAGGTTGACGATCGTCTTGGCGGCCTGGTTCGACTGGAACATCGTACCCGCGCCAATGCACCCGCACACACCAAGCACCGCGAAGAAGACGGCCAACCCCTTCGCCGCCGCCCTCTTCAAGGGTGAACCGGTTCGCCCGAGACCCAATTCAATATAGTACATCGGTCCGCCGCGATACGTGCCTTGGCTGTCGACGTGGCGATACATGACCGCGAGGGAGCAGGTCATGAACTTTGTCGCCATGCCCAAGAACCCGATCACCCACATCCAGAACACCGCACCCGGACCACCCGAGGCAATCGCCACCGCTACGCCGGTGATGTTGCCCAAACCGATCGTGCCGGACAGTGCGGCGCACAAAGCTTGGAAGTGGGTAATGTTGCCCGGGTCGTCGGGGTTGTCGTATTTGCCGCGGATTACGGCGAGGCCATGGGTCACAGCGCGGAATTGAACACCGAACGTAACGATGGTGAAGAGCAGCCCGGCACCGGTAAGAAGCAACGCCGTCGGCGTGCTCCAAACGAAGCCGGAAAAGGCTGACATGGCGCCGGCGATGTCCACGAATACTCCACCTTGTAGTCGAACCGACGCGAACCCGGCCAGACGGAGGACACACGAGAACGCCATCCGCATCGCGCAAGATGGTGAATCCTGCCGACCCACAGTTACGCTGTGGTGGCGTTATTGTTGCGGCTGCTCGTCGATCGCACAAGCTCAGCCGCATCACCCGAGCACACGGAGCAACGCCTGCACGGGTCCATGGCCACGCAGAACACGACGATTCGGTCAACAAGAACGGATCATTCGCACACGGTGGTGGTTGCGAACCCTACGCCCCTGCGGATATGCTCCGGCGCAGAGATTGGCCCAGCAGGCGGTAAGCGGACGATGCGGACGGCGACGTGTCCGCGAAACACGATGAGGCAAGATTGCGAATGTAGTGGCGCAACATGCTGAGTGGGTTTCGGGTCGCAGGTACGAAACGATCATGAAAGACAAACAATCTGATGTGGTCGTTATCGGCGCCGGACCTGCGGGGGCGACGGCTGCGATGCTGCTCGCCAAGGAAGGATTCTCTGTCCTTCTGCTCGACCGTGCCGTCTTTCCACGATCCGTCCCCTGCACCGGTTGGTTGACCGCGAAGAGCCTGCCCCTGCTTGAAGAATTGGGCATTCGCAGGACCACGCTGAAGAAACGCGCCCTGTCGGACATCACCTTTCACAAGGCAGATTTCAGCCAAACCGCCAAACCGCAATTCGAAGAGGCGCCGGGGTATCTCATCGATCGGTCGCAGTTCGACCACATGCTCGTCACGACCGCTGAGAAACTGGGCGTCGAGGTCATCCAAGGCGTAGCGGTTCAAGACGCCAAACCACTCGAATCGCACGTCACGATTCAATTGGACAACGGCACCACGCGCGAAGCAAGACTGTTAGTCATAGCGGCAGGGCGCGACACGCCGCTGCTTCAAAGAATCGGTATCGGCATCGCCGGTACGGATTCGCTGCGCTGGTCGGCGATGGTCGAATCGACTTCAGCCAAAACGTCGGCGCGTCAATCGCCGAAGATGGACATCGTACTCGGATTAGACCAAGGCCCGAGCTTCGGACTCTGTTCCCTGTCGGCGGAATGTGTGGCCGTCAGCGTGAGTTGGGTCGGCGAACGTCAGGAGGCCGGACGCGCGTTGATTCAACTCTGCCGGCAAGCCCACGAACACAAAATCGTTCCTGTGGATCTTACCGCTGCGGCTGCGGCTGCGCCCATCTTCCGCCTGCTCGCCGCCGCCTCGCTGGATATGGACACGCACGTGGGCAAACACACGCTGGTCATCGGCGAAGCCGGTGGGTTCGTCTCAGCCGCGAGCAACGAGGGTATCTACGCGTCGATGTGGTCAGCGCAAATCGCAGCGGAAGTCTTGGTCAAAGCGCTCCGCAGCGTTCAATCGCAAGATGAACTCATGGCGTTTGATTCTGCCTGGCGCGTTCAGATGGCCGACTACCTTCGATCGCCACACACCGACGTGCAATTCCTTCTGCCCCTAATCTTCAGCAACCAACCCATGGCCGACCGCATGGGCGCCGCGTTCTTCCTCGGCGAAAACATCTAGTGCCAGGTCACACATCGATCGAAGGGTCTACCGAGCCGCGACCGTAAGGAAGCGGACGTGTGCAAGCCGGTCGTTACAGCTTGACAGCACTCCCTCACGGTCGCGGCTCGGATCGGACGAACCCGTGTAACGAACGAATGACGAGCAACAGTAAACGCTACAAATACTCGTCACCGAACTCGGCGCTGACGTTGTCGACCAGTTCCTTGATGCCTGCGGCGTCGCGACGCTTGCAAATTAGCGTGGCGTCTGCAGAGTGAACGATCACCAAATCGCTGACACCGATGGTTGCGATCAAATGATTGTCCTCGGTCACAACGATATTGCCCTTGGAACCAAGGTGCAGAACGCGCTTGCACGCGGATACGTTTTCGTTGTCGTCGGGTTGAACGATCGACGCGATGGCCGGCCACGAGCCGACGTCGACCCAATGGCAGTTCATCTCGACGGCGAGCACCCGGTCAGCCCGCTCCATGACGGCGAAGTCGATACTGATTTTCATCAAACCCGGATAGATGCTTTGGAGTTTCCGCTGACGGTCGTCCGTCCCCCACGCGGCGGCGATTTCGCGAATGCCCTTGTGGGATTCCGGGAGATGCTTATCGAGTTGATCCAAAATGGCCGACGCATGCCAGACGAACATGCCGCTGTTCCAATAGTACTCACCGCTGGCGAGGTACTTCATGGCCTTTTGCATGTTGGGCTTTTCGGTAAAGCGCTTGACGTCGAAGATGCCGTCGGCCACGCGATCGCCACGGCGGATGTAGCCGTAGTTCGTGTCGGCGCGCGTGGGACGAACGCCCATGGTGACCAACGCATCGGGGTGCTGCTCGGCGGTTTCGTACGCACGTTCGAGGGCTGAACAGAAACATTCCGTCGGGGTGATGATGTGGTCGGCGGTGAAGGTGCCGATCACCGCCTCCGGATCGCGCTCCGCCAGCACCGCCGCAGCCAACCCGACCGCGTTGGCGGTGTCGCGACCTTCCGGCTCACCAATCAGATTGGCGGCGGGCAGCTCCGGTAACTCTTCGGCGACGATGGGCAAATGGTGATGACCCGTAATGACATGAATTCGCTCGGGATCGATAAACGTAGCCACGCGCTCGAAGGACTGTCGAAGCAAACTGGTTCCGCTGAACAGCTTGAGAAGCTGTTTCGGACGACTCTTTCGGCTTAGCGGCCACAAGCGGACCCCTACGCCACCGGCCATGATGACGGCGTGTCGCATACCTCAACTCCTTCTCGGCGTTACAGATCGCCGACGTCCTCAAACGCGACGCGCTTGAGCGCGGCGAACTCCAGCACCCAGCGGTGCCGCGAGCCGTCGCGAAACATCACCTCGACGTGCGTACGACGATGTCCGCGATGGATCGACATGATCCGACCGATCCCATACCGCTCATGCTCGACGAGTGTTCCCACCTCCCACTGCTCCACGTCGTCGGGCAGCGTACCATGGTCGACCGATCGCGATCGACGCGGCGAAACCACGGTCCGCTCTGCCGACCATTGTACCTCATCATGCGGTAGTTCGTCGAGAAACGAACTTCGAATCGTCCGCTCCGTGATGCCACGCATCATCCGATACCGCGCGTGCAACAGCACCAAACCACGCCTTGCACGCGTCATGCCGACGAACATCAACCGGCGTTCCTCCTCCTCGTCGCCATCCTCGTGCCCGCGAACGAACGGAATCAGCCCCTCCTCTAGCCCGATGATGTAGACATTGTCGAATTCGAGCCCCTTGGCTGCGTGGAGGGTCATCAGGGTGATCATGCCGGAATCGTCGCGAACCGAGTCCACGTCGCCGAGCAACGCGGTGTGTTCGAGCCAATCGCCTATGGTCGCACCCTCGTTCTGCGATTCAAACTCGACGGCAGCGCTGACGAGCTCGTTGATATTGTTGATCGGGGCGTCGTCACCGTCGTCCATGGAGCTGTAGAGCGCCCGCAAGCCGGAGTGCTTGACGACGTATTCCAACGCATCGTGGACCGGTTGCTCCATGACCGACGCCAACTGCACGAGCATCTTACCGAACTCGCCAACCTTGCCGGCTGATCGACCCAGCGCGGTAAGATCGCCTCCGCCCGTAACCACACTATGGAGTGATTGACCCACACCCTCCGCAGACGCGACCAACCGCTGCACGGTCGTCTGACCGATGCCGCGCGGCGGCGTGTTGATGATGCGCGTAAGCGATACATCGTCCGCCGGGTTTACCAGAACACGCAGATAGGCCAGCACGTCCTTGATTTCCTTGCGGTTGTAGAACGCCACACCGCGAGCGATTTGATAGGGCAACCCTTCGCGAATGAAACGCTCCTCGATCGACCGACTGAGGGAGTTCACCCGATACAAGACCGCCGTCTCGCTCAGCTTCAAACCGCTCCGCTGCTGCTTTCCGATGTCCTGCGCGATGCGGTCAGCCTCTTCGTCGCTGCTTTCACACTCGATAACCCGGACGTCCGGACCCGGCTCGTTCTCGGTCCAGAGACGCTTGTCCTTTCGCTCGGTGTTGCAGCCGATGAGCGACCCCGCAGCCGACAGAATCCGCCCGGTCGACCGATAGTTCTGTTCGAGGCGAACGACCTTGGCTTCGGGATAGTCTTTCTCGAAATTGAGGATGTTGCTGATGTCCGCCCCGCGCCAGCCGTAGATGGATTGATCCGGGTCGCCGGTGGCGCAAATGTTGCGGTGTCCGTCGGCTAAGCGGCGAGCGATTCGGTATTGTGCGGCGTTTGTATCCTGGTACTCGTCGATCAAGACGTAGCGGAAGCGATCTTCGAGTTCCTCACGAACCTCCGTGTCTTCTGTCAGCAACAGGGCGATGTGCATCAACAGATCGTCGAAGTCCAACCCCGCCATCTGGCGCATCATCCGGTCGTACTGCTCGTAGATGCGGGCCACGGTCTTCGAGTGAAAATCAATGGCCGTCTCCGCGAAGGCGCGCGGGCGCAACAGCTCGTTCTTGGCCCGGCTGATGACCGGCTCAATTCCAGCCGGAGACCAATTGGTCGTCGAGAGATCGCAAGCTTCGATGGCCTTCTTGACCACCTTGCGCCGGTCAGCCTGATCGAAGATCGTAAAATTCCGTGGCAAATTCACCTGCTCGTGGTAGCGGCGAAGGAGGCGAGCGCACAGGGCGTGAAACGTAGAGACCGTCATGCCCTCCGCAACGTCCAGCGACTCGATCCGCTCGCGCATTTCGCTTGCGGCTTTGTTGGTGAAGGTGATGGCCAGGATATGCCACGGCTTGGTGACCGTAGCCGCCAAGTACGCCGCGCGACGCGTAACGACGCGCGTCTTACCACTTCCCGGACCGGCCAAAATAAGCAAAGGCCCTTCGGTGTGGCTTACAGCCTGACGCTGAGGCTCGTTCAGACCGCTAAGCAGTTCGTCTCGTATTGTGCTGAGGCTACCATTCATGCGCCGATTATAACGGGTCTTGCCGACGCCAGCCAATTACGGAAATCCGCATTGACTGTCTTGACACCGCAGCCCGACGCATGCGTCCATGAATGCTATGGCGCGCCGCATCATCGACCCGGAGTTCCGTGAGTGTGACGTTGGACCGCGCGCCCATCATTCCATTGATGCCAAGTTTCGTAGGTCGGGTCATCGACCCGGCACGTTTCTAACGTAACGTTCGGCGGTGCATCCATCATTCCATTGCGGTGGCCGCGAGATTGCCAAACCGTGGCGGTTTCGCTGACCTGTCGCCACATACACAATACCAATTCTCCGTGTAAATTCCACGACGAACCCATTTTCGAAACGTCGAAAATGGCCAGGCATGCGGACAATTGACGTGGCCATGTTTCACGGCGTTGTAATGGATGTAATTCATGTGGCCGGCGAAATCGGCATCGTCGCGGATGGTATGCTCCCAGAACCGCTGTTGCCAAACGCCGCGATTGCCTTTGGCCCGCATCGCTGGCGTTACGCTGCGTTCTACGCCGACGCCAGACCCGAGATACGCGCGCGTGAACCCCTCCTTGATCTTCCGCCAGCGAGTTGAGAAGTCGGTATCGCCGTCGGGCAGCGACCACACACAATGCAGATGCTCCGGAAGAAGCACCATCCCTTCGACGGTGAACGGTCGCCGGCGCCGGACGTACGCAATGGATTCGCGGAGTAACCTGCGAGCGCTTGGGTTGTGAAACAACGGCGCTCGACGATACGTGATAAGCGTGAAGAAAAACGTGCCGCCAGGCGAAAATGCTCTGAGGTATGCTGACACGAGCGCCAACGTATTTGGATGAGATACTCGCGTCAAGCACTGCCGGGTCGATGACCCATCTACGTGGCTACGATCTCATTTGAATTCGGGCGACGAATCGGGTACAATCGAAGTTTGGCGCTGTACGACAAGGGAAAACCTGCAACTAGGAAGCTGCCATGAGTGAACTGCTCGTCTTGTGCTCGCTGGTGTCTGTCGTTGGCGGCTGTGGCATGGCCGCGGCGATTGAAGGTCCGCAGGCGCAACCGGTACCCGTGGGAGATACGCCGGGCGACATACCGGAGTTACTGACGCTCGACGACGTGTCGGACTTCCCAGAGGGGACGGCGATCGGGGACGAGTTCGACGGGCGTACATACGAGTTTCTGAGTCGACTCATAGGCGATTGCGAATGTGCCGTCGACGAAACTGCTGGCGCCTGTGCGAGCTTCAATATCACGCCCGCGGACGGCACTGTTGTGCTCGTTCAACAGGAGGGCGGGTTTCTATCCTTTGAACTGGTCGCCTTCCCTGGCGATATTGAAGACTCCATGTTCGCTACCGGCCCCGGAACGCTCAACGCTGACGGTACGTGGGTACAAGGCGGAGTATCCCGTGTGTTTGATACTGAAACTGACGAGACCGTTGGACAATCGTTGTTCCTAACCGAGGGACAGTTTACGGAGGCGTTGCTGATCATGAACTCGATTTCTCGGATACAGATAGAACAAGACGGCAACCGCGTCGATTGTCGGGTTGAGGCAGACCTCATTTATCGTCGTATTGAATCTACCATCACGCCGTAGGGGGCGTCCGTACCACACTACCACAAGGCCATCAGCCAAACAACGCCGGGTCGATGACCCCGACCTACCTGGCTTTCTCGCGCACATGCTTCTCACCGCGTTCCCGTCGGAGCCCAAAGCACGGCGCGTCCCGAACGAATAGCCAAACCTAGCCCACGCAACTTCCGATAAACCATCACGCCGTGTGTGCGGACTATGGTGATGAATCCGCGCCGACTTGGCGAACGCGAGTGTGGACTATGAAGGCTTCTGCTGTCGAAAAACTAATCGTTCCGATCGAGGGCTACTCCGCCCTGAAGCGCAAGCTCTTGACCGGCGAGCTGGAACGCTTCGCACAAAGCGTAAGCTGCATCGCGCCGTGCCCCGGCGGACGGCTGCTTGACTTGGGCGCGCGCGGCGATCTTGTGCCCGTCTATCGCACCATGCTCGGCTTCGACACCGTGGTCTGCCTCGACGCCACCGCCGACGCCGGACGAAAACGCCTCGTCCACAACGACGGCACATTGTTTGAATATGAAACGCACGGGGTCGATCTCGAACGCGATCCGTTCCCCTACCCCGACGACCATTTCGATCAGGTCGTCGTCATGGAAGCCATAGAGCACTTGGCTGTCGATCCGATGTTCACCGTCTGCGAAGCCAACCGCGTGCTCAAACCCGGCGGCGGACTGCTGCTCACCACGCCGAACATCACGTCGCTGGCGTCGCTATATCTTCAGCTCTGGGCGCGACATCCGGCCATTGGTCGACAGGCGTTTGGACCGGGCATTATGGACCGCCATCACCGCGAATACACACCCGATGAAATCCGCGCGATGGTTCACGCTGCAGGGTTCGAACCGCGCCGCCTCGATACGTTTGATCCGGTAGAGCCGCCGCCGTCGGTGCGCAAGATGGGGCGTATATTGAAGATGATGAAGTGGCTCAAACCCGACATCGACGCAGACCACCGAGGACGGGTCATCCGCTGCGCGTGCGTGAAGACAAGCAGCGTGACCGAGCGATTCCCCGAAGTGATCTACCCGCGATATGACTATTACGACTACGCCGCCTACGATCGAAAACTCGTCGAACGGTTCGGGGGCCATCGATATTGGAAAACCGAAATCGACGTCGACGACACACCGGTCGAAGTCTTGTAGGCGAGGTCATCGGTCTGGCCTACCCGGCTTGCAACAGACGTCTCCCGTCGGGTCGCATTGACCGTGGGCCACCCGCGATCTCGAAAGCAGGCGTGACTGTCTGGCGATTCACTCGTCGTCCAAGTCTCCGGCGGGCACCATTCGGACTTTCCCGTTCATGGGATCTTCGCGGTAATCGAACACTTGAACTAGCCGGGTTCGGGCCTTGGCGATGATCTTCCGAGCCTCGGCGACTACGGCTGGGTCAAACTCGGGCTTGAACGAGATCAACCGGAATACGATATGCTGAGGGCCAAGAGTGTATTCTCCGCGCTGGGCAAGGACCACCTCCCCAAATCGACGAGTGCCCTCGCTCCAGAATTGCAACCTGGGCTGTCCTCCCCTGGGTCCGAAGCTTCCCGAACGTACCAGATGACCATTCGCCGGATCGACGACCAGATTCCAAACGCCAACGGCCGAATAGGGCGAATACTGTCCTACCGCACGGATTTCCGAGGTTCCATTCGGGTTTGCGCTTTCTGCTTCTAACTCGCCGAAACCGTCTCCCGGTGGCCGCCCGAGAGCCAAGCGAATTGCTCGCAGCCGCGCTAGACCGTTTGTGTTTGAATATGTCGGTGAATAGCGGTACAGCGAGACTCCGGAGTTCTCGCGCATATGGACAACCCGGCCGTCGGGAGCCACCCGATAGCTAGTCCCGGATGAGTATTCCTCATGGATCCTTACATCGCGGACGGTTGCGCCTTCAGAGGGCATCCACAGGATGAGGTTGCCTTCGTCATCGTAGTCGATCGGTTGATAACTCGGTGTATTGGGAGGGAAGTACTTGGGTGGCGGCAGACGCGAAGCCCGCCACGCCATCGCCGTTACATCCTTCCCCACGGTTACGCGCAGTATGCGCGTGGTAGAACCCTGCCCATGTGCGAGAAGGATGACCGGAAGATCCATTTCCACCTCCAAGGTGAAAACATCCAGACTTGCCCGCCGTACCTGGGAAAACGCGGAAACCGCCCTTGAGGGTTCTTCGGCGAACGCACAGCTTCCTTCCACGAAAATACACGCAAGAAGAATTACAACGCCACGGGAGCAGTCACTTCGCATCATCTGTTGAATCCCCTGTTATCTCCGGATGTCTCAATCCTCAACGTCCGGGAGGTGTCTAGCCCGTACCCGAATGTCACGGGCAGGCATTGCATGCTTTCTTCATTCCACGGTTTCTATCGGAGTCTGGAACCGGATCCCCACCGCAGGGTCCGGTGTCGCATCGAACCCTATGGTTCGTCACAGCGCAAGTCGTATCGCAACCGTGAAACGTTCTCGTCCAAACATGGTAATCTCCGGGGCTGGTCGTGTTGCAGGCCTCTGGGACCAGAAGAAAAAAGACCGTTTGAACAACCTGGCCCGGCTCGCCCGTGTCAAATGTATTGCACTTGGGTGGACCCAGACGGCCCGGGAAAGCATCACACGACGCGGTCGACATCACGTCTCTAATGCAAAAGGACGCGTCGCAAGGTTCCAATGGGAGTGGGTCAGGGTCAGGGTGAAAGCACTCGTAAAAAGTCATGTTGACCGCGTGACAGTTTTCGCATCTTGGCCTGCAAATGTCCGCCGGTGTACAGGTGGTCCCGTCACCGAAATACGTCCCGCCTTGCTCCGCGCAGCACACCGCCGTTAATTCCGAGCAAGACCCGGTGTCGAAGAAGCAGCAAGCGCCTTTCAGGCCGCATGTCCCGTGGCAACACGCCTGATCAGGGGCGCAGCACACGAGGCCGCAACAATCTTGACCGGGCGTGCAGCAGAGTTCGGTTGTGGGGTCGTTGCAGCATTCCTTTTCCGGTTCACAACAACCGGCAAAGCAGCAGGCCGTACCGCTCGGGCAGCAATGGTCACCGCACCATTCGTCAGCCGTTAGACAGCACGTTGCGGTAGAAGGATCACGACATGTCTTGGCCGGTATGCAGCACCCGGCGCCGCAACAGGTGTAGTCTTTCGCGCAGGTGTGGTTCGGGTTGAAGCAACAGACGCCCCCCGTGGGGCCGCATTCACCGTCGGGACAGCATAGGCTGTTGTCGCCGGTACACTTGAGCGGGTTGGAGCACCCCGTGTCGGGATCGCAGAGGTCAAGCGTACAGAGATTGTTGTCGCTACAGTCTTTCGTCGTACCGCCCGCGCAGACACCCGGACCACAAGTCTCATTCTCCGTACATGCGTTGCCGTCGTTGCAGGGATCCCCGCAGCAGGAAGGGGCACAATCGGAG
>JAJDDY010000089.1 GCA_029260075.1 Phycisphaerae bacterium
TCCATCCTTGACTCGTTTCGCCACCCTGGGCCCATCCATAAGCCCTTCAGACCCCAGCAGTGTACGACAGTCGATGAAAAGATGTGTAGAACAACGAGGGCAACGCCCTGGGCTGGAATAGGACGCCCCGTTAGGGCTGTAGGATGCGCGTAGTCGCAACGGCGACACCTTCCGTTGTTACGCCCAAACTGTCTTGCACCCAACCAAACATCCACGCAACGAGTGTTCGACGTCGGTCACGGAAAAGCCGAGTCTGCCCGTCTAAGAAACTCCGTCTCATCGATCGCCTCTACGTCAAGCTTCTCTGCTTTGGACAGCTTCGAGCCCGGCGATGCGCCAAACACGAGAAGATTCGTTTTGCTGCTGACCGTGGGTGCCACCTTGCCGCCGAGTCGCTTGATCAGCCCCTTGGCTTCCTCGCGGCCCATCGTCTCCAGCGTTCCGGTTACCACGACGGTCAATCCCTCGAATGGGCCACTGGCGACGTCTGGGCGCTTTGGCTGGGTCATGTTGACCCCGACCGCTTCGAGCCGTTCAACCGATCTCGCACCCTCCTTGCTCTTGAAGAAATGCACAATGCTGGCCGCCATCTCTGGACCGACACCGTCAACCGCCGTTAACGATTCCTCGGTGGCTGCAACGATGTTGGGCATGCTTTCGAAGTGATCCGCCAGCAACTCTGCGGTACTCGCACCGACGTGACGTATGTTGAGCGCAGCGAGCAGACGGAACAACGGCCGTTGCTTACTGACTTCGATTCCGGCAAGCAGATTATCGACACTCTTCTCGCCCAAACGTCCGAGCTCAATGAGTTCGTCGCGTCGCTCATTGAGATGATAGACGTCGGCGTAGTCGTGCAAGAAACCGGCATCAACGAGTGTTTCGATCAATACCGCACCGGCACCTTCGATGTCCATGCAGTTGCGGGAGGCGAAGTGGGTGAGTCGTTCCTTCAGTTGCGCCGGACAGGTCGGATTGATGCAGCGGATGTACACGCCACCTTCGTCCTGTTCCACATCACCCTTGCAGACCGGGCATTGCGTTGGCCGAGGGATGGGCGTTGCGCCTTCGGGTTTCGTGGAAAGGAGTTTCACGACCTGTGGAATGATCTCACCCGCCTTTTGCACCCTGACGGCGGCGCCGATGTACAGACCAAGCCGCTCCACCTGATCGAAGTTGTGCAGCGATGCATGGCGAACCATGGTGCCGGATAGTTTCCTCTCCTCCATCACAGCGCGTGGCGTAATGGTACCGGTCTTGCCCACCTGGTAATCAACGCTGAGCAGGACGCTGTCGGCATGCTCGGGTGCGAATTTGTAGGCGATACACCAGCGCGGGTAGCGACTGGTGGCGGCGAGCGTTTCCCGCTGGGCAAGATCGTCGACCTTAATCACCAGGCCGTCCGTCTCATAGGTAAAATCCTTGCGCTTCTTGTCCCAAACATCCAGCCTGTCGATGATCTTCTCGATTGACTCATACGGCGTGCGCATCGGGTCTACCGGAATGCCCCAGCTCTTAAGCTGCGCAAAAAGTTCGTCGTCGGTCTTCGCGGTCATGGGTTCGATGCGGCCGAATCCGTGGGCGATGAACATCAAGCCCCGCCCGGCGATCTTGCTCGAATCATGCTTCTTGAGCGTGCCGGTGGTGGCGTTTCTCGGATTGGCGAACGTCGTTTCGCCCTGCTTTTTCCGCGCCGCATTGAAGCGTTTGAATTCCTTCACCGGCCAAACGATTTCACCGCGTACTTCGAGTAGTGCCGGAACGCCAGCACCGACTAAGCATTGCGGTATCGACGTCACCGTCCTTGCATTGGTCGTGATGTTGTCGCCCGTGGTTCCGTCGCCGCGCGTCGCGGCCAGAACGAGCAGGCCGTGTTCGTAGGTCAAGGCAACCGCAACCCCGTCGATTTTCGGATCAACGATGTAGCTATACTTCTGCGCCGACAACCCCTTGGCGATGCGTTCATCGAAATCGCGCAACTGCTGAGCGTCGTACGTGTTGTCCACAGACAGCATGGGCGTCGCGTGGGTCACATGCCTAAATCCCTTGGTCGGCGTTCCACCCACTCGCTGGGTTGGAGAATCCTCCGTTACCAGATCGGGGTGGGCGGACTCTAGCGATCGCAGCATCTCAAACAGCTTGTCGTATTGCTGATCCGTTATGGTCGGCTTCGCGACGACGTAGTAGGCGTGGTCGTGGCGACGGATTTCGTCGCGGAGCTTCTCGATTCGTTGGGCCGGCGTGCTGTCCATGAGCTTCATTATCCCCGACATCGACGCCGCACGCCAACTGCAACGATCACGTAAACACGTCGTCCTCGGCCATGGACGCCTACGCCCGTTCGCGGTAGTCTCGATCCCATGCTCCTTCCGCTTCTCTTGATCCTGACCGTGGTGCCCCTGACGGAACTGATGATCTTGCTCCGACTGGCGGAACGGTTCAGTTGGGAGCGAACGCTGATCCTCGTGGTCGTCACCGGCGTGATCGGAGCCTACCTTGCGCGGCGCGAGGGGGTCAAGACCATGACGAAGATACAAGCGGACCTGAGCCGAGGCGTCATGCCCACCGACGCGATGCTCGACGGCGTGCTGATCTTACTGGCAGGCATCGTGCTTGTGACGCCGGGAATCATGACCGACGCGCTGGGGTTCGCCCTCCTGATCCGACCAATTCGGCGCTGGGTCCGCAAGCGCCTCGTCCAAGCGGTTCGACAACGCATGACGATCGTTACACCGCACGACGTCGGGGAAGATTTCGTAGACGTTCAGCCGCTTCACCCGCACGACGCGGACGATGACGTTATCGATCACCCTCGACTGGATCATGGGAGCCATTGATGGCGGTCAACCGATGGATCGGTATTGCAGCCGTCTTGGCGGTAACCGCCGTAGGGCTCGGGGCACTCGGAGCCCATGCGATGAAGGGCGTCTTCTCTACCGATCAACTGGCGTCGTATCAGGTGGCTGTTCAATATCAAATGTACCATGCCCTCGGATTGCTTGGCGTGGCGTGGTGGATTGACCATAGCCGATCTCGACTCGCCTCGGCGGGTGCTTGGTTCATGTTCGTCGGCGTGGTCATGTTTTCGGGAAGCATTTACGGTCTGGTGTTCACGGCTGCGGCGTGGCTGGGACCGGTCACGCCCGTGGGTGGTTTGCTTATGATGGTCGGGTGGTTGCTGCTGGCAATCTCAGCGGTAAGAGGCGGAAACCGTTAAGAGGGCGTATGAAAAGGGTGATTACAAACCGAGCCGCGACCGTAAGGAAGTGGTTTTCGCCCACGAAACCGAACCGCTTCCTTACGGTCGCGGCTCGGAAAAAGCGTTCTTAGGCACACTCTAGTGGATCACCGGCTGGAAGCCGGTGCCACACTTGTTCAACCAAGCTGTTAAGGAAACACTGGGCGACCCGTACTGGAGTTGGACTGTTGACCACACTTGATGAACACACTGTACGCCACGTAGCCAAGCTCGCCCGGCTCAAGCTGAGCGATGAGGAAGTGCGGGCTTTTCAGGAACAGCTCACCGCCATCATGGACCATTTCGCCCTGCTCGACGAAGTCGACACGACCGGCGTCGAGCCGACGGCGCATGCCCTGGCCATCGATAACGTGCTGCGCGACGATGTGGTTCAAGCGCCACTTCCGACTGAGCAGACGCTTCGCAACACGCCCGCGCGACATGGCGACCACTTCCAAGTTCCGAAAGTGTTGAATCAGGAAAGCTCGTAAGCGATGAGCCGCCGCGACACACAGTTCGACACCGCACAATCCGTCGCCGGCGGCGAGCGCTCGGCCGAAGAGATCGTGCGCGAATGCTTCGAACGTATCACAACCACCGACGTCGATTTGCACGCCATGCTCAGCCACGACGCCGATCGATCGATCGCGCTGGCACGCACTGTCGACGCCGCCCGGGCGAGCGGTCAACCGCTGGGGCCGCTCGCCGGTGTGCCACTAGCTATCAAAGACAACATGTGTACGACGTTCGGCGCGACGACATGCGGATCGAAAATGCTCGAACGATTCGAGTCGCCGTACAGCGCCCATGTCGTCGAACGTCTTGAAGACGCCGGCGCCATCATCATCGGCAAAACGAATCTCGACGAATTCGCCATGGGTTCCAGCACGGAACACGGGGCGTTCGGCGCAACGCGTAACCCGTGGAACACAGCCCGTGTGTCTGGTGGATCGTCCGGCGGATCGGCCGCGGCGGTGGCAGCCGGTCTTGTGCCCGCAGCGTTGGGCAGTGACACCGGCGGGTCGGTCCGTCAACCGGCGGCGTTTTGCGGCGTGGTGGGTCTCAAGCCGTCGTATGGCCGCGTGTCGCGATACGGGCTCGTAGCGTTCGGCAGCAGCCTCGATCAGATCGGCCCCTTGACGCTCGACGTGCGCGACGCGGCGCTGATGCTCGGTGTCATCGCGGGGCACGACGCGCGCGATTCCACAAGCGTCAACCAACCCGTGCCGGACTACGTAGCCGAATTGGATCAACCACTGGCTGGCGTGCGCATCGGCATAAGCGACGAGTACTTCGGCGACGGGCTCGATGACGACATGCGGACCACAGTGATGAACGCGATCGAGTTGATGCGCGATGAGGGTGCCAAGATCGTGTCAATCAACCTTCCGCACATGAAATATTCGGTAGCCTGCTACTACGTCATCGCCACCGCCGAAGCGTCGAGCAACCTCGCGCGGTTCGACGGCGTTCGCTATGGATACCGAACGGCGACACCCACCGGCGTGGTCGATATGTACGAGTCGTCGCGTGGCGAGGGTTTCGGCGAAGAGGTCAAGCGTCGCATCATGCTCGGCACCTACGCGCTCTCCAGCGGCTACGCTGACGCCTATTACCTCAAAGCCCTTGCAGTACGCACGCTCATCAAACGCGACTTCGACAACGCCTTCGAACACGTGGACGTCATCGCGTCACCGACAACACCGACGGCAGCGTTTGCCCTTGGCGAAAACGCCGGCGATCCCCTGGCGATGTACCTACAAGACATTTACACGATTTCCGCCAACCTCGCGGGCGTCTGCGCCATAAGTTTGCCCTGTGGACACAGCCCGACCAACTTGCCGCTCGGTTTGCAATTGATGGGGCCTGCGTTCGGCGAGGAGCGACTCCTGAGCGTCGCCCATCAGTATCAACGCCACACGGACCATCACCGAAAGGCCCCGCCGAGCGCTTCGGCTGCGTAGTCAAGCAATGGAACGATCTCCCGTAAATTCGCTGCTGCGTTCCACACAAGCGCTGTGCGCTCAGTTGTGCGATAAGGAAACGCTTGACTACGGCATTGCCTACTACTGCAGGGCGTTTTCCGGGCTGCCGGATGTCAACCAATTTCGAGAGGTTGTTGTCGATGACCCGACGTGTGTCGTTCAAGCGTACGAGCAAGCTGAGTCGTGGTTTCGCGATCGCGAATTGGCGTGCCATCGATGGGCACCCGCCACAGGCGTCGCGACTGCTGAGCTATCCGATATGCTCATCGCTCACGGGTTCAAAGCTCGAACGTACACGGCCATGTTCTTGAACGAATGGGTCGATCTCGAACCGGCGGATGATGTGCGTATCTTGCCCGCGCGGGCCATGCGAGAGGCGTTTCGGGCTACGTTTGTCGATGCGTCAACACCGATGTCGAAGTCAGCCCGCGAGACGATCGCCGACGCAGCCAACGAACGATTGAACGACCCGCAATACGACATGTTCGTCGCTACCGTCTCGGGAAAACCGGCCGGCCGATGCGCGCTCTATCAGGTTGGCGATATCGCACGCGTGTTGGAACTTTCCATATTGGACAACTACGCAGGGTGCGGAGTCGATCGCATGCTGGTGTCCCACGCCCTACGGTTAGCGAAACGACTCGGCATGAGCAACATCTGCACGCAGGTCTCAAGTGACGACGATGTCGCCGAACGTCTGTTCACGTCGGCTGGTTTTGTCGCCGGCGAATCGATTGTGGAATTCGAGCGCGACTCAGACACCGCTGTGGATGCGTCGGCGTGCTGATCAATGCGCGATATGTCGTTCCCGTCGATGGCCCGGTCATCACCGACGGCGCGCTGACGATACGTGATGGGCTCATCACCAACGTCGGACCAGCCAAGAAGATCACGCGTGCTGCGAACGAAACGACGATCGACTATGGCGACGCGGTCATCGTGCCGGGGTTCGTTAACGCCCACACGCATCTTGAACTCACCGGGCTGGCCGGACGAATGACGCCAAGCTCGGACTTCGTCGGCTGGCTTCGCAGTCTGGTCGAAACATTTCGGCAAGACCCGCCCACGTGTCAATCGGTACAGACGGCCGTGCGAGACGGGGTCGAACAATCGCTGGCTTGCGGCGTGACCACGGTGGGTGACATCACTTCGGCACCCGCTTGGACGCGTGAATCGCTGGCTGCTTCAAGCATGTCGGGCGTATCGTTCGGCGAGGTGATCGCCATCGGCAAACGACGAGGACTGCTTGAGCAACGACTCAACCAAGCCGCTACGACGGAATGTGTGACGGATCGACTTCGAGCAGGGATTTCGCCGCACGCGCCTTACACGGTGGAACCAGACGGCTTGCGGGCCTGCGCCCATCGTTCCGATCAACTCGACATGCCACTGTGCATTCACCTGGCTGAGACAGCGTACGAACGGAGCTTCTCGAACAATTGCACCGGTCCGCTGGCCGATTATCTTCGGTCCTTGGGTGTGTGGGACGAGCAGATACCGAAAAGCGGATGCGGACCGGTCGAGCTGGCTCATCGAACCGGCGTGCTCAGCCAGCGTACGGTTATCGCGCACGCGAACTATGTCGACGACGCGGACATCGAACTCATTCGCGCCGCCCACGCCACCGTCGCCTATTGCCCGCGCACGCACCATGCGTTCGATCACGCACCCCATCGATTTCGCGACATGCTGCGCGCGGGTATCAATGTGTGCGCCGGCACGGACAGCTTGGCTTCCAACCCCAGCCTATCGATCCTCGACGAACTGCGGTTCATCCACGAGTTGTACCCGGATTTCCCCACGCACGATCTGTTAACCATGGGAACAATTGCCGGAGCCCGAGCGCTCGAATTGACTGACGAGGTCGGGTCACTCGCCGTCGGTAAGCGCGCCAACTTGGTCGTCCTATCCCACGACTCCGGTTCACCGACCGACGACTGGTCCACGATCTTCGAATCCATGAAGACGACCACGGTTGTCTATGTGGAAGGCGAGACGATCACAAATGGCTAGTGCTTTGTCACAGCTAGAATGACGGGTTTACCGAGCCGCGCCCGTAAGGGAGCGGACGTTTGAAATCCGCTCGCGACAGCTAGAAACGCTCCCTCACGGTCGCGGCTCGGATCGGACGGACCCGTCACTTGAGTCGTGGGGGAGTCGAATCGGCGCCGGATTCCACTCCCCCACCCCTGAAGAGGTGAGCCACCCAGGTCAATGGCGGCTCATCAACGCAACGCTGACACGGCTCGAAAATCTGATGAGCGCCGCGCCATGCCTCTAACATGGCGCAATCCATCACAGTCGAATGCGCCGACCGGCTGAGTATTCCGTATAATTTGTACTCTCGTGCTCGGTTTGATAGCATGGTCCGCGTGGCGCAGATCTTGCAAGGTCTTTGCCCGTTGCACAAGGTACAGGTTCAGGAACGATTGTACGGTCGATACCGCTCGGCGTTTCGGACCGTTAAGAAAGATTCCACCGTATGAGCGACTCCCCTCTTTCTCCCATCGAACAGGCCTTTGAAGATCTACGCGCCGGCAAGTTCATCATTCTGGTCGACGACGAGAACCGGGAAAACGAAGGTGATCTGGTCATGGCTGCGCAACACGTTACGGCCGACGCGGTCAACTTCATGGTGACCGTGGGGCGCGGCGTGCTCTGTCTGCCCATGACCGGTCAGCGCTGCGAGGAACTCAACCTACATTTGCAAAGCACGATCAACACCACGCCCTTCGCTACGGCGTTCACCGTAACGGTCGACGCCCACCAGCGGTTCGGCGTGACCACTGGCGTGTCGGCGACTGATCGGGCCAAGACCATCGAAGTGGCGTGCGCACCAGACACGACACCGTCCGACCTTCTTCGGCCCGGACACATCAACCCGCTGCTTGCGCGCGATGGCGGCGTGCTCGTCCGCGCCGGTCAGACGGAGGGGTCAGTCGATCTTTGTCAATTGGCCGGCCTGCGTCCGATGGCTGCCATTATCGAGATCATGAACGATGACGGTACCATGGCACGCATGCCCGACTTGGAAAGCCTCGCCCAACGCCATGACCTGAACATCTACTCAGTCGCCGACATTATCGAATATCGAATGAAGCGTGAATCGTTCGTGCAACGCGGTGCGATTGCCAAGTTGCCTACACCGTACGGAGATTTTGCGCTCATTGAGTATCAATCGCCGATCGACCACGAACCACACTTGGCGCTTTGTTGCGGCGGCGTGGGCGAACTCGACGACTCCGGCCACTCCATCGTCCACGACGAACCCGTACTCATTCGCGTTGAGTCGGAATGCATGACCGGGCATGTGTTCAGCTCGTGCCGCTGCGACTGTGGTCAGCAGCTCAACGCCGCAATGCAGATGATTCAAGAGGTCGGCAAAGGCGCGCTCATCTATCTACGTCAGGAGGGGCGGGGCATCGGACTGCACAACAAACTGCGTGCCTACGAGCTTCAGGACGGAGGGCTCGATACGGTCGAAGCCAACGTGAAACTCGGATTGCCCGTAGACCGACGCGACTACGGTGTCGGCGCCCACATCATTCGCGACCTCGGCCTTCGCCAATTGCGCGTGTTGACCAACAACCCCAAGAAGGTCAACAGGCTTGAAGTATACGGAATCAAAGTCACCGAGCAGCTACCGATACAGATCCCACCGAACGAGCACAACATCGCCTACCTCAAGACCAAGAAGGCGAAAATGGGGCACATACTGCCCGAACTCTAGCCAACCGCGACACCGGGTTGGCACCCAGAAACGACGGAACCGCTGTAGCCTCTGACCAGCGCGAATCCTCGACAAGGGAGCGTACCCGCGCGTGTCACGGACAAATCGACTACTGCGGCCGATATTTGCCTTGACTTTGGGGATCATGATTGACTATTATGGGTCCGAGTTCTTCGAGGCCTTCTCAGGCGACGTTGACTGTGCCTATGATCAATTGGGTTCGGGAGATCTGCACACTCTTGCCTAACGTCCCAGGCTGTCGCTGCGCTTCGAGAACGTCGGGACAGACGACGGGAGATCTGCTCCGGCATCGCTTCTACACATCGGAGGAAACAGATGAGTAACGGGAATTGTCATTTCGTTGCGCGAGGGTTGCGCGCTTCGGCGATAGCGGCCGTAGTTCTTGGGGCCGTCGGCGTGTTCGGACAGAACACCTTGGTTGTCGACGAATCGTATTACGAGGGCGTCGGGGCTCCGCTCTCCGGCGCTGCGGCGGGACAGCCCACCGCCATGCCGGCCGGTCACGAAATCACCATGTCGGCGCAAGCCGGACGGGTGAGTGTACTGGTCCATTTTGACCCAGCGCTCGCTCCGGGCGCCAATCCGCGTGCGAACATTCGCGCATTCGCCGCCAACAACAACGGCGTCGTTCGCCACGAGTATCGCGTGGTCATGCCAAACGTGATGAACCTGAGAAACGTTCCTCAGGGCAAACTCAACGCGCTCCGTAATATGCCCGGGGTCACCAGGGTCGACATCGATGAATGGCATCCGAATTTGGTAAGCCTGCATGACGCCACGGTCCTGGTCAACGGTTTGCAGAGTCAAATCGCGGCTGCCGGTCTTTCAGCCGACGGTGCCGGTATCCGCGTCTGCGTTTGCGATACGGGTATTGACTCGGACCACGTCATGTATGCGAGCCGGATTGACACGGCCGCCGGATTCGACTTCCACAACAACGACCCGGACCCGGAAGACGACAACGGACACGGCTCGCACGTATCCGGAATCGCGGTCGGCGGTGTTGGCCTAAACGTGGACTTCGGATGTGGCGCGGGACCCCAGGCGTTGCAGGGTATGGCCCCGGCAGCAACGCTGATCGGCGCCAAAATCCTTAACTCGGGCGGCGGCGGTTTTGACAGCAATATCATCGCGGGTATTGACTACTGCGCCGACCAGTCACCGTCGGGCGGTCGTGCTGACGTCATCAACCTGAGCATCGGTACCGGCAACTTCACCAGCGGCGCGTGTACGCATAGCTGGGCCGTGGCCTCAAACAATGCGGTCGCCAATGGCGTGGTCGTTGTGGCCGCCTCCGGTAATGAGAACAACTCAAACTCGATGGGTTCGCCAGCGTGCGGCGCTGATGTAATTGCCGTGGGTGCCGTATACAAGGCCGACTACCCGACGTGCGAAGACAACACGACCAACTGGCTTTGGGGCAGCTGCAACGACTTCGGTCCCGTTCAAGATCAGATCGTCTGTTTCAGCAACGAAAGTGATTTCCTTGATGTGTCCGCACCAGGCGCCAACGTTTGGTCGGCGAGCAATGCGGCTGGTGGAAGCTCGATCACGGGCAAGTCCGGCACGAGCATGGCGTCACCGATGGTGGCCGGTCTGGCTGCGTTGATCCTTAGCGCCGATCCTACCCTGACACCCGCCGAGGTTCGCCAGATCATTCGCGACGGCGCCGTCGATCTTGGTCCGGCCGGTTTCGATCGAGCCTACGGCTTTGGCCGCATCGATGCGATCGGTTCGTTGCAACTCGTCGGACCGGGTTGCACGACCAACGCAGATTGCAACGACGCCAACGACTGTACAACGGACACGTGCGTGGGTGGATTGTGCCAGAATAACGCGGTGGCCGACGACACATCGTGCAGCGGGGGTGTTTGCTGTGGCGGTTCATGCACCGCTTCGACCTGTTCGCTCGATTCCGATTGCGATGATGCTGACGCCTGCACGACAGATACGTGCAACGGAGCGGGCTCGTGCGCAGCTTCTTGCTCGAACACGCCCATCAGTTGCCCGGTCGGCGAAGCGTGCGTCGGTGGCGTCTGCCAGCCGCAGGTTTGCAACAACAACGGCACGTGCGACGCCGGCGAAGACTGCAACAACTGTGCTGGCGACTGCATCAGTGGCACGTCCAGCGGCGCCGTCTGCGGCAACAACATCTGCGAAGCCGGTAACGGTGAGAATTGCGTTACGTGCGCTGCGGATTGCAACGGCAAACAAAGCGGCAAGCCGAGTTCGCGTTTCTGCTGTGGTGACGGCGGTGGCACCAACCCGCTACCCTGTAGCGATTCGGCTTGCACAAGTGGCGGCAACACCTGCACCGATATCCCGGCAAGTGGTGCAACGTTCTGCTGTGGCGATACCGTCTGCGAAGGTAACGAAGACAGTAACAACTGCGCTGTGGATTGTGGCGCACCCGCGTTCTGCGGTGACGGCACATGCGATGCAGGTGAAGACACGTGCAACTGTGCCGCCGATTGCGGCTCACCGGCACCAAGCGAAACCAACTGCTCGAACGGTGTGGATGACGACTGCGATGGTGCTACGGATTGCAACGACACCGATTGCAGCGGCGATCCGGCCTGCTCGTGCGGAGGCAACAAGGCGTCATGCTCGGTCAATAGCGACTGCTGTTCGAATAACTGCAAGAACGGCAGTTGCAAGGGCGGCTAACGTTGCTTGAGTAGCGTAACGATCATGGGGCGAGTCGGATCGATCCGGCTCGCCCTTTTTTCTGGACGAATCCTCTGTACCCACACGACAACTGCGGCTCGGCGCGACGAAGGCTTCGCCTATCCTGCGACTATCGTCGATCGACAACAATCCTGCCGTCCTGAATGACCACCACCGGATTGCGTAGCACGGCGATATCGGCAAGCGGATTACCGGACACCGCGATCAGGTCAGCCACATAGCCGGTCTCCAAGCGCCCAAGATCGTCCCCACGACTTAGCACGCCCGCCGCCGTGGCGGTGGCAGCCTGTACGACCTTGGCTGGCGACATGCCGTACGCCACCATAAGCTTGAGCTCGCGATGATTCTCGCCGTGCGTGAACACGCCGACGTCACTACCGCACGCAATGGTAACGCCCGACGCCAGCGCTCTGCGAAACATGGCCTTGGACTTCACTACGCGCGGCGGGTCAGGTGTTCCCACCTTCCAACCAGCGTACCGCGCGATGGCGTCACCGGCTGCCAGCGTCGGGCAAAGCACGACGCCGCCGTCGCGCATTAGCGCGAAGACTTCTGCCGACGCCTCACTACCATGTTCGATCGTCTTGACGCCGGCACGCACGGCGCGACGAATGGCTTCGTCGGTTACGGCGTGGGCGGCAACGGGCAACCCAACGCTACGGGCTTCGTCGACGACGGCATCGAGCTCGTCCTGCGAAAACGTCGGATACGACTTGCCGTCCGACCGGCGACGATAGTCAGCGTAAACCTTGATCCAATCCGCCCCGGCGGCAATCTGCTCCCGGGTCGCCCTGCGCACACCGTCGACACCATCAGCCACCTGAGCACCTTTGGGCATGGACCATCGGGGATCGAAACCGGATGGGCCATAACAACCCGTCGCGACGATCGCTCGGGTGGCGGCGAAGATGCGCGGACCGGGAATCATGCGGCTTGCGATCGCATCACGCAACGCGAGATCGGCGAACCCGGCGCCCTCGGTGCCCAAGTCGCGAATCGTTGTGAACCCAGCCTCAAGCGTCGCCGCCGCCGCGGTGACGGCGCGAATCGTACGCAACCCGACTGATTCCTTGAGCACCTGATCGTTCCACGTAGCTTCGTTGTAGGGGTGCAGAAGCAGGTGCGAGTGAAGATCGATCAAACCCGGCAGCAACGTCAGGCCGCTGAGGTCAACACGTACCGCATCCGGATGAGCGTTTTCGGTTCGACCGATGGCGACGATCTTGCCATCGCGAAGCAACACGTCGCGCGGATCGAGAAGGCGTTGACCGGACGGGTCGAGCAGTCGCGCGCCGGTAAGCACGACGGTAGCGTGCCGGTCGTCTTGACCACAAAGCGGTTGGGCGGCTGTCGCGGTCAGCATGAACACGATGGCGAGGTTACGATTCATCATGGCTATCTTTCCCCTTGGGGTAGTGACACGAGCACAGCAGTCAGCCGACGTGACGAGTGGGTCATAGTTTTCGCCGTATGGAACGACAACGGACGCCGGATTCGATTACCCCACCTCTAATAGGATGGGCCACCGAGGATCCATCACTCTGCCCGGAGCGACGGCAGTAGCGGAGATCGTAGTGCGGAGCGTACAGCGATCATGGCCGCAGACACACCAAGCGCAAGCACGCCGGCGAGCGTTAGTCCGAGGGACGACCACGGGATCGACGAAGCCCGTGTGGCGATGTGCGGGGCGATAGCGAGCATGGCCGAAAGCGAACCGGCCGCCAGTCCAACCAGCAGCAGCACGAGGTTTTCAGCAAGCACGACACCGCCAATGGCCCGGCGCGAAAAACCGAGCGCACGCAACAGCGCCAACTCGCCGCGCCGCTCCCACACGTTGCGCAACAATACGGCAGCCAAGCCGATCGTACCTAAGATCAAACCGAAACCCCCTAGCGTTTGAAAAGTCGCCAAGTAGGTGTTCTGCACCGCGAGATACGCCGCCAATCGTGATCGGCTTGAACCCGTGTCAAACCCGAATGCGGCCAACTCCGATTCCAAGAACGACGCCGCGTCGCTAGGCTCGTCGGGGGTCTCGACAAGGAAGAACGAATAGCCGCTGATCGAGGGAAACAAACGCGAGAAGTCAGTCTCCGACACGACCAACTCGTCCTGGAGCATGCTGCCTTTGAGCAACGCCACGAAACGAAGTCGAACGGTTTCACCGTGTTCATCTTCGATTTCGAGATCTTTCCCAAGCCCCAAATGCAACTGCCACAGCACGGCACTCTCGTCGCCGATGACGGGGATGGTACCGTCGGAGAACGTTCGCCTGAGCAACAGCCATGGGTTGGTTCGCTCGGCGTCGGTCTCCGCCATGGTTCCACCAAACTGGAACCCGCCGCGCTCGATGAGTGCATCCGTCGCCCCGGCGATGCGCGGCTTGGTCGGGCGATAGAGATTCAGACAGCTTGAATCGTCACCGGTACGGAGTCGCAACGGCAGGACGAGGACATCGTCCAACGCCGACGCTGATACGGGGTCGATGTTGAGCGCCTCCCGACCCGCCGGGGTGTTCAGGTCGTAAACAAGAGGCACCGAAGACTCGGCGTAGTATGTGAACCCCCCTGTTCCGGAAAATCGATCGGTACTTGAAGCCGCCGGGTCGACGTGAAACGCTTCCAACGCGGCGATCAAGAACGTCGCCGACGCGAACAGGCTGGCGGTCATAACGCTTCGGTTTACGCGGCGCCGGGCATTGCGCATTCCCAACCTCACCAGTGCGCCGCTTCCGGCGCGATGGATCACGCCGGCGCGATCACCGGAAAGACGGCGGGCGAACATGGCCAGACATGCTGTGAGCATGGCGGCACCGCTTCCGAAAAACGCACCAGCCGCTGGAGCGGAGTCACTGAACACCGGCCATAACGCCAACGCGCCGGCCAGGAAAAACCCGCCGAACATGAGCGTTGGCGTTAACCACTTCCGCTTAGACGATTGACCCACCCGCTCGCGTCCCGACGCGACCACGCCAGCCAACAGTGACGTCGGCGATAGTCGCGTGAGCCCTCGGATAGACCACGCGATCGACGCCAACGCCACAAGGACGCCTGAAGCGAAACCAACGCCCAACGAAAGCGAAGACGCATGCATGCGAAGGAACGGTGCGTTGACCGCAGCCGACCACCACGAGCGCAGGCCGGCAAGCATCAACCAGGCGTATCCGAGTGAACAGGCTACGCCGAGGACGCTTCCCACGGTGGCCAAGACCAACCCCTCGCCCAACAGAAGACGCGACACCGTGCGCGGTGAAAACCCCGTCGCCAACAGCAGACCGATCTCGCCCGCACGCCGCTCGACACCGAGGCGAAACAGAAGCGCCACGAGCATGGCTGCGGACCCGATCAGGAAGAAGCTGAACGAAACAAAGAGCACGCCGAAGTCCGTCGTGCCCGCTCCGGCGTCAAGCAGCCTCTGTCGCACCGGGTCGAACGTCAAATCTAGTTCGGATGGATGCCAGAGCTGTGTCAGTGCCGTCGCGAAATCAGAAGCCGCGCCGGAAGGCTTGACGCTCGGGTCGGTGGGTCTAAGACGTATCGACGTGAGCGTACCGAACCGGTCCGCTTGTTCAGCCCAAAGTCGCTTGCCGTCTACGAGGGTGATGAACGCCTTGGGGGTCGTCTTGTACTCATCCCAATAGCGCTCATCCTTATCGCGAATGGCAGAAAGCTGCATGGGAAACGGCGGATCCCAGTCAGCCAGGTTGTCCGTGTCGGTTACGCCGGTGTACTCCGGCACGAAGCCCGGATCGGCGGCGGCGCCGGTCAAACCCACGACCGTGCGCAGCATGAACGTCTGCCGCTGTGTTTCCAACCGCCCCAGCGCCCCGGTCACATAGTATTCCAACGTAATACGATCACCCGGACCAGCCCGAAGATCATCAGCCGCCCATTGGTTCAAGATGATCTCGCCGGGTTGAAGTGCCTCCGCTTTGTCACCCGCTATCGTGATCATCGCCCGGGCCGTGGGACCCTCCGGGTCGATGGCCGCGACCGTGGAAAACGGTATTCCTGAAGTATTGTTCCCGTCTGCGCTGATTCGATTGGCTAGGTAACTCTGCACGCCGGACACATCGAAACCGGCATCGCCGGCAGCCTCCCGCGCCGCACGCTCGATGGCTGGCTCAACCAACATGCCCTCACTTTCGAGAGCGATGTAGCCAAGTTTGTCATTGACGCGAAGTCGAAGGCCGACGTCGTCGAGAGTGAGGTTCTTATCCAGCACGTCCTGCAGCGAACCGCACGAACCAGCAGACGGCGTGTCGCCGCCCTTGCACGCAACGAACATGGCGTTGACCCGATCGCGCCGATCCAACGATCGTTGCAGGGTCGCCAGCGGTACGTAGGCGTTCAGCGGTAGCACGTGTCGCGGACTGAGGCTGAACGCGCCGATGTCCTCCGCAGGTATGACCGCCCGGACCGCTAATCGAAGTGTCGCGGTCGTGTCATCACGTCGACCAAGTAGGGTCTCCGTGGAGATGGCTCCGGCCTTGCCGAACCGAAGGAGTACGTCATCACCCACGTCGGCGTGAAGTTCATCAGCGAGCGGTTGATTGATGACGACGGAACGAGGACGCTCTTCGCCCACGTCAAACGCTTTGTCGCGCGCGCTGAGACGCCAAAATCGTTCGTCGACGCCGAGTGCGTTGATTCGGTTGGCCCGAGCGCCGGTGTCGGCGTGGGCGATGCTGCCGTTCACCATGATCGCGGGGCAAACATCCTGATGACTTTCTTTCGCGATCGTCGCCGCCAGCGATTCCTGAACGAACCGATTGGATACGAGGGCTTGGTCCACACCGCCGAGTCGCCCGATCGCCGTTTCCCGCAAACTCCCGCGCATCGAGTCGCCGACGACGAGGGCACCCGTTAGGGCAGCCGCCCCGACGGCGACGCCTAGAACAACGGCCACGTTGGTGCGGCCGTGGTATATCAGGCTTTGACGTTGCAGCGTTCGTCGGTGCAATTCAGCCCCCTACCGTTTGGTCAAATGACCCTCGCAAAGCTTGAAACGCGTATCGAACCGCTCGGCGAGCGTGGTGCTGTGGGTGACGACAATCATCGCCGCGTCCACTTCGTGATGTACCTCGATCAGCAGGTCCGCCACGGTATCCGCCGTCTTGCCATCGAGGTTGCCCGTGGGCTCATCCGCCACCAAGAGCACCGGCTTGTTGACCAGCGCCCGGGCGATGGCCACGCGTTGGCGCTCGCCGCCGGATAGCTCCGCCGGTCGATGGTCTAACCGATCGGTCAGTCCGACGCGGTCAGCCAGCTCGCGTGCGCGATCGATAGTGCCCGTGCTGCCGGCGTGGGCCAGTGTGGGGATGAGAATGTTTTCCAGCACCGAGCACTGCGGCAGCAGGTGGTGCTCTTGAAACACGAACCCGACGCGATCGTTGCGGAACCTCGCCAGGGCTTGCTCGTCGAGCTCGAACGGGTTGCATCCGTCGATGGTCACGGTGCCCGAAGTCGGTTCGTCCAGCGTGGCGATGATGTTGAGCAGCGTGCTCTTGCCACATCCCGAAGGCCCCATGATGGAAACTGACGAACCGCGGGCGACCGAGAGGGACACATCGCGCAAGACCTCAAGTTCGCCACTGCGCGTCGCATAGGCCTTGCGCACCGAATCAATCGTTAGCATCACGTCCAACGCTCCGCTTGCCCGCGTATTGGCGGTAGACCGACCACGTCGCCTCCGCCATCACCTTGTCTGTAAAGTCAGTTTGAACCGCCGCGCGACCGCTATGTCCAAGCTGTCGCCGCAACTGTTGATCATCCATCAATCGCGCGATCGCACCAGCCAGCGCCTCAGCATCTCCGGGATCATACAACAGACCGCCGCCCGTCGCGCCCACCAACTCGCGAAACGATCCATGATCAGGCTGAACCACCGGCACGCCGCTGGCCATGGCTTCGAGCACAAAAAGACCCTTGGCTTCGCGGTATTCGGTCGGAACGGAAAACACATCAAGCGAGCGTAGGAATTTCGCTTTTTCCTCCCGGCTGACCGATCCAACGTATTCAAATCCGTCATCGATACTACGCTGACGAAGCTCGTCCAGCACACGTTCGAGATATTTTTTGTCGGCGGCGCCCAAGTATCCGGCGGCTCTCACACGACACTTGCGACCTTGACGTCGAAGTATCGCGAACGCATCGCAAAGGCGAGCCAACCCCTTTTCGGGACAGATGCGCGCCAGGTAGCCGATCGTGAAGGGTCTGTCGTCGTTCTGTTCACGCCACGTAGCCGAATCCGGGTCTGCGAAATCACCCGTGCGAATCCCGAGCGGCGTGTGGTGTACTTTCGCGTCGCCAAGGGAAAACCGCTCGGTCGCGTAGTGTGCGTAGTAACTCGTGGGTGACAAGAACCCGTCGACGTCAGCCGCACGTTGCCGGATGAGTTCATCAGTCTGCGCCGCGTAGGTCGCCGGAAGTTGATCAATGAACAGATCTTCGCCGCTCAACGTGCAGACGACTGAGGCTCCGAGTTCCGCCCTGAGTCGCCGCGCCAGACCGGCAAACAACAGGTTGGGCAGGTTGATCAGGTCGGGCTTCAGCGGACGCAGCGAAGCGATCAAACGATCGAGTTCGGAGCGCAACGGCCCCTCCTCGCCGCGAAGCATGGCCACCGTAAGGGCTCCAACGGCGTCGGTGTGGTGCTCGCCGGCCAAGCGCAACGCCATGCGCAAGAGCACCGGGGCGTCGAGCATGCGTGTCATCCAACCGGGAAACATTCGAAACAGCGCGGACTTCTGCCGAAGGTAGATGTTGATGCCGCCAAACAGAACCCGGCGCTGACTAACATCCGTCTCATCGGTGCGGATGGGCGTGTAGAGCGGAATCAAGACGACGTCGCGACCCTGTTCGATCAGCGTGGCCGCAAGGCGGTTGTCGCGCAGGCAACTTCCGCAGTACATTCCGCCCGCTCCGGCAATCAGATACGCCACCCTCATAGGCTGATTTCATCCTCCGCACGCGCCCGTATGACCCGCCAACCCGTATCATACAGGTCGAAGATTACCGCTTGGGCCGGGTGAGCGACATTCTTTCCCCGGCAGACCACGTTGGCAACCCGCGGGCGACCCAACGGCGCCGAAGACGCCCATCACGGCTCCGGAAAGTGGCAGCGACTTGACTAAGTGGCGTCCCATACGCAAGAATACGGAAGTTGTGGTGCTTGCGGTCCGTCCGTTGGGTGGGCCGGTCCGGCTCCGCCACCGTGGAGTCCGTCGTAAGATTGTGTCACGATCCACCCGCCGGTGTTTCCCGATGGCTTGTGCATGGCCACTGTTTCCGCTGGTGCGTGAATCCCTTCGTGCTGGTGCGTGAGTCCCTTCTCGCACCCTCGCTCGCGGGGAATCTACTTGGAACGCGTGCGAGAAAATATATTAGACGGTATGCGATGAACCGAGCCGCGCCCGTGAGGAAGCGGTCTTCACGCCACGTACCCAAATCGCTTCCTCACGGACGCGGCTCGGCATGAGGCTTCTCGCACGTTCTTAGAGTATGGGGACGAGACAGGAACCTCGCCCCAGCAACCTGCTTATTCACCCGCTTGAGGAGTGACGCCACGTGCTAGAACGTGTCAAGTTCGTATCGATATTGGTCCTTGCACTTTTCGGATCGCCTGCGCTGGCGGCGGACCAACCGCTTGTCGACGACGCCCAACTCGCCAAGTCCGGTCTGTCTCGCTTCTGGCAGGCGAAGCTGCCGCTTCCCAAAGGGGACACGATCGACACGGGATACCTCGTCGATGATCAGCTTTACGTGGTCACAGATGGCGGCGGGGTTTATGCATTAACGGCCCGCGAGGGGCTTATCCGGTGGGCTGAACAGCTCACCGAGCGCGATTATGTCATCTACCGACCGACGCATCTCGCCGCCGTCGACGACAACGGGCCGGTCATTATTCCCACGACGACGCGCGTCTTCATCATTGACCGCGTGACCGGCCGCCGACTATATGCCTTCACACCGAAGTCCGGCATCAACGGTCCGATCGTTGGGGCGGACGACAAGCTCTTCCTGGGTAGCGCCGACGGGCGAGCTTACTCGTTGCAGTTGGTCGACTGGCGCCCGACGTCACCGCTCCAACGATGGATGGTCACCGCCGGCGGTGCGGTCACGGCGGCCCCCATCCTCGACGACAACGGCATGTTGCTGTTCGCATCGCACGGTGGGCAGGTGTACTACTGCGACGCCCTCGACAAGACGCTGCACTGGTCGTACCCAACCGGCGGCGCCATCAACGGCGACCCGGCAATGGACGACTTGGGTGTATACGTGGCCAGCATGGACCGCTCGCTATACAAAATCCACCGACAAACGGGCCGGATGCTCTGGCGCTATCGCATGCCGCAGCCACTGCACGAAGGGCCAACGCTTGTTGGTGAAACGATCTATCAGTACGGTCGCGATCAAGGTCTGACAGCTATCGATTCGGAAACCGGCGACGAAAAGTGGCGTATCAAAGAGGGGCGTTCGCTTATCGCCCATACCGTCCCGGGCGACTTTGTGTTTACCCAGTCCCGAAAAATACTGCTGGTCGATCATGATAACGGCAGCGTTGTACACACTGTCGAAAGTGCGGACGTTTCGGGGGCCGTGGTCAACACGCGGGACGCGGCCATTTTCCTTCTGGCCAAAGATGGTCGCGTGCTCTGCGCCCGAACGGACGACGTGCCCTATCTTAAGCGCCAGCAGATGATCGCAGCCACCGCCCGCTTGAACCGTACGGCCAAGGCGGCGACGAACAATCCGCTCGACGGTAAGCGCATCGCCAAACCCAAGCGCAACGCCGCTGCCGATGACCCGCTCAAGAGTCGCTGGGACCGACCGTAGCGCTTTGTCACACATCGAATGAGTGGTTTACCGAACCGCCACCGTAAGGAAGCGGATGATTGCAATCCGGTCGTGACCGCTCGAAAACACTCCCTCACGGTCGCGGCTCGGATTTGCTGGTGCGTGAACCCTTTCTCGCACCTTGCTGGTGCGTGAATCCTTTCTCGCACCCGTACTCCCGGGATTCCTCCCCCGCTGACTCCCGAAGGCCGGAGGTGCGTCCGGGACGCACCCTCTGCGAGGGCGCCATACCATAAGGAAGAAATCGCTCTTGGATCACCGGCTGGAAGCCGGTGCCACACTTTCCTCAACAGGCTGATAGCCCGCTGGCGAGATTGGTCTAGTTGGTTACGATGGGGCCATGGCTGAGCGAAAGATCAAACGGGCGCTGATCAGCGTGTACGACAAGACCGGAATCGTTGACTTCGCCCGCGCGCTGGTCGGCGAGTTCGGGATCGAAATCATCTCCACCGGCGGAACGGCCAAGCTTCTTCAGGAAAACGACATACCGGTAACGCTCGTCGAGCAGGTTACGGGTTTCCCCGAGATGATGGACGGGCGGGTCAAAACCCTGCACCCGAAGATTCACGCCGCCATCCTCGCCGACCGCGACAACCCCGAGCACATGCGCCAACTGGTCGAGCAGGACATCGAACCGATCGACATGGTGGTCGTAAACCTCTATCCATTTGAGGAGACCATCAAGAAACCGGGCTGCACGTTAGAGCAAGCCATAGAAATGATCGACATCGGCGGGCCGTGCATGCTTCGGGCGGCGGCGAAGAATCATAAGCATGTGCTGATTCTCTCCAACCGTTGCCACTACAAGCGAACCTTGAAGTTTCTGCGCGGCGACACTGAAGAACTGGGAGAAGACTGGCCACGGTGGCTGATGGTACGAGGATTTCAACGCACGACGTCGTATGAATGTTCCGTGCATTCATATTTTGCGAAGGGGCTTTGGGCAACTCCTTTGCCACCAGTACGATTCCTGGACCTAACCTGCGCTCTTCCGTCTCTGTCGGGTGAGCTCCGGTACGGCGAGAATCCCCACCAGCGATCATCGGTCTACGACACAAACCAGCAGGAATCGGACTCGAATTTGCCAGGGGCCGGTTACGAGACCGAAACAGCGATGCCTTCCTTCAACAACTACGCCGACGGCCACGCGGCGATGGAACTGTGTAGAGAACTAACACGGGAGCTAACCATGTGTGGCACCGGCTTCCAGCCGGTGATCCCATCAACCAACGCACCGGCTTCCAGCCGGTGGCCATCCATCGAAGGGGACCACTCTTCACGCCGCAACTTACCACACCTAGAGACGACGAGCCGATCTTACTTCGTCACCATTCGCACCAAGGATCGGACACTCTCACCTTCTTCGAAAGACATCATCCTCAAATCCTGCCGACATTGGCATGGAGAAAGAATGACGCTACATGCGGCGGTGGTTATGCCCGACCATGTGCATCTCCTGTTGACACCCTTCGAAACAGAGTCCGCTGCCAGTGTTGCGCTCGGCGAAATCCTCCACAGCATCAAGAGCTTTAGTGCGAACGAGGTCAACAAGAACGATGCGCGGACCGGTCCGCTTTGGCTTGACGAGCGGTGGGACCGGATGATGAGAAGCGAGAAGGAGTTTATCGAGACGTGGGAGTACATCGAGACCAACCCGGACCGGGCGAAACTCGGAGAAGACTACAAGTGGTTCTGGAGTAGTGCGACCGGTTTTGAAGAAGCGGGTGTCGTTCAATCGGGGGGTGAAGGTTCTTCCGGTGGGTCGAAGGATGAGGAATCTGCACACCGGCTGGAAGCCGGTGCTGCTCGGGCAGGACCGGATCACCGGCTGGAAGCCGGTGCCACACAAAGCGGCGCCACGCAAACCAATACAAAACAAGAGCGCACGGCCTTTGGATGCGTCTTCATCAAACACACCAATGCTTGCGGGGCATGTGTGACTGACGATCCGATTGAAGCCTACCGGCAGGCTTATCTTGGCGATCCGAATGCGGCTATGGGTGGTATTCTAGCGTGCAACTTCGACATTAAGGCCGACTTCGCCAAGACGGTTATGGAAACCTATAGCCTGTTCGGCAAAGACGCAGGTGCCGGCGGTTTCTTTGTGGAAGTCTGGATCGCACCGAGCTTCGACGAGGACGCGGTCGAGATCATTCAATCGACCAAGAAATGGGGTGAGCGCGTACGACTGCTCACGGTCGGCGACATGAGCGCGTCACCCGATGAGCAAGAGTTGGAATACAAGTCCATCGCCGGAGGCGTGCTCGTACAGACGCGCGACCTTGTTGGGCTTAAAGAAGATCAGTGGAAGGTCGTCACGAAGCGAAAGCCAACCGATGCGGAGATGGCTGACCTGCGACTGGCGTGGCTGGTATGCAAACATACCAAGAGCAACGCGATCACCATTTGCAAAGACAACATGCTCATCGGTAATGGCGCCGGGCAGATGTCGAGGGTGATGAGCTGTCGTATCGCCGTGTGGCTCGCTGAAGAAAACGGACACGAGGCGAAACTGGCCGGCAGCGTCGCGGCGTCGGATGCTTTTTTTCCGTTTCCGGATGGTCCAGCCCTGCTCATGGACGCCGGCGTCACAGCCATCATTCAACCCGGCGGGTCGAAACGCGACGACGACACGATCGCGGCGTGTAACGAGCGGGACGTGGCTATGATTGTTACTGGGACGCGGCACTTCAAACACTAACGCCGCTCGCTGCCTAAGGATGTTTGGGAAGGGTTGCCTCAAACCGAGCCGCGACCTTCAGGGAGCGGTTGTCGCGTGTGAACCGGACCGCTCTCTTACGGTTGCGGCTCTGAAAGAGACTTCTTAAGAACGTAATAAGATCATGGATCACCGGGTGGACTGCCTCGTTGGATGTGGGGGACGCAACTCGGGCGTCGATTCGACTCCCCCACGGCTGACGCCGTGGGCCACCCAACCGGTCAATAGACCGATGACGGCGCATCAGTAGGCACACGGACTCTATGGCGGTGCGACACTTCAGATACGTAGGAGGCGGTGACTGCGATGAAGCTTTACACCAAACGGGGAGACGACGGCACGACGGACCTCATCGGAGGTTCGCGCGTATCCAAGGACGCGCCGCGCGTCACAGCTTATGGCGACGTGGACGAGACGAACTCAGCCATTGGCCTTGCACTGGCGGCGTGCGGTGACGACAACACGATCTTCGCCATATTGCGCCCCATACAATCCGACCTGTTTTCGCTCGGCGCAGAATTGGCTGACGCGCGCGATCGAGACGCGACGGTTTCCGTGACAGACGGTGCCGTGCAACAGCTTGAGGTTTGGATCGACGAAGCATCTGCGGAGGTGGTGCCGCTCAAACAGTTCGTGCTGCCCGGCGGATCAGAACTCGCCGCCCGGTTGCACGTGGCGCGAACCGTAGCCCGCCGGGCGGAGCGATCAACCGTCTCCTTGAGTCGGGTTGATCCGGTTCGATCCACGGCGTTGATATACCTGAACCGATTGAGCGATCTTCTTTTCGCCCTGGCACGGTTAGCCAACCATCAAGAGAAGACGGAGGAGATTCCCTGGCAACCACCGAGGCGATAGGACCGGACTTGCCCAATACTGCGTGATCCGCTGGGGTGCGTGACAGAATCGGCGAGAACGGTATAGCGGTCTGCTCGATTCTTGCATGTCCCTTCGGTCAATGCGCCACGCCGCCGCGGCGCCCTGAGAGGGCAATCTACCTCGCCTAGGGCAACGCTCTGGGACTGGTCCGAGAGGGGTGCAGCGCAAGCTCTGAAGGAGCGATATATAAGGTTATTCCGCCCTTTCAGGGCTGGCACGCTATAGCTTCACAAAAACCCAGGCGTTGCCCTGGGCTGGATTAGGGCGTCCCGTTGGGGCTGTAGGATGCGCGCGTAGTGGAAACGGCGACAGCGTTCATTGGCACGCCCAGACTGTCTTACACCCGATCCGCTGTGCATCCCTTTGCGGCACTTGCCAAGGAGCGAGAAAGGATTCACGCTCCAGCGTACTGAGTGCTGAGAAGCACTAACATGCTCCAGCGCTTCCACTGTGGAGGAAGAGAAACACGTCCGTGCGGCAAGGACTTCACGCGGCCATGGCCACCGGGTAGGCTTCCTTTCCTTGCGGTGTGTCGCCGATTCATGGATTGAACCACCGCCGATCCGGGACGTAGTATCTCGACGGAGTAGACCAAGCGACACATCATGCCAAGCGTTCTTCGAATCGCCGATCCCGACGCCATTCGCCCGCGGCACGTGGTGATGATCATCTTGGTCATCGTCACGGTCGGCGGCGGCGCATTGCTTCTGAGCGCCTCCGATCCCGATGTGTTTCGTGACGGGGCTGTGGACTGGCAAGAACAGTCACCGCTTCGAGCCGTCGTCGAGCTGCTGTGTCTCGGCTATCAATTCCCCACCAACTACGCGGGCGACGTGAAGAACTATATCTTGGGGCTTGGCTCCGGTTTGGCCCTCCTCGCTCTGGGTATCGCCTTGGTGGCGAGGGGGCGATCGGCCGACGAGGCGGCGCAAGCCAAACCCCGTAATCAACCCGCGCCAACCGAAGCAAACGCCAACGACGAGTCGCCCCCTACGGACACCAAACCGCAGATGGCCCCACTGTTGGCGGCGCAGGTTTTGATCGTACTGTACTTGGGCTGGACGCTGCTCAGCAGTGCTTGGTCATCCGCACCCGGGCTGTCGCTCGGCGCCGGCGTCCTGCTCACGATTCAACTACTCTGGTCACTTGCGATCGGTAACGGGCTCAACCCGAAAGCGGCACGCATCGCCGCGCGCATCGTGCTGACGATCTCCACGTTCGCAGCAACCATCGCCATCTGGTACTTCATGGAACGCAACTGGCGACTTCGGGCCAAGTTCCCTTTCGGCAATCCGACTTTTCTCGCCGCCGCACTGATCCCCGGCATCCTCCTCGGCGTGGCGTATCTCTGCGAACTCATCGAACGCGCCCGGCGCGGGCGACCGATGAGCCAAGTGCCCCTGATGATCGCCGCATTGGCGGCCGTCGGCGTGACGGGCTGGGCGTTTTACCTGACCGGATCGCGCGGCGGCGCCGTCGGACTCGTGTTCGGCTTGCTCGCCATGGCGATGTTCGCGCTGCGAGGGCGTGCCCGATGGCTTCCGGTGGTGCTGGCCGTGCTGCTTGCGGTTGGCGGCTCGTGGTATTTTCTGCGGAGCAGCGAAGCCGGTGGCGGTCGAGGAGTGACCATCCGTTTGCGCCTTGCCGCGTGGCAATATGCGTTGGATATGGTGTCGGACAAACCGCTGCTCGGTCATGGGCGCGGCGGGTTTACGCTTCTGGGAGATGCATACGCGGTTAACGATGTGCTGGCCGACCCGGAAGCGTTGAAAACGCGGATCGCGCACGTACATAACGAGTGGTTGGAGGTAATGGTCGACGTCGGATCGATCGGCCTCGTGTTGATTGCCGTCGCACTGGTGCTTTCGATCAAAGCGGGCCTTTTGGCCATGCGCGCTACGCCTCATCGCGCGGAGCGCTGGACATTGGTCGCGCTACTCGGCGGACTCGTTGCGCTAATCGTCGAGGAATCGTTCGGCGTCGGATTGCGTGTGTCGGGCGTTGCGACGATGTTTTTCACGATGCTCGGTTTGATTTGGGCGCTTTCAGGATATCGCGCTACCGGTCTGGTCGATCGCATCGCGAGCTTGAAACAAGGCCGAATCGCCGGCGCCGTCGTTTGCGGCTTCCTCGGTATCGGCGCTCTGCTGGCGACTCAGCGTGATTTCTCAGCCGCACGTTTGGCGCATGAGGTCGGCACGAAATTCCGCGAGAACGATTTTGATGCGTTGTTCCCGTTGGCACGCGGCGCCGTCGGTCGGCTTGACCCTCAACGATCTTTGCTCAACCGGTTCCGTCTGTCGGAGTCACACCTCCTTGCGGCGGAATGGTTTGGGGCCCGCGCCCATGACCGCGAGAAGCGAGCCTACACCGAAGACCCCGTCAATCAAAGGCTACAGTTTCTCGCCAACGAAGATTACGGCCTGAGCAACGACCACTGTCGCCAAGGCATCGATTCGCTGGACATACTGACGACGCAGTCGCCGGGGTTCATCAACCACGGCGTGCTCGCATATCGCCTCCACCTTGCCCTGGCCAACAACCCGCCGGTTCGCGAGGACCCGGCGCAGCAACTCGCCGAACTGCGCGACGCCGGACTGGCCATTCAGGTCGAATTGCAGCGCCAGCCTTTCGACCCCGAAATCGCGGCCGCCTACGTCATCGCCCTGCTGTCGCTCGACGGCGCCAACGTGGACCGCTCCGTCCTCAACGAAGCACTGGCCCGACCGCTTAGGTATCGATCCATCGAATCGGCGTATGTCGATCTGCTGATGCAAGACAATGTAGCCGCGATCGTCAACAGTAGTATTGAGCCCGATGCGGCCGCCGAACCGGCGGCTGCCCATTCCGAAACGAGCCCTGCGAAAGCGAACGAACCGGCCGAAACGTGGCTGCCGGAGCGATTGCGTTTGGCGTGTGCAGCGCGGTTCTTGCGTGGTGACCACAAGACGGCCGTGCCTTTGCTCGAACGCGCGGTGCGGCTCTACGAGAACATGCCAATCCCGCGTCCGTTAGGCGCGGCCGCCTGCGTGGCAGAATTGGCGGATGGACGTTTTTTCGCCGACCCGTTTGACGCCGAATCGGCACTCAACATCGCGCAGCAGGCCGTAGACATGACGCCCAAGTCGCTGAACGGGCGCAAACTCGCGCTGCGCATATTGACGCGGATGGTGGACTACCACTTGGCGCTCGGCGATGAGCACATAGCTGTATCACTGCTTCGCGAAACCGGCCCACCCAACGCCGATCAAGCGCTCATTGTTCAGGAACTTGCCGCGCGATATATCCGACTGTGCAAGACGTTCCTTGAGCCCGTTGTGGTTGGGCCCCCGGCGCCGGATGCACGTCCCGATCGAATGACGCAACTGCGCCGATGGTCGGCCCGGTCGATCGAACTCAACAGCAGCGACCCCGAGGCCTATCTCGTGGCGTCTGAGCTGTCCGTGCGCGATGGAAACGACGCCGCCGTCGCCGCACACCTTCTGCACGCCATCCAACGCGGGCTCGATCCTGGCGCGACCTTGCAATCGCTAAGCGTTGCATTGGACCGGTTTCCTAAGAGCGAACCGCTCAATCAACTTCGCGCCAAGCTGTCCATTCCCCTAAACGAAATCCTACGTGTCCAGAAATCAACGGCTGAAGGATTCGCAGTGGAACCGCCGACGCCCAAACCCGAATCCGACTTGCCTGGCGACAGCACCCGAAACCCGTGATCGCCGCACCGCCCCGCGTCATACCGCAGACACACGTCCTGTGTCGGAAACTGTCAAGCCGGTTGTGGGTTGGCGCGATCGTCGATACCTTGAGATCATGCCGGAAGATTCCCTAGCTGACCGCCGCACGCACCGGGTGAGTCGCTCGCGCTCCCGTTGCCTTGTTGTCGCAACCGCGGCGCTCGCCCTCACCAGTGCTGTTTGGGCTGGTGCGCCAACGCCGAAGCAGGATGCATATCGCCGAACTGCCCCGCTCGAATGGGGTCTCTATCAGATACTCTGGTCGCGGGAATACAACGAGCAACTCAAGACGGAGTTGAGTCGCTTCGCATCCAAGCCCAACTACGTCATGTTCTATCGCGACCTTGGACGACCGTTTCCGAAGTTGGCGATTGATAGCATCGACAGCCAAGGCGCGACGACCATCGTGTCACTCGAACTTTGGCAGTGGCATGGCCAGCGTAAGGGGTCGTACCTGCCGGCGATTCGCGACGGTGAGTTCGATAAGTTCTTCCGCCGTTGGGCCATGGCCGCCAAGACTGACGGACGGCGTGTGCTGTTGAGGTTCGGTTTTGAATTCAACGGCAACTGGTTCACCTGGGGTGGCGATCCGAAAGCGCTTGTGGCTGCATGGCGGCACGCGCACGATATTTTCTCCGAAGTCGGCGCCACAAACGTCGAGTGGATCTGGTCGCCGAATGTGACGAGCGTGCCAGAGACACCCGCCAACGCCATGCACCACTACTACCCCGGCGATGCGTACGTCGACTGGGTCGGGGTCGATGGCTACAACTTCGGCGACGATCACGACCCTTGGCATAAGTGGCAGTCGTGCGCGTCCGTGTTCGACGGTGTGCTGAAGGATTTTCAACAACGCTACCCAACGAAGCCCGCGATGTTGGCTGAGTTCGGCTGCGCGCACGGCAAACCCGGGCAGCGAGGGCCTTGGATACGAAACGCCCACGCGGCGTTGATCCAATACCCGCAGTTGCGTGCGGTCATCTGGTTCAACTATGACAAGCGCCGAGAGCGAGAGCCCAACTGGCGAATCGACGTAACAGCGGCGTCGCTACGTGCGTTCAACGAATCCTTCGCCGCACCGCAGGTACGCAATCGGGCAGCACGGACAAAGTAGTCTGCGGAGCAACGAAGAGGCTCCGGTATGCAAGAGCCTCCAGCCCGGGTGAACCGCCGGTGCAAACGGCCTCCGCACGTGCCCACTTCCACCCCCAATCGATTGACTCTACACGCACGGTTGCGTTGCCATCGGAACCCGTCTACGCTGGCGGGCGCGAGTGAATGGCGCTGCCCGGCACGTGCCGCCACCGTCGCGATTTCCCACGAAACTCGGCATGGAGCATTGCATGAGCAACATCGTTCACGACACCTTGCCGTGCGGCATTGAATATGGCGTCATGCACCTGCCCGGCCGGCACATCGTTTCATTCCAGATACGAATGCTGTCCGGCGTCTGCCTGGAACCGGACGACAAGCTGGGTCTCGCTCGACTGCTCAGCCACACGATCGACATGGGCACGGAAGCGCACACCGGTCGCGAAATCGCTGACGCTTTCGACGCCATAGGAGCGTCGCACGGCGGCGGTACCGGGCGTGAAACGACGACGTTCTCCTGCACGACCCTGCCGGATCACTTTGAACGGTCGCTCGAACTCCACGCCGAATTCCTAAGAACGCCCACGTTTCCTACGGACGTTGTCGACGTGCACATCGACCTGCAGAAACAAGAGCTGGTCGCATTAGAAGACGATGCGTCGTCGTTGGCTGACAAACTGATGGGCGAGAAAGCCTACGGATCCGTGCTCGGGCGCCATGCCCTGGGCAACGAAGCCTCGCTCGCGCAAATCACGCGCACGGATATCCACGATCATTGGAAGTCCAACTTTTGTGCGGGACGCATGCTTGTGACGGTGGCGGGACCGATCGAACCGAAACGGGTGGCTGACCTATTGCAACAATCGTTCGAGGGGTTTGGTTCTCAGGAGCGCAGCGGGCGCGAGCCGTTCAAAGGCGACTTCGCACCTGGGATGTATCACCAAGACAAAGACCTGGAGCAGGAACAAATCGGTATCTGCTGGCCCGGCGTCGACGCGACGCACGAGGCGTTCGCAACCCAACAAATTCTTCTCGGCGTCTTGTCGGGCGGAATGAGCGGACGGCTGTTCACTGAGGTACGGGAAAAGCAAGGTCTTGTTTACTGGGTCAGCGCCTGGCAGGAGACGCCGCGCAACACGGGCATGCTCTTCATGGGCGCTTCAACCATGCCGGACCGCTGCGATCAGACGTATCGAACGCTGCTGCGTGAAGTGGAACGTATCGCTGAAGACCTTGAGCAAGACGAACTCGATCGCGCCGTCACAGGACTGGCGGCGCACCTCGACACACGCGGCGACAGCACACGAGCGCGATGCGGCGAATTGGCCAACGACATTTTCTTCTTCGGCCGACCGATATCGCACGAGGAAAAGATCGGAAAACTTGAAGCCGTAACGATTGACTCGATACGGACGTACCTTAATGACTATCCGCGCGACCGGTTGTGTGTGGTCACGCTTGGTCCGAGGGCACTCGCGGACGAAGCGGTGAGAACGCGAAGGATGGACTAAGGAAGAAGAGTTATTGGATCACCGGCTGGAAGCCGGTGCCACACAGAATGCCACACAATGTGCCACAGCGGATGCCATACACAGGTGCCACAGAGAATGCTACACCGGGTGCCATGCAGAATACTACTCAGGGTGCCATCGAGGGTACCGCGGCCGTTTGCCGCATCCGTAGAATATGACATCAATCGAAACCGAGGACGGATCGACCGATGAATAGCCCCTATACACAACATACGCTACCCAACGGATTGCGCGTGGTGATCGAGACGATGCCCGACGTGCGCAGCGCCGCCGCCGGGTTCCTGGTTCGCACCGGGGCACGCGACGAGACGCGCGACCTCGCCGGCGTCTCGCACTTCCTCGAACACATGATGTTCAAAGGAACGCCCAACCGAACATGGCGCGACATCACCATCGACTTCGACCGCATGGGCAGCACGTACAACGCCTTCACCAGCGAAGACTGCACGGTGTACTACGGATGGGTGCGACAGTCCGACATCGAAAAACAAATCGCCCTGCTGGCTGACATGATGCGATCGGAAATTCCTGAAGAGGAGTTCGGCAAAGAACGCAAGGTCATCCTCGAAGAAATCGCCATGGCCAAGGACAGCCTGGAACACCTCGCGTTCGATTTCATTCAAGACAAGCTTTTCGCCGGACACCCCCTCGCCTGGCCGATTCTCGGGTATGAAGACACCGTGGCAGACATGTCTCGCGACGCCCTGTGGCAATATTTCCAGCGTCGATACGCGCCCGACAACATGATCCTGATCGTCGCCGGAAATGTTGATCCGAATCACATCATCGACGTCGCAGACAAGCTGTGCGGCGGTTGGGCGGCATCGGGTACCGACTCGCAGCGCCAACCACCGACCATGAAAACCGGCACCGACGTGTTCACGCTCGACCGGTTCAATCAGCAGATCATCGCGCTGTCGTTTCCCTCGGTAAGTTCACGCGACGAACTGTGCGAAACCGCGGGCGTGGCGGCGTCTATTCTCGGCGGCGACAACTCGCGATTCTTTTGGAACATCGTTCAGGAGGGTATCGCCCCGCGCGTCGGTGCCCACTGCATGGACTATACCGACTTCGGCGTCATGATCCTCTACGGTTCGTGCCAACCGGAAGGAATCCCTGCATTATACGACGCGATCAAAGAACAAGCCGATAAGATCACCCGCGACGGCGTCAAACCGGAAGAGGTCGAGCGGGTCAAGAACAAGCGACGCACGGGTCTCGCCGTCGAAGCGGAAACGCCATACCATCGACTCACGCAGTTGATGGACGACATGGAGCAATACGGCGAACCAAGGACCGTGGATCAGCGTTTGGCCGAAGTGGATGCGGTGACCGTGGACTCCATCGCCAACTATTTCGAAGCCTACCCCATCAACATCGGCGGGCACCTCGCCAGCGTTGGACCGAGTCAGTGGCCCAACACCGAGGGCGAACCGGGCGGCAACGGCGTATCGACGGCGTAGGATCATCATGACTCGATCAAGGCTTGACCCATTATGACCGCCACGACCGAAACGCTGGACGTCAAAGTTGTCTATAGCGCCGGCGGACCAAGGCGTAAGCGCCGGCGTTCAACGTCCCCGCGCCCATCCGGAGGCTCCGCGCAGCGCAGTCGCCTTCCGCTAATCCTCGTTGGGATGATGAGCCTATCGTTCGCCGGCGCGTTGCACTATGCGGCGTGGTGGAAGGTCGACAAGAAGCTGTACCTTCGCCTGATGATGTTCGGCGAATTCCCCATGGACGCGCAGGCGACGGCTGGAAAAATGTTCCCATCGAATCGCATCGGGACCAAGACCAAGCCAACGCAAGCGAAGTCCGCACCCCCTGCCTTCACCGTGTCATCGCAACAAATTGCGCTCGGGGGCAGCGTGTATGGCTGGTTGACCCTCGCGGTAATTTCCACCTGCACGCTCGCGTTGTCGGGTGGATCGATGCTCGGTCGCCGGTCGGGTTCGTTCATGCGCATCCTGGCGTGGCTCGTGGTGACCGGCACGCTTGGTGGGTTGGGCTGGGGCGCTTGGACGTACGGGATGCAGTACAAACCGAACGAGTTGCGGCTCGCGATGGGCGGTGTCGTGCTGCTTGCCGCCGCGCTGGGCGTGGCGCTGGGGCGCGGCGTGCGCCGCTGGACCTATATCGCGTCGATCACAACCATTCTGTGGGCGGGTGGTAGCGTAGCCGCACTCTACTTCGCCAAGCAGTACGGTTGGCTCGAGCCGGATCTTGTCCCCGTCGAAACGACAACAAAGTTCATGGCCGTCGTATTCGCCGCCCACTCGGCGTGGGGTTGGTTGCTGCTGCCTCTCGCCTCACGTGCATCGCGCTGGTAGCACCGCGTTCCGGCACGTTCCATCTCCTGCGACGTGCAATTCGCACCCAACGAGTGCTCTGTCATCGCTCTATTGACGGGTTCGGTGGGCCATCTTTTTAGAGGTGGGGGAGTCGAATCCGGTGTCGATTCGACTCCCCCAAGGCTAAAGCCATGGGCCACCCAGACGGGGTTGGCAATGCCCGCTTCCTTACGGTCGCGGCTCTGATCGGCCACACGGAACCCGACGTCTTAGCTGTGACAAGGCACTAGCGCCCCGTCAAGCTCGGCGGTCCGTTCAGTTCACCAAGAGGCGGTAGCTTTGGTTCCGGACGGTTCTTGAACTTCTTGTAGCTCTCGGTGTGCATACTGGTCAATTCTATCGGCTTGCCCGCGATGAACATGTGCGACACCTGACTAACCGTCTGCAGCGGCGTATCGGTAGTTACGATCAGGTCAGCCAGCTTGCCGACCTCGATCGAACCGACTCGGTCGTCGATGCCAAGAATTTTCGCGGCGCCGAGCGTCAACGCATATTCCGCCTTCTCGCGCGACAGGCCATGCGCCACAGCCATGCCCGCTTGAATCCCGAGGTTGTACGCCCCGCTTGCGCTTTCCGACGCGAAGCAGAACCGTACGCCGGCGCGGTCGAGCACGCCGGCGCATCGGTAGACAGCGTCCCACGGCTCGAAGCGGCCGCGCGGGTAACTCAGAGGCGTGCCTAGAATCACGGGAATGTCTTTTTCCGCCAGGATATCCGCAAGCTTCCACGACTCGGTCGCCCCGCCGAGTATCGGGCGAAGTTCGTGCTTCTCTGCGAACTCGATCGTTTCCAACATCTGCTTATAGCCACCCGCGCCAAAGACCACGGGCTTCTCGCCGCGAACGTAGGGCACCATGGAATCGAGGACGAGGTTGATTTCGAAATCGACGTCGGCGTCCGTCTTGGCCAGCGCCTTCACCTTCGCGTAATGCTTGGCTTGCTCCATGAACTCATTGAGTTCGCGCATGGCATCCGTGTGATCTTTGGTGCGTTGCTTCCGCGTCTCTTTGGGCATCCGCTCCGGGAGTGACGGCACCGTCATATGAAGCGCATAGTCGTCAACGATGAGCATTTCCGGCGCTGTCCAACCATCAAGACGAATCACGGCGCTTCGTCCCGCAATTTGCACGGCGCTACCCCCACGACGACGTCCACCGGCGCTGGGCTTGGTGAGCGCTGTCGTAATGCCCGCCGTTCGGGCGACGCGCATGAGTTCGCTGTGCGAATGTACGGCGCTGGCGGCGCGGAGGTGCGGGGCGAACTTCGCAATATCCGAGCTGTCCTGTGACGCTCGAATCGAACCGATCTCACCCAAGCCGAGGCTCCCGCCCGCGTCGATCAAACCCGGGTATACATGCATGCCCGATGCGTCGATAACGCCGGCGCCGGGTGGAATCACGACGTCGGTGCCGACGGCGTGTATGCGATCTTCGATGATCACGACGGTCGCGTTCTCCATGGGCGGGGCGCTGATCGGATGAACCGTAGCCCCGGTGATGGCGTAGGCGCGATGCTCGGTCGCAGGGATCGTCATGTTCGTCGCATGCCGCAGATTGAGCATACCGGCCGGTTCGGTCGGCTCGGGTCGTAAGTCTTCGAAGAACACTTCGCCATCGATAACCGTCATGATGCACTTGCTGAACGTGTTGAGCGGGTGGCCGTTGAAGATGGCCAGATCGCCGTCCTTTCCGACTTCGAGACTGCCCACGCGATCGTCGATCAACAACTGCATGGCCGGATTGATCGTCACCAGACGAAGGGTCTCGTTTTCCGTCAGGTTACCCCACTTGATGCTCTTGGCCGCCTCTTGCCCGAAATAGCGAATGGTGTTCGGTGAATCGGAATTGATCGAGACGTTGATGCCGTGGTCGGTCATCAGCGCCGCGTTGTACGGGATCGCGCCGTAGGCTTCGAGTTTGTACGCCCAGAAGTTGGAGAACGTCGACGCCCCGCTGCCGTGTCGAGCGATTTCCGGTGCAATGCGATACCCTTCGAGCACGTGCTGCAATGTGCCGATACGAAAACCATAATCCTCCGCCGTCGCGAGCAGGCGGAGGATTTCGTCGCTGCGATAGCAGTGCGAGTGAACGGTCAGCTCACCGGTCAAGATGTCGCGCATGGCGTCGAGGCGCAGATCGCGGCGCGGTGGGACGACGTCTTCGCCAGCGCGCGTTCGAACTTCGTAGTCTTCCCACTGGGCTTGATAGGCTTTGCCCGCTTGAAGCGCCGAGCGAATGACCGCCTCCACGCCCATTCGCGTGTTGGGGAATCGTTTGCCCCACGCCATCGGCCGGTTCGACTGTTTGACGTTTTCGCCGAGCGCGAACTTGATCGTGCGCGGGGCATCCGTCAGAAGCATCTCAGCCGCCGACCGTCCGTACTTGGTCTTGACGATCGCGTTTTGACCGCCGATGGGGTTGGCCGAACCGTGCATCACATGGTGCGTGGTCGTTCCGCCGGCGGCTGCGCGGAAGATGCCGACGCTCGTGGGATCGATCAAATCGCCAATGCGTACTTCGGCGCTGATGGCCAGTGCCCATTCGTTGACACCGCTGAGGCCAAGGTGCGAGTGACAGTCGACGAAGCCGGGTATGATGAATCGCCCCTGCCCATCGATAACCGTCACGCCCTCCGGAACTTCGAGGATTTGTCCGATGGCTTCGATCTTCCCGTCGCGGATTAGGATGGACGCGTGATCCAGCGTCGGTCCGGTGACCGGAATGATCGTGGCGTTTTGGATCAGCACGTTCCCGCCCGTCTTGGTCTTGGGGATGCGGTCGGCTTTGATCTCGGAAGCAAACGTGGGGCCGGCGTCACGCTCCGGCGATTCATCACCCGAAGACTCATCCGACGCCCCGGTCTCATCGTCCTTGTCGACGACTTGATCACCGGCGTCCGCCTTGCCGTCCTTGTCGCCGCCCTTCTTACCGTTCGATTCTTCGTCCTCAGGGAATTCGAACTTCTTACCATCCACGACCACGTACCTGACCTTGGATTCCTTATCAGTGATCGGCTTGGTCATCAACGTGATATTCGCGATGCGACCCCGCGTCATCGAACCGATCTGGTCTTCCACGCCGAAGATAGACGCGGCATTGACCGTTAGCGCCGCCACAGCCACGTCTTCGGGAAGTCCGCGCTCAATGACCATGCGAAGGTTGTCGAACAGCTCGGAGGGCTTGTCGAAATCGCGCGTACGCAGCGCAAACGGAATACCCGCTTCGTGGAGCCGGACGGCGTTGCTCACCTGCTCTTCCCAAAGTCTGGGCAGCTCCTTGCGAACTTTGAGCGGTTGATAGATCTTCTTTTCGTCCTTCTTGTCCTCGCCTGCCTTGTCCTCGGATTGAAGTTCGTTCGACACCTTACGGGCGTCGCCCCGACGTTTCTTCCCCTTCAAATTCTTGCCATACTCCGGCTCTTCGTCGAACTTGACGCTCACGATCAACGGGATGTGCTCGTCTCTGATCCGATCAGCCACCTTCCATGCTTCCTTAGCACCGCTGATCACGATTCTCAGGTTGAACTCTTTGGTAAGGTCCAAGGCACGCCGGATTTCGTTTTCGGAGTTGGCTTCGAAGACCAACGGTTGAGCTCGCCGAAGCACGGGCTCGAGCGCTTCCAACGCCGCGTCGACAGGAGCGCGTCGGGCCGAGCGAGGGTGTCGTTGAGTAAACTTGCGTACCTTCACGCTTCTGGCGGTGTCAAGCATCACCTGCCGAAACTGAGCGAACACACCGAGCAGCGTTAGGGGATAGCTTCCGTCCTCGCCGGTGCTGAACGACCCGTGCATGGCTACGTTGTCCGCCAAGACGCTACGGCGAATGGGAGCGTCCCCGAGCATGAGTACGTCACTCGATCCGGAAAAGATGCCGTCGCGCGGCGCTATCAACGCTGCGGTGAAGCCGGATTGACGATACGCATCCAGCGACTTTTCTTCCGGGTTGTACAGATCGACCGCCCGCAACTCCGGACGAATGCCGCGCCGGTTGGCGAACCGGGTCGCGGGCAACGGACCTTGTCGCGGGTCGGGGTTCTCGTCCTCGATTCGCGTTCGATCCGCTTCAGTCCGCTCGTCCTCGGACACACCGAGATGCGCGTGCGCGTCGATGAATCCCGGATAGGCGATCAAACCCTTGCCGTCGACGAGCACGGCGTCCGCCGGGATGGTCACATCCACACCGACGGCCACGATCCGACCGTCGGCGATCACAATCGTCGCACCCTCGATCGTTGCGCCCGGCTGAGTGAACGCCGTCACATCGGTGATCGCCATCGGCGGATCGACTGCGGCAAACGACTGCGGCGCAGCCCCACCTTCGCCCAAGCGCAAACCGCCAACCATCGCCACCGCAACAGCGACCATAATCCACCGACCTCTGACTTGTAGATTCATTGGGAAACATCCTGAATTCGAGTTCACTGACCTGTTTGGACGCAGCCGCACCGCTGCATTGCGGGCTCCGGCCGACCCCGCTCGATGCAGGGTGAGTCTATCGAACGGCGACCAACATGTCGACAACCGGGCGAGATCGGACGATAATGGCTTCGCTCGCGACACGATCGAACGGTACGACTTGGTCTTAGGGAGGGCTGATGCCCATACAACTCCGCAACATTCGCCTTGCCTTGGATCAACCGGAATCCGACCTGCCCGCGCTCTTGGCGCGTCGGCTTCGTGTGTCCGTCGAAGCCATACGTACCTACTCCATCGTTCGGCGATCGCTCGACGCGCGGCGTAAGGACGACATCCACTTCATCTATCAGGTGGAGCTTGGGCTCGATGAACCACCGGCGGCGGAGCAACGACGGATCACTCGCTTGCGTAGAAACGACGCGGCTTGGCTGCCCTCGCCGGAAGTTTCCGAACCCACGTGCGGCGAGCGGGCGATGCGCCACCGACCGATCATTATCGGGTTCGGTCCGGGCGGGATGTTCGCCGCCCTTCGTCTCGCTCAATTCGGCTATCGCCCGATCGTTCTGGAACGCGGGCGCGAGGTACGCCGCCGCCACCGCGACATCATGCAACGATTCTATAAAGATCGTGATTTCGACCCGGAGTCGAACCTGCTCTTTGGCGAAGGGGGCGCCGGCACGTACAGCGACGGCAAGCTCTACACCCGCGTCAACGACCCGCTCTGTCGCATGGTGCTCGAACAGTTCTACCAACACGGAGCCGATCCGGACATCCTGATCGACACCCGTCCGCACATCGGCAGCGACCGCCTGCCCACAATCTGCCAACGCATCCGAAACAAGATAGAATCACTGGGCGGCGAGGTTCGTTTCGAGTGCCAAATTGATGACATCAACGTGGCAGGCGGAGCACTCGAAGGGTTACGCGTCCGCGGCATTGATGAAACGATTGACGCCGGACCCACCATACTCGCCATCGGCCATTCAGCCCGCGACACCATTCGCATGCTCTGCGGACACGGTATCGCCGTCGTGCCGAAACCGTTCCAAATCGGCGTGCGCATCGAACACCCGCAAAGCATGGTCGACCAATGGCAATACGGCGCCGCGGCGGGTCACAGCCAGCTCGGTCCGGCGGAGTACCACATGATCGCCAAACGAACCGCCGGCGAGTCGGGCGATGTGTTTAGCTTCTGCATGTGCCCCGGCGGGATGATTCTCCCCACGAACGAATCCGACGGATTGATCGCCACCAACGGAGCAAGTCGGGCCGGGCGATCAAGCCCGTTCGCCAACAGTGGGTTCGTGCTTTCGGTCGACCCGTCGACGCTGGGTTTGTCCGACGACGCGGAGGGCGCTCTAAGGGGTCTGGAATACCTCGAACGGTGGGAGCGTATGGCGTTCGAATCGACCGGCGGCTCATACCGCCTTCCGGTGCAGCGAATATCTGATTTTCTCGAGCGCCGTGCGTCCAACGGAACCATCAACGTGAGCTATCCACTCGGCGCCGAGTGGAGTGATGTGGCCTCGCTGCTTCCGAGCACGGTGACCGAAGCACTCCACCGCGCCCTACCCATGCTCGCGCAGCGCTTTGACGGCTTCGCCGGGGCGGAAGGCCTCGTTTCCGCTCCGGAGACACGGGCGAGCTCGCCGGTTCGCATTCTTCGCGATCGAACGACCCGCATCGCAGTCGGATGTGACGGACTCTATCCCGTGGGCGAGGGCGCGGGCTACGCCGGGGGCATCATCAGCGCCGCGGTCGACGGCATCAAGTCCGCCGACGCCATCATCAGCACCTACGCGCAGCCGTCGTAACGGGCTACAATCATGCGGTCGCGTCGCCACGGGCCACGCACGAGATTCCTAACAACCACGCGATCGAACTGGCGGTGCGATGACTGAAGACTTCATCATTGGTTCGAAACTGGGCGAGTTGGTTAGCGACGTTGTCGAAAGCTACAATGCCAACAGCATGACGCAACATATCGACCGCGTCTACCTGCCCGCCCGCACACAAATCGTTCAACTGGTGAAGGACCTTCTCGAACTGATCTACCCCGGATTCATCGGCCGACAACACCTCACGAAACACAACGTCGCCTTTCACGTGGGCGACCTTCTACCCCGCATCGCCGAGACGGTGTTTGGCCAAATCCACCACTGCCTTTGCTATGCGGATGAATCCCAACTGGCGGTTGGCCAGTCGCCCGCACCGTGCGAACAAAAGGCGCGGGAACTCACGGTAAAATTTCTCGAAGGCATCCCGGCGATTCGAGCCCAACTCGCCGGCGACGTCCAAGCCGCGTTTGACGGCGATCCGGCGGCTATGAACACGGACGAAGTGATACTTGCCTACCCCGGCCTGTTGGCCATAACTGTCCATCGACTCGGTCACGCGCTGTACGATCTCGACGTGCCGCTCATGCCGCGCATCATGTCGGAGTGGGCGCACGCTCGAACCGGCATCGACATCCACGCCGGAGCTCGCATCGGTGACGATTTCTTCATCGACCACGGTACGGGCGTCGTCATCGGCGAGACCACGGACATCGGCCAGGGCGTCAAGATCTACCAGGGTGTCACACTTGGGGCACTTTCGTTTCCCAAGGACGAGCGCGGAAGGGTGATCCGCGAGGCCAAGCGCCACCCCACCGTCGAAGACGGCGTCACCATCTACGCCAACGCGATCATCCTCGGCGGCGATACGGTCATCGGAGCCGGATCGGTCATCGGCGGGTCGGTGTTCGTCACCGCCAGCGTACCGCCCAACTCGGTGGTCACGTTCCAACCGCCCGAGCTTCGCCTCAAGACGCGCCGCGAAAAGCCACCCGAACCGGGCGACAGAACCGCCGATCCCGACGATGGCCCGCCGAATGCCATGCCGGACTACGTCATCTGAACCCCTCCGCCGCCGCGCCGAGCCAGTTGGCTGATTTGGGTGCCCCATTCTTCGCGTCGCCGTGTAACGCACCACACGGAAGCAAGAATGTTCCGTGACGCGAAGGGTGGGGAACTGCTGCTGTTCGCGTGAACTATCTGTCGCCCACCCTTCGCCTACGGCGAAGAATGGGGCACCCGCCGAAACTGACTTGCACCCGTCGTGACCGGCCAAGCCAACGACCTTTGACGGCGGACCCTGTTTCTACTTACTATTCAGTCCCGGCAATGACGCCGGCGAAACACAGAGAGTCAAGAAATGCCCGACAGCAAAACACCCGACTTCTACAACATCGAGTCCATGCTCAGCGAGGACGAGCGGCAGACGCGCGACGCCGTCGCCCGCTTCGTCGACGACCGCGTGCTGCCCATTATCGCGGAGTGTTTCGAGAAGGAACGCTTCCCCGACGAACTCGTCCCGGAAATGGCCGAGCTAGGTCTGTTCGGTCCGACGTTCGAGGACTACGGCTGCGCCGGCCTCAACAGCGTCTGCTATGGGTTGATCATGCAGGAGCTCGAGCGCGGCGACAGCGGCGTACGCAGCTTCGCGTCCGTCCAGAGTGGCCTTTGCATGTTTCCGATCCATGCGTACGGCTCGGACGAGCAGAAACAACGCTGGCTTCCCGACATGGCCCGTGGCAAGGCCATCGGTTGCTTCGGACTCACCGAACCCGACGGCGGTAGCGACCCCGGAGCAATGAAAACCAACGCCAAGATAGACGGCAGCGACTGGGTGCTCAACGGCGCCAAAATGTGGATCACCAGCGGCACGGTCGCGGACGTGGCCATCGTTTGGGCCATGACAGACGATGGCCTGATGGGATTTCTGGTCGAAAAAGGAACGCCGGGCTACACGACGCGGGATATCAAACACAAGATGTCACTTCGGGCGTCGATCACCAGCGAATTGTTCTTCGACAATTGCCGCATCCCCGCCGCCAATCAACTCCCCAACGCCAAGGGTCTTGGGGCACCACTAAGTTGTCTGACTCAAGCACGGTACGGCATCGCTTGGGGCGGTATCGGTGCGGCCATGGCGTGCTATCAGGAAGCCCTCGCATTCTGCCGCGAACGCAACTTGTTCGGCAGCCCACTCACGCACAAGCAGCACATGCAAATCCGCCTGGCCGACATGGCGAGACGGATCACCACGGGTCAGCTTCTGGCGCTGCAACTGGGCCGACTCAAGGACAAGGGCGAAATGCACCACACGCACGTTTCGCTGGCCAAGTGGAACAACGTACGCGTGGGTGTCGACATCGCCCGCGAAGCCCGCGACATCCTCGGCGCCGGGGGCATCAGCGTCGAATGCTGCCCCATCCGACACATGCTCAACCTCGAAAGCGTCATCACCTATGAGGGAACCGAGACGATCCACCAACTCATCGTCGGGCGTGAGATTACGGGTACGGCGGCGTTTTAGGGGGGAAGGCGAATGGCAAACCGAGCCGCGACGGTAAGGGAGTGGTTTTTGCCCACGAAGACAGACCACTTCCTCGCGGGCGCGGCTCGGAAAGAGGCTTCCTAAGTACGCTCTAGGAACCAAGTACTTTCTCGGCGGCCCACTAATGGGCTGGGTGGTCCATGGCTTTAGCCGTGGGTGAAACGAACCGGCAACGGATTCGCCTCCCCCACCTCTGAAGAGATGGGCCACCTAGGCCATTGCAACCCCTCGAAACGACGCAAACAGAATACGAGACCGAGCCATAACCTATGAGCAAGCGAAGTTTCAATTTCAATCGTGCCCAGGTCGTTGACGAGAATTTTCTGGCTATGCTGCGCGGAATCGCGGACGGACGTGGTACGACTCCGCCGGGAACCCCCCTCAATCCCCCCTTGGTAAGGGGGGAAAGCATTACCGCGTCTGGTAACCGAGATGTGCTCGGTAGCCGCGATGCGATCGAGCTGTTCGAGTCACAGATCACCTCGCGGATGATCGACCTCGTCGCTCGTGAGATGCGCTCGCGCAACGAGGGGTTCTACACCATCGGCAGCAGCGGGCACGAGGGTAACGCCGTGGTCGGGCGGGTCACGCGACACACCGACATCGCTTTCCTTCACTACCGCTCCGGTGCGTTTGTGGCCGAGCGAGCCCGTCAAGTACCGGGCGTCGACTTCGTTCGCGACACGATCCTCGGCATGGCCGCCAGCAGCGAGGATCCGATCACCGGCGGTCGACACAAGGTGTGGGGCAACCGTGCGCTCAACATCCCGCCGCAAACATCAACCATCGCAAGCCATCTTCCCAAAGCCGTCGGCACGGCGCTGGCGCTGGGTCGGGCCAAACGACTACGCGTCAACAAAGACATCCCCAACGACGCCATCGTGGTCTGCTCGTTCGGCGATGCGTCGACGAATCACGCCACGGCTCAAGCGGCGTTCAACACCGCAGCCCTAACCAACCACCAACGGCTACCCGTCCCGATTCTGTTCGTGTGCGAAGACAACGGACTCGGCATCAGCGTGGAAACGCCACCCGGTTGGATCCAAAAGCAGTTCACCCACCGCTACGGCATCGAATATTTCCAAGCTGATGGCCTCGACCTCGTCGACGCCCACCGGGGCGTCACCGAAGCCGTCGAGCACTGCCGCACCCGCCGCTGCCCGGTCTTCCTGCACCTCGGCGTCGTTCGCCTGCTGGGGCACGCGGGTAGCGACCCGGAGATGGAATACCACTCGCTGGAACAGATTGAATCTGCGGAGGCCAAAGACCCACTGCTGGCCACGGCGCGATGGCTCATTGCCCAAGACATGATGACCGCCGCCGAAGCGATTGAGTTGTACGAACGCATCCGCCTTCGCGTGCGCGAAGCAGCCACCTACGCGGCCACTACACCCAAGCTCAAGTCGGCCGAAGAGATTATGGCCACCATCGCACCGCACACTCCGGACGCCGTCGCAACCGAAGCATCGCGAACGGCGCCGACCGAGCAACGCATCAAAACCTTCGGCGGCGAAGACAGACTCCCCGAACAGGGCCAGCCGCGTCACATGGCCGCACTCATCAACTACGCCCTCCACGACTTGTTCATCAAATACCCCGAAGCGATTCTCTTCGGCGAAGACGTCGCCAAGCGCGGCGGTGTGTACTACGTGACGGCCGGTCTTAGCGCCAAGTTCGGCGTCGGACGGGTGTTTAACTCGATGCTGGACGAGACGAGTATTTTGGCCATGGGCATTGGCGCCGCCCATCTGGGCATGATTCCCATTCCGGAGATTCAATACCTTGCGTACTACCACAACGCGGAAGATCAAATTCGCGGCGAGGCGGCGTCGTTGCAGTATTTCTCGAAGGGGCAGTACAAGAACCCCATGGTGATGCGCATCGCCGGGTGGGCGTATCAGAAAGGGTTCGGCGGTCACTTCCATAATGACAACAGCATCGCCGCCCTACGTGACGTTCCGGGCTTGATTATCGCATCCCCGGCGCGCGGCGACGACGCCGTGAAGATGCTCCGCACGTGCATGGCGATGGCCAAGGTCGACGGTGTCGTCGTCGCCTTCATCGAGCCAATCGCCCTATACAAAACGCGTGACCTTCACGATAAGAAAGATGGCCTCTGGTGCTTCGCCTACCCGCCGCCGGACCAAGCGATCCCCATTGGCGAGGGGATGGTCTACGATGAAGACGCGACCGACTTGACGATCATCACCTATGCGAACGGTACCTACATGTCGCTGCAGGCCGCACGACGTGTTCGCGATAAACACGGCAAGCGCGTCCGCGTCGTCGACCTCCGCTGGCTCAATCCGCTCAACGAAAACTTCATCGTTGAGCAAGCGACGGATACGGGATTGGTGCTCGTGGTAGACGAATCGCGCCGCACGGGCGGTATCGCAGAAGGCATACTTGCGTGCATCCACGAGCGCTGCGGCGACCGGGTCCGCGCATCCCGGCTGACCGCCCACGATTCCTTCATCCCCCTCGGACCCGCAGCGGACCACGTCTTACCCACTGTAGACAAGATCGAATGCGCACTAACCAACCTGCTCGGGGGCTAGCAGCGACCTGTCGAAAAAGTGTGGCACCGGCTTTCAGCCGGTGATCCATAAGCGATTTCTGCCTCGTGATGGGGACGCAAGCCGAAGCGACGTCCCTTGGGCGGACTCCTAGCCCACCGATTAGAATGGGCGAGGGTCTTTCTATGAGGGTGCTTAGGAAGTCTCTTTCAGTGCCGCGCCCGTAAGGAAACGGTGCGGTTTCAAGTGTGAAAACCACTCCCTAACGGTCGCGGCTCGGTTCGAAGCACGCCTTCTCAAGCACCGTCTAACGGACTGTTGAAACTTGTAGTCCGAGCCGATGCACGCGACTCCGCCGTTGAACCTACGCCACATCAATGTCAACTTGTCGGGCGCCGCCCCCGGCGTCCCGAAAACGTGTTATAATAACAACCGTCGATTCCATCGGGCATATCTCGTGCTGGTGGTGTAGACTGTAGACGGCGAGTTACACCAAGTCTTGACTTACACCAACTGGTCGCCGATACGGGAGGTAGAACGATGTCCGATTATACCACACACATTCTCGCGTTGGCGTGGCCTGCGCTCACGACGGTCTATTGGGTTTTCCTAATCGTCGGCGGCGGCTTGATGGCCATGTCGCTCATGGGCGGTGACGCCGACGCTGATTTGGACGTGGATTTCGATGTCGACGTAGATGTCGACGTCGATGTGGACGTGTCGCTCGACGGCGATGCGGACGTCGGCCACATGGACGTCGGCTCGCTGGCCACTTGGTTTTCGATGAAGTTCGTCGTGTTCTTCTGTGCGATGTTCGGCTTGATCGGCGTGACCATGACGAGCTTGAGCGATCAAGAGTCGACCGTGATTCTGGCGATGGCCACGGGCGGCGGTATCGCCGTCGGTCAGATTGCGCACCAGACATTGCGCTATCTCCGCAAATCGTCGGGCAGCAGCACGCCGCAAACGAGCGACTACATTAACAAGACAGCCCGCGTGACGATCGCGGTCGGCCCGAAGGACAAGGGTGAGGTAGCCCTGCGTGTCGGACGGGCGGAACGATTCATTGCCGCCCTATCCAAACGCCCGGACGCAAACTTCAGTCCGGGCGACAAAGTGGCCGTGGTCGCGTACGACGGCGGTGTCGCCGAAATCGTCTCGCAAGAAGAATACGAGTTTATGACGGAAGCCTAACAGCCTGTTGAAGAATGCTTGTATTCAAGCACGGTGCCTCAAGCTCGCCCGTGACGACGGGCCGCGTCCCGATAAGGAGGCGGAAATCGCTAATGGATCACCGGCTGGAAGCCGGTGCCACACGTGTTCAACGGGCTACTAATCGTCCACTAACACAACGTAAGTCGATTCGCGAAATGGGGTAGCCCATCCGGCCGAGACCGGTCACAATCCGAAATCGACAGGTGCAATTCATGATTGGCGGGCGAATCCCGCCAGACGTTTCCGCCCGTGTTTCGACGGCCCGCGTGGTCGAAACATGGAGGATACAAACGAAGGAGATACAACGTGAACTTATCAATGTTAGCAGCAACTGACAACCTCTCCCCGGGGATAATCATCGGCGGCGGGCTTTTGTTTGCCATGGCCGTACTTGCCGTAGCCATTTCCAAATGGCTCGTGGTGGGCAACCCAAGTGAAATGCTCATCATCAGCGGTAAGCGTCAAAAGGACGGTCTTGGATATCGAACGCTAATCGGCGGTCGAACCTTTGTGATCCCGCTTCTCGAAAAGGTCTCCCGAGTCAGCCTGCGGAACATGCAGGTTCAGCTCGAAGTCAGCGCTCAAGCGGGTGGCGGTACGATGATGCCCGTGGCGATCAACGGCGTCGCCAACGTCAAAGTCAGCTCTGACCCGGGCGAGCGGGCCAACGCCATCGAACGCTTTCTGGATCAGCCTTCGTTGGAACTCCAACGCGTTGCCCGCGAAACGCTCGAAGGTGGCGTGCGTGCCGTCATCGGAAAGATGACGCCGGAAGAAATCGTCGAAGACCGTGACAAGTTCGTCGAAACGGTTATGCACGAGGTGAACGACGACTTCAGCAAGCTCGGCTTGCTCATCGACAGCGTCAACATTCAAAACGTCAAGGACGACCAGCAATACCTCGAATCGATCGCGAGAAAGGCGTCCGCCGAAGTGAGATCCATGGCACGCAAAGCGGAGGCATCACGTGCGTCCGAAGCAGACATCAAAGAGGCAGAAGCAAGTGCGGCGGCGCGAACCGCCAAAGCGATCCGCGACGCCGAAGCTAAGACGGCTGAGGCTGCGTCACGACAGAAAGCAGAAGAGGCACGACTCCACGCCGACAAGGCCATCGCCGAAGCCAACAACGAACTACGGATTCGCAAGGCGGAACTCGCCAAGAACGCCGCGATTAAGGAAACCGAACAGCAGGAAGCTGTCGCCAAATCCGAAGAGGCACGACTCCACGCGACCGACGTGCAGGCCGCTCTGGCCAATCGAGACGTGGCGCTGGCCAAGGCGGAAGGTGACGCCGCAAGTGTTCTTGAAGAAGGAAAGGCCCGCGCCGCCGCCATCGAGTGCATCGGCGAGGCCATTCAGAAACACCCCGACGCCCTGAGGGTCATGCTCATCGAGCTCATGCCCAGCGTCGTGAGCGAAGTGGCCAAGAGCGTCAACAACATCGCCCTCGGTCAGGTGACCGTCATCGACAGTGGTAACGGCAACGGAATCGCCGGCGCCGCCCTCGGACGCGCCAAGGCTATGTCCGAAACACTGGCGACACTCGAAACCATTCTCGGTGTCGACTTCCGCGACCTGACGAAGACGATCGCCACGGGCATGACCAAGCCCAAGGGTCGCGACCACGCCCCCGATGCCACGCTGGCGTCACGGAGCTAGTGCGTTGTCACAGCTAAATCTACGGGTTGTGACGGCATCGGAGCCGCGGGCGCCAGCCCGGGAATCGGTCCCGCCGCTGGCGCGGCGGGCTCTGACCGGCGGGCGTGGCTTCGGTGGTGCGGGCGGCGACAACCCGAAGACTACGGTGTGACGCTGCACTAGTGCGTTGTCACGACTCAAGTGACAGGTTCGTCCGGTCCGAACCGCGACCGTGGGGGAGCGCTTTCGAGCTGTCACAACGGGATTGGAAAAGTCCGCGTCCTTACGGTCGCGGCTCGGTAAACCCGTCATCGGACACGTGGGTAACCGGTGTTCGGAGACATGGGTAACACATGACAACAGCGCTCGCGGCACTGCCGGAGTGGGTCAAGAGCCCGCTCCGGCGCATAAGAAACACGGCGTGCGCCGCCTTCTTTTATGGAACGGGAAGATTCTGCCCTGTCTGTGGCAAGTCGTCTCGCCGCTTCCGCCGGTACGGAAGGGTGCTTCGCGAAGACGCCCAATGCGTTCGTTGTGACGCTCTTGAACGCCATCGCTTCTTGTGGCTATTCCTGTCACAGAAAACCGACCTTTTCGACGGGAAATCGAAGACCGTCCTCCACGTCGCGCCAGAGCCGTGTTTCGAAGCACGCTTCAAAGACCGGCTTGGGGCACGCTATCTGACGGCAGATCTGTTCAACCCCCGAGCGATGGTCAAGATGGATATCACCGACATCCACTACCCCGACGAATCATTTGACGTCGTCTATTGCAGTCACGTATTGGAACACGTTCTTGATGACCGCCAGGCCATGAGGGAATTCGCTCGCGTGCTCAAGACTGATGGCTGGGCGATACTCCTCGTTCCAATCACAAGCGATACGACCTTTGAAGATTCCTCAGTAGTCGAACCGCAAGATCGCTTGAGGGTGTTCGGGCAGGAAGATCATGTCCGAAAGTACGGCCCGGATTACGTCGATCGCCTTCGCGACGCGGGGTTCCGTGTAGCCACCACAAACGTGGAAGACATGGTTCAAACAGAGGAGGCTAAAAGCATGGGCCTGACCTCGGCCAGCGGTGAAATTTTCGTTTGTACGAAGTGATTTCAACGCTCAACGAATCAGCACATAAGCAACTCCAGCCTCGCCATCAATTCCGATACGTCTCGTGACATGCCTTGCACGAACGCATGAGCACTTGGAGTCGTCCGCTCATGTCGTCTGTCGACAAACGCCCCTCGGCGCATCCGTCCTCCACCGCCTCGCCATACTTCGACGCGTCCGCGATTCGCAAACGGAAATCCGGCGACTTCGCCTTGACCTGATCATCGTCCAACAGGTCACGCAACAGGTCCGCCAGCCGCCCCGCCTCCGCAACCGGCACGAGGTCGGGATGGTCATCGGGCGTTTTCCAACCCGCACGTTCGATAAGCTTGAGGCGATCGAGGCAGCCATCGATTTCGACCATGGTCTTGATGAGACCGCTCGTTTTCCACGCAGCGGGAAACTCATTTCCAGCCGCCGCTAACTCCTCCGACCCCGCAAGACGTGTATCCACGACCCACCGGAAGAGACCTGCATATTCCTTGGACGTGCCGGACACACGCATACGCCCCACGGCCTGGTCGGGCGTGAGCCGGCCAAGCGCGACCGCAACTGCACCCGATGCAGCAGCGGACCGATGCTTGCCGTGGTGGCAGTGAATGTATATCGGCGCGAGCGGCGCTTGCGCTAGCGCCAGCTGCACCGCCCTAGCCAACTCCAGCGTCCGCCCGCGAACCGCTCCGTCATAACCGATGGGTAGGTGAACATATCGCACACCGCGCGCTGCGGCGATGTTCGCGGACGGTACAGCGCCATCGACAGACATGACCATCCGAACACCCATGGCCTGAAGCGTCGAAAAACCCGCGTCGCCCTCCGGCGCAGACCCCGACAGCAACGCCGGACCATAGGCCACCACATTGTGTAGGCCGGGGTAGTCCACAGGTAGACTCGCGTTTGGCGAGGGCAGTTGAACAGTCGCCCGGCCAGAACGCTGCGTGAACACCGAACCCGCGTCGTCATCGTGTATGGACCGACCGGCATGTTCGGGGCGCGCGCAGCACGTTTGAACGATGGGAAGAGCGAGGACGACAATTGTAATCGTGCGGTGCCTCATGGAGTTCATAATAGACACACCAGCTTCACCGGCAAGGACCCAATAGACTCGCACACCGCCGCGCGTATGGGTGATACGACCGGTGTTCTGCCACGCATCGAATGATGGGTTTACCGAGCCACGCCCGTAAGGAAGCGGACCTTTCAAATCCGGTCGTGACAGGTTGAAATCGCTCCCTCACGGTCGCGGCTCGGATCGGACGAGCCCGTCAATCGGGTCATGACAAAGCACTAGCAAGAATGCTGCCAGGAGATACCTACTAAGGACGAAATCCCTATCGTGCTGCGGCCAAGATTCCTATCTCGCCCATTCGCACCGGCCGGGGAACGGCCGCTACACCCCGTGGAACGCGATCTGCCCGAATGGATCTAATGCTTGGGCAATGCTTCGATGAGTTGGTCGATTTCCTTGTCGGAGGTGTAGCAATGGGGACTGGCGCGCAGTCGGCCGGAGCGGACCGCGATGACGATGCGGTGCTCGGCCTGCAGGTGTCGCTGTATCTGATCGTGATCGTGCAAGTCTGATATGAACGCAACGATACCGCTCGACTCAGTGGGCGTTCGCGGGCTGAACACGCGATAGCCCTTGTCACGCAAACCGTCTGCCAGGCGACTGGTCAGGTACAAGACGCGGTGGGCGATGTGTTCGATGCCGATTTCTGAAACAAGTTCGAGGGCTCCGCCAAGACCGTAGATGCCCGCGTGGTTGTAGCTGCCCGCGTCGTAGCGCCGGGCGGAATCGGCGAAATCGAACTGGTAGCGGTTGAAGTTGAACGGGTCTTTCATGGACATCCAACCGATCGTGGTCGGCCTGAGGTGTCCTTGAAGTTCCTTGCGGACGTAGAAAATACCGGAACCTTCCGGCGCGCAGAGCCACTTGTGTCCATCGGCTGCCAGAAAATCGATCCCCATGGCTTTCACGTCGATGGGCAACAAGCCGAGCGACTGAATCGCATCGACGCAGAGCAACACGCCTTTGCTCTGACAAAACTGCCCGAGGGTCGCGAGGTCGAAGCGGTATCCGCTGGCGAACTCGACGGACGAAACGCTCACAACGCGCGTCCGGCTATCCACCGATTCCATTAAGCGCTCTAGCGACACTCGACCGTCCTCTTCGAGCACCGTACGCACTTCGACGCCCCGTTCACGAAGGGCTTGCCACGGATAGAGATTCGCGGGAAATTCGACGTTGGTGATGACCACGTTGTCACCGCGTTGCCACGTCAAACCGTTGGCGACGAAGCTGATGCCCTCACTCGTACACTTGGTGAACGTCACCTCGTCGGCGTTCGCGTTGATGAGTTGAGCTAGCTGGTTGCGCACCACGTCGGCGTGTTTGTAAAATCCGCCGTGTACATAGGAGTTCTCTTCCGCATGCCCCACGTACTTTCTGATCGCGTCCGCCGAGCGTTTGCTGATGGGCGCAGCCGCAGCGTGATTTTGGAAGTTGTAGTTCCGCGTGATCGGAAACTCTTGTCGTAGTGCGTTCCAATCCATGATGCGTCGACCATTATCCTTTCGAACAATCCGGACATCGCCGGTCTGCCTGAAAATTCCGAACAGAGCCGTCACGTGCAGCGGAACCAACTCGTCACACCGCGTATCTATTATACCATGCGGACAGCGCTGCATATCGCACAGTCCGTTGTTTCTCGACGTGCCGCGGCACCAACATCCGCACTATATGCTAGGCTCGGCTCGGTGTCGTTTCCATCGGTCCGAAGCACAATGATGTAAGAAGAGCACTTCATCCCGATGTGGACCGCATGGAAATCGGACCAGCCATCCGTCCCAATACGCGGCTGGCGTTAGGTAATCATCGCGAACGCCGACTGAGCCACGCCGGGTGCAGGCGAACGATCCCTCGCACCGACCGCGGACCGATAAATCGCCTGCGCTCCATCGCGGACGGAGTCGACCTCGAGGCCTGGTTTTGCAGCAACCCGCACGTGCTCTGTCACGACCCAAGTGACGGATTCGTCCGATCCGAGCCGCGACCGTGAGGAAGCGTTCCCAACCTGTCACCACAAGCTTTCGAACGTCCGCTTCCTCACGGGCGCGGCTCCGTAGACCCGTCATTCGCTGTGCGACACAGCACTTGGAGGACATGGAATCCATTTCCCGCCAGAAGTGATTGAGTATGACGGTCGCGGTCCGTATGATACCGGCGCCTCGAACGATGGTGTCGGGGCGTCAACCGGAACAGCTTGGCTGGATCGGGACACCGGACATGGCCATGGACGTAACGGTAATCACGACAGGCGGTACGATCGCCAAGACATACGATGAAGCGAGCGGCGCTCTGCACAACGATCGCCCTGTCGTGGAGTCCATCCTCGCACGCCTGCGGCTGCCGGACTTGACCATATCCTACGATCACGTACTCATGAAAGATTCGTTGGATCTAACCGATTCGGATCGCGAACGAATTCTTGACGCCGTCCGCCGTGCCGTAAGTACCTCGGACGCGGTGGTCGTCGCCCACGGCACGGACACCCTCGCGACGACTGGCGAGCTATTGCTCAAAACGCTCGGCGACGTCCGGGTTCCGGTGGTGGTGACGGGAGCGATGCGACCGTTCGAGTTTCGCGATTCCGACGCGGCACAAAACGTCACCGAAGCGCTGTTGGCCTGTCGCCTCGTTTCGCCAGGGGTATACGCCGTGATGCACAACCGGGTGCTGGCGTTTCCGGGAGTCGTTAAGGACCGCGTCGGGCAATCATTTGTTCGCAACACCACTTGTCCGACGACGCCCTCGTAATCGCACCTACGGCCATTGTCGGCTCCTGACCATTCGCTCGAAGACAAACTAATTGCGTGCTCATTAGGACATACGAACTTTGAAGCTTGAACGAATCATAGACCTACTCATTCCGACGCTGTTTGAAGACAACGACCTGTTGGCCATAGACAAACCGGCCGGCGTATCCACAGGGGGAAGCGAACGCGGTTCCGATCCCGGGCTCGCCGAAATCGTGGCCGCGGTACGCAAGCGAGGCGAAACGTTGGCCCCAATCAATCGACTCGGTCGCTTTGAATCCGGCATCTTGCTCTTAGCTAAGCATGCCAACAGCGCCCAGCCAATTCGCACGGCGTTGCGTACCGGGCGAATTCGTCAGGACTACACAGCCATTGTTACCGGAAAGACCGCGGCGACGCGGATGACGATCGGTGGACAGCACGGCGCGTCGCGCGGTAGCAAGAAAGGGAAACGGAAAACGACGGGCAAGCACCAACGGGACGGCGAGCCGGAGCTAGCCACCTCGCTCGAGATCGTCCGCCGCGATGGTCGTCGCGCCCTGGTGCGTTGTCGTACGTCGATCCCGACAACGCACGCGTTTCGTGCTCAGCTACGAGCGTCCGGCATGCGTATCGTGGGCGACAGCCTGAACGACCGGTCCTACCGCTTGGCGAAACCAGAACAAACTCGTCTGCATCTTTCGCGCATGACGTTTCGCTATGCTGGGAAAAAGGCACCGCTCTCACTCACGACCAAGACCCAATTGGACGTCGGAGATGCGCTGGCTGAGCGTCGGAACATCGGGCGTATCCTACGTGCCGCGCTGACCCGACGACTCCCCTGCTTCGCCAACACCGCCACCGACGCGTTCCGCATGCTGAGCGGCGAGTCGGATCAGGCTGCCGGGCTTGTGGCGGAGATGTTCGGGAGCGTGCTAGTTCTTCAGGTGCATGAGGATCGCAAATGGCCCGACAGGGACTTGGTTCACATCGCACAATGGTTCGAAAAAAACCTCGGCACACGAAGCACCTACGTCAAACGGTTCGTGAAGGATCGCTCCGCCGCCAAGGAACAAGCGGTGATGGCCATGTCCGATCCGAATCCGATGTGGGGTAAGCCCTCGGCCGAGGTCGTCAAGATTCGCGAGCAGCACGTGCGGTTCGGCATTCACCCGTACGACGGGTTCGCCGTGGGGCTCTTTCTCGATCAGCGCGACAACCGCAAGCGAATCTTCGACATGGCGTTGAACAAGAACGTGCTGAACCTGTTCGCCTACACGTGTGGATTCTCTGTGGCTGCTGCCGTGGGCGGCGCGACGCAATGCGTCAGCGTCGACATGTCACGCAAGTACCTCGACCGTGGTCGCGCCAACTTCGCCCTGAACGGACTCGATGCATCCGAGCATGAGTTCATCGAAGCCGATGCCCTCGATTATCTTCGTCGCGCGAAGCGGCAGGGTCGACGCTTCGATCTTGCGGTGGTCGACCCGCCCACCTTCGCCCACGGTCGCAAACGCGGGTCATCCTTCTCCGTCGCCCGCGACCTACCCGAACTGATCGGAGCCGCCGCCAACGTCGTCGAGCCGGGCGGGCACCTCCTTCTTTCAACCAACTATCGTCGCCTGACAGCCACCGATCTCCGCGATGCGGTCAAGAAGGGAGCGGGTCGTGGCGCGAAGATTATCGAGTCCCCGCTTCCGCCGGGTGATTTTCGCGGAGCATCCGGCTCGGCTCGAACGGTGATCGTGCGTTTCGCGTAGGCCTACGCGGATCGTTCGGCGTCGATTCCTGACCCCGGGCGCGGACTAACGACCGCGCCAACGCTTGACGATATCACGAGAAGATAATAAGTTCTCGCTCGGTTCGGCATGCACGACACAATGCTGTAACCGAGCGCTCGATCGGCAGGAAGAACGAACTCACGCCGATTGCAGCGGGCAGGTAGCTCAGTTGGTAGAGCAACGGACTGAAAATCCGTGTGTCGGCGGTTCAAGTCCGCCTCTGCCCAGTCAAAAACGCGGCTTTTGTTGTTCACATCATTACCCGTAGCAGCGCCGTGGCACGAGCCCTCCACACACCAATCTGTGATCTTGCAGAACGTAGAGCGTCGATAGGCATCTGGCAGCATCTCGTCGTCTTGCAAACGTCCTGGTACTATTGCGTGCGTGATGATACGGAAACAATTCAATGCCTTAATGTTGCCGATGCTGAGCGGTGCTGCAGCATCTATCCTCGTCGGCCCGCAGTTGTTGACGGTCTGAATTTACCTTGGTTGGAGCCGTCCGATCCAGGACTGGATGGTATCCAACGGAGTGGGCGGACTCGCGGGATATTTTGGCGTTCTGCATATCAAGCTTCCCGACTACGCGATGGCGATCGTGGGCGGCGTGATCATTGGACTGGTGGCGCCGAGGCGATGGTTGCCATTGTCGATCGCATTTTCAGCGAGCATGGTCGCGGCGCCGAAGTTGCTCCTGGCAATTTACGAACTGAGCTCTTCCAGCCTGAATGCTTGGGCTCGGATCATCGTCCTGATCTACACGTTGGCGGTCATCCCGTTCACCCTTGCCGCATCCTACCTGGTGTCACGCCGACGTCGACTGCGCGATCGTCGCAAATCGCTCAACCTGTGCGTCGGGTGTGGCTATGACTTAACCGGGAAAGAATCAGCCGTATGCCCGGAGTGTGGTCAGGGCTTTGATCTTGAATAAGTCACCGTCGAGGATGGATGAAGTGGAACGGCTTGACGGACCGGCGTGGCCCACTTCGACCAAACCGGACAACTTCACCGCCTGAACGAGAATCGCTAGCGAGCGGCAAGCTCAGTACATCCGCCCCCGCGCATCCGCACGATCTTCGGTCTCTTTAGAATGGAATTCGCGCTACGCTTCGGGTGGGTTCGGCTCGAGTCCTTGCAAACCGGAATCGAAAGGTTTGTCGAACGCTTCGTCGAATGTGTAAACGCCGCGAAAGTCGTCGAGCGTGTCGCCGTCTTGCTTGCGCATCAGATCAAAATCGATGAAGCCGAAGACGATGCGACCAAAGTCTGCGGTGGTTTTGACTTTCCAATCGTTGAGCACGACGTGAGCCATGATGCCCCATCGCTTGAGGGCGAAGTCGCGCAGCGCCCAGCAAAGTTCGCGGCCGCTGACGTGACGGTTGAGGTTTTCGCAGCCGCCGGCGGCTTCGATGGCTTCGACCACGGGTTCGGGCAGCACACCGGTGTGGTATTGAGCGACGAGGTCAGACCAGTCGAGCTCGTTGTCCAACATGAATTGCTGCAAGACGCGATGGGCTGGCGTCTCGGGACCGTGAACGTGGTCGGCGGCGTGACAGAGACCCTCGCGGACGAACAAGAACGCCTCCTCGCGGTAACGCCCAACGTGCCGCACGAGGTCTTGTAACGATTTGCCTGACTCTTCCACCATCGAGTACCACCCGTCGCGCTTCGATCGTTTTCCGCGAAGCCGAATCTACCCCTACATGATAGTCTATCGGTCGGAATCGGGGAGGCCATTCAAGCGGAAAACCTGACGACGCGGCAGAATGAACGGCTACCGCCCAAACGAAATCCGCTGTGCGTGATGGATCAGGTTGAGCCGTCTGCCCCACCGCCATCACCGGAACCGCCGCCACCGTTGTTTGATCCCGTTCCGCCGCCTGCGGAACCATCCGAATCGCGTCGTGTGCGGCGACGTCGGCGCTTTCTTCGCTTGCGCGGCGCCGCTTCACCGGTGGAGTCGGCGGGCTTGGGCGAGTCGGTCGACGTGGTGTCTTTGCCAGGTGTTGCGGACGCAGGCTGACCTTGATCGCTCGGCCTCGGGGCACGCTTGGGTTCGGTGGACCGTTCTGACCCGCCACGTTTTCCACCGGTTTGCTTCGCACCTGGCGGACCGCCCTGTCCCCCGGAGCCGCCCGTCCGGCGTCGCGGGCTGCGCGGTGTGTCGGATGCCTTAGTCTTGGCTTTGGGATCGGGCGGCGGCGGAGCTTTGACGTTGGTTTCGAGTATGTCTTCGACCACAACGGCCATGACGCGATCGTCGTCCATACGAATCTGCGCGAGCTGTGTCAAGACCTGCCGGCCTATGATGACGCCATCGCCGTGCTCGGTGCGAACGCGAACACCCATCCTCGGCAGGCGTTTGTTCAGCTCTTCGTACCCGGTGTGCTCATACCTCAGGCAACACTTCAACCGACCGCATCGCCCGGAGACCTGCGACGGATCGAGCGTGGCCTTTTGCAGCTTGGCCATGCGCATACTGATTGGCCGGAGTGTCTTGAGGAACACCTTGCAACAAATCTCTCGCCCACACGTTTCGAAGTCAGCCACAAGGCGGGCTTCGTCGCGGGCACCGATCTGACGCATTTCGATCCGCGTTCGATACTCCTCAGCCAGGTCGCGCACCATATCGCGAAAGTCGACACGCTCTGCGGCGGTGAAGTAGAATATAATCCGTTCGCCGCCGAATAGTGACTCGCAGTCGACGACCTTGATGGCCAGGTCACGCCGGATGGCCACGGCGCGTGCGAAGTCGCGCTTGGGACGGGCCTCGTTTTGGATGTGACCATATTCGGCCAGATCGGCGGCGGTGGTCTCGCGGAGAATTCGCCCGGCTTCGAACACGTAGCTGTCCGTACCGCAGGCGTCGACCCACTTTTTCATCGCGTCGCGAGTGACAGATTTGTCGCACCCACCGCACGTTAGCGAAACCTGCTCGCCGATCTCGATACCGCGGCGCGTCTGCACGACGACCTTGCAGCCGCAGGAGAACTTCATATCGGGGGGATGCGAAAACTCACCGACCACGCGCATATAGCCGTACCGAACAGCTGTCGTGGGATAGATTTTTTCCAGACCGTTGCCGCACCGGCGGAGCGAATCCACCGCGCTACCCGTTCCGCAGCTTCCACAACCACCGTGATCCGATACGTCGGCAGCGCCGCCGTCGAACTGCTCCAGAGCCAGATTCGGTTCAACCACGATACCTCTCCGGATTGGTCAGGCGTTCCACCTCATAAACGGGGTAGTACGGTCCGGTCGAGGAGAAATGTTGCCTCCAACCGGAACCCTGCGATGCTCGGCGTAACAAGTCAACCGGCTTTCGCGACGCGGTCGATCGCAGTCTGGAAGTCTTTCTTGCTGCGCAACCCGACAAACTTCTCGACGATCTCGCCGTCGTTGAAGAGTATGACCGTCGGAATCGCACTAACGGAAAACCGGACCGATACTTCGCGATTGGCGTCGGTGTCGATCTTGCCGATCCGGACCTTGCCATCGTAGTCGGTGGCCAATTCGTCGATGACCGGACCGAGCGCCTTGCACGGGCCGCACCACTCTGCCCAGAAATCGACGAGTACGGGTTGATCCGCGCCAAGCACTTCGGTGTCGAAGTTGGCGTCGGTGAATTCCAATGTGTTGGTTCCTGCCATGGTATCTCCTTGCTGCGTCTTCTCTTTGCCTGATGAGCAATGTTGCGAACGGCGAGTCTAGTCGTCACACGGACCACGGTCAACGGACACACAAGTCGAAAAAGCCGGCTCGGACGCGCCGATGTACCTAGATAATCCTGTTTCGGATGCGAACGGGCAACGCCGCGAGGTGGCCGACCGCGGTAGATCGACTGAAGTAGACCGCAAACTACGCCGCACAGGATTCGAACCTGTAACCTCCGGTTCCGTAGACCGGTGCTCTATCCAATTGAGCCAGCGGCGCTCACTCGCACAACCCGAACGGACAAACCCGGGCAACCGCCACCCCAAAATCTATGCAATAACGGAGGCGAGACGAGCCTGTGCGGCGCGCATCGTACACACAGCGTGTTATTATGCAAGGCGCAGGACATACGGTCGACCGCCGTTCGCTGAGAAACGCCGCAACGCCCACACCTACGCGAGTGGCAGCCGCAGCCGAATATGCGTTCCGCCGGGCTGATCAGGAACGATCGAAACCGTCCCCCGGTGCATTTGAACGGCGTGACGCACGTTGGCCAGGCCGATCCCCGTCCCCTCTGCCGTAGTCGTAAAGAATAAGTCGAACACCCGTGTCCGAACGGCTTCCGGAATGCCCGGTCCGTTGTCGACGAAGTCGACCTCGACGTGCGGCGGCGTCTCCTGCGTTCGCCGGCAACGCAGTTCGACCTTGGCGGGCTCGGGCACATGATCGATCGCGTTCGCCAGGACTTCGATAACGGCTTGGACCATTCGCTCGCGATCCCCACTTACCACAATCGTCAGATCGCAAAACTCGGACGTCAGATCCACGTTGCGGTCCTTCAGCTTGGGCGATATCTCTTGGATGGCCTGCTCGATCGCCCCGCGAAGGTCATAACGTTCCTCGGCGTGGGACGATTCTGAGGCGAAACGCAGCAGCCGCGTGATTCGCTGATCAAGTCGTCCGCACTCGGTCAAGATATCGTCGAGACGGCGGCGTGAACGGTCGTCCACTGTCCCGGCGTCACGGCAAAGCTGCGCCGAACTGGAGATGGCCGCCAGAGGATTGCGTATGCCGTGGGCGACGCCCGTGGAAAGTTCACCCACGGCCGCAAGGCGCTCGTGACGAGAGATGATTGCCTGTTGCTGGTCGACGACCATATCCTCGTGCATATGTTGCAGCTTGCGACCATACCAAAACACCAGAATGAGAATGACGACAACTGTAGCGAGCAGGAGTTTTTCCAGACGCCCCCGCGCCAAGAGCTGCGAGCGATAGTTGTTGAGCAAGCTATCGACGCGCATCAAGAAGTTTTGCTCCAACTCCGTCAGACTGGTCAGCGCCGCGGCTTGGTTCTTGTCCATGGCCGCCATCGCGACGGACGCTCGCTCCAACTGGAACTGCAGGCTCGCGGGATCGTCCGTGAGCTTGGTGAAGACGGCAAAAACTTCGCGCTCCGCTTCAACCATGCCTTCGATCAGTTGGAGAAACTCCGAAAGATCCACGCCGTACTCTTCGGTACGCTTGAGCAAGAGGCGAAGGCGTTCCCGAGCGTCATGGAACGCCTGACGCTCGAACGCCGTGTGACGCGACGCGAACACGCGATTGCCAGGCGTGTTGATATCGATCACAGCCAGCCGAAGGCTCGCCACCCACCGCTGCTTCGCGTGGATGGTGCCCAATCGCCGTAACGCCACCTCGTACGACTGCAACGTTCGGTGATAAACCACCAAGCTTGCGATGATCACGATCAGGTCGAACACCGCCAACATGAAGTAGTAATGGTACCACCGCCACTGAGTCGTTCGTCGCTGCGTGCCCGATCCGGTTTCCGCTGCGGACATCTTCGCATCACTCGTTTCTGTGTCGCCCTGTCGAAACAGTCATAGCTCTGTCACGATTCAAGTGACGGGTTCATCCGAACCGAGCCGCGCCCGTGAGGGAGCGATTTCAAGCTGGCACGACCGGATTTCAAATGTCCGCTTCCGTACGGGCGCGGCTCGGTCAATGCGTCATTCGATGCATGACAGAACACAGGGCCTTTGACGTTGTGTGGCACCGGAATGCCGACCATGTGCAACAGATGGTTGGGCTCACGTCGTCCCGCGCGATCTTGGTCGCCGCGACACACAGCCTACCGCGCATTTCGTTACGGCACGAGTATCGCATCGTGCTACCTCCAAACGAACGATCCGCGACCGAAGCGTTTCGCCGACGGCGCAACGGTGGTAGACTGACGGTCCGGCGGCGCTGGAACCGCAGCTTTGGTTACTCACCGGGAGGACTCTGACGTTGGCCAACATCCTGGTCATTGAAGACGAAGCAATACTTGCCCGCAACATCTGTGAATCGCTTGAGCTCGCGGGCCACGTCGCGCGGTGTGTTCGAAGCGGCGAAGAGGGCATACAAACCGCAACCACCGATCGCCCTGATCTGATCCTGACCGACCTACGTCTGCCCGGCATCGACGGTTTACAAGTCGTGCGTAGCCTGCGCACCGGCGGACCCATACCCGCCTTTATCGTGATGAGTGCGCACGGCGAGATTTCAACGGCCGTGGAAGCGATGAAGGCGGGGGCCACCGACTTCCTGACCAAACCGATCGACTTGGGCGCATTGCGACTGATTGTTCAGCGCGCGATCGATCGCCAGGACGTCGCCGACGAACTTCGATACTTCAAGGATCGCGAGCAGGCAAAGGGTACGTCGGACAACATCCTTGGTGAATCCGAACCCATGCGACGCGTCAAGACGCTTATGGGACGCATTGCCGCCACCCCCGCTTTGGCCGCGGACAACCCGCCGAACATCCTTATCACCGGTGAAACCGGAACGGGCAAGGGCCTCATTGCAAGAGCAATCCACTACGCCGGTCCGCGCCATGGCAAGAAGTTCGTTCACCTCAACTGCACGGCCATACCCGACCACCTGGCCGAGTCGGAATTGTTCGGCCACGTCAAAGGGGCGTTCACCGACGCCAAGACGGAAAAACGCGGACTATTTGAACTGGCGGACCATGGCACGTTATTCCTCGACGAGATCGGGCACATGCCCCACGCGCTTCAAGCGAAGCTTCTCGACGTGCTCGAGCGACGCCACATTCGCCCGGTCGGCGGAACACGCGACCGCGCCGTCGACGTCCACGTCATCGCCGCCACAAATCGCGACCTCGCGGAAGCCATCGGCGAACGCGACTTCCGCGAAGACCTCTACCATCGCCTGCGCGTGCTCACAGTTGAGTTGCCGCCGCTACGCGACCGTGGACCGGACATAGCCCAACTCGCCCACCACTTCCTCAACCAGGCCACTGCGCGGTTCGGGCTGGGCGCTTGTGGGTTTTCCGACGCAGCGATAAGCGCGTTCGACGATTACGACTGGCCTGGGAACGTACGTGAATTGATGCATACTATAGAGAGCGCCGCGCTGATTGTGGACGGTTCCGTCGTCGGACTGGAACACATCAACCTCAAACTCCCCGACCAGCCCGGTGCCATGAAGGTTGCACTGCCATCGTCCGACCGCACCATCACAGTCGATTTCTCTGGCGACGGACCAAAGCTGGACGAGATCGAAAACGAAATCATCCGCGCCGCTCTGGAATACTCCGACCACAACCTCAGCCGAGCCGCGCGCGTACTGGGTATATCACGAGACGCGATACGCTATCGACTCGATAAGTTCGATCGCAAAGATGGGCAGACGGTTTCGGACCGGTAGGAACACGCACAAAAGTAGGCTACAGGTTTCCAACCGGCCAAGACAGCACAACACGCATCACCGCGCCGACGGGGCGGACCTATAGCAAGACCAGGCGGTCCAGGAAGACCGCGCGTCATGGCGTGTCGTTGCCCGGAATCTTCTCGCTCGCCTTACTCTTCTCCGATTCGCTCTTGGCCACAAGCGCTGCAATCTCGTCGGGTAACTTGAATTGATCCTTGGGCATTTCGACGTTGTGCTTAATGCTGTCAATCGTAAGGACGCGCGTCTGGCCCATGACCTCGAAACGGGACTTGTACGGATACTGCACACCATTCAAGGCACGATAATCACCATTAAACACAACCACGTCGAAGTCACCCATGGCGGTGCTTAAGGTCAACTCGGTCCTATAGGGTAGATAAGTCTTGGTATCCACGTACGACGTGATCACTTCACCCTGCAACGGCGTCATTTCGACCTTGAAATACTCCTTGCCGTCGAGCGTGTCCTTGCTCACACACTCGATCTTCTTGTATTGACTCTTCCAATCGAGCAGCCCATCGAAATTCGCTTCTCGAAGGGCCGCGGCTCGCTCGTCACCCTCCTTGATCTGCGGACCGGTCATCATCGCGAGCGCCCAAGCCACGCCATCCGAAACGCCTTCTTCGACCGACCCCATTCCTGCGACGTCCATGGCCAGGTGCATGTTGCTCGGGCGAGAGAAGTGAATCAGCCCCTTGCCGATCACACCGGCCATACCGAAATCCATCGTCATTTTGACAACGCGGTTCTGGACTTTGCGCATGGCAGAAGCCCCACCGCCGCCTTCGATCATCTTTGCAATGATCTCCTTGCTACTGGGTAGGTCTTCAGCAAGACCAATAGACGTGTTGCATGCCACGGCCATAGATAGGGTAAGTATCAGGCGTGTGGGTATTGTGAAGACTTTCGCATTCGTGTTTGTGTGGATCATCATCGATCTATTCCTTGTAACTGGACTCACTGTTTCTCTAATTTGTCTTGATCCAGGCGATCGCCGCCTGCATTACGATATCTTGATTGGCGAGTAAGGACTCACGCGTCAATTCGATCTGAACATCAGGGATCACACCTTTGGCTTCGAGCGTCTCCCCTCCCTCCGAAATGTAGTTCGCAAAAACATACTGAAAACCGTCCTCGTTGGGCAAGCGCTCGACGATTGAAGGAAGAGCCGCCCCCGCAGTCCGCGAGCCGAATATTCTCGCTCGGCCAATATCCTGTAAACCGCCGGCGAAAATCTCAGCCGTCGACACCGACAGCCCATCAACCAGCACGGCCACAGGTCCGTCATACGTCGTGGCTCTGGGGAACACGACGAATTTCATTTCCTGGTTGCGAAGGTACATGGTGCCGAGTTGTGTGTTTCTTTCGCCGACCATCCAACCAGCCATACCCATGGACAAGGCCCCAATGCCCCCGAAGTTATGGCGAATATCGATGATCACGCCATCGGCTTCCATGAACGAAGTCATGGCTTGGCCGAATTCCTTCATGAGATAGTTCGGGTGCAAGAACCCGTTGAACGCGATATACCCGATGTTGCCATCGAGCATCCTATGCCGTATTCGAACGACCATCTCAGGCAGACCCATCAGGTGCGTACGTTCGCCCGGCTCTGCTACGAGTACGAGGTCTACTTCTACGGTTCGACCGTCGCCATCGAGGAGGCGAAGCTTGACTTCGTCACCCACATCCCCGAACAATTTCCGTGCGGTGGCCCGTGAAAGAATGAAATCACGCATGGTGCTGTCGGCGTATTGTTTCATTACCAAATTGATGATTTTCTCAGACTGGCGTCCGTTGACGGCAAGAAGCTCCCAACCGGTTTTGATCCCCTTATCGGCACCGGGATAACCCTCTTCCACCGTCGTGATGATCGCCTTGCCGTTGAGCACGCGGACGTCGAGTCCTGCGTAGCCATGCTCATCCTTCTTGTCGGAAGTGGACGAATTATTGCCGCTCGCCTCGTCATCGCCGTCTTCGCCGTCGATACTTTCGTACGCCGACGCAGGAATAATCCCGAAGTGGGACTGCCCAAGCCTATTGAGCATCTCTCTCATCGCCTTGCGAACTTCCGGCATCCGTTTGGCCTGCACGACACGCGGGCGATACTCCTCGCGAATCGCATCCCAATCCAAACCGTTGAGGTCCGCATCATAATGCTTGTCTCGAACCGTCTCCCAGACGACCTGGAACGATTCGAGATTGAGCGCCTTCTGCTCATCCGTCAGCACAGGCGTGCGGTGCGTGCTGCAGCCGGTCAGAAGCAAGGGAAACACAGCCAGTGACAAGGGATAAGACGCTAGTTTTCTCATAGAACTTCCTCGTGTTAGATTTCGCGTGACCCACACATCCGTCAGACGTGTCGATGTAACATACGGCCCGATGACGCCGGGAAGGAGACGATCGCACGCGTGTCACGGCGTCCCCCTTTCCTTGCATCATGTTAGCAGATCGCAACGCCGGATCGATACGGAGGAATGTTGATTGTCGTCGAATTTTGTATACGAACTCCGCAAGCTACGCCGTGCTTGATCCGACGGTTAGTCCTTCGTTTGCAGCAGGTCAGCCATGGTCGTAGCGTCCTCAATCGAACTGACGTTTCCGGCGCCGTCGAAGGTCACCGTAAACGCCTCGCGGTTTGAATAGTTGTAGGTGATAACGAATCCGTCGGGCAAGCTGTTCTCTGCAAGCCGCTGTACGAGTCGGTCCTTGCTGAACTTGACAAGCGGGCTCGGCACGAGGTATTCGATGTCCTGACCGCCTACGCGTCGCTTTTTCTTGACCATAATGCGGTACTTCCTCGGCTCGCGGGCGATGTCGAACACCTGCGTCCACGACATGCCCGAAGTGATAGCCGCCTTGGCCGTACGAGCCTGCTCGTCCGCATCAAACGAGCCGTAGCCGCCACCATAATACAGTGCTGCCCACCCTACGCCGATCACAACAAACAAACCAAAGATAATCTTCATCTGTGATGTTCCCGATGAGACAGTGTGGCAGCCATGCTATCGAACAACGCCGCCCGCGAGGAAGTCTCGACCCTAGTTCAAGGGCAGGGATGATGCAAGCAGGGCTTCGCGATGTCGTATCGGCGATGCGTTGTCGGAGCTGGAAACCGAGATACAATGCTCCGGACACAGCTTTCTCTGAAACAGGCCCCGCCGCGTGCGGAGCCCGTGAAAACTATGAACGCGATGGAAACTCATACGACAATGCGGAGTCGGATTGGCCGCATGGGGAGTAGACGCATGATTCGTTCGATACTTACCGTACTTCTCACGACGTCAGTCATGGTCTGTCCAACGACAAGTCGCGCGCAGGCATCGGAAGAAAAAGCGGTAGCCGGAAAGGACATTGAGCACAAAAAGCCGGGCACGCAGACGGCGATTCCCGGGTGGGCTCGTAGCGCAAGATGGTACCACATCGTCGTGCCGCGATTCGATAACGCCGAGCCGAAGAACGATCCGGAGCATACGCTACCGTGGAATAGCGATTGGCCCGTCGGTGACGTGACGCAAGAACAAGCGATCAGGCTCGACGCCCGTTCCTACGGTGGTGACCTTCAAGGCGTCACGCGCCGTTTGAACTATCTGAAGAGCCTGGGCGTCAACACGCTCCTACTGTCGGGCGTGTTTCGAAGCACCTTCAAGGAGGAACTTCGGGCCACGAACCACCACCATATTTCAAACGCGGTTGGCACTTCCGAGGTCGTTGCTACTCCGGAGCTAAGAACATTTTCAAATACGGTCAGTTCTAGTTCGCCGCCGGGAGATTACGGTATCTACACTTGGCCGCTCAACGGCAGCGACCGCCTTTTCATGGACTTGGTGCGGAGGGCGCATGCGATGGGTTTTCGCGTTGTGTTGGCCACCGACCTGTCCGATACCTCGGACCCCGATCGCCGTGGCCCCGCCGGAGACGCCAACCAGCGTTTGATCGTACTTCGCAATTGGCTTGACCCCGACCGTGACGGCGACCTATCCGACGGGATCGACGGTTATGTGTTGCGTGATCCCGGGAAACTGTCCCACGCCTTTTGGAAACGGCTCCGCACGGAACTCAAGAAGGTCAACGCAGATGTGTTCCTGGTGGCCGACGTGGATGGCGACCCGACGCCGTGGTTACGCGGCGGCGAGTTCGATGTGGCCGTCGACTACGGTGCGTCGCGGGCTATTCGTCGATGGTTTGTGCCGGGTCGCAAGGGGTACACACTAACGCAATTCGCGGCAGACTTGACCAAGTTGACGACGAGCCGATCGGCCGGCGTGCTGGCGTCGTCGCCGATCGCGCTTAGCGCTCATCGATTGGGGCGGTTGCTGTCGGCGATCGAAGGAGACGGCTCGTCACAAGCGAGCAAGGATAAGACGACGCCGACGTCGGCCAACGATACTTCGGACGCGAAGTGGCAACTGGCTGTGATCCTGCAACGGTTCGTCGGAGCGCCGATGACCTATTACGGCGATGAGTTCGGCGCACGTGGCGTGGCGTGGGCGGCCAGCCGGGGCCCGATGCCCTGGCCAGCGAAACAGGGCACGCGCGACGGGCGGCGCGGTTTTTTCGCCCCGCTGATTCAGTGGCTTGGTCTAAGAAGTGACACGGATAAGGCACTTTCGATGGGCGAGTTTCGCGTCGTTGCCGTCGACCCAGACAAGAACACCTTGATCGTGGCCCGCACAATGGTGGACAGCGAAGTGATCGCGGTGTTCAACTTCTCCGAGAAGAAGCGTAACGTTCGCGTGCCGATCGGTGCGGCCGGGCGAATGGTGGCGTTGATCAACCCGGTGCTGTCGCCGCCGGCGCGGGCGATCCCCCGCCCGGCGCCCGCGATTAAGAGTGACCCCAGCATTGCGCCGTTACTCATGGGCGTGAGTAGCAAGTACGCCGACAGCGATGGTAACGTTGCGGCGTGGGTCGGGTCCATGGGCGTGCGCATTATTCTTCACGAAGACGGACCGGCGCCACAAGCCCCCTCGTTTCGCCCGGCCACGCGTCACAATCAAGATCGCAACGACGCCAAGATTCCCAAGCCGTAGCCCGACGCTGGCGCATGAAGTGGACGTTGTCGTTCCCGCCCGTGGGTGAATCCCACTTCTGCGCCGCTGGTGCGTGAATCCCTTCTCGCACCCATCTTCGCCGGAACCGCTAGTGCGTGAACCTTTCTCGCACCCATGTTCGCCGGAACCGCTGGTGCGTGAATCCTTTCTCGCACCCGTCTTCGCCGGAATCACACAGGGCGTGTTCAGAAAGCACGAGGACCAGCCATGCCGCGACCGTAAGGGAGCGAATTATTCGTGTTCTTCCGTGTGATCTGAAGCAACGCTTCCTTACGGGCGCGGCTCTGAAAGAGGCTTCTTAGGCACGCTCTTAACGTCAAGCTGCTTCGCAAGGTCTTTCGATGTGTTGACCGGAAGTTTGCAACGGTATTGCTCGCAAACGTAGGCGGTGGCTTTCCCGTTTCGCTTCGTCTTGCCTCGAAGCAGCGGAATGATTGATTCCGCACCACCCTCCGCCCGACCGACCACGACCTTGTTGGGTAGATAGCGATCGTAGACGGTCCGTATCAATGACTTCATGTCGGCGTCGTCCGCATCGCCGACGATAGCGATTTCCTTAATGCGATCGTGGTAAAAGTCCACAGCGCACAGCAACCGCTCCGACGCACCGGGCGAGTTGGCGACGAGCGGAGCGAACGCTCGAAAGATGGATTCCGCTTTGGCTCGAAGATCCTTGCGGTCCAGAAGAACCGCCAACCGCAAGAGGTTCATGGCGTGCACGGAGTTGGCGCCGGGAATGGCGCCGTCTTGCGGCTGTTTGGAACGAGCGATCAGCTTTTCGCCGTCGCTAGCCGTGAAGAAAAATGCCCCGCCCTTGTCATCGTAATAGTGCTCGATCGACGCTTCGGTCAGCGTCAAAGCCGCGTCAAGCCAACGCTGGTCGAACGTGGCTTCATAGAGATTGAGCAGTCCGTCGATGAGAAAGGCGTAATCGCTGAGATAGGCTGATAGTCGTGCTTGGCCGGTGCGGTACGTCCGCAGAAGTCGCCCGTCCTTTCGTAGTTTCGTCAGCACGAAATCAGCCGCGTCCACCGCCGCTTTCGCGTACTTGGGTTGATCGAGAACGCGTGCCCCCTTCGCCAACGACGCGATCATCAGCCCGTTCCAACCGGTTAGAATCTTGTCGTCGAGACTTGGAGCGGTGCGCTTGGCTCTGGCGGCGACCATCTTCTTCCGCCATCCGGCAAGCCGATTCAAGAACTCCGCCGTATCGAGTTCGTGCAATGCCGCAAACGCCGGGGCCGGCTTGTTGATGTGCAGAATGTTCTTCGGGCCGGCGGGCGCGTGGCCCATTCGCTCAAACCAGTTCCCCGTTTCGGTCACATCGTAAAATTCACAGAACAGCGCAGCGTCTTCGTTCCCCAGCACCTCCCGTACCTGCTCCACCGTCCAGATGTAGAACGCCCCCTCCAGCCCGTCGCTGTCCGCGTCGCGCGCCGAGTAGAACCCGCCTTTCGGAGAAGCGAGGTCAGCCATCACGTAGTCGAAAATGTCAGCCGCGATGGCCGCATACTCCGGCTTATGCGTCAATTGCGCCGCGTCGAGATAAATCGAGCTGACCATGGCCTGGTCGTAGAGCATTTTTTCGAAGTGCGGAACGAGCCACTGCGTATCGGTGCTATAGCGGCAGATTCCGCCGCCGAGATGATCGTAGATACCGCCGCGGGCCATGTGATCCAATGTGATATCGACCGCCTCAAAGAGTTGGGTATCTTGCGTGCGTCGATAAACCCGGAGCAGCAGGTCCATGGCCATACTCGGCGGAAACTTGTTCGTCCCGCTCGAAAGCCCACCGAGCGTGCGATCGAAATATCCAGAAAGGAGTTTCGCCGTCCGATCGACGTCAGCCAACGGAATCACGCCCTCCGCAGGCGGAGGCCCGGTCGCCCAGCTGGCGAAGAAATCTTTGGCGCCCTTGGCACTCTGCTCGATGCGATCGCGATCGTTCGTCCAGGTCGTCGACACGCCGTTGAGAATCTGAAGGAACTGCGCCGTCGGGAAGTATGTACCGGCGTGGAACGGCGTGCCGTCGGGCGTGAGCCAGACGCTCATGGGCCAACCGCCGCCTTGGGTCAACGCCTGCGTGAACGCCATGTAAACCTCATCCACATCAGGCCGCTCCTCTCGATCGACCTTGATGCTTATGAACGATTCGTTTAGCACGGCTGCGACGGCCTCATCCTCGAAACTCTCATGGGCCATCACGTGACACCAGTGGCATGCGGAATATCCGATGCTCAGGAAGATGGGCTTGTCCTCCGACCGCGCCTTGGCAAAGGCTTCGTCCCCCCACTCGTACCACGCCACCGGATTGTGGGCGTGTTGCAAAAGGTACGGACTGGTCGCGTTGATCAACCGATTGGTATGTTTCATTTGGTCCGTCGGTTCCATTTCCGCGCCTCGCTTAACCTTCTTCTTAGAATCGGGCGGCTTGCAAGAGCCCAACCCGGGACCGGCAACCACCAGGAACGCGGCCACGAACAGATAGCGCAAAGGGCTGCGGAATCTCGTTATGATCATGTCATTTACCCGAATCTTCGTCGCCCGATCAAGTCAACCCGCCCGCCGCGCGGGATCCGGCTGCCTGTGCGAAGAGTGTATCACCGGCTCCCCGCTCGTGCCACATTGGTCCGACCCGGGTAAACGGCCTCGGCACACCAACCAGCGCGCCAGTTTCGCCAGACCACCAGACGCGACTTCGACCCGCTCGGCGCTTGCCCGCGGAGCGAGTTGTTCGTAAGGTACGCGCTTCATAACGATCTTTCACGGAGCGACATTGTGGCAAAACGGTACATTGCGGAATTGGGTCCTGGCGAGCGGCTTGAACACGAGGTTTTTCTCGTCAAGTCGAAGGATCTTCGCACGACGACGCAGGGAAGCCTCTATATTCATGCGGTTCTTGCGGATCGGACGGGACAGCTCGTCGCCCGCCACTGGCAGGCCACCGAGGGCATCTACAAACAGATCCCCGAGGGCGGATTCATGCGCTTCACCGGGCGCGTCGAGAACTACAAGGGCAACCTCCAGTTCATCGTCGACGGTATCGGCATCGCCGACCCGGGAACGTACGACCTGGGCGAATTCCTACCGGCCACAAGCTGCAACGTCGACCAAATGTGGCAACGCACTCAGGCGATTCTCTCCGAAGTCAAGCATCCACACCTTGCGGAGTTGGTGAAGGAGTACCTGGCTGACGAGGAGCTCATGGACCGATTCCGCCGCGCTCCCGCCGCCACGACCATGCACCACGCCTATATCGGCGGTCTGCTCGAACACACGCTTAGCGTGCTCGAAGTCGCCACCAAGGTGATCCCGCATTATCCCAAGCTCAGCCTCGACCTCGTGCTTGTCGGCGTCTTTCTGCATGACATCGGCAAGACCAGCGAGCTAACTTTTCAGTCGAACATCGGCTACTCCGATCACGGACAACTCGTCGGGCACATCGCCCTGGCGACCATTTGGGTTGGGCAAAAAGCGGAGGCGGTGGCCGCGCGAACGGGCATGCCCTTCCCCGACGATCTGCTCTCGGTGCTTCAACACATCATCCTGTCGCACCACGGCCGGTACGAGTATGGCAGCCCCAAGCTCCCGGCCATTCCCGAGGCCGTCGCCATCCACTACCTGGACAACCTCGACGCCAAGATCAATCAGTTTCTCACTGAAATCGACAAAGACCCCGACACGCAAACGCACTGGACGAACTACAATCGTGCGTTGGAAACGAAGATATACAAGCCGGACCTCATGGGTTCGCGTCCGCGTGAAGCGGCTGCGACATCGGCTAAGTAGAACAAACGGTCCACCATGCAGTACACCCAACTAACCGATAGCAACGTCCAAGAGATGCTCCAAGCCATTCCGGCGCGCTCCGTCGATGACTTGTTCAAAACGATTCCGGAACGTTTTCGAATGACGGGCGACCTGAACATACCGTCGGGTCTCAGCGAGTTGGAAATCCTACGCGACACCGCAACACTTGCGGCCAAGAACAGTCACTGCGAACAACTCGCATGTTTTCTCGGTGCCGGCGCTTATGACCACTTTGTGCCTACGGTGGTCGACCACATGGCCGCACAGGGCGCGTTCCTCACCGGGTATACGCCGTATCAAGCCGAGGCGTCCCAAGGCGTCTTGCAACTCTTCTTCGAGTTTCAGACCATGGTCTGTCAATTGACCGGCATGGACGCAGCCAACGCCTCGCTCTATGAAGTCGCCACGGCTGCGTCGGAGGCGGTGGTTATGGCCACGGCTGTCACGCGCCGCAATCGCGTGGTCGTTTCTGGGTCGCTCCATCCCGACACGCTTTCCGTACTGAACACCACTGCTCGGTCGCGCGGTATCGAGCTTGTCGTCGTGGCGACGCCCGGCGGTGTCACCGAGATGGACGAGCTACGCGGACACCTCAGCGACAAGACCGCCGCCGTCGTCGTTGCATCGCCGAATTTCTTCGGTTGCGTTGAGCGAATCGACCTGATCACCCCCGTCGTGCATGAGCACGGTGCGTTGATGATCGTTTCGACCGATCCTATCGCCAGCGGCCTGTTGAAGCCGCCCGGAGCGTTCGACGTGGACATCGTCGTGGCTGAGGGTCAAGCGCTTGGCGTTCCGCTTCAGTACGGCGGTCCCTATCTGGGACTTATGGCCGGCAAGGAGAAGCTACTACGCAAGATGCCGGGGCGAATCGTGGGCATGGCCCGCGACGCCGAGCGTCGTCGCGGGTTCTGTTTGGTGCTGCAAACGCGTGAGCAACACATCAAGCGCGAGCGTGCCACCAGCAACATCTGCACGAATCAAGGCCTCCTCGCGGTTCGCGCCGCCATCCACATGGCCGCGCTTGGCCCGAAGGGTCTGGCCGATGTGGCGTCACAATGTTTCGACAAGGCGCACTACGCCGCGAGCGAGATCACCAAGCTTGATGGATACGAGTTGCGGTTCGACGCGCCGTTCTTCAAGGAATTCACGGTGCGCACCACGCGCGGCGTATCGGAAGCACTGAGTGCTTGCCGGCGCGCGGACATCTTGGGCGGCGTACCTTTGGCCAGGCTTGACGATCGCTACGAAGATTGTTTTCTCGTAGCCGTAACAGAAAAACGAACGCGAGCGGAAATCGACCGCCTTGCTGAAGCGTTGGATGGTGTGTAGATCGTGGACTGGATCGGCGCCGGCGTCACGTTGCTCCTGCTGTTCTCGCTCGGCCTGTTGGTCTTCGTGCTGTTTCTCGTTTGGCGTGAAGGTTACAAACGTGGCTGGCGGCGGGCTCGGTCAACGCCGCCGATGTGCCTCAGTTGTGGCTACAATCTGTCGGGCTTGACGCAGTGTCGATGTCCCGAATGTGGCACTGAGTATCGTATCGATGAGCTATGGCGCAACCCCTTGTTCGGTAGCGCCAACAAGTCGGCCAGGATGGTCAGGCCGCGTTCAGGAAAGCCCGCCTCGAAGTAGGCGACCAGCCCTTTGGAACCCCGCATGGATACGAATAGCGTTCTCCAACAACCCAGGACCAAGAAAGTGGCTCAGCCAACACCGGGAACAGAGTCGACGCCTTCGCAACCCGATCGTACGCCGGAGCATCACCCGCTTCTCTTCGAGTTGACGTCGCCGTCGGCGCGTTGTGCTGTGCTCCCCAAGAGCGACGTGCCAGCCGCTCCGCAGGCCGAACTGTTGCCCGAGGCGCTCATCGCTGACGCGCCGCCCGCACTCCCCGAGCTTGGTGAACTCGACCTGGTGCGACACTATACGCGCCTCGCCGGCCGCTGCTTCAGCGTCGACGCCAATTTCTACCCGCTCGGTAGCTGCACAATGAAGTACAACCCACGCATCAACGAGCGCGTAGCCGCCATGCCCGGCTTCGCCCACGTCCATCCCTATCAGGATGAATCTGACGTGCAGGGATTACTGGAGCTGCTCTACCGCCTACGCTGCGACCTCGCGGAAATCGCCGGCCTAGCCGAGGTCACACTGCAACCCGCGGCCGGGGCGCATGGCGAGATGACCGGACTGATGATCATCAACGCCTTCCACAAGCATCGCGGTGAGCACCGCCCCAAGGTGCTCGCGCCGGACTCGGCGCACGGCACGAACCCAGCCTCCTGCACCATCTGCGGCGGTCAGTCGGTCAAGATTCGATCCAAGAGCGACGGACGTGTCGACCTTGACGACCTGCGTGCCAACGTTGACGATCAGACCGCCGCACTAATGATCACGAACCCCAACACGGTCGGTGTCTTCGATGAGCAAATCGGTGACATTGTGGACATTGTTCACAAACACGGCGCTCAGGTTTACTTCGACGGCGCCAACATGAACGCCATCCTCGGCGCGGCGCGGCCGGGCGATTTCGGCGTCGACTGCATGCACTTCAATACGCACAAGACATTCAGCACGCCGCACGGCGGTGGCGGACCGGGCGCAGGACCGGTGGCAGTCGCAGAGCACCTTCGACCGTACCTACCCGTGCCGCAGGTTGTGCGTCGCCCCGACGGCACGTTTTCGTGGTGCGACGATCGGCCGGACTCGATCGGAAAAGTCCGATCCTTCTACGCCCAAGTCGGTGTGCTCGTACGTGCATACACGTACATCCGCACGTTGGGAAAAGAAGGATTGTGCGACGCCGCCCACATGGCGGTGCTCTCAGCCAACTACCTTGCCGCACGCTTGAAACACCGGTTCAAGATGCCTTTTCCACCGCCCTACGCCCACGAGTTCGTCATGGTTCCGGATTTCGCCGACAAGGCGATCAGTGAAAACGACGTCGCCAAGCGGCTGATCGACTTCGGCATCCACCCACCGACCATGAGCTGGCCAATCCACCACTGCCTCATGGTCGAACCGACAGAGACGGAGTCCCTTGCGACACTGGACCAGTTTGTTCGATCCATGTTGACCATCGCCGACGAAATTGACACCGACGCCGCCAAGGTAAAATCAGCACCGCACACCACGCCGATCGGTCGCTTGGACGAAGTCACGGCAAGCCGCAAGCCGTGTGTGCGGTGGAGCGCATCTTGTGAAGGCAATGGCTAGTGCGGTGTGTCGACTCGAGTGACGGGTTCGTCCGATCCGAGCCGCGACCGTGAGGGAGCGTTTTTCCAGCTGTCACGACCGGATTGCAAGCGTCCGCTTCCTTGCGGGCGCGGCTCGGTAAACCCGTCGTTCGAGTGGCGGGTGGCCCATGGCTTTGGCCGTGGGGGAGTCGAATCGACTATGGATTCGCGTCTGCAAGATATCGCTGGTATCGCGTTGGGCGGTCTCATCTGGCATCGTCGAAATTATGGGGAAGAAGAGTTTAGTGGATCACCGGCTGGAAACCGGTGCCGCACTTTTTGAAACACTGGTGCCACACTTGTTGAAATACCGCCGCCGGACTTTTTGAAACGTCGGGGGCACGTTTGTTAATACGCCGGTGCCACACCTAGTCAAACGCTGATACGATCTACGCGCTCACTATGTCCGAAACGCAAACCATTCGATGCCTCGACGATCCATCGCTGGATGGACCGACCAACATGGCCCGCGACGAAGCATTGCTCACAACGATCGGTGACGGTCACGCCCCGCCCACGTTTCGCCTGTATCAATGGAGCGAGCCAACCATTTCGTTGGGTTACTTTCAACACTACGCCGACTACACTGCGCTCACTCCGCCGGCCGGCGATCTCCCCGTGGTGCGACGCCTAACCGGCGGCGGCGCCATCCTTCACGATCTCGAACTAACCTATTCACTGACCCTACCGACCGGGCACGTGCTCTTGGGTCACCAGCCCAACATGCTTTACGAACGCATGCACGAAGCCGTCATCGCAGCGCTGGAAACCTGCGACCAAGCGCCCTCGGTTTGTGGAACGTCTGACGATTCCGGCGCCGCGCGAGGCCCCTTCTTTTGCTTCGAGCGACGACATCGCTTCGATGTGCTTCTGGGCATGGACAAAATCGTGGGCAGCGCCCAGCGACGAACGACCAAGGCCGTGTTGCAACACGGCTCGATCGTGCTCGGCAACCGGTTTGAACAACAGTTGACCGCTCAAGTCGATCGACCCTTCGACCAAACCGCCGAAGAAATGCGGCGACTGCTCATGGACCAATTCCAGTCGGTCATGGACTATCAGTTGACACCGGGGGTGTGGTCAGACGATGAGCAGCACGCCGCCGACAACCTTAAAGAAAAATATTCCGGACCCGACTGGACCCGTCGCACCTGACGACGACTGTCCGGTTGAGCATCCCACGGAATGGTCACTTCGATATGCATCACTGGGCAACTGCGTGAGAAGCCTCTTGCCGAGCCGCGCCCGTGAGGAAGCGATCTGGCGTCGCGGGCGAAAACCGCTTCCTCGCGGGCGCGGCTCGGTTCATCGCAATCCCTCTTGTATGTCTTCTCACACGCGTTCTAAGAACGTCGTTACGCTACGTTGCACTGAGCGAACCGAACGCAAATCCGAGCGCGCTCGCCCCCTACCCATGTCGCAACGCTTCGATCGGATTCATGGCCGCCGCTCGGCGGGCGGGGTAGACACCGAAGACAACGCCGGTGAGACAGGACACGCCCATCGACAGCACCACAGCCCACGGTGTGAGGTCGGCGTGCCATTGCGTCGTCACCCTCAGCACGTACACACTACCCACACCCAACAATACACCAAGCATGCCGCCGATCGTCGCGAGTGTCACCGTTTCGATCAAGAACTGCCACGTAATGTCCCAGCGGCTTGCACCGATCGCTCGACGTATGCCAATCTCCGACGTTCGCTCAACGATGCTGGCCAACATGATGTTCAAGATGCCGATGCCGCCGACAAGCAGTGAAATGCCCGCGATGATCGGCAGGACGATGTTGAATACCTGCTGCGCCTTCTGCTTCGACTCGAGCAGCTCGAGCGGCACGGTCATTTCATAATCTTTCTTCTTGTGCAACCTGCTGAGAATAGCCTGTATACCTCTAGCGGCGTGGACGACGTTTTCCTCGGTATCGATCGCACACACAATCTGGTGCAACTCAACGCGGGTCATTTCGCGGCTTCCGGCGCGCCGGGTATACGTGTCGAGACCGAACCGGTTGATCACCGATTCGTACGGTACATACACCTCCATGGTCCGGTCTTCGATGCCCAATACCGACTTGCTAAGATCCTGAAACTCGAAGTCGGGCAAGACGCCGACCACGCGGTAATATTCGGTGCCGATCTTCAGATCGAGCTTGAGCGGATCGCCGACGTACTTGGCTTCATCCAATAGGCGAGCGCGAATCACGCACGCTCGGCGGCGCTCAAGGCTATCTATGTCCTCCAGCGTCCGTCCAAGAAACGGTATTATCTGTAAGCGCCGAAAATAGTCCGGCGTCACGCCGCGAACGTTGGCCGAAATCCGCCGACTCTTGAACCAAATCCACTTCTCGACGTCGTGAACCGGAAGGACGGCTTCGACCATCGGAAGCGTTTCGGCAATCTGTCGTACGTCGTGAAACGTAAGGCCATAGCGAAGCCGGCTGCTTGTATCTTCGTTATTGACGTTTTCCTCTGCCGGCGGCTTGCGGGCGTTGATGATGATGTTCTTGATGCCCAGTTGTTGAATTTGATCGAGGATGGCGCGGCGAGCGCCTTCACCAATCGCCACCATCGAGAGCACCGAAGCCACACCGAACACGATACCCAACGTGGTTAGCAGAGAACGCAGCTTGTGTCGCGCCAAGTTACGCAACGCCTCGGTACCAAGTTCAAACACGAACATCAGTTCGACGCCTCGCGCAATGTATCATGTTCGATGCGACCATCGCGAAGCGACACACGACGCGGGACCGAAGCCGCAACCTCATCGTCGTGGGTGATCAGTACGATCGTCCGACCGGAGTCGTTCAACCGCCCCAACAGGCCCATGATGTCTGCCGACGTAACCGAGTCGAGGTTGCCGGTCGGCTCGTCGGCGAGGATCATGGCTGGATCGTTCGCCAACGAACGAGCAATGGCCACCCGCTGACACTCTCCCCCAGACAACTCGCTCGGTCGATGACTCTTCCGGTGACTGAGCCCGACTTGCTCAAGAAGTTCGAGGCAACGGCGGTGGCGAATCCGTTTCGGTTTTCGAGCGTAGAAGAGCGGCATCTCCACGTTCTCAAGCACCGAAAGATGCGAGATCAACTTGAACGACTGAAAGATAAAGCCCAATCGCGTGTTGCGCACGCTCGAGAGTCTGGGATCGTCGAAGTGGGCCACATCCTCGCCCATCAGATAGTACGATCCGTTCGTGGGCTGATCGAGACATCCCAGGATGTTCAAGAGCGTCGACTTGCCAGCCCCGGAAGGACCGACGATGGCGACGTACTCGCCGGCGTCGACCGTCAGGTTGACGTCCCTCAGCACGGGCAGCGGGTTCGCAGCCGTGCCGTAGACTTTCTCAATCTTTGCGAGCTTGAGTATGGGTTGGTTGGATACCATGGTTAGTGGTCTGTTGAATAATGCTTGTATTCGAGCACATTGCCTCATGCGCGTCTGTGACGACGGGCCACGTCCAGATAAAGAGGCGGAAATCGCTAATGGATCACCGGCTGGAAGCCGGTGCCACACTCTTTCAACGAGCTGTTGGAGATTCAATCGCCGCGCGGTGCCCCGGTGGAAGCCGACAACTCTGACGCGACCGTTAGGGGCTTGTCGCCACGGGCCAGCGCCTCCGTCGCCGCACGGAGTATGGGGTTGTAGAGCAACACCCGGTCACCTTCACTCAATCCTTCGGCGATTTGCACGTATGAGTCGTTGCTCAGGTCGGGCTTGACTTCGATTCGCACCGGAGTCGGCCCGTCGCGCTTGACGAAGCAATAGTGTTTGCCCTCCTCGAAGAACACGCTCTGCATCGGAACGTAAAGAACGTCGTCGCGCTGCTCGATGAAGATTTCCGCCTTGGCGCTGATGCCCGGTTTCAGGGCCAGTCCTTCGGTCGATTCCATCGTAATGTCCACGGTGAATTTCTTTACCTCGTCACTGCCACCGCGCTCGCGGTTACCCGCAATGGTCGCGATCTTCGTAACCTCGCCTTCGAGCACGAGACCGGGATAGGTGTCCATGGTCACCGTAACGCGTTGCTTCGTCTTGATCTTGTTGATGTCGGCCTCGTGAACTTCGACCTGTACTTTCATCACCCGCAGGTCGGGGATGGTGAACAACGTGAATCCGCTCCACACCTGCCCGCCGAGTTTGATGTTGCTGCGGTACCACGGCTCCTCGGGGTCGCCGTAGATGACGATACCGGGTGATGGCGCGACAAGCGTGAACTTCCCGATCGCCTCCTCAACTTCGTCACGCTTTTTCTTGAGTTGGGTCAATCGGCTACCGTTGCTCTCGACTCGAACCTCCTTTTGGCGAAGCGTGGACTTCGCGCGCTTTTCGCTGTTGCCCAGCCCGCGCGTGGCGTCTGAGACTGCGGTGTTCTTGTCGGTCATGGCCATGGGGTAGGTGTACTGATCAAAGATTTCGAGGTCACGCTGCGCTCCGGTCAATTGAATGTCGGACCGCTCGAACTCGATCTGGTCCTGCTCCACCTGCGACTTGTTGACGTAGTTCTGCTCCAACAGCTTCACGGAATCTTCATGCTTCTTCTTGGCCCGACTGTACTTGGTCTGGGCTTCCTTGATGGCCACTTCGGCGTTCCGGCGTTCCTTCGGCGCCGTACCATCCCGATAGCGCTCCAGTTCCTTTTTCGCCTTAGTCAAAGCGATGCGGGCCTTCTCGATCGTGGCTATGTTTTCGGATTGCTGGATTTCCAACTCGGTCTTGGCCGTGTCGAGGTCGGCCTCCGTTTGGACGATATTCAGCTTGAGTTCCTGCAACTCAGCCTCAAGCTTCGTGGTCTCAAGTTTGCAGATGACTTCGCCCTCTTCGACCGTCTTCCCCTCCTCGGCCAACATGGTGATATTTCCGCTTCGCTGGGCTTCAAACGTGATCTTCTTCGACTTCTTGGCGTTCAATGAGCCATTCTCGGTGATCGTGACGACGAGCTTGCCTTGCTTGGCTTCGAACAACATATTGTCAGGAACCGTGCTTTGGTCTTTCGATCCGCCGGTACCACGAAGTAGAAATACGCCGCCGCCGAGAACAACGATGATGATGATTGCGATGATCGTTTTCATGGTCCCCACATTCCCTGGTCATTGATAAAAAGGATACCGAGCGTCCGGCGAAGCCGAAGGCTTGCGATGAAGTGGCGCACCCTCAGATCGATCAACGCATTCTGAGCGTCGGTCAGCCCCTGCCGCGCGTCAAGGAGATCGCGGTTGTCCGCGTCGCCCGACTCATAGCGAATCTGCGTCACCGCGACGGCGCGCTTCTCACGATCAATCTGGTCCTTCTGTAGATTGAGCCGCTTTTCCACTTGCCCCAACTCGCGGAGTTGGTTGAGCACGTCGCGTTCGACCTCATCGAGCCGACGCTCGAGATTTCGGCGCGACTGGTCCAACAGAATCTGTGCCGAACGATAGGCGTTGCGTTCCGCTTTTCGATCGAGCGGGATTTCCAACGACACGCCGACCGACGTCGACCAGCGGCTCGGCGATACCTCCCTGATCGGCGAAGCCTTCGCGTCCGCCACTCCGAAATCCAAGGACAATCCAAGATCCGGCAACAAACCGTTGCGCGACACGCGGACACGACGCTCGGCGTCGGCGAGGAGACCGCGTTGGGTGCGCAGGTCGAGGCGGTTGAAATGGGCGACCTTTACCGCAGACGCGGCTTGAATACGAACAGGCGTGAACTTGGGCTCCTCATCCACGATGGATAGCGGCGTCGCCGTAGGTAGGCCCAAGAGAATCTTGAAATCGTCCATAGCAAGTTCGTAGTCGGTTCGCGACACAAGCAGCGCGTCCTCGGCATCGATTTCGCGACGGCGAGCCAGGAACACGTCATCGTCCTGATTGCGGTCCATTCGACGCAACGCCTCCGCTTTCTTCCGATCGAACACGGCGTCCAGATAGTTCTGCTCGTCGATGGCCAGTCGAGTCTTCTGGCTCACCAATCCATAGTAGGCGCTGGCGACGCGGATGCTGAAGTCCTGTCGAAACAGTTCAAAGGAACGGACGGCATCAATCAGATCGCGAACGCTTTGGATGAGTGCGTCGTGGGAAACCTCGTAACCCACACCGCGAAGAAGCGGCTGCGCTAAACTCACCTGCACCGAGGAGTCGAAGAAAAACGTCCCGTCATCGTCAAGAAAGCTTGGATTGTCCGTGCGCGCGCCGGACAGGATCGACGAGACCGACAGTCGACCACCGGTGGGAAGTACGTCGGTGACCCCGAGCGTGCCCGTCTGCGTATCGTTGGATAGTCCGTCTTGCGAATCGTTCCAGACGTACCCGACGGTCGAGTTGAGGATGGGGCCAAAGTTGTACTGAGTCAGCGTGAGGCCAAGACCCTGGAGGTAGAGACCCTCCTTGCGATCCAAGTAATCCCGACCGGTCGTGAACGCGACTTCGAGCGCCGTGGTCAAGTCCAGAACCACCGGCTTCAGAGTTTCCGGCGCTTCGTTCTCATCCACCGACGACGCCGATTCTTCCTTGGAATCTACCGCCGGGTCGACCGTGTCGACCGGCTGTTTCACCCATTGCTCGCGGTCGCCGAGAATTTGCCGGTCGTAGTCGTGAAGCACGCGCGACACCTCGCGGTCGGCGTCGGCCACATGCCAGGCCGGCGTACATCCGACCAAGACAAGAATTGGCATGCCGAGCGACCAGTAACGTATGGGTCGACGGCTGCGAACACGGTCGCGCCGTTCGTTATGCCGTGTGGGCGATTGGGAAGTAGGCATTGACCCTCGTTGGACTGGAACAAGCTTCGCCGGTGGGCAGCGCTCGTTCTCCGAAGCAGCGGTGCAAGACCCGCCCATTTCAGCCTGCCTGACGGGGTAGACAAGTGGGTACCACGCTGGACGCGCGTAGCAGGGATGCTCGCTACATATAATACCCTTGCCTTTCGAAGATTGCCGCCAGAGTTGTCGAAAACTGTCTGGCCTGCACGACTTAGAAACTTCGGCCCGGAGACCGCAGCGCCGCCGACGCCATACTAGACGCCGTGATTCAGCAAGTCCGGCAGTTTGGGGGCACCAGACTCAGCAAGCTGAACGCGCTAGGGTACGACGGGATTATCGCGCAGCCCGCCATCATGTAAGACGCCCGAAGCCACGAATTGTTAACACTACGACGTAAGGCGATTGCATCTGCGCAGAAAAACCCGAGAGACACCCTCGTCTTCGGGGTTTTGGATCAGTGCGTCGTCGCGAATCGGCACCCGCGCGGCTCGGGTCGCCACGATCTCCGCCTTGCGGTACAGTTCGCTCCGATTCCAACAGGAGACGACGCCAGTGCCGTTTGCAGACCTTCGAAGCTTTCACGATCGCCTTGACGAACAGGGTCAACTCAAACGCGTCAGCGCGCCGGTCGACCCCATCCTGGAAATCTCCGCGATCGCCGACCGGATGAGCAAGATGCCGGCTGCGGGTACTGATCCCCCACCCGCGACCGACCCGGTTCATGGCCGGTGTGGCGGATTTGCCCTGCTCTTCGATGACGTCAAAGGGTCGGACATCCCCGTGGCCATCAACACCTTCGGCAGCTACGCGCGAATGCGCATGGCCCTTGGCGTATCGGATTTTGAAGAGTTGGCTGCTCGCGTTACGGAACTGATCAAGCCGGAAGTGCCCGCGACGTTGATTGGCAAGATGAAGAAGCTCCCGCAGCTCGCCAAGCTGGCCGGGTTTGGTCCGAAGGTCGTCAAGCAGGGCATGTGTCAACAAGTCGTGCGTGATGACAACGCGAGCTTGCTCGATCTACCGATCATTCAGTGCTGGCCGGACGATGGGCGACCGGGTTATGGTGGGAAGGCGGCGGACGACCTCGCGGGTACGGGTCGCTACATCACGTTCGCCGGCATCTACACAAAGAACCCCACGACTCAGGTCCGCAACGTGGGCATGTACCGCGTACAAATCTTCGACCGCAAGCTTGCCGCTATCCATTGGCACGTACACCACGATGGGGCACGCCATTTTCGCGAGTACCAGCGTCGCGGCGAACGCATGCCGCTTGCGATCGTGTTCGGGGGCGAGCCTGTCTTGCCCTACGCAGCCACCTGCCCCCTACCCCCTGACGTCAGCGAACTCTTGTTCGCCGGATTCCTGAACGACCGAGGCGTTTCACTCGTTCCGTGCAAGACGATTCCGATCGAGGTGCCGGCCAACGCTGAGATTGTCATCGAAGGCTGGGTCGATCCCAAGCGAACACTCGTAGAGGGACCGTTCGGCGACCACACCGGCTTCTACTCATTGGCTGATCGATACCCCGCGTTCGAAATGACCACCATCACGCACCGCACCGATCCGATTTTGTCGGCCACGATCGTGGGCGCTCCGCCGCAGGAGGACTACTACTTGGGCAAGGCCACGGAACGCGTCTTCCTGCCGCTGCTCAAGATGATCATTCCGGACATCATCGATTACGACCTGCCGATGTTCGGGGCCTTCCACAACGCGGTGTTCGTGAAGATTCGCAAGGAATATCCCATGCACGCGCGAAAAGTGATACACGGTATCTGGAGCGCGGGGCAGATGATGCTTTCGAAAATGATCGTCGTGGTCGACGAGCACGTGAACGTCCACGACGAGCAAGATGTCCTGTTCCACGTCGGGGCCAACGTCGACTGGCGGCGCGATACGGTGATCGTAGACGGCCCTTGTGACATTCTTGACCACGCGACGCCGTACTACGGCACGGGCGGGAAAATAGGCATAGACGCGACCCGAAAAATCGAAGGCGAGGGTGTGGTTCGCTCTTGGCCCGATCCGCTTACAATGAGCGATGAGATCGTCCAGCGAATTCGGGATCGCTGGACGAAATACGGGTTGTAGTCACGGGAACGATTCGGTGGATCGAACGACGAACACGGGCTGTGTGACACGGTGGATGGCGGGCGGCGTAGCGTGCGCACTGTCCGTCGTACCGCTGACAAGCTGTCGTCCGGATCCCCCATCCGCCAGCGCCACAGCCGAGATCGATAGCGAGCCGGAACCGACGCCGCCCACGATTGATTTTCCAACGGACCTGTACACACCCGACGATGCCGTCAACGCAACGGTCGACGCCTTGTTGTCAGCGCTGGCTGCTCGCGACTACGCACGGGTTCGCGCGCTGTGGACGTTGACGGAGGACCCGCCGAAGACGAACGATCTGTCGAATCAGTGGAGCGGTCCGTCTTCGATTTCACTTCTGGCGTTGCAGCCGGTACGAACACTTCGCAGCGAACATGCCGGCGTTGAGGACGCCGAACCGGGCTACGTCCTGATGCTCGAAGCGGAGCGAGAAGCAGAATCCGGGGAAACGTTAGAGAACGACAACAACCAAGCCATACTGCTCCTCGTGTTCGAGTCGGATCAGTGGCGACTGTCGCGCACTCCAAAGGTTATTCGGCAGTGGCTACTGAAATCCGTGGCGGGCGGTTGATAGACTCACTTCTTGCCGTTGGGAACTTTGGATTCGAGTTCGCTGAACCAGTTGAATACAAATTGCAAGTGCGACAGTTTGCCTTGTTGACTTTGACGGTCGTCCGTGACCACGACAAAACGCTTCCCGTCAGGGGAGATGTCATAGTTTCTAGCGCCGTTGTCGTAGCCAAAGGGGGCATCCACCAATAGGGTTGGCCGGCCGGGTATGGGCGCCCCCGACGAGTGATCGATGGAGACGATCATGATTTTTTTTCCGTCGCGGTAGAACAGTTCTTTGCCGTCCGGTGACCACAGGGCGTTTCGACCGCCGTTGCTGGAAATCTGCCATTTCCCCGGCGCTTGTGGAAAAGGCCTCAGGTAGATCTCGTCGCGCCCGGATTCGTTAGAGTTGTAAGCCACCCATGCTCCGTCGGGCGACATCACTGCGTGGTTTTCGCGAAACGGGGTCACGAGAAACGGCTCTGGTTTGACACCCTCCGTCATAGACATGGACCACAGATCCGCCTTGGTTTCGCTGTTCCATTCAAAATAGATTAGCGTTTTCCCATCGGGAGTAAAAGCGAGAGGTATTTGCACGTTGTCGCTTTTCTGCAACCGTTCGACTTCACCCGAACCATCCGCCCGCCGAACATACATTTGTGGACTAAACCCGTCGCGCTGTGACAGGAAGGCGATTCTTTGGCCATCTGGAGACCAGACTGGTTGGGCATCGGTGGCATCCGAGAACGTCAAACGCCCCATGATCTTACGCCCTATGTCGTAAAGCCAGATGTCCTCCAACGTCGAATCCTTCCGCAACACCTGTAACGCCAACTGCTTTCCGTCTGGCGAGAACCTTGGGGCACCATAAGTTTCCCAATCGGAAAGTAATGGTGTCACTGTCCCGTCCCTGGCGATAAGAACGACCGAGTTTGCAGCTATCAGCGTGCGGCGCGAGTAGGCCATCGTGCCGTTGTCGGCAAAAGCGAACAGTGCGCCGCCGGTTCGGGGATCAAAGCCGACGCTTTCGATGATGGGTGCTGGAGTTGCCAGAAGTTCCCAAGTTTCGGCGTCTACCCGCACGGCGTACGCCGTGCCTTCCCGAACGAAAACGAGGAACCCGCCCGGTACGAGCTGTGGATACGAACCGCCTTTGTGCAAGACCGTGCGCTGCATCGTGTCGAGCGCCAATACTTCGATTGTTGAACTGTTAAAACTATCCGTCGGGGACTGCGATGTGAATAAAATATGTTGACCGTCCGGAGTGAAGCGTGGCCAGCGATGAGAACGCTCCGTACCCTTTACGCGCTGCGTTAGTTCTTCACGGGCACCGCCTGCCGATTGGACGCGAAACAATCCGGTTTCGGTACTCGGTGTGAATACGATGGTCCCGTCGATGCCCCATGTTCCGCCGCGTTGATCATTGTCCACCGCACACAGCGTAATGGGTGTTCCGCCGGATACGGATATTTTCTTGAGGTGTCGATCCGTGAAAAACGCGACCCATTGTCCGTCGGGTGAGAAGAAGGGATTCTCGGCACCAATGGTACCGGACAGTTCGGTGGGCTCCATCCGGTCCAGTCGGCGTAGCAACAACTTGCGCTCTTGCGGCAGACCGGCGACATAGGCGATCCGAGATCCGTCCGGAGAAAAGGCATACTGCGCTCCCGCGCCCAGGAACAACGGCCGATCGGGACTCAATTCTACGCTCACTTGGATCGGGGTTCGCGCTTCGGGTTCTATTGTGTTCGGGAAGATCCAAGCCGAAGCGACGAACACGCAAGCGAATAGGGCGCACAATACCCACGGTAACACTTGGCGTAGTCCAGATGGCTGAGACGCGGCGTCATATCCGGTAAGCGCGAGCCCGCTCGCTTCTCCAGTCAACACACCATTGAGCACGACCCAAGCCTCACCGATGTCCCGCAGGCGTTCCCTCCGGTCCTTCCGAAAGCATCGCTGGACCAGCGCCGTCACCACCGGTGGCGTACTGGCCGGAAGACTGTCCCAGTCCGGGTCGCGTTCAAGGATTTTGGCAATCAGGTCGGTGGCGGTCTCACCTTCGAAGGGTCTTCGACCACCGAGGCATTCGTACAAGACGCAACCGAAGCTCCAAATATCGGTGCGCTTGTCGAGCGGTTTCCCGCGAGCCTGCTCGGGGCTCATGTACGCGGCGGTTCCGAGGATTGTTCCCACGCGCGTGAAGTCTGCGGTGATCGTCGGCGAATTGGCGATTTCGGCCTGAGAGCGATCGTCGGCTGGTCCCATGGCCTTCGCCAGGCCAAAGTCGAGCACCTTCACGATTCCTTCCGGCGTAATGATGACATTGGCCGGTTTGAGGTCTCGATGAATCACGCCGCGTTCGTGCGCAGCCTCCAACGCTTCGGACATCTGCTTGCCGACGGACTGTGCTTCCTCGACCGGCATCGAGCCGGCTTTCAGACGTCCGCTTAGCGTGTCTCCCTCGACGAGTTCCATGACCAGGAAGTTTTTCTCGTCGGCCACCTCAAACCCGTAGATCGCCGCGATGTTGGGATGGTTAAGCGACGCGAGCACCTTGGCTTCGCGCTGGAAACGGGCCACACGCTCCGGGTCACGCGTCATGGTGTCGGGGAGCACCTTGATCGCAACGCGTCGATCCAACTTGGAATCATTCGCAAGGTAGACCTCACCCATGCCGCCCGCGCCGAGGGGGGAGAGAATGTCGTAGGGACCAAGTTTCGTACCGGTGGCGAGGGTCATCGATTCCTCCGATCGGACAACCAGTTGACGACGACGTGGATGGGTGACGCGTTCAGGTCCGACGTAGGTACGGTAACGAGAAAACGCTGGCCATCCGACGCGACGTCGTACCGCCAAGTGTCTCCGATCCTGCGAGCCTCGAACAACTTCTTCGTGGTGCCGATCGTGAATCTCGATTCTTCGAATGAAACTTCGGTAACGTTCAGCCAATCCTCGGGGTCGACGAAGTAAAGTTCCGTACCGTCCGATCGCCATCGCGGTTCCGTTCCGCCGCGCGTGGAGACTTGCCATTCACCGTCGCGATCTGGGAAGGTTGCAACATAGACTTCGTTTCGACCGGAGACATCCGACACGAACGCGACGAACTTCCCGTCGGGCGAAAACTGCCCAAAAAACTCTCTCGCGGGCGAGACCGCGAAAGGATCGGGTTTCTTATCGTCGCCGAGCGTGAGAACGAGAATATCCACGCCGGTCTCGACGGACTCAGGCTCGAACAGGAGGAGTTTTCCATCCGGAGAAAAGCTACGTGGTTGGGCAAAGCCGCCGGGCCCCTTCAGCAGCATCTCGGCGACTCCCGTAACGAGTGCGGGCTTGCGAATCAGATCGCTGACACGTCCGGACAGACTTCCATAGACGACATGCGTGCCTTCCGGGGACCATACGGCACCGTACGAGCCCGCTGATCTTCCGTCCACGTGCCCGAAGGTGAAGCGGACCTGCATGTCACGAGCAAGGTCGCGTATCCATACATCCTCGTTGCCTGTATCCATGTCCTGGATCGAAAAGAGAACCTTGGTGCCATCCGGTGAGAGTTGCGCCCCGGATAGGTTTTGGTAGTATTCCGGATCGCCGACCAAGTCTACTTGCTCCCCGCGTCGGTCGATCCACGTTAGCTGCCCGAGCGACAAAGCCTCCCCAGTCTGGTATGCGATCGTTCCGTTTTGCGACGCGGAAAAGATCGCAAGACTGTATCGCTCATCAACAAGTAGATCGCCTGCGATGGGAAAAGGATCACCGACAATAGCGAGTCGGTTCGTGTCGAACTGGACTGCCATTAGGGTATGTTGCCGAGAGAACAGAATGTGTCCCAAGGCGTAGGTTACCGAGGAGGCGGCACTCAGAATCGTGCGTCGTTCGGTGGAATCGAGAGACGCAAGAACGATGGCGGGTCCGGTCCCAGACCCGGTGCCGGAACGGCGTGCCAGATACAGAAAACTTCGCCCGTCCGGCAGGAAGCAGGGGTACCGATGCGTGCTTTCTTCACCGGCGTCATCGAGTCTCGTGGCCATCGCCACCGGACCTCCCGATGCCGACACACGCGACAACCCGACATTCCAGTTCGGCGCGAAGAGGATGGTGCCCTCCTGATTCCAAGTTCCCCCGCGAGATTCGGGCGCATCGGCCAGCGAAAAGGTTGGGCCGCCATCGGCGTCGATGGTCAGTAGTTTCTTGTCCGCGAAGAAACCGAGCTTGCGTCCGTCGGGAGACCAAAACAATCGTTCGGCGTCCTCGGTTCCGGCTAGTGGTGCCGCGTCAAACTTGTCCAAGGATCTGACCCAAATACGCTGCCGATCCTCTCCGGCTCTCGCCACGAATGCCATCCGCGTCCCGTCCGGCGATAGCACCACGGGACCGGCGTGCGCACCAATTGAGACCAGCGTGGTACCTTCCGGCGGAAGTACGTTCATGCGGTAGGTCCGTGCGTCCTCATCCGTCGTACGCAAGTTCCACACACCCAGCGTGACGGAAAGAACGAGTCCGACGACGACCAGACCCCACGCGATTCTCTCTGTACCACGCCGAGTCGATGCAACCACGGCTGGCACACCGAGTTGCGATCCGCCCTCGGCGATCCATTGCAGTTGAAGCTTCACGTCGTGCGCGGTTCGGATGCGGTCTTCCGGGTCCTTCGCGAGGCAAGTCCGAACAAGATATTCGAGCGAGGGAGGCGTCATCGGCTGAATCTCCGAAATCGCCCGCGGTTGCGACGACATGATGGACGCGATCAAGCTCGCCCGACTGCTGCCCTCGAACGCTCGCTGGCCGGTGGCCATTTCATATAGCACGGCGCCAAACGCGAAAATGTCGGTTGGCTGATCCGCCTCCTTGCCTTCGAGTTGCTCGGGGGCCATGTACTGGAACGTGCCAACGATGGTCCCCTTGCCGGTCAGCGGCTCCGTGACAGTCACAGCGTTGGGAGTCGTGGAGAGTCCGGATTGCCCCGGCGTGGCCTTAGCCAGTCCGAAATCGAGGAGCTTGGCTCCGGACTTGGTCAGCATGATGTTACCCGGCTTCAGGTCGCGATGAACGATGCCCGCCCGGTGTGCCTTGTCCAAGGCGGAGGCGATTTCGATGCCGTATTGGAGCACCTCCTCGATCGCCAGGCGGCGCTTGCTCAGACGTTGCGCGAGCGTATCTCCCTCGAGATACTCCATCACCAGGAAATCGATGCCGTCTTCATTGCCAATGTCATGTAGCGTGCAGATGTTGGGATGCGAAAGCTGCGAAATCGTCTTGGCTTCACGCTCGAATCGTTGCTTGAATTCGCTGTTGGCGGTCAGGTGTGATGGCAAGACCTTAATCGCAACGTCGCGGTCCAGCCGCGTATCCTTGGCAAGGTAGACCTCACCCATGCCGCCCGCCCCAAGGGGCGAGAGAATTTCGTAGGGACCGAGTTTGGTTCCCGCTTTCAAACTCATGATTTGTCGATGCTCTGATCCATTGGCCGAACAGGGTCTATTATGTCGCAATATGCCGGCGCGACAAACTGTCACGATCGGAATTGTCGGCGACGCCGAGATTCCTGTGCGGTGTCGGCCGCGCACGGTCCTTGCGAATCGAATGCTTGCGGGGTTGTGGGGTTAGCCGATGGGAATGAATACGATCCGGTTGGACGGGGGGCTGGTGCCGTTGTCGCTCGTGGCCGTACACGTAAACTCGAACTCGGTGCCAAGGTCGGACGTGTCCACGACGAACGTCGCCCGCCCTCGGACCGTATCGACGATCAGCCGGGCGGCGTTGGATTGGAAAGCGAACGATACGTCAGAAGGATCGCCGTCGACGACCGCGCACGCCAAGATGACTTGCTCATTCACTTGCGGGACGGAATTCGATATGTCGAGTCCTACGGTTAGATCGCTCGTCGGCGAACCGTCGCCCCGGTCGAGCGGGCTCGTCGGATCTGCCAAGCCACCGGTTTCGTCCGGCACTACAGTCCCAAGGTCCACACACCCACCGACAGCCAATAACGCAACGACAATGATCAGGCGTGGCCACATGGTTTCTGCTCCGATGCTCTGGACAACGATCGCGAGCCTTCGACCATTATATCCGAATCGGCCGGCGAAGTGTCACGCCCACGAATGAGATCGAAGACATTTTTCGTGCCGACCAGCTTCAACTCGCACCGGCGATCAGCAGTAAATTGGCTGCGGGTTGGTCTATCGGACTTGATCGGGTTGTGGCCGTCCATGACCCGCGATTACGACGTAGGCACGAGGTCTGCGCCGCGCGTTCACGGCGACTTTGCGTCGTAGTGTTAGATGCGTGATTGACATTGGTTCCATCCGGGAAATCGAACGATGGAGCGCGGAGCGGAGTTTGGATGCAGCGCCGGCGCTGGACCACACACCGAGGGCGCCGCCCGTGTCGAAGCACGCCGCACGGACGGAACACGCCGCGTCGCGGTTTCGCTGCCGCCGAGAGGCGACGTGCAAAGATGATTGCACAGAAGGCAAGCAACCGTGCCGGGTACTGGCCCACTTGGGCTGGCCGGCATGGTTGTCGGGTCTGTGGGCCGATCTCCAACGCGTCAAAAATTGGTCAAACCTGCCGACTCCCAATCGGTCTCGTGTGACGCGAAGGGTGGGGAACTGCTGGTCTTCTCATGAGCCAGCCGCCCCCACCCTTCGCCTACGGCGAAGAATGGGGCACCCGCCGCCTCGCGCCAGCGGGTTGGTTCGCAGTCCGACACACCTACCGAAGACGGCGGACACCGAACTTCGGCGTTCCTGCTTGACAGCAAGCTGTACGAATTTGTGCTCGCGCCGATGGCCTCCTTGCCGCAATTAAGGCCGTTATCGGAACCGTTTCGCCTTCGCCATGCCGAATTCTATCACGTACACGGCGGGATTTTGAGGAAGAAACTAGAGCATTCCAGCATCTAATACTATGATCGGTGCCGGGGCGCCGCTAAAGAACTGTCTTCGGTGGCACCCGCACCACGAGCAAGGCTCGCCGTTGGCCGACGGCGTCGACAGCTCGGGAGGTAACATCATGCGATGCATATCACGTCTTAGCACATTGCTTGCCGTCGTATCGATTATCAGCTTCTCGCTCGGTGGCTCAACGTTCGCATGGGCGCAGCACGGTCACGGCGGTGGCGGACACAGAGGCGGTGGTCATCGTGGCGGTGGCCACAGCGGCGGTAGTCACGGCGGCAGAGGTTTCAGCCGAGGAGGTCACAGCGGCGGACGCTCGTCTGCGCACCGTGGCGGAGGTTCACGTGGACATGCATCGAGAAGCTCCAGTCGTGGTCACTTGGCCGGTCGTAGTAGCTCATCTCGATATTCCAGCGGGTTCGGTTCACGCGGCACCTCCCATCGCGGTGTAAGTCGTGGACACAGCGGACGTAGCGCCGGTCGAACCGGGCATTCGCGATCCAGCTACGCGCGAAGTGGCGGCCACAGTTCTCTTGGGCGAGGTGGACACAGTAGTTTCAGCGGCCGCAGTCACCAATCCTATGGGCGCGGCGGACATGGCGGCTCGCTGGGAACATCGCACGGCACTTCCGGCGGTCATTCCTCGTACGGATCACGCGGATCTTCGCACGGCGGTTTCGGGCGTGGTCACGCTGGATCAAACAGGTTTGGCTCTGGCGCCGGTCACGGTCTTGGTTACGGCGTCGGCCACGGAATCGTTAACGGCGTCGGTCATGGGATCGGTTACGGCGGCGGCTATGGATATGGTCACGGCTCCTACGGCGTTGGGCATGGGTACGGATACGGTCACGGTTCGTACGGGTATGGACATGGTTACGGGCTCGGGTATGGCTACGGCCACGGGTACGGGTACGGGTTCGGACTCGGGATTGGGATCGGGTACGGTGTCGGACTCGGTTTTGGTTACGGGCACGGTTATGGACACTACGGCTATGGACATTATGGTGACTATGGCGGTTACGGTTACGGGTACTACGGTGTAGGCCTGTACTTGGGAGCCGGCTACTACGATTATCCGTACTACGGCTCGTATGGAGCGTACGGCTATCCCTCGTACTACGGTGGCGGCTATAGCGCGCCCGTATACTACGACGATTCGTACACCTACGCCCCGGTCTTCATCGATGATTCGGACGCGGTTGAGACAGATGATGGCGGTGCCTATCCGGCGATCAACAACCAAACGTCGCGTGACAACAAAGAGCATGTGGAAGACAATCGCCCCAATCGGGAGGTCTTGGTAATGCCACTTCCGGTAGGCATTCCGGCTGAAGCACCCGAAGAGCTGCCTCCCCTGAACAAGGACGAGTCGCCGGATCATTCCCACGATCACAACAAGGACGACGCGAAGGATCAGCACGGCGGGTCTACCGAAGGGACAACAGGGACATGAAGATCGTTGAATCGGGGAGACGGAATCCATTGCTCGTGGTTCTCGTGCCACTCTTGCTTGTCGGTTGCCGGACGGGAGATGGACGTGACGCCAGCCTGATGGCGAGCCCGCCACCTGTGGTGTCCGAAGGCGCATTGGCGGCGTTCGATGACAGCGACGATGCACACGAGCACGACGCCTCGACTCCGCCGGGGGCCGAGGTCGCGGCCGGCGCCGTCACGTTGCGGGCGACGTTGAGTCACTCGTTCTACAGTAAGTCCGTTCCCGATCGCCTCACGCTCAAAGTCGATCTAAGCGCCGCGGATACGCAACCGACGAAACGGCGGCCGCTGAACTTGGCGTTGGTGTTCGATCGGTCCGGATCGATGGCCGACGAACAAAAGTTCATGCACTCCATGCAAGCGGCCAACATTGTGTTCGAGAACCTTTCGGAACACGATATCGTTTCCTTGATCGCATTCAATGACGCAGCCGTCGTCTTGTCTCCGGCGGGCCGAGCGGTCAACAAAGATTTCCTTCGTTATCGTCTCGGACAAGTCGGTCCCACTGGTAACACGAACCTGAGCGCCGCGTTACTGGAGGCGTTTGCCCAAATCGATAGCAAGAGCGCCGACGGGCAGTTGAAGAGAGTCATTGTCCTGACAGACGGGCTAGCCAACCGGGGGGTCACGAATCCCGAAAAGCTACGCAAGCTGGTGGCCGCAGCACACACCCGCGGCATTGGTGTGTCGACACTTGGATGCGGCACCGATTTTAGCGAGAAAGTGCTTACCAATCTCGCCAAAGCCGGCGGTGGCCGCTACACCTACGTTCGCTCGGGCGAATTGATTCCCGACGCTGTGTCCGCAGAGTTGGACGGTCTACTTGATGTCATTGCGCAAAACGCCAAGCTGGAAATCCGCGTGACGTCCGGGGCGGCCATTACGCATGTGTACGGACGCCTCGTTCGTGATCCTGTGCCTAATTTCAGGTTCGAACTCGGCGACATTCGCATCGGTGAACGGGGCTCGTTTCTTGTCGAGCTCGCACCCAACACCTTCGCCAAAGGGGCCACCGTTGGCGTGGACGTGACGATAACGCTAGACAGCCCGGAGACGGGTACGCGAGATCAATACACCGTTCGGAGCGAGGCCCGGTTCTCAAGAAGCGTCGACGAAGTACAGAAAAGCCGAAACAAGAACGTGTTGGTATACGCCAACGTGCTCAACGCTATGGAAAAGGCAGAGGAGGCCATGCAGGGGTTGGACATCGAACGATTCAAGGAAGCCAACGCCCTATTCGAACGCTTCTATGCGGACGCGCATCAACACGCGATCGACACCCGGGATCAGCAACTACTGAATCAGACTTTCCTGTTGAGGCATTTCATGGCTGAGCTGTCGTCTATCAGCGAGCGGACGTTGATCCACGACCACGATAAGGCGCGGCAGCAGATCAAGAAGGAGGCGGACTACCGGCGGTATCTGCTGGAGCACCATCGATCGGACCATCCGTCCGGCGGTCATTCCTCATAACACCATCGCCTGCATCGGCGCGACGGGGTCAAGTGCAGTGTACTACGGACTACTATGGCGGGGCTACAAATTGAGCTTGTCATAGTCTTCCCGCGTATCGACATCGTTCAAAATGGCCACGTCGTCGATAGCGACTTCGCACACCACGTCGGCACACAATAGCGGAAGTTCGTTCAATCCACCGTCCAATTCGTTGAGCGTTTTACGAAGCGATACCGGGAACAGTATGGGGTGCCCCCGTTTCCCGTTGCAAGTTGCAATGATGATGCTCGAGGGGCTATCGCGAAACGCAGCGATACATCGTCGACATGCGTCTTGGGGAACCGTCGGCATGTCGGCAGGGATCACGAGAACGCCGGCGTCGAGTGATGGGCCGAACATGTCGTCCAAACGGACCAACCCAAGTCGGATCGAGTCGATCATTTGACTTGACGGATCGTCGTTGATCGCGATGACCAAACGGTCATCTTGGGGAAGTTTGATCGCCTCGACAAGCTCCGTTCTTGTAACAACCACAGCAGCATCTACACCCGCGTCGAGCATGGTTTGCGCCGTGCGCGCCGCCATCGTTCCCCCACTGATCGGCAACGACTGCTTGGGAACGCCCATTCGCCGACTCATGCCCGCAGCCGGAAGGATTCCGTACACCCGAACTTGCGAAGTCGTCGGTGTCATGGCGTTGGTACCGGCGTCGGTCCTTCGATCGCTTGGTGTTGATTCGCGCGGCGGACGCTGACCAACTCAGCCGCAATGCTCACAGCAATCTCGTCGGTGGTTACGGCGCCGATCTTCAAACCGATCGGCGCATGGACTTCGGCCAGCAACGCCTCGCTGGCGCCCGCTTGCCGCAAGTCGTCGAAGATGACTTTGATCTTGCGCCGACTCCCGATCATGCCAATATATTGGGCTTGCGATCCGAGCACGGCGCTGAGCGCGGCTTCGTCATGCTTGTGCCCGCGCGTGACGATGACGACATACGTTGCGCCCGCCCGCACCTGCTTCTTGAGCAGTTCGGCGATGTCACCAACATGTACGATGACGGGTGGTGGAAAACGGCGTTCGTTCGCATAGTCAACCCGTTCGTCGATGACGTTCACTTCGAACCCGACCCGCAGGGCAACCTCGGCGAGCACGCGACTGATATGCCCGGCGCCGGCGATCAATAGCCTGGGTGCAGCCTCCAGGCGCACGCGGTATTCCACTAGCTGTTCGTCGTGTTCAACACGGATGGGAATGGTCGCGGCGCCGGACTCAAGCGCCCCTGCGGCTTCTAGATACGATCCGAGGTCGTCGCTGGGGTTGAGCGGGCAGATAGCGACGTCCATCTCGCCGCCGCAAATCATACCGTCGTCATATCCAAAGTCGGCGTCGAGCTTGAAGGTCACGAGTCGCCCAGTCTGGGCACCGAGCTGCTGATGTGCTTGACGGCGCACGTCCGCTTCAACACAACCGCCGCCGAGCGTGCCGATGATGGTAGCGCTCTGGTCAACACAAATCATGACCCCGGCTGGTTGCGGGGTCGATCCGCGCGTGGCGACCACAACGCAAAACGCAACGCATCGACCTGCGTCGTGCTCGGATAGGACGGTGCGTAGTACATCTCGCGGCGTCATGCGTCCATCATAGCTGATCGGCGCGCACCGATACAGTCGGACCGCGGCGACGGGTGGCTACGGTGTGCCTGACAGAATCGGCGGTCATTTATCAGAGCATAGGGCGCAAGCCCTGTGACCAGTCTGGTATCGAAGCAGCGCAGTACTCGCTCGTATTAGGTCTGTGGGCTTGCGCCCACAGCTCTGACAGGGCGTGCAGCCTTCAAACATTGTTGTACGACCCGCCTAATCTGTCACACACCCACGGCTACGCGTATCCGGCGTCGCGATGACCGGGTAGGTAGAACATGGGGAGGAATCGATCTACTCGTAACAGGCCGTCGCGCGTTAGGGTCACGCCGTTCACGTCAACTTGAATCTCACCGTCGCGTTGAAGCTCTTGCAATGCGTCGGCGAATCGATGCAGCGGGTCAACGCAGAAGCGGTCGCGAAGTCTGTCCACATCGACGTGCCCGAGTTTCAGTTGCAAAACGAACTCGCGGATCAGACGCTCATCGTTGTTCAGCTCATAGGCTCGCCGGATCGGCAACGCCTGGCCGCGAACGTGTTCAAAGTAGCGCTCGTCTGAGGCGATGTTTTGGAAATGCACGCCATCGAGATACGAAAACGAAGCCACACCAAGCCCTACGAGATCAGCGCCGTGATACTGTGCATCTTGATAGACAAAGGTGTGTTCCTTTTCGTCGCGCACCGCAGAGTAGGCGCTGCGAACGGTGTATCCCGCCGCTTCGAGTCGATCGAAAGCGATACCGAGGCGTCTCCGTTTTTCCGGCCATGATATGAGGTCGACGTCTACACCACCCGCGTCCAACTCATGACATAGCGGCGTATTGACCGGTATCTCAAGCTGATAGATTGTGACACTCTCGGGTGCCATGGCGATGACACGATCGACGCTTTCGAAAAATGATGCTTCCGTTTCACCGACGAGGCCAACGATAAGATCGATGTTGACCAAGGGAAACCCTGCGATGCGGATGGCTTCGTATGCCCTGTCTACGTCTGCGGCGAGATGAACGCGCCCGTTTTGCCGAAGCACGTCGTCGTTGAACGACTGCACGCCGAGGTTGACTCGCGTCACGCCGTTGTCGCGGAGGATACTTAGCTTGGATCCCGTCGCGGTCTTCGGCGCACACTCGAAGCACACCTCTTCGGCAGCAGTCCACGGCGCGATCGATTGCAAGCGGTCCATCACTCGCGCGAGCGTTTTGTTGGGCAGCAGCGACGGCGTGCCCCCGCCAAAGTAGACGAACGAAGGGTCTCGTCCCGCCATGGCTGGAGTGTTGCGATAGAGACGCCATTCGTCGGCCACCGCGTCGACATATACGTCCATGTCTCGGAGAGACTTGCCGGCATGTGAGAGGTAGTAGCAGTACTGACACCGCTCGACGCAAAACGGAATGTGAACGTATAGCCCAAGCGGCGCGTCCGAACAGGCTTGCGGCTTTTCGAGCAGCCGCGACACGGCGCCCACCGTCTCTGGCGTCCACGTGGCAAACGGCGGATAGGTCGCGACAAAATAGTTCCCCGTTTGCGGCTCCTCGTCGCCGCATCCGACATGACCTCCACTGTGATTCGGCTCAACATTCATCTTGGTATGCGTGGTGTCGCTACTTCAGATCGCATAGTAGGGTTGGCGCACTCAGGCCGACGCGGGCTCTTGGACGCGTTTCTTTGCGTTAAGCGCATTGAGGATCTTCTCCGGCGTGATTGGCAAATCCTTGATCCAAACACCCGTGGCGTTGGCGATGGCGTGCGCCACGGCGCCGAGCACCGGAAGCGTACTTCCCTCACCGATTTCCTTCGCACCAAACGGACCGCGCGGTTCGTATGAGTCAACGAGGCCGCTGAATATTTCGGGAGCATCTTTGATCGTCATGGTAAGATAGCCGTGCAAGTTGGGATTGAGGATGCGGCCCTTCTCGTCGAACTGAACGTCTTCGAGAACGGTCTCGCTCGCGCCCATCACCACGGCACCCTCGACCTGACCGTGAACAGCCAGCGGGTTGATGGGGGTGCCGCAATCGTGATAGTCGGTGAACTTGTCGATCTTGACCTTGCCGGTCTCGAGATCGACCGAGACTTCGCACACCGCGCTTCCGAACGAGTAGGCTGGGCTCGTGCCCACGGTCGCCCCTTTGTAGCTGCCGCCAAGCCCGTCGGGCGGCTTGTACGCACCGGTCCCCACCAGCGGTCCATTGTCGTTGAAGTATTTACGTGCCACTTCTTCCCACGCTACACTGTTGGACGGAACGCTATCGACGCTAACACCCTCTGGTTCGGCGTCGCGTGCGAACATCAGCCCGTTATGCGCTTCGACCATCGACTCGTCGCAGCCAAGGAGGCCCGCCGCGTAGGGTCTTAGCTTTTCAACGATCGCGACGCCGGCGCGCGACACGGCATGACCGGCCATCAACGTGACCCGCGACGAATAGGCGCCGAGGTCAAGAGGAGAGATGTCACTGTCTTCGCTACGAATACGCAACCGCGAAGCCGGAATGCCCAGCGATTCCGCGCACATCTGCGTTAAGACGGTATCGCTTCCCTGACCGATCTCGGCGGCACCGATCATCAAGACAGCCGCCATACCGTCCTCGCTGATTTTCACGATCGCGTTGGCGTGCGGGAAGATCGACTTCTTCTGGAACGACTCGCGACCCTTCTCGTGTGAAAGCTGAACCTGCCCTCGGTAGATGCAATAGCCCGCGCCGGAGACGAACCCGCCGCATCCAATGCCGATACCCTTGCCCTTGGGAAGTTTGTTGTACTTCTGATCCCACTTCGCTTTTTCAGAGACAGCCTCCAGCGTACGCAGGAACTCGCAGCTTCCGACGTCCATCTCATTGACGGTCATCGAGTTCGACGTCATGGCGTTGCGCCGGCGAATCTCCACGGGGTCGATGCCAAGATCGTCCGCGACCATGCTGAGCAAACACTCAAACGCAAACCGCGGTTGCGGTACGCCGTGACCGCGCATCGCACCGGCGGCGGGCTTGTTCGTCATCATCCGATAGCCGTCATACTTGTACGCCGGAAAACGATAGAGGGTTGGCAGCACACTTCCTGCGTAGTACGCGGTGGCTACGCCGAAGGAAGAATAGGCACCGCCGTCCAAGTAAATTTCGCTGGCGAACGAGCGGATGATTCCGTCGCGGTCCACGCCGATCTTGAACTTCATGTGTTGCTTGTGTCGACCGCGTCCGTGGTGAAACATCTCCTCTCGCGAGTAGACCATCTTGACCGGGCGGCCGAGCTTTTTGCTGAACAGCGCGGCGCACAGATCGAGCGGTGTGGTTTCGGCCTTGCCACCGAAGCCGCCGCCGACGGTCGGACGGATCACGCGAATCTTTCCGAGCGGAATGTGCAGCACGTGGGCCATCATGTACTGCACGTAGTGTGGAACCTGCGTCGAAGAATAGAGCACAAGCGTACCGTCGTGATCCCACGTGGCGATCGATGCGTGTGGCTCGAGCGGCGACTGGTAGATATGGTTTCCGGTAAACGTTTCCTCACGTACGTGAAACGATTCTGCGAATCCCTGCTCGACGTCGCCAAAACTCTGCGCCACGTGCGTGTTGATGTTGCGCTCGTAGCGGTCGTGAATCTGCGGTGCGTCTTCTTCGGCGGCCAAATAGGGATCGAGCACGCAGGGTAACTCTTCGTATTCGACTTCAATGAGTTCGAGCGCAGCCTCCGCAGTACGTTCATCGATCGCCGCCACAGCCGCCACCTCGTCCTCGACGTGGCGCACTTTATCGCGGGCGAGCACGTACTCGTCGTATCGCGCGGGCGACACGCCATACTGCGTATCGGGAACGTCCTTTCCGGTAATGACCGCCAACACGCCGGGAAGGGCTTCCGCCTTCGACGTGTCGATGCGTTTGACGCGGCCATGCGCGATCGGCGACCCTAGGATTTTTCCGTAGACCATGTTGGGAAGCGTGATATCGTCCGTGTATATCGCCCGCCCGGTAACTTTGTCGCCCGCGTCCACGCGTGGCATGGGTACACCAACGCTGGTGGCGGCACGCGAGCTTGGTCGGTAGTCGGATCGACCGTCTTGTTTTTCGCCGAGTGAATGGTTGGTCTTGGCGCAGGTGCCGTTGTCGCGGTAGTTCTCGCAGCGCGATACGGAGCGCATAATTCCGGAATACCCGGTGCAACGGCAGAGGTTGCCCGCGAGGGCGTCTTTGATTTCGTCGGACGTAGGATTGGGACGGCGATCGAGCAACGCGGTTGCGGAAAGCACCATACCGGGCGTGCAATATCCACATTGGACGCCCCCTTCGTGGACAAACGACTTCTGTAAAGGGGTCATCTGACCTTCGCAAGCAACGCCTTCGATCGTCGTGATTTTTCGATCCGCGACGTCCGCCGCAAGCATAAGACACGCGTTCATCGGCCGACCGTCGATAAGCACCGTGCAGACTCCACAGTCTCCGACGCTGCATCCTTTCTTGGTCCCAGTGAGACGCAGCTTGTCGCGCAGTACGTCTACGAGCGTATCGTATGAATCGACAGCCACGGCGTACGTTTGCCCGTTGACGGATAGGTTGGCTACGCTGCTCATCGGTCTTCCTTCCTCGCTCGCCCCACGGCCTTGGTCAACGCTCGCGCGGTGAGCACGCCGACCAGCTCACGGCGAAACGCAGCCGACCCACGAACGTCAGTGATGGGGTCAGCTTCGGCGGTGGCGAGTTCGGCGACCTTTGCGAACAGGTCGTCCGTAGGCTGCGAACCCAATAGGGCATCGGACGCGTTGGTGGCCAGTTTGGGAATGGGCGAAACGGCGCCGAGCACCACTCGGGCATCCTCGATCGCTCCGTCGCCGTCAAGCTGCACGCTCGCGGCCACCGCTGCCACAGCGATGGCATTCCCCTCGCGGAGACCGAAACGCACGTAGGCTGCACCGAACGCGGGCGACGCTTTGGGGATTCCGACGCCGGTCAATATCTCGTCGTCTCGTCGCGCCGTCCGGCGCGCCCCCAAGAAAAACTGCTCAAGGGGTAGCACGCGCTCGCCGTTGGGCGACCAAAGCAGTGCAGTCGCGTGAAGGGCTACAAAAACAGGGGGAAGATCAGCACAGGGCACGGCGCTGGCGAGGTTGCCGCCGACGGTGGCCAGATTGCGCACCTGCCGCACCGCCATACTCTGCGTCGCATCGATAATGGCTGGGTAATGCTCGCGGACCGCCACCTCTTCGTCCAACTCGGTGATGGTAACCAGAGCGCCGATACGCAACGACTCCGCCTCCAGGGTCACACCCTTCAGATCGGCTATGCGATTGATGGAAATAATGTGGTCGACCGAAACGCGTTTAGCCTTAAGGTCGACGAGAAGATCGGTTCCACCGGCGAGTAGTCTGGCGGTCGAGCCAAAGCGCTGAAGCAACTTGGACGCTTTCGCGAGGGTCGTCGCTTGGTGAAGCTGTGCGGTCGGTAAATACATCGTCGATTCTCCGATGCGACGGGTTCTGTTGATGAACCAAAACGTCGGCAAATCGTCTTATGGTCATGTCAGCGGTCAGTTGACAGCTTGGGGGCCCATCTCTTTAGAGGTGGGGGAGTCGAATCCGGTGTCGATTCGACTCCCCCAAGGCTCAAGCCATGGGCCGCCCAGACACTCCCTCACGGTCGCGGCTCGGATCGGATCGAATCGGATCGGATCGGATCGGATCGGATCGAATCGGATCGGATCGGATCGGATCGAATCGAATCGAATCGAATCGAATCGAATCGGACGAACCCGTCACTTGAGTCGCGACAAAGCACAAGCGTACCCCTATGACTGCGTCTCTGATGTCTTGATCGATCCGAGCATGCCATGAAGAAACTGATCCGCAATCTGATTGGCCACCGTGTTCACAGCCGGACCGCGCTGCGGATCGTACCAGCGATATAACCAGTTCAGTGTGCCGAACAGGGCCATCGTGGCTACATGTCGGTCAATCCTTCCGTTGCCGCCATGCGAGTCGAGCAAACGATCGAGAATGCCGCGTGCGACACCGTAGTATTCATGTCGAACTTGACGCGTCTCGGAGTAGGCGCTACCCGAAAGCGAGTCCAACTCGTGCGAGCACACCTTGAGTGCCGACATGTTGGACGCGAAGTACGCAAAATGCTCTCGAATCATGACCCGTAGCTGCGCCTCCGGGTCATCCACGCCGCAGATTTTCTCGCGAAGGTTGCTGAGTAGCGACCCGAAAGCACGAAACTGGATGAGAAAAAGAATCCGCTCCTTGCTATCGAAGTAGTGGTACAGCCCGGCGAGGCTGACACCGGAGGCCTTGGCGACTTCACGCATCGACGCCTTCCCATAGCCCAAACGGGCGATGGTGTCGGTGGCGGCCGAGAGGATGTGGTCCAGCCGTTCGTCGTAACTACCACGACCGTCAGAGGTTGCGGCCGCCGGCTTACTACCGAACGCTTGTTCTGCTTTGTTCATACCTACCACACGAAATCTTAGCTATCAGCGAACAATCGTGACAAACAAGTATCGCTCGGGTTTGCAGCCCTGTCAAGATAATTTGTCAATAATATTGCTTGACAACGGCCTGATATTGGCGATAATTAGACTGCGCGGCCACATCCCGCTTCCGTATCGACGGATTGGTCGCGATTCGCTTTGCTTTGTAATACGATCGAACGTTCGTTCTAATAATTTCATCTTTTGGTCTTAAGGAGACCCAGGATGGCCATGTTCCCGCCGAGATCGGCCACGTCGTTGGACCTGCACGAGGTTCGTTACGAAAAAAAAGGATGGGTCGCCCACATCGCGATCGATCGTCCCCACAACTACAACGCCTACAGCACGCCCGCTCTCACGGAGTTGGCGTCGGCTTTTCAGGACGCATCCTGGGATGATCGGGTGGCGGTGGTCGTGTTCACCGGCGTCGGCGACCGCGCGTTTTGCACGGGCGGTGACGTCAAGGAATATCAGGAGTCCTACACCCAGAAGCCGCGCGACTACTGGAAGTACATGTCGTGCTTCAAGGCGTACATCGAGTCGATCACCAACTGCTCCAAGCCGGTGATCGCGCGACTGAATGGGATGGCTGTCGGCGGCGGAAACGAAAGTCAACTGGCGTGCGACCTTTCCGTCATGGGCGAACATGCGTTCATCGCGCAGGTCGGCACGAACGTCGGTTCCGTCGCGTGCGGCGGATCGACACAGTGGCTTCCTATTCACGTTGGTGATCGCAAGGCGAGGGGAATTCTCTTTCTCAACCAGCGGTACGGCGCGTTCACATCACTCGCGATGGGATTGGTGAACGTCGTCGCCCCAACAGTTCAAGGACCGGACGGTAGATTCGTCACGAAGTTCACCGGTGGTCGATCCTATCTTGCCGATTGGAACACGGACCCGTGGGATCAACCTTTCGAGTCACGCGCCACGCCTGAACAAATCAAGAAGGCGCAAAAAGGTGTCGACGGGTTCTCGCTCGACTTCCGTTGCGTTGACGAAGCCGTTGCCGAACTGTGCGAGCAGATCGTTCACAAGTTTCCGGAATGCACTAGATACACTAAGGCGCAGGTCAACTTTTGGAAGGACGCCGCTTGGCATGCCACAGTGGGGCACGCGCGCGACTGGCTTTCCATCCACTATACAAGCCTCGAACCGCACGAGGGCATGACGGCGTTCGTCGAAAAGCGCAACGCTGACTATGTCGGGATGCGCGAGCGCGCGGCCGACCCAACCGGATCGAGCGAGTTCCTCTGGGGCCCGTACGCCAACATGTGTGCGGAGTGCGGCGCTAAGGGGATCCCTCGCGACTTCGAGTTCTGTGGCAAGTGCGGCGCGGCGCTAACGGCCACCGTAACCACCTGACGTGATCCGTAGGGAGCGGCGTATGCCCTCAGTTCGACGAGCCTTGGTGACCGGCGGCGCTCGCGGAATCGGTCGTTGCATTGTGGAAACGCTGGCGCGCGACGGGTGCGATGTCTGCGTGTTCGACAGCAAACTGCCGGACGATGCGGATCAGCTCAGTGCCGCGATCGAGTCTCGCGATCGCCGATCCATGATGCTGTCCGGGGACGTACGCGACGCTGCGGCTGTGGGTAACGCCATCGAATCCGTCGTAGGGCGCTGGGGCGGGCTCGATATTCTCGTCAACAACGCCGGCATCGTGCGAGATCAAGTCAGTTGGAAGATGAGCGACGAACAATGGCGCGACGTCATTGATGTCAATTTGACCGGGGCTTTTCATGCGTGTCGGGCTGCCATTCCCTGTATGCGCGAAGTTGGATGGGGCGCGATCGTGAACCTTGCGAGCATCAACGGCATGCGCGGGAAGTTCGGTCAGTCGAACTACGCTGCGTCCAAAGCGGGCTTGATCGGGTTGACGAAGTCGCTGGCGAAGGAAGTCGCACGGTTTGGCATTACCGCCAACGCCGTAGCGCCGGGGCTGATCGAGACCGACATTGTGCGATCCATGTCGGATGAAGCACTCAAACAAGCGGTGGGCGAAGTTCTCTTGAACCGTCCGGGGCAGGTGGAAGACGTGGCTGAGGCGGTGTCGTTTCTTGCGGGCGATCGCGCCCGGTTCATCACCGGCGAGGTGCTACGCGTCGACGGCGGGCAATACATCTAGAGGTAAAGGTACGATGAGCGCGTACGAACATTTCGACGTAAGCGTAGACGAAGGCATAGCCACGCTGACGATGCAGCGTGAGCCGCTCAATGTGCTCCACAATCCGATGATGGCCGAGTTTAACTCGATTTTGGAAGCAACGCTTTCCGGATCAAACCTGGCTGCCGTTGTGATCCGGGCGACGGGTCGGGCGTTCAGCGCCGGGGTGGACGTCGGAGATCACGCGCCGGACCAAGTCGCCGAGATGATCCATCAATTCCACGGTATTTTCAGAAAACTGGCTTCGACTGATGCGTTGACCATCGCCGCAGTCCAGGGGGCGGCGCTCGGCGGCGGATGTGAGCTGGCGTGTTTTTGTGACATCGTATTGGCATCCGAAAGAGCGAAGTTCGGTCAACCGGAGGTTCAGGTCGGCGTATTTCCGCCGGTGGCGGCGTGCGTGTTTCCTGCACAGGTGGGCATCAAGAAGGCCATCGAGTTGAACGCGCTAGGCAAGACCATCGGCGCGGTGGAGGCTTATCGAATCGGTCTCGTCAATGAAGTCTTTCCCGTGGAGTCGTTTGAAGCAAGCGTAGACGAGTACCTAAGTGACATCCGCAAGCTGTCGCGTCCGGTCGTGCGTTTGTCGAAGCGGGCGACCTGTATGGTGTCGCGTGAACAGGTGCTCGCCCAATTGGATCGGACGGAAGCCCTATACCTCGACGAACTGATGAAGCTCGAAGACGCGAGCGAGGGAATCGCAGCCTTCATGGAAAAACGAAGCCCCAAATGGCGGCACGCATAACGCGTCGCAAAGGATAATCAGCAATGAAAGCGGTAGTTTTTCACGGCGGCGATACGGGATTGAAAATCGAAGACGTTCCGATGCCAACGATCGGCGCGCACGAAATCCTCGTGAAAGTCGCGGCGTGCGGCGTGTGTCATACCGACCTGCACTACATCGAACATGGCGTACCGACGTTCAAGAAACCACCCATCATTTTGGGGCACGAAGCGTCGGGTGTTGTCGAACGGGTCGGCGCTGACGTCAAGAACCTCACCGAGGGACAGCGCGTGCTCATCCCGGCGGTGTTGACTTGTGGTCAGTGCATGTTCTGCCGCATGGGGCGTGAGAATATCTGCAGCGACATGACCATGCTAGGCAACCACATCAATGGTGCCTACGCGGAGTATGTGGCTGTTCCCGCTAAGGACGTACTGGACCTCCCTGAATCAATCCCGCTGAAAGAGGCGTCGATTATCGCGGACGCGATCTCGACTCCATACCACGCCGTCAAGAACCGTGCACAGGTTCGCCCCGGCGACAGCCTTGTGGTCTTCGGGTGCGGTGGCGTGGGGATGGGCGCGGTGCAAGTTGCGGTGGCCAGCGGCGCGTATGTCATCGCGGTTGACGTGAACGAACGCAAGTTGCAATGGGCGTCGGACTTTGGTGCGGCCAAGACCATCAACGCTTCGAAGGTTGAACGGGTCAGCAAGGAAGTCAAGAAACTCACGGGTGGCGGCGCGGATATTGCCATGGAAGTGATCGGCAACCCACGGACGATCGAAGAAGCTTTCGAGTGTGTCCGCGTCGGCGGTCGACTCTGCGTCGTCGGCTATACGCACGAGAAGATATCTGTGGTGGCGGGCAAGATCATGTTCAAGGAAATCGAGGTAGTCGGTTCCCTCGGGTGTCGACCGCTCGATTACAAGCCTTTGATTCGGATGGTGGAGTCCGGCGCGATCGACGTGAAGCGCCAGGTGACGCATCAGTTCCAACTGGAAGAGTTGGAAGAAGCTTTCGCCGTGATGAAGGAAGGTGTGTCGTTGCGATCCATCGTAACGCCATAGTAGCGAGCTAAACATGAGCGCGACCGCCGCCAAACGAATCAAGATCAAGTCGCAAGAGCGTCTTGGTGCGCTCATGCGCGAGCACTTTCTCGATCTCGATGAGGCGGCGCGTGATCCACAGCGCCGCGTGGCGTGGTGTACGAGTGTCGGTCCGTGCGAAATCCTTACAGCTATGGGGTTCGAGACGTATTTCCCTGAAAACCACGGGGCGCTACTCGGTGCGCGTCGCGTCAGTCACGAACTCATTCCCCGGGCGGTGGCCATCGGATATTGCGCGGAGTCGTGCTCCTACATGACCAGTGACATCGGTTCGACACTGGCGGGCGTGAGTCCGCTCACCGAAGCGTTTGGCATCGACGGTCCGCCGAACCCGGATCTTCTTGTGTACAGCACGAACCAATGCCGCGAGGTACAGGATTGGTGGGGTTTCCACGGACGGCGCACCGATGCCGCGGTGATGGGTGTGTGTCCACCTTCACACTTGGGCGAAGTGACCCGCGAGCACGTCGCTTTCGTATCCGGCCTGCTCGAACGATTGGTCGAGAAAATCGAACATCGATTCGGCGCCACACTCGATCGCGATCGCCTCAAAGAAGTCGTAGCGCTCTCTAGCCGGGCAAGTGCCCTATGGCGTCAGGTGCTCGACACCGCTCGTGCGCGACCGGCTGCGCTCACGTTCTTCGACGGCGTGATCCACATGGCGCCGGTGATTCTGATGCGCGGTTCCCAGAAAGCGATAGATTACTACGAGACGCTGCTTGCTGAGTTGAATCAACGGATCGCAGACGGCGTCGGCGGCATCCCCGAAGAGCGTTTTCGCATCTATTGGGAGGGCATGCCGATCTGGCCCAAGGTTCGGGAGTTGGCGGAGAAGTTCTTTGACCTGCGCACAGTCGTGGCTGCGAGCACGTACTGCAATTCCTGGGCGTTCGACGAGTACGACGGCGGCGATCCGATCGAGTGGATGGCGCGAACCAGCATCGAAATCTTCATCAATCGCGACGAGGTCAGCAAGCAGAAATTCCTCAGCGAAATGTTCAATCGATTCGAGATCGACGGTGCGATTTTCCACAACGCGCGCACTTGCCCTAACAATACGAACTCCCGTTTCGGTATGGCCCAGCGCGTTCGCGATGAAATGGACATGCCGGTACTGGTGCTGGACGGCGACCTCAGCGACGTGCGGTTCTTCTCGACCGCACAAACCATGACCAACATTGAGGCGTTCATCGAACAGCTTGAGGAGTGCAAGCGATGAGCGGTGCGCTCTACGTCGGCGTTGACCTCGGATCATCCGCGACGAAGTGCGTCGTGCTCGATGAGACGACGACGTTGGTGGGCTATCACGTGGTTAAGTCGGGTTTCGATTACGTCGAGGCGGGCCAAGTTGCACTGCACCATGCCCTGGCCAAGGCAGAGGGGGAGCCTGCGGACGTTGCATACTGCGTGTCCACCGGATACGGACGCGAGCGCGTCGCGCTGGCGAACCGTCGTGTTACCGAAATCACCTGTCATGCGCGCGGCGCGCGCGAGTGGTACCCCGCGGTGCGGAACATTATCGACGTGGGTGGTCAGGACACGAAGGTCATTCGTCTGAGCGAAGGCGGGCGTATGGCTGACTACCGGATGAACGCCAAGTGTGCCGCCGGCACGGGGACGTTTCTCGAATCGACGGCGCACAAGCTGGACTTGTCGCTTCAGCAATTGGACGAACTGGCGATGACGTCGACCGAGCCGGCTGTGGTCAACAGCTACTGCACGGTGTTCGCCGGAACGGAAGTGATCGAGCGCATCAAAGAGGGTCAGCCGGCAAGGGACATTGCGATGGGACTGTTTCGTTCGATCGCTACGCGCGTGTCGGAGATGCTGGCTGTTCGTGATGGTGCTGTCGCGGTCACAGGAGGGGTCGCAGCCCACTGTCGCGCGTTGGTGCGAGCGCTTGAAGAAGTTCTGGAGACTGAGGTTTTGCTGCCCCCGATGCCGCAATACGCCGGCGCTTTTGGTGCGGCGCTGCTTGCTACTGAAACGAACGATGCCGAAAGGAGCTCAACCAGCCATGTTGCGCACCGGTGATCTAGGGGTCCATCCGCCCGGCGCCTTGGGCGTCGCGTTCTTTGTCCATGCGCGCGCGGAGTGTTTCGTGGGACGCGGCGGTGACGGCATTACTCAAACACTCAAGGACGCGGGAATACTCAATCTTCTGGACGATGGTCGGCAGCGGGCGATTGATCTTGACGGCAACATCTTGGCCAATCTTCTCGAAGCCGACGCGTTGGATCGTATGCCCGAGCTTCTTTTTGTCTGTTGTAACCCAAGCCAATTGGGTCTTTTTACCGGGGAGCTGGTGCGTTTCCTTGAGAATCTGGCCGGGCGCGGGCGTTTGGCTTCGATCGAAGAGATTCGCCAGCGCGTACCGATTCTGTTCGTGCTGCCCAACGGCGTGCTCATGGAGCAAACCGTCTCAACCTACGAAGATCAAATCAACGAATCGATGCTCATGGAACGCCTTCCGGGCGTGGACGAGTCGATGGTGACGGCGCTGATCGATCGGGTCGTACGAGGAATATCATTACAGGCTGGCGGACGTCGAGGGATGGGGCGTGACACGGTGTACCTTCTTCAGAAGAAGGGCTCAGTGGTGTTTGCGGGCGGCGGCGACGGCGAGCGGCAACGCGTCGAGACGATCCTTGCAGCGCACGACTACCCGTTTCACCACGCGAAGGGCATGTCCGGTACGCGTATCGAATTCGACAAGGCCATGATATCCATCGTGCTCAACGTCGGTGGGTTGATTCACACTGTCAAACCAAGCGGCGAGCTGATCGATCTTCGTATGGGCGATCTTTGCAAGGATTCGACCAAAGCGGATTTCGTCGATCGCATCGGACGCGCCGTGTTTGATGTGGGACAGGCTGTCGGTGCCTATCCGAACGATGTGACCTATGAAGAAATTTGGGCGAAGCATCGTGCCATTATCTTGTCCTTCGCCGGACACATGACCAGCTCAGTCAAGACCCTGCGCGACACGCTGGCCAACGGTCTAAATAGTGTCGCGCTGTTCTCAAATGAGGAATGGATTCTTACGCCGCTGGGTCGCTATGCCGCCAAAGCCGGTCTCGCCGAGGCGGAATCGCTGTTCAAATCACTCAAGCGTGAGGTTCAAGCATCTATGGCGCGAGCGATTCGCTATCGCGATCACGCCGACAACGGTGGACAACCCGGAGCTATGGATATGGAGCTAACCGCTCAGCGCAACATCAGTGTGGAACTATTCGACGCGGGCTCCGACCATGTAACAGTGGTTGGCACGATGCTCGACAATGAGCACCTGATCAAGCTCGACGTCAAGATTTACCTGCCCGACGAACAGATTGTCAGCAGTCGGTTGAACATGATTCGTGTGCCGTTTCCCGTCTGTCGAGAAGTGGAGGGTGCGGCGGAGCGTCTTGTGGGTCTGCGGATCGAGCGTGGGGTGCTAGCGGAAATCACTCGCCGCGTAGGTGGTCGCGTGGGGTGTTCGCACATCAGGGAACTGGCTACGAACATTGTTTACTTCGTGGCGTCCGATCTGGTGCGTCGGCGTGCCGGCTTGGATCCAGCGAGCCCGGGCTTCGCACAGAAATCGCCCGACGAACGATTCGTGCTGACCAAAGATCTTCTGCGCGATACATGCCTAGCGTATTGCCAAACGACGTCGCAAGGCTTGGACGAGCAAATCGGTATCAAGCGCGTGGGCGAAGTCTATGAAAGCAAGATCCCGCTGGGCGACTATGAACCGTCGCTGGGTGTCGTTCTGCGACAACGTGCCGAGCGTTGGGGCGACAAGCCATTCGTGCGCACGCGTAAGGGCGATGACGACGTAACGATATCGTGGTCGCAGTTCTCCACCGCCGTGCGCACGATCGCACGAAAATTGATCGATATCGGCGTGCGCCCCGGCGACCGCATAGGGATGATCTCGGAAAACCGATCGGAGATGTTCGAAGCCGATCTGGCGATTATGGCCATCGGCGCCGTAACCGTACCCGTGTTCGCCGGATATCCTCGACGTCAAGTCGCGTATGTTCTAGGTCACGCCAAGCCGGCGTTCGTCATTGTCTCTGGAATGCACCAGCTAAGAAAGATTGAGGCCGATCGTCACCCCTGGGTCAAGAAATATCTCGTGATGGACCACGATGCTGATTGCGAGAACTGGGGTGCGGTCCCCTTCTCGGAGTTGCTCGAACCACCCGATACAAGCGAAACGCAACTCGACGAGAGAATCAACGCGGTGCAACCGGACGAAATGTGTCTCATCATGTATACGTCTGGAACCACGGGACCACCCAAGGGCGTCCGCCTTTCTCACCGCAACATCATTTCACAACAACAGGCCGTGGGACTCATCTGGGACGTCTCGGACAAAGACGTCTTAATGAGCTACCTGCCTTGGCACCACAGCTTCGGCGGCATCTTCGAGCGATTCCTCGCGTTGTTTCACGGTTGCGAACTTTGCCTCGACGATTCTTGCGGACGTAACCTCGACCGCATGATCGCCAACTGGAAGGCGTTCGATCCGACACTGTTCCTGAGCGTGCCGCGTGTGCATGACATGGTCGTGTCCGGAAGCCGTACACGTCCGGACGTCGATCGCATCGTTTTCGGCGGGCGGCTTCGCTTCGTGTTCACCGCCGGAGCTTCGCTGCCCGCACCGGTGGCGGCCATCTATCGTGAGCATGGCATTCCCGTCCTCGAAGGCTGGGGCCTGACCGAAACCGCCCCGAGTGTCACCCTTACGACACTGGATCATTCGTGGCGAAGCGGCTTCGTCGGGTTCCCGATCCCGGGCGTTTCGATTCGCATCGATGACGGTCAGGAAATCCTCGTCCGCGGCCCCAACGTGATGAGCGGCTACCTCGACGACGAAGAGGCGACGGCGTACGTGCTCACCGCAGACGGTTGGTTCAAGACCGGTGACCTCGGTGAGTTTTCCAAGAACGGTCTTCGCGTGCTTGGGCGCAAGGACGGCGCCTTCAAGCTTACCACGGGTGAAAAGGTACACCCGCAACGACTCGAAACGGTGTTGGTCAACGAGTCTCATTTCATCAGCCAGGCCGTAGCCTTGGGTAGTGGGAAAGACTTTGTCGCCGCGCTCGTCTATCCGGCCATGAGTGCGCTGACTCAGTGGGCCGCCGAACAAGGCATCGAGACCGACGACCTTCTAAGCGATCCAGAGGTTCGTGCGCTGATGGGCGCGGAAGTTGGGCGACTCAATGCGCTGATCGAGGTGAAGTTTCAGCGCATTCATCGCGTAATCTTGACCGATCGAGAGCCGACGCTCGCGAACGGGGAACTTACACCGTCGGGCAAGCTGGTTCGCAAGACGGTAATCGCCAACCACAAGACCGTATTGGATGACCTGTTCGCCGATGCGTCCAGCGATCGCGTCATCCAGATTCGACAGCCGCAGCTACAAAAGGCATAAATGGTGACCACAAACGGACATCCAAGAATCGTAATCGTCGACGGCGCGCGAACGCCGATCGGAGTCAAGTGTGGCGCGCTTCGGCACTTTGCGCCCGAAGACTTGGCTACGTTTGCGTGCGAAGAGGCCATCCGCCGCAGCGGCGTCGCCCGCGAGCAAATTGATACGGCGGTCGGTGCCAATGTCTATCAGTACACGGCGCCGGGCGTGCAGGACATCTACTTCCCCCGCAACGTCGGGTTGCGCTGTCGACTGAGGGTGGAAACGCCTGCCCTCATGGTGCAGCGCATTTGCGGCTCGGGTTTGCAAACGGTCGTCAGCGCCATGCAACAACTCGCCGTGCCAGACGTCATGGACGATTCGAAGACGGCGCTCTGCTTTGGCGGCGAAGTCATGTCGCGCACGCCGAAGGTGCTTCGTGCTCCGCGCAGCGCTACCAACTTCTGGGAATTCGAAGAAGGTGGCGCCGTCGAAGACACGCTGCTCGCCGGGCTGAATCACGACCTGGCCAATACGAGCATGATGCTCACCGCTGATGAATACGGTCATCAAACCGGCGTGACACGTAACGAATGCGACGCCTTCGCGGCCGAATCGCACGAGCGCGCTCGGGCGGCCTATCGCAACAGTTATCTCAACGGCGGCGATGCCTTGCGTGGAATGTTTGCGATCGACGCCACGGATTTGAATGGGCAACCCGTACACCTAGCGCGGGATGAATGTACCCGTAACACGTCTGTCGAAGCGCTGGCCAAGCTGCGCGGCATTACACCCAACAATCTTGTGTCTGCCGGAAACGCCAGCGAACTCAGCGACGGGGCGGCGGCGGTCGTGCTCGCCAATCGCGACGTCGCGAGGCAACACGGGTGGTCCACGCAATTCGAAATCGTCGGCTATGGCGTTTGTGGTGTCGATCCGCGCATCATGGGTAGTGGCCCGGTACCGTCAATCAACAAGGCCCTCGGTCGCGCCGGGCTTGAGCAACGCGACATCGCCCTTTGGGAAATCAACGAAGCCTTCGCCGCGCAATATCTAGGCGTGGAGAAACAACTCGGTCTTCCGCGAGAACACGTCAACATCAACGGAGGCGCCATCGCACTGGGTCATCCGCTGGCCGCAACCGGCGTGCGATTGATCGTCGACCTGATGTACGAAATGAAACGCCGCGACGTCGAACACGGCTGTGCTTCGGCCTGCATCGGTGGTGGTCAGGGCATGGCCGTCATCCTACGAAACACGGAATCGACATAAACCGTTGGCCAGGTAATGGAATCGTCCAATGAAGCACGCATTTTCCTTCGGTGATAAGTCAATCGAACCGGCCGTCCGCCGCATCAACGAGATGCGCTGTGTGGCCGTCATCGGTGCAGGCACCATGGGGCAAGGGATCGTCATCGACCTGCTCAGAAAAACCGATTACGCCATCCTACTCGTGGACGTGAAGCAAGAGGCCCTCGACGCTGCCCGCGCTCGGTTCGAAACGATCTGGCATCAAGATGTCGCTACATTTCGGATGCGCGAAGACGAGGCCGCGAACTGTGACGCGCGGATGACGTTTACGTGCGACTACGACTCGCTCGATGAGGCCGACATCATCTGGGAGGTCGCCACCGAACGCGACGACGTGAAGGCCAGCATCTTCGCACAGATCGAGGAAGCGGCCGATCCCACGCGCCTCGCGGCGATCTTTTCGAACACGTCTTCGCATACGACAGCCGAACTGGCTGAACTGTTCAACTCCGAGGCGTTTCGCGAAAAGTTCCTGACCGTACACGGATACTTCCCGTTCGAGGCCAACCGCCTTATCGACGTCATGAAGGGCAAGTATGCGTCACAAGCAACGTTTCAGCTTGGCATTGTGTTCGCCGATCAGATTCTGGAAAAAACGGTCATCGCCCTGCCGATCGATCATCACGGCTACATTACTGATCCGATCTTTCAGGCGATGGGCGCCATTATTTCCTGGGACGTCAAAACCTCGCGCGACATCGTCGAGCTTGGCGGACTTTGGGACCGCTTCACGGCCAATCCTTTCGTCGTGCTCGATCAAACCGGCCATATGCCCTACACGGAGTCGTCGAGACACTTCGGCAAGGCGCTACCGGAAACTGATCGCCTGCGTAGTCTGTACCAACGCGACGGGGCGTTTTATCCGGCATGGATCGAGCGTCTCGAAAAGCAGGGCTGCACGGGCGTGGCGTCGCGCGAGCGGTGCGGCTTCTACAAGTGGAGCGACGGCGATCGGCCGAAACCGACTGCGGTGCTCGATCCGGCGAGAGGCGAATACGTTCCGATCGGGGAAGTGTCGCGAAAAGACTACTGGTCGTACTACGAAGCCGCGGAGCAGGATCGACTCACCGGCCGAATCAAGAGTGCCGAATCGCTCGTCCACGTGGCGTGCGCTGACGACGCCGGTGGGAGAGCCTTTAGACGCTACGCACTACCGATCTGCCTCTACGCCATGGACATGATTCAGGATCGCGCAGCCACACCGGGGCAAATTAATATCGCTACGCGTGCGGGACTTCGATTTAAGGTCGGATTGATTGAACTGATCGACACGCTCATCGCTCGTCTGACGATCGACGGATTGATCGAGCTGATTCGCAGGGCGCGCGACGAGAACGCCGACGATCCGTTCATGGTAGAGATGCTCGACGTAGACGGAACCTGCGGGCCACGCAAGAACCGACCCTGCCTGCTGTGGGAAATGAAGCGTCGAAACCTCCCGGCACTGCTTGGCTATGGCAAGTACTATCGAACGCCGGTCGCGGAACTCGATTTCGAAACCGGTACCTACCGAGGTTCCTATCTCGATCTCAAGACGGTCGCGCCTTCATCAAAGGATCGCGTCGCGAGCATCGTGTTTCATAGTCCGTTGCGCGGCAACGTGTTCAACAAGGCCGTAATCGATCAACTTGCCCATGCGTTCAGCAGTGTTCTTACGCTTCATCAAAAGGGGGCGTGTGGCGCGGTGATGTTCACCGCCGCCGGCGGCGGGATGCGCATGCTCGGCGCCGACGCTCGGGAGTTCAATCGCGGATGGTTCCAGCGCGAGCAAGGCTACGCCCCGCTTGATGAAGCCGACGCTGCGGCGTCAAGTCGCAACGCGGTCAGCCTGTTCCGCTTGATTCAACAAAGCCCGGTGGCCTCGATCGGTGTGTTCGGTGAAAAGTGGGGTGGCGGAGCGGAATTCACGTATTTTCTAGACCTTCGCTACGATGTTCGCGCTTACGGCTTCGCGTTCGACTCGCTCGAACGAGAAACGCTTTGGGCGCAGAAGAACACCTACAACCAACCGGAACTCGACTTCGCGATTCTTCCCGGCTTCGGCGCCGTGGGCGAACTCCGACGCCTTGGCATGGGCGATTCCGCCATCTTCGAAGTGTTCGATCAGGGCATGACCGCAGACCGAGCGTTTCAAATTGGCCTGAGCAACGCCGTGTTCAACGACGAACAGACGGCGCTGAGTCGGGGGTTCGAGCGCACGCGTCAGATGGCCAAAGATGCGCCGTACTCGCGGGCTTTGTTCAAACAGGAACTCGCTCGCGGCGCGGACGATGAGTCGCTCGCCTCGGAAACAGGCGCCACGTTCAACCCGAAGAAGAACCCCTTTATTCGCGTCGGCTTGCTCTCCCTACTCGATCGCGGGCAACGCACACCGAAGATGGATTATTCGTGCATCGGTGTACAGCTTCCCGGATGGGATTATCCGACGGAGAACGGAACGGCAGAGATTGATGTCGCCGGGCGTGCGACAGACTGCGAGGCTACGAAGTGACAGCGCTCGAATGTATTGAGTACACGAATGTCTCCGTAGACGGTTGGAGAGACCGATGAGCGAACTTGTTTTTCCAGAATGGCGCGGTACGCCGCTGGACGAGATACTCTACGCATGTCGCGAGCTTGTAGAGGATCCGACGTTTCCAACCGTCAAGCGCTGGCGCGAGGCTGGCGGGAAAGTCTGCGGTCATTTCCAGGTCTACTTCCCGGAAGAAATCGCTCACGCCGCCGGCATGCTCCCCGTGAAGTTGCGCGGCGTGCCGGTCGATCCAACACACGCGGATTCGCACTTCGGTTCGTATCTGTGTTCTATCCTAAAGTCGTCACTCGAAGTCGTGCTGAGCGGCGAGCTTCAGTTGGATATGTTTGTGTCGCATCCCATCTGCGATGCGGCGCGCAATCTCGCAGCCATCTGGGGACGCAACTTCGACTACCCCTGCCAGATTCTCTATCTGCCGCAGAACGCAAACTCATCACACAGCGTCGCATACCTGGCCGACGAGTACAACCGCCTCAGGCGCACGGTCGAGGAGGTGACCGGTGCGGAGGTTTCCGAGGCGGCGATACAACGCTCTGTCGCCGTGTTCAATGAGAACCGCCGGTTGCTACGCGAGCTGTATGAAATCAAACGCACCACACCCTGGCTCGTAGCTGCCGAGGACGCCTACAGTCTTGTTTCCGTAGGAGCCATGATCCCGCGCGAGGAGCACAACGAGCTTCTCCGCGCGGTGCTTCCGCAGTTGACCGAGCGCGACGCCAAGCAGCAGGACCGCATCCGCGTCGTGTTCGAGGGGGGATTCTGCGAACAACCGCCACTCGATATGATTCGCATGCTGGGACGAACGTGCTACCTCGTAGACGATGATCTGCTGATCGGGCTGCGCTGGATTGTCGAAGATGTTCCGACCGACGGCGATCCCGTCGCGAATCTTGCCCACGCCTACGTGCATCGATCCTCGTACAGCCCCGTCCAACATGACGACCGTAAGCTCAAGGAAGAAATGCTGCTGAAGCGCATGAAGCGTTGCCACGCCGACGCCGCCATCATCACAGCCGCCAAAATGTGTGAGCCGGGTTTGGAAGAACAAGTGGCCTATACGAACGCGCTGGATGAACAGAAGATCCCATACTTCGTAAGTGAGTTCGAAGAGAACATGACATCGTTCGACCATCTGGAATTGCAGGTCGAAACGTTTATGGAAAACCTGCTCTTCGCTTGAGCATAGCGAGTATTCCTATGAAAACTGTAGAAAAAGAAAACGGGTTGGTCGGACGTGGTAACCGCGACGGAGCCCAGCTCTTCCGCGATTGGTTTTCGTCGCTATCCGAAGCGGCCGACGAAGGTCGACGGGCTGCGTATGTCTTCGTGATGGGGAGTCTCAACGAGATTCTCATGTGTTTCGACCTTCCTGTCGTTTTTCCTGAGATCAACTCCCTGCAAACCGCCGTGCGCCGTGTCGCGCACGAGTACTTGGACGAGGCGGAAGATTACGGCTATTCACCCGACATCTGCGGCTACGTCAAGGCAGACGTCGCGCTCCAACTTCGCGGCGGCGCCCACCCCATGGGTAACATTCCCAAACCGAAAATCGCCGTGGCCACCAATGCGTGCAACACCTACATCAAATGGGCCGAGATATGGCAGCGTATGTACGACGTCCCCGTATTCGTCATGGACGTCCCAGGGTCGCGAGAGGCCGGCGATTCGACACAGCGCGGTGAGCGCGATTTCGAGAACGACCGCCGTTACGTCGAGGCGCAGCTCAAGGAACTAATCGCAATCTGCGAAAAGGTCACCGGCCGTAAGTTCGATGTGGACCGGCTGCGTGAGGTGCTGGGCTACACCAACGAAATGAACGTCGGATGGAAGAGGGTTCTTGAGCTCAATAAAGCCCGCCCCGCGCCGTTCAATGCACTGACAGACGGAACAATCTACCTCGGTGTGGCCAATGGATTTCGCGGAACCAAGATAGGGGGACGCTACTTCACGGAATTGGTTGAGGAGATGGAATACAAGGTTGAGCACCACATCGGGTCGTTGACGGAGGAGGAGTACAGGTTGATCTTTGTCGGCGTACCTTGCTATCCGATCTTCCGCCGCTTCAACGAACTGTTCACCGACTGGCAAGGCACGTTTATCAATTCCACCTACTTGTGGTTCGCATCGGGCGGAGCCAATAGAGGGTTCGAGTACGACATCAACAGGCCCATCGAAAGCTTGGCGGAGGGCGTGCTCATTAGCGTACGTGACGCCATGGACAGCATGTTCTACCAGGAGAAGGCGCTTGGCGGCATGATCGACGACTACCACGTCGACGGGATCATTTACCATCCGATCAAGAGTTGCCGCACGGTTTCGACAGGGTTGGCTGATAGCCGGCGATATATGGCGGAAAAATACGACATCCCCAGTCTCTTCGTTGAATCGGACATGATGGATAGGCGGGTCATTTCGGAGGCACAAATGAAGAACCGGATCGACGCATTCTTCGAAGGCCTGGATTCACGCCGACGACGCAGCGGCGTTCATTAGAGAAAGGTACACAATGGCTTATGCAGCGGGCGTTGATGTGGGTTCGACGCAAACAAAAGCGGTCATCATCGACGAGAAGCGCCGGATCGTCGGCCGCTCATTGATCGACACCGGAGCCAACGTCGTCCTTGCGGCGGAGAACGCCCACGCCGGCGCGCTGAAAGACGCCGGTCTGCGCGAGATGGAAGTCGAGTACGTCGTGGGCACCGGCTACGGGCGCTATCGAGTCACGTTCGGAAACACACAGGTTACGGAAATTAGCTGCCACGGACGCGGCGCCGTACACATGTTCCCCGGCACGCGCACGGTCGTAGATATGGGCGGGCAGGACACCAAGGCTATTCGCGTCGGGTCGTCCGGTGAAATCGTAGACTTCTGTATGAATGACAAGTGTGCTGCGGGTACGGGCCGTTTTCTCGGAGCCGCCGCGGCAGCTCTCGAAATTCCGCTCAGCGATTTGGGCTCCCGGGCGCTGCAGTTCCAGAAACCCGTGCGCATTAGCACGACCTGCACCGTGTTCGCCGAGTCCGAGGTGCTGTCGTGGCTCGGGAAGGGTAAGAAAATCGAGGATATTCTCTGGGGCGTGCATCAGTCGATCGCCAGCCGATCGGCAGGCCTGCTTCGCCGCGTAGGGATTGAAGACGAGGTCACGTTCACCGGTGGAGTGACCCGAAACATTGCGATGATCCGAGCGCTTGAAGAGAAGGTTGAACGGCAACTGAACGTCAGTGACGACTCCCATTACATGGGCGCTTTGGGGGCAGCGCTCTTTGCGCTCGATCACATCGTGTCCAGCAGAAGCCCACGCGAAGCGGTGGAGACTAGAGAATGACGATCACGGCCGGTATCGACGTAGGATCCACATACATCAAGGCGATCCTTCTGGACGAACGTACGCAGATACTCAGTCGCAATATCAGACCGACCGGATTCAAGCTGGCCGAGTCCGCACAATCCGCATTCCAGGATTGTCTGAAGGAAGCCGGTCTTGAAGAGGACGATGTCCGCTATGTCGTAGCCACAGGAATCGGTCGCCACCAAGTCCAGTTCAAAGATATCCATGTGACCGACCTCACCGCAACCGCGCGCGGCGCCGGGTTCCTATTCCCCGGGACACGCACCGTGCTCGACGTGGGTGGGCAGACCATGAAAGCGAGCCGCGTCGACGACAAGTTCCAGGTGGTGTCGTTTCGACTGAATGATAAATGTGCCGCCGGAACTGGCGCATTTCTGGAAAAGACCGCCCGATACATGGGGTTCACGACGGAAGAAATCGGGCCGTTGGTACTCACTTCCAAGGAACCGGTTCCCATTTCCGGAGTGTGCGCCGTGTTCGCCGAATCGGAAGTCATCAACCATCTTTCCCTTGGCACGTCGCCATCGGACATTATGCAGGGGGCGATCGAATCACTGACCGGCCGCTCCGTGCAATTAATGAAACGGGTCAAGGGTGAAGCCGAGTACACACTCATCGGCGGCATTCTACGCTTCGAGACAATGGCGCGCGCCGTGCGCGAGCAACTGAAGAGCGAGGTCAACGTGCCGGAACCGGGAACGGTTCAGTATGTGGCCGCCCTCGGAGCGGCTATTCTGGGACACCGACGACTTGACATGCTCAAACGAGATTGCGTCGCGGATACGGCGAGCGTAGTACAGAGTCAAGGACGAGGATGATCGTGGCGTCGGACTTTGTCATTCTCGCGTCGGGCTCGAACCCAGCGCCACGCACCGGAGTGGAAGTCGAGGACGAGCGACTGGCCGCAGAGGGTTGGGTGCGCCGACACACGGCGGATGCGAATCGCGTCGCGGAGTGGCTGGAGTTATACCGGTCCCTTGGATTCGAAGTGTTCACACGGGAACTAACAATCGCGGACCATGATCCGCAATGCCGGGACTGCGTCATAAGCGCCTGCACGTCGTATGTTCTGATCTATACACGGAAATCCGCTCGTCAACCCGACGGCGAAAGTCACAATCAACGCAACCCGCCGATCGACTAATGCTTCATCGTCAAGTCCTCCTGCCCGATCAACGGGCCGCAGGGACTCTCATAACGCCTGGCTCAGCTTTTGTGTAGCAGGTCACCAGCACTCAGCTCAGCGACGATGCTAGACATGTTACGCCTTTCCCCGTCACGCAGAATCAGCTGCCCTCCGCCGTGGCCATTTTTTCTCTCAATTCCTTAAACCAGTTGACCACGACGGTCGGCTGGATTCGCATACCGCCGTTCTTTTCCGGCAACATGCCGAATAGGAAACGCTGACCGTCCGGGGCGACGTCGAAGAAGTCTGAATATGCTGCATCTTGAAGCTTGAACATGAGCTTGGGCGTGCCTGGGATCAGCACGTCGTCTTGCACCGTGATGGCTACCGAGTAGTACTCACTGCCGTCGTTTGTGTAGAAGAGTTCAGTTCCATCGCGTGACCACTTGGGATACCGCCAGCCACGGCAAGAGGGGAACAACGTGAACGGATCACCGGCTGGAAGCCGCTGCCATACTTTTTGCACAGAAGAGTGTTAGCCTTGTGTCACCGCATGCGTCTTACTGGTGGTGGTGCAGGCTTGCCTCAAGCATGGGGTCAGCCACAGGTACGGGTGCTGCGGATCGGAACCTGCGAACGAAGACCAACATGAAGAGACCGGGAGCGCCAATGGCCATCCCCAACTCCCAGATTCCGAACGTCACGGACTCGAATCCGACAGTCGAGGGGTAAATCAGGATGTAGAGGTCAAGCCACCGGCCAACCAAGATCAGACAACAAACCTTGACGAGCATGCGCGGACTGCGCTTGACCGGCTTGGGAAGGAGAATGAAAAACGGTAGCAGCCACGTGACACACATGTTGGCGACGAAAAGCGGTGCCCATGCCCCTGTTTGCCGGCGAATGAAATGCCCGGTTTCCTCGGCAAAGTTGGCGTACCAGATGAGCATGTATTCGCTAAACCAGATGTACACCCAAAACGCACTGAACCCAAACAACATTTTCCCGAGGTCGTGAAGGTGTTCGTGCGTAAGGACGTCGCGCAAAGGGCCTTCATACTGCAACCAGATCACCAATAATGTGATCAGGGCGAGCGCACCGAGAAAGAGTCCGGAGAAATGATAAACGCCGTACATCGTGCTGAACCATTCGGGTTCCAAAGACATCACCCAATCAAAGGTGGCCATCCAGAACGTCAGACCGAAGAGCACTACGAATCCGGCCGACGACCTCTTGTTGCGGGCCGAGAGCGCGGGGTCCGCCGTTCGATCCTGAAGTCTCGATCGTGCAACGATGGTTCTGATCAACCACAACCAAAGCCCGAGGAACACGACGGCCCGCCCAATGACGAACGTGTAGTCGAGAATGATTCCCTTCATTCCATGAGGGGGTTTGGCTATCCAAGGGTATAGAGATTTTCCTGCGAGCAGAGAAAGCAAGACGCCGGCGGCGGCCCATGGCAGAATCGCGCACATTGCTTCAGGGACTCGACGAATAGCGACGGCCCAGTGGGCGCCGCAAATGTATTGGAACGCAATGAATAGAGCGGCACCCAGTCCCATCCCGAGCATACCGATGTTCACGAGTAGGAAGCTCGACCACGCACGCTGCGGCGCGAACACCAATCCGAGGACAAAGCTCGCTCCGCCGATGACGGCAAGCCACTTGAATATTGCGAGTGTGCGGTCTGGCAGGTTGAGTTGTTCGTATTGACGCGGCATCTATGGCTGCGCTCCTTCCGGAGTCTTGTCGGACGTGGGCGATTCTTCGGGCGGTGTTCGTGCCAGTTCTTCTTGGGCAGCGTCCTGCAGGGATCTAATGTGGTTAATGACGTCCCAACGGTCTTGGCGAGAAACCTGTCCGGCGTGCCCGGGCATGTTGCCTTGCCCCAGTGTGGTCACATGGAACATTTGACCGTCTTTCATCTTGATCGCATGCTCCAGCAACAACGACGGCGGAGGCGGAAAACCACGATTGGCGATCATTCCATCACCCGCGCCACCAGGTCCATGGCAGTGTTGGCAGAAGATGGAGTACGCGGTTGCACCGCGTGCGAGCGAGCGTGCGTCGTCTCGAGGTCTCGGGTTCGCAAGCTCTTCACCGGCTCTGAGCGCATCCACCTCCGTTCGCTCATACTCGAAAGGCATCATTCCCCGGGGAATGGCACCCGGTGCGGGCTGGCGCAGGGTTCTGCCGTTTGGCATGTTGGAATTCTGCTCGAACGCTTGATACGAAGGAGCATGGACCATATCCGGCATGACCTCGTAGTGCGGTTTGGCAAAATCCCGCGTCGCAGTGAAGCTCAGCAAGATGGCCATCGCCATAATGGACCCGAAAATGATGTTGAGCACCTTGGCTGACATTAGACTGATTCCTGCTCGACGCGTTCCTCGACAGACGTCGCCCCCATGACACGCAGGCGCGCCGTCACTTCATCCAAACAGAACGTGGCGTCCGTCTCCTCGATAACCAATGCGAACTCGTTATCTGTGACACCGGGCGACGCGAGCTTGGCGCGACGACCGGGCAAGAGCCCCCTGCCGAGCAAGAACGCAGCGACCGTGCTTAGCGAGGCGAAGAGCACCATGACTTCGAAAGTGACCGGAAAGAACGCCGGCAGTGAGTTCCACGGCTTTCCGCCCACGTTGATAGGCCAATCGGTGGCCGAGGTCCAAAACTCAAACCAAACCTTGAACCCGGCGCCGGCAAACCCGAGGGCAAAACAAACCCACGGCAGACGGGACGGTCTGAGGTCCATCGCTTTGTCTAGTCCGTGAACCGCATAGGGCGTGTAGACGTCTGCAATGCTAAGTCCACGATCACGTGCATCCGCTGTTGCGGCGAGGATATCGTTCTCGCTCGAAAATATCGCGAGCAAGAACCTACGATTGGAGGCCAATCTATTGATTCTTTCTGCCATGACTCAAAACGCCCTTAACCTCAGCCATCGCAATGACCGGAATAAACCTGCAGAACATCAAAAACAGTGTCAAGAACAGTCCGAAGCTTCCCACCAACGTAGCGATTTCAATCCAAGTCGGAGAATACCCCGTCCAGTTCGACGGCAGATAGTCGCGGTGCAGTGACGTTACGATTATGACAAATCGCTCGAACCACATGCCGATGTTAATGAAGATCGTGACAACGAAAACGACAAGCATGTTCGACCGGGCCCGTTTGAACCACAATATCTGCGGGCTGAGAATGTTGCAGCCAACCATGATCCAATAAGCCCAACTAAACGGACCAAATGCGCGGTTCATAAAGGCGAATTGCTCGTACGGACTGTTCGAGTAGAGCGCCGTCACGAATTCGGTCAGGTAGGCCATGGCCACCATGCCACCGGTCGCAATGAGCATCTTGCACATCGCGCCAACGTGCTGCTCTGTGATGTAATCCTCAAGCCGCATTGTCTTGCGAGCGATCAGCATGAGTGTGAGCACCATCGACATACCAGAGAAAATCGCACCGGCCACAAAATACGGCGGAAGAAGCGTTGTATGCCATCCCGGGATGACCGACGTCGCAAAGTCCCAACTAACGATCGTATGTACCGACAAGACGAGCGGCGTGGCGAGTCCGGCGAGCAGAAGATAGACGGTTTCATAATGAAGCCACGTTCTGAACGATCCGTTCCACCCAAGACTGAGAAAACCCGCCGTCGTCTTGCGCCAGCCGGCTTTCAGGCGGTCGCGGAGTGTGGCCAGGTCGGGAATCATTCCGACATACCAAAAGACGAACGATATCGTGAAATAGGTCGAAATCGCGAAGAAATCCCACACGAGAGGGGAGCGGAAATTGATCCAGAGTGGACCTCGTGTATTGGGGTATGGCGCCATCCAATGAGCGAGCCAAGGACGGCCCATGTGAATCAGTGGGAAAATCCCAGCACACATGACTGCAATGATGGTCATTGCTTCGGCTGCCCGGTTGACGGACGTACGCCACTTTTGGCGGAACAAGAAGAGCACGGCGGAAATCAGCGTACCCGCATGTCCAATACCTACCCAGAAAACAAAATTCGTAATGTCGAACGCCCATCCAACCGTGTTATTGAGTCCCCATGTTCCGATTCCCGTCATGATTTGGTAAGCGACGGAAATCAAACCGAGCAGCAACATCGACGACGAGATCGAAATCGCAACCCACCACGATAACGACGGGCCCCGTTCGACCGACGCGCAGATGTCGTTGGTGACGTCGCTCGGGTTCTTGTCACCAAGAATGAGGGGGCTATGGATGGTCGACGGCATGCTAGCCATGGTGAGTTGGGTCCTCATTTTCGTCCCGGTTGCGCACCAGGCCTAGATATCCCACGGAAGGTTTGACATTGGTTTCTTCAAGCATCCGATAGTGTCGCCCGCTTTTGATCAACTTCGACACAGCGCTCTTCGGGTCGTTCATGTCGCCGAAAACGATGGAACCAGCCGGGCAGGACTGCTGACACGCTGTCTTAATGTCGCCGTCGGCGATCGGTATTCCTTGCTTCTTAGCTTCGATCCGCGCTTCTTCGATTCGCTGCACGCAGAGGGAGCATTTTTCCATCACGCCGCGCGTCCGGACGGTGATGTCCGGGTTGAGCGCCATGTTGGCAAGCGTGTCCTCATGGGCATAGTCGAACCAGTTGAATCGGCGAACCTTATATGGACAGTTGTTGGCACAATATCGCGTTCCGACACACCGATTGTAGGTCTGCATATTGAGACCCTCCTCGCTGTGGGCCGTCGCGAGAACCGGGCAGACCGTTTCACATGGAGCGTTGTCACAATGCTGGCACATCACCGGCTGGTGGAGAATGTCGGTGGTGCCCTCACTATCACTGTAGTATCGATCGATGCGAAGCCAATGCATGATGCGCTTGCGGGCCACCTCGTCGCGCCCGACAACCGGCACGTTATTCTCAACCTGGCAGGAGACCACGCACGCCGAACATCCGGTACACGTCGTCAAGTCGATGGCCATGCCCCAATGGTAACCCTCATATTTATGATCGTCCGGCCAGAGGTCGCCCAGGTCTTTGTGGTGAGCGTCGTATCCATGACTCGGAAGTGTTCCATCGCGTTCGTATGCGGCGAGGGTCGTCTCTTGAATCATCGGGCGGCGACGGTCCATCCCCGGAAGAACAAGCGACGCAGGGATTTCGATATTGTGATAGTCCTGAGTACACGCAAGGGAATGTGTTCGATTGGTCTTCGCGATCGAAACGTGCTCACCGGAGAGACGGAGCGTTCCGTCGCGATAGGTCAGAAGCTTCGCCGCATTGGTTCCGACCAAACCATTGTCACCCAGCGTCGGTTTGCCTTCCAGCCAAGCGGGGCCAACTTGTTTGAAGCGCGCACTTTCTGGATGGCCATAACCCAACGCGATAGCTACGACTTGGTCGTGCTGGGCTGGTTGAACGAGCGCAGGCAACTCGATAGCCGGGGACTTCCCGTCAGCAAGCGTGACCCTAACGACGTCGCCAGTTTCAATACCAAGCTTGCCGGCGGTGTCCTCTGCGATACTCGCATAGTTGTCCCAAACGACTTTCGTAATGGGGTCTGGCATTTCATGGAGCCACGGATTCGATGCATGTCGTCCGTCGCGCATGGCCACTTTCGGGTAAAGAACCAACGCCAACTCCTGGCCAGAGGGTCGTCCGGCATCGACAATCGGTTTGACCGCAGCGTTTCGAAATGTTGCCGATGCGACCCGTAGTTCTGAAATTCTCGCAAAGCCATCGTGGATGGCCATATTCCAGGCCACTTGGTCGCCCCAAGTCTCACGAACGAGTGCTTGGTCCGACTTGTGTGATCCCGACGCCGACCAGATCGATAGACTCTCCAAAACAGATCGGGTATCGAACAGGGCCCGCATGACAGGTTGCTGAAACCCCACAAATCCGCCGCCGAGTGTCACATCCCCCCAAGACTCAAGGTAGTGGTGATCCGGACAGACATAGGTCGCGAGCTTCGACGTATCGTTGATGCGATCGGCGACGCTGACCACGAGCCCAGCCTGCTTGATAGCGGCTTCGAATTCCGCACCGTTGGGCAAATCGTAGACCGGATCGACGTTGTCGATGATCAGTGCATCGACGGAGCCGGATTGAAGTTCCCGAAGTAGCTCTTGAGCGCCAGTATCGCTAGCCTCGCCCTCGGCGAACGGCCGTGCGATATCAAGCGTGGCTCCGTAGTTGCCGAGCATGTGGTTGATGAAGTTGCATACGATTTGAGTCGCCACGTCTTGACTACCGCAGACAACAAGCGACTTGCCCCGTGCGTGCCACAGTCTGGCGGCGAGGCCTTCGATGACCGGCGCATGGACATCGGTGTCGTCGCCTGTTGCGCCGAATGCAACACCAGCTCTAGTTGCGAGCAAGGACGCCAGCCGGTTCATGACCGAACCGAGCTGCGCGGGCGCGATCGCTACACGCCGATCCGCTTTTCCGCCGGTTACTGTTAGGCGACTCTCGAACTGCGCGTGGTACGAAAAGTTCTTAGTGTCGACGTCTGCACGGCGGCCCTTCGACCACCCCGCAGTGAACGCGACCGGTGAAAGCCATGTGCCGAGAAAGTCCGCGTCGAATCCGACGATGACCGCGGCTTTGTCGAACGAATACCGAGGCACAACAGATTGGCCGTGCGTCTTCCTGTGCGCTCCGCAGATGGCGGACGTAGAAAGCATTGCATATTCAATGTGCTTGGCGTTAGGGAAGCTCTTGAGGAACGCCTGAATAACACGCCGCTTCGTCGGACTGGTGACCGTACCGGTTAAGAGGCGAACCGCGGCTCCGCTCTTGCGCATCGCATCGAACCGGTGCGTCACCTCACTGTCCACGACCTCCCAAGTCGCCTCCTGGCCGTCTTGCAACGGGTGCTCAAGTCGATGGCTGTCGTAGAGCCCCAGCACTGACGCCTGCCCTACAGCGCAGAGTCCACCGTGGGAGACGGGATGTTCCGCGTTACCTTCCACCTTGATCGCGCGCCCGTCGCGATTCTTCACGACCATCCCGCACCCGGCACTGCAGGCTCCACAGGTTGATGCGTAGTAGGTGGCGCGTCCGGGTACGATCGTCTCGGGGGCGACCAGATAGGGAATCGCCTTTTCTACAGGAGCGCGTGCGCACCCGCTGAGCGTCGCGCTGCCGAGCACAAAGCCGGCGGCTGCTAGGAAATCACGGCGGCGCAACTCGACGCCCTTTCGCTCTCCCCCTGGCGCATCGGGTACGCTGGCAAACTCGTCACCGGCAACGGGCAGCGGCCGCACGCCGTCGCTTCGGCGCTCCAAACTCTTCCAATACTCTTTTGAGCTGTTGTCGCTCATAACGTCCGCTGGCTCCTAGTAGTGGCAAGCCGCACAATCAAGCGAAGCGTCAACCGGCGTTCCGGCGATTCCCGTGTGATTGACCGTCCGATGACAATTCACGCACCACCCCATACTTAGGTCTTCAACCTGCCTGACTCGTTCCATCGTTTCGACGGCGCCGTGGCACCGATCGCACGCAACATTCATACTGACGTGCGCGCTGTGGTTGAAATAGACAAAGTCGGGAAGATTGTGAACCTTGATCCACTCGATTGGCTTGGGCACTTTGCCCGGTTTGGTTTTCATTTCCTCGTCGAGGGCAAGCGAGTCGTAGATTTTCTGCAATTCACCAGAGACCATGCGGCGGGCCGTGCGTTTCTCTTCTTTGGCCAGCTCATCCTCAGCGCGTATTGAACCAAGCGTGTCCGTCACAATCGAATGGCAATTCATGCATACGCTTGTTGCCGGAATTCCCGCGTGACGACTGGTTTCGGCACCGGAATGACAGTACTTGCAGTCGATCAACAATTCGCCCGCGTGGAGTCGATGCGAAAAGGCGATAGGCTGCTCCGGCGCGTACCCCTGCTGGTTCCCGGGGATGTGGAACGCCCCCAACCTCGCCACAAGCGTTGCAAGGCTGAACACCGCGCCGATAAGTAGCACCACCGTGAGGGTTTGCAATTTGCTATCTCGTGTTAACACCTAATCTCTGCGCCCTTCCTGGCGTAATAATACCAGTTCACAATGAGACAGCTGAAGTAATAGACTGCGAAACCGTAGAGGGCATACTCTGGAGTTCCGCCTTTGATCTGCGTGCCGACGATCTTAGGAATCAAGAACGCACCGTATGCGGCAATGGCAGACGTCCACCCCAAAACTGGTCCAGCCTGCTCCTTGCTGAAGATCATCGGAATCATGCGGAAGGTGGAGCCATTGCCGATTCCCGTAGTCGCAAAGAGAAAGACAAAGATAACCAGAAACGGAGGAAAGTATTGCTCGGGAGTTAGCGATTGACTCGCGAGGGATACGAAGTACCCCGCGCCGATTGTCGCGGCGATCATGACGATCGTGTCCCAGTGCGTGACTCGTGCCCCCCCCCACTTGTCCGCCAACCACCCACCCAACGGACGAATGAGCGCACCAACTCCTGCACCAATCCAAATGTAAGACGACGAAATAGGCGCCGACGGGTTGATGATCGATTCCGCAAGCGCCGCACCGTCGGGACCAACCCGGATTACGCCGAACACGTCATCAATGAGCTTCGGAAAGGCGTTGGCATATCCAATGAACGAACCGAACGTCATGGTATATAGCCAAGTCATAATCCAGTTGTGCTTGTTGTTGAAAATCGCAAACTGCTTCCTGAGGTTGGCCTTCGTCTCTTTGGGGGTCAACAGCCGCATCGCCAACAGCGTAATCGCCGCGGCGATGACGACGATAACGAACACCTTGAGGATTACCGGAAACCCACCCCAAGGCGTCAACAGAAGGACGACCGCGACCGTCGCCCCGATGTACCCCAGTAACATCAGCCACAAGTACTTGGCGATCGCAACGGGTGTCGGCCCACATTTGTGCTGCGGCAAATTGTTCATGCCGAGTAGTGCGAGGATCGCGAGAAATGCAAGAACCGGAACCCAAACCAAACCAGCGTTCTGAATCCACAGATGCTTAGCCGCGTCGCCCGTTCCAACCATCAGTGGATCCCCACCGAACGAACCGAAAGCACCAAACGTAATGATCCACGGAAGAAGGAACTGCATAACACTTACGCCGGCGTTGCCGAGTCCGGCATTAAGGCCAAGCGACAAACCCTGCATCTTCTTTGGGAAGAAGAAGCTGATATTCGACATCGATGATGAAAACGCCCCACCGCCCACACCCGAGAGGGCCGCGAGAATGATCAGTGTCAAGAATGGTGTATCCGGGTTCTGCAGTGCAATTCCAGCACCGATCGCCGGCAGGATTAACAGCATCGTGGTCATGAACTTAACATTGCGTCCGCCGCAGATTGCGATCATGAATGAGTTGGGAATCCGAAGTGTCGCACCGGCCAAACCTGCGACCGCCGGGAGGTTGAACATTAGCGCCCGGTATGCGTCGCCCTCGTGCGGCTGACCGCTGTTGAGAAATGTAAAACTGAACATCTCCGGGTTGGCAAAGTGAATCTTCTGAATGAACTTCGCAAGCATTCCCCAATAGAGCCAAACGGAAAACGCGCAGAGTAGGTTAGGGATTGAAATGCACAGATTCCGCGTGGCTATCGCCTTGCCGGAATCCGCCCACTCCTGTGGGTTGTCGGGGTCCCAATGGCTTAGTTTGCTCATAGTCAGGCCAATCCTATCGATTCGTCAGTTAGTCGCTGCCACCGGCGTACTGCGAGCAACCTCAACCTGCAACATTCCGGAGCCCTTTTCCGCTTCCGTTCGCAACAAGTGGTCCAGTGACAGCGGCCCAGACCCACGCCACACGAAGAGCACCAACGAGAAGAACACTAAAGCCGAAAACTGGAAGTCAACATTGGCGCCAAGAAGACTCCCGGGGTCGGCGGTCGCGCCAATAAATGTCATCACGACGGCACCGGCAAGTATCAGCCCATTGGCACCGGCGGCGACGCGCGTCACGAAACCCAAAGCAAGACTTGCACCGCCCACAACGTGCGCAAACACGACCGACCAGGCAATCAGGTTTTGACCCTGTCCGAGGTCTGTACCAAGCGTCCTCTCTAGCTCGGCCATGTTCATGATGAAGTAGACCCCCTTGATCACGAGCGCGATTCCAAGATAGACGCGAAGGGCATCCATGGGGCGAATGTATCTGAGACCTGGAATGAGATCGCGAAGTGGAGCCCGTTCTTTCATCGCGGCCCTGCGATCGCCAATCGCAACATCAACTTCCTTCGCAGCCGCCGCCTCGGTCTCGGGACTGAACCGCACCAAGTAGGTGAAGAACGCACAAGAGAAGACTCCGATACCCAAGAACAGAAGCGCCTGTTGATAGCTGATGCTCTCCGCGCGCATCAAGAAGCCGGCGCATACCGCGCCCATGTTCCCGCCTGCTCCGACAATTCCCGCGACCGACCCGAGCGCTTTCTTATTGATAAAGGGAACAATCGCGTACGTAGCGCCTTCAGACATCTGAACGAACAGGCTAAAAACGATCATCGCAGGTATGGCGAGCGCGATCACACTCATTTGCGAAAAGAACATCAGGGCAACGCCCTCAGCGGCCAGCGCGTAGAATAGCCATCGTACACGACCGCGCAATCCGCCCTTCTCGACAAATTTGTCACTGATGTATCCGCCGAGCGTACGGGCGAAAATATTCATTAAGCCGAACAAGCCCGCAACGAGACCGGCGGTCTTGAGACCGAGGTCGAAACGATCCATGTAGTAGATGGCGGCAATATTGTTGATGGTAAGTTCGATGCCAAAGCACGCGGCGTAGATCAAGAACAACGCCCACACGCGAGAGTCTCGTGCGGCGAGCCAGAACGAACCTTTGGACTTGGCCGTAGAAACAAGCTCCCCGGACGCGCGAAGCGCCTTGAAATTCCCATTGGGCAGGTCTGTCGTGAACAGGAAGTAAGCCAAACCTGTGATGGCGCAGACGCCGCCGGCGGCGACCATGGACAGCCGCCATGATGCGGCGTCAGAGAAACCCATATAGATAAACGCCGCGAATACGAGCGGCATCGCCATCTGCGTCACGCCCCCGCCAAGATTACCCCATCCTGCCGAGGTCGCGTTCGCCGTGCCGACGCAGTTGGCTGCAAACATCACCGATGTGTGATACTGCGTGATCACAAACGACGCCCCGATCACACCAATCCCGAGACGGAACAGAAGAAAACTCGTATAACTCTCGGCAAGCCCGATCGCCATCACGGGAATCGACCCGGCGACCAGAAGAAACGTGTAGCACAAGCGCGGACCAATCCGGTCGCACAACCACCCGATTAGCAAACGCGCGAGAATCGTGATCGCGACCGAGGCGATTATGGTGTTGCCGATCTGCTCCTTGGTCAAACCCAACTCTTCGCGCACAACGGCCATAAGCGGCGCAATGCCGAACCATGCGAAGAAGCACAGAAAAAAGGCAAACCACGACATATGGAACGCGCGCATCTGTCGCGTCTTCAGTGAGAAGAGCCTGATGCTTGTCGCTTTGTTCTGTACTTCCATACTTACTGCTCAATCCCTGTCGTTGCAGTGAATCCGCCGAACCGACACCCTTGACGGCGTCAGTGCCGCCGAAGCGCGCCGCTATGCGCCACTCCCAGGGCCACGATTCCATCGCACGACCTGCGGTTTGCGCCACAGGTACGGGTTGGGAATCACCAGCACGTGGACCAACCGAGTGAACGGGAAGAACCCGATCACGAGAAACGCATTCACTATGTGAAGCTTAACGGCGAAGGGCATTGCGAGAACGTAGCTAATGTCCGGATCTAGTGTAACGATCGACCAAAGGTACGGCGTCGCAGAGGCCGCGAACCAAGAAGAACCCCACGAACACATAACGGCCACGTAGACGCCACTGCCAACCTGCACGAGCAATAAGGCGTAGAGAACAATATCCGCAAGGCTCGTCACAGTCCGAATCTTGCGATAGACCAGCCGACGCACCAGCGCCATCACCAAACCGAGCAACGTCAACAACCCGAAGACCAGCGCAGAAATCTCAAGGATGTATAGACGGATCGGGTGCCCATTCCACGCCAAGACTTCTCTCGGAAACATGAAGGCCACGACGTGGCCACCGAGCACAACCAGAATCCCATAGTGCAATGGAACCATTCCCCAGAAGTGTCGCTTATTTTCCAAGAACTGAGACGACAGGCTCGAATAGCTAAATGCCTGCGCGCGATAACGTTGAATGGTTCCTAAGAAGAACGTGATTAGCGCCAAGTACGGCGCTACACCGAACATCAACTGATCGAAATAGTGTTGGGCGCTAACCATGTCTACACACTCTCCGCAGAAAACAGTTCCTCGTGCTGACCATTGAGCACCGGGAGGGAATTCAGATCACGCTCCGCGGGGCCATGCTGCGACTCCAAGAACCGGCAAATTGCATCAACCAAGACTTCGTAAGGACTTTCCAATTGCCTAAGACCGTCGCGAACGGTTTCCAACGCGGGAAGAACACACGCCGTCGCGAACCTGTCCGCCGAGTCCGCTTCCAGCCTCCCCAAGACCGCCAGCGCATGTCGCGCGTGATCGGGAAGATCGGTGGACTCAGCCAAACCGAACGCCCGTAGCTGACCACGCATCCACACAAGAAACGTTCCGCGGTCATACTGTTCGCCGAACAAGTGCCAACCAATTTCCAGCGTACACTTGGGCGACATGTCGAAGGTACGCGCGTAGACCTCTTGCCGCTCTTCGCGCGACAAACTCTCTATCTGATCTCGCCACTTCGAGAACCGCAACTGAGTTTCCTGGGCAAGTTCCGGGCAGGCGGCGAGAAGTTCCTCCAAGAAACTGCGCAATATGCCATCGGACTCGGCGTCAGGATACGACAACACGGACGCCAGAAGGTCGTACGCGGCCATTCGCTTTGGCGCATCAATTCCCACTACAACCCCCTCCGCGGACCGGCCAAAAATCCGAACCCCGTGCTCTGACGGCGCTCATGCGGATCTTGGGACATTTCGATCGCTTCCTCACGATGTGACGGAGGAATAACAAACCGTTCTTCAAACGTACACAGTGACGTAAGACGGTAGATCGCTTCAGCCTCATCGACGGTGCAGTCCGCCTCATTAAGCATCTGTTTGGCGGTCTCCATCGTAACATCCCCAACAGTAAGGGCCCGCCGATACCACCGGATCGCTTTTTGCTTGCGCAACGCGTAGACCACTTTGGCCTCGTGGCCGCCGCCGAACAGATTCGCGAGGAACTTCATCGGGATACGCGCCTCGTCGATATCGTGAAACAAGTTGTCACTCACGTGCTCGATCGTGTCCTCGTTACGCACAGACATGACCGGTGACATTGGCGGGACGTAATAGAGCATGGGCATCGTGCGGTATTCGATATGCGGCGGTAGCGCAATGCGCCAGTCAATCACGAATTTGTAGATCGGTGACTGCTGTGCTGAATCGACGACCGCATCGGGAATGCCATTGCGCTTCGCGGCCTTGATGACTTCCGGGTCATTGGGATCAAGAATGAGCGAGCGATGCCCTTCGATCAACTCTTCGTCGGGGAGATTGCATACTTCCTCAATGCGGTCCGCATCGTAGAGGAGTACACCAAGGTATCGAATCCGACCGACGCACGAGTGAAAGCACGCTGGCGCTTGTCCTGTCTCCACTCTCGGAAAACAGAGAATACACTTCTCGCTCTTACCCGTGAACCAATTGAAATACGTCTTCTTATATGGGCAAGCCGACACACACGAGCGCCACGCCCTGCACTTCTTCTGATCGATGAGGACGATGCCATCTTCGCCGCGTTTGTATAAGGCGCCGGAGGGGCACGACGCTACGCACGCAGGGTTCAAACAATGGTTACAAATGCGCGGAAAATAGAAAAACACGAGGCGCTCAATCGCCTGGAGCTGGGCCTTCTGATCTTCGCTCAACCCGTCGAGATTCGGATCGTTGGCGGCATAGATCGGCGAGCCGCCAAGGTCGTCATCCCAGTTCGGGCCGGACTCCACATTAATCTGTTCTCCAGTGACCTTCGAAATCGGGACCGCTGTCGGTTGATCCGGGCCCTCCTTCGCCGTGAATAGGTTTTGGTAGTCGTACGTCCATGGCTCGTAGTAATCGTCCATGCTCGGCATATGCGGATTGTGAAAAATATTCAGCGCAATCCGCTTCTTGTCCGTGGATTTGAGGTTAATCGACCCGTTCTTCTTCTCCCAGCCACCCTTGTACTTGTCCTGATCCTCCCACTGTGTAGGGAAACCGGTACCAGGCTTCGTTTCCACGTTGTTCCACCACATATAATCCGTACCTTTACGGTCGGTCCAGATGTTCTTGCAGGCGATGCTGCAAGTGTGACAGCCGATGCATTTGTCTAAGTGAAACACCATCGATACTTGCGATCGTACGTTCATAAGACTCTCCTGACCCTTACCATTTCAATTCCGGGCACTTGCGTACCAGAATGTGGGTGTCACGATTGACACCGGTTGGCCCCCAGTAGTTGAAGTGATACGTAAACTGACCGTATCCGCCGACCATCAGCGATGGTTTCAGTCTCGTCCGAACCAGACTATTGTGACCTCCGGCCCGGCGGAATCCTCTCTTCGGAGATTTGGGCACAGAGCACGTACGTTCGGGTGAGTGGTATTGAATACAAATCCCGCGCGGAAGTCGAGCACTAACGACAGCCCGCGTCACGACGACACCATGATCATTGAACACTTCGACCCAGTCATTGTCTTCAACGCCAAGCGACTCGGCGTCCGAATCGTTCAACCACAACGGCTCCACTCCGCGCGAGAGCGTCGTCATGCGCTCATTGTCGCCATACGTCGAGTGAATGTGCCACTTCCCATGTGGCGTAAGGAAGTTCAACATGATCGAGTCGTCGCCCGGATCAGTAAATTTCATATCCGCGTACTGCGTTGGGAGCGGCTTGGGTTTGTATGTCGGAAGATGCTCGCCGTAAGCGAGATATCCTTGGTGATCGAGATAGAAATGTTGACGACCCGTAAGCGTGCGCCATGGGACGTTACACTCGACGTTGTACGTAAATGGCGAGTAAGGTCGGCCGTCGCTGATCAAACCGGACCACATTGGGCTATTAACGAAACGGTGCGGACCCTTTTGCAGTTCTTCGTACCCTGTTCGGACGCTGCGCGATCGCTCGGCGAGGTGCGCGAGCGGCAGCCCGACTTTCTCCTCCATGTTCTTGTACGATCGATACGCCAGTTCGCCGTTGGTGACCGTCGCAAGCTTGAGAATAATGTCGCAGACCGACTCGTCCTGCGATAAGGAAAGATACTTCTCCCCGCCCCATGACGTAGTGGGGAGTTCTCCGAGTAACTCCTCGTGAACGTCCGCGATCTCGTAGTGCGTTCCATGTGCACCGAGTCCCGACTTTTTTGGAATCGGGCCAAACGAAATGAACTGGTTGTAGAGGTTCTTATAATCGCGTTTGACGATCTTGAACCCGGGCATGGTTTTACCAGGAATCGCCTCGACCTCGCCGTCCATCCAGCTCTTGATTTCCGCCTGAGCCATCTCCGCGGGGGTATCATGCAGGAGTGGAACGGCGACAATATCCTTAACAGGCTCTGGGAAATGCTTCTCCGCCATCTCCGAAAACTTCTTGGCAATCGACAGGAAAATCTGCCAGTCACTTCGCGATTCCCAACACGGCGGCACCGCTGGCGTTAGGGGATGAATAAAACTGTGCATGTCGGTTGAGTTGAGGTCGGCTTTCTCGTACCAGGTGGCTGCAGGCAAGACGATGTCGGAATAGAGGGCCGAGGTGTCCATCCGGAAGTTCAGATCAACGACCAAGTCGATCTTCCCTTCGGGCGCCTCGTCGTGCCACTTGACGTTCTTGACGGTGTCTTCAGCAAGATCCTCGGCGATCATATTCGTGTGCGTGCCGAGATAATGCTTCAAGAAATATTCGTGTCCCTTTGCACTGGAAAGCAGTGCGTTGCCTCGCCAGATATACCAGACGCGCGGCCAATTCTCCGGCGCATCAGGATCTTCAACCGAGAACTGCAGCTTGCGATCTTTCAGTTGCTGCACGGTATAGTCGACAACGGCTTGGTCATCTTGAGCCCCGGCTGCTTCCGCTTCCTTGACGAGATCGAGGGGGTTCTTGCCAAACTGCGGATAGAACGGCAACCATCCATTCCGTACCGCCTCCACTTGAATGTCCATCGTGTGCCCGGATGTGAGCGGCCCACCCTTGCTGCGCTGCGGCATCGTGTGATAGTCAGTGAATGATTTTTCATACCGCCACTGATCGCTGTGAACGTAGTGCCAACTCGGGGCGTTCTGCAAGCGCGATGCCGGATACCAGTCCTTACCCAGCGCGATCGCACCCCAAGGTTCCGCCGGTGCAAGCTTTTCCTGGCCAACGTAGTGAGCGAGGCCTCCGCCATTGACACCGACACACCCGCAGAACATGAGCGAGTGAATCCCTGCGCGGTACATGAGGTTGTTGTGGTACCAGTGGTTGATTCCGGCCCCAATAATTATTGTACACTTTCCGCCAGTCAGCTCAGCCGTCTTCCCCCACTCCCGGGCAAAACGCGTGAGCATGGCCCTACCCATCCCGGTATATTTTTCCGACCACGCCGGGGTATAGGGAAGATCGTCGTCGTAGCTTTGCGGGTAATCGCCTCCAAGACCCCTGGCCACACCGTACTGCGCCATGAGAAGGTCGTAGACAGTGGCGACAAGAACGGTTTTCCCATCGACGGTCTTGAGTTTCTTGATGGGAACTTCGCGGCGCAGTGTCTTCGCTTCGCCGAAGTCGTCAAACTCGACCGAAACGACGCCGTCGTTGTCTTCGAGGAAGGTCAGCGCGGGATCGATCTCGGTGCCATCCTCGGCATCCTTAAGCTCAAGGTTCCACTTGCCTTTCTCACTTCCCCAACGGTGGCCAACGCTTCCCAAGGGCATCTTCGGACGCCCTTCTTTGGCGTCCCACATAAGAAATTTCCAGTCGGGGTTTTCAGTATTCTTGTACGCGTCGATTCGTGCGGCGCGAAGCATCTGGTCCGCAAGATAGGCACCGTCCCCTTCTTTTATTTCCACGAGCATGGGCGAGTCGGTGTATTTCTTGGCATAGTCGATGAAATACGGAACCTTCCTCTCGTGGTGAAACTCCGTAAGGAGAACGTGGTTCACGGCCATCCACCACGCGCCGTCCTGCCCGGCGTTGATAGCTACCCATTCGTCTGCGTACTTCGCTACTTGATTGAAGTCCGGCGCGAACACCCACATTTTGGAACCGTTGTGCCGAGCTTCCGCCGCGAAGTGACAATCCGGCGTCCGCGTCATATTGAGGTTGGAACCAGTCACGGCCAACATCTTCGCGTTGTACCAGTCGGCGGATTCTTGAACGTCAGTTTGCTCACCCCACGTTTCCGGTGAGGCCGGCGGCAAGTCGCAATACCAGTCATAGAACGACAGCGAGACGCCACCCATGAGCTGGAGCATGCGGGCACCGGCGGCATAGCTAATCATGGACATCGCCGGGATCGGAGAGAAACCCGTAATGCGATCCGGACCGTGTTTCTTGATCGTGTAGATATTCGCAGCAGCCATCATCTCCAGCGCTGTCTCCCAGTCGCCGCGACGAAAACCACCTTTGCCACGAGCACGCTGCCAGCGCGTGCGCGATTCCGGATTCTCAACCAACGACGCCCACGCATCGACCGGATCAATATGCGCAGCACGAGCCTTTTTCCAAAGGTCCAGGAGTGCCCCGCGAATGTAGGGATACTTCACACGTAGTGGGCTGTAGAGGTACCACGAATAGGAAATTCCTCGCTGGCAGCCACGAGGTTCATAAGGCGGAATACCCGCTTCGAGCTTCGGGTAGTCGGTCTGCTGCATTTCCCATGTGACAATGCCATCTTTGACATAAATCGCCCACGAGCACCCGCCGGTACAGTTTACCCCATGCGTGCTGCGAACGACCTTGTCATACTGCCAACGGTTGCGATAGAACTCTTCCCACCCGCGAACCTCAGGCTCAACTTCGTCTTTGATCCAGCTTTTGGCGGCTGTGTGGCTCATACGGAAGTCCTCATCTCGCCACCTGCGACCAGCGGACGGCGTACACCTCGGAAACGATTTTTCCAAACAACATCAAAGAGGCCGAGCATAAGAACCATGCCCGCAAGCCCCACAAGAAAAAAAGTCAGCGGGGCAACCGAATCGTCGTCACCCGCTTGTTTCGCAGAGTGCTCGAAGTAGGCAACCAATGGAAGGATTTCTTCTGCTTCCAGAGGGTGCTTCGCAAAGACTGGCTGCATCGTGACCGTCGCCGGACTAACAAGCCACGCCGACAGCGGTTTGCGCCCGCCGATACGCTCGGAAACCTTCGTAAGATCGACGCCGAGTCGCCCCCCGCCCAACAGCGTCAGCCCGCGAACGGTGTGACAAGACATACATGGCGGCCCGGAATTCTTGAACTTCGCACGCCCAGTGAACAAGGCGTGCCCACGATCAACGTCGGCCGCTGTAAACGGCCGATCGCTGAATTTGACCCCCTCAAATTGCGATTTCTCAAATGCGGACTCGGCTTCGATCATGTCGAGAATTTGGTTGGCTCGATCGCGAGAGAGACCGGCGACGGGAGGCATGACAACACCGCGAGCTTCGCCGAGAATCCGTGTGGCGTAGGGATCGCCGCGGTCGATCATCGCCTGCGGGTTCAAGATGAACCGCACAATCCAGTCGCGGTCCTTGCGACTCGTCACGTCCTTGAGATCCGGTCCCACCAGCCGACCACCGCCGATGGTATGACAGCTATAGCAATTCTGCTTGAAATAGGCCGCCGTTTCTTGGCCCCGAGCTGCGAGCGGAAATGCCGCGATGATCGCGAAAACACCCACTTGCTGAACGGAACGACGACGCTCAACCCGCCTCGAACCCGACAACGTGTTTCCTATTCCAATCACAACAATACACTCCACGATGCCCAATACCCACACCACCAATGCGTGAGCACGCCTGTGCAACTCGACTCTACGATGCTGGACGCTTTTTTTTCCGGCTCTTGACCTTGCGACGCGGTTTCTCCGCCGACATGCGAATCGCGATGTCGTGAACAGTCGTCTTCATCAAGAACCGTTGCTCGGTCTCGATGACCTTCTTCCACTGCTCATGCGCGTTGCAAGGATTCGCTTCACTGCAATCTGCGTTCCCGAACGGGCAGCGCCTGCGATCGAACTGTTCGAACGGAGCAAGCACACCGAGAAGGGAAAGCTGTTTCGCAGACCGCCTGAGACGAAATCCACCAGTCTTGCCCGGTGAAGAGTCCAGGATGCCGCCTCGAACAAGATCGCCCAAAATCTTCGAGAGATACTTCGGCGGTATCCCGGTCTCGGCGGCGATACGCACGCCCGAGATCGGCCACTCGTCATCATGCCGCGCGAGATGAATCAACGCCCGCAACGCATATTCGCTTGTCCGTGACAGCATGAGCCAAATCCGTCCTGGTGCGACTATATCTCCATACAGATATATCTATATCGTCTTTCGGATCGCTGTCAATGGGTTCTTAAGATTTTTTTTGCTCGTTGTTACAACGCGCTCGTGAGTCGATGCACGGTTATGCACCGGAGCCCGCGCCGAGTCGTCGCGAGCGATGGCCGCACGCGTGCCCAGCACTAGCGCCGTTCCCAAGAACGCGGCCGGACTTTTCCCGGCCCCGCGCGTTGGATGCCATGGTTATTTGGTGTCATGACCAAGCGCAGCGCGACCATGTGCTGGATCGGCCGAGACATGCCCGCGCCTTCAGCTAGCAGCCCGTGGCAGCAGTCCGTGACGGCTCTGCGGGACTGTGATTTCGATAGCGCCAGAGCAGACAAATCGACCCTCGCGTCGCTTTCACAAGGGGCTGATAGGGCACGACACTCGAGGAATGGATTGGGCACACCGCCCGGAAGACGGAACCACCTTCTTGGGACCGGCGATTGACACGGATTTCGCGCAAGAGGCAAGGCCCCGCAGGGCTCAGGTAGGACAGGCGCGGACATCGACGCCGCTCGACGTGCGTGCATCACCCACCCAGGCGCGTAGACGTGTGTTTCCGAGAACCGTACCGCAGCCCGCCCGGCGCCCGACAATCGCATGACAACGCATTGTATGACGGGCGGCACCACGTACGACAGTGCGGAGAGGCTTGTCGTTCCTCCGAACTCAAAGTGGCGTACGCTGGACCCGGAATCTGAGGGCAGCGTCGGGGCATGTGATATGCCCGCGAAGAGCCTGCCGGTTTCCTTACCAAGAACGGTCTGCGGCCCGGACATCGCCGGTCACACTAGGCTTTGTCCCAAGACTCCCGGCCAGCAACCACGACGATGCTAACGGGTCCCTTCTCGCGGAAAAAGAGTGTCGTCTTGCAGCGACTCGTGTACTTAAAACGAGTTTGGTTCTCCTCCAAAAAAGTTGTTGAGATTTAAGGCTTGAAACGAGTTGGACACCGGTTCTCCGGGGGCTAAACAGACGTACTGAGTCTCAACTTTACTCCGGCGGCTAAGTTCGGCATATGTTAGGCTTTACGGTTTTTCGCTTCCAGAAGGAGACGGCCATGCCTAACCAAGATCGCCCCAAACATCCTCGACCTCCGGTCGTTGACGTGGCTTCGTTCATGCAACGTTACGGCCGCCACGACGATTGCGTTCAACGCCTCAAGAAAATCCGCTGGGGACCGAACCTTGAACAGTTCGTCTGTTCAAGCTGTGGACACGATCAGGGTTGGTGGCTTCCGACGCGGCGACTCGTTGAATGCCATGACTGCCATCATCAAACTTCCCCTATTTCCAGGAAGCGCATGTCAATTACGCGGCAAAATGAAACAACGTATATGTGTTCAAATGATCAGTGCCGGAGTAGTATATATCCCGAGTCGATCCACGCGTAGCCCTGTCGCACCACCCACTCGTTAAATCCCTCGACGTCAGAGACCGAAAGGGCGCTGAGAAGCATACGCAACGCTGGGCCCTTGCCGTGTTGCTCGTTTAGGTAGGCGAGGAAATCACGGATGTGCCGTCGCCGGTCGAGGAAACCGCGTCTTGCTATCGTGCCCTGGCGACGCCGTTCATCCGGTGCGCGTACACGAGCCTCGAGAGAAGCAATGAGCCCCGATGCGATGTCCATCACGCTTTCTGGCTCAGAGGCAGTCGGCGTATCGGCTGGACTTGGGGTCGCTTCAACCTGTTTTGAGCTCATCGGTTTCTGTGCGGACTCGGGCTTGGGCGTTTCCCCGTTCAGGTGCTCTCCAAGCCAGCGGTGATACGCCGCAAGGGCTTCTTCCGCGCGGATTCGCTCACTGATGCCGAAGCGGTTCTTTCGGGGCGTCCCGGTTCTGGTATCTGGGCAGGCAACGCGCCAGTCGACGCCTCGGTTCTCGGTGAATTGGAGTTTCGGGATGCCCGCTTTTCGAGGATTGCCCATTGCTCATTCCTCGCGTATGATGCCGTGGCATAGTTGTCGCGGATGCCCCCACGACGAATTGTGGTGCAGCGGGGCGAAGAAATGTAGTGCAAAGCGGCCAAAAACCGCATTTGCGGGTGTAGCTCAGTGGTAGAGCGTCACGTTGCCAACGTGAATGTCGTCGGTTCGAATCCGATCACCCGCTTATCCTGCATGCTGTTGTCTACGAGCGACAGCGACGTCTAACTCTTGACGTCAGCGCGTGTTACGACGACCCCGCGGCGCGTTCTCACACCCGGCCAAACACCCTTCATTTTGCCAGTAGATGACCAGAATTGACGGCAACGGACGCGCGTACGTGCAAGGTTTAGTGCAAGGTAAACTCGAAGATGGGACGCGACTCGGTAGCTCCGACGTACGAAGGCCATCGTACGAGGCCACTTCGCGTTTGATTGTTGTCGAGTTGGTACGCGGTCAGATGATGGTAGCACGGAGGGTCTTTGATCCGCCGCTGAATCAGGCGGTACCGGTCCTCGCGGCGTCGGGCAACGCCAACGCGGGGAGCGCGTTGATGGCCCCCGCCACGTCGAGCAACTTCGGGTCGGTGTAGATGTTCGCGGTCAGCTCGGGCTTGGAATGGCGCATGGCGGCCTGAGCCGTGCGAAGCGGAACGCCGGCGCGGCTGAGGTGGGTACCGAAGGTTACCCGAAGCGCGTGAACATCGACCACGCGATTGCGTTCGTCGCGCTTGGCGATCCCTGCGACGGCCAAGTCGCGATCGAAGATGCGCGTCAGTCCGGACGGGATGCGGAACAGACGCGTAGACGCGGGAAGACGCGCCGGTATCGGCTTCCCGCTCTTGCGAGCTTCGTCCTGCAACTCGCTCAGCCGTACCGCAAGCCATGATGACAGTTCGGCCACAAGGTCCGCCCGTAGAGGGATCTCCGACCCTTGGCGGTTCTTTTCATCGGCGGCGTTCAAGATTGCGTACGCCACGGGACCACCGAAGTCGAGTTGTCCGACGGTCAGCGACGCCAGCTCGCCTTTCCGCAGTCCGGTCAAGACGAGCGTTTTGTATATCAACGTGCGTTCGTATCCGGTGCGTTCCAACTGGGCGATCAGATCCGGATCGTCTTTCAGCACCTCTCGCGCTCGCTCCATCGACACGTCGATGTTCTCGATAGTCAGGGGTTCGCGTGTCCACGTCGCCCGGCCTCTGGCTGGTCGCTTGGCGTCGACCTCCTTGGTGAGCACCTCGCGGCCGAACTCAGCCAACGGCCGCATGCGCGCAACGCTTAGAAGATGCAGCAACTCGACCTCCGTTAGCGCCCGGCGCTGATGCCTGCGATCGACGTTTTGATCGGCGCGGGGAAGATCAGCGAAGGGGTTGTGCGTCAGTCGATGCGTGCGGCGGCACCAGTTCCCGAAGCCGACCAGCGCCTCGCGATAGCTGTTTCGCGTTGCGGCACTTAGACCGGCGTCGACCTGATCAACGAGCCACCCTTCGACGGGGCCAGCTGCGAGCTTGTTGAGCCGGGGGAACCGGCACTCACGAGCCAGCCGATCGAGGCGACTGCGCAGCATGGAGATTCGGCGTGGATTGCATCCCTTGGCGCGGAGATGGCGTTGGTAGGCGTCAAGATGTCTCGCCAACGGTTTGTCGGCGTGATCGGCGGCGTCGCTCTCGGCTGCGGTTATGACGCCGGCGCGAATCAGCTCCGCTCGACGTTCCAAACGCGTCAAGACCGCACGTGCTGCCACCTCATCTTTGCATCCCGTCGCCACTTCGACGACTTGGCCGCATCCGTCACGATAGCGGGCCGAGTACGCCTTTGTCTGACCACGAACGCGGACCTTTCCGTCCTTGCAGTCAACCAATTCTGCCGACCGAAGTTTTCCGTTCCGTAATCGCCAGCGGGCGACGCGCTGAGCGCCGCGCTCTATGATCTCGGCACCCGGCGGAATCGGCATGGTGTATTGCTTGCGGTAGACCATTCCCATTTGTCACCTCCGACCGAGGCCAATCCCCGGTTCCGCACACTGGGGCTCAAGCCGCCGAGTAAGGCAAGGCATGTCTCACACTACTGTTCGAGCTTTCTTCGTAACAACTCACAGCCTGGGCTAGCGCCACGGCATGCGGGTTGCTCGCTCTCGTAGCGGCGTTGGCCGACTCTCGCGCCACGACACGGCCACATTCTTCGCGCTGGGAACCACGCGGATTTGCTGTCATCGCTGTCATTGCTGTCACCCTCGTCATCATGTCGATTCCAAGTCTGACCGAGTGGTTTCGTCGCGCGTATCGAGGGGCGTTTTGGGGTCATGAGGCGGTATTTTGCCGTGGTTGGCGCTATCATCGGAGCCTTCGCCATCGGTCTCGATCGTGGCATCGTCGGGCCCCGGTGACGGCGGTGACAGCGATGACGGCAGATTCGGGCCTTCGTCATTCTTGCGAATGGCGGTTGTGCGACTCGATCGGCTTCGACCAGGAACTACATCGATGCCGACGCGGCGGAGGTTCGGCGTGACTTCGCGAAGCTTCGTCCCGAAGGCCGCTGGGCTCTTGGGCCAGTCGGAGCAGTTCAGGATCTTCTGGTCCTTGTCAGCCGAAAGACGCTCGAGGATCTCCGTGGCCGCGCCTTTGATTTCGCCAGTCTTCTCCACCAGCTCATAAGTGGCCTTCGCGATTGGACTCGTCTCGATGACGTATTCGTCAGCATCCCTCCGCTGGTCATCAAACGCCTCCATGAATGAGTCTTTGGGCCAGGGACACGCCGGTTCGGCAGCCACCACCCATGTGGCAAAGTCTGCCATCCTCGGCAGTTTTGCTAACCGTACATCTGCTTGGTTGCGGAGTGCGGCACTGACGGCATGGAGAAACGCGCCGAGAATTCCCGGCCGAAGTTTTTCAAACTCGGACCAGATATTTTTTTCGGTTTGGCGTCGGTGATCGGGGATCGTCGGAAGCGTCACTCTAACGGCCCGATCGATCAGATCGCTCCGGTCAGCGACGTTCCCGATGCCGTTGATCATGACAGGCCGCTTAGCGTCGAAGATCGTTTCGTCGGTGTCGGTGAAGAGTTGTCGCGTTGCAAAACCACCACCGGTCGCGAGCCGGCAGATCGCATTGGATGTCCGCTCAGAGACGAGCGACATGTTGTCCAGGACGATCATCCAGGAGTTGTTCGCGGCGATCGCAAGGTCCTGAATGTTCTTTGGTTCACTGCGGATGGGCGCCTTGTTCGGATCAATCACCGCCCGAACGAAGCGGCAAAGCGTGGACTTCGCTGAGCCCTGTTCGCCATTGATGAGCAGGATGACGAATGGTCCACGCGGGTGGAAGCATCCGAGGATAAACGCACAGACGAGGACGAAATCATCGTCGTTCTGCACGTTGATGAAAGGCCTGAGGCCCGCGATCGAACCGCCAGGAACTGGGGCCGGGAGCGCGAACATGCCACGGGTCCGGCGGAACCGCACCGGCGAGTCGTTGACAATTTTCCACCCACTCTGGTCGATCACGACGACGCGGCACTGCTCGTCGCAAAGGTCGAGGACGATCTTGTCCTCAAACTCGCCGATCCGTAGGAAGACCGACTCCTCCGGGCCATCGAAAATGGCCCATCCTTCGATCATGGCGATGGCTTCGGTTTTTGCTGCTGCGGAAAGACCTCTGTCGGTTTCTCGATAGTATCGCCTTCCGAGGAGGAGTGCGTACTCTCGTGACTTCACGGACAACGTACGTGCAGCTCCTCCTTCGCGGACAACTACAAATGCGCATTGCTCGTTATCGTGGAAGAAAAGGTCACCGGAATCCTCACAGAGACGCAAGGCGACTTCGCGCGCACCATTATTATCTCCGCAGTCGCCGGATGACGTGGCAGGCGGCTGTTCCTCGGTCGCCTCTTCGACCATCCGCTCGACAAACTGCTTTCCCGCTTCGCGGCATGCATGCTCGTCACCAAGGTCTAGATTATTCGCGACGCAATCTTGCAGGTACGCTCGAACGTCCTTGTGTTCGTCTGGCGGAAGAACCCAACGCACGGCTCGCTTCCAGGTCGTGGCCAAGCATCTGGCGAGCTTTTCGGCGCCTTCACGTCCGGGCCAATTTCCGTTGGGTTTCTGGTCATTCTCTCCAACGATGAGGACGTCTCGTTGCGAGAGCAGTTGGGCGATGTGCTTGCCCCCTGAGGTGCTGCTTGGCCTACCGACCGATGCCAGACCGAGTGTTTCGCACGCGGCAACGTCAGTCGGTCCTTCGACGACCAAGACCGGATCGATCCTGGTCAATAGCGTCGAGGGAATAACGAGCCCGCGTTTGGCGCCAACGTTACCGCTCGGCGAGCCTTTGCTGCCATCATCAGCGCGGAAGCCGAAGCCCACGACTGCACCGGCAGCATCAAATTCGGGGAATGACGATACGACGGGAGGACAAGCATCTCGCCATCCACGGCCGCTGGCGCGAAGACGCTTGAGGTCGTTTTCCTCTGCACGTCCGATCCCAATGCTCTCGAGCGCCGCGACGCTTACGCCGAGCTGCTGTGCGATTGTCGTCTTTCGCTCCGGCGTGATCGCGTCGCGGAACTTCCGATTTTCGGCGGCGAGATCGACGTCGACAACTCGCTTCGTTGCGTCGCGGGTAGGACTATTCCTGTTCCGATTGCGAGCTCGCTGATCTTCAGGACACCGATAAACGGTGTACTCGCCTGGAGTCGTGCCGACGCGCTTGTACTCATTCACGGCGTCTTCGTGGATTCGGTGGCACTCGTGAGCACCGCTTGCCGTGCGCCGACACCAATCATCGTTGCCGCAGATAACACACGGCTTGTCACGGCTAACAGGGTGAAAGTCGTCGGGCGCGCTCATTGTGCCGCTCCCTTGCCGGAGCACATCGGCTGACATCCGTCATCGAGCCATTTGATCAGCTCGGCGCGCCGCCAGCGGACCAAAGCACCAAGTTTGAGTGGACGCGGCATTCGCCCCGAGTCGGAAAGACGATACACATGACGCGTGGAGCAACCCCCGAGGAGGATCGCAACTGCATTGACATCCAAGAATTCTGGAGAAACGCTCGGCTGTCGGTGCGGCCCGCCGGTGGCGTGTACTCGCGTAGTCATCGCAATGACTCCCTAGGCTGGGGCGACCCTATTGCCACCGAAGCCGTCGGGATTTGAAGGCATGATCTGACAAACAAACTGAAGTTTGTATGTTTGTCATGGAGAATCTGAGGAAAGGTGGCTACGAGAGTCGATACATGCCGTCGGAGGACTCAAAAAAATCTGCGTGACAAACGGACTCGCGCTTGACAGGGTATGTTTGTCAGGATTAGTTGATGCGTCGCTGGCGCTGTGCAGACCAGTTTATATACGTCGTCAGTTTCTTCAAAGATAGGTTGTTGTCCCGACAGAAATCCTTTTGGCTGATGCCGGCGTCTCTTGCCTTGTGCCACTTGCCTAGCACTTCTAGTCGCTTGCGAGCTTCGGACTCTGTTAATCTTCGTCCGCCCCCAGTCGGCTTGGCGCGCGGTGCAAGGTCCAGCGGATCTGAGTCCGCATGCGGCGGGTCGCCAAGACCCTGAACGGGCAGTCTCCTTCGCGTGGCCATCTTAACAAATCGGCTGAGCTCCTCGATTCTGTGCTGCGAGATTCCCTCGTAGTGTGCATGCTTCATCTGCTGAGCGACCTGCAGCAAGTCCTCGGCGACTTCGTTGGCCTTTTCCGGTGGATCGAACACCCACTCCGATGTGTCGGCAAACCGCTGTACTGCGCCAGAGCATTCGTCAAGCAGAGGTGCCGCGCGGCGAAATCCGGACGGAGGATCGCTTATCACCAACTTGGAATACATTGTCGGTCCCATTACGTGTTCCACATAATCGGTGTATACGCCACCTCCCCTTCGAGGAATGGGCACCTTGATCATGGTCCAGGATTCTCTCCATTTGGCTAAAACCTCGCAGAGCTGATCAAGAAATTCGACCGCCCATTTAGCCCATGCCGAAGCGTCATCTTGGTCTGGTGGCGGATCGACGATTTGTTGTTGCCATGAATCTGAGTCGGGCATGTCGCGTCATCCTTGAAGGGCCGCAGCCCGGTGCCGCACCGGATGATGCGTAGAACGCGGCACCGGGCAACGCTCGGCGGTGATCAGCCGCTCTACCCGTTGCGGTATGCTATCATGTGCGCCGCCGCGAATCGACCTCCTTTGGCGAGGAGTGGCGTCAACGCTAGACGGCTCTTGGAGAACTATGCACCGTCCGTCTACTGACTCGAGGCCGCGGTCACTTAAGTGGCCCGGGGGTATGCGTTACACGTGGCCGGACGCGCGGATCCGATGCCGGACCGCCGCCATTGAGATTTTCGCACGGCGCACACCAATCACGTGCAGTCTCGGTCGCCACGCACTACGGACACACAATCGGCACCGACGGCACGAACGGATACCCCGCACCACCAAATGCATCGACGACGGCCGCGATCTCGCCTACCGAGATCACGCCGTCGAGAACGGGGGACGGACCTCCGAACACACCCAGCATGTCGGTTCGGGCTTTGATCGGCAAACCGCCGGAACCGGGATCGCCGCCGAGTCCGGAGAACTTCTGTTGGATGAATACGAACTCCTCAACACCCACTGAATCATTGACCGCACGCGGTTCGCCAGCGCTTAACTCCGCGATGTCGCCCCAACCGGCCTGCGTAATATCCATCGAAACGCCAAAGCTATTCTCATCGACCAACGAGCAGATCTCATCGACAAGCTGAACGGCGTAATCGGACGCGGCGGACAGACCGCCACCTCCCGGTTGGATTACGCTCGGCACGACGAACTCGCCTCGAATCCATACGATCCGGTCGCCGAACAATGTCCAGTCCGTGAAGAACGGTTCGCATTGAAGTTGAGCGGATAGGAAGGTTGCCTCGCCGCCAACCGCGCCAGGCGTGCTGAATCCGCGGCCGGAGAGTTCGCTGTACTCGGTCGGTGGACCGACGAATATTGACTGCCCGTCCCAAACATCAAAGGGTGGAGCCAACCCCGTTGCCGTCACTCGTATGGCTTGGCTGCGACCGGCATCGGCGCTCAATGCGTGAACGCCAATCATGCGCATGGCGCGCAGGGGCGTGGTGACCGTCTGGTTATCACCGGGCAGCAATACCTCGGCCGGCTGTGGCTGGCTGGCGACAAAGGAATCGCAGTCGCAGAGGTCCCCAACGCCATCCGCGTCCGCGTCGTCTTGAAGTGGATTGACTACCGTCGGGCAATTGTCGCATACGTCCCCGTGAGTATCGCCGTCGGCGTCCGTCTGATTGCCGACGCCGGGAACACCTGCTTCAACTCGGCCATTCGGCACAGTCGGGCAGTTGTCGCAGATGTCATGCACGTTGTCCTCATCCGCGTCGGCCCAGCCAATCCAATCGGTATCGCAGCAATCCCCCACCCCGTCCCCATCGCTGTCAATCTGGTCGGGGTTCGGCACCAGCGGGCAGTTGTCTCCGCCCTCGGGCCAGCCATCGCCGTCGGCGTCGGGATCGCACGCATCGCCCAGGCCGTCACGGTCAAGGTCCGCCTGATTGGGGTTATGCACTTCTGGACAGTTGTCGCAGACATCACCGTGGGGGTCAGTGTCGGAGTTCTCCTGGTTCACGCTGCATACGCCATCTCCCGTCCCCGGGAGTGTGTCACATTCTGTGTTCGAGAGGCACGTCCCCAGCGATCCCGCGGTGCACGTCCCAAGGACTGGACCATTCGGCGCAAACTGACAGTTGTCCCCGCAGCGATTCACGCCATCTCCGTCCTCATCGAGTTCGCTACACGCACAGCCATTCCCGTCCACCGACTCACCAGCAGGTGTGCCTGAACAACCATCGCACGCATCGCCTACCCCGTCCTGGTCGCCGTCCGCCTGCCCGGCGTTGGCAACCGACCGACAGTTGTCCGCGCAGTTGCCTACTCCGTCGTTGTCGTCGTCGTATTGGTTGCAGGAACAGCCGTTCCCATCCACCGGTTCACCAGGAGGCGTGCCAAAACAGCTATCGCACGCATCGCCTACGCCGTCCTGGTCGCCGTCCGCCTGCCCGGCGTTGGCAACCGACCGACAGTTGTCCGCGCAGTTGCCTATTCCGTCGCTGTCGTCGTCGAATTCGTTGCATGAACAGCCATCCCCATCCACCGGCTCACCGGCAGGCGTCCCCGAACAACTATCGCAGGCGTTGCCTACTCCATCGCCGTCATCGTCCTCCTGCCCTATGTTGGCAATGGCCAGGCAGTTATCGAAACAGTCATTGACCCCATCACCGTCATTGTCGAGCTGACTACACGAGCAACCGGTGTCATCGGTCAGCTCGCCTGCAGGCGTGCCGGCGCAATCGTCGCACCCGTCCGCTACGCCGTCGTTATCGGTATCGAGTAGATCGTCAGCGCCCGGGCACCGGTCGCAAGGGTCGCCGAAACCGTCACAATCGGAGTCCGGCTGCCATGGCTGCCCGGGCGCGATCCCGCAGCAGGTGCCGGGGCCCGGGCAGTCTACGCCCGGGTTGAAGATCGCGGGGCAGTTATCATCGGCGTCAGGAACGTTGTCGTTGTCATCGTCCGCGTCGCAGACGTCGCCGTCGGCGTCACTGTCGGAGTTCTCCTGGTTAGTGCTACATGACCCGTCCCCACTACCCGGACTTGTGTCACAATCCTCGTTGGACTGGCACGTTGCACCGCTCAGCCCCGCCACACAGGTACCCCGATCGGGGCCGTTCGGTGTCAACGGGCAGTTGTCCAACCCGTTTGCGACACCGTCGCAGTCAATGTCGTCGAAACAACCGATGCATGCATCAGTATCTTCGTCACAGGAAAACCCGGTACAGGTGTCGCCGCTGCCTATGCAAGCCCCGTCGCTACACCCATCCGTCAGCGTACAAAATAGAGCGTCGTCGCACGGGCTGCCCGGCGGCTCAAGCCGACAAACAGACGAGCAGCAATCACCATCTGTGGTGTTCCCATCATCACATTCCTCGCTGCCTTCCACTAGCCCGTTCCCGCAATTCGGCAGCACAAGTTCATAGGCGCCGATATCGCAGCTGGCACCGGACGGTCGGGTGACGCCGCGCTGATCCGTGGTGATCGTTCCGCCGGCGCAATCGCCGGTGTCGATGGCCGGGCTGCCGGGCAGGAGGGCATGAGTCCGTGTGGGCCCGCCGTTGTCGGCCAGCGGGCCGAGCATCGGATCGCCGCTCATGCTGGTCGGGGCGCTGATGCAGCTCCCGTCCCCAACGATGTTGTGACCGTTGTCGTGGAGACCACTAACCTTGTCGTCACAGTCCCCCCCCGAAGTGCTATTGGCCACGATGCTGTTCGTCAGTGTAATCTCTCCCAAGAAGTTAAAGATCCCGCTGCCCGAGTTCCCGGTGACCGTGGTGTTGGTCAGCGTTATCGTTCCCCCGTCATTGTTGATCCCGGTGCTCGAGTTCCCGGTGACCGTGGTGTTGATCAGCGCCAGCGGGGCCAAATGACAGTAGATCCCGCCGGGCCCGTTGCCGCTAACCGTGGTGTCGATCAGCGTCATTATGCCGAAAGTAACATAGATCCCGGCGCCCAAACCACTCCCCAAACCCACCGAGTTCCCGCTGACGGTGCTATTGGTCAGCGTCGTTGTACCCCTTCCCCAGATCCCGCCGCCATCGGCTGAAGCGTGGTTGCCGCGAACCGTGCTGTTATCCAGCGTCATCGTGCCGTGATTTGCGATCCCACCGCCATCGAACGCCTCGTTTCCACTGATCGTGCTGTTGGCCAGCGCCAGCGTGCCGTCATTATCGATCCCGCCGCCAGAACCGCCGGAGCCATTGCTGATTGTCACATCGTTCAGCGTCAGGTTGCCGTTCCCTGCTACGCGGAGGATAACAAAAGGTGTCGTGCCACCGTCACTGCTACGTTCGACGGTTGCGCCGTTACCATTAATGACGATCTCGCTGGTGATGATCGGCAGACCGCGCGGTTCACTGGGGTCCGGGCTGTCCGGCACAGTCAACGTGATCGTGACACCGGCGGGCAGTTCTATGGTGTCCGACCCCACACCACCGGCTGCGCAACCGCCGACGGCAGCGTTGCTGTTGGCGGCTGTGATGGCGTCGCGGATTGTGCAGCCGGGACCACCCGTCCCGCCGGACGAATCGTTCACGGTGATGATCGCCCCCCGCGCGGGCTGAAGACCGCACGCCACGGTGGCGACGGCTAGGCACAGGCTCGTGATCCATCGACGTGCGCGCATGATTCCTCCTACCTATCAAGACGGGGCCTTACGGATTCTTGAATCCCTCGGACCGCAAATGACGCCTGCACAACGCACAGGATATTCGTCAAACGCGAACCACACGGTTGGGATTCGCGCGTTGAACAAAATGATATGCCAGCGCATTGTACCGAAGCCCGGCCATCTGGGAAAGATAAAACGCTCCGCCGCCGGCGCTTTCGTACCAGTGATCTTGTCGTCAGACGCTGACGCCGATAGGGCGTTGATGTCTTTGTCGCCGTCCACATCCAGACGAAGGGCAAGTCCACGCCCCGGTCGGAGACCCCCCACCAGATTCACCGGGGCCATCGCCACCAACGATGCTGCGCTTGTCGTGTTGTGCCTCATGACGTGTCGTTCCTGATCTGACTTGTGGCGGACCAGTGTGACCGGGAAGCCCGCGGACTCACAGGACCGAGTTCCATGATACCAGATTCGGCCTGGAGACGCGCATTGAATATTGAGCCGGTTGGATAGGTTTCCGCGCATCGAACTTTGAGCCACCGCAACGAGGCTTACCCTGTGAATACGGCGATGGTGCCGCACGCAGGGAGGCCAGGCGCTGCCACAGCTCATCCGGCGTTGGGAATGTGTCGATCTCACTCTCGATGCCGGACGTGTAGTCAAATTCGATGATGCCGTGGCCATTGGTCGCGTATGCAAATTTCAGGCCGAGGATTTCGGCGTAGTCCTTTGCCTACTGGAGGCCCTGACCGGGCGTTGCGTACGTCGGCTTGGCTTCAACGACGGCGATCGGAATGTCCGGGCGATATCGGAGGACATAGTCAGCTCTCTTGCCAGGACGGCGGCGACCTTGGCGACCCACGACAACGATCCGCCCGTCAGTGAACGTCACCTGTTCGTTGATACGATGCGGCTCGTCATCCCACCCACCCACTTGCAGCTTCGGAACAATGTATCGACGACATGTGTCTGCTTCGTTTGGCACGCACTATCCCAAGATGACGAACATGACGATCCGGGCCCGTCGCCCCGGCGAGTTCTTTGATTGTACGCGTTAGCGCCATGGCGAACAACTGGAGCTTCTCCACTTTCATACTCGTGGTGCTCACGTCCGCGACCGTGGTCGCTCACTCGTGAAGGCCTCCAATGGCCGTTGTGTCGGGTGATTCGAAGATTCAGCGCGATTACAATTCCGCATGCTAGTCGTTGGCTTCCACAGCTGTGAACGAGATTTTGTGCTCTGGAAACGACTCCGCGAGTAGCGTCATGGTTTTGGTCCAGCTCTTGCCCCACTCGTTGGAGAACGCGTACGTTCGCCCACTGATGCTCAGCAGGTCATCGTCATCGCAGAACCACCAGACGTGGTTCGGCCGCCATGGCATCAGCGATGCGATCCTGTCAGAAGGAACACCGTTCTGAACAAGCGACCTCACGATGAGTAGGATGGCACGGCGTTTCGATTGCGACGGGTGCGTTTCGCCCCGGATCGAAACGTCATAACGTGTGAAGTCGCGGCTGTAGTTCTTTGCGTTGCGCACCCTTTGCGTCTTCTCCCTGACCTGCACTTGATATTCAGCAGCCTCGGGAAGCGGAATCACCTGCTGAACGTCCAGCAACACACGACCGTCCAGGGAGTACGGTTTCAACCGAACGCATCGAATGTCGACATCCATCGTGTTCAACCACATGACAGCCGTTGTAAGTTCTTTCGAGAAATTCGCGGACACGAGCACGATGCGCACAGACTGGGCAAAACGCTCCTCGTCAGGTTCGTGCCATTCGAGAAAGCTAAGGATGGATTGCTCTGCATCCCCGTCTATGTCGCAGCGGGTTTGAATCCGTTGATGTGGGTGGACCGTGTGCTTCATCAGTCCGTTCAAACGCCAACCGCACATATCGCGACACCGTCTCGCGATGAATGCCCAACGTTCGAGCGATCCGCCGAGGCGAGCGGCCCCGGTTCCAGAGTGAAATAATGGAGTGCTGCTCCGCCATTCCCAGTTGATTCACCATACCAGTCCTCCAGCAAGCGTGCTGGAGTAACTACCCGACGAACCGTCGCCTCTCCGAAATGGCCAGTTTTGGGTGACCGCTGACACGCACGAGGCTTCGGCCCGAAACAGTCCGCCGGCCATCGGGTTGATGACCGGCGGACGTGTGATGAACGGTTACCGATTCCGACTACTTGGGACCACCGGCCACGCCGACAAGGGCAGCGTTGAAAAGTGCGTAGTCGGTGAGGTCGATCTCCTCGGCAGCGCCATCGACACTGAAGTTGGCCCACTTGCACGATGCCCAGTTGGCGTCAAGTTCAGTCGCGCCGAAACACACCATGAATGCAGCCACATCTCTAAGGTCAACGTCGGCATCGCAATCTCGATCTTCTACAAGCACTTTGATGACATCACCGCAAGCGAAGTCGGTATTGATCGTTCCATCGCCGTCGATGATGAGATGTCGATAGTACAGGTTGCCTCCGGACGGCCGTAATGTGGACCCGGTGCGCAGGATCAACGTGTCAACATAGACGGCTTCGTTGCAGTTGTCCGAGCCGCCCGGTCCGTTGGCTACGGTGTTTGTAAGATCAAGAACCGATCCGCTTTGCACCTCAAATGTTCCCATGGCGAAGTTATTCTCGAAACCACACTGCACGGCGCCAAAATCCTCGCCAGCCACCTCGAATGTTTGGTCGGCGGTTCCGTTAAGTGACAGCGACCCGGTGGCCCAATCGAAATCCGACGGCGACGTACTTTGGTTCTCGCAATTCCCCGCGAGTGTGACACCTGCATCATCGAGATCGGAAAATGCAGCGGTTACGACGACTTGCGCATCCGCAAGAATCAGCAGCGATCCCTGAACATTCACACTTGCCAACGCAGACACGCTGAGCTTTGGTTTTCGCGGTGGCGTGCAACCACCAGCCACCGTCCCGATGCTCCGCAGGCTATCCCGCGACGGCGCCTCACTCATCAATGCAGTGCTGCTGCGGCAGGAATCGATCAACAGGTCGCCGGACAGCGACAAGGAAGCGTCGCCGTTGATGTCAAAGGTTCCACCGTTGGTGATCTCCATGAATTGTCCGGAGACGGTCGCAGTCGTTGAGCCTGGGCGAACCGCGATCGTGCCGCCGTCGGCAATGTAGAAGCCGGACCCGTTGATAGCCGTGTTCGCGATCTCAAGTGTCGCGCCGCCGACCGATTCAAACATGCTATCGTTTTGCTTGATTCCGCCTTGAATGCTGAGCACACCGCTTGGAATATCCGCACGAACAACACCTTCGCCAGCTTCGTTGCGTAGCGCCGCGGCAATCATACCAACGCCGACGATGGTCGATTTGTTGCTGACGGCTTCCGACTCCGTCATTCCTGAGAGGCTGGCATCGCTAGCCGCGAGACGCAACATGCCTGAACCAGTGAGCGCAATATCCGCATCGGCGATGATCGCCCGGCCACTGCCGACCATAACCAAGCCGTCGTTGATCAGGCCAAGTTGTTCAAGCGTAAGGCTTCCGTCAGTGATGCCCAATTGCGCTGCGTCTAGTATGCGAAGTGTGTCAACTGCGACGTCGATGTCCAACGTCACGTCAGTCGCGACGCCGGAAAGAGTCGGGATGAATATCTTGTCATCGATGTTGTTCGGCACGATCAAGATATCCCAGTTATTCGGGTTCGACCAAAAGTCGTTACCACCGGTCGCAGTCCAGACAACGCATTCATCCGGAACTCCGTCAGCCGGGTCAACGTCAAGCGAAACACCGTCCGCAATGTCACACGAGTCAGGATTGCCGTTCGCGTTACAATCAGTGAACGGTGGAATAGCAGTGGCCGTGTCAAACAGCGTCCCAACCTTGATGACGTCGGTGTCAGCAGCCTGAAAGCCGGTACTGTCGGTCACGAAAGCGTCGAAACGAATTAGCTCACCATCCATTAGACCGGTCGCCACTATAGGCGGCACGACGACAATAACTTCCTCACCCGGTGCCAGTTCGCCGAGCAGGAACCTCGCGGTCTCACGCCTTGTGCATTGGTCATTGTTGGAGACCTGCCGGCAACTAGCGCTGTCAAAAAAGGGGTCAAGTATTGCGGTAGCCAAACCGTTCAAACCGTCGGGAAACTCCAGCCGCAGGACAATACCCGGACGGGGAAGCGGAGTCGTGTTTGTCACGGACATCGCAATCTCCAACGCATCGCCGCCTGCCGAGAGGTTTGGACTTGCGACGATGTCGAGGGTGAGCGGTGATAGGTTCCAGATGCGAGTTGACGTCTCCGCTTCCACTCTTGTGGAAGCGGCCGCCCCGTCTCGGAAGCGTGCTCTCGCGAACGCGATTCGGCCCTCCTCGGCACCGGCTCGCACAGAGAGCAGTCGTTCGCCACCTCCGCCAGGACTGATCAAGCCAACGAACCATTCGACGACGTCGCCGTTGAGCGTTCCGCCGTCACTCGCTGAAACGAAACATGTGCCACTCGGTACCGCCATCGAGATGATGCCATCGGAAACATCTCCGCTGTCCTGGCCCAATCCATACGTGAGCCTGTACGTCAGCAGTGCGCCCGTGGGCACCGGGTCACGATCCACGACCACGGCCAACTGCAAGGAACGAGTGTCCAAGACCGTGAAAACCGTTCCCGTCCTACGCGTGTTCCCCGTGGCGTCCGTCACCGAAGCGTCGAACTTGATGACCTTTCCGTTCAACGTCTCACTAAACACGCGCGGCGGAATCGAGATCGTTTTCCCTTCGCCCGGGGCCAGATCGCCGAGCAAGAAACCCGCTCGCTCACGGCTTGTGCACAGGTTGTCGTTTGAAACCTGCTTGCAATACCTACTATCGAAGTAGGAGCCGAGCTGGGCAATGGGCGTATTGTCCAAGCCGCTTGGAAAGTCCAGGGTGACGAGAACGCCGGTGCGGGGTAACCCCGTGTCGTTAGTGATCGTCAATTCCAAACCCACCGTCTCACCTGGGCGGACCGGATCGGGACTCGCCACCATCACCAACTCCAAAGCATTGTCCGCCTGGACGCGAGTCGTTGTTGAGTATTCAACGCGCTCTAGTGAACCCGACAGATTTTCGAACACCGCCTGCGTAGTGAGAATCGAAGCGTCTGGCGTGCCGGCATCCACCTGGACCGTCATTCGAACCGCGCCGCTCATTCCTCCACTCAGGAACGTAGAGAATGGCCATTCCACAACACCTGCATTCAACGAGCCACCGCCTGTCGCCGATACGAACGTCGTTCCCGTAGGAACCGACAACGCAAGGCGCGGGCTGGCGATACTTGCGCTCCCGTCCAGAACGCCGTACGCCATCGTGTACGTCAGCAGTTCTCCCGTGGGCACCGGATCGCGATCCGTAGCCACTGCCAAGTCCAACGAACGTGTTGCGTTCACAGTAATTGATGCTGTGTCCGCCCCCTCGGAAACCAAGTCATCGAAGACCTCGACATCAAAGTCGATGATAGTTCCGTCGAGGGTCGCGGCAGCAACTCGCGGCGGAATCGAGATTGTGGTTCCTTTACCCGGCGCAAGATCGCCTAGCAAGAACCGCGCTTGCTCGCCGGTTGTACACTTGTTGTCGTTGCCAACCTCACGACAAGAAGTGCCGTCGAACCGGGAGCCCATAAGGGAGATGCTCAACCCCTCAACGTCGCCTGGGAAGTCCAGCGTCACTACCACACCAGAACGCGTGAATGCATCGTCATTCGTAATCGTCAACTCCAAATCCATCGCCTCGCCGATTCTCGCGGGGTTGGGGCTGGCTGATACGTCCACACGGATCGCTGCGGACGCCATCGGCGCCGTGAAGAGTGCCGCATGTATCGCGAGGATCCACACTCGGCGGCCCGCACGCGAAATTCCATTCTGATCGTTCATACTGCTTTCCTTTCTCCGGGAATGCTCCATACCTAGAACACTCAACTTGATGCTTCTCAGTCTGCCCAATACCACCTGAATTTTCCTACGAATCATCGATTTTTCCTCTGCTTCACTGGGAATCCGTTCCGGCCAAGGGCGCTCATTTTGCAACCCTACCCGAGACGGGCCTGACATGAAGCAATACGGTGGGCTCTCCCAAACCTTCCCCGAATCCTATCAAGTTTTCCATTACGCTCCAAATTGAAAGCACGTGGCCTCCTAAATTCACGTACGCCGGTAAGCTTGGAGCGTGTTTGAGGAGTCGTTTTCCGAGCCGCGCCCGTGAGGAAGCGGTCTGACTCTCCCGCCGAAAACCGCTCCCTTACGGTCGCGGCTCGGTTTGAAGAAACCCTTCTTAGGCACGCTCTTAGGTCTGGCGTCCGGGAGGAAGCGTGTATGTCAAAGGGGAGACCAGCTTCGGCGGATCGTCGGCGTAACTTCAGGGGGAACGGCTATTCATGGCCTGTAGGGCCTGTTCCTTGAGCGAGGTATGCTCGTCGTAGGTCTCGAACCAGAGCACGCCGCCGTCGGCGGAAGCGACAAAGTCACCAGGCGCCGCAAGCTCGCGTGGCCAGGCCTTGTCAGCGGCACCGAGATGTTGCTTGGCCGCTGGCAGGTCGCCGAGATTGGCCGTCGCGATGGCCGCTATGAGGTGGTTGACAGTCTGATGTCCGTGAAGTTCTAGGGCCAACTCGGCCTGGCGTCGAGCGCTACCCCAATCAATCAGCGCGAGGCTTGCCTCTGCCAACACGCGCTGCACGCGCGCCCGTTTCGCGCCCGATTTCGTGTCGGCAACGACTGCCGCTTTGAAAGCGTCCAGGGCGGCGCTAGGCCCACGGAGCCGGAGGATCGCCCGCGCACGCAACAAGTAGCAGGCGTAGTGATCTGCGTTGAACACAATCGCCTTGTCAAGCGAAGCGAACGTATCTGGGTTGCGCTCGAGTAGCTGAATAGCGGCGAGACTTCGCAAGGAATCGAGCTGGGCGTCCGTGCTGACTGCGTTAGCGACGGCTATTTGGATTTGCTGCTTCGCGTTTTCGATGTTCCCGTCGACAACCGCGATCATGTTTCCGACGTTGACGAGGGTGGCAGAATCGTCTGGGTTGATTTCTAGGGCGCGCTGGTATGCGGCCTGCGCCTCGGGGAATCGGCCCTGTATCTTGAGCAAGACGCCCTTCATGTTCCAAATGTCGGAAGCGGCATCGTTGAGAACCAACAGCTCATCAACGTCCGTCAGGGCACTGTCGATTAGGGAGCGATTCTTTCCGCCGCCCTCATCGAAGAGTTTCCGGCTGGCGACGGCCCGGTTGTATAGAGCGTAGCTCCGGTCGCCGACGGCAATGGGAAGTCCGAGCAACTCAGCACAACGTGCGATAGCTTCTTCGTTTCGTCCGCCCTCGAGCGCCTCGTACGCGCCGACCTTAAGCGCGTTAATGCGCGTATGGAGGGCTTCTCCGCGTTGTCCACGCAGCAACACGCCATACGACCCCGCAATCACCATCAGCATCGTACTCAGCATCGCGGCCGACAGGGCTTTGCGGCGTCTGATGAACTTGCCGAGGCGTGCGATAGGGCTAGGGCGCCGTGCCGCGAGCGGCAAGTCGTCGATGAAGCGGCGCAGATCGTCGCACATGTCACGAGCGGTGGCGTATCGCGCGTCGGGCGATTTTTCCATGGCCTTTAGACAAACGGTTTCGAGATCCCTCGGTACCGAATGAACAATACGCCTTGGGTGTTTCGGTTCGCGAGTGATGATCGCTCCGAGCAGTTCCTTGTCGTCCTTGGCGGAAAAGGCTGCTTGAAATGTCAGCAGCTCATAGAGCGTCGCGCCGAGCGAGTAGATGTCCGTACGATGGTCGATGGGCATTCGCTTGGCCATCGCCTGCTCCGGGCTCATATAGCGAAGTGTGCCAAGCAGCGAACCGGTTGTTGTAAGAGATTCGTCGGTCACATCTTTCGCCAGACCAAAATCGGCAATCATGATACGCCCGCTCAGCGAAACGAGGAGATTGCCTGGCTTAATGTCGCGATGAACGATGCCCTCTTGATGCGCATAGTGAAGCGCATCAGCCACATCCGCCATCCACCTCGCAACCTGCTCGAAATACAAACGACCCCGACCGATCGTCGAACCGCTGGGCGGCGCGACATCCGAGCCGGATTCTGGTTGGGTCTTAGGCTCACTTCCTTTCGAACCTACCGCAGCATCGGCACCCGCGTGAAGTAGCTTCGCTATGTCTAGTTGCGGTGTGCCGTCCGCATGCAACGTCGCCAACTTCGGGACCAAGGCGCTGAGTGACTGTCCGTTGACCAGCTCCATGGCGCAGTAGTACGCATCGTTCGACTCGCCGAAATCATGGATTGGGATGATGTTGTGATGATGAAGCCTAGCTGCGGCCGTCGCTTCTCGCTCGAACCGCGTGACAGCGTCGGGGTTGATGCTGCCCACGATAGCGGGCAAGACCTTTAGCGCTACACGCCGCCCCAAGCTTTGCTGAACGGCATCGTAGACAATGCCCATTCCGCCTTGTCCGAGAACGCCTACGATTTTGTATCCGGCGATGTGTGGAAGATGACGCGAGGGCACGCCGGCGAGATCGGCATGTAGTCCGGTGTTGATTTTGCGGGTATTGACCATGGCCCCACGAAGTTCGCTGGCTAATTCATGGTCCTGCTTGCACTCCTCCGCTTTTTCTCGACAGAAGCCACAAGACTCGATGTGTTTGCCCACTCGTAAACGCGAGTCGTCATCAAGCCTCCCCTGCACGAAGTCTTCCAGCTCGATTATGTCGGGACAGTGTTTCATCGTCGTCGCTCGACCGTCGTTTCTGTAGGCTCCGTTCAGCCCGTTGATTGGCGAAAAGTAGCCAAAGGACATACGATAGGATTTGTTGAGCTAGGTTAGTACGGCGTGGTCGATCCAGCAAATGGCCGGCGCGAATCAGTCCTCGGCCTGAGCGGAGTTCATGGACAGCACGCGCGAGAGTTTGATCGTTCGGATTCGGGATAAGCAGGATCGAACTGCTTGGCGCACATTCTTTGACCTTTACTCGCCACTGCTATATCGATACGCGCGCCGGCGTGGGTTGTCGCACGACAGCGCCGAAGAGATTCGGTCGCAAGTCTTGGAAGTCATTTCGCGCAAGATCAAATCGTACGACTATCAGCCGAGTCGAGGGCGATTCCGCAGTTGGTTGCGAAAACTCGTCATCAACAAGACTATAGACGCTCATCGCCGACACCATGCTGTCGCAGGTGGATCGCGTCTCGATGACGCCGTCGCGACCGAAAATATGAACCGTGCATGGGACACAGAATGGCACAACGCGCGGTTGGCGTTCTGCCTCGAACAGGCTCGTGCGCGAGCGCCGCAGCGGGCTTACCAAATCTTCCACTTACTCATCATTGAAGAGAAAAACGTAGGTGACGTCAGTGAGATTTTCGATACGACACCGAACCAAATCTACAAGGCGAAATCTCTAGTATTGTCGGAGGTGCGACGCGCGCTAGCCGAATTCGACGTGCAGTTCGCCGATTGAAACCATAGGTCCCCGAAGTCATCCACCATTGCCAACGCCATGCTTCATCCTGAGCTCTATGACGTTGGCTGCCCGATTTGACGACAATCTTCAACCCGCACATCCGTCTCGAAGTGGCGGATATATCCAACCTTTGCGGGTTTATGGTGTATGTGATGCAATGCCATTGCCGTGGAGTTCTCCGTGTGAGGCGATGCACGGTATCTCAGACGCGAGTCTTCCATCAACGAATCGATCGCGCGGATAATCCTGTTCCTCTCTCACATCCCTCCGGCGAGGCATCCACGCAAAGCGGCCCTTGCTCCGGGCCATTTCGCTGCAACCGGCGCCAGTCGCGGCGTACGGTGCCCAGGGCCAGTGCGCATAATTGGGTAGTTTGCGGAGTCTGGCGCGATGCGATTCGATCGGGTATTCCTATTGCAGGCTTGCCGAATGGACAGGCAAGTATTGCTTACGGAAAGGATTCCCGATGACCGATCCCACAGTCTCGTTGGACTCAATTGTCCAACACTTCGAGTCCTACCCGATCCACGTCACATGCGCAATCGTCGTCACTACCCTTATAGGTGGACACGGACGTCGAGTCCCCCTGCCAAGTGGCACCTGAGAGGTCGCATTGTCCTAAGGACCGCGTCATCGCATCAACCGTTCACTCATTTCGCGCAACCGATCGGGATCGATCCACGGTCGACCGTCGGGCCGGGCAAGCCCATGCCCCATCCCCTGCCCGGTCTGCTTTCTGTTTGGCGCGTCGCACGTCTCCCCTACGAGCCGAACGCCGCACAGATAGCCCGCGGCGCACGCGTTGTACAACGCATCGAACCAGTGGTTCTGCCGTCGAACGCGCTCCCACTTGACGACCACACCCTTGCCGGCCACGAACTCTTCGTTCTTGGTTTCGGCGGTAAGATGCTTGGCCAGCGTGAGATGTTCCTGCGGAGCCGCGTGGAAGAGCGACATAGCGCCAGGCTTACCGAGCGGCGTGCTCAACCGCTGATGCACCCAGGTCTTCCAATGGTCGGCGTTGACCTCCACAAGTAGGAGCCTTTCGGTTGGCAATCGGCTAATGTGAAAGCCTTCTCCGACCTGCTTGACAACAGCACCTGTGTGCTTCGCTCGGTCGGTCCACTGGCGCGTTTGCTGAGCGACCCCGCGACCTATGGCTGGTAAGAACCCACTGCCGGATTCCCTGCAAAACGCATAGACCACATGCGTCATGTATCCGGAGTCGATCCACACCTGCTCGGGCGTCATGGTCTCACCATCGGTGCTACCGGCCACCCCGGCTACCGCCGCCTCGCCGCGGGAGCAAGTCGCGGTAGACGGACCGCTCGATCGCCGGAAGCAGATCCTCGCGCCACTTGTCGCCCGCCATGTCCATGTCCGGTAGGCCACAGATCACCGTTTCTTGAACCTCGAAGAGGTGGTACAGCAAGGGTATCACAAAGCACGATAGGGTCTTGCCCGACTGGGTGGGGCCGGTGGCCACGCACCGGGACCATTGGCCCGAATCAACTTCGGAGAACCAAAGCGCCGTGTAGGGCTGGCGCGCAGCTAAAGCGACGGCCGGCGTACGGACCGTCGGGGATGATGATCTCTTGCTCGGCGAACGCGCGCATGGTCCGCAGAACGCGAGGCCGGGCCTGCGCCAGGAAGTACCGCAGATCAGCTCGCGTTGGGTGTTGCGTCTTCTCGAACCTCATCGGGTCTTACCAGCGAGCGCTCGATCTCACGGTCGGCATCGTCCAGTGCTTCGTAAAAAAGCTCGACTGCGGCGTCGCCGAACCGCCGCTGTAACGCTTCACCTGCTTCCCGAAGGATGGCCGCGATGCAGGCCAGACATTCCCGAACCTCGTCACGCGGCAAGAGCCCGCCTTCTCGCTCCTTGCGATCGAGCCGGGCGAGGGCGGCCCGTTCCTCGCGGTATCGTTCCAGCGCCGGGCTTCCAGGGCCGTGCAGCATTTCGTCGTCGTTACGGGCCAGCTTCAGGGCGTTCTCGGCGAGGAAATCGTGAAGGCTCTGCACGACGGCGGGTAAGTCGATTCGTGCGCCTACGAACGGGATGCCGTATCGGGCCGCCTGTTCGTTGATCACCTTTGCCTGCCGCCCCGACATCTCCCGCCAGTGCTTTTGGGGGATCGAGCGGTAGTATTCCCAGCGAAGCCGCTCTTCCTTCTGTTTCTCGTGCCGCTTGAGCGCATCGCGTTCGCTTCGGGTCAGCTCCTGGCGGTCCATGACCTTGCGGTAAGCCCGGGCCACCAGATCGCCGTCCACGCGGGACGCTGCGTCGGTGTGCTTCGCCCGGGCGGCCGGCGCCTTACGCGGGGCACGCCGGGGCGATGCTTTTCGGGACGTTGTCATTCTTACTTACTCGCAAAAAACTATGCCTTGTGCATAAAAGTTGCTCGATGGCGAGACCCGCGGAAGTGCCGTGCGCCACGGAGGAACCAAGAGATTTTCCGGGCGATGTTGCGCTGAATCACAAGCGGAATGCTGGCACGACAACACATCATCCGAATACATTATGCCACGGCTTGGCACTCTCGCTCCGCCCTTCTGCCCGTGAACTGTTCCCATCGCTCAACGATCACGTCGCAATAGAGTGTATCGAGTTCCAATAGGAACGCGCGCCGTCCGGCTTGCTCGGCGGCGATCAATGTCGAGCCGCTACCGCCAAAGAGATCCAGCACATGCTCTCCGGGTTTCGACGAGTACATCATCGCACGTGTAGCGAGTTCTACAGGCTTCTCTGTTAGGTGGACCATGCTCTGCGGGTTGATCTTCTTTACCGACCAAACGTCCGTGGCGTTACAGATCTCTGGGGTGAAGTAGTGCGCTGCGCCTTCTTTCCATCCATAGAAGCACCACTCATGGTTGCCCATGAAGTCTTTGCGTGTAAGAACAGGATGCTCCTTGACCCAGATGACAGCCTGCGAGAAGTAGAGTCCGGACTCCGCAAGTGCAGCCGGATAGTTGGCGCAGTTGGCATAGCCGCCCCAGATGTAGAAACCACGTCCCGGGACGAGCACGCGCGCGGCGTTGCCGAACCAGGCGCGAAGAAGTAGTACGAACGCCTCGTCGGATAGGAAGTCGTTCTCCAGCGGCCGATCTCTGGCGCGCATCTTCTTATGCGTGGCCGTTGCCTTGCTCTTGCCCCGAGCCAAGTCGAACGATTGGTGGTGGCTATGTGTGCGCTGCTTCTTGTTCTTCCCGTTTGTGGAGCGATTGTTCTTGTTCGTCTTGCTCGAAGAGAAGGACGTCACGCCCGCAGCGATTGCGTTGTTGCTGCGCGGCTCTACCTTCACGTTGTATGGCGGGTCCATGTTGACCAGGTGGATGACCTCGTTACCGAGCACTCGATCCACGTCCTCCGGTTTCGATGAGTCCCCGCAGAGCAATCGGTGGTCGCCGAGTATCCATAGGTCGCCGACTTGCGTGGTCGCCTCGTCCGGCGGCTCGGGCACGATGTCAGCGTCGGTTAGTCCGTCGTTGCCGTGAACGCCCGCGCCGAGAATCTTCTCCAGTTCCTCGGAGGAGAAACCAAGGAGATCGAAATTGACGTCCATGGCTTGTAGATCAGACAGCTCGATGGGTAGCATGTCGAAGTCCCACTCGGCGAGCGTTGCGGTTTGGTTGTCCGCGATGCGGTAGGCCTTGGCTTGCGCCGCCGTCAGATCTTTGGCCACATGGACCGGCACGTTCGTTAGTCCGAGCGTCTTGGCCGCTTTCCATCGCGTGTGGCCTGCCACGATGACGCCCGTCTTGTCTACGACAATGGGTTGACGGAATCCGAATTCCCGGATTGACCGCGCCACTGCGTCAACCGCCGCATTGTTGATGCGTGGATTGTTCTCGTACGGTTTGACGTCAGCCAATGGCCGAAGTTCGATGTTCATACTTGACCTCCGTGTCTTTCCGTCGCAGTCACTTGGTTAGATCGTGCGCTGCGCTATCCCAAGAGATGCACCGCACTACGGCGACTTCCAAAACAGTTTGCTATGGTAAGAGCCGCGAGAGACCGGCTGTCGGTGGTATCCATACCCCCGAAGCGCGGTTGTCGATGGCACCAGGAGCTCCGCGCGCGCTGCCCATCTAAAACGTATACCGGTTGTTACACCAAAGGCAAACGCAATTTCGATGGCCCGAGGATGTTTATGTTGGCGTCGTTGTCAGGGAGTGACTCGCGTGGACTGAGGCGCCACCGAGTATGAGAATATTCTTCTGTGTCAGGGGGCGGGCAAAACCGGCCAGTAAGGGGCGGGTGAAAACCGGCCATTTTGAGGAGACGTGGGTTCGCCACGAGTCTGTTCCTCCGAAAGGAGGAAGCTGTGGCGAATCAACTCAAGATGGCCAAAGTACACACA
>JAJDDY010000090.1 GCA_029260075.1 Phycisphaerae bacterium
AGCCCGGTCGCCGCTGATTCAACGTCGCGACAACAGCGAGTCTTTGCAAATCGATGCCGGTGAGGGAGAGACCCGCGCCATTACGCCCCCTGAAATCTCCGCGACCGATGAAGTCGTCCTTAGGTTGATACCGACGTTGGATCGGAGCAAAGGCCTGGGTACGCGACCGGCCGACTCGCCGATCAACGTCTTCAACGATTTTCGAAATGCGAAGATCATAGGTCCCGATGCCGCAAGCCAACGGGCTCGCGCCTTCGTCCCGGAGGACCAACTTCGCCGACGGAGCGAACCATAGGCATGGCCACTGCGATCCGCCAACAAGTCGAATCGATTAGCGATTGCGACCAGTGGTTGCCGATCAATGAGGCTGTGCGGATCACGGGCGAGTCGTTGCGAAGCTGGCAGTTCCGTTGCCAGGCTGAGGAAGCGAAGGCCCGGCGAACCGGCCGACCGTCGCTGGCGGTCAAGGCGCCGACCGGTGATGGTAAACGTTCCGTTTGGCACTTGAGCCGCAGATTCGACGCGCGGCTTGCCCGATCGATCGACCGAAACACGCGCGACGATAAAGACCGGGTGTCGCTACTGGAACGCTTCCCCAAACACCAGGTCGAATCGGCCTACCGCAAAGCGTTCTGGCTTCGTCGTTGGAACGTCGCATGTCAGCGGCGCCGATCGTCCGACGTGACGGAGAAAACGCTCGCCGATCAGGTGGCGTCGGAAGCACGGGAAGCCGACGCGGACGACTTCGCAATCAGCCATCGTTCATTGCAGGTGTGGCGACGGGCGTATGAGGCTCGCGGGGCGGATGGACAGATACGCGGCATCGCCGGATTGATCGACGGTCGCTCGTTGGCTTCATCGAACGGTCGTACCGGTGATGACAAGGGTTCATCGGGCAATCGTGACCTTCATGCGATCGACTACTTCTATCGGCTGTACCACACCGAATCACGACAGAGCGTGCGGGTGTGCCATGAAGTCACGGTGCACGAAGCCCGAGCCGAACGGTGGGCATGGCCGGCGTCATACTCGGCTACGCGTGAATGGTTGCGTCGGTACGACGATCAATCGACCACGTATCTACTACGCCATGGAACCGACGCTTGGTGTCGTCGCTTCATGCCCTACCACGAAATCGACTACACGTTGATCGAGCCGGGCGCGATGTACCAGACCGACCATCATATATGCGACTTCTGGATCGAGCATGAAGGTACGCAACTGAGGCCATGGCTTACGGTCGTTCAAGACTTGCGGTCGCGGATGATCTGCGGTCACCACCTTGGCGTCAGCCCGCACACCGATGCCATTGTTGCGTGCTACCTCAACGCCTTCAAGAGATACGCCATCCCCGAATCGCTTCGGATCGATAACGGCAAGGATTTTGCGAGCCGGTTGTTGACCGGCGTCACGAAAGCCACGCGCGACCGGCTGCGCCGCGAGCACGGCGCCGACTGGCGTAAGGTGCTGCGACGCGATAGCGACTTGGTCGAGTGTGTGGATTCTCGGTTCGTCGGCATCACCGAAGAGCTGGGCATAAGCACGGTGTTCGCTATCCCGTACGCGCCATGGAGCAAGGGCACGACTGAACGTTGGTTCGGCACCTTCGAGGGACGCTGCGGCAAGACGATGGCCACCTACTGCGGCAACAGCGCGTTCAACAAGCCGGAATGCCTCGAAGCGATCCGGCGTGGTTACACGTCGGCGCAAAAGCGACGACTCCGCAAGAAACACGGCCGCGACTGGAAGCGCATCGCCGTGCTTAGGTTCGTCGACACGTCCGCAGTGCCCACGCTGGACGACGCCAAGCAAGCCGTGGCCGACTGGATCGACGACTACCACCACACGTCACACACTGCGGACGATATGGGCGGGCGAACACCGATCGAAGTGTGGAACACCGCGACCAGCTTGCGCCGGGCCGGTGACGCTGAGCTGCTGGCTTTGATGCAATCGCGCGGCGTCTACCGCGTCGGTCCGCAGGGTGTGGCGTTCAAGATCGGCGGGACGCGGATGCGGTACGGCGCCGGTTGCCCCGCGATCTATAAGTACATCGGCCGCGACGTGTTCATTACGATCGATCCAAGTGAGCTGTCGGTCTGCTATGCGTTCACAGCGGAGCGGGATAACCGGCGGTTCGTTGGGCGTCTGGACGCCAACGAGCGAATCAGCCCCATGGCCACGGTTGACGATCTACGCGACGCCAACGCCACCGTCGGACGCCGTCGCAAGGTGATGCACAAGGCGCAGCGTGAGTCGGTATCACGAACACGAACGGCGTCGCAAGAGCTGGCCGCGAAGCGGCGCGAGCGTGCCGAAGAGCTGCGAGCAACCGGCACCGATCAGGGCAGCAACGCACAAATCGTACCCGTCCGCACGGGCTTCGAAGGGTGTGCCCAGCAGGCGGCGGCGCCACGATCCAAGGGTACGCGAACGGATCGGCGGTCGACCGACCTGTTGCACGCGGCGGATGCGATGGGCTTCAACTACCACCGAAGCGAGCCGGAGACGCAACCCAAGCGTCGCACGGACACGCTGGATTTGATCACACCGAACATATCGTTGACGAAGGATGATGCGTCGCCCATGGATGGCTGCGGCGGGAATGATGGCAGGGACGCTGAGACACCACGGCTAGACCTCTTGAGTCTGGTCTCGGGGAATCAGCATGAACGAACAGAATAAAGACGACCGGGCCTTTGAGCTGTTGGATCAGGACGCTCGCGTCGCACGGACGGCAAGGATGCTAAACGAAGACCAGTCACTCAAGCCGAATCAACGGACAGATATCACCGAGCGTGTGCGCAAGTTCCTCGATGAGCACCGCATCACGCAAGCGAGCGTGGCACGTGAGGTCGGTATCTCGACGACGACGATCAGCGAAGTGCTGCGGCTACAGTACAAAGGCCACACGTCAGACGCCCAGCTCGTAAAGCTGCACAACTGGTTGGAGTTGGCCGCACGGCGTGAGAACATCGTCCACAACCGCGAGTGGGTCGAGACTTCGGTCGCCCGCGAGATTCTAAGCGTGGCCGGAATTGTCGCGGAGACGTGCAAGATCGGCGTGGTCTTCGGGCCTTCGCACATTGGAAAGACGTTCACCCTCAAAGCGGTCGAGGGCGATCAGCGGTTCGGCGACCCGGTCTTGATCCGCGTCGATGAAACGCTGGTGCGTCCGTTCGCACTCTGTCGGGCGATCGCGGCACGCTTTGAACTGAGTACGAACGGAACGTTTGACACGGTGTTCCGTCGCGTGGTCAAGAGGCTGGAGGGCACGAAGAGGATGGTCGTGTTCGATGAAGTTGAGCGCGTCGCTTACCGCACGCTCGAAATGATTCGCGATCTGCACGACCAAACCGGCTGCCCTGTTCTCATGTCTGGTAAGCCGACGATCTATGCGAAGCTGGGCTTCCGCCAGGTCGGTGAATTCTGCGAAGTGACCGACCAGCTCGCGGCGCGAATCGTAATCCGTCGCGACCTAACCGAACGTACACGCGGTGACAATCCCGAGCCGCTGTTCTCTGTAGCCGACATTCGCCGCTTGATTGATCGATCGCAACTCAAGCTGCACGTCGACAAGGACGCGGTCAAGTGGCTGCAAGGTCGCGCTTCCACGCTTGGCATGGGTGGGATCGGCAAAGCCCTGGTCTGTCTCTACCTTGCGTGCAAGGTGGCGTTTGCGAAGGGTAGTGAACGAATCACGGTCGACATTCTCTGCGACGTGGAAGACCTGTCGATGGGGCACGAAGACGCCGGACGCATCGAAGAGGTGATGGCCGAAGCGTCGGGCATGAAACGAGCGGTGTAGACGATGGTGGCAACCCTCCGAACACAATCAGGATCGAGCACCGCACGACAACGACAGGTGCTCCATCAGCTCAAGCGTCGCCTTGGCTGGTCGGATGCGGAATTGCATTCGGCGATCGGCGTGGAGAGCACCACGCTGCTCTCAGCCGGGCAGGCGAGCGTCTGTATCGGTCGCCTGGGCGGTGGATCGCTAAAGCACGCACCAGGCACCAAACCCGCCCCGTTCGCCAGGCGACGGCACAAGACCGACGCCACGCGGATGATCGCACCGGACCACGAAGAGCAGATAACCCGCCTGCTACGCGAGCACTTCGGCAACATGGCCGTGGGTGTGGCATGGCTGCAAAAGAACTTTGACGCGGAGCAACCTCGCGATCTACTGACGGCTAAGCGAGCCGGGCAGGTGATCCGGGTGCTCAAGGATATGACCGAACGGCGCCAGGCTACCTGCGCCAAAGAGGCCCACTTGGGAGCCACGTAGGACGCCGATTGGCGCAGAGCCGAACCGGGTTTGAACCCGGTTCGATGGACATTTTAACCCTGTTCCGACAGACGCTCCCTCCAACCCGCTCAAACGAGCGACCTGGGTTGGCCAGGGAGCGTTCGTCATATACCCTGTGCGCAGCTTAGATGTGCAATGCGCAGGGTACGGCTGCCCTTTAGAGCCGTTCAGGGCGGAGCCTGTGGCTGATCGCGGTAGCAAGTCGGAAGCTGCTACTGTTCGCCGACATTCGGTGGTTAACGTAAGTGTTTGTGAATCAATTGTTTAGAAGATAGGCGGCGGTGGGATTCGAACCCACGGTAACGGATTTGCAATCCGCCCCCTTAGTCCACTTGGGTACGCCGCCAGCGGTGCGAAAGATGTTCCGGGAACTCCGTCCGGCTGTCAATAGTCGCCTGTGAAGATGCATCGGTAGATCGAGGTGTGTACCGTGGTTACGTCCAGCGGAGGCGTAGCGAGGCTCGGTGGGACTAAGCGCGAGGCGTTACGGTTCGCTCGGTGGTGGCGGTGTTTCGGAAGGCGTCGTCGCGTCAGGATCGGATTCGTCGGCCGGATTGGGTTCGTCGTCGACCGGCGGACGGCCGCTCCTTTTGCGAATGGCATCGCGGAGCACGTACTCGATCTGCGCGTTGAGACTTCGCAGTTCGTCCTTCGCCCATCCGCTCAGATCGTCCAAGAGTTCCGCCGGAAGACGCAATAGATAAGATTTCCGCTGAGCCATGGCCACGTACCATTCGGTGAGTGCATGATCAGATCAAACGCGTCGCAACGCCCGAGAAACCTCTTGCCGAGCCGCGACCGTGAGGAAGCGGTCCGGGCTCGCGGGTAAGAACCGCTTCCACACGGGCGCGGCTCCGTTCATCGCAAACCCTTGATGCGTCTTCTCGCACACGTTCCAGGAGCCGTGGCGCGACCGTGAACGACTCTCGGGGTTCTACGTATACAACGTACCCGTGTTGACGATCGGTTGGGCGTGTTCTTGCCCGCACAAGACAACAAGCAGGTTGGAAATCATGGCCACCTTGCGCTCCTCATCGAGCACGACCGTCTGGTGCTCCTCGAGTTTCGCCAACGCCATTTCCACCATTCCGACCGCCCCTTCGACGATTTTGCTGCGGGCTGAGACAATGGCCTCCGCCTGCTGCCGCTGAAGCATGGCCCCGGCGATTTCCGGCGCATACGCGAGATGGCTGATACGAGCCTCTTCGACGGCGATGCCCGCTCGCGCCACGCGCTCCTGAACCTCTTTTTGGAGCGTTTGGGATACTTCGTCGATGCTCCCGCGTAGCGTGATGGTGTCGTCTTCGAACGTGTCGTAAGAATACGCCATAGCCAGGTGGCGAAGTGCGGCCTCACTCTGCACACGCATGTAATCTTCAAACTCGTCCACATCGAAGATCGCGCGGGCGGTGTCTGACACCCGCCACACCGCAACGACTGCAATCTCGATCGGGTTACCTCGACGGTCGTTGACTTTGATCTGATGACCGTTGAGGTTTCTCGCTCGGACCGAGACCTTCTTCTTGAGCATCAGCGGATTGGCCCAGTGGAATCCGCTCTTGCCGACCGTGCCCTTGTACTTGCCAAACAGCACAAGGACGCCAGCCACGTTGGGCTGAAGCGTGAAGAACCCGAAGCAGCAGAACAACCAAAGCAGCATAAGCAGGGCTATCGCGGTGGCCACGATACTGCCGGCGATGTCCGGCTGTGACCCGGACATCGTCGGAATTGTCGCCCTGAGTACTAGGACTTCCCCGCAACCGAGGGCGACACCGGAAAGTACTAACGCAACAACTACCGCCCAACCATTCAATGCCGATCTTTCTATTTCGCGTGTCTGCATGACTATTCCTCCAAGTAAGATGATCGCGAATCTATATTGAAGATATATCATAATGATAGCGTTGTCAAGTCCATCTGTGCCTGATCATGGCCGGATCGACAAGTACCGACATGCGAGCGGCGGGACCGGCGCATGGAGCGCTAATGCCGTTTCCGATAGGGTCGTGCCACATCTCCGTCACCTCCTGTACAAGGAGTGGCCGGGAGAGGTTACTTGCTGACCGAAGAACCCCCCCCCGTAATCGCCCCCTCGTTAGGGAGAAGAAAGCAAAACGACCTTTCTGGAAACGGCACTAGCTTGATGCGTTATCGGTCCTGTTGGACCCGTCCCGCGTTCCGTGAGCCGATCGCCGTGGTTCCCGCTACACACGAACTGCAAGTGCTCATAGACTGTGCGGAGGTCGACGCGGCGAGTCGTCGAAACGATGTATCCGCTCGATTTTGGGAGTTGCTCTTGAGTCAACGCGCTCGCAAGACGGGAGGCGGGTCGGCGAAGGGGTGTAGCCCGCCGACGACGGAAGCATCACCACCGCGCGCGGGACGATGGTTCTTGATCTTCGGCCTGTTGGTTTTTTGTGCGGGTGCCTGGCGGATGCTTACCCCGTTCGTCCGAACCGCCGAATCCGATACCACCGGCGCCCCGATCGAATCTGTTGTCGAGCCCGCCGCCGCGATCCCCATACCTGATGATCTTTCCGATCTCGAACCCGAGCTTGCGCAGGCTATTCGCGCGCATGTGGATGCAGTGCGCAACCAGCCAACGAACGCCGTTGCGATGGGACAGCTTGGCCTACTCTATGAGGCGCACGGTTTGTTCGGGTTGGCGCTGCGGTGCTATGAATCCGCTGCGAAACTCGCCGGTGCCCACGCTAAGTGGTCATACTTTGCAGCCGTTCTCGGGTTCGATCGCGGGATCACTGCGGATGTTGAGTCGGAACTCCGGGCGGTTGTGGCGGTTGAGCCGGACTTCGCGCCGGCGCACGACCGATTGGGTTGGGCGCTGCTGCATCGCAACGACTTCGTCGAAGCCGCTCAGGCGTTTGAGACCGTCATGCGTTTGCGACCCACGGAGTCGGCGGGATACGTCGGTTTGGGGCAGTCGCGTCTTGCTTCTGGTGATGTGGCGGAGGCGATCGAGTTACTCAACCGAGCCCTCCAAGTCGACGCCCGCTGCAACATGGCCCACTACCTTCTCGGTCGGGCGTACGCCAAGCTCGGTGACAAGGCGCGATCAGCGGAGCAGTTCGCGCGGGGTCAAAACGCCGGATCCGTACATGTTGCGGACCCTTGGCTTGCCGAGATTCCTGCGGCGATTGTCGGGCGGACGGCCACGATTCTTCGGGCGGTAATCCTCAACGCCACGGGTCGGCGCCCAACGGCCATCGGTTTGATGGAACAACTCGCCCTGAACCATTCGGACGATCCGGAGGTGCTCACCACCCTGGCGTGGCTATACCTTTCGGCGCGGCGCGACGATGAAGCTGAGGTCGTCTTGCAACGTGCGCTGGCCACCGGTCGCGCGGACTTCCGTGCCCACACGCACATGGCGGAGATCGCGCGGGATCGCGGACGACTTGGCGAGGCGTTAGACCATATCGAGCAGGCTACCGATCTAGCGCCGAACAAGGCGTGGCCGTTCCACGTCAAGGGAACCATTCTGGCGCGTATGGGGCGATCTGCGGAGGCGATCGACGCGCTCAGCCGCGCCGCTGAGCTTCCCGAAACGAAGCGTAGTGTTTATGTCCAGCTCGCTCAGTTGTTGGTGGCGTCGGGCCAGTGGGATCGGGCGATCGAGGCGTTGGAAACCGTGCGGGCGCTCGATCCGCGATCCGTTACGGTACACTTCAATTTGGGCATGAGTTATGCGGAGGTTGGACGGTTGGATGACGCCGCCGTGGCACTTCGCGCGGCGCTGGCGCTGGCGCCGGGGCAGCCGCGCATTATCAACGCCCTGCGAGATATTGATCGACGGCGGGCGGAGCGGTAGCGCTCGGTCGCACATCGAGTGACGAGTTTACCGAGCCGCGCGCGTGACGGAGCGGACGATTGAACATCGGTCGCGACAGCCGAAGAACGCTTCCTCACGGCCGCGGCTCGGTAGGAGGATTCTCGCACACGATCTGAGACGTGGCGACACACTGGGGTTGAATGAGTTCATGGCTTCTCGATCTCGATCACAACGCAAGCGTTCGCGGTCCGGCGACGCTGGGAACCGCGAGCCCAAGAAGCCGCCAAAGCGTCGGCGTTTGAACATGTCGGTTGTAGGCATCGCCTTCGGTGTGCTCGGGCTGGGTATGCTCGCGTGGGACTACGCACGCGATCGCGCGCCGTCCACCGTTGCGGATGCAAGCATAAATCGCAGCACCGCCGGCCAATGGTTCGACGAGGTGGCTGAGGAGCGCGGGCTCACCTTCCGACATGTGTCCGGCCACGACGACGGATTCTACATGCCGGAGATTTTCTCGGGCGGCGTGGGAGTCCTCGACTTCGACTTCGACGGCTATCTCGACGTCTATTTCGTACAAGGCGGGCGCGTCTTGGGCGCCGACCCGAACACTCCGGGCAATCAACTGTTCAGAAACCTCGGCGACGGTAGGTTCGTCGATGTTACGGGTCAGGCTGGAGTCGGTGACAAGGCGTATGGTATGGGGTGTACGTGCGGCGATTTCGACAACGATGGTCGAACGGATATCTACGTGACCAACGCGGGCGCCAACGTGCTCTACCGCAACAACGGCAACGGCACGTTCACGGACGTTACGGAGCAGGCTGGTGTCGGCGACGACGGATTCGGCACGAGCGCGGCGTTCGTCGACTACGACCGAGACGGAGATCTGGACCTTTTCGTCGTCAACTATCTTCGTGATGTAATGACGCAGGAGTCGAACTGTTTTTCGCCGCTCGGCCGCAGGGGATACTGTGGACCTCTGGAAATCGGCAGGCCTCATCCCGACGTGCTCTACCGCAACAACGGTGACGGCACGTTCACGGACGTGACGCGAGCGTCCGGCGTTGCGGCGGTCTTTGGAAACGGGCTCGGCGTTGTTTGTGCGGATGTGGACAACGACGGATGGACCGACATTGTGGTCGCCAACGACATGACGGCCAATCAACTTTGGATGAATCAAGGGGATGGGACGTTTGTGGATCGCGCGATTGAGCGCGGCGCCGCCTATAGCGAGATGGGTGCGGCTGAGGCGGGGATGGGCATCGACGCACGTGACTTCGACGCCGACGGTGACCTCGATTTGCTAATGACCCACTTCGAAGCTCAGACCAACACCCTCTACGTGAACGACGGCGGGTATTTCAGCGATCGCACGTCCGCCCTCGGGCTGTCCGACAGCTTTCCGTTCACGGGGTTCGGGACGGCGATTGTGGACCTGGACAACGATGGTTTTATGGACATGTACGTCGCGAACGGGCGCGTGCGGGTCACGCTTGATCCCCAAGTAGACGTGTCGCGCGACCCCTACGCCGAGCCAAACTTGCTCTTCCGTGGGACAGGCGATCTGACCTTCCGCGAGGTGTTGCCGAGAGGCGGGACCGAAACGCAGCTCGTGCACACAAGCCGTGGGGCGGCGTTCGCCGACTTGGACAACGACGGCGACGTAGACATTCTGGTCGCCAACCGCGACGCTCAGCCATACCTTCTGGAAAACCGCGTGGGTGAGCGCAACCATTGGATCGTTTTTCGTGTGGTGAACCGGCACGGCTCGATGGCCATCGGCGCCCGGGTCGAGATTCGCGTTGGCGGGCGAACGTTGGTGCGTGAAGTCCGAACCGGTTCGAGCTATTGCGCCAGCAATGATCCTCGCGTCCACTTCGGGTTGGGGTCTGCGGCACGCGTCGATTCGGTGAAGGTCCGGTGGGTTGATGGTAGTGTGCAGGACTTCGGTTCGCGTGGCGTGGATGACATCATCGATCTTGCGCGGGCCGGCGGATAAGGCCACGATAGGAACGCGACCCACGTCGAAGCCGCTGCGCGGGTCCCAACATGCATGATCGACCGCCCAATACCCGGCGCTGGCGTTTCGGGTTCTGACGGCTGCCCGCCGATTGTGCCACGCACCCGTCGTCCACTGTTTTTGGCAATGGATTTGCATGTTCGCGTGGGTCGTGCTATATTTCTCCGCTCGGCCGGGCCTGTGAGTTGAGTCCAAGTGTTGGATTCCGGGCTTGTACGCTGTCGCGGCGGTAGCGTCGCGTTGGTCATCGGTTGCAGTCACAAGGTGCGGACCGTCGAAGCGACGATTCGGTTCACCTACAACCACTAGTAGGGAACGGGTAAGCCATGCACTACCCAAGGCGTAACAGCAGAATCAAACGAGCGCGGAAGCAGGGGTTCCGAGCCCGCATGCGCACGGTTGGCGGACGAAAGATCATCAATCGCAAGCGCAGAAACGGGGTCCGGAAGGTCAGCGTCATCTAGTAACTATGTGGCGTCCCGCAGTTCCCATTTCTCTTGCGAAGCGGCCCGGCGAATGATGGGCCTGGTCGCAATGCTTTCTGTAGATCACACCGAAGCTTCGAGTGGAGATTGCGCAGTCTGTGGTCAAGACCGGCATGGCCCCTGGGATAGATGTACCGATGGATCGTCGGCGGGGAGCTGGTGCCACACTCGTCCTACAGTCTCGCGATCGCAGTAAGCGCGGGGGTTGTCGAGCGCTGTCGCCGCGAGATAGGGAAATATGAAGTTTTGCGGTTCGGGGGATAGCGACCGCACTGATTCAACGATAAGATTCACGTGGTTCTTGATCGTCAGTGTAGAAGACGCAAGGTGTCTTGCGTCCGCGGCGGTTGCCAACTGGTTCACATCCGCACGAGATCATCCAATCAGCCTACCGTTTTACGGTCTGCGTCGCGGACAAACCCTTTCTGTGGTTAGAGTCTAAGTCCTATGGTCGATTACAATCTTCTAAGCGAACTCGATAACGAAACCCTCGACGTCAACGCCGAAGTGGACGCCCTCTTTGCGACCGGCCAAGCTGAGGAAGATGTAGGTCTGTTAATCTCGACGGAAGAGGAGACGTTCAACCCTGGAACGATTCTGAAGGGTCGTATCATTGGCATCGCCGGAGACGACGTCGTGGTTGACGTCGGGCTCAAGAGCGAGGGGTTGATCGCCGTCAATGAGTGGGAAAACAAGAGCGATATCGAGGCTGGCGACGAGGTTCAGGTTTGGCTGGAGAACGTCGAGACGGATAGTGGCCACATCCTTCTGTCGAAGCGCAAAGCGGACCGCATCCTCAATTGGTACCGCATTATCGAATCACGCAACGAAGGCGACTCGGTCGAAGGCCGAGTGATGCGGAAGATCAAGGGCGGCCTGTTGGTAGACATCGGCTACCCCGTCTTTCTTCCCGCGTCGCAGGTCGACATTCGTCGCCCCGGCGATATTGGCGAATACATCGGTAAGACCATCAGCGCCAAAATTCTCAAGATCGATACGGAACGCCGCAACATCGTCATATCGCGTCGTCGTTTGATCGAAGAGGAGCGAACAGCCGCCAAAGAGAAACTCATGGCGGAGATCGAAGTCGGTCAAACGCGCAAGGGCATGGTCAAGAACATCGCCGGGTTTGGTGCGTTCGTCGACCTTGGCGGTATCGATGGCTTGCTGCACATTACAGATATGAGTTGGGATCGCGTCGGTCACCCGTCGGAGGTCGTTAAGATCGACGAAGAGATCGAAATCAAGATTCTCAATATCGATCGCGAGAAGGAAAAAATTGCCCTTGGTCTCAAGCAACTCCGGCCCAACCCGTGGGAAGAAGTTGAAGCTACCTACGCACCGGGTTCCAAGCTCGTTGGCGAAGTGGTCAACATCGTGAACTACGGCGCGTTCGTGAAGATTTCGAGCGGCGTCGAGGGACTGGTCCACATCAGCGAAATGAGTTGGACGCGACGCATCACGCACCCATCGGAGCTCATCTCCGTCGGCGACTCTGTTGAGGTCGTCGTGCTTGAGATCAACAAGGATAAACAAGAGATTTCACTCGGTATCAAGCAGACCCAAGAGAATCCTTGGAGCCATGTGGCTGAGCGTTATCCGCCGAATACGAAGATCACCGGCCGCGTACGCAACTTGACCAATTATGGGGCGTTCGTTGAGGTCGAAGAAGGCATCGACGGATTGTTGCACGTTTCGGACATGAGTTGGACCAAGAAAATAAGCCATCCCTCGGAGATGCTTAAGAAGGGTGACAGCATCGACTGCGTCGTGCTGAAGGTTGAGGAAGACAAGCAGCGAATCGCACTTGGTCTGAAACAGTTGCACGAAGACCCGTGGGCGCGTGCGGTCCCAGAAAACTACATCCCTGGTCAAATCGTGGAGGGTACGGTAACCAAGATCACGAACTTCGGCGTCTTCGTCGAACTGGAAGAAGACTTGGAAGGGCTTTTGCACGTCAGCGAATTAGCCGATCACAAGGTAGAGGATCCGCATTCCGAGGTGACGCTCGGAGACAAGCTGCAAGTCAAGATTCTGCGTGTCGATCCGGTCGAGCGAAAGATCGGTCTGTCGAAGAAGCGTGCGGAATGGTCTGTGGAGCAGGACGCGGAGGCTGCGAAGGACGAAGGTAAGGTACGCCGTGGCGGTCTGGAGCCGGCGGGTGATGACCTTTCCGCGTTACTCATGGGTACGTCGCAAGACGCAACCCCCGCGGCGCCGGGAGCCGAAACGCCGGAAAAGCTGGACAAGCCGGATGAAGTCGCGGCGGAGCAAGCCGCGACCGCGACTGCGGATGACGCAGCCGCTGAACCGGAAGCCGCCGAGGCGAGTACGGCGGCGGATGCGACCAACGATGATGCGCCGGCGGAAACCGACGGCGCCGAACAGACTCCGTCCGACGCCTGACTGAGTCGCTGCGATCGGATTTGTTCGATCGCAGGTATCACACGGCTCGGAGGACTGGAACCATCGCTGTCGATACTGACCTTCAGGTTTACTTGCGAAAGATCAACGAAGCGGCACTCCTTACAGCCGACGAGGAGAAGGAGCTGGCGACGATCGTGCGCAACGGTCAGTTCGCCGCCGAGCGCTTTGGTAAGGGCGAGTTGTCCCTGCCTGAGCGTGAGGAGGCTGAGGGTGAGGCCGCGGCAGCGCGGGAGCGGATGGTCAAGTCCAACCTTCGCCTCGTGGTCAACATCGCCAAGAAATACGCCAAACGCGGCGTGCCGCTCAACGATCTGATTAACGAAGGTAATCTCGGGCTCATTCGCGCCGTCGAGTGTTTCGATCCGGATCAGAACACACGGTTCAGTACGTACGCCTCGTGGTGGATCAAGCAAGCCATCAAGCGCAGCCTGATCAACAGCGACAAACCCATTCACATTCCGGCTTACATGGTCGAGATGATCTCTCGCTTTCGCGCCGCAACTGAGAAGTTCGTCGAGAGCGAGGGGCGGACGCCCACCATTCCCGAGCTCGCTGAAAAACTTGAAATGAGTGAGAGCAAGGTCGGGCACATTCGCGATGCGGTGAAGGCTGTATCTACGCCAAGCCACGATTCGGATGGGTATGGCGGGCAGGCGCTCACGGAGTCGATCGCCGATTCGCGTACGCCGCGCCCGGAAGAAGTCATGGTCAACCGTTCCGAAGCCAGCAAGATCGTCGATATTCTCGGCAACATGGACGAACGAGAGTCCACGATTCTTCGCTTGAGGTACGGCTTGGATGGTCAGGAACCCATGACGCTCAAGCAGATCGGCGCCCACGAGGGCGTCCGCTTAACCCGCGAGCGTGTGCGGCAGATTGAGTGCGAAGCCTTGGAAAAGATCCGGAAGAATCTCGAACCGTCGTGATCGGACTCGCGCGGATTCCTCATTAATCGACCGATTCCTCTTCCTTCGCTAGTGCGTGAATTCGCTGGTGCGTGAATCCTTTCTCGCATCTTCATTTGAGTGCCGAGAAGGGATTCACGGCACAGCCTACTTCGAACCCACATCACGCATCAGAACACGCCGCTGAGTCTCACGGCGTCGGTGCAAGCTGGTAGACGTCCGTGTACTTCGCGGTCAGATTCACCATGAAGGGTTTCATCGACGGTGGTTCACCGGTGACGCGTTCGATAAGGTCGTTGGCCGAGAAGCGTTGTCCGTGACAGTGAATCTTTCGGCGAAGCCAGCTAAGCAATTCGGCGTTGTGGCCGGCGGCGATTTGATTGTCGAGATCGGGAAGATCCTTTTCTGCTTGGGTGAAGAGCTGCGCGGCGAACAGATTTCCCAGCGCGTAGGTCGCAAAGTAGCCGAACGCCCCCAGCGACCAGTGAATGTCCTGCAGGCAGCCCTCTCGGTCGTTGGGCGGACGGATACCGAGAAGCGCCTCCATCCGGTCGTTCCATGCCTCGGGGATGTCCGCCACACATAGTGATCCGTCGAACATCGCCCGCTCCATCTCGAACCGCAGGATAATGTGCAGGTTGTACGTTAGTTCGTCCGCTTCGACGCGAACGAGCGACGGGCCTACGGTGTTGATGGCCCGGTAGAAGTCGTCGGGCGACACGTCGCTTAGCGCCTCGGGAAATAGCTCGCGCAGTCCTTGCCAGTGGTGCGACCAGAACGCTCGTCCTCGACCGACCAGGTTTTCCCATAATCGCGATTGCGACTCATGGAAGCCAAGGGACACGGCGTCGCCCATCGGCGTGAAGGCGTGCTCGGCGGGTAGGCCTTGCTCGTACAGCGCGTGGCCTGTCTCGTGCATGGTGCCGAATAGTCCCGATGATAGGAAGTGTTCGTCGTAGCGTGTGGTGATGCGAACGTCCCCGCTTCCTCCGATGGTCGTGCAGAACGGATGCGTAGATACGTCGGCGCGCCCGGCGTCGAAGTCAAACCCCATCGCCTCAGCCATTCTTCGCGAAAGCGTTTCCTGTCGACCCACGGGGAAGTCGCGGGCGAGTATGGACGCGTCCGGTCGATGAGTAGCGTTTTGGATTCGGCCCAACAACGCAACGGTCTGAGCTTGCAGATCGTCGAACAGGGTCGCGATTTCCGCGGCTTGGGCGCCGGGTTCGTATTCGTCCATCAGCGCGTCGTAAGGTTCCGTCTTGAATCCGATGTGATCAGCCACCTGCTTCTTCAATGCGATGAGTTGGCCGAGCGACGGTGCGAACTCGGCAAACGCTGATGAGTCGCGCGCTTTCGCCCAAGCGTCTTTGGCCAGGATTGACGTCTTCGCGATAGTGCGTACGAGGTTGGTCGGCACGTTGACGGCGCGATCGAACGCTCGGCGCGTTTCGCGGATGTTCGTCGCTGCTGCGAAGTCGCCGTCATCGGCTGATGCCCGCTCGAGGAGAGCTCGTGTTTCGTCTGATACGAGGCGTTGGTGGGCGAGCCCGGCGATGAGCGCGGATTGATCGGCGCGGGCTGTGACGCCCTTCGGAGGCATCTGGGTTTCCTGGTCCCAATCGAGCAGTTCGCCGATCGCGCGAAAGCGTCCGACTTCGCGCACGACGTCCATTAGCTTTTCATAGTCAGTTGGCATATCCGAAATCCCTCCGCTCGCGAGCTCGCTCCAATCTGTGGCGAGTGGGGCGGAGTGTGATCGAATCGCGGCGAAGACTCAAGACCCCCACTCAAACACGGCACGAGGGCCATTATTGGACGATTCGGTAGCGGACGGACTGGTTGGGGGCGGCGACGTAGACTGTGGCTGCGCACGTTGGTCCTGAGCGCGAAGCCGATTGGATACTGGTTAGTTCTAGTCCTCGGCAGGGGTTGTGATTTCCTCTGCGATGGCTCGCGAGTCGTCGGCGGGTTGGTGCTCGCCCGATTGGCGACCGGGGCGGGCTGGCGTAAATTGTACGAAGAAAACTTGACGGACACCTCCGACGCCTGTATACTTTACCGGACGAGTTAAGATTTTGGCGGTTTTTTGGGTGAAATGGGCAGACAGTATACTACATCATAATTTGAGACACGATTATCCGTTGTTGATAATTACCTAACTTTGGCATGGCGTGCGTTTGTTCGCCGGGCCAGTCTGATCCGCCCTCATCAGCTTCATAAAAAACCAGTCCTTCATTCAAACCGCCTCTAATCAAAGCTTGTACATCGTGCGTCTCTGATTGTTTGCGCAATTCGTTGTGTGGGCTTTCGGTGTGTCTCTGTGCGCGTTTGTTGCGCCTTGGCTGCGCGGGATGTATTGGCCGATCTACCAGCTATTTCGCGGCGAAACGGGGGTTTCGCTCTTGCGATTGTGGTTTGAGGTACGGTTGTCGATGCGGTTGGGAATCAACAAATCTAGGTCGCGGCTCCTTAGGGGGGCCTATTGCGGAACGCCTTGGCGCGTGCCGTGCTGCGTGTCGCGATCGCTTGGGGTGCAGAATTTCAGAAGTGACTTGGTGAGTCATGTTGCCTTGGGGAAAAACCGAAACCTCCTCCTTCCCACCTTGGTAGCGTACGGCGTCGCGGGTATTGACCGGGACTGGACCGCTTGCGGTTCAAGACCGTTGATGCCCGCGTACGCCGGCGCGACCGAGGGTGTATTGGGGAAGAGAATCGACGAAGTCTTTAGAACAAGGATGGCCTAGCCGCCTCGGGAGCCCAAAGGGGGTGCCGAGACACAGGAATGGGCGGTGGTGGGGACCAACGTGCCCAGGACTGTGGTGCAGCTACGGGCGACCGGGCGGCAGCCATCCTTACTTCAGATAGTAGCACAGTTATCGGGATTTGCCACCCGAAAAACCATTTTCTACACGAATCGCCCTACTTTGTAGGGTTTTTTTGTGCGCTCCCTGTCTTCGCTGTCGCGTACGCCTTCGATAGTCCGGTCACGCACGGATTGTCTCGCGAGTATTGTGATACCTGCCCGCGACCACGTTGGCCTATTCACCGCGCCGACAAGTACGCAGCATAGTTATCGGCTGTGGCTCGACGGCGGTTGTGGGGCCATGCAGTGGTTCCTATACTCTCGGTCAACATTCATGAAACCTGTGTAGGAGACAACACGTGACGAACATGAAAGCGACCAATATCACCTGGCACGAAGGCCACGTCGGTCGAGAAGAACGAGAGAAGCTGTTGAGTCAAAAGGGGGCGCTGATCTGGTTTACCGGGTTGAGCGCGTCGGGCAAGAGCACTATCGCATACACGCTTGAACATGCCCTGGTACAGCGCGGGCATCTCGCCTACGTGCTCGACGGCGACAACATCCGCCACGGGCTCAACAAGAACCTTGGTTTTTCCGCCGAGGATCGAAAGGAGAACATCCGGCGTATCGCCGAGGTGGGCAAGCTATTCGTCGATACGGGTGTGGTTACGCTGACGGCGTTCATCAGCCCGTACCGTGGCGATCGCGATGCCGCACGTGAGACCGTGGGCGAAGGTAACTTCTTCGAGGTGTTCTGTGACACGCCGCTGGCGGTTTGTGAAGATCGCGATCCGAAAGGACTGTACAAGAAGGCACGCGCGGGAGAGATCAAAGGGTTTACCGGAATCGACGATCCGTATGAGGCGCCGAACAAACCCGAGATGGTTATCGACACGTCGAAGATGAGCCCGCAGGAGGCAGCCATCAGCCTTTGCGACATGCTCCAAGAGGCCGGGAAAATCAAGCCGATTTCGGAATAGAATGCAAGCGATTTGAAGGAAACCCTTCGCACGCTGCGCGGGGCTTCCGTCGTTGTCGTTGTGGCGCTATCAGCCTGTTGAATAAGTGTGGCACCGGCTTCCAGCCGGTGATCCATTAGCGATTTCCGCCTCTTGACCGGGACAAATCCCGTTGTCACGGGCGGGTTCGCGGCGACGTGATTGAATATCAGACTTGTTCAACAGACTGCTTTCGTACGCCGGACGGTCCGGTGGATTCGGATGCGGAAAGATTTATGCGGATTCTGATCGAATTCGACGGGCTGATCATCGACCTGGCGCCGACCTGGTACGCCGTCCACAAGACCGTGACGGCGGCGCTGGCTTGGTCGTCACTTGATCAAGGTAGGTATTGGCGGCTGACGCGCAGGCAGGGGCGACAGGCGGACGTGCTGCCCGGAGCGAGTTCCGTCAAGGTCGATGACTACCACCGGCGGTTCGATGAGCAGGTTGAGTCGGACGACGTTCTGTCGCAAGCGACGCTACACGAGGACGTTCGTGACACGCTCTTGGCACTTAGTAAGCACGCCACGCTCGTGATGATTACGACCGGGTCGAATCTGGCGGCCCGTAAGGGGTTTCTTGATCGCAATAAGCTTGGCCCTCTGTTCGAGCGGGCAGTCAAGCTCGACCCGGACCCTCGGCGTCGACCGGCGGAGTTGCGAGTTCTCGCGGGCGGCGATCCGAGAACGATTGTCGTATCCACGGCCGAGACGCTGCTGCGTGCCGCGGGATCTTCCGATCTGTTTGCACTGGGGGTGTCCTCCGGCGCCTGCCTGCCCGCCCGCCTTCATCAGGCCGGCGCAGCTGTCGTGTTTCGCGATCTCTCCGATCTAACCGATACGTTGGCCACCGGTGCGCAGGATCTTGTTCGTGCCGGCTTGCTCCCCGCGCCGCTGGGTTGAACGGATCTTGCGGCGGATGGTTGCTTCAAGTCGCAACGATTTCCTTCAGGACGTGTGTGAGAAGCCCCTTTCCGAGCCGCGCCCGTACGGAATTGGTCCCGTTTCAAGTGCGAAGACCGCTCCCTGACGGTCGCGGCTCGGTTCGAAGCACTCTTCTACAACACCCATTGAGACGGTGCGGTTCTATCGTGAACACCCATTGAGACTGTGCGGCTCTATCGTGACATCATGTTGCCAGTCGGCTGGACGTTGGACAATCAAAGTAGGCGAGTTCGGCGATATTGCGGCGTCTATGCCGACGGATCGACCGGTGGGCTCGGCTGCTGTGGTTGGCGCGGTTTGAGGGCGATGAGATTGAGGCGTGCCTCGCGGAGCAGTTCTCCGTTGGAGATGATCTGTACGCGGTAGGGCCCTGGTTCGGGAAACGTCAATCCGTGAAACTGCAGGGCGAGGTTGGCGATGGAGCGAGGGTCTTTGAACTTGACCTTGCCGCGACCGGCTACGATTGGCGGGCGGGCGTCGTTGATGTCGACGATGCGGATTTCGAATTCGGTCTCGTCGTAGCCTTCGGTTAGCGCGACGAAGACGCAAAGTTGCGGATGCGAAGCGGGGAACGCGCGGGCGTGGATCTTGCTGAACATGCCGATCAGCGACTGCTTTCCGGTCATCCTATCGGTGATGATCTGATCGCAGACGATCAACGCCAGTACGTCGGGGGCTGGTTTGCTTGCGGGCATTGAACGTGCAACCTTTCGTGTAATCGCCTGTGCTATTCTATCCGACAATCGGACTCGGCGACAGGCGGCTGTTTGTTGGGGACAAAGGGACGTAGGGACAGAGGGTTCATCGCAAGACCTCTAACACATTTTCTCGCACACGCTCTAGTGCTTTGTCACAGCTAAGACTTTGGGTTGCGTTTGTCTGATCAGAGCCGTGGGCGCTAGCCCTCGGACCGGTCCCACCGCTAGCGCGGAGGGCTCTGACCGGCGCGCCTGGTTCCGCTGGTGCGGGCGGCGACAACCCGAACATTAAGGTGTGACAGAGCTCTAGGAGGAATCTTTGGAAGGATTCTCGGCGACCGCTGTTGCGATGCGCGAACTGGCTTCGTCGGAAAGCCGAGTCCGTTCTACGTCAGTGACCGATTCGACGTCGAGTCGTTGCTGGATGGCTGATCGAATGAGCATGGTTTGATGGCGAAACCGGCGGCATGATCGACAAGATATGGCGTGCAGCCTAACGGCCCAGCGTTCGAGGGTTGGCAGGTTCTGGTCCAGCGATTGCGAGACGAGCCTTGTAGATTCGTCACACTTGAGCGCCAGCAGCATTTTGATACTTCGCCACATCAGCCTTCGTCCTTTTGAACTTCGCGCAAGAACCAGTTGCGTTCGAGACATTGTCGGAGCGACATTCGCGCACGGTAGAGCCGTGCCCCAAGATTGGTCGTCGTGATCGCCAGGATCTTACATATCTGCTCGGTCTTCACGCCTTCCATTTCACGAAGCACGAACGCGTTGCGCACACCGTCCGGTAGCTTGGCCATGCATTGGTCCAGGATACGCCAAAAGTCGCCGGCGGACATGGATTCGGTCGTGCTGCGCGGCCAACTGGCTACCTTGTTCTTCCAGTGTCCGTGTTTGTCGAAGAAAACGCGCGTAAGTTCGTCTTGTTCGCTTGCGTCGTTGGTCGTGCGGTCTCGGGATTGTTTGCGGAAATGGTCGGCGATTTTGTTTCGGAGAATGCCGGTCATCCACGTTCGCTCCGTCGCTTGACCAGCGAACGTCCCTTGGGCACGCAGCGCGGCAAGAAACGTTTCCTGCACGATCTCCTCAGCCACAGCGTGATCGCGCACGCGAATCAGCGCGAAGCGATACAGGGCGTCACCGTGGAGATCAACCCACTCGTTCGGCGAGGATTGCGTGTTTCGTTGGGATGTTTCTGGATTGCGCATTGGTTGGCCCGGTACGCGCGATCGTGTCGTCGCCCACGGCATTCCGACACGTGCGGCTTATGGTACCAGACGCGCGGTTGAGATGGAATGGGGATCGGGCACGTCTCGGCCAATCCAGCACATGGCCGCGCTGCGCTTGGCCATGGCACCCAATGGCTGCGGTACCCAAATCGTTATGGCACCCAACGCGCGGGACCGCCAAAAGTCGAGCCGCCTTTTCAGAAACGGCACGAGCACTCACCGCGTGGGCGCCGCCTCGCTTATTGATCGTTTTCCCCGTCCTCGCGTTCGTCGTCGACGTATCCCATTCCGCGAAGTTTCAATAGTAGTTTTTCGTCGGCTATGGGGGCTACGCCTGGGCCGGGTAGGTTGCCGTGGAGGTAGTCTTGGGGGACGCCGCCTCGGTGGGGGTCTTTGGCTATCAGGTTTCGTAGGGCGCGGAGTGCGGGGTCGTTGCTGCTCACGGATAGGGGCGTTAGTTCTTTGGGGTCGGTGCTGAGGTTGAAGGCTCTCGATTCGCGGATGGTGTTGGACATGCCGTGGCGGACGACTGTCTTGATGGGCCAATCCACTTGGCCTCGCCACAGTCCGCCGCCGGCGCAGGTACCTTCGCAAAGGATCGATCGCGGTTGTGGGCTTGGTCGTATGGAGACGCCGTCCAAGTTCTTCGCTGGTGGAAGACCGACGACTTGCAGAATCATTGGGGTTACGTCGATTAGCGATACCGGGATCGATTCCCGCGTGCCGTGGGCGCCGGCGGTCGTTGACTCAGGTCGCGCGGTCTGCGGATAGCGGATCATTAGCGGTACGCGGAGCATTTCGTCGTAGACGTTGACCTCGTGCCAGAACCAGTATTCGTGCTCCATCATGCTTTCGCCGTGGTCGGCGGTGAAAATGATGACGGCGTTGTCGGTCAGGCCTAGATTCGTGTAGGCGTCGAGCAATCGGCCGACTTCGCGATCGGTGTAGGCGATCTCTTCGTCGTAGCGATCGACGTAGTCGTTGCCGTCGGTGACGTCCGGCTCGCGTGCGTATCGAGGGACGCGGGCGGGGTCGATCGTGACGACCTCGTCGTGCGAGAAGTCGACCGGTTTGTCAGCGGGTGGGCGATAGGGTCCGTGGGGGTCGATGTAGTGGACCCAGAGAAAGTGCGGTCGATTGGGACTTCGCTTCGTGGTGAGCCAGTCGATGGCGGCGTCCGTGGTTCGCGCCGCGCGACGCTCGAACATGTCTTCGCGAAACGGCTCGCGTTCGTCGACGCGGTCGTCGTAGTGATCGAATCGCCCACCGAGCGCGCTCGCCGAGTCAGCCAACACGGCGTTCGATACGACAGCCGCCGTTTGAAACCCGGCTTGCCGCAATCGGTCGGTGATCGTGATTTCGCTTGTGGGAAGTTTCTGTGCGATCAAGCGGACGCCGTGGTGGTGTGGATAGCGCCCGGTCAGTATCGACATGACGCTCGGGATCGTGCTGGGCGCGACGGAATAGGCTCGCTCGTAGACGTGCCCGGACTCGAAGAACGCGTCGACGTTCGGCGTGGTCGGTCGGTGGTATCCATACAGACCGACATGGTCGGCGCGGAGTGTGTCGACGCAGATGAGCAAGACGTTCGGGGCTGAAGTCAACTGCGTGTTGAAGTTGGTGACTGACTGTTGCGAGGGGTTCAGTCCGTGGACCGGGCGCAACGCGTCGGACAGTCCGCCGGCTACGCCGATGGCCAGCATCACACAGCCCATGCCAATGATCGTTGATCGACTCATGATGGCATCACCTTCTTCAATGCGGCGTCTCACGGGCGACCCGACGCAAGGAGAGGAGCGAGAAGGGATTCACGCTCCAGCTCAAAGGAGAGGAGCGAGAAAGGATTCACGCTCCAGCTCATGTTCACGCTCCAGCTCATGTTCACGCTCCAGCCTTATGATGGACTCACCTTGTTGAGTCGGGCGTCTTTCGGTTGGGTCCGAAAACCAGGATCACCCTGGTGTTACATCGTCAGATTCAGGCTGCGGCATTGGTTTGGATCGTGGGACGGCTGCGGTCGACGCCGTTGGTGACGCTTCGGCGATGTACAGCGTGCATCGGGCCAGAGTGCGCAGTGGCCGGGCCGGTTGGTATCGATCGAATCCCTCAACGCGGTCGTTCCAGTGTTCCGCGAGCGGTCGAGTCCGATCCGCCGTGATCAGCACTACGTCGGTAGATGGGTCGGACGGAAGTTTTGGCGGTGATAGTTTTCGTTGCAGTAGATAGTATCGCATGGCTGGTGTGTAGCGCATGAGCACAGCCGCGCGATCGCTACCGGCGTGTTCGTACGCGTCGACGAGCGAGGGCACGTCAACCACGACGTTCGGTTCGGAGGTGAGGTACGGTTGATCGGAGACGTTCGCAAGCTGCTGTGCCGATGCGGCTATGACCGCGACGCCTACTGTGACGCCGCAAAGTTGTCGGCCCCACGGTGTTCGCCAGAGCAGGGCCAACTCTACGAGGCCGGACATCACGCAGGCGACGTATAGTGGATAGGCGAACATCCACGCACGCGGGCGGAAGGGCGCGGACAGAAGTGTGACCACGACCACCGATCCCAATAGCACGAGTAGCGGTAGGAAGTATGACCAGGATCGGTGACGCCACACGGCCAGCAAGTAGGCGGCGCCGCCGAGAATCCAAACGACACTCATTGCGTCGCCGGCGTCGCGCAGCCACACGTCTAACGTAGCTCCGAGCATGCGTGTCGGCGTGTCGATGTGATGCTGCCAGACGGCGTAGGGATATCGCGCCGTGGCGATTGCTTCTGATGGACCTTGGTAGATCAGAATCGGAAGGTATAGCAGCGTTGTGAACGCGACGCATAGACCGACGCTGAAGATGGTAGCTTTGATCAGTGCGCTTCGTTGTTCGCGGTCGCGTTCGAAGAGTATCGCCTTCCCGATCAACGCCAGAAACAAACCGACAGCCGGGCAGACCATTATTGGTATCGTGTAGGCGCCCACCGATGCGGTCGCCGCCCAGCCCAACCACCAGCGTCGTTGGCTTGGCTGATTCGCTAGGCGCACCGTGACGCCGACCAGAAGTGTGGCCATTAACGTAAGCCATGAATAGCCGCGTGCGTTCGTTGAGTATTCGATCAACTGAGAGGAGCCGCAGACCGTGGCTGCGATAAACAACGCGAGACCATATCGGCTGAACAACATCCAACCCATCCAAGCGGACGCGGGAATCAGCGCCACGCCGGCGACGAGCGCGGGTGTGCGTATCGCCGCCGGTGTCGTGCCGAACAGATGACGCGACACTGTCACCAGAAGATTGTGGAACACGTGGTTGGCGGGAACGTAGTGGGTGGCCACGTGCCAGGGAGATTGCAAGCCGTACCGTAGGAAGCTGTAGCTTTCGTCGTAGCGCATGGGGTGGTTGATGAACGACCAGCGGACGGCGGCACCTAGTATGGTCAGTGCAACCAAACTGAGGAGAAACCACAGGCGTCTGTTGTTGGTTTCGGGAACCGTTGAGCAGGCTGTGATCATGGGTAGTCAAGGAATCTTCAACAGGCCTCGGGGCGGGCGCAACCGTATCTTGGCTGCACCCATCAATCTTTTTTTCGGACATTCGGAGCGGGTGCTGAAGATGAGGTGCGGTCGAGATTGGCGGTTTCTACGGGCTTAGTGGTCGCTGCGTGGTCCGCGCCGGTCCAAACCGGAAGCAGTGCGACCAGTATCATCAGCGGGACCATCGGGACGCGGAATCTCGGGTCGATCTGTGGTGTGGCGGCGAGGAGCAGTGCGATCGTACACGCCAGGGGAAAATAGGCCGGCTCGAAGCGAATCGCTCCACGCGCCAGGCGGACCAGGAGTAGGCCGAGCAGGACGAGGTAGGCTGCTGCTTTGACCGAAGATGTTAGGCGTGTTGCGGGGACACCGTTGGCCGGCCAAAGCGCCAGGTTGAGGGGGAACGTCAGAATTGACATGCATCGAGCCGTGCAACAGGCGAGTGTGCGTAGCGGGTCGTCGAGCAGGTCGGATCGGCCGATGGCTGCGAGTTCGTCGGAGACGGCGAACGAGTCGGCCGTCGTTCGGTTGCCTTGGGCGAGGTTGTCCCAGTGCAGGTTGGCGCGGGTGGCTTCGTCGATGTTGGGCATGCGCGATCGAAGACGTTCGTCGATCTGTTCCCAGACGGCGTGTGGCGCATTTCGCTTGGACGGATCGAGCGTCGTTTCGAGATAGCGATCTTGCGTTCGGCCATCGCGCCATAGGGTGACTTCGGTGGCTTTGAAGTAGGCCATGACCACACCGCCTTGGTCCGAAAGTGCGAAGTGACCCGACACGTATTGATTACGCGCCATCCATGATCCGACCACGCCGAAGCACGCCACGGCGAAGGCGATTGTAGCGATGCACGACACCTTGGCGCGCGAGCGTCCGTGGTGTTGTCGACGCGTGCGAAACCATTGAACCATTAGTCCGATCAGCAGGGCGATGGGAATCAGTAGGGCGATGGGTCGCACGAGCACCGCGAACCCGGCCAGCGCGCCGGCGATGGTGTATCGAGCGAGGGAGCGGGTTTCCATCGCTCGCTGCCATGCCAACCACGTCAAGAGCATGACGGTGACGAAAACCGTCGTGGACATCAGCCAGAACGAATAGAACACGCCGTACGGTTCGAGCAGGAACATGTAGGCTGCGATCGTGGCGCGGCGATGGGTCATCCATCGCCGGCAGAGGATGAAAAAGATAGCTACGTTCAGCACGGCAAGCATTTGCTGAAGGAGCACCATGGCTATGGGGCAGTCGCCGACGATAAGCATCGGACCGGCTAGAACAAGTGGATAACCCGGCGTGCGCCAGGTGTCTGATGTGAGTGGGGGGGCGTCGGTTTGACTGAAGACCCCGTGGAGCGAGATATTGCGGGCGATGTTGAAATATTCGGTGCAGTCGAGCGAACGAAATGCGTAGCCCTCGATGCTACCGGTTCGTGCGACCACCGCGCCGAGAACAGCGGCGTGGAACAGGGTCGATACGAGAAGTAGCTTGATCAGCGGGCGTTTGATGGACCACATGCGATGGCAGCCTGTTCAATATTGTGGCACCGGCTTACAGACGGTGAACCGATAGCGATTTTCCCCGTCCGGGACGCGCGTCGACGCTGGATTCGACTCCCCCACCTCTAAAGAGATGGGCCACCCGGCAGCGGGTGCCATGCACGCTCGTGCGTGAATCCTTTCTCGCACCGACACCTCGGACACGCTCGTGCGTGAATCCTTTCTCGCACCGACATCTTTGGGAATCCCTTCCCTTGCACCGCCGGAGCTATGGAATGCAGGGCGGGAATCCTGATTCGGCGGAGGGACGAGATAGGAATCTCGTCCCAGCATTTGTCCATCGTCCCAGCATTTGTCCATCGTCCCGGTACTTCTCCATCGTTCCAGCACGCTTCTACCGAACCATCGGTTGACGCTTCCAGTAGGTCAAGGATCGCCATGCCCACTCGACCGGGCCGAATCGGAACCGGTTAAGCCATAGTGGCGATGCGATCAACTGAAACGCACAAACGGCCGCGACGATTCCGATCTGCCCGGTTCGCTCCACCTTCCCGAACCAACCGAGCCCATGTCCGTAGAACACGAAGGTACAAATCACACTTTGAAGCAAGTAGTTCGTGAGCGCCATTTGACCCGTCGACGCCAGGCGTTGCGTCAGCGGACGAAGCACGCTGTGTTTGCATATCAGCATGATGAGCCCGACCCAGCCGAGCGCGACGAGCAAGCTGCCCCAGTAGTTGAACATCGTACCAAGAAAGAAGCACGCCTCGAAGCTCCAGTTGTTGGCCTCATTTCGACGCACACCATAGAGCACGATCGGAATGCCGATCAGACCACCGACCAACACCATGACTACATAGAACCTGGTGGATCGCTTCGCGCTGAAGACGCCCAGCTTGTACAACGCCATCCCGATGAGCATCAACCCGCCGGCGCGCCAGGAAACCTGGATCGCAAACAGTACGATCTCCATACTCAAAGCGGCCCCCACGCGATAGCGGAACCCCTCCATCCACGTGCCGCGATAGGCGTCGAGCTCGACTTGTATACGCTCGATGTTTGGTCGCCACTCCGACTGCATCGCTGCCATCACCTTTTCCGGCCAGCTTGACGCCGTTACGTGTGACAGGAGGGAGAGACCCGGTGCGACGGCGAGGATGGCCAAGCCGAGGATGATCAACACGGTGGGGCGGCAGCCTCGAAACAGATAGGCCAACATTCCGCACATGGCGTAGTGATAGAGCACGTCGCCATACCACACGCCATAGGCGTGCAGCAGACCGATCATGAGCAACCAACCCATGCGACGGTAGTGCGTACCCGCCGAGTGTCCCGTTGCTGCTTCTCGACGCGACGCCATCAGCACGATGCCGGCGCCGAAGAGCATGCTGAAGATGGCCATAAACTTCATGTCTACGAGGAGATGACCCATCAGCCAGACCCAATAGTTCGCGCCGCTCAGATCGCCGTAGGTCGTTGGATTGATGTAGGCCGCACCGATCATCGAAAACGATTGGATGTTCATCACCAGAATGCCCAGCACGGCGAACCCGCGCAGGACGTCGAGCGACTCGATGCGTCCGGTCTGCATTACCGGCCCGGTTTGGGTTGGCGCGGTCGTAGCTTCGGTCACGACTTGTGTACCATTACGCCATACGTCACGGTCGCACCCTTGCGGTATCTGATCACGAGGCTCGCAGCACAAAGCAACATGAGGCCCATCGCCGCAAGCCCCCACTGTGATGCAGCCGGTATGCGCCGGACAACGACGAAGTTGAGTGGAAGCCCGAACAAGAAATCGTCAAAGGCGTTCACGTCCCCGCCGCCCGGGCAAGTGAGGCAGGCCGGTCCGAGCCATAGCAGGCCTCCGACATGGCCGTTGACGTCGAACTGTGGGACTGCGAAGCGGTTCAGGACATCCACGGCGTAGGTTCCGACCTCGTTCGGGAGCGTAACGTCAAATGTGCCGATGCCCAGCGCGCCGCCGGACGGAAACGCCAGGAAATCGGTAGGGCAAAAACAGCCGAACGTGCCTACGGTCCATGGAACCGGAAGGTCCGCTTCGATCACCCAGTGACTTGAGTTTCCGCTGGGTATCCCGCTGAGGTCAAAGCTAAACGCAGGGCTCAGCGCCAGTGCGGTATCCGTCTTGGAAAAATCGAGCTGGATTCTCTCCACCGTAAAATCGTCAGCGCTGAAGCTGTGCAGGATGACCTCGACGGTGATCGTTTCGCCGCCGAGATACGGGCCGACCTTATCCGGGCGAAGCTCCAGCAGCACGCCAACCCCCGCCTCGACGCGCTCCGCGCAAACGGCCACAAACATCGACCCGGCAAGCACCAACCCAGCCACCCGACCGATTCTTTTTCTTCTCGACATGACAGCCGCTTTCGTATCAATCGCAAGTTAGACAAACGCGATGACTTTGACGGGTCCATGTTACGCGATCGACCGAAGCAGTGCCAAATCCTCCTTGGCAACGCCTTCTTGCGGTAGGTTTCGGTAAGAGATGGCCGCCGACCCGAGCGTGATCAAGGTTGTGGCGCTAGTGCTCTGTCATACATCGATTGAAGGGTTTACCGAGCCGCGCCCGTAAGGAAGCGGACGTTCGAAAGTCGGTGGCGACAGCTTGAAAACACTCCCTCACGGTCGCGGCTCGGATCGGACCAACCCATCACTTGAGTCGTGACAAAGCGCCAGTGGACTCGCGGTGGCCATGTTCCGCGACAGGCCACGTTATGGTCTCGGTAGGTGCGTGCCGCGCTACGGCTTGCGGCATCTGATGTAGGTCCAGCAGGCCTCGAAGGATGGTTGTTCATCGAACAGTCCGGAGAGCGCTTGACGAAGCAAGTCTCGGCGCAAGGTGATGGTGTTCTCGGAGGGGGTGCGGCCGTCGATACGCTTTGATCCGCCCGCCCAGCCGAGTACGCCCTCGTGATACGTGGCGAGAAACTCGGTCCAATCGGAGACGAGCGCATCGACGACGCGGTCGTAGACTTCCACAATCTCGAAGCCGGCGGCGCGTAGTGCATCGACGTAGTAGTCCAGCGGTCGAACGGGAAGGAAGTATTTCTTGCGCAGGTCGTCGAACTGGGCCAAGCGCTTGTCGTCAGCAAGATCAGGTCGGAACTCTTCGAAGGCATCGTCGTCGCGGACCAGCGCTCGAGCGACCGGTTGTAATCGTTCGACGGTGTCGTCGATGATCCAGGAATCCGCCGGAGCGTCGGGGTTGTTGATGTTGCCGGATTGGATCAACGCGTGCGCGCCGCTTTTGAGCAGACGAACCCACGAGGCCAATGTAGCCGGTAGGTCGTAGTACAAGTGAATGGCGTTGGTCGAGCACAAGACGTCGATGCCGCGTGTACAAATCGATTCCGGCAACACCTCGTCGAGAAGTTGCAGTCGCTTTTCGCTCTTGAGGCGTTGGATCAATCGAAACGCGGTGCGCTCGTCGGTACCGAGCTTTTCCAAGGCGAGTCGAAGAAACTTCGGCGAAGCATCGACAAGAACGAACCCGGCCTGAATGGACGGAGCGCGCGTAAGAAAATGCTCAACGAGAATTCCGGTACCGGCGGAGTAGTCGATGATAATGTCGCCGGGCTTGACCAGGGTTTGCAATTCTTCGAGGACCGGGTCGAGGTTGTGGTACCAGCCGTGGTTTTCGACGGTGTCGTACTTGCGGGCGAGTTCTTCGATGGGGCTTTGAACCCAGGGCTCACCTTGTGGGATTCTCGAAAAGCCTACGGGCCACATTTCGTGGATACTCCAAATCTATGTCGCGACCGGGCTGGTCGCGTGCTGCTTTATCAGTCTAGCTTGTGCATCGATTTCGACAAGATGCGTCGGTACTCTGCCGTATGGGCGAGCGAAGGTTTTCCCTGCCGTAGCTGCGATGCGTTTCGGCGGAGGGTGGGTGTCGCGCTGGTTAACACGCTGCTAATCACGAGTCAGTGTAATGCGCATACGTGTCAACGCTTCGCGCAGTTGCCTATCGCGCAGTATTTCGTGGGGCGCTACGGAGAGCGTAGTCTGGTCCGCGCTGCGATCGATGTTTGTCGAAGTGAGGTCCGGGAAGCCGTTCGCTCGTACGCCTTCGGTTCCGATCGGTTCTATGAACGCAGGGTCGTCAATCGCACTACGTGCCGTCCGGATGGCCAACGCCTCTTCGTCGGTCAGTTCAATCAATACATCAGGAATGACGCCCCACGTGTTGGTGTCGACGTTGTCGGGTGTTCGATGGATGATGCGTCCGTTCGGAAGGCGGTAGTGGGCGATGGTGAGCTTGATGGCTGCACCGTGCTCGGTGAGGTACATCAATTGTTGCACGCTGCCTTTGCCGTAGGTGCGTTCGCCGACAATCAGGGCCCGTTTGTTGTCTTGAAGTGAGCCGGCCACGATCTCCGATGCACTGGCTGAACCACCGTTCACCAGGACGGTCAGCGCCCAATCCCTTTGTGTTCCTTCGCTCGTCGCGTGAAATTCTTGGATCGACCGGCGACGTGTGACGGTGGACAGAATCATTCCGTGATCGATGAATCGATCGACCATGGCGATGGCTTCGTGCATGATGCCACCGGGGTTGAATCGTAGATCGAGAATCAGTCCACGTGCGCCGTCTTCGTCGAGCTGGGCCAATGCGGCGTCAAAGGCGACCCTTGTATTCTTGGGGAAGTTACGCACGCGTATGTAACCGATGCGGTACTCCGGATCGATTAGGAAATCCCAAGACGAGTCTGATTCCCGTCGCCATCCGCGAATGGTTTGGATCGCCACGGGGGCGCGGACGATGTCCAGCGCGACGGGTTCGCTGTCATCGCCACGGCCAAGTCGAAGTCGAACAACGCTGCCCACCGTGCCGACAAGAAGTTCTTCAGCGTCGAATACCGACAGGCTTTTCGCGTTGGCGCCGTCGATCGACAGGATGGTATCACCGGGGCGCACGCCGGCCCGCGCCGCCGGACTGCCCTCGATCGGTGCAACGACTTCGATGCGTCCGAGTCGAAGTCCGATGGTTACGCCGATTCCGATATACCCACCGCGCGTGCGCCGTTCGAACGCGGGCAGTTCGTGCGGGGAGATGTACCCGCTATAGCGATCGAGCTCGTGCAGCATTCCTCGAATCGCACCGTGTACAAGGCGGTCGTTGTCGATGGTCTCCACAAAGTGTTGGTGGGCGAGGGCGTCGACCTCGACGAGCGGACCGTAGGTGTGTACGACCGCGTCCTGTTTGGCGGCCATGGGTGGAAGACGCAAGAACATCAGCCCGATGGCCATGAAGATGGCAAGCCAAGTAATGCTGTGTCTGGGCATGGTGCTCTTCTTCGATCCCCCGTCTAGTCGTTGCCCGTACCTAGCAGCCCGTGGTGAAAGTGACGCGAGGGTCGATTTGTCTGCCCTGGCGCTATCGGAATCGCAGTCTCGCAGAGCCGTCACGGACTTCTGCCACGGGCTGCTAGGGACGCGGGTCGCCGGCAACCTGTTGAAACACTGTGCTGTCGCACGAGTGCGGCGTTGAACGAGTGTCCTATTGAACAAGTGTTCTGTTGGACAAGTTTGTTAGACAAGTGTGGCACTGGCTTCCAGCCGGTGATCCATCACGCTTCTTCCCTCTTGACGCGGACGTAATGCTCAGTCACACATCGCCTGACGGGCTTACCGATCCGCGCCCGTAAGGAAGCGGACGTTCAAGATCCGGTTGCGACCGCTTGAAGACGCTCCCGCACGGCTTCGGATCGGACGACCCCGTTACTCAAGTCGTGACCGAGCACGAGCAACTGCGCACGGCTTGCTATTACAGTCTACGATAGCGCAGCGTAGCGCGCAGGAATGCCCATGGACCAGAAATGCCATCGCCTGGCGCCGCGGTGCGTCCGACGTTATCGACCCTGCACGGCGCCGCACCTGAGCCGTTGCCCTGGACTGATATAGATTGTCGCTCTAGGGCATCGCGGCGGCGTGACGACTTGACCGATGGGACATGCAGGATTCTAGCACGCCGCGGTCCCGTTTCCGCAAGAACTGCCACACACCTCTGGTCGCGCGTGACAGTTGTTGCGCCTCGACCGGACCGCCGACAGCAGTTATCGTAACGGCATTCGCGTCCGGCCCGCCCCTTCCGTCCGGTGTCTCGCGTGGCGATTTTCTGGAGATTGTGGATTCATGGCCAAGGAAAAATGGTATCAAGCCGGGCTTCGCTTCGAGTGCTCGCAGTGCGGGAACTGCTGTAGTGGCGACCCCGGATACGTCTGGGCGACCAAGGAGGAGGTCGGGCGTATTTCGAAGTTCCTTGGCCGAACCGATGGGTGGCTTGACCCGAAGCAGATTCGACGTGTGGGCCTGCGGTACAGCCTGACCGAAAAACCTGGGGGGGATTGCATTTTTCTCAAGCGCGATGGCGATCGAACCGGCTGCGGAATCTACAGCGTGCGACCCCTTCAGTGCCGTACGTGGCCGTTTTGGACGCAGAATCTTTCATCATCCGACGCATGGAACGAGGCCCATGTGATCTGCCCCGGAATGGATCAGGGGCCCCATCACGATTTTGTTCAGATTGAAACGACGCGGACGAAGCGGAGCTGGTAGCTAGGGTCGGCGATTGTACCGCGCGAGTCGGGGGCGGTTCGCATTGACATCGGAGCTTGCGCTTTCTGCCAAGTTGCTTGCTATTGAGGCGTTCGATTGACCGTGGTTTGGTCGGCGTGAGTTGACACAACCCCAGGTCGGGCTACGATTGGTTGGGCGTGCTTGCGGTGGGTGTACAGCTTGCTCAGGCCGTTTGTCTTCTCAGCAGGAAAGGATGTGGATATGACTCGATTCGTGCGACACCTCGCCATCGCGGCGCCGCTGTTGATCTTTGCGGTCGGCGGGTGTGCCTCTGGAAACTCAGGTCGGGGCTCGTCGTCGGCGTGGCTTTATCCGCATGCCAGCGCGTCCACGCTTTCCCAGTCGCCGCACGAACACCGTCAAGCTATTTCCAATTCCATTACGCGCGACCGCCAAGCATTGATTGAAGACCTTGACATTCTCTTCATGACTGAGCGCCCCACTCGCTTGACGCGCTGGCACGATCGTTAGCATCACGTTTCACCAATCTGATGAAACGGCCGTTACTTCGTAATCCAAATGGACATCAGTGTTTCGCGTTCGGCGTTGCGCTCCTCCCTCGTTTTTCAGTCGCTTGCCACCAGTGCTGCGTCACAACTTAATCTTCGGGTTGTCACCGCCCGCACCACCGGCGCCGGTCAGAGCCCGCCGCGCTAGCGGTGGGACCGGTCCGCGGGCTGGCGCCCACGACTCTGATGCCGTCGCATCCCCGTAGATTTGGCTGTAACGAAGCGCCAGCAGGACGCTGAACAACAAGAAGCTGTCTGATCGTGCGTCCAGTGCGCTGTCAGACATTGAATGAAGGGCTTACTGAGCCGCGCCCGTAAGGAAGCGGATGTTTGAAATCCGCTGGTAACGACCTAAGAACGTTCCCTTACGGTCGCGGATCGGACGAACCCGTCGTTCGAATCGTGACAAAGCACTAGAGGATTCGCCGGTCGATGCTACTGGGCGCCGTAACGGCTCACGATTTGGAATACGGCTTCGTCGAGGCATTCGCGGACGGCAAGGTCCATCGCGTTGCTGATGGAGAAGGATCCGCCGATGCCCCATCGGTGACCGGCGGAAATCCCGCTCTTGCGCACCTTGCGGCGCACGTCGATGGAATCGAGAATTTCGCCAGTGGCTGCATCGATAACGCGCAGGTCGAGTCCGACTTGTGCGGTCTTTGAACTGATACCGAGCGCTCCGCCCCAATGCGCGATTCCAATCTGACCGCCGCCGGTTTCGTCGAGTTCTGTGACGGCACCAGCGAAGATTAGCTGGGCACCAAGTAGTTTGGTCGTTGAGGCCTGACCGCTGGCCGCGCCGTTTTGTTGCAGGTCTTTCTCCGTCATTAGATCGTCGAGCTTGGCGCGCTCGACGACTCGGAAGTGTCGCGTTTTCACCAAGCCCGTAATGAGCTGGTCGGTCATTCCGTTGCTGATCTCCGAGCCATAAACGAACTTGGTCTTGTTCTCGAATCGGTAGACGGTAACGATCTTGACGTTGTTGGGGTTGGGCGCCGGTAGCTCTCTGAGCTTCGGTGCTACGCGGCTTCCCGCCGTGGTCGGCGTAGGATTGAACGCGTTATCAAGATCAGAACAGCCCGCGAGCACACACACGACCGATCCCACAACCGCATACATCATCACTCGCATGGCCATCCTCCTTTGTAGGACCATCAGTCTATTGATTGGAGAACGGTACGCGTTCTCCGGCGACGTTAGCTATTCGCAGGCTTCAGCAGACCAGCGCATGTCCAACCCAGTTTGGGCTCTAAGTCGCCCGCCGTAATTGCTGTGTTCATTCGGAACCGTGCAGCCTTGGTCGGCGCTGCGCGGATTCGTGAACCGAGGCAGTGTACCGGTCTCATTCTGGGAGTAAAGGTAGGAGGAATCCGACTTCGACCGGTGGGTGCAAGACAGATTCGGCGGCGTCGAGACTGATGAGGGCGCCCCATTCTTCGCGTCACCGCATAACGCACCACATGGCAGCACAAGTGTCTCGTGACGCGAAGGGTGGGGAACTGCTGCTCTTCGCGTGAACTATCCGTCCCCCACCCTTGGCCTACGGCGAAAAATGGGCACCCGCGCTCATCGCAAACCCTGTGATACATCTTCTCGCACACGCTCTTAGTGATTTATCGGAATCGGCAAGAAATTCTTCGTATGACGTAGCCTTAGCGAAATGTGTATCGTAGTGTTGATCGTTCAGGCCAATTCGGCCCGGGGTGCATGCCGGTCGAGGCGTTGCGCGACCCCCACGCTCTGTTACGAGGAGGAAGAACCCATGCGTCGACCGTTGCGAACCGCTCTGCTGATCGCTCCATTCTTTCTTGTCGGGTGCGAGTCCGACCCATCGAACGACATCGTCGTTGATGACGTGTTGACCAAGGGGTTGACGTTTCCTCCAGGCACGAACGCGATCTTGGCGGTCAAGTCGACCGTCGGACGAAGCGCGTCGGCTGGAAGTGCCAAGTCCGCAGCCACGAGCGCGCAGTTGACGCGCACGCTGGTCATCGATTCGGCCCAAGTTGTGTTCGCGGAAGTCAAGTTACACTCGGCGGCGGACGGTGTCGACGACGGTGGGGAGGATGACGACGAGGGCACCAAGATAGAGCTGGACGGACCGTTCTTGGTAGACCTCGTGGCTGAGACTGTGCTCAATCTTGGCACGTCGAATCTTGATGACGACGCTGACGATGACGGCGTCCGCGACGTGGATGATAGCGACGACGACAGCGACGGCGTGCCGGACGATGTGGATGACGATGACGACGGCGACGGCATTCCGGACGTGGACGATCAAACCGTTGGCGAGACCCGGGTCTTTGACGCGCTGGTGCTCCCGCCGGGGACCTATCGGCGCATCAAGTTCAAGATGGATCGCCTCGACGCAGACGACGCGCCGGAACCCGACGATCCGATGATCGGACTCAGCGTATTGGTCGCCGGATCGATCGACGGCGTGCCTTTTGAATTCTGCACGGGCCTCAAGCAATCGTTCGAGTTTCGTTCGAGTGCGGGAATCGTGGTCGACGACGGATCGCTCGCGACGTTCTTGTTGACCATCGACCCGCTGAGTTGGTTCGCCGGCATCAACGTCGCTCTGGGAACGCTTTCGGATGATGGCGTGCTGCGCGTTTGTGGTGATGACAATCCCGACCTCGTGGACGCTGTGGTTCGTGCGATCAAGACCAGCGCCCGGCTTGGCCGCGATGACGATGGCGATGGAGACGATGACGACGACTCGGGGGACGATCATGATTCCGACGACGAGGACTCGCGTGATGACGATTCGGGAGATCATCGTTCGGCGGATCATCGCTCCGACGATGACGATGCCGATCACGCGTCCGACAATGCGGGTTCTGGCGATGACGGTTCGGACGATCATGCGGTGAGCGATGATGGGTCGGCCGACAATGGACAGGATGGAGATGGAGCGGACGAGGACGGCACCGCGGATGATGACGGGGCGGACGACGACGGAAACGGTGGAGATGGTACGGACGAGGATGGTGCGGCAGACGATGACGGGTTGGCCGACGACGGCACGGTGGATGATGACGGTTCGGACGACGACGGAAACGGTGGAGATGGTACGGACGAGGATGGTACGGCAGACGATGACGGGTTGGCCGACGACGGCACGGACGAAGATTCTTCAACCGATGACGGCTCAGGAACGTAGAGACGTTTTCAGAACCGATGGCCGGCGGTGATCGACGGTCGTCTCCGTACGAGTACGACAACACAGAGCTCTCCCGTCACTGCGGGAGGGCTTTTTTCGTAAGCTCATGGCCGGGGTTGGCGGTTGTTTCGACGACCGTTTGGTGATTGCAGGTGCACCGGCTGGAAGCCGGTGCCACACGGTAGAGTTTTCTACGCTGGTTGAGTCCGGTGCCAAACCGAGGCACTGTCTTCTCTCCTTAGCCGTTCGAGTCGCTACGCCGGTAGGTGGCGCTTGTGGGTTTTGATGATTAGGAAGAGACCGAAGTGTCGAAGGATCGTGCGTTCGAGCAGAAGGTTAAGCCAATGCAGCGAGGCGAACGGGAGGACGATGATCATTCTCGTTTCCTCGACCACAAAGCCAGCGCGTTGGAGCATCGCCTGCAAGGAATGGAGTGGGACGATTTTCGGCGAGCCGTCGTCGAAGAACATTCGTCGAAATCCCACCGCACGCAACACGCTCCGGCCGGCCAACATGAGCTTGGCCATGGGGTTCGTGGCGCATATCACCAGTCGTCCGCCGGGGCGGAGTATGCGGTGGGCTTCGGCGATGAAGCGTTCCGGGTGATTGAGGTAGCAGATCATTTCGGAAGTGACGGCCGTATCGAACGTGTCGCTGGCGAACGGGACTCGTTCCGCATCGAACGCGAGTGATGGACAGCCGACTTCGTTTCGCGCCACTCGGCACATCGCCGGGGCGATGTCGGAATGAATCACGTCGGCTTGTCTCGCGAGTCCGGCCGTCACGGCGCCGCTACCGCCGCCGAATTCAATGCAGCGGCCGGACGCCAGCGGCGCCAGTGCGTCGGCTCGTCGTTGTGTTGCGTAGGAATGGCTGAAGTCGTTGAACGATTCCGCCACCTGTTCGAACAGGCTGGCTGTTTGTTGGTTGGTCAGTGTGGCCATCGCTGACTGATTTATCGGTGCATGGATGGGGCGACGTTACTTGCTGTAGAGACGAGATTTCCGGCGAGGCGATGCTGGGCTACACACGTCAACAGCGAGCAAGCGGCAATGGATCACCGGCTGGAAGCCGGTGCCACACTTGGTCGATGGAGTGGTGGGGTTCCATCGAAGGTCGGGGTTGGAACGTCTGTGAGAAGACGTACTCAAGGGTTTGCGATGAACCGAGCCGCGCCGGTGATGAACCGAGCCGCGCCCGTGAGGAAGCGGTGTTGACCCGCGAAACCGAATCGCTCCCTCACGGTCGCGGCTCGGCAAGAGGCGTTTCACGCACGTTCTTAGATCAACCGCCGGTCCGCTGGATCAATCAGAACAGTTGCTGTTGGTCGGATCCGTTACCATCGGCTGGCTTGGTGAATTTCAGGCCGAGTCGTTCGTATGCGGGTTGGGTCGCCTGCCGACCCTGGCGCGTTCGAATCACGAACCCGATCTGCAAGAGATAGGGCTCTACGACGTCTTCGAGTGTGTCGCGTTCTTGGCCCATGGTGGCGGCGATGGCTTCGATGCCCGCCGGTCCGCCGTTGTACACCTGGATGAGCGTCCTTAGAAACTTACGATCCAACTCGTCCATCCCGAGGTCGTCTACCTGCTGAATCTCGAGGGCTTGGTGGACGATACGTTCTGCCAACGTGCCGTCGCCGCGGACCTGGGCATAGTCGCGAACGCGTTTCAACAGGCGGTTGGCGACGCGTGGCGTGCCTCGACTGCGTGCGGCGATGGTTTCAAGACATCCGTCCTCGGCTGACAGTTTCAGCTTGGCCGCCGACCGCTCGAGTATGGTCGTCAATTCGTCCGTCGAATAAAAAGCCAGATGCAAGCGGTGTCCGAAGCGGTCGCGCATGGCGCCGCTTAGCATGCCGGCGCGGGTCGTGGCGCCGATCAACGTGAAGCGTTTCAATGCGAAGTTGACCACGCGTCCGCTCATCCCGCCCTCTATCGTGAAGTCAACGCGAAAATCTTCCATGGCTGGATAGAGGAACTCTTCGACGATGCGCGGCAGGCGGTGGATTTCGTCGATGAACAGAATGTCGCCGGTTTCGAGGTTGGTCAGTAGGGTCATCAGGTCCGCTTGTTTGGCCAGTGATGGTCCCGATGTAATGCGCGGCTGCTTACCGGTCATTTCGTTGGCGATGACGTTCGCCAGTGTCGTTTTTCCGAGACCGGGCGGCCCGTCGAGCAGGATGTGTTCGAGCGGCTCGCTGCGTTTCGTGGCCGCTTTCATCGCGATGTCGAGTTTGTCGAGTACGGATCGTTGCCCGACCATTTCGTCCATCCGCTTGGGACGCAGTGCGGCGTCGATGGGCTCGTCGGCTGATCGAGCCGCGCCGGAGATTAGTCGATCACGTGCCATAGCGCTCCCTGTCGTTGGTTAGCGTGATGCTATTCGAACGTCGCGTAAGCTTGGTGTTTTCGCCACTTCGTTGACTCTCGCGGTTGTTGCGGCTCATTATTCAGCACCCATCTTGACGCGATAGGCTGCGCGAACCCAGTCGTCGGCGGCGTTGACATCCGGGTGGAGTTGCGCGGCACGTTCCAGCCAGCGCTCCGCGTCGGCGCGCGAATCGCCCCACGCAACGAGCACTTCGACCGCGTCTTGTTGGGCCTGCGAAAACTGTCCCGTCTTGGCTTCACGCGCGGTGCTATCAACTAAGACCAGATCGTCCATCTTTCCTTTGAGCGACGCGACGATGAGTTCGGACGCGCGACTTCCGATACCGGGCAAACGGGTGAGCGCCTTCGCGTCGGAAGATTCGATCCATGAAGCAATGCGCCGAACCGGCTCGCACAGCGCCTTGAGCGCCTTGCGCGGGCCGATGCCCTTGACGTTCACGAACCGTTTGAAGAAATCTCGATCTTCGACGTGCAGAAACCCGAGCATGCGCGGGACCAGATTACCTGAGCTCTGATTGCCCTCCAGGAATTCCATCGTGAGCAGCGTGACGACCTGTCCCCGGCAGGCTGCCAACTCGCCAACGGCGAAACGTGGTACGAGCAGTTCGCGCGTGACGCCTTCGCGCTCGATGAGCACCGTATCTTCCGTAACTTCCGCGACGGTTCCGGTTAGGCGTACGATCATACGGGAACCCCGGCGTTTGAGTGTCGAGCACCGTCAGATAGACCGCACAACGCGATGGCCATCGCGTCGGCGACGTCTGCGGGTTCGGGCAAATTGGCAAGCCCCAACGACGATTGAATAGCTCGTTGCATTTGGTTCTTGGATGCCCGACCGTTACCCGTCAGGTGACGTTTGATCTGCGTGGCGGCGTAGCTTCGAATTTCCAGACCAGCCTTGACGCCGGCCAGTAGGATGACGCCGCGCGCATGACCCATGAGGATGGCTGTGCGTGGGTGTTTGTAATGGGCGTACAGTTCTTCGACGGCGAGAACGGTAGGGTGGTGTTCTTCGAGCACGGACAGGACGTCGTGTTCGAGTTGGGCGAGGCGCTTTTCGAGTGCATCCCTCTGTCGAAATCGGCAAACGCCCGCGTCGATTACGGTGGCGGGTGAGTCGAGCATGACTCGGTTCAAATCGCCTCGCGAAGATTCGTCGAGTTTGCTATTTGCGGGGAAGGATGGAGCGCGTAGTACGGCATAGCCGGTAACGAGCAAGCCGGGGTCGATACCGCAAATAACCGCCTCCATACGGTGTCACCATCCGCTTTCCGGCTATGGGGCGAACCCGAACCGGACCCGCATGGTCCGGTCGCTGCTCCGTGCGTGCAAGCGTTGCGACATTGGTGGCTGCTGTCAACCCCGGAGGGCGTGATTCTTGCTACCTGTAGGTGCATCGCAGGATTCACGGCACGGCGTTTGTTCATCGCGTATTTGAGAATGGGTGCTTCAAACCGAGCCGCGACTGTCAGGGAGCGGTTGTCGCACTTGAAACGGGACCGCTCCCTCACGGGCGCGGCTCTGAAAGAGACCTCCTAGACTCGTGCTTAGATGCGGAGGACGCGAATCTAATCTCGATTCGTGTCCCCCACGGCTGAAGCCATGGGCCACCCGAGCATGGCCGCGCTGCGCTTGGCCATGGCACCCAACGCCAAGCACCCGATGCCAAGTACCCGACGGCCATGACAGGCGACGGCAAACACTCTACGCCAAACACGTGGCAGCGGTGGCGGCGAAGAGTCGGGTCACCTCTGTGGAAGGGGCGCTAGAACTTGATCGTCCAGCGGCCTTCGACCAGGAAGTGGCCGCAGCCGACGTGGTGGTGATGGCCGACTTCGACCTTGATCCACTTCGAGCCGCGGCGGTTGAACACGTGCCCGCAGTCGGGACCGTGCACGTGCTTGACGACCACAGTTTTTCCGTGGCCGCGATGATTCCTGCGATTGACCACTACCGTCTCGCCATGCCCTCGATTTTTCTTGATCACGGTCGTACTGCCATGGCCTCGATTCTTCTTGACCACTACCGTTCTTCCGTGGCCAGGTTTTTTCTTGACGATAACCGTCTTGCCGTGACCGTTGTCACGATTGATGACTACGGTGTTTCCGAGCTGCCAATAAGTGCCGTCCCAGTGGTGACCACAACCAGGGCCGTGATGATGGCCCCCGGCGATAACGACGGTCGTAGAGCCGTTCCAGTAGTGAAGATTGCATTCGTGGCCGCACACGTGAACCGGTTCGGGTTCGACGTATGCGACACGATGCGGCCTGTCGTCGTGGACAACGACCGTCGTGTGTTCGCCCCGACAACCGACCACAGCGACAGACAAGACCACCGCCGACAATAGAGCAAAGCTGCGACTTAACATGATCACGACCTCCGTCAGATACCCTCGAATCCGAACACCCGCGGCTGAGACTTCCACGACAGGTGTACGGGCGCTTCGACGCTTGGTGCATCACCTAGAACACTCTATCCCCTGTCGACGCTATGGGAAAGAGCAAGCCCATGCGATTCACAAGAACCGACACTACCTGGTTGCCCGAGTGTCCGCGGGCCGACAGCCGGCATCACATGCGTGCTGTGCTGCCAACAGGCTGCTACTACTTTGTCGCGACTCAAGTGACGGGTTCGTCCGATCCGAGCCGCGACCGTGAGGGAGCGTTTTCAAGCTGTCACGATCGGCGTCAAGCGTCCACTCCGTTACGGTCGCGGTTCGGCAAACCCGTCATTCGATGTGTGACAAAGCACAAACCCCTTCTCCGGCACTTCCCAGGGGAGCGAGAAAGGATTCACGCTCCAGCGAGGGGAGCGAGAAAGGATTCACGCTCCAGCGACATTTCCGACGGGGCGAGTAAGGATTCGCGCTCCGGGCACGCTGTCGGAGAAGGTGTCGCGTTTCAGCCCGTCGCGGTCGGATCGCAATCCTGCTGTAGCCGCACGAACAGCCATCCATCGACGGTTTGAGTCGGCCGACATGAGTCGAGCGGCTGAATGACCACCGAAAAACACAAACATCAGGCCGTAGCCTGCGATACGGAGGCGTCGCACGTCGGGAAGGTCCGAAAACACGGCAGCTACCATCCCGTCGAAGAAACGCCCGACTCGAACGACCGACTTTCCAGTCGGTCATCTTGCGTGTGCTGGAACTCCTCGACCGATTGGAAAGTCGGTCCAACAGGGTCTCATAGATGGTGTCGAAGAAGGGTTATTTCGAACCGAGCCGCGACCGTTAGGGAGCGGTGTTCGCAGGTGAAACCGGACCGCTTCCTTACGGTCGCGGCTCTGTGAGAGACTCCCCAAATACGCTCCTAACAGGCTGTTCGCGTCGCGGTCGGACGGCGCTGCTACCTGGCGAGCGCCGTGACGACGGACTTCACTTCCGTGTAGTTTTGAAGGGCGTACTCGCCGAGTTCGCGTCCCATACCGCTCAACTTGAACCCGCCGAAGGGAACGGCTGCGTCGAAGACGTTGTAGCAGTTGATCCACACCGTGCCCGCCTTTAGCCCGGCGGCCATGCGGTTCGCCTTGTTGATGTCTCGCGTCCAGACGCCGGCGGCGAGCCCATACTCCGAACAATTGCCACGTCGCAGCGCTTCGTCCACGTCGTCGAACTTCATGGTACACAGTACCGGTCCGAAGATTTCTTCGCGTGCGATGGTCATGTCGTCATTCACGTCGTCGAAGATAGTCGGCTCGACGAAGAAGCCGGCGCGGTCGAGTTTGTTGCCGCCGGTGGCACACTTGGCGCCTTCGCTTTTGCCCTTGTCGATGTATCCGAGGACTCGGTCGAACTGTTCCTTGGACACTTGTGGTCCTTGCGTTGTGGTCTCGTCGAAGGGGTCGCCGAGTCGCTGCTTCTTGGCCATCTTGGTGATGACGTCCAAAACCTGTTCGTGGGCTTTGTCCTCGACCAACAGACGCGATCCGGCGCAGCACGACTGTCCCATGTTGAAGAACAGTGCGTGGTAGGCGAACTTGGCCGCTTTTTCCACGTCGCAGTCGGCGAAGATGATGTTGGGGCTTTTGCCGCCTAGTTCGAGTGTGATGCGTTTCAGATTGCTCGCGGATGCCGTCTTCATAATCTCTCGACCGACCTTCGTGCTTCCGGTGAAGGCGACTTTGTTTACATCGGGATGAGCCGCGAGCGCAGCGCCGGCTGTGGGTCCGAACCCGGGCACGACGTTGATCGAGCCCTCTGGGAAGCCGACGTCCATGGCGAGTTCGGCGATTCGTAGCGCGGTCAGCGAGGTTTGCTCGGCCGGTTTGAGCACGACCGTGCAACCGCACGCCAGCGCCGGTCCCCATTTCCACGCTTGCATCAGCGCGGGATAGTTCCATGGAATGATTTGGCCGACGACCCCGACCGGTTCGTGCCTTGTGTAGGCCATGAACGGTCCGTTGACGGGGATCGTCTTGCCGTGGATTTTGTCGGCCCAACCGGCGAAGTATCGGTAGCACTTGACTACCGTGGGGATGTCGACGTGTAGCGCGTCGCGAATGGGCTTGCCGTTGTCCAGCGTCTCGAGCGCAGCCAGTTCTTTCGCGTTGGCTTCGATGGCGTCGGCGAGCTTGTAAATCAGCCGACCGCGGTCAGCCGCACTCATCCGCGTCCACGCCTTCGACTCCAGCGCGCGGCGTGCCGCTTGGACGGCCAGGTCGATGTCGGCTCGATCGCCCTCGGCGATCTGACAAATCGTGTCGCCGGTGGCGGGGTTGATGGACTCGAACGTCTTACCCGATTGACTGTCGATCCACTTTCCGTCGATCAACATTTTCTTGTCCGCAACTTGGGGCGGGGCGATGGCTGTGGTCATGGCCGGGTTTCCTTTCAATTACGTTGTGCGCACCCGATCGTACGGCGTGGGCCGCTTCGTGGATAAGGATTGCCGCAAAGACCCCGAAAAAGTGTGGCACGCTTCGGCAAGCCGTACTGCTATGCAGAGGATACCGCGCGGACCGTGGGATGCCAATTGGATAAGCGGCTGGGCTTCACTCGTGGGGTCCAAAGGCCTATCCAGGATTGTGGGGTCCCGGCCGTACGGTGTGCCCCCCCGGCACGATTTGTGTGGCCCCGGCGTCTTGCCGATGTTTTGCGGAGCGAAGGCCACCGTACAATCGATGCGGCAATGGGTTCTCAATGGCCTGTCGAGACCGGTTCTTTGGGTGTGGCGGCCGCGTGACCCACGGCGACGCCGTTGTTGCTGGGAGCCATCAACGCCGCCATGACGCCGTGGGCCGAAGCGGGCGTGGCGCGGATTCCGTTAAAGGTGGTGACGGCGCCCGCTATGTAGAACTCACTCCCCATGCAGGATCCGCCGTTGTACATATCGAATTGAACCTTGGCGGTGTAGCGGTGCGACGTGCCGGGCGTTCGCGGAGTGGACGACGGCGTTTCGGAATCCCATCGCCATGCGGGGTAGCGAAACGGAATCCAATCCGGCGGCTTGGGTTCCCACCGGGAAAACGACAAAACCTGTGCGCACTGCGTACACGTGAATGTCATCTTGGATTGAAGGATGCGCCGCGGAGCGAATATGATGAGCAGAACGACGATCGCCAAGACGACCGCGCCGCGCTTGACCCATAGTCTTCGGCGTCGTCGCGTCGGATCGGCGACGTACGTCGTTGGATCGGCTGGATCGAAGCTGCGGCCACACTCCGGGCAGAGCGGCGCGGGGAGTCCGCGAAGGCGGTAGCCGCAGCCGGTGCAGCATGCACTGTCGGACATTTCGGGAGCCATGGCTTCCTATTGTAGGCGAGAGTCGCAGACGGACAATGTTGTCGGGAGGTTGCGATTTGTTGGGCGTACGACGTTGCGATCGCCTTAGCAGACTGTTGAACAAGTCCGAGACACTGGCATGTCGTCGCCACTCCGCCGATGGCTACGGGCTGCGCCCTATGATAAGGAGGAAATCGCTATTGGATCACCGGCTGGAAGCCGGTGCCACACTTTCTTCAGAGGGTAGGGCGGGTTCCACCCGCCGTTCTGCTGTTCGTGCATCAGGGTCTACGAAGACTCCGGGCGTCCGTCGTTTCAATACTGTTGGTCGGCGTCGGTTTCGTTTCAGTATTGGAAACGGAGGCGCACTGCGAATCATGGTCGCTTGTAATTAGTTGTGATTCCGCATCATTCCGGGCCTTGAACCGATTCTTCTTATTGATATTCGATGGGTGAACCGAGTATAGTATTCGCTGGAGGTGGAGATTGCTGTCGTGAGCGGCTTCCTGCCGCGCTTACTGCGACCTCCCCTGAAGCAGGATTCGAATCCGCTGCGCTACGGCGTTCGCCCCGCGTGCGGTTCTCGCTTTCATGGTGGTGCGGTTTGTCTATGCGTTACGTTTCGTCACTGAGTGGTGGGCCGTGTTCCAAGAGCGGCGTGGGAACCGGTCGTAGCGCTTGGTGTAGTCCGGGCTTTGTACGCAGTGAGCAAGCCTCCATGGATCACCGGCTGGAAAGCGGTGCCACACTTCTTCACCAGACCCTAAAGCGATTTGTGCGTGGCGTGTTGATCGCTGCTTTTGCTCTAGCTTTTTCGTCGCACGCCGCAGAGGCGCAGTTGTTACAGCGTTCGCTGGTGCTGACTGACGCCCGCATCGTCACCATGGCCGGTCCGACGCTGGAGAAGGGATCAATCCTCGTCAAGGGCGGCCGAATCAGCGAGATCGGCGCCAAGGTCGATGCACCGTTCTTGGCCCGCCATCTGAAGCTTGCGGGAAAAACCGTAACGCCCGGATTCATTGATGCATGGAGCTCGCTTGGTCATACCGGCTCGGTCGGTCAATCGGGTCCGACCGGTGACGTTTGGGATTCCTTCAATCGCTACGCACGCGACGACTTTCGCCAGGCCTTGCAGCAAGGCGTCACGACGATCTACCTCGCGCCCGGCGGACCGCCCGGTGTGGGTGGTCGCGGCGTGGTCGTGCAACTTCGTCCACAAAGCGGCGGCGCCGCCGGGGCGGTGTTGGTGGAAGATGCAGCGCTGAGTATCAACATCGGGTCAGGGCAGTCGCCGATCAAACGCCTCAAGACGTTCAAGAAGGTCCGGGCGGATTTCCGCAAGGCGCTCGACTATCGTCAGTCGCTTGAAGACTACGAAGAGGATCTCAAGGAATACATTGAGAAGCTGGAAGAGCGCAGCAAGAAGAAGGATGAAGCCGGCTCCGACGGTGATGATCAGAAGAACGGCGACAAGAAGAACGGAGAGAAACCCGCAAAGGACAAGCCGTCACCCAAGCCTGACGAAGACAAACCCGACGAAGGTGACGGAGATGCGTTGAACAGTGGATCGCTTTGGGCCTCGTTTCAGCCTGTAAAAAGCGGCAAAAACGGTGATGGTGGGGGCAAGGATAAGGACGACGGCAACGGCAAAGATTCCGGCGACGACAAGAAATCGGACGACAAGGACGACGAGGATGAGATCAAGAAGCCGGAGAAGCCATCGCCCGACCGCACGAGCGAGGTGCTTCTTCGCGCCATCGATCGCGAACTAACGGTCCGCATTGAAGCCCATCGAACCAGCGACATGCTCAACGCCCTCGACCTGGCTGAAGAGTTCAACCTCGACATCATCTTGGAAGGCGCCACCGAAGCGTATCTTATGGCTGATCGCCTTGCCGAAGCTGAGGTGCCCGTGATTCTTGGTCGCGTTACGCGATCGGGTGTGTTCGTCAACGATGAATACCGTCGACACTCGGCGTCCAACCCTGCAGCGCTGACCAAGGCAGGCGTTCGATGGACGGTGGCCAGTGGTGCTGCCGATTCCCAGGCTGCGCGATTTGTTGGTCTTAATGCGCAGGTCGCCGCCGGCCGTGCGGGGGTTGATTGGATGAAGACGGTGACGATCGACGCCGCCCGCATTTTGGGTATTTCTCGTCGTGCCGGACGCTTGGCACGCGGTATGGCGGCCGACTTCGTGGTGTGGAGCGGCGACCCCAGCGACCCGGGTTCGATCGTGGAACAGGTCTACATCGGTGGCAAGCTTGCGTATCAGGCGAAGGGGCAATGATGCGTGGACACATCGAAAAACTGAAACGTCCAAAAATCGAAACGTCGACATATCGAAACGATTGCGCATACGGGCTTCGACTTTTCGACTTTTCGATTTTTCGACGTTTGGTTGTCGTCGCCTTGCTCATCGGTGTGGGCATTGGCGAAGTTGCTGCGGCGGACACTACGGTGTTGGTGGCCGACCGATATGTGGCGCCGGATGGCACCATTAAGTCTGACATATTGATCGTCGTCGCCAACGGGCGCATCAGTCGCATCGTGCCCGAAGAACCTGAAGGCGTTGATGCGAAACCGGGTGTAGTCGATCACTATCCCGGCGCCGTAGTGTGTCCCGGATTGATCGATGTTCGTTCGGCTGTTGGGGCGTACGGCTCGAATCAAGAGGAAGCTTTCGCGATCGATCCGGGTGCGTCGGCTATCGAGTTGGTGGATCGAAATCATCCGGTCTTCCGAGCCGCAGCCGTCGCAGGTATCACGTCCGTCTTGCTCATGCCCGGCGACGGCAATTTGATCTCCGGTGCGGCGGCGGTGGTGAAGACTGTTGTTGTTGATGGAAAAGGTGCGAGAAGGGATTCACGCACCAGCAGTTCACGCACGAGCAGGTCGCGCAGCAGCGGTCGCCGTGGTGTTCCCGGCGTCGTTCGTGATGACGGGCCACTGGTTTTTTCCCTGGGGCAAAGCCCACTCAGGTTCGACCGGGCGCCGACGTCTCGCGGCGGTGCGGTGGCCATGTTGCGCGAGTCGCTGCGCAAGGCCAAGGACGGTGTGGGTCATCAGCGTCTCGTCGACTTCGTCGGCGGTCGGTTGGACGGCTTGGTTGTCTGTGATGAGGCCATGGATGTGGATGCTGCGGTGAACTTGTTCGGCGGCATGAATTTGTCTCTGACGCTTGTCTTTACGGGAGCGGCCTCTGACGTTTCCGCCGGCTTGTCTGACGTGTTTCGCGCCACCGCGACGGGTCCGTATGACTACACGATGTCCCCCAACGCGCTGTCTCATGCGGCCGCCTTGGCGAAAAGTGGCAACCTTGTGGCACTGGTCGCGCGGGCGCCCGGTGGCGCGCCTGACGGGCTACGAGTCACAGCGGCGCTCGCTGCACGCTATGGACTGGACGCTTCGCTGGCGCGCTCGGCGATGACATTTTCGGCTGCAAGAGCGGTCGGCGTGGCGGATCGCATCGGTTCGATTGAGCAGGGCAAGGACGCTGATTTTGTGATTTTTTCCGATGACCCGCTTCGATTGGACGCGCGGGTGCTCGCGGTCTATGTCGATGGCGTGCGCGTCTACAGTCGCGAACTGGAGGAAACACCATGATCGCCTTGCGCAACGGTGGATCGGCCCGGCGAAGCATCTGTATGGCTGCGATCGGGCTCAGTATTGTTTCGACTGCGGCGTGGGCGGAGTCGTCCCGCGTGACGGTCATTCGCGCAGACCGATTGTACTTGGGGAATGGGAAGATCGTATCACCGGGTGTGCTGGTTATTCGTGACGGTCGCATCGCGGAAATCGGCGTTGACACGAAAACTCCCGATGGCGCCACCATCATCGAAATCGCTGACACGACGGTGACGCCGGGTTTGATTGATGCCAACGCAGCCGTCGAAGCGTCAGACTTGCTCGCTCCGGATCGCCGGATGCACCCGCGGACCTGGCACGACTTCTTTACTCCGGGTCACCATCACACCGCCACGCCGGACTGTTGCGGTTCGACGTGTCCTCGTTCGATGCAGCATGTTAGCGGCACACGATGTATGGCCTGCGGATTCCCCGAGGCGAACACTGAGAATGCGTTTGCCGTGGGCACGAAACCCCGTGTTTCGCTGGCTGAACAGTCGTCCGAGGTAATTCCGGATACCCTCGTGTTGGATACCACCAACCTCCGCTCGCCCGATTTCGATCGGTTGCTTCGCGGCGGTGTGACGACGGTGTTCGTGTCGTCGGATTCGGCTGCGGTCATCGGTGCTCGCGGCGCCATTGTGCGTACCGGTGGACCGGTGGATCGACGCGTGGTTCGTGCGGCGGATGCAGTGAAGGCGACGATGGGGACCGATCCGTCGTGGCGTGGTGGAGGCAATCGGCCGCCGGTTCGCCGTTTCGTTTCGTTCCGCAATCGCCGACCTACGACGAGGATGGGTGTGACGTGGGTCTTTCGTAAAGCCTTTCACGACACATTGCGTCATCGCGACGGGGTGGAGACGTACGGTGCGGACCCTGTGAGTGATTCGGCGATCGCCGTGCTCGACAAGCTCCTTCGTGGACGCATCCCTCTGCGTATTCAAGCTCGCACCCAACATGACATTACCACGGCACTGCGTTTGACGGCCGAGTTCGGTCTGTCGTTCACCTTAGAAGAGGCGACCGAAGCCTATCGCTGCATCGACCTGCTCGAAGCCGCCGAGGTGCCCGTCGTGTTCGGTCCGATCTACGTTCGGGCACGGGGCGATCGGCGGTTCAGTTCAGAGGTAGAACAGTCACGCTTGCACACCTTCAAGACGCTCTTGGAGAGCGATTTGATGACAGCGCTCACGGCCAACGAACTCCGCGAGGAAGATGGGCTCGCTCGCCAAGCGATGTATGCGATGCGTTTCGGTTTGACGCGGGCACAGGTGTTGCCGGCGGTGACGAGCGTGCCCGCGAAGATCATCGGTGTGGCCGACTCGATCGGTACGCTGGAGTGGGGCAAGCGTGCCGACGTAGTGATCTGGCAGGGCGAGCCGTTTGACACGACGTCGCGAGCGCTCGTGGTTTTGATCGAAGGCGAAATTGTGCTCGATAGAAGGGCCGGATGACGGCGTTGCACGGTGGACCGCACCGAACGTGACGGAGTATGTGCCGTGTTCGGTCGCACACGTTTTGGTGGGAATGGAAACGATATTTCAGGATTATGGTCGAGCGAACGGTCCGTTGAGCGACTGATTCCGAAGCGGCTGATCCCGACGGAGAATAGTGTGGATTGTTCAACCTCAATCACGCCGCGACGGACAGGTCGAAGATGGCTTGTACGTTCGACGGCGGCTGGTGCGATCGGTTGTCATCGGTACGGTGTTGCGAAAAGGCGTGCCGTGCTCGCGACGGTTCTGCTGACGTGCGGTGTCACTGTGTCGTCAGCGGTCGGCGCACCACCTGCGAAGGTCGCGCTAACCGGCGGTCGCATTATTCCTGTTGTCGGTGACGAGATCGCCACGGGTACGGTGCTCATCGAGTACGGCAAGATCACAGCGGTCGGCACGAACGTGGAGATTCCCTACGACGCGATGGAAGTCGACGTGAGTGGCAAGGTCGTGTTTCCTGGAATGATCGATCCGCACTCGGCGCGGGCGTTGGACGTACCCAACGAGAACCTCCCGGTCACGCCTTTTCTCGACGTGTACGATGCGATCGACCCATCCCGCCTATATCTTGAAGACGCACTGCGTGACGGAATCACCGCGATTCATGTCATCGTGGCGAACAATTGTGTGATCGGCGGGCTCAGTCGCGTCGTGCATCCGATCGGCTTGACGCCTGATGAGATGACCATCGCGGCGCCCACGGCGCTAAAAATCAGCGTGACGCCGAAGCGCGGTTTCGACCGCATGACTCAGATCGCCAAGCTACGCGAAACGTTCCTCGAACTCGACGACTATCTCGACAAGCTGGCCGAAGAAAAGTACGAAGAATCGCTCGAGGAGAAGGACGAAAAGATCGACGTTGGCCCCGAGGAGGCCATCAAACGCGGCCACGAGCTGATCGAGCCGACCGACTACGACGACCAACACCGCAACCTCGTCAAGCTCACACGCGGCGACATGAGTTCGTTCATCTATTGCCGAAGCGCCGGTGACGTGGGTCATGCGGTGAGGATCGCCAAGGACAACGGGTTCTTCGATCGCAGCGTTTTTGTGCTCGGGCATGCGTCGTACAAGGCTGTCGGCGAGGTCAAAGCCTCCGGGCGTCCGGTTGTGCTCGATGCTCAGTTGGTCCATCGCGAACGCGACCCGCTTACCGGAAAGCTTTCCGAGACGTTCGTGCCGAAGGTGTTCGCTGATGCCGGTGTCATGTTCGCGCTTCAGCCAAACCCCAACGCGTCACTCGCGGAGCGCTATTTGAATTACCAAGCCTCCCGGTGCGTACGAAACGGCGTATCGCGACAGACAGCGCTCGAATCAATTACGATCAATCCGGCGAAGATGCTCGACCTCGGCGACCGACTCGGTTCCATAGAAGTCGGTAAGGTGGCCAACGTGCTGGTGCTCACTGGCGACCCGCTCGACTTCAACACGTGGGTCGATGAGGTCTACATCAACGGTATTCGAGCGTATCGCCGCGACGATGACGTTCGTCTGAAACAGTTGTTGGGCGACGAACCACCTGAGGTCGCTGAGGAAGGCGACGAGGCTAAGGGTTCGGAGCAGGAGGACGTCGAAAGACCCGGCAAGAACGACAAAGCAGAGTCACCAGGCAAGAGTCACTCACCGGGCGACGCTGCGGATGACAAGTCGGACGAAAAACCCGCAGAAAACGCCCCCGGTGGCGATGAAGAAGGCGGAAGCGTCGCGCCATGATGATGGCCACACGGCAAACATCGCAGCGCAGTTGCCCACCGGCGGTTACGGCTCTTGGCGTCGTCGTATCCATGCTGATACTTATGGCGTCGCCGGTCCGTGGCGAAGCGGAGGCATCGTTCGTCATCCGCGCCGGTCGCGTGATCACGGTGGCGACGGATCAGCCGTGGTCGTTCGAGCCGGGAATTATTGTCGTTCGCAACGGCCTGATCGAAGCCGTCGGAACCGATATTGCCCTTCCGCCGGACCTGCCGGTGATCGACCTTCCGGACGCCACGGTAATGCCCGGATTAATCGCAGCCGCCACGTCGATTGCGTCGCGACATGCTGGTGACGAGTCCATCGCCGGCGGCTACCACGCGGTCGATACCTACGATCCCTACGACAACTACGCCATGGTTCTTGCGGGCGGCGTGACGACCGTTCATCTCAATCCCGGCGATCATCGTTTGGTTACCGGTCAAGGGGCTGTGGTTCGACTTGGCGGGGCGATGGACGAGCGTGTCCTCCGCGACCGATCCGACCTTACGATCAACTTCGGCGAGGCTGTGTTTTCGCCGCCCAACGACGTCACCTATTCCGCACCGTCTTCCGCCGACGTGGCCATGCCTCCTGCGGTTCGGCAGCGTCCCAACTCGCGTTTGGGTCAATACCTGGCGATCGAAGAGGCGCTGGCGAAGGGCGTTCCTGTTCAATTCGCCACGTGGCATGTGGGTGAGTTTGTACGGGCGTGGCGCGACAACCTCCCATTGCGTATACAGGCGCAGCGCGGCGCCGACATCGCCGGTGCGGCGACCTTAGTACGTCGCCACGACCGGGCTGCGTATCTCGTGGGTGGCGCCGAAGCTCATCTGGTTGTGGATGATGTGTTGGCCGCCGATCTTCCGCTCGTATACCGCGTGGCACAGCCCATAAGCGGGCGGGCCAAGGACATCGGTTTCGATCCCAATGCGTTGGAAGTCGACGTCGATATGCTCTCAGCGCTTAGTGACGTGAAAGTGGCACTCGCTCCGCCGATCGGCGATCCGGCGCAGGGTTTGCGTCTTGCGGCGGCGACGGCGATGCGGGCGGGGTTTTCACCCCGCCGCGTGATCGAATCCATGACGCGTATTCCGGCTGAGGTGCTGGGCGTGGCCGATCGAGTGGGGTCACTGGCGCCCGGTATGGCCGCTGATCTCGCCGTGTTTGGTGGCGACCCGGTGGCCACCACTTCGCACGTTCAGCGCGTATACATTGGCGGTCGCTTGGTATTTGAGGCGCCGAAACAGTCGGCGGTCGTCGTGCATGCGGGGACGATATGGGTCGGTCCGGACAGGCGTATTATCGATGGCTCGATCTTGATTGAAGATGGTAAGATCGCCGCGGTCGGTACGTCGGTTCCGCGCCCACCGTTCGCCAGATTCATCGACGCGGGAAGCAATGCGTTCATCACCCCCGGTTTCATTGACGCCCACGGACACCTCGGTCTGGAGGGCGACCGTTCCGCCACACCATCGGACATGTCCTTCGCCGGCCTCGTCGGTGCGCCGGACGTGACCGATCGGCGCGTCGCTCGCGCGGGCGTAACTACGGTAATGGTTTCGCCGTACAAAGCCGCCTCGGGCGGATCGCAGGTAACAGCCGTCAAGACCGGCGGCGCGGACCGTGATTCCAGAGTGGTTCGGGCTACTGCCGGCGTCTACTTCGATCTTGGTGCCGGTGACCCGATGACCGTCGGTCCGAAGCTTCGCAAGCGACTCGGCGCCGGCACGAAATATCTCGAAACATGGCAAAAGTACGAGAAGGACTTGAAGGAGTGGGAAGAAAAACAAGCCAAGGGTGAGACCGTCGAGACGAAGGGCGAGACCGAGACGGTTGAGAAGGTCGAAGGTGCGGAAGACCCCATTACGGGCACTTGGGCCGTTACCATTTCCGGTGGTCCGCTTCCAGAAGCGCAGAGCGCGACCATGCAACTCAAACTGACCGGCTCCGATATCGAGGGTTATATCGACGTCGCCGGCGAACAGGCCAAGCTTGTCGCTACACTTCAGGGCAAACACATTTCCGGTCATTTGGAAATCGATCAACCGGGCGTTCCGCCGCTGGAGCTAGAGGCCGACATTGTCGAGCCGGACCACATCGTCGGAATATTCAGCATTCAAGGCATCGAAATCGACCTCGACGCCACGCGCACGGACAAGAGCGACGTGGAGTTCAAAGTCGTAAGTCGGCGAAAGCGCGGCAAGGATGGCAAGCCGCTTCCTCCGAAGGTGGATGAGTCGCTCGAGCCATTGCGGTCCGCGTTGACCGGCCACATCGCCATCATTGTTGGCGTCCGTACGCCGCAGCAGATCGAAACCGTACTTGACGTAGCCAAGGCGTTCGAGGTGGCGGTCGTGCTTCGCGTCGCCGTCGGGGCGGCGGTGGTGGCTGATACGATTAAGGAACATAACGCAGGCGTCATTGTTCCCACGACCGTTATACAGCGTCGTCGTTTCCTTCCGTACCACGAAGCAGACGATCTTTCGCGCAAGGGTATTCCCGTAGCGTTCCAAAGTGATGGTGAGGACGCCGCACGTTCGCTTTCGCTGGTTGGTTTGCATGCCGTGGAGCGAGGGCTGGGTGCCGATGCGGCGCTGGCGGCGCTGACCACCGGCCCGAGTCGGATGTTCAAGATCGACGACCGAATCGGTTCCTTGGAACCCGGTAAGGATGGCGACTTGGTCATCTTCAGCGGCCCTCCATTCGACGCCGGCAGCCGCGTCTTGCGCGTCTTGATCAACGGGGAGGAAGTACGATGAAACGTGAACACGTCGAAACGTCGATACGTCAAAATGTCGAAAAATCGAAAAATCGGAGAACGGGATCTGCTACGTTTCGACGTATTGATCTGTCGCGGTTTCGACATTTTGACGTATCGACATTTCGACGTTTATTGGTCGTTGTTGGTTTGATCGCGGGGACGGCGTCGGGTGCCGATCCGGACGATTCGGGACGGAAGCTGGCCTTTCGTGTCGGCAAGATCGTTACGATGGACGTTAACGACACGGTGGTCAACAACGCTGTGCTCTTGGTCCATGATGGCCGGATCGAGCGTTTTGAAAGTGCCAAGGATCTGGCAGTTCCTGAGGGCTATCGTGTGATTGAGGCGAAGAAGCTTTGGCTTGTGCCAGGGTTGGTCGACGCTCACAACCACACCGCCGGGTCGTTGATGGACCTCAACGACATGGTCTACCTATCCAACCCGGGCCTTCGAACGTTGGAGACGATCACGCCCGACAACGAGCTCATCAAGGAAGCCCGCTCGGGTGGTGTGACGACTGTGCTCCTGATTCCCGGAAGTGGAACCAACCTCAGCGGGTTCGGAACGGTGGCCAAGACGGGAGGGGAAAGTGTGGACGAAGTGGTCGTGCGATCTCCCGGTTCCTTGAAGATCGCCCAAGCGGGCAACCCCGAGCGGTTCTGGTTCGGTGTGGGTCGCAGCTACATGAACTACAACACGCGGCAAACGCTGAACAAAGCCAAGGACTATCACGAGTCGTGGTTGGCGTTTGAACGGGGCGACACGTCAGAGAAGCCGGCGGTCGATCTCTACTACGAGGAGTTTCGCGGGCTGTTTGCCCATGAGTATCCCGTTTCGGTTCACACGCAGATCTATCAGGTCGTCATGACCACGATCGACATGCTGGCTAACAAGCTCGGGATAAAGACCGTGCTCGACCACAGCACGTTCGACGGGTTCAAGACCGCACCGCTCGCCATCGCAGCCGGTGTGTATACCATCAACGGACCCCGCCAATATTGGTTCGACCGCTCACAGCGAAAGATGCACGGCAACGCCGCCCGGTGGTGGCAGGCGGGTATGCACAAGCTTGGAATCAACACGGACGCCCCGGTCGTGCAGGAGAAGCAACTATCCTATCAGGCGGCGATGGCCTGCTGGTATGGGTGGAAACCCTACGATGCGCTGCGCGGCGTCACGCGGATTCCTGCCGAAGCGCTAATGGTCGATGACCGCGTGGGGTCGATAGAGGTCGGCAAAGATGCGGACTTCGGTTTGTGGACCGGTGATCCGATCGACCCGCGTTCCTCGTGCGAGCTGACCGTGGTCGGCGGCAAGATAGTTTATGACGCCAGCGTGCGCCGGCGGTTCTAGATGAAACATACCCCGTACAATGCTCGGTGCAATCCGATGTCTGAGTTTCGAATGACCCAATTGATCAAATACACATTGATGGCTGCGTTGGCGTTGGCGCTTGTGGCGACGACCGCTGTGGCTGAGGACGTTCACAAGGGATTCGTTGTCGTCAAAGCCCGGCGGGTGATCACCGTATCCGGGGCCGAGTTTTCGCCCGGGATCGTCGTGATTGAGAACGGCAAGATTTCCCTTGTGGGTGGCAGCAAGATCGAATACCCGCCGACCGCGAAGATGATTGATGCCGGTCGCGCTACGGTGATGCCCGGTTTCGTTCATCCGCGTACGCGGTTCGGCTTGGCGGACTACCGGCGCAGCGGCGTCAACGGCGACCAACATGTGACCGACGAAGTTTATCTATCGGAGATCGACTTCGAGCCAATGTTGGAGTCCGGCTATACAACCGTCTGCTATATTCCGGCGGGTGATGGCATACCCGGTGTGGCCGCAGCGTACAAGACCGCAGGTCCGAAAGACTCGCCCGACGACGAGGAAGACCGGCTTGTCGAGGGCTCGTCATATCTCGCCGTCTCTCCGAAATGGGGCAGCAAGGGCAAGAAGACCCTGCGCGACGCGCTGAAGAAAGCCGAAGACGAGATCGAAAAGGTCAAGAAGGCTCGCGAAGAATGGGACAAGAAGCAGGAAGAGAATAAAAAGAAGGCCGAGGCGGAGAAGAAGAAGAACGATAAGCCCAAGGATGAAGACGGCGACGGTAACGGCGAAGATAAGGCCCGTCGACATCGGCGATCCGATCACACATTTCGTGTTCAAAAGGACGGCGACGAAGAGCCACCCGATAAGCCGAAGAACGGTGACAAGAACGGCGAGAAGAAAGAGGCTGACAAGCCCGAGGAGTTCAAACCGCCGAAGATCGATCCGAAACACCAACCGTTGGTCGATCTGATCGAGAAGAAAGAGGGGTCGCGCATGATGATCCGCCTGACGCGCGCGTCGGCGCTGCTTCATCTAGACGACGTGCTTGAGCAGTACGACGAACTTCCCTATGCGTTGTATCTCGCCAGTTCATTCCGGAGCGACTACCACCATATTGTGGAACAACTCGGCGAGCGGGAGGCCATGGTCGCCATTCGCCCGGAGATTCGAAATCTTCCAAATACGACGTTCCGGTACAACTTGACGGACCGCCTTGATCGGGCGGGGTGTACGGTCAGCACGGTACCGTTCGCTGACACAAGAGTCGAACTCATGCGCGTGCGCGAGCGAATGCTCGACCTGATGCGCGCCGGGCTATCGCGCAAGACCGCGATCAAGTCGCTAACGCTGAACCCTGCCGAAGCGATCGGTTTGGGTGAGCGGCTTGGCAGTTTGGAAAAGGGTAAGGATGGCGACCTGCTCTTCTTCAGTGGCGATCCGTTAGACCTGAACTCGCAGCTTGAACGGGTCATGATCCTTGGAAACATAGTCTGGACCGCGGACAAAGATTGATGACGATGCCATTATTCAAATCTCAACGTCGTGTCTGTGGGTGTGACTCCGATGTGGTGTCCCGGCGATTGCTCGGACACGCCTCACGTTTTGCTGCGTGGATGATGGCCATGCTCCTTGGCGTGTTGGTCGGTGTGCCGGTCGGCTCGAACGCAGCGTCGGCGCAGGTGATCGAGTCCATCGACGCGCCCGATCCCAAGCCCGAACCGAAACCCGAAGAGGGCGACGACGCCGAGCCTGACGATTCGAAGAAGTCGGATAAGACTGAGGCCGGCAAGAAAGAAGACGAATCGGCTGACGAAGAGGAGGATGAGGAGGAAGACGCGGACCGCTATCTTGCGATTACCGGCGCCGTGATCCATACCGTCACAGCCGGGGATTCATTCGGCAAGACGATCTTGACCAAGAACGGAAAGATCGATCAGATTGGTTACGATCTGGATATTCCGGAAGAGGCCGAGCGGCTGGACGCGACCGGCTTCCACGTTTATCCGGGTTTGGTTGCCGTGGGCAGTCGGGGGCTCCTGGCGTCGCCGCCGGAAGATGATACGAATGTCTACGCGCTCAACATGACGCTCGCGCTGGCCGCCGGCGTTACTACGGCCGTCAACGGCAACAGCGTGGGGAAAATGACGTACGGGAGCGTCGACGATATCATCGTGCGGCGCGAACTGTTCACGTCACTCAAGTATTCATCACGCCAGCCCACCGCCCGGCGCAAGCTCCGTGAAGCGTTCGAAAAGGTTCGCCAGTATCAGCGGGACCTCGAGGCGTACGAGGAAGAAAAGAAAACCGACGAGGACGCCGAGGAGCCGGACAATAAGTGGATCAGCGGTCAGTACAAGACGTGTCTGCAACTCATGAAGCACGAGGTGACGGCCACCTTCGACGCCAACGACGATTACGACATCGTAGCCTGTTGCCAACTGGCCGAGCGGTACAACTTCAAAGCCGTGATCAAAGGTGCGACCGAGGGTTGGACGGTGGCGTCGCAGATGGCCCGGGCTGGCGTCTCTGCAATCGTTACGCCGCGCACAACAGTTGCACGCGACAGTCGGTCTAACCGCCCGAACGGCTCGTCCATCGAGAACGCCGCCATCTTGCATCGCCACGGGATACCCCTTGCGATTGTTCCTCGCACGACGTCCATCACGCTGTGGGGTGTGGCCGGAACCGACCTGTTGCACCTGGCCATGGAGGCTGCGTTTGCGGTTCGAGGCGGGCTTCCGCAAGACGCCGCCATTCGCGCGATCACGATCGACGCCGCGCGCCTGTTGGGCATCGATCATCGTGTCGGGTCCATCGAGGTCGGCAAAGACGCGGACTTCGTGATCACGGACGGCGATCTGCTGCACTATATGACGCTCGCCCGCTGGACCATCGTGAACGGCCGCATCGTCTACGACAAGGACGCCGACTCCCTCTTCGAGCACATTCGCAAAGGCGGCGACCGGGATGCGCCACCGCCCGACGACTATTGGCCGCACCGTCTTGGCGCGGGTCAGTAACGACCCGCGCAGCCGAAACTGCCGGGTCCTTGGCCAGGGGTGGCCATCTCTTCAGAGGTGGGGACGCGAATCCATTGTCGTTTCGGATCCTCGCGGTAGGTGCTCCGTCACAGCCAAGACTACGGGTTTGCGACGGCACCAGAGCCGTGGGCGCCAGCCCGCGGACCGGTTCCACCGCTAGCGCGGCGGGCTCTGACCGGCGCGTCTGGGGCCGGTGGTCCGGACATCGCCAACCCGAAGATTAGGGTGTTCCGTCGCACTGCGGCCTTGGGCTATCCAATCCGTCAATTGATGGCAGATACGGCACGCCGTCTCACGCGCTGGAGGACGCATGGGGCGACCGGAACCACCGGAGGAGTATCGTGATGAGCGCAACCAACAACCAGTATCGGCGTTCGCTTGCTGCGAGAGTGATGGTTCCGACGGTCATCTTATCCTTTGTCGCGTGCGCCACCAACGGACCGATCTTCGCCCCAAGCCCTACTATTGCAGATGCTGGTCACTCCGGCGTCATCCTGCAATCTGAAGCTGGTCAACCGGGCGCCGGGCACAAGCGACTCGAAGTGTTCATCGGAAACTGGAAGGCGGTGACGCAAATTTGGCATTTTCCAGGCGATCCACCCGCAACGCAGAAAGGTACGATCTCCAACTTTTGGATGCTCGACGGGCGCTTCGTCGGACAGGAGTACAAGAGTCGCGGCATCGAGCCTCAATTTCAAGGGCTTGGCGCTATTGGGTTTGACAACGTCACGAAGAAATACACCGTCGTCTGGCTCGATTCGATGAGCACGTCCATGGTCACTGAACAAGGCGAATGCGATGACACCGGAAGGGAATTTACGTTTCACGGAACGCATTCGGACGCAGACACGGGCACTCTCGTTGCGACCAAGACCGTTGTTCGATTCATTGACACAGACCACTATGTGCATGAGGCGTTCAGGGTGGACGCGAACGGAGCGAGCAGTAAGACGCTCCAAGTCATGTACGCCCGCAAGTGACTACGGAATGCGCTTTCATCGGGACGTCGCACACTCCGTACCGAGTTGATCGCAACGTTTGTCGCAAGTTCGCTACCGGTCGGGCTCGTTCGATCCGATCCGATCCGATCCGCGACCGTGAGGGAGCGTTTTGTGAGCTGTCACGATCGGATTTCAAACGTCCGCTTCCTTGCAGACGCGGCTCGGTAACGCCGTTCCTCGATGTGTGACAGAGCGCAATCGAGTCGCAATGGCCCCGCGCCGTTTCGTGTCCCCCACGGCTAACAGCAGGCTAAACAAGTGTGGCACCGGCTCCCAGCCGGTGATCCATTGACGATTTCTCCCCCTTGATGGGGACGCGCTTGGTTCTCACGTGCGGTTTCGCGGTGACGCGCTCAAATATTTTCATTGTTCAACAGTCTGCTAACGCCATCGCCCACGCAGCCCGTCTATCGACGGTTGAACGCACGATCACCCGAGTGGAATCAGCGTTCGTTGACGATTCTTGAACACCGCCAGGTTTTCGATACCCCCATCGGGAAGCATCGCCGCACCATGGTCGAGGCCTGCCCCGACATCTTCCGCGCGGTGGGCGTCCGACCCGAGTGACATGCACGTGCCACCGAGCTCGGCGTATCGTCGAACGGTGTGTGGACCGGGCATGGTCTCGTCGAGGTTTTGCCGGAGCGTCGACGTGTTGATCTCCGGAGTCAGGTCAGCATCGATGCACGCGCGTAGGATGTCGTCGATCAGATCTTGCCCGCCCGACACATCGAAGTCCCCGAAGAACCGTTGCGTATAGCGCTTGGCCAAGTCTAAGTGGCCGAGCACGTCGAACACACGCCCGCGCGTGGCGGTAAGTGATGCGGCTGTTCTGGCTGCATCGAGTACGGTTTCGAGATACCGCCGAGTCCCCGTCGCTACGTCGACGTCGGACCATTCGCGGCGATGGTGTATCGGTCGACCGCCGAAGTAGTGGACGCTAAGAATGACGAGGTCGAATTCGTGGCGATCGAGGAAGTCAAGGATGAATGTCATCCGTTCCGGTTGATAGCAGACCTCAATGCCTTTGCCGACAACGATCGTTCCGGCGAACCGCTGGCGCAGCCCGTCGATTTCCGTCGAGTAGGCTCTGTCGTCGTAGACGCACTTCGTCCAATCGTCGGGGTGTGTATCAAAGTGTTCGGTGAAGGTCAGTCCAGCCAAGCCAAGGTCTACGGCGCGCCGGACGTTGGCCGCCGGTTCGGCTTTGGAATCAATGGAGAATCGGGAGTGCAGGTGTTGATCGTACAGCTTCATACGCCTACAAGTCCCTTCGAGAAAATATTCGACGCCGTGTGGGCAATATCCCACTATGGGCGATGGGTCGCAAGTGCGAACCCTGACTCCCAGGTTGACCGCCCCCTTCCGCCGGCCGTCGAGTCGGTTATGATCGTTGCGTCGATTGGAGGAGCATGATGAACGATGAACAACCGACCGTTGGTGTTTCCACCCCAACAACGATCTATTGCCCGGGGTGTGGGCAGCCCATGCGCATCGCCCGCGAGCACCTCTGGACTCAGGTTGCATGTCCGCATTGCGCTCGCCGCCTCGACCCATGGCGGTTGATGAGCGTCGGCAGCCCTCCGCCCGCGCCGCCTGATGGTTCGCCGCAAGGGCAGATGGTTGTGGGCGCGTACTCGCGGCGGAACCGTTGGATTGCTGGGGCGCTTGCTGTCCTTCTTCCCGGGTTTGGCGTTCACAGGTTCTACATGGGCTTTGTCGGGATGGGCGTTTTGCAAATCGTAGCCACGTTCGCGACGTGCGGAATCGTCGGACCCATCTGGGGTTTCATCGAGGGTATTCTTTGCTTCTGCGGATCGATGAACGACGTCGACGGGCTGCCATTGCGCGATTAGCTGTGTGTTACGTTTGCCCACCGATGCGGCGCCGGTAGACGGCGAGCGCGTGTTGGTGGTTCGTCGTACAAGGGGCGATCGTACGCCGGAGCACAGTCGCGGCTCGACTGACTTCGCCAATTCCCATAGAGTTTCCCTACCGGTTTCTTGATCAAGTTTGTGTCGACGCATTGATCCGTGTCGCTACGCCTCGCGCAGGAGTTCACAAGATGGAATTCTCAGACGTCGTATCCGGTCGCCGATCGGTGAAGAGCTATGACGCTGCACACACGATTTCCGACGACCAGCTTGCGACGTTGTTCGATCGCGTCTCGCTAAGTCCGTCGTCGTTCAACCTTCAACACTGGCGATTCGTCGTCGTGCGTGACGCCCAGCGCAAGGCTGCGATGCGCAAGTTGTCGTACGGACAAGAGCAAGTGGAGAACGCTTCTGCGTGCATCGTCGTGGTCGGTCGGCTTGTCGCGCACGAAGATGCTCCGACGATCATGGCTGAGGCGCCGCAGAGCGTTCGGGAGTCGTTGATTCCCATGATAAACGGATTGTACGCCGACAACGCCGCCCTCCGCCGCGACGAAGCCATCCGCTCTGCGTCGCTGGCTGCGATGACACTGATGCACGCGGCGTACGACATGGGCTATGCGACGGGTCCGCTTATTGGTTTCGACTCCAAGGGCGTCAGCGAACTCGTCGGGCTCGATGCGAACCATATTCCCGTCATGCTCGTTGTGCTTGGTAAGCAGACCGGCACTATGCGTCCCAGATCGTTTCGCCATCCACTAGGCGATATCGTCAAGCTCGAAGCAATGGACGGAGCTGGGCTATCGCCGTCCGACTAATGCATCATTAACCCTAGACTTGCGGGTTTTGTTTGTGTATTCAGAGCCGTGCCCGTAAGGACGCGGACGCTCGCAATCCGGTCGTGACAGCTCGAGAGTGCTCCCTAACGGTCGTGGCTGGGATCGGATCAACTGTTCCTTGAGTCGTGACAAGGCGCCCGCGCAGCGTCCGATTTGAAGGTGCATGCCAGCTTCATCTAGTTGTGGATGTGAACAGCGGTGGAATCGAAGGGCCGTTGACGGGGACACATGATCGTTCCGGCGACGAGGAGCAGTGAGGCCAAGGCGACTAAGCCCCACGTCGACGCTGCTGGCACATCGATGTTGAAGCACTGCTCCGGAAGTTCGTCGCAAAGTTGCCCGACACAAGGTTTTGGGCTTGCGATGCAATGCCCCGTCGCGTCGCAAACTTCCAGGCCGTTGCAAAACAGGGTGTCGTCACAGTCTACGTCTACGACGCATGTTCCGGCTCCAACGGTCACTGTTCCCGCGTTAAGCGTCGTGGGTACTCCTTCCCACGAACTCGGGCCGAAGGACGTGACCAGCCTGACATCCCAAACACCTCGGGCGTCGTCGCTGGCCAATATACCGAACTGCGTCAACGGTCCGGTGTAGGTCAACGGTTGCGGCAGAAAAACGCCATTGTCGTCGATCGATCCGTTCAGGAAGAACGAACCGGAAAGATCGGTGTCGAACGGGGTGAACCCGCCCGCTGCGGGCCATGCGTCGCCGACCTGAATAATATCGTTGATTTGTCCGCCCGTTGCCGGCGTGAAGATGACCAATCCGCGTGCATTGAACCGCGGTATGATCTCGAGAAGAATGGTTACGCCGAAGGTCGATTCGTTGTCGATCGTTCCGCTCACCACAAGTGAGGTTGTGGAGTTGGGCGGCATGGCGATCCGGCTTACGGAAAGCTCGGCGGCGTTGCTAGGCGCGGAGTTGGCCGACCAAACGGCCAGAACGGCAGCCCAATACGCCAACATAGTCACGCCTGCATTGGGTGGTCGTCGGTAGACCATTCGCTCCGTTCCTCTTGTTCTTTCTCAGTCAAAGCGACCGTGAGCGGCCCGGCCCAGTCGCCCGCTGCAACGCGCCAAGAAGTGACGCCGTTGGTTACCACCTGACGTCTGACTTCGATGGGACAGGATCGGTGGAATTGAGAAAGATTCGGTAGCGTGCCACGCTCCAACCCTCCCGTATTCCTGCCGTACACGCCCTGCCGCTTACCTGAATACCCATGCACGAATTCTCACGCGGTCACATTGTAGAGAAATCGTCCGGGAAATGGAAGGATTTTCTTGTCTCTACTGCGGTCGCCCGCGTTCTGGGCCGTGTTTCTCGATTAGGACCGCGCCGATAGGGGTCATGGCGAGCTAAGCGCGGGGCGTTCGTGCGACGCGCTCCTCTGAATGGAGAGAGATCAGACCTGCGACGGTCGCGCCGTCCGATCACTAGTGCTCCGTCGTACATCGAATGAAGGTATTACCGAGCCGCGCCCGTAACGAAGCGGCCGTTTGAATGCCGGGAAGCGCTCCGTTACTGTCGCGGATCGGACGAACGCGTCATGTGGGTCGCGACGAAGTTCTAGAGCGTCTTGATTCCCTTCACGGCGGAGGCGAGCGCCTCGCGGTTTGGTGCGTGGTCCATGGCGGTGTCGTAGTGGACGAGTTCTTTTTGGATGAGTTCGCAGAGCGAATCGGTGAACGAATGCATGCCGGCTTCTTGACCACCCGTGATCACGCCCGGTAATTCGTTGTCTTTCTCGCGAAGTATCTTGTCTTTCACGACGGAGTTGTTCAGCAGAATTTCGGTGGCGGGGAATCTCTTGGTTGACTCGATGCCCGCGAGCAACCGTTGACACATGATGGCTCGAAGGCTGTTGGCCAGGGAGGAACGGATGAAGGCGTGCTCGGAGCGCGGGAAGAATTCGAGAATGCGACTGAACGACTGTGTCGCGTCGCTGCAGTGCAACGACCCGAGCACGAGGTGCCCTGTCTCTGCCGCTTGGATTGCCGCCATCATGGTCTCTCTATCGCGCAGCTCTCCGATGAGAATACAGTCGGGGTCTTGGCGCACGACGTGGCGAAGGGCGTCTTCAAAATCCGTAACGTCGATACCGACCTCTCGCTGCGAAATGATCGACTTCTTGGATGTGAACGTGAACTCCACCGGGTCTTCGATGGTGATGATGTGCATGCCGCGCGTTTCGTTGATGGTGTCCAGCATCGCGGCGAGCGTGCTGCTCTTGCCCGATCCGGTCACGCCGCTAATCAGGATCAATCCCTCAAAACTCTTGGTGACGACTTCCCTGTAGATCTGCGGAAGATGCAGTTCATCGAACGAAGGGATTTGGCTTTGCACCCGGCGGATTGAGGCGTGCGTTTCACCGGTGGCGCGGAACATGTTGACGCGAAAACGGTCTCCGGTTGCGATGCTCGCCGCGAAATCCAGGGCACCTTTCTCTTCGAACTCTTTCCGGCGCACGTCAGGAACCAGATCATCGAGCAGGGCTTCGAGGAACGCGCTGTCTTTCAGCGGAGCCATCTTCGTGGCGCGCAAGCTTCCGTGGACGCGAAAGTATGGCGCATAGCCCACCTTCAGGTGCAAGTCGGAGGCTTCGAGCTGAGCCATACCGGTCAGCAGCTTGTGCATGGCGTCTTTGGGTTCGTCGGACATAGGTGCGTTCCCATAAGACAGGGGTTGTTGTCGCCGAATCTGACGCGTTTGTATCGCTAGCGGAATAGTGCTAATGCGCCAATCGCCAGTGCGATCAATGCCAGTCCGAGCGCGGACCAGGCGAACACGGTGAACTGCTGAGCTTGCTTCTTTAGCAATTCGGATAGCTGTGCGTTCTGCCCGCTCGCGTGGCCCCACAGTTCACGCATGGTTGTTGTCGAGGCGACTGTCGACTCGTTGACGCCGGTGAGGGCTTGCTGCACTGCAGCCATCGCTTCGTTGGTCTTGGCGCCAACGTCGTTCGTCGATTCCAAATGCCGACCGATGGACACCATCGTTTCTCGCTGTGCGTCAGCCAGCGGAGGCAGTTGCGACAACTCTTCCGTAAGACGGCGCAGGCTCGCCGAATCCGCAGTGGCTGATTCGCGCACGGCTGTAAGCATCTCCAACTGTTGCCGGGACGAGTCCGGTAAGTCAGTCACCGACTCGCAAAGGCGTTCGAGCAATTCCGTCGTGCGCTTTGAGTGCTGCGATTGGGTGGCCATGTGTTCTTGCATGGCGTCCATCAGCTTGACGACGCGCGAGTATTCCTCCGCCAGACGTTCCCACTTTGGCGCAGGTCGCACGGCCGAAACCTTGGCGGGGGTTGAGGTCGGTGCGAGTGCGTCCGCGTGCTCCGGACTTCCTGGCGCCCGCTTTTCTCGTAGCATACTCAGTTCGCCGGGGCCACTATCGGCTGGTTGCACCCCTTCGTAGTCATTAGGTTGTCCGGCGCGGCGAACCCATTGCCCGACACGCGACCAGAACGGCGTTGTTTCCATCTAACATTCCTCCCCAGGATTCATTGTCTTTGTCCGTGCGTCTCAACATCCCCGTCTCCCCGAATCATCCGTCCACGCACCCGAACGGATGAGGCGCTCATTGTAGGGCGCAGCGCGCGAGTGATCAAATCGATGATGGCGTTACACAATGCTTACAGTTTACGACAAAGCGCGCGATCGCGCTGAATGTTTGGCGTGTCGGCGGCCGTTGGCTATGATGCCGCTCCGGACTTGGTCCTGTTGGTTGCGGAGAATCAAGTATCGCACGACCAGCGCCGATCACAGGTGCGAAGACGCATGGCGCGTAGCCCCGACGCGATCACAAGGTGTTTCGGTTTGCCGAAGAAAAAAGACAAAGTCGGTCTGTGGCTGATCGGTGCGGGCGGCGCGGTCGGTAGCGCGGTTGCCACGGGCGTCGCGGCGCTTAAGCTCAAGTTGGCCGGAACGATCGGGCTCGTTACGGAGCTGCCAGTCTTCGAGAAGCTCGGGTTGGTGAGCGCGGCGTCGCTTGTCGTTGGCGGCCATGAGGTTCGTTCTGACTCGTTCCTCGACGGCGTCAAGGCCTTGCGTCGTCAAGCCAACCTGTTCGACGACGAACTAATCCGTCGTTGCACGCCTACGCTGCGATCGATGCAACGCAATGTGCGTTTCGGTACGCTCGGCGGATCTTCAACGCCAGGCTGTTCGGCGGGCGTCGCCGAGCCCGTGCCCGATCGATCGCCTGCGGAAACGGTCCAACGGTTGTCTTCAGACATCGAAGATTTCCGCGATCGTCACCGCTTGGATCATGTGGTCGTTGTTAACGTCGCCTCGACCGAGCCTATGGTTCCGCGCGCGGCTGCTCACGCGTCTTTCACGCGACTTAGCAAGGCGTTGAACCGCCCCGGATCACGCGTCCTACCAACAAGCTCCTTGTACGCCCTCGCTGCGATCGAATCCGGCGCGGCGTTCATTAACTTCACGCCGTCGCCAGGGCTATCCGTGCCGGCGCTGCGGCAACGAGCCGACGAGCTTGACGCTGCCTACATGGGATCCGACGGCAAGACGGGCGAGTCGCTTGTTAAGTCTGTGCTCGCGCCGATGTTTGCCACGCGGAACCTCAAGGTGCTCAGTTGGGTGGGGCAGAATATTCTCGGAAACCGGGACGGAGCGGTGTTGGCCAACCCAATAGTCCGAAAGGCCAAGCTCAGGTCGAAAGACGCCATCGTGAAGGGGATTGTCGACCACAACCCCAAGACTCATGTATCTATTGACTATGTGCCCTCGCTCGACGATTGGAAAGTCGCCTGGGACTTCGTTCATTTTGAAGGCTTCCTCGGAACGAAGATGAGCCTGCAGTTTACGTGGCAGGGGAGCGATTCGTTGCTGGCTGCTCCTTTGATTATCGATCTTGCCCGCCTGACCGCACACGACTTGAAGTGCGGTCGCCACGGGCCACTCACTCACCTCGCCTGTTTCTTCAAGGATCCCACGGACGTGACGAAGTACGATCACTATGTTCAGTGGCGCCAACTGATGGACCACTTGGAGCGAGCGGACGCGCGTTGACCGACTGTTTGGAACGCCGCGCCGGCGACGTCGCATATCATGAAACTCGCTTACAGTTCCAATGCGTATATGAACTATTCGGTGATCGACGCCATCGAGCGCGTCGCCGGTTTGGGGTACGCCGGGATCGAGCTGATGGCGGACACGCCCCACGTGTGGCCGGAAACCACTACGGATGAGCAGATCGACGCGATACGCCGCGCGTTGGAGCGCTGCGAACTTCAACTCTCCAACATCAACGCGTTCATGATGAACGCCGTGCAGGATTTTTGGCACCCGTCGTGGATCGAACCCGATGCGGACTTTCGCCGCCTTCGAATTAAGCACACGATTGCCGCCCTGACCATGGCCCGTAAGCTCGGGGCCACGTGCCTCACGACCGAACCCGGTGGCCCGATTCCCAAGGGCATGTCGCGCGACGCGGCGATGGATCTGTTCGTACGGGGTTTACAGGAGGTGTTGCCCCACGCCGAGTCGGAAGGCGTGACCCTGCTCGTCGAACCAGAGCCAAGCCTGTTGATCGAGACCGCGTCCCAGTTTCTAGATCTGGCGGAGCGCATTTCTTCGGAACAGTTTGGGCTGAACTTCGACGTGGGACATTTCTACTGCGTCGGCGATCCCTTGCCCGAAACCGTCGAGCGACTGCAACACCTCACGCACCACTACCACCTCGAAGACATCGCCGCGAGTCGCGTTCATGAACACCTCATCCCCGGCGAGGGCGCCATAGATTTCGACGCCCTAATTCGTGCGATACGCGGCACGGGCTACGATGGTTGGCTGACCGTCGAACTCTACCCCTACCTCGACGACCCGGACGGCGCCGGGCGACAGGCTGCGCGTTACCTCGGCAAGTGGTTGTAGCTCGCCCTGATTCGTGCGAACGCGGTTGCTCCGTTGCGCCAAGTGAGTCCTGGTGCCTCTTCATCAAACACCAACAGTGAACTGCCTCGCCTCACGCGCTAGTTGCGGGCACTCGATCTTGCCCGGTTCGTAATATCGTCGCTGTCCACGCGCCCGCCGTTGTCGATGCCGTCCGGACCGAAGCTGTACAAGTCGAAAGTGTCCTTGTTGAACCTACCGGGCGCGCGGTATGCGTATGGTTTGCCCCATGGATCCGCAATCACGTCTACCGTGCTGTCGAGGTACGGACCCTCGTATCTACTCTGTTCGACGCCGCGTGGCGCTTCGATTAGCGCGGCGAGTCCGGAAGACGTATCAGGATAGGCACCCATATCTTCTCGAAAAAATTCAAGCGCCTTGGTCATCGGACCGTTCGGCCCGACCATAGATCTCGCGATATCGACTCGTGCCATTACGCCGTTGCAAAGCGGTGGCGTTGCCGACCACAAGGCGAGGCCAATAACCGTCAGAAGCAGTGAGATTTTCAAAAATGTCATGTCAGTCGTCCTTCGAACTCATGCTGCGTCCGCCCAGATCAACGGTCGCCTTCAAGTTTGGTACATGCATGGCATGCGATGGTTGCAGCTGTGACTGCGACTTAGGTGGCGGTTGTCGGCGGAAGCCTACCGACGCAGAGCCGGTAAGCTACAATCCGTCACGCGATGGGCACGCACCGTCGATTGATTCGGGATCGCGTGGAGAGGAAGAAGTCACTATGACAGAGCACCTGATCATTGACGGCAACAACCTGCTGCACGCGATGCACGCGCACGCGCCGATTCCTAACGTCGGTCGAGAAACGCTTGTGCGATTGATCGAGCGGTGGGCTACGCCGCGCAGCGAGCGCGTCACGCTGGTGTTCGATGGGCCGGTGCCGCGCGGTGGTCTTGCTCGCCAGATGCGGTCCAAGCGGATGGCGGTTCGATTCAGTGCGCCGCTTACCGCCGACGACGTGATTGTTGAGTTGGTCAAGACTGCTGTTTACCCTACGGCGTTACGGATCGTTACCGGTGACAACGCCATTCGGCTCGAAGCCAGCTATCGGCGATGCGTGTGTACCGGCGATGCGGAATTCGTTCGAGAGTTGTTTGCCCGCACCGACAAGTCGGCAGGCAACCCATCGACCCAAGATTCCCAAGACACGGACAGGCAAGGTGACGGGGCGGGACGCGCATCTGACGTCGCGCGTAGCGCGGATGGGCCCAACGGCGATCGACGAGACTCGCCGGAACCGAAGGATCGCGAAAAACCGGGTGACGTCACGCCCGACGAGGCCGCCGGTTGGTTGGAAACATTCGGTATCGACCAAGCAGGTGAAGAACCATTCGACGGCCACGACGCGTTGACGGATTGATATTGATAGGGTCGTTCGCGAACGGCGGTTTCGCCATCGCAGTGTCAATCGTGTGGCACGCTTGCGATGCAATAGAGATGTCGTGCTCCGCGTAAGTAGAGTTCGTTGCCGACAATCGCCGGTGACGCCGCGAACGTATCGTTAAGTGTGTTTTGTGCGACCAATTCGAACGTGTCACCGCGCCGCAGCACCGCCGTCGTGCCGTTGAGGCTGACGATGTAAACTCGGTCGGCTGCACCAACGAGCGACGCGTACACGTTACCAATACCCGGCACGCGCTGTGGTCCGTACAGCGTCTTCCCTGTCTTCGCATCAACGCACGTCAGCACGCCTTGGTAGTGCTTGAGGTAGTAGAGGTGGCCATCGAAAAGCAGCGGCGAGGGTACATACGGCGTGTGGCGATCGCGCGTCCAAACCACGGCGTTCGTGCCCGTGATGTCGCCCTTGGCGCCTTCGAGCCGAATGGCCAACATCACCTGCGTTTCATAGCTGTTGGCGACGTAGACCATACCGTCCGCCGCCACCGGTGAGGCTACGACGTTTCCCGACAGGCCGGCGCATTCCCAAATCACGTGCCCGTCGGAAAGATCGTACGCGCGAACGCGGTTCGTCGCGCTGATGATCACTTGCTGTCTACCGTTGTGTTCGACGACGAGCGGCGTGGACCATGACGTGCCTTCGTCGCGTTGCATCTTCCATCGTTGCTTCCCGGTTCGTTTGTCGATGGCGATGACGAACGATTGGTCCCGGTGATCCCAGTTGATGATAAGCGTATCGCCGTACAGCGCCGGGGAGCTACCCTCGCCGTGGCCGTGTTTGATGTGCATGTCGCCCAGGTCTTGTTCCCACAGCAAGTCGCCGTCGAAGTCGAGGGCGTAGAGCCCGTTCGAACCGAAGTAGGCGTACACATGTTCGCCGTCCGTCACGGCTGAATTTGAAGCCCACGTTCCGGTCTCGTGGGTGCTGTCGTGCGGACGTCCGTAGCCCACCGTTTGTTGCCAAAGTATGGTGCCATCGCTTCGACGCAGGGCGAGCACGACGAAGTTTTGTTTGCGCCGGGCGGAGACGTTGTTGTGGGCGCCGGGTGCGTGGTCGTGCGGGGATGGCAACGTCTCGCCGTATGGAATAGCCGTTGTGAGGAAGATGCGATCGCCCCAGACGATCGGCGTCGACTGTCCGCGCCCAGGGATGGCCGTCTTCCAGCGAATGTTCTTGTCCACGCCCCAAGTGACCGGTGGGTTCCCGTGTGGTGATGCGCCCGTGCCAAGTGGTCCGCGCCACTGCGCCCATTGATGCGCAGCTTCAAGTTTCGATTCACGCATTGTCGACGCTGGCGGAAGTGTCGCAAACGCTGCGGCAATAATCATGGCGCTATACATCAGTTGGTCTCCATCTCGTCGTCGGCTCCGTCCCGATTGTACGTCATGGCGATTATTTCGCTCGCCGCGATCCGCAGACTTTTGAATGACGAAGTCCGGTGACGCGTCGCGCGTAGTCTCGCAACCCGTCCGATAAGCGGGATCGCGCCCGCAGAGCGGTCACTCCGAGGCTGAAATCCGCGAAGGCCGGTGAATTGCCGCTTGTATCGATCACGCGACTTTGCTATGCTGGCCGCAGAGGGCAGTACCGTTTGGAACGCATGGTCGGTCCGGACGGCGAAATGATCACCGGCTTCGATAGGGGAAGTCGGTAATATCGCGTGAAACTCATCGTTCGTCCGCGCCGCCTGTCTTCATTAGTACGGTTGTGTCTTGGCTTCCTCGGATTGGCGGCTCAATTGTGCTGTTCGGTCACCGCCCGGGGTTGTCAAACAGTATCTTCGTGATCAGTTCACGCGCTTGTTGTGTAGCCACGTGTGAACCTTGAGAGATTAGTGGCATCGAGACTTCGATATGCCTGCTGGGCAAGAACGTATTAAACGCAAAAGTATTCTGAGGAGAGAGCTGATGATGAAATCGAGAATCGTTGCGATCGGGTGTATCGCGACATGGCTGAGCGGAGCCAGCGCCGCGTCGGCTGCGCTGACGAGCAGCGAGTTCACCTATCAAGGTCAATTGCAGGTTGACGGCGTACCGGTCACCGACACCTGTGATTTTGTGTTCACCTTGTGGAGTGACGCCAGCAGTGTGCTCGCGCAAGACCAAGTGGGTCCGACCTTGACTTTCGATGGGGATGCCCTGGCTGGCAACCCCGACCCCATTGCGGTGGTCAACGGTCTGTTCGCCGTCGGTTTGGATTTCGGTGCTGTCGTCTATGACGGTAATGACCGCTTTCTCGACGTGGCTGTCATTTGTCCGGCTGGTAGCGGCGCCCCCGTTTCCATGGTCCCTCGAGAGCTCCTTACCGCCACCCCTTACGCGACGCAAACCCGTGGTATTTTCGTCGACGAACCAGGTAACGTCGGACTAGGTACGACGACTCCCGATGCTCCGTTTCACCTGCGCACGTTCGGCCGGTTCCGCGGCAATCATATCGCGTACTTCGAAAGTATCAGTGGCCCCTCCTCTGACGGGATCGCGATTCAGCTTTCGCCTCGGAACACCAACAGAGACAACAATTTCATCACGTTCTATAACGGTTCTCAACGTGTTACCGGTCGCATCGAAGGATTCGACTTCGAGAACGGCGACTGGATCAGTCCGCCACCGATTCCCAATCCCAACCTGCGATTTGATCCCGGCATCAGCTACAATCCAGACTGGTTGAGCCTGGGTACGCTACCCACGGCTACGTTTGCCGCTGGCTCCTTGCCCACGGTGACTTTCGATCCTGGTCGTTTGCCTACGGCGTTCTTGAATCGGGGCTCACTGCCCACGGCGACGTTCAATGGCGGATCGTTGCCTTCGCTCGCGTTCAATGGCGGGTCGCTGCCATCCGCAACGTTCAGTCGCGGTTCGCTGCCGACCGCAACGTTCAGTCGCGGTTCGCTGCCGAGCTTCTCGACGAACACGACCGTGGTTCTTGGAGTCCGCGTCGTTACCGGCTTCAATTTCAGCACCGGGTCGCTACCTGGTCTGAATTTCTCCGGCGGAAGCTTGCCATCTTTGACGTTCAATCGCGGTTCCCTACCGAGAGTGACCTTCACCCGTGGATCTCTGCCCTCCCTGACATTCAGCGGCGGTTCGTTGCCGAGTCTGACGTTCAGCGGCGGGGCAGTGCCGAGTCTGACGTTCAGCGGCGGTTCGCTGCCGAGTCTGACGTTCAGCGGCGGATCGCTCCCGGAAATCCTCAAGTCGCCGCTGATCTTCGAAACACCGTCGCTCTCGTTCGACTTGCCGACGCTGGCGGATCTCGAAGCGCTATTCTGCTGGGGGCTGGAAAACGACGTGAGTGACTTCATTACGATGGACCCGGTGTCCCTGGCTATCAGCCGGCTCAAGGAAACCGCGTTGCAGAAGTGCAAGGACGAAGGCGTGACCTACGGTTCGAAAGGGGCGGACTACGCCGAGTGGTTGCCCAAGCTGAATCCGGAGGATCGTTTCCAGTTCGCACAGGTCGTTGGTGTACACGCCGGGAAGGTGAGCCTGGATACACAAGGTGCTGAGCAAATCATGGTCGTATCGCGCGCTCCCGTTGTCGTCGGTAATGTACCGCCCGCCGATGAGACGGATCAGTTCGTGACAGTCGGTTTCATGGGTCAGCTTCCGGTCGTCGTTCGTGGCAACGTGAACGCCGGCGACTTCATCATTCCTTCAGGATTGGCCGACGGCACGGCGGTGGCGGTTTCGCCCGAAAACCTGCAACTCGCTCACTTGGGTCAGACGATTGGCCGGGCGTGGTCCGAATCGGACAACGATGTGTATAGTCTCATTACCGTCGTCATCGGCTTGAAGGGTGATGAGGCCGGGATTATACTTACAAGGCAACGCGATCGCATGGACCGCCAGGCTCGCGAGCAGCGTGTGCTGAGTGCGAAGAACGCCCAGTTGACGGCCGACGTCGTAGGGGTTCGCGAACAGCTCGCTGCGATGATGGAGACGATGCAAGAACTGCAAGATACGGTGCGCGGCCAAGCTGCTTGCGCTACGACGGTCGCCAACGTTAATCAGTAGGCGAAGGGAAAGGATTCAAATGATGAACGAAATCAACTTGGGTACTCCGTTCGCATGGCGGCGTCTCGCAACGTTGCTGGTTATGGCGTTGCCCCTGGGATACACCGCAACTGTCGTGAGTCAGGAGTATACCATGACGCGCCAGACCATTGACGGCGGCGGAAGCATGAGTAGCTCCAACGGTGCCATGACACTGTCAGGAACGATCGGCCAGCCAGACGCCGGCGTGATGTCCGGCGGTGGCTATCAACTTGCCGGCGGGTTCTGGTTTCCCATCGTTGCGGGCGACTGTCAGCAGGATGGCGACGTGGACCTTTCGGACTATGGTCCGTTCACCGACTGCATAGCCGGTCCGGAGCAGGGTCCGCCCGCTCCGGCCTGTATCTGCTACGATGTCAACCGCAACGGCTCAGTGGAAATGACCGACTTCGCGATTATCCAAGCGAACCACACCGGGTCGTAACGACGTTCCAGACCCGTTGGGTCGATTCGTTAATCGATACGTTGGCGCGCGGTGGCATGAGCACAAAAGTCTGCTCATGCCATCCGCGCCGTTCCGATTACGCACGCCCCGCCTGCACGACGCACACATTGAAGAACACCCGCGCTGCGGTCGCACGCTCAACTCATGTGCCCCATGGCCTGATGGCGTCAATCGAGTACCGGGTTTATCCAGCCTCGCTCCGTCGACGTCTAATGACGATGGTACCCAGCGTCGCGATCACGATCGCCAGAAGAATCAGCCCCCAGTCGGATGCAGCGGGGATATCTGATATCTCCACGATGTCCACGTTCAGGTTCGTCGAAAAAGTCAACGGTGCATCGTTCGCGCTGTCATCGAATCCGTCCGTGTTCGGATCCACCGACATGAAACTGCCATTCACTGAGTAGGGTCCGGTTGCCGCTGGGTTCGTGAAGACGCCGGTTAGTAGAACAAGTCCCATGCGAACGTTCGCGGCTGCGACGATGGTGCTCACGTCGCCGTCCCCGCCCCTGGGAAGCAGCGTGGTAAGCACATGCGCGCCGCTATGCTCGATCGACGGATCTACGAAGGCGGTGTATGCACCGTCTTGGTTCAGGTCGGCGTACGCACCCGTATCGCTCAGCGAAACAACAGGTATCGATGTCTCCGGTGTTCCGTCGAAGTTGAAGTCCAGTGTCACGCTTCCCACCGTCGTTCCGGCAGGGCCCCGCGTCAGGAAACCGTTGAAGCCGAACTCAGGTGGGTAGGTCAAGACAGCCTGGAACGTTTCGAGTTCACCGGTGGCCACGTCGAAGGTAAGTTCATGTTTGCCGCTCTGCCCGACCAGCCCAAAGCCTACGCTATACGATGGATTCGGGCTCACGCCGTATTGAAAGGCTGCGGAGGTTAGGACGCCGCACGTGCACCGCGCTAGAATCGCGTCAAGTGTGCATAGCGTTCCAGCCGCGCAACTTCCAGCGGCGCAGTCGGCGGGATCGGCAACGTTACATGCTACAGGTCCGGAGCACGCGCAGCTACCCAGTGCCGCGTCGAGGACGCACGACTCTCCGGCGGGACAGGAGCCGCTGGCGCAGTTTGCAACCGGTGCTTGGTCACATGCGAGCGGTTGACACCCGCAGACCCCCGTTCCGGCGTCGGCTTCGCAAACCAGGCTGAGCGGGCAGAGGCCGATACTGCAAGTAGCCGGATCGGCAGCGCTACAGAGTGGACTCGGTAAGCATCTGTTGTCGATACAAACCAAGTTGGGTCCGAGCGTGGCGCAGTCTGAGTCTACAGCGCATTGTTCTGGCGCACAGACGCCACCGATTGTGCAGGTCTGCAGCGGTCCGCAACTACTGAATGGCGCGCACCCCGGACCGCACGAATTACATATACCGCTCCCACTTGCTTGGTCACAGTAGGCGCCGTTGGGGCATTCGTTGTCGGTAAGGCAGGTGCCCGAAGATAGTTCGCAGCACGCTAGGCAAAGCGGATCCCCTGGATTGTCGCACTCCTCTGACCCATCAAGCACGCCGTTTCCGCATAGAATCACAGGCGGATTGTTGCAGCCTGGAATTGCACTCGTGACGAGGACCAGGACGAACCCAAGGGCTACCGGACTTACAATGACGAGATGTTTCATACTACGAACTCCTGAAGACAATGCGCGGGACATGTTGAGTACGACCCCCGTATCGTAACCTGTCACGGCAACGCGAGTCAATGAGAAATGGTAAATGTTAGAATAGGGGACTTGCGGAACTTCGAACTCACAACCCATTCGGATGCTCAGGGCGTCGGGGTATCGAACCCTAGATCAAATCCTTCAGTCGTCTCTTGAGAAGCTTACCGGTTGGACCGGTGGGCAAGTCTTCGCGAATCACTACACGTTTGGGTACCTTGAACCCTGCAAGTGATTGTTTGGCGTGGTTACGCAGTTCTTGTTCGGTGATCGTGGCGTCGGTTTGCGGAATGACGAAGGCGACCGGAAGTTCCCCGCGTAGGTCGTCCGGCATGGCGACGACGGCGCATTGCAACACGGCCTCATGTGTTTCCAGAACGGCTTCGATTTCGCGCGGGAAGACGTTTTCACCGCCGATGATCAACATCTCCTTGGCTCGGCCGGTGATCGCGAGAAATCCGTCGGTGTCGAATCGACCCACATCGCCCGTGTGGAACCATCCGTCGGTGTCGAGCACCGCGCGGGTTTCCTTCGGTTTCTTGTAGTAACCCTTCATCACGTTGGGGCCGCGGACGAGAATTTCTCCATCGCCGCCGGTCGGCACTTCGCTACCGTCTTCCGCCGCGATGCGAATCTCGACGTTGCGAACCGGACGTCCAACGGTTCCCACCCGGTCCGCCTCGGCCCAACACGCAGCCACCACAGGCGACGTTTCCGTTAGCCCGTACCCTTGCCGAAGCGCAAGCCCGAACCGTTCCAAGAACCCTACGCGAACGCTGTCCGGCAACGGTTCACCTCCGGTTAGCGCGAGCGTCACAGAGGAAAACACGTCCGGCTTAGCCGACTTGCTTCGCAGCATAGCGGCGAACATGCTCGGGATGGCCATCAGCACCGAAATGCGCTCATGTGCGACTGTTCGGATGACCGCCGCAGGATTGAATCTTGGGATGGCGAACACCGTGGCGCGTAGAATCACGGGAACCACCACGTTACCCGTCAAGCCGAAGACGTGAAACGGGGGCAACACGTTGAGCATTCGTTGCTCGGTGTTCATGTGCAGCGTAGCGATGGCGTCCGTGGCGTTGCTGTGAAGGTTGCGATGGGTCAGTTCGACGCCTTTGGGCTCGGCCGTGGTTCCGGAGGTATACAAGAGGACGGCCGTGTCGTTGGCGTCTACCGTTGGCGGTTTCGGCGTGGGCCGTAGCGATGCGATCAGCACTTTGCGTTTGAGGGACAGGTCCTCGAGATAGAGGGCACGCGCCGGTAGTTTCGACGCCAACTCCTCGAAATGGCGGATCGTAATTACGAGATCGAGGCCGGCGTCGTCCACGACCTTGGTCAACTCCTCGGCGTTTAGGAGGAAGTTCAGCGGGACGGCGATTCGTTTTGACCACAATGTGCCAAACAGTACAGCGGGAAACACGCTCGACGCCGGGAGCATGATGCCCACGCGCTCGCACGATGTTGATTTTCGGATGACGCTTCGAACCGCGATGGCTAACTGCATAAGCCGCCGATAGGTAAGCGATTGCATACCGTCAGAGACGGCGGTCGTCTGCGGCGCGAGACGGTTGGCTTCAAGCAGTAGGTCGACTAGCATGAGTGTGCATAGTTTCGCTCGTTTGGTCTCGACCGCAAGCGGCCGCGAGCCGGGTGGCTCGTTCCGCCGCGTGCCGCGCCGACATCAACTCGCACAGTTCGGCGGCCACGGTGCTCTGATCTGCAGTGAACATTCGTCCTACCAAGAACTTTTTCCAAGCCGATACGATGGCCACGTCGATGGGCGCGGCGGCGACCGCTGCGGTGTTGTCGCGCGTGCTCGGGTTCGCACGCACGATTGTCCTGAGTTGGCTCATTTCACAGGCCCAGTTCGGCCTGCTCGGCGTCGCCCTGTTGATTGTCAACGTGCTGGTTCCCGTGTGCAGCGCCGGGCTGTTCGAGGGTGTCGCCCGCTACGCCCCGTTGCACGAGGCGTCGGGTACGCTGCGGCGTTTCGTCCGCCAGTTGGCGGAAGCGTTGTTGTTGCTTCTTGCGATCTCGGTGGGCGTGCTCGGCGCAGGTGCGGGAGTTTTTTCGGATTCGCTGTTCGCCACCGCCCGCGAGGTCGCGACCGGAGACTCAGTCGGCGGAGCGATCAACGAATCGCAGCGACTAATGCAAGCCGTGATCGTTTGCGTCGTGGCCCTGGCCGTGCTCCAAACACTCATAGGACTGCTCAAGGGGCTGCGGATGTTTCGAGCAGTGGGCGCGGCGGAGGTGATTGCGGTGCTGGGCTTCACAGCACTGGCCGTTGGTTCGGCGCTTAGCGGTTGGACCTCGGCGCGGGCGATGGTTCTGGCGTACGCGGCCGGCTGTTCGATATCGGTTTTCCTCATTGTGCCGGGCGTGATGCGTCAACTCGGCCGACTTGCCACGGTTCCGCTGACGGCGTCGACCGCAGCACGTCGCCCCAAGACGGGGTTGCTCAGGTACAGTCTTTGGGCGGCCGGAACGGCTGTCCTTTGGCATGCATTGATTCTCTATCCCATGTGGTATCTGCTCAAGGTGACCGACCCGGCGACAGCCGGCCTGTTTCACGCCGCGCGCACGCTCACGCAGTTGGTCCATCTCAGTGCCGTCCTGATCATCGGAATCGTGAGCGCAAACCTCACTCATCAGTGGGAGGCGCACGGGCGCGACGCGACCCGCCCGCAACTTCTTAGGTTGACGAGGTTGACGATGCTTGTGTTGTTTGTGGTCGGTGCCGCGTTGGCGGTCGGGCGACCGGTGTTGATGGGTCTTTTCCCCGGATCGTTTCATGCGGCTTCCGGTGTATACGATCCGCTGCTCTTGCTGTTCGTGTTGGTCGGATTCGTCGGGCTGATCGCGCTTCGCATGAACCTTGCGGAACGGCCGGGGCTTGTTTTTCTGGCGTGGCTGCTTGGCGCCACCGTGAATGTTCTCGTCGCCTACTACCTGCTGAACGGTGTGGGCTGGTCGACAGGAGATGATCCGACCGAGGTTCTTCGCGCTGCGGCGTGGGCTGGCGTCGCAGGCGTGTCGGTTGCGCTTGTTTCGTGCGTGGTGGCTGCGCAACGCGTAGGACTTGCCGTCGATCGCGTCACGTTAACGTTGCTTGCCTGTGCTGGTGTATTTGGGTTCGGCTGGCGGTTCGCCCTACCGGCGACGGCGATCATCGTCGTTGTCTACATCGTGCGAACAGGTCTCGTCCGACGCACAAACTCTCTTGGCGCGTGAATCCTCTGCCGCTGCCGCTGGTGCGTGAATCCCTTCTCGCACCTTCATCCATGTGCCGAGAAGGGATTCACGGCACAGCCCACTAGCGCCGTTTTCAATCCGCTGGTGCGTAAATCCTTTCTCGCACCCACGTTCGTGGAAATCCCTTCCCGCCTGCCGTGGGAGCCATGGGGTGCAGGATGGGAATCCTGCCTGAGCGTAGGGACGAGACAGGAATATCGTCCCGGTTTGCCATCTAAGCGCGGCGGTGCGTGCTTTTGATGAACAACTTCCAGTTCTCGCCGTCTTCGGAGTTTTCGAGTTGAAACGTATAGGTGTCGGCGCCCGAGAACTCATAGGTGTAGCGGCTGTGGCCCATGTGGTGTTGATGTTGGAAGACTAATCGGTCGCCCTCAAAGGTTCCCATCGCCGGTGGACCGGGGTCGCCGCCCATGACATCGAACCAGTGCATGGCGAATTGCTTCTTGCGCGGATTCCAACCCATGACCCCGTGGCCCTCAAATGTGACCTGACCGTCACGCTCCTGCTTGTAGTCCGTGATGAGGAAGAAGCCGCCGAGTTCCATTCGTGCGTTCGTGGTCGACGTGGCCTGCATCTCTTCCGGGCACCATGGTGACGGGAGCATGGTTTCCTCACCGCGCCACTGGCCGGCAAGCCTCGCTAGTTGATTGTGCTGTTCGGTCAGTTTGGGCATTTCCATAAGACAAGGCTCCTGGTTGTCCGACTTAGAAACTGTGTGAAAAGCCTCATTCCGAGCCGCGCTCGTGAGGAAGCGATCCTGGATCGCTCGCGAAAACCGCTTCCTCACGGGCGCGGCTCGGTTCATCGCAAACCGTCCAATACATCCTCTTACACACGTTCCTAGGTCCAATCTGTGTCCGGGTGCTTAGGAGTGCGCTTCTTCCATTTCTTTCTTGTGGGCGTCGATGATTTGCTGTTTCACGTTGCCCGGAACGGCTTCGTAGTGGGAGAATTCCATAGAGTAGCTGCCTTGCCCACCGGTGATACTGGAGAGTCTCGGGTTGTAGTCGGCCAATTCAGCGAGCGGTACGATGGCTTTGATGACCGCCATGTTGCCGGGCAGCATATCTTGACCGGATGGCCGTCCACGTCTTGACGCGAGGTCGCCCTGAATATCGCCAAGCTTGTCGGCCGGTATGGTCACTTCGATATTGACGATCGGTTCGAGCAGGCAGGGTTTGGCCTTCATGAACCCATCTTTGAACGCGCCGCGTCCGGCGATTTGAAACGCGATGTCCTTACTGTCGACCGGATGGGTCTTGCCGTCGATCAGTTCGACCTTGACGTCTACCACTGGATAACCAGCCAGCACACCCTCAGCCATTTGGGCGCGAACACCCTTGTCGACGCTGGGGCGGAACGACTGATCGATTACGCCGCCGAAAATCTTGTCGACGAACTCATACCCCTCGCCGCGCTCGGCTGGAATCACGTTGATGATCACGCGGCCGAACTGTCCGGCGCCACCGGTCTGTTTCTTGTGTGTATATTCGATGTCGTGGGCGCTGCCGAGGATGGTCTCGCGATAGGGGATTCGCGGCGCGTGGGTCTCGACCTCGAGCTTATGGTGTTTCGATAGGCGCTGCAGATACGTTCGTAACTGAACTTCGCCCATGCCGCGTATGACCATCTCACCGCCCGTGCCGCGTTCCGAGATGAAGCATTGGTCTTCCTCGGTAATACGCTTGAGCGCTGCTGCGATTTTGTCTTCGTCGCCGCGTGCTTTGGACACCAGCGCCAGCGAGAACATCGGTTCCGGACAGAAGGGCATGGCGATAGTGCCACTTTGATCTGTATACAGGGTATCTCCGATGCCGAAGTCGAGCTTGGCCAGACAGATGATATCGCCCGCGACGCCGGCAGGAATTTCGGCGTGTTCAGCCGCCTGCGTCTGCATGACGTGCCCCGGTCGACAACCTTTGGTCGCGGTGACCGTCTTGATCGTCTGGTCTGAGGTAAGCCGGCCGGAGTGAACCCGAATGGAAAAATACTTGATGTTGCTCTTGGGGTCCGTGGTGACCTTGAAGATTTGCCCGACGAACGAGCCCTCCGGTGAGGGTTCGATTTCGGTCTCGTTGTCTCCGTCAACAAGTGTGCGTCGTTTTCCGGTTACCGGTGAGGGGCAGAACAACTCGGTGGCGTCGAGGAATTCGCTGATCCCGACATCGCCACATGCGTTGGTGAAGAGAATAGGAATCAACATGCCTTCGGCGACGGCTTTCGGGGCGACGGATTTCACCTCGTCGTCGGTGATTTCACCGCCGAGGTATTTCTCCATCATCGCGTCGTCGGCGCCGACGATGGCTTCGACGAGTGCCGTGTGTACTTCGCCCACATCCAAAACGTCGGCGCTGCCAGACTCGTTGGCGAAGCAGTCGATGACACCGGTACCGCCGCCGGTCGGGAGATTGATCGGGACGCATTCGCTGCCGAACGACTCCTGAACCTGGGCGACCAGTGCGGCTAGGTCGACGTTGTCGGCGTCGATGTGGTTGATCACGATCCACCGACCGATTCCGTAGGAGGCGGTGAACTCCATCATCTTTCGGGTGTTCACCTGGATACCGGAGGCGGATGAGATGACGACTGCGGCGCATTCGACGGCCGAGATGGCGGCAATCGCGGGTCCGCAGAACGCCCGCGTACCCGGTGTGTCCACAATGTTCAGTTCCAGCCCGTTGTGGGACAGATGGAACGTTGTCGAGTCGTGGGACGCCCCTTTGTCCTTCTCCTCGTCGGTGTAGTCCAGTATTGAGGTCTTGTCGGGCACGCTGCCGAGTCGGGTGGTAATACCCGCCTTGAACAGCAGCGCCTCGCCCAGGGATGTCTTACCGCTTCCACCATGGCCCAAGAGAACCAGGTTCCGATATTGCTCGACACTCACGACAGCCATCAATCACTCCTGATAAGAAAGGCGTCGTAGCCGACGTGGCCGACGCCACATGATTCGCATCGCTCCCCGAAAAGTAACGTCGATCGCGGCCGAGCCAGCCGCAGGAACGGGCATCATACCGGAAGTCAATCCCCGTTCCAAGCGCTCACGCCGGTCCACGGCCTTTTCAAGCGGCCATTCGCCACGCGGCGTGGCAAAATCAGATACAATCGGCATACCATTAGCGGTTTCGCAAAAACTATGAAACGAAAGCCCAAACAATCGGCGATCGACAATAACGCGGCTGCTTCCGGCGCGTCAGAACGGGTGATGAGCACTGCGGCCGCCTCGATCTCACAGGGCATTGCCCAGACCATGGCGGGTAACGCTGAGGTCGCGGCCACCCCTGTAGACCATCGTTTTGGGTGGATACGCGATCTTATCGCCCAAGAAGGCGGTGGTATTCGGCGGATGCTGTGGCGGATTCTCGGACGCGAACACGACGTGCTCGACGCTTATCAAGACTGTTTTTGCAAGCTCGCGAGCCTCTCCAGCAGTGCGAACCTGAGCAATGCGCGGGCCTATGCCTATCGCACCGCAGCCAATATCGCCGTCGAGATGCTTCGCGTTCGCAAGCGCCGCGCGGTTCATTGGCCAGCGATCGCCGCCGGCCGAGAGATATCGGACGAGGGAGACGACGAAACCACTGATCGCGCCGACGCGTCAGATCGACATGAACCACTTCGCCGAGCGGTCGCGCAGCTTCCGGCGCATCTGAGAAACGTGGTCGTCCTAAGGGATCTGAGCCGCATGTCGTACGAAGACGTAGGTCGCATTCTCCGCATCGCTCCGGCTACCGCACGGGTGTATCGTAGGCACGCGGTTGTCAGACTGGCTGAGCTGCTCGAGCAGGGAGCTGAGACGTGATGGATTCCGAACCGAGTCCGATGGACGCCCTGATCTGCCCGAAGCGCTCTTGGGTGATGACCGCCCTGGCCGAGGTGGATGCTCCGGTCGGCGAGTCTGATATTCCGAAGACGATTCGCTATCACCTTTCACGGTGCGACGCCTGTAGCCAATCCGTCAAGGTTCTTCTGGCTGTCTCTTCGTCGCTCGCGGAGCTTGGCGACCTCGAACCGGAAACGGCGCTGGCGGATCGTGCCGACCATCGAGTTCTGGCTGCGCTGTCCGACGGCGCTCGGATGACGGGCCGCGTTGACATTCCTGACGAGCCCGACGTGGCGACTACAGGATCAGCAGCGGTCCCGTGGCGTAGGTACGCCGTGGCTGCGTCAATCGTCTTGGCGTTGGGGGCGTATGCGTTCGTGTCGTTCCAACTCGGTCAAGACGGACCGATCGAGCGATCGACCGTGAACCAGTGTACCGGCATCACCGACGAGCCGGCGCCTCAGCCTGCGGGTCAGCGACTAGAGGCACCGAGTGAAGATGGACCGCTGGAAGCAGTGGTCGCAGTCGGCGAGTTGCCCGACAGCGAGCAGGCCGACGATTCTGCTAGCCCGATTGATATTGACAAGCAAGTTGCGGGCGAGGAGGTTGTCGTAGACTCGGTGTCGCCAGCCGACTCCGCACACCGGCGGAACGTGCCCGTCGCGCGCAAACGCCGTTCGTGGGTTTGTGAGCATGAAACGGTTGAAGAGGCTGCGCTTTGCAACAACCCGCACGGCGTGCATCAAGCCGTGGTGCTGCCGCGCCGTGTCCGCCGCAACCTCGCCAGACACCCTCGTCGAGTTGACAATCCGCCTCGCGCCCGGTCTACTACGCCAGGACGTGGGGGACGTTGAACCGACGTTGGTCGACGCACACATCCACCGTGACGCTTGCGGCTACTTCATGACCGGGCAGGTGGTGTTTGCCCCGTCGGAATCTACCAAGCCATAGCTGGGGCGTGCTCCGTTCCGGTATCTCTGGGTTCGTTTCGCCCGGCAGGTTTTCACGGTTTTCCCAACGATTGTGCCCAGAATTCGACAGATGCAAATGACCGACGCCGTAGGCAACCACTCGATAGAATCCGATACCACACGTCGCATCGCGGCGTTGAGTCGTAACGATAAGTTTTTTCACGTCGTCTTGGCCCAGCAATTTGATCGCACCGCCATTGAGCAACTTTGTCGCCTCGCGGACATGATTCGCGCCATCGCCGGTTCGCGACAGGGAACCCAGTTCCTTCGAACGCTGCTCAGCCACCGACGGGCTATGCTCTATTTTATTCAGCCGTCGACGCGAACCTTTCTGTCGTTCACGGCTGCCTGTCAAGTTCTTGGAATGCCGTACAACGACGTGCGCGACCGATCGACTTCGTCCGAAAGCAAGGGTGAGTCCGAAGACGATACCATTCGCGTGCTCAGCCAGTACTTCGACTTGATCATCATGCGCCATCCGGGCGAGGGTTTCGCCGAGCACGTCGCGAATATTCTTAACGATATGCCTCGGACCATTCCGGTGATCAACGGCGGTTCCGGAAAAGATCAACACCCCACGCAGGCGCTTCTTGATATTTACACGCTCATGCGGAGTTTCACCGTATCGGGAGACGCGGCGGCGACGTCGAACGCCCATCAATCACGTGAGGCGCGACCGCTCGAAGCGCGATACAGCCGCAATCCTTTCGTTGGCAAAACGGTGGCCTTCGTTGGGGACTTGAAGCGCGGGCGAACGGTTCGGTCGCTCACTTACCTGCTCTGCCGATATCCCGGTGTTCGTCTGCTGTTCGTCGCGCCGCCGGAATTGCGCATCGGCGAGGACATTCTGGGCTATGTCCGGCGGCACGATGTTGAGTTCGAAATCGGCGAAGACCTGCGCGAGCATCTGCCCGAGTGCGATGCGGTGTACATGACGCGATTGCAGGACGAGTGGGATGTGGACGGGGAATCGAAGAAAATCGATTACGACCGTTTCAGTCTTTCCGCCGACGCAGCCGCATCGTTCAAACCGGGTCTGGCGATTTTGCACCCGTTGCCGCGGAGGAACGAGCTGGATCAGCGGCTCGACACGCTTCCCCAAGCCAAGTATTGGGATCAGGTGCGCAACGGCATGTGGATGCGGTCGGCGATGATCGCATCGATCTTCAACGTCGACCTCGCAATCCGCGACCACTACCACGCCTATTACACGTTTTGACCCGCAGCATCTGCGGCGTCCTCGTCTCCGGTGCCAGCAAGAAGTTGTGGTAGCCGCTGAACAAACGCCGAGCGAGGCCAGACGTCGTCCGCACCGGCTGCCTTCGCCAATTCCATCAATTCGGTTTGCACATGCGAGAAGAACGCTACCACCCGTGCCTGCGGACATTGTGACTTGACGGTACGAATCGCTTCGTCCGGTGCGAAGCTTTCGCAGTGCATGTCGACGAGGACGATCGCGGGATGGCCGGTTTCCAGCGCACCGGATAAGGCCTCAGCGGTTCTGACGACGCTGCACTTCACGCCCACCTTCTCGGCGGTCCCGACGATCCGGCTGGAAAAGATCATGTCGGAAACGATGGCGATGCACTCGTTCATAGGGGTTCCCTCGCCTACGGTCTTCGATGGTTCGCGAATGATCAACTCGCCCGGCACCTTCGCGGCTGGGCGTGCGGTATCATAGCACGTATCCGCATCCACGATGTATACTTTCTCCAACGAAACATCGTCGCCGTCGGTCGGCGACATCGAACGGCGTGGCCATGCCGGTGCGTGTCCATCGCGGCCAATGTTCAAGCGGGCGGCGACCTAACCGAGAAGGAGATAGTTACGATGCCCAGTCACTACCAGTACCAATACAGCCGATGGACGCGTGCGGTGATTGTCCTATTCGTGCTGATGACGTGTATTCGGGTCTGGGTCGGTCCCATGCCGCTGTTGGCCGAGGCCCGCGCTCAGATACCCGATGCCGGCAAGCAGCGGCTGCTTGTGATTCAGGAAACGCAACGCACGAACCAACTCCTGAGCGAGATTAAGCAACTATTGAAGAGCCACACGTTCAAAGTCCGCGTCGAAGGTGCCGATAACTCATCGGGTGTGTCGCCACGGCCGCACAGGAAACCGTAGTGGCGGTCGCTACGTCCGATCGTGCCGGGCACCCGTGAGGTCGTACTACTTCGATGCCCACTGTTCAAAAATCGGGCGATTGCGTGGTGGATCGGCGCCGTCCTCGGCACCGGGTTGGCTGGCGTACGTCCACGCAGGACGCGCGCTTGCGACCGACGCGCCATCGTGCGCTGGGCGTGGGGACCGTGTGTCTCGCAGCGGTGCTGCAGGCTTGTTTCGGAATTGGTGCCGTGGCGCAGGACTCGGTCACGCCAATCAATCCGCCGGCGGCTAAGACGGCGCCGAAGGGGGCGCCCACCGAATTGGCTGTCACTGATCGCGGAACCGTGCGCATGCACGTGGCTGACATGCCCCTGGCCGACGTGCTCCAACTTCTGTCTTTGGAGAGTCGCCGGAACATCGTAGCGTCACCCAACGTGACGGGTTCGGTGACCGCGAACCTGTACGACGTCAGCTTTGTCGAAGCGCTCGAAGCCATTCTCATGTCCAACGGCGCGGGCTACCGGACGATCGGAAACTTCGTCTACGTCTACACTAACGAAGAACTGGACCGACTCGAAGCCGACACGCGCTTGCCTTTGGTGACGCAGGTGTACTACCTGAACTATCTGGCGGCCGCTGACGCCAAGACCTACATCGAAGCGATGGTCGGAGACGACGGCTCGGTCAATACGGCGCCGGTCGCGGCGAAGGGTCTGGCCAGTGAGTCGGAAGACGGCGGCGGTCAATCCAGCGCCGGCCAAGATTTTGTCATCGTTACAGCTCGTCCGAGTCGACACCACGAGATCAAGAAGGTGCTCGACAAGGTAGACGTCCGTCCGCGACAGGTGCTTGTCGAAGCCTCGATCTTGCGCGCGCAGCTTACGGAAGACAACGCACTCGGCATCGACTTCACGTTGGTGGGTGGCGTGGACCTGGAGTTGCTTGGCGCGGCGTCGAACGGCATCGCCGACATCGCGCTGGGCGCACTGCCCCAAAGTCGACTCGAACAGTTCAACGCCGCAGCCACCACAAATGTGTCGGGCAATCTGACCGACAACGGAATCACCATCGGCATCATCAAGGATCAGGTGGCGATCTTCATCAAAGCGCTGGAAGAAGTGACAGATATTACGGTCCTGGCCAACCCGAAGTTGTTGACGCTCAACAAGCAAAAAGCACAGGTAATCGTTGGCCGGCGCGATGGATTCTTCACGACGACGGTTACGCAGACGCAGGCGATTCAGACCGTCCAATTTCTCGAAACCGGCACGCAGCTAATCTTTCGACCGTTCATCGGCAACGACGATCACATTCGCGTCGAACTTCACCCCGAGGACAGCGTAGGCTTTGTCAACGCGCAGGGGCTGCCGTCCGAGCAGACCACTGAGGTGACCACCAACGTCATCGTTCGCAACGGCGAGACGATTCTGATCGGTGGTCTCTTTCGAGAGGTGACTACGAGCGCACGCGCACAAGTCCCCGGTTTGGGAAGCCTCCCCGGCTTGGGGGCGTTGTTTCGGTCCGACAGTGACACGACGGATCGCGAAGAGGTCATCATTCTACTGACCGTTCACATTATCGATAATGAGGATGCCTACGCCAAAGCATCGCAGGCCGCGTCTGAGGACCTTGATCGTGTTCGCGTCGGAAGTCGTGCCGGGTTGATGAGCAGCGGACGTGAGCGAATCGCTCAATCGCACTACCGCAAGGCTGTGGCTGCGCTCAGCGCCGGACGCACGGACAAAGCATTGTGGCACCTGAACCTTGTCCTGCACAATCAGCCGCGATTCATTCCGGCCATCCGGCTGAAAGAGCAGATTCTCGGTAAGCGCGCGTGGGACGCGTCGGGCAGCGGCGGTCGAGCTTTTCTGAACGAAGTGATGATGCGCGAGCGCGGACGGGCCGTTCCGCTGTTCATTAGTCCTGAACCCATTACGACAAGCCCGGCCGAGCCGTCGACCCCTGCGAACGGTTCCTAGATTAGGCCTTCCATGGTAACGAAACTACACTCTAGCTGGCGTCGTTCGATGTGGCTGCTGATTGCGCTCGTACTCTCGGGAACGGGTTGTACGTCACTCTCCAAATCGCCAACGAGGGCTGCGGCGCAGAAGAATTGGGACGGCATCCGCGCTCGGGTGAAGTATCAACTGGCCCAGCAACATTTCGAATCCGGGCATTCGAAGAAAGCGGCGCGAACAGTGTTGCAGTCGATCGAGATGGACGGCACCAAACCGGACGCCTACGTATTGCTCGCCCGTGCACAGCAGGAGTTGGGCCAATTCGCGTCGGCGAAGCGTACGCTGGATGCGGCCGACGGTGCCGAGCTCGTGTCAGCCGGGTTGCACTATGCGAGGGGCGTGCTGCTCGAACAGCAAGGTCGAACCGAGGACGCACTGGTCGCGTACACGAGCGCCGCCAAGCTGGATCCTGGGAACGAGGATTACATCGTGGCCCGCGCCGAATGTCTTGTAGACTTGGATCGTCCGTACGACGCGACGGCATTGCTCGATCGCAGTGCCGAACTCGTGGACGACGACGGATCGTTAGCGGCCCTGTCGGCGGAAATCGCGTCGCTGGTAGGCGACAGCGCGGAGGCGACTGAGCAATATCGCCGTGCTCACGTCGCCCGCGCGAGCAACGAATTGATCGCGGAAGAACTGGGTCGTTTGCTGGTTGTGTCGCGGCGTTTCGAAGAAGCCATCGCCGTGCTCACGCCGCTCGTCGACGTAGTGCATGGCGATAGCCCCAGCGCCGACGTGATCCGCAACTTGGCGTGTTGTTACCTCGCCACCGGGCACGCCAAACAGGCGCAAGCATTGCTCCTACCGTTGGTGGGGAAAAACGAGGGCGATGCACGAACTCAGCTATTGCTCGCCAAGGCGGCCGCGGGCACCGGCGATCTGGTGACGGCACTCACCGCCATAGACGCCGTGCAGCGTCGAACGCCCAACGATCCGGAGTTGTGGATCGTGCGTGCCACGGTGTCTTTTGCTCGCGGCCGGTATGACGCGGCCGCTGATGACCTTTACAACCTGATCGAGACCAAACCCGACGACGTGGAAGCCAACTGTTTGTTGGCTGAGGCGCTGCTGGCACAGGATCGCATCGAAGGGGCCCGGTCGTACTTCGCTCACGCGCTGGTGGTCGATCCGCGCTGTGTGTGGGCTACGGAGGGGTTGAAAGATGTGAAACGCGTCGACGCGGCGCACGAGACGGTTCGCGCATCGTCGAAACTGACCGAAGTCACGTCACCAATCATCGCGGCACCTCGCCTTCCTTGAAACCTTAGGGGAGTTTTGGAAGGGCTGCTTCGAACCGAGCCGCGACAGGCAGGGAGTGGTTTTCGCACTTGAAACCGGACCGCTTCCTTACCAGTCTGTTGAACAAGGCTGGTATTCAATCGCGTCGACGCGAACCCGCCCGTAATAACGGGCATCGACGCGTCAAGAGGCGGAAATCGCTAATGGATCACCGGCTGGAAGCCGGTGCCACACTTTTTCAACAGGCTGTTACGGGCGCGGCTTGTGAAAGAGATTTTTCAAAAACGTTTATAGACATGCCGACAGCTAAGATTTTGCGCGGGCGCGTTGAAAGTAGCTGACCACACGGGCGAGTCGATCCAGTGTGCGCCGTCCTTCAGCGGAAACTTCCAGCCCGATGAACTGCAAACCGATCCTGGCATGTTCCGTTGTAGGTGCTTCGGTGTGGCGAATCAGTGTGTCGATCATGAATGATGGTTTGCCCGGGCGGGGCGTGAAGACGCAGCGATAGACATCGTCCTGTTTCAGCGAAGCGGTGTCCTGAATTCTTACGCGCATTCCCCCGACAGAAAGGTCTTCGAGCTGGGCGTGGCGTACGGATTGGACGTCCGCGTGCAAACTGTGGTTCGATTGGCCTTGCACGAGACGGACGGAGATCGCAGTGTGTTTCGGTAGTACGACGCGTTGGTACGCCCGCCGCTGAAGCTGTTGCAGTCGCTGCGGCCAAGGAAGCGTAATCAGCGCGTTCTTCGTCGCGTCCCCGAGTGACGATACGATCGATCCGAACATGCACTTCTTGTGGCCGGCGCGGAAGGTGACGCCGATGTCTTGACCCGGGTTCGGCAGAACTGATTTGCCTTGGGTGTTACGCTCAGCGCCGGCCGCACGAATTCTGAGCGTGACCAGCCCCACGCTGTGCGAACCGGACACGAGTGTGGTCTTGTGGACCATCCATCCGCTCGGCGTCTGATGTGTTACAGATGCGTGGCGTTGGTCATGGATCGCGTCGCCGAGGACGCGCTCGACGCGATGGCGTTCGGTGATGGCGTGGAGGGCACACACGAAACGCCGCTAGCTCTTCTGTCCGCTACCGCACGTCAACGCCGCTTCCAGATCGTCGCGAATTGCCGTCCAGCTTGCGTCTTCAATGAACTGTAAGCCGACGAGTACTCGATCTTTGTTCGCGCTTTCCGTGACGTTGACCACGCGCCCGTTCAAGTCGCACGACCGCTCAGAGCCGGGGAGCTGGAATTCGATGGCGATGTGTTGGTCGGTGTTCAGTTGCGCCATATCGCTGCATTGTACGCGGCACGCCAGGCCGGTTCTGTTGAGGTTGAGCAATGGTCCTTCGAATCGTCGCGATCCACTTTCCGATCGCATCGAAAGGTAGACGGTCGTGGGCTGGCGCAGTTCGCGACGTGGGCTTTGCCGCCTGTCGGCGGTAGCTACCGCGTCGGTTCGATTCGTGTTCATAAGCTTACTCACTCCAAACGACGATTCAGGTTACCCCCTAGAGTATGTCTTCGGAGTGGAACCTCGATCACTTAATGTTTGCCCAAGGTGTCCCATAATGATGTGTCTTTGAGGCCGGTGCCACGCAGGGGGTGGAAGGGACGGAGGGACATAGGGCAGGGTGGCCCACCGCCAAAGCGATGGGCCACCCGGTTCGTCGCCATCCGGCGACGTCTTGACGTTTCGACATTTCGACGTTGCTGTTAGCGAATGGCCATGTCGCGTTTGGGTTGGTGTTGCGGGACGCTCGGCGCGGTCGTTGTGGGAATAGCCGCACTTGGTCGATACGAACCGGTGGCTGTGATGAGTAGGCCGGGGAGGGAACAGGAAAAGGCGACGACACGAATCACGAGTGCCATGCAAACGATTTGCGATGCCCCGCCAAAAGACGAGAAGAAATAGCGGTAGGCCAGTTCCACCGTGCCCAACCCTTGCGGCGGACCCGGCAACGCCTGTATCACCGTGCCCGTATAAAAGTAAGCGTAATACTCAAGCACGTTGTGCAAACCGGCGTCCATAGATATCGCGATGGCCACCACGACGTATGCGGCGATCGCTGTGGCCTGAAGCACCACCGTCATCATCACAGCCGACGTGACGATGAGACGATGACTGAACAGTTGACGGACGGCTGTGTCGATGCGCCGCAACTGCTCGTACATCGGAAGCCGCTGAATCCATCGCCATGCGAACAAGCGGTTACCCACGAACGGGGAAAGGTACGCGATCAATCCGACGACGCCGATCGCGAACACGGTCAACACGAATGGGCGAAATTCCGCCACACGGCTGTCCGCCGGTACGAACGCGGAGATCAGCGCGACCGACGCGATCACCGTGCCCAAGCCGATCACGCGGTCGAGCACAATCGTGGTAATCGCCTCGGTCTTTTGGTCAGTGTGCGTGCTGACAAAGTAGGCTTTGAACACGTCGCCTGCGTTGGAACCTAAAGGCGTCGCGAAGTTCAGAAAGTTGCCGGCAAAAGAAAACTTGACGCACTCACGATACGCGATGTGAATCTTCTGTGCGGCCAAGAGGCACTTAAGGCGCAGAGCCTGCAGAAACACAACCGGGAAGTTGATGACGAAGGCGAGTAGAAGTAGGGGTTTCTTGACGTCGGTCAGGTTTGCGAGCAGACCGTAGGCGACCTTGACGTGTTCCTGATTGTCGACGGCCACCTCGCTGCGGTCGACACGGCGCTCCGTGCCGTCCGAGAACTGTACGAGGAACCCGCCGTCTTGTTCCTGAACCGAACCGACCAGGACTTCGTCACCGCTTTTGAGTGTGAGATGATCACGGAGCGTGACGCCTCGGGCGACGAACCACAAGGCGCCCAGACAGACGACGACCCGGAGCGTGTTGGTGACGATTTTTCTTGATCGAGAAGCCATGCACGGGTTCCAGGGGCCTACGAATAGTACGTCGGTCAGGCGCCATCCGCCCCATGAATCCATATTCGGCGCGAGATCGACACGTTCGGCGGTACGTTACTTGTCTTCGGTGGCCCAGGGAAGCACCTGTGTCTCGCGATTCGCTTGAAACGACGTTCGGTCGTTGTTGCGAACCGCCGCCCGCCAGCGATCTTCGAGCGCCGCCAGCGTCAGGCCGTCGTACTCCTTCGCCAAGGCTGCGCCGGCGCTCTGACCCGCTTTGAGGTGGCGAATGAAGCGCGCGAAGCGATCCGTACCCAGACGCTCCAGGAACGCCACGACACTGTGCGCCAGGGGATATTCGTGTACCTCAATCGGACCGACGCTTCCCAATAGATATGTGATCGGCCAGTCGTACCGCACGAATTGGCGGGCCAAGAGCCGGGCGTTTTCTCCATTCGGACATTGATCGCCCAACACCTGCTCAGCCACAAGGTCCGCCAATCCTTCGTTGATCCAGTGCGGGATCAATCTCGATGTGAACAGGCGATGGACGAACGCGTGGGTTCCCTCATGAACGAGCGTGCAGGCGAAACGGTCGAAGTCCGCCGGCGATCGCCCCTGCCGAACGAGCACCACGTGGACGTGCCCGTTGCGTTCGATGGACCGGGTGTATCCGATTGAATCGACGGCTGGGTAGCCGTCGAACTCACGCGCGAACCGCTTGAACTGCTTCTCGCCTCGCCAACAGAACACCGGGCACTTCGCAAGAAATACGGACTCGGCTTGGCCTACGCCGAAGCGTTGGCTCAGTGCGGTGTACATCGTCTCGCACCAGTTGGCCAACCATTGATGATGGCGCGTCTCCCAATCGGTCCAGATGAGGAAGTGCTCAGTCTCGATCAGCACGACGGACTTGCCGAACACGTCGCGCACCTTGGCGCCGAAGGTTAGGTAGGCTTGAAGCACACGCTCGCGATACTCAGACGCCGGACCGGGTGCGACGTCGAAAAAGGCCGCATCGGAAGCGACTTGTTCATTCGTGGTCACTACAGAGTCAGGGGGAGTCGACGATGCACGGTCGTGATTCGGATTGTGATCGTTTCCCTTGGCGGGTGTCGACCCGATTGTATCGCCCGTAGCGCGGTCGGTGCGACCGCGAGCGTCGGCGCCGACCAGCGCCGCTTTGACCTTGTCTTTGTACGATCGGTCGAGGCGGGTGGCGGCTCGGAATTCGCCGCTAGCGAGGTCGCGTCGGCCATGATGAAGCGCAAACAGCCCCAGTTCGAAATGATCGTCGGCGGTAAGTTTTCTCACACCGCCTCGATCCCATGCCATAAGTTGCCGCCGCGTCGCGACGGCGGATCCGCTCTCGATTTCAATCCAAGATATGGCATAGGGTGTCTTGTCGCGGACAAGCACTAGTCCGTACTGTGTGTGGTCGAGGGCGACGCCGCGAATCGTGCCCCCGGTGCGCAGCTTCACTGCGACCTGCGGTCGATCAATCGGCGGAGCGAGGGCGAGCGATGATGTAAGAAAACAAGAAGACCCGGCGAGCAGTGATGCGGCTAGGATGATCGATCGAGCGATGCGCTTACGCCCGGTGATGATGCGCCGGCTTGATTCGGCGACGATCATTGGGCTTCGTCGGTATCGCCGAATAGGTCATCGGGTCCGTCAGTCACCACGAGTCGTTTGTAGCGACCGGTGAGCTGCAACAGATGGGCTCGACTGATGTTCGCCTTGATCTGTACGTTGTCGGCGCCGTACTCACGGTCGCGAACTTCGGCCAATCGATCGATCTCGCTAAGCAGCTTGCCCTCGCTATGCGGCACTTGAAGCGTCACGTCACAACGATCGTGCCGCGCTCGTTGACGCACCTCGTCCAGAAGTTTGTCGATACCCGCTCCGGTCAGAGCGGAAATGGATACGGAGGAGGGACGGTGGCACGTCAGCATCTCTGCCATGGACATGTCATCAGCCACGTCGACCTTGTTGAGGACATAGATTTGCGGTACGTCGCCGCAATTAAGCTCGGCGAGCACAGCCTCCACGGCTTCTACCTGCTGCCACGCTTGCGGACTGGAAATGTCTACCACGTGTAGCAGCAAGTCTGCGTGGACGGTTTCTTCCAAGGTCGCTCGAAAGGACGCCACGAGATGGTGCGGCAAGTCTCGGACGAAACCGACCGTGTCGCTGAGCAAGGCGGACGTTCGTTCGCCCAAGTCCCAGCGAATTGTTTTTGTGTCGAGCGTGGCGAAGAGTTGGTCGGCGCAGAAACACTCGGCACCGGTGAGCCGGTTCATCAGAGTGCTCTTGCCCGAGTTCGTGTAGCCAACCAGCGATACGCTGAAGCGGTCGCTACGTGTATCGACCTCCTGTTGTTTGCGCCGATCGATTTGATCGATTTCGCGTTGGAGGTGGCGGATGCGTTCACGCACAATGCGCCGGTCGATTTCGATTTGGCGTTCACCCGGGCCGCGCGTGCCCACGCCGCCGACTGCGCCGGCTGCGGTGGCTCCGCCGGCGCCGGCGATGCGCTCAAGGTGCGTCCACATACCCCGAAGTCGGGGAGCGGTGTATTGCAACTGTGCGAGTTCGACCTGCATGCGGGCTTCGCGTGTCACCGCTCGGCAGGCGAAGATGTCGAGAATCAACTCGCTACGGTCGATCACTTTTCGTTCGAGCGCTTTTTCCAAGTTGCGGATTTGACGGGGCGACAGGGCGTTGTCGAAGATCACCACGTCGATTTCTGACGCCTCCGCCCGCTCAACCAACTCCGCAAGTTTCCCCTTGCCCAGCGCATATCCCGGTGACAACGCCGGTCGCTTTTGGACGAGTGAATCGCACACTTCAGTCCCCGAGGACTCCGCCAACGCCGCCAGTTCACCGAGCGGGTCGGACCAGTCTACGCGAGAATTGGGAAGCAAGACTCCGACGAGAAACGCCTTTTCGCGTTTGTCATCTTGCGCATCGGGGAGTATCCCGCCGCGCGGCCAGCGAAGGCGGTTGTTGCTCTTGGAGGCGTTTGGCGTGTCAGAACGGATAGAGTGTCGCATGCGGTTTCCACCAACATCATACGCCGAATCACCGCCGTATGTCAACGGTTCGGCTCCGGCGGCTTGTCTATGCGACGACCCATCGGACGACGCCGTATCGTACGATCCTCAACGATCATTCTGCGGAAACGACGTTACTTGGCTTGATGTTGAAACCGAGTCGTGTCCGGTGTGCCCGGTTCAACGCTGACGACCGGGCGATGCGGGTCGATGGCCGCGCGCCGAAGCAATTGGTAGACAGTCTCTACTGCGTCTGAAGAACCGATCGCGCCGGCGACTTCATTGGCGGTGTGGGCTGCATCGGCGTGGTCAGCCAACCATGCGAACGCGCTCCGTTGCAGGTCGAGCACAACCGACGCTGCGTCCTTGCCGGCGGCGACGCCCGGTTGATCGTACGCATTGACGTTGATCAACTCGGCGTAGAGTCCCACGGCGCGTTCGAACAGGGCTACGACAGCGCCCAAGCTTCGGGCGTCGAGCGTTTCGAGCGTGATCGTAATTGATTCGCGACCGTTGTCCGACATCGCTTGTCGCACGCCTTGCCAATAGGCATCGAGATAGTCGCCGGTTGTGACGCCCTCTTCGACGTCGATCGCCACGGGCTCGCCGTGTTGCAACAGACGGATAAACACGGCGAAGAAATCGTTTCGACCGTCGAATAGCTGCTGCATAATCGAGTGTTGATCGGAGCTGCCCTTATTGCCGAGCACCGTCAAGCCTTGGCGTACGATGTCGCCGTCGCGATCGCGTTTCTTGCCGAGCGATTCCATGATGAGCTGCTGGAGATAGCGACTCAGTCGTTCAAGGCGATCGCAGTAGGGGAGCGCGACCAGGTTGCGGTCGCCGCGCCCGTTCCCGATATAGTGCCACATAAGTGCCAGCAACGCGGCCGGGTTTTTCTTCACGTCGTGCGATCGCGTCACCCTGTCACCGTCTCGCGCTCCGGATAGGAAGGCGTCGATGTCGAGTCCGACAAGCGCCCCCGGAAGCAATCCGACGGCTGACGTAACCGACGTGCGACCGCCGACCCAGTCCCAAATCGGCACGGTCGCAAGCCAACCATCTCGAGTCGCCATCTCCGCCAGCGGCGTGTTCTCGCACGTGATGGCGACGGCATGCTTGGCGAACTTCAGCCCGGCCTGTTTGAACGCACCGCTTATCTCGACCATCGTGTTGCGGGTTTCTTTCGTGGTTCCCGATTTGGAAATGACGATCGTCAGCGTGCGGTCGATGGCGTCGTCGAGTTCCGCAAGGAGTCGTGCGATCGCGTCCGGGTCGGTGTTGTCGACAAACCGAATGAGCATCGGATCGTACGGACCGCCAAGGGCGTCAACGATAAGTTGTGGCCCCAGTGCCGAACCGCCGACGCCGATCACGAGCACAATGTCGAATGCATCGGCTTGTTGCGGTTTGACGGCACCGGAGTGTACGTCCTCGGCCAATCGTCGAATCTGCTCAAGCGTATCCTGAATCGGTTTCGACGCCGATTCGTCGGGGGCAAGGTCAGCAGCGCGTAACCAATAGTGACCCACCCTGCGGTTTTCGTCGACATTTGCGACGGCGCCTTGCTCCAGCGCGTCCATCGCATCGAACGCCTTCGCCATCGGTTCAGCCATCTTGTCCATGTAGTCGTCGTCGAAGTTCATCCGACTGATGTCGACCGTCAGGCCGATCGACGGCGCTTCGCAGAGGTGGTGTCCGTAGCGTTTCCAGAGGTCACCCGGGTTCATGCGGCGTCTCCGTCTCAGAGCTTGTGTGCGACTTCGTTGTCAACGCGTCTTGGTCAAGTCGTCCGATGGACTCGGGATGAGCACCGTTGTCGCTGGGCGTCAGGGCCTGAATGGCGGCGTAGATTTTTTGAGTCGCGTCCCTAATGGCCTGACGTTTGTCTTTGTTCGCAAACGCGTCGGTCAAGTCGACCGGCGGTCCGAAACGCACCGACGCCTTGTGTCTGGCGAACAGGCCTTTGACGATGTGGGTTTGATGGATTACGCCGCCGATGTGGGCCGGAATGACCGTTGCCCCGGTCATTCGCGCAAGTGTCGCCACGCCATCCTTGGGCACACCTTGCTCCCCCGGTGGAACGATGCGCCCTTCGATAAAGATGCCGACAAGTTTGCCGGCTTTGAGTTGTCGAACGGTCTGTTTGGTGGCGGCAGTGTCATTGCCATCGCGACGAACCGGGATGCATTCCTGAATGCGCATCGCCGGTCCAAAAATTGGCCACGTCGTGTATTCCGCAGCCACCATGTACGAAATCGACCGGAAGTTAATGCCGGCTGCAATGATCAGCGGATCGACGGCGCAAGTATGGTTCGCGGTGACGATCACGGGACCGGTGCGCGGTACGGTACATGGTCCGATGCGTTGGAATCGGTACCAGAAACGGTTGAGCAACTCACTGGTGTACCAGAGTGTGGCCGCCCATTTACCGTACATTCCCGTTCGACCGAGACGAATCCAGAGTGTCACGGCACCGGCAGTGAACGTAGCGGCGGCGACGACCAGAAGGAGCAAGCCCACCCATCGATCCAGCGCCGACCAGTGAGGGATGCCGAGCAGGCCGGTCGTGGTCAGCAGCGCCGAGGTGACCACGAGGTCTTTGATGCCGAATACGCGACCGCGCAGACGGTCGGGCACGATCCGTTGCAGCAGTGAGTTGAAACTGGCCATCACGGCCACGCCGAAAGCCCCCGCGCCCACGACGCCCAACGCTCCGATCACGAAGAGCACATTCGGTGAGAAGGGTAGAAACGTCGACGCCGCGAACACGGCGATGCTGACACCAATGCCCATAAGCCCCATCGTGATCGCAAGCTCGCTGCGCAACGCGTTACCCAAGATGGCCATTCCGGTCGCGCCGATGATGAACCCCAGACCGAGGAACGCCCGGTACCCGCTCATGGCCTGGTACTCGCGATGATAGACGTCGCGCACGATGGCAGGGATCACGCTGTTGACGATCGCACCGCCCCCCCAAACCAGTGCGGCGATGAGGAGTAGCTGTAGCACGCGGCGGTGTCCCCAGACATAGGAAAAGCCGCTCGTCAGGTCGCCTATGGCCGAGCGAAGCGATGCGCGGTTCCTCTCGACACGCACGTGCTTGGGGATGCGTATGAAAAGGAGTAACACGGCTGTAACGGCGAAGGTTCCGGCGTCCAGTCGAAACGCCACCGTCGGGTGGTATTTGCTGGCTAGGTATCCGCCGAGCAGGCTCGCAGCCATGGTCGCGATGATGCCGAGACCGGAGATCATGCCGTTGGCACGGACAAGCTGATCGGGCCTGATCAAGGTCGGCAGCATGGCAGCACGAGCGGGTGAGAACATCGCCGCGAACACGCCGACCAGAACCAGTGGGGCGAATAGCCCCCACGCCCCCCAATCTTGCGTCCAACCGATGATCGCGGCGAACGAGAACATGATGGCGCAGCGGGCGACGTCTGCAGCGACCATCAACCCGCGGCGCGGCAGACGATCCGCCAGGATGCCCGCGATGGGCCCGAGCAGAAAGAACGGGATGAAGAACGCGAAGGTCATCCGGGCCATGAGCGGCGTGATATCGACGCCAGCGTCGAGAACGTTGCGCGTCTTGAGGAGGGCCATCTCCGAGAGGTGGTCGCCCACCGCGCTAACGCCGTAGGCGCACCACAAGAGGATAAAGCCGCGATTCCGCAGAAGGCTAACCTTCTCGGATGGTTTCGGTGGTTGATCGCCGGTCATACGCACTCGCGGAAGCTATCTCGACACAACGCCCGTGTCGTCCGAAAGCCCGATACTATGCGACGGTTGACTCTGATGGTAGGGGCGGCGGGTCCGTCGATGCGGTCTTGGGTGTGTGACAGACGGCGTGTTGTACAACAATATTTGAAGGCGGCACGCCCTGTCAGAGCTGTGGGCGCAAGCCCACAGACATGATACGAGCGAGTACAGCGCTGCTTCGATACCAGACCGGTCACAGGGCTTGCGCCCGATGCTCTGATAAATGACCGCCGATTCTGTCATGCACCCATGCGGTCTTGGGTGCGACGAGAACCTGTGGCGGGTGCCCCCCCAGAAAACCTGTCACGCACGCGCCGCGGTAGAAGTGCTGGCTCGTCGGTTGCGATGCCGTGGACGATCCGCTATCTTGGCCGGATTCGACTCCGTCGTGTTTAGCGCCGCTGGCGAACAGTCGATGAGGTACGACATCGGCGCGGTCCATGTTGGCCCTTAGATTGTTTTCGTGAAAGGAACACCGATGCATCGCATCAAATTGATACTCGCCGCCCTTACGGTTTCCACGTTGGTCATGGGGTCGTCGTCGTCGGCTGACGATTTACACCCGAAGGTTCGATTCAAGACGACGCTCGGCGATATTGTGATCGAACTCGACGGCGAAAAAGCGCCGATCAGCACGCTCAACTTCCTCCAATACGTTGAGGACGGATACTACAACGGGACGGTCTTTCATCGAGTCATCGCGAACTTCATGATCCAGGGTGGCGGGTTCGACAAGAACATGGACAAGAAGACGTCGGGGCTCCGATCACCGATCAAGAACGAATGGCGGAACGGACTCAAGAATGTTCGCGGCACGCTCGCTATGGCACGCACGAGTGCCCCTGATTCGGCGACGTCTCAGTTCTTCATCAACGTCGTGGACAACGCCAACCTTGATCGACCCAACGGTGGCGCCGCCTATGCGGTGTTTGGAAAAGTCGTCGAGGGTATGGGTACGGTCGACAAAATCCGCGACACGGAACTCGGACCGCATGCCAAGTATGGTGGTGGCCGAAGCAACGTGGTACCCGTCACGCCCGTCGTCGTGACCACCGCCGAAACGGTCGGATCGGTGAACCGCAAGGCCATCGACGCCGAAGTGGCCAAGGCAAAAATCGCCCAAGAACAGGCTGCAGCCAAGGCAAAGCTGGCCCAGCTCGAAGCCATCCGCAAAGGAAAGGAAGCCATGCAGGAGCACGTCAAGAAATTTGAGGCAGAGACCGGCAAGACGGCGGTCACCACGGACAGCGGGTTGGTCATGATCGAACTGGTCGCCGGTGACGGGGCAACCCCCCAACCCAACGATCGCGTCGAAGTGCACTATACCGGGTGGCTGTTGGATGGAACTAAGTTCGACAGTTCGGTCGATCGCGGAACGCCCGCGACGTTTCCCGTGGGTGGAGTCATTCGGGGTTGGACGGAAGCCCTGCTCACCATGAAAGTCGGGCAGAAAAGCAAGCTGATTATCCCATCGGAACTGGCTTATGGAAGCCGCGGGCGCCCGAGTATTCCGGCGAACTCCGTTCTCGTGTTTGACGTAGAGTTGCTGGGGATTAAGTAGCGTATTTGATTCGTCGGACGCTGGCAGCCTGATGAACAAGTTTGGCACCGGCTTCCAGCCGGTGATCCATTAGCGATTTCCGCTTCTTCACGGGAACGCTCCACGCTGTCACGGGCGGGTCCTCAGCGGTACGATTGATACCCGCTTCGTTCGATGGCCGTTAGCGCCGCCCGGCGTTCGCAGGGGCATGATCGTACAGCTGCGGATTCCGCAGCAGCGCGTAGCACGCGCCCGCCCAAAGGGGGTAGGTGTGGCCAACTTCGGAAAGGACTGACATGACGTTCAGATCCATCACGACCACCATCGCAGCCTGTGCGTTGGGTTTGACCGCGTGTGCGGCGAATCGGCAGCCGTCCACCATCGTTGCCAGCAGTCAGGATACGGGCGCGGTCACGGCGCAGCCTACACGAACCGCCACGCTCGTTGCCGACGACAACAAGATGTTTCCGCGCGCGAAGATCACGACGAACCTCGGCAGCTTCGTGGTCAAGCTGGACGCCGAGGCCGCCGCAGCGCCCGTCTTGACCTTTCTTCAGTATGCCACGAAGGGCTATTACGACGGAACGATTTTCCATCGCATCGTGAAGAACAGTGTCGTTCAAGGCGGTGGTTTCACGCCGGACATGAAGCCGAAACCAGCGAGGTATTCCTCGCCCGATCTCCCTGGATGGGCCAACGATCGCCGGAACGAAGTCGGCACGATTGCCCTTCGACGCGGTCGCGGTCCGGCTGGCACGGGTATGGCCGAGTTCTACATCAACGTGGTCACCAACAGACGCCTCGATGGAAAAGAGTATGACGGGTTGTTCGCCGTGATCGGAGACGTGATCTCCGGGTTCGACACGATCGAACGCATCGCCGCCGTCCCTGTCGGAACGAACAAAAGCTACGCTGGTGGAGAAAGCGCCGTCGTCCCGATTTCGCCGGTCGTCATTCAATCTGTGACCGTACTTGATCCGGTCGACCCGGACGCCATTCGTGCAGCGGTCGCTCACCTGATGATATCCTCCGATCAACTCGCTGAAAACCTCATCAAACGATTCGAAAAGCAAAGCGGACACAAGGTCGTCACGACCAAGTCCGGTTTACGCTACGTCGATCTCGTCATCGGTAGAGGCCCGCAGCCGATTTCCGGTGATTTCATCGAGTTCCAATACCACGGGACGCTGCTTAACGGCGAGGTGTTCGAGACAACGCTGCAGAGTCAACCAGCCAAGCGACGCGTCGACAAGCTCGTAGCTGGTATGAAGGAAGGGATGATGAGCATGAACGAAGGTGGGCAGCGCGTATTGATCGTTCCCCCCGCGATTGGTTTCGCTGAGGGCATTCCAGGAATCATTCCGTCAGATGCTACGCTCGTTTTCGAGGTCGAGTTGCTTGGTATCATAGGCCACGTCGATCCGTCCAGTGAGCAGATCAAACCGTAGCGTGTCGGCGCGATCAACTTGCGAATCGTTCCCTTGCTTGTCTTAGACATGTTGGGGCCGGTCGAGGCGTCTCCAGCGTCGTCGCAATCATGCATGTACGCGCGGCCCGGTGTCGCCATTCGCAATCACTTCGCAGTTTGCCGCCCTCCGCAAATCATCGACGTACCTGCGCGGGCCGCACCAGCACCGGTATGGCCGGCTGGTCGTTCCGGTCTCAGCCCCTAACGCCGCATGCCGAATGTGCGTTCTTGTCGGCTCGCGAGGGTGGTAGTCAACCTCGACCTGATGCTAAACTTGGTCGAAACCCCATAATCTGGTACAATTCGCCTAGTGGGGACGAGGTTCGTCCCGGTTCGTCCTGCCTGCGGGCCCTGCTGACAGATTCGTTACACATGGTTGAGACCTCGAGCGACTCGTTTGCCGTAGAATGTGGTACCGATTCGGATACCGAGTCGGTGGGGCATCGCGTTCGTTTGGTTCGGGCGTTCACGTTCGAAGCCGCCCACCGCCTGCCCGGCGCTCCACCCGGCCATAAGTGCCGCCGGCTGCACGGCCACAGTTTTCGGGTGGAGTTGGTGTGCGAGGGCGAGGTCGACCCGGAAACCGGTTGGCTTATCGATTTTGGGGAAATAAAAAGTGTGTTCGATCCGTTCTTAGATCAGTTGGACCATCGCTACCTTAATGATGTACCGGGTCTTGAGAATCCAACAGCGGAGCGCCTGGCCCAGTGGATTTGGCGACAGGTCAAACCGGTGTTGCCTGCGCTCGCGACGGTCGTCGTTTCGGAGACATGCACCGCGCGATGCGAGTATTCCGGTTGACGTGCTTCGCGCGACGGTGTTCGTATGGTCGCGTTTCAAGAGTGAATAAACGCTCCTCGGCGTATGGGTCGCCGTGGGGTTCGGTGTAAGTAGGGAATGAATGAGAATGGCAGGTATCCGGCACTGGAGTGTCCGATCCATCACACCACGAGGAGAGTTCAGATGAAGCTGAGAATGTTCGCAACGGCACTGAGTGTCGCGATGATCGCATCCGTAGCCTTTGGTTGTCCGGCCCACAAGAAGAAGGCGGCTGAGAAGGCGGCCGCTGACGCCAAGGTTGTCGCGTTGGAAACGCCGAGCGCCGAGACCGTAACTGCGACCGCCGACGGCCGCTCCGAGACGGCCAGCCCGTGCCTTCAGAGCGCTAAGCTCACCGCCGACAAGGTGTCGGCCAAGAGCCCGTGCAGCAAAGGCTGCAGCAAGAAGGCAGCCACGGTTTCGGCGAAGAGCCCGTGCGGCAAAGACTGCGACAAGCCATGCTGCAAGAAGGGCGCGGCCACCGTTTCAGCCAAGAGTCCGTGCAGCAAAGGCTGCGGCAAGAAGGCGGCCACAGTTTCGGCGAAGAGCCCGTGTGGCAAAGATTGCGACAAGCCATGCTGCAAGAAGGGCGCGGCCACCGTTTCAGCCAAGAGCCCGTGCAGCAAAGCCCCGTGCAGCAAGTCCGCCGCGCTGACGGCGTCCGACAAGGCACCTTGCGGTGGCTGCCCCATCGCCGCGAAAGCCAAAGCTATCCTCACGTCGATGCCGGCCTTGAAGTATCGCGTTGGTGATGAAACGACCGGTTGCTCGAAGAGCGCCGCCGCCATGGCCAAGAAGGCCGGCAAGAAGATGCAGTTCGTAGTCGGCGACGATGTTCTCGACAACGAGGGCGAGGCCATGGTCAAGCTGACCGCCATGCTCGAAAAGGAAGCAGCCTCCATGCAGGTCGTTCGTTACGTCGCCGGTGGTAAGTGCGGTGGCTGCCCGGTGACCGCCAAGACTGTCGCCGCCAAGAGCGGCTCGAAGGTAACCTACCGCGTCGGCGGTGTGGACTTCGCCACGAAGGCGGATGCGCAAAAGGTCGTCAAGCTCGTCGCGGACGCCGTGGCTGAGGTCAAGATGTCCTACAAGGTCGACGGCAAGACGTTCGGTTGCGACAAGGCAGCCGGTGCCAAGTGTAAGAAGACTGGTGCGAAGATGACCTACGTCATCGGCGACCAGGAGACCTGCTGCAAGATCGACGCAGCCCTCAAGATGGCCGAGACCAAAGTTCGCAAGATCGTCGAGACCGCAGCCGCAGCCTCCTTCTCGCTGTAGTCTTAAACGCGATCAACGTAGTCTTCGACGAAGACAACTACGATTGTTCAAACAAGCAAGCCCAGGGCTTCACGGTCCTGGGCTTGCTTTGTTCTTGCTCGCCGTCGCCTGCTCCTCCTCCCACCATTGACTCCACCGAGCCTGATGCTGGAGACGTTGGCCGCGCGGTCTCGGTGTTTGCGAGCATGGAGACGTGTAGATTCGAGTAGCATGTCTTTGTGACCGGAAGGTAGGGCGAGGCTATTGCCCGCCGCGCGGTATGTGTTGGCGTGTGTGGTCGTCGTCCGTCCCTGCTGGTTGAACAGAAAACGCGGCGGTACAATTGGCCGTCATGGACGAAGAGCCCATTTTGGTGGAAGAAGTCTACGGTTCGAGCCGGAGGGATTGCTTGCGCCACGGTTTGGTGTTGGAAGCCGCCGGTATTCCGTACCAGATCCGTCAACAACCCGGCGGGTCAACCATCATCGTGCCCATATCTCTGGCAGCGCGGGCTCGCGCCGAGATCGGTGCCTACGCGAGCGAGAATCAATCCTCGCCACCCGTCGCGACGACCGTGTTCGAACCGCGCAACGGCTGGCCCGGAGTTCTCGGCTATGCGACGGTCATCGCGATCATGTTCATGCTCCAACGCCGGGAAGGCCTGAGCCATAAGTTGCTCGCTGCGGGTAAGATGCATGCGGGTCTGATCCGCGATGGTGAATGGTGGCGTACCGTAACCGCTCTCACCCTGCACGGCGACTTGGTGCATCTGGTTTCCAACATCGGGTTCGGTTGTCTGATTGGTCTGTTCGTCGGTCAATTGTTGGGTTCGGGTTTGGCGTGGATCAGTATTTTGTTCGCCGGGGCGGCGGGCAATTTGCTCAATGCATGGGTGCGCGATTCTCGGCACACGTCCGTCGGTGCGTCGACGGCTGTCTTCGCGGCTTTCGGTATCGTAGCCGCCTTTGCTTCGACCCATCGGTTGCACACGCGATGGTCGAAGCTCGCGCGATACACCCCCATCGTCGGCGCCGTCGTACTGCTGAGCTTTCTCGGAACGCGCGGAGAACGAACGGACGTCTTCGCCCACGTGGCCGGGTTCGTCGCCGGCCTGGTGCTCGGTGCGATATACGGGAAGATGGGCGATAGAATGAAGCTGGGAACACGTGCGCAAGTGCTATGCGGAGTCGGCGCCGTAGCTGTTCTAGGATTGTCGTGGTTGATAGCACTCACGCGACAGGAGCCTTGATATGATTGCCGTGCCGGATCAATATCCGCTGATTCGCTAGGAAGCGGTCCTTCGAACCGAGCCGCGACCGTAAGGAAGCGGTCCGTGTGCGAGGCGAAAAACCGCTCCCTCACGGTCGCGGCTCGGTTTGCAACGGTCCTTTCCATACAGGCTCAAAGAGACCGCAGTAACCCGGCGAATGAAGCGCGTAACATCGCTTGGCGTAACACGTAGGTATGCGACATCAACCTATGACGAAACCGAAGTTTGAAGAGTTGGATTATCGAGAGACCGAGCTTGGGGAGTTGATCCTTCGGCGGCGGACGGTGCGTTCGTTGGGTGGTACGGATGTGTTCGAGGTCAAACTCGATGGATACTTGCTCATGTCCAGCCTGGTCAATGAGGCGGAGATTGCGCTGACTACTGAAGCGATGAACATTGTCGAGTGCGCCGAGTGCGACGTGTTGGTCGGCGGCTTGGGATTGGGCTACACCGCCAAGGCCGCGTTAGATTCTCAGAAGGTGCGCTCGGTCGTAGTGATCGAATTCCTAGAGGGTGTCATCGATTGGCACAGGCGACAGCTCGTGCCGCTCGGGCAAGCGCTGACGGAAGACACGCGCTGCGGTTTCATTCTCGGCGATTTCTTTGAAGCCATCATGTCGCCGCCTGATGAATCTTCGCTGGCCGATCATCGTTTCCACGCGATCTTGCTGGACATTGACCATTCGCCGCAGTGCCTTCTTCAGCCGTCGAACGCGAGATTCTACACGCAGGAAGGGCTTGCACGGTTGGCGGATCGATTGCACGCGCGGGGTGTGTTCTCACTATGGTCAGCCGATCCTCCGGAAGAGGCGTTCTTGGACTTGCTGCGTTCCGTCTTCGCAGAAGTTCGCCTCAAAGAGTGCGTGTTCCACAATCCGCTATTGAACGAAGACGATGTGAACTACATCTATCTTGCCACCTTGGCGTAGGGCAATCTTCGCTGCGCCGCGGTGCTAGCGCCGTTTCCAGACAGATTCTTCCAACTTCGTGGCGTCATGCCCAAGCTGAAGGCGGGGGCATGTTGACGCCCATTAAGCACATGGCCGCGCTGCGCTTGGCCACGGCACCCAACCACGTTGGGTCACACGAAAACCGGCGCCCGCGAGTCCGCGGACGCCGGTTATGCGTTGACTGCTGGCAATATTGGCGCTCCGGTTGGACCGCCGTTTGACTACCTACTGCGGAGGGAGCGGCGTGGGCGTATTTACACCCCCGCGTTGTGGTACGAGTGTTTCCATAGCGCCGGATGGAAACCCACCTGTCTGCGGTGGATCAAACATCTCGTCGGTGGCCGCCGTATGGCAGGCTCGACAGCCGAGTCCTTGCGTCGTGAGTGCGGTGGCGCCGAAGTGGGTTTGGTCGACCGGGTTGCCCGTGTCGGGGTCGATGTATTCCAAACCGACGTTTTCATTTCGGAGGAACTCATAGCTCGTGATACCGGGTAGGAACAGATTGATGTTAGTTACCGGGAATTGGCTGGTGTTGGTGAAGTCCGGCAGCGCATCCGTGCCGCTCCCCGCCACGCGGACGGATTGCATGTCCGCGCCCGTGTCGTCCAGCGAGATGGTATACGGGAATGATACGTAGTGATCCCTAACCGTAACCTTGTCCGTGTGGACGGCGAATGCGATGTTATACACATTGCCTTCAGCCAACGCCGTATCGTCGTCATGGCCGGTGTCCAGCGCCCTTTGGATGTTGGAATCCCACCGACCGAAAAGCGGATCACTGGCCGAAGGTGTAAAAACCGTGCCTATGGTGGTAATATCACCCCGGCTACCGACGGTTTGGCGGAGCCTTCTTCTGGGCACGGTGTCACCTTCGGCGGGCACGTATCCCATGGCCACCGCGTCCGCGTAGTCGATACCGACCGGGTGTGGCGCGTTGGGACCCAAGTTTTCGGCCGTCGTGTCGACGAAGTAACGCATCGGGCTAAGGAATAGGTCGTCGAAGTTGAACGCGAACAGTCCCCCAGTCGTATCGGGGTCGAACACCCACTGTGGATTGCCATTGTCGTCTGTGCTCGCGGTAGCGTAGGGGCCTGTCCCCGCGTCGCCGTGGCGCGATCCTCCGCCCCCATCGCCCTCGTCACCGATGCGCTGACCTACCCACTGATCGTCCGATAGGTCCGTATAACTGCTGCGGGCGAGGCGGTGGTGCCAAAGGTCCAAGCGCCCGGGAACGTCGTCCGGCAGGTACTTGTGAACCTCGCCGTCCGCGTGGGCCCACATCGGCATGGCTCGGCTGTTGTCATGACAGGTCAACATGCAACCGTATTCCTGGAACCCAGCCACAGCGTTGGGCCCGTTCGGGTCGTCGAGCATAAACGTCGCGCGCGATTCGTAGATGGTTGAGTTGATATTGTTCGAGCCACGGATGTCGTCATCGTCGATGGTCGACTGTCCGTCGCGTCGGACGCCGCCCTCGCGCTGCCACGCACCGTTCGTATAGTGGAAATAGTCGTGCGTATCGCCGCGATTGCCTTCCCAACTCATGTGGAAGAACATCGTGTCGTCGTTGTGGGCAGTCTGCACAGTAAACGGCAAGACCATGGCCTTGTTGGCGTCCAAACCCAGCAGCGTCGGGGCTGGACTCATCATGCCGGGACCGCCTCCAGGTCCATCGCCGGGACCGTCCCCGGGTCCGCCGCCCGTCGGCGCCGTGTCGCAACCGGCGACCAGAAACATATTGCTTCCCGCATAGGCGGTCACGGCAAGCGCAACTAGCCAGGTACCTTTTGATGCATGTCTCCATAGCATTGTCTTGTTCTCGCGTTACGAACTTGATCGAATGCGGCGAGCGGAATCTTGCCGCGGCCCAGTTGACGATACAACCTCGCAAGATGCGTGCCAATCGTGAGTGTTTCGAATCCTGCTCGGTACAATATTGAGTGGCGGTCGGCCCCGGTAGGTGGCGCGGTTCTTGCTGGCACGTTCGCTAGAACTTAGGCGGAGTGTACTAAGGTACACCGGTCGTTGATGCCGACAGGGCCGCGAGAGGTGCGAGTGCGTCCGGTGATGGGGCGCTGGTTGTCGATGGCGTGGCACGTTGTGTGAAGTGTTCGCGCGTCGGACGGTGACCGCCGATCGGTCAGTTCGCCTCGACGAACTTTCGCAGCCCGTCATCAAACATCTGCTGCCACCCCGACTTCAACGATTCGATCTGTTTCTCCGCTACCAGTCCATACAACGCATCCGAGACAACGAGGCGCGTCCCCCCCTCGGTCTCGACGAGCTTCAAGGTGAGCAGCGTGCTGCACGGTCCACCCCATTCCGGCGTGCAATATCCGGCGAGCGACAGTGACTCGTTCGTCGATACGGCCAGCACGGTGTACCACAAGAGACCCTTCGATCCGTCCTGCTCGAACAGTCGTCCGCCGGGAACTGGTTCGAGCGTGACGATGGAGTCTTTTCCCAGTACGTGAAAGTCGGGTAGCCACCACGAACTGAGTTGATCGGTCAGCGCCCGCCAGACGCGCGAAGGCGGCGCGTCAATGTTGATTTCGAATTCGTATTGCGCCACGTGGGCTTCGTGCATAGTACTTGGCATTATCGTTTCGTCCTTTCGAGTGCTTCCGTTTCTACGGCGTCCAAACTGATCTCGACGACGTCCTTCAGTCGACGAAGGGCTGAGCTCATCCGTCGACGTCGCCCGTCGATCCACCGCCGCGAAATTCGATCGATCGGCATGGGGTTGAAGTGATTCCACCGAACGCGTCCCGCCCACCGAACCAGCACTAGCTTCGCACCGACCAAGACGTCAAGGTGCTTCATCACAGCAGTACGACACAGCGGTGTGAACGCGCGGACGAGCGATCCGGTGGTCATCGGCGCCTCAGCCAAACGGTCCAGCATTTGCCGGCGCCGTTCGTCGCTCAGGGCCCTCCACACGCGGTCATCTTCTGTGGCTGCGTTTTTCATGTCACTATATGATGACATGTTGTCGCCGCCTGTCAAGCGAAACGTTCAGAAACTACGAATTGCGTGGTCCGGGCGCGGATCGGATGTGTTCGACCCATCGTGCGCTGTCGCAGCTAGGATGACGGGCCTACCGAGCCGCGACCGTAAGGAAGCGGCGTTCTGAAATTGGGTCGGGACAGCTCGAGATCGCTCCCTCGCGGTCGCGGTTCGGATCAGACGAACCTGTCACTTGAGTTGGGACAGGGCACGGAACCGTGCGACTGCGGACTACGCAATTCAGTCGCGGTTACGATCCTCCCAGCGTCTCATCATTCGCGTGATTTCAACTACTTGCGAAGCTTGGCGCGCAGGTACGCTTGCTTGAATTTCTTCGAGGTGGGTCGCAGTTTGTTCGCGCGTTCGAACCGCTTGAGTGCTTCGTCGTTGTCGCCCATGAGTTCGTACGTCCGTCCAAGCGAGTAGGCCGCGTTGGCGCTGTCCGGGTACGCCCCGACCCTTGTCAATCCGATCTCCAGTGCTTGTTCCAAGTGCTCGTCGGCATGGACGGAATCGCCGAGTAGGCGATACGTGCGCACCAGCGACTGATGGACGGAGGCGGCGAGGGGGTCTTTCTCTAGGTTGGTCAGGTCGATATCGAGTGCTTTGTTGAGGTATTCCGCTGCAGCCTCGTCGTGGCCGGCCTTGCGCAAGACGTTGGACAGTTTCCTAAGCTTGGAGCGACTCTTCGGGTGCATTTCGTGCAACCGCCGCATGAGCCCCACAGCCGTTTCAAATTGCCCGTGTTTCTCGTATCGTCCGGCGAATTTCTCGATGCCGTTTTCGATTCGATTATCGATTCGTTCTTTTCCGCGCGGCGTGGCGTAGATGGCGAGCGTGGTGTTGGCGGCGATCGAGACGACGAGAAACGTGGTGACGATCAGGCGCACCGCGAGGCGGGAGCGCGCTTCTGAGTCCCAAGTCGAGGTGTCGAGTGGTGGTAGCTTGCGTTTGCAGGCGAAGGCATAGTGAACGGCCATGATCGCTACGGCGAAGCCGACCATGACTTCCGCCACCTCGGCTTCGTTGAAACGGAAGGGCCCGGCTTCAAACAACGCAGCGCCCGCGAAAAACGGGCACACCGCAAGCGGCGGCGACGCCAACCCACGTGCATCAAACCAAACGGCTATGCGCCACCGAAAGCGCAACAGTACGGGGTAGAGAATTCCATACGTCGCTAACCCGGCCACGAGAACGTACGTAAGCGCGGCTTTCAGGGTCGTGCTGAACGGACCGGTCAGAAAGTTGTGAACGTTGGTTTCGCCCTGAAGATTGTGTTCTTTGAAAAAGGCCGGCGAAGAGTAGTCGAAAAGGCGCTGCCCCCATGATATCTCCTCCATCGCGACGTAGAGACAGCACATCGCCAGGAGGGCAAACGTTCGGCGATAGCGCGTCTTCGTAAACAGCAATCGCACGGAGAAGATCAGCGTTACGACGAACAGCCAAAACTGCGTCCACTCGCCGAACAGGTCTTCGTACGTCGCCCAGATGTACGCCATGGGGTAGAAGATCGCCGTCACCGCATACATGCCCAGCACGGCGGCGAATATTGTAAGCGGGACGGTCACGTCATTGCGCTGCATGGCGTAGGTACCTCTATCGGCCTGTTGAAGAAGTGTGGCATCAGCTTCCAACCGGTGATCCATTAGCGATTTCCGCCTCGACAGGATCCCGGCGCCGTTATCAACGGCGCGCTCGCAACGGCGCGATTGAATACGAGCCTGTTCAACAGGCTGCTATTGCGGCTCTGCGGGACTCTAGCTTCGACCATCGTACAAAAAAAGGGGCCCGTTAGGGCCCCTCGGTAAGCGTACATCAATTGGACGGCCGCGTCACGGCCGTGGCCTTCGGTCAGGCCTCGTGGACAGCGTTGCTCCCTCAATCGGAGTCGGAGTCCGATCCACTGTCGGAATCCGAGTCACTTCCGGAATCAGAATCCGAATCGCTACCGGAATCCGAGTCGTCACCAACGTCGACGAACTCGCTCGTGCATACGTCGGAACCCGAGTCTGAGTCACTGTCAGCGTCCGAGTCGCTATCCGAACCGGAGTCACTATCCGAATCCGAATCGTTGCTCGAATCGGCGGCACTGTCAGATCCCGAATCGCTGCCCGAAGCAGAGTCGCTATCCGCTCCGGAATCACTGTCCGAATCCGAGTCACTGTCCGAATCTGAATCGCTATCGTCGCCCAGAGCGCTGCAGTCCACGTCGACGAGCTGACCGGCGGTGACCGGGATCATCTCACAACCGATGTCGATAATCGCAATCGGATCGTCGCAATCGCCGGTCGTCGTGTAGCCGATGCGAAGCAGTCCGCCCGCGTCACTACCGGAGTCGCTGTCGGAGCCCGAATCCGAATCGCTTCCGGAATCCGAGTCGTTGCCGGAATCCGAATCACTTCCGGAGTCTGAATCGTTCCCGGAATCGCTGTCCGTGTCCGAATCCGAGTCACTATCGGAATCGGAATCGGCACTCGAATCCGAATCGCCGGTACCGGCATTGAACGCACAGAGATCGACCATGCACTCTTCCGTGCCGGCCGTCACAATCAGAACCGCGGTGGTGGACCGAATCTTGAGAACCTGCCCCCCCTGACCGTTTCCGCTGTCGGAGTCACTGTCGGAGTCGTTGCCCGAATCGGAGCCGCTGTCAGAGTCTGCACCCGAGTCGCTGTCCGAGTCGGAGTCGCTACCGGAATCACAGATGCATCCCGAGTCACTACTCGAATCCGAATCGCTCTCCGAGTCTGAGTCGTTACCTGAGTCGGAATCGCTGCCGGAATCCGAATCACTCGCAGAATCGCTACTGGAATCTGAATCGGTACCCGAATCGCTGTCAGAGTCCGAGTCACTGCCCGAATCCGAATCGCTATCTGAGTCGGAATCACAAACGCAGTGGTCACGAGGCGTCACCACTTCGACGTCACATTCGAGAACGCAGTCGCCCTCGGTCTTGCAGTCGCCCGAGCAACCGTCACCGTCGACGTTGTTGCCGTCGTCGCATTCTTCGCCGGACTGGACGATCCCGTCTCCGCACTCCGGCAGAGTGCAGGCATTCGTGCATCCGTCGGTGTCGATCTGGTTGCCGTCGTCGCATTCCTCGTCGAAGGTCGTGCAGCCGCTCCACGTGGGAACGTCTTGGCTGATGAAGTTGTCGTCTCCATCGCAGTATCGGATGTCGAGATGGTCGGTCTGTACGGAGCCGTCGGCGTCACGCCACGTGAGGTAGACCCGGTCGCGGCCGATTGCGCGATTCCCGACGTGATCGCAGTCGGCTTGGGTCACGGTGAACTGTGTATTGTTCGACAGTTCCGTGAATCGGTGCTGTGGGCTGCTCATGGTCACGTTCGTGATTTCTTCGGGCAGGACGCCTTCGAGAAGGAACGCATCCGAGAGGCGGAACTTCTTCCCCTTGGCGATGCGGATGTCGTACGGGAGTTCCGCATCCGGATCGCAGACCGTTCCGGATTGGACGACGCCGTCGCCGCACACTCCATCCGGCTGGATGGCGATGTTGTCGATGGCGCCCGACCCGTTCAGCGTGACCTTCATGTAGTCGACACCGGACACGCCGATGTTCATCGTCGTGAGGCCGTTGTTGCCCGTAACGGGGATGTCGAGTGTGCCGAGAAGCGTGCCGCTCGCGCCGCCCGAGTAGAGCTTGACGGTGCCGAAGGCTTCGACCGATTCGACGTCGATCACGCTCATGCTGACGACGGTGACGACCCCAGTGCCGAAGCCGGAGAAGTCGAACCGAAACGGTGCGTTCAGAAGATCGGCGTCGTCCGGGTCGTCGATCAGATCGTCACCGTTCGAATCCACGAGATCCTCGGCCATGATGAGGATGTTTCCGAGGGCCGGCACGAAGAGGTCGTTGTCTCCACCGGTGCAGCCGCCCGTGCACGTCGCGTCGAACATCAGGGCGGCGTTGGTCGTGATCGCCGGGTTGGCGCTGTCTCCGAAGAGGCCGACGGCGCCGGAAACGACGTCACCGCTCATGCCGTCGCCCGAAGAGAGCGAATCGATGATCTCGCCTTCTGCGCGGCCCTCGAAGTCGATGAGCGCCTGCGCGGTGACCGCGCTTGGGGTCAGCAGGAGGACTGCCAGAGCGAGGAGGCGGACGAGGGACGAGCTGCGCATGAGGAGGCTCCAGGGTCGAAGGTTCCGGGCGCGGACCATTTTGGTCGCGGTGCAGGGTTGCAGGCCACAGCGTAGTTGGGGGTGCGGTCGGCTGTCAAGAAAGTGCGGAAATGTACGGGCTATTTTGGCGCCTTGGGTGACAGAAGGTAAGCCTGTTCTCGACACCTCTTTCGCCCCGTAGGGCCGGAATCTCCGGGCTGGAGCCCCAACCGTGAACCGGCTATGAAGCCGGCCCATGCTTTCCATCTACGATGACTATCCCATTCACCAAACGGCCGAGTCTCTGGCGGTGCCCGCGTCGAGCGATCGCAACGTCTACGATCGCTATTGGTTCAACGGATACGCTGAGGACGGCGAGTTCTACTTCGGCATCGGCATGGGAACCTACCCGCACCGTGGCATCATCGATTGTGCTCTGAGCTTGGTCCACGATGGGGTGCAGTACGCATTTCACGCGTCGGCCCGAGCAGCTGCGGAGCGAGCGTCGACGGTCTGCGGGCCGTTCCGGATCGAGGTCCTCGAGCCGATGAAGCGTTGCCGGATCGTTCTCGAGAAGAACGAGACGGGTGTCGAGTGCGACCTCACGTTCGTGCCGCGGACGTCCCCGATCGAGGAAGGCCGTCAGACGAGCCGCACCGGAACGCGGATCATGATGGATGCGACGCGCTTCGCGCAGTTCGGTCGTTGGCAGGGACACATTCATTTCGAGGGCAAGGATCTCGCGGTCGATGCGAGCCGGGTTCTCGGAACGAAGGATCGCTCCTGGGGGCTTCGTCCCGTCGGTGAGCCCGACGTGGGCGGTGCGCCCGCGACGGAGGGAGGGGGCGTGTACTTCGCGTGGGCGCCCATCCACTGGGAAGACCGATGCACCCACTTCGGCCTGTTCGAGGACAAGATGGGGAACGCGTGGCACTTCGACGGAGCGATCTCGCCCGTCTACGACGACTCGCCGACCGAGATTCCGCTCCCGGTCGATCCGGGCGTGCGGAAGATGACGAGCGGCAAGACGAACGTCACGTGGGAGAAGGGTACGAGGCGCGCCCAGTCGGCGGAGGTGTCTCTCGTCGCCGAGGGGGGCGAGGAGGAGATCATCGAGCTCGAGCCCCTGCTTCTGTTTCGCATGAAGGGCATTGGCTACATGCATCCCGAGTGGGGCCACGGTCGATGGAAGGGCGAGTTGGCGATGGCGGCGGAGTCGTGGAAGAGCGCAGACGATGCCCCGATGGCGCTCGAGAATCTGCACATTCAGCAGGTGGTTCGGGCTCGGAGCGGAAAGCGTACCGGAGTCGGTGTTCTCGAGCAGTTCGCCCTCGGCCCACACCTGCCGTCGGGCTTCATGGAATACTTCGACGGCGCTAAGTAGCGCGTGATCAAGAACGGCCGCATCGACTT
>JAJDDY010000010.1 GCA_029260075.1 Phycisphaerae bacterium
CACCTCGCTCAAACGATGGTTCAAACGCTGGTCCTTCAAATCCGCCGTCTTCATCTCATCCAATACCCAAGAAACTGCCACCGGAATCCATCCTTGACTCGTTTCGCCACCCTGGGCCCATCCATGAGCCCTTCAGACCCCCGCAGTGTACGACAGTCGATGAAAAGATGTGTAGAACAACGAGGGCGTTGCCCTGGGGGTTTGTGAATCCGCAATCGTGCCAGCCCTGAAAGGGTGGTATGACCCACATATCTCGCTCTTTCAGAGCTCGCGCACTACGACTTCGGTCCAGACCCAGGGTGAAACCCTCGTTGTTCTACACAAGTATCTATCGGGTTCGCGCGGTAGATGTGGGCGACGATGCGCTGGTGCGAACAAGATCCCATGGCGCGTTGAAATGATCACGGCGCGTTGAGATGATTATGATGCGTTGAAATGGTCGAAATCCTGGACCGGAAGTGCAGCGATCCTTGCCCTGAAGGGGCCAAAATAGCTCAGCCCAGGGTGAAACCCTGGGGATGGAGGGACGGTCATTGAACCGAGCCCTGAAAGGGCGGGACAAGTTATTGCGGTACGCCGCAACCGTCCGTAACTGGTTACGCCGTGCCTATGCCGCCCCTTCAAGGCTCGTTCGCTCGGATCACGCAAACCCCAGGGTTTCACCCTGGGCTCTGCTATTGCGCCCCGTTGGGGCTACGCTGTTGAGGCGCACTGTCGCTGCGAAATCGCACGCCGGTGGAGTTGTGTCCATCGTCGATTCAAACCACTCGTGGCTGGTCGTGCCCAACCGTCTAGGAGCGAATCAGACTTGTGTAGAACAACGAGGGTGAAACCCTGGGGATGGGGGGACGGTCATTGAACCGAGCCCTGAAGGGGCGCGATAAGTATTCGAGGCACGCCGCAACCGTGTGTAGTTGGTTCCGCCGTGTTTATGCCGCCCCTGCAGGGCTCGTTCGCTCGAATCACGCAAACCCCAGGGTTTCACCCTGGGCTCTGCTATTGCGCCCCGTTGGGGCTGCGGCTATGTGTGTTCCGTTGGGGTTGCGTTGTTGCATTGGGTTGGGGCTACGCTGTTGAGACGCACTGCCGCTGCGAAATCGCACTCCGGTGGGGTTGCGTTCATCGTCGATTCGAACCACTCGTCGCTGGTCGAGCCCAACCGTCTAGTGCTCCGTCACACCTTAATCCTCGGGTTGTCGCCGCTCGCACCACCGGAGCCAGACGCGCCGGTCAGAGCCCTCCGCGCTAGCGGTGGGACCGGTCCGCGGGCTGGCGCCCGCGGCTCTGACGCCGCACGAACCGACGAGCCAATCCCAAAACCCACAAAAGGACGTGTGACCCTGCACTAGCGTTGTGTCACACCTTAATGTTCGGGTTGGCAATGTCCGCTCCCTCACGGTCGCGGCTCTGATTGGACAAACGCAGCCCTAAGGTTTAGCTGCGACAAAGCATTATTTGCCGTATCTCGCCTTGAATTCCGCAGCATCTTTCTTGCGACGTGCCACTTCTTCCGGGCTCATTTTGCCTATGTACCAACGGTGGTCTTGGGACGAGAGGATCTCGTGGAGCTTGGCCTCCAGGGCGGCCGACGCCTTAACCTTGGATGCGTCGCCGCTGCGTCGGCCTTTTTCGACCAACTCTTCAAGCTCCGGAATCATTTCGGTGTAGAAGTTCTTGGCAACTTCATACATGCCATGCCAGTGCGTGTAATCGGGACCCATCATCGAAGCACCGTGGCGGGCGCGACGACCCTCGTGGTGCCACAGTTCGAACCAGATGAAATCAATCTTGTTGGCGAACGGGATGGGCTTGAGTAGCGGCTTGGCGGCGGCCATAAGCGCCTTGCCGGGTTTCGCGAACTTTTCGTGGTAGAGGTCGATCAGCGCGTCGTATTGCGTGTAGAAATTATCGACCCACGCCGTATCGTGACAACTCAAGCAGACGTTCTTCATGTTGTCGCGGCGGACGTTCCAAGGCACATCCTTGCCGGGCAGGCCCAACTTGGCGTCGGACACTTCCGGGCGAACAGAAACCACAGGTCTGTTGTTCCAACTGATCCGCATGCCCACGTCGTGCGTGACGGCCTGATCCCTCGTGGCGCTCATGTGACACGTGGCGCACGTCGGCGCGTGGAAGTAGTCTTCACCGACGACCCATTTGGGGCGATCCATGTTGAGCTTGCCCTTGTTCGCCACGTAGGCGATGCCGTGCTTCGACTCGTAGTAGATTTCCTTTTGTGGATGATCGGGACCCATGTGGCACTTGCCACAGTTGTCAGGGTTGCGGGCTTGCTCGACGGAAAAATTGTGGCGGACGTGACAAGCGCTGCACGACCCTTCCGAACCATCAGGGTTGATGCGGCCAATGCCCGTGTTGGGCCAAGTGGCGGGGTCGAGTTGACCATCGTCGAGAACCTTCACGACAGAGCCATGACACTGCCAACATCCGTTGACGGCGGCGGCGGAATTGCCGCCCGGAAATCCCTCCGTCACGAACGCACGGTTACCCTCAACAACTTCAGCGAGGCGATTGTCGAGCGATCCGAGAATCCGTGCGGCTTTGGAATGGTGCGAACGAGCGAATTCGGCCGTCTCCTTCTTGTGGCAGCCAGCGCAATCGTTGGGCGACACGATGACGGCGATCGTGCTGCCGAAATGGTCGTAGGCGTCGGGCTCGCCCTCGTTGGCTTTGTGGCATTCATAGCACCCGACGTTGGCACGAAAATGTTGGCTATCGCCCCACTGCTGGTAAATCCCTGGATCGGTCGTCTTGTGACATTTGATGCACTCTTTCGTGGCGTCGGACAGAGCCGTCGGTACACTCATTTGGGCGGAGGCTAGCGACGCCACTGAGATGGAACAGACGACGGCGAAGCGAAGTCGCAACAGTTGATGAGTCATGAACCGAACCTCCATGATTGATGGCCACCGACGTGTCCGTGCGGCCAGTGTCAAACTGACAGACTGCCCCAGTATCGACCGCTGGCAGTGGAATCCTGTACAACTCTGTGCGGAAAAGCTTCGCACCAAACCGTCACGCACAGAGCAAGGCACGTGCCAGAGCGATCGCTCGAGGGAACGTCGGGTGCATGCCAGATACGGCGTCGTGAAAGCTGGTGCGGGTGTCGGACGGAGGGGCTTCCTTCTGTCCCTACGGTTACCCCACTCGTGCGGCGAGCATGGTGATGTCGTCACTCTGCGCCGCGCCGGCTGCGAAGTCGGTGAGACTCTTTCTAAGCTTCTTCACGAGCGATTCCGGCGAGATGTCGGGTTCCACTTGGAGCAACTCGCGCAGGCGTTCGACTCCGAATAGCTTCCGATCGGGATTCATCGCTTCAATAACACCATCGGTGTACAAGAAAATCGTAAACGGGTCGGTACCCAGCTCGATCTTGGTCGTTTCGTATTGGGCATCCTCTACAACGCCGAGTGGATAGCGGGCGTCGGCTTCCAACTCCTCCACCGAGTCGGTCGAGGTCCGAACGACCAACGGCTGATGGTGGCCGGCGGTGGATAGCTCGATGTGCCCGGTAGCAGGGTCGATCAGTGCGAGCAAACACGTGATAAACTTGGTGGCGTCTGTGTTTCGGCAAATCAGGCGATTCCACTGCGACAGTAGAATACCGGGATCGTTGGTCGCCTGCATCGTCACGTGGACAGCCGCCTGAAGGTTGGCCATCAGCAGCGCTGCAGCCATACCCTCGCCCGTAACGTCAGCAATCAAGAGCCAAACACGTCCATCGTCAGCGTCGATTACGTCGTAGTAATCGCCGCTGACGTGATGTCCGGGGTCATTCAGCGCGGCCACATGAAACCCAGGGCGATCGGGAAGCACTGACGGGAACAGGCCGGTTTGGATGGACCGAGCCAAGTCGATGTCGTGGTTGAGGCGGATCATTTCCTGCTGGTCTTCGGCTAACCGGCTGTTGATCACACCGATCGTCACCTGCTGGGCAATTCCGGCGAGGAAGTCGATGTCTTCGTCGGTATACGCGGTCGAGGTGCTCAGGCGGTCCCCATAGATAACGCCGATCGTTTCGTCTCCGTGTATCAGCGGAACGCACATGGCTGAGCGAATCCCATGCTGAACCATGCTGACGGTCGGATCAACCGGACCGGATCCGTCGTCGGTAAAGATGGCCCGCTCGCCATATTCCAACGCTCGTCGCAACAATGTTCGACTGATCGTAATCTCACCGCCTGCGCCACGAAGGTTTCGGATCACAGGCCAATCGAGGCCCCGCCCGGCTCGCGGACGAATCGCCACGGCACCGCGCTCAAACGCCAAGGTCTCGTAGCAAATATCCATGGCTGTTTCCAAGACAAGGTCTTGACTCTGGAGTGTGATGAGACGAGCGCTAAGTTTGTAGATCATTTCGAGTCGCTTTTGCGACAGGCTCAACTCTTTGTCTTTGGGAACGTAGTGGGTTGCGTGAGATGTCGACCGTTCGTCAGCGAGGACGACGGTTCCCGAGGGGGCAAACGCCGCGGTAGCATACACGGCAACAGTAGAACCGATCTGAATCTCGTCGCCATCTTTGAGCAGCTTTGATGCACAGGGCGTACTGTTGACCAGCGTCCCGTTCTTGCTGCCCAAGTCTTCCACAAGGTAACCGTGCGCGGTCGGAGAAAACCGAGCGTGGCGTCGCGACGCGCTGGGGTCGTCGATTGCAATTTCACAGACGCTGTCGCGCCCGATGTCTTCCGGTTCGGCGCCGAGCGTGTGACGGACGGTCCGCCCGTCTGGGAGCGTAATCCTCAACTCTGCCATGAAATCCGAACTCCCTCGCGTTTCAAGACCGCCCAACGTGGGCGATCCTCCGCCGCTCGCCGACGGGTGTCTGCCCACTTGACGTGGATCATATCCGCTCCAACGCCCTCGGCATACCCGCCCGAAAACACGGCCTCCCAACTCAGAATCGAAGATTGCGGCGTGCATCGCGACGGTGCGCCCTCTGGACTCGGCCCGCGCGTCAAGCGTGGCGGGAAGCGAGTTCCGTCTCTCTTTATTTCATGTTGATTCATTTTTCCGAGAAAAAGGTTGCTTTTCCGTCCTTGATTTGCGTACGATGCTGCTCGGCCGTCTTTCGCTTTGACCACTTCGAGTGAGAGTCGGGCTGTGTGGTCGGCTGGGTCGGTGGCTTCCGTATCGTGCAACGTCAGTTGAGGTCGAACTGCTGCAGGCTTCGGGCATTTCGCGATTCCCAGTACTGTCAACGGTAAGGTGCGGCTGTGGTATGGCGTCGTTGCGAAGTCACGTAGCCGGATCGAACGGCGGCTAGCGCTGACGCAACAGACAGCTGCGACCGCGTTCGGTGAAAAGTGCCAGATATTCGGCGTCGGGCGGAATATCGCGGCATCGCATGAGTACAAGAACTCTTCCGGCTCCTCGCTAGCGGATCGACCGTTAGCGCGCTTCGCTACTCGGCTGTCGGAGGCTGAGAGACTTCCGGAGCGTGCGCTGCGAGGCCGGGCGTCTGAGATGCCGGACCGCTTCGAAGAACGGCTGACGCACAGGGCAACCGATTCTCGGCGTGGTTCCTGCATTGCGAAGGGACAAATCATGTCGCATAGAAGCAACGAGAATTCGAGCACGGGCCGCAACTTGGGTACGGACACAGGGTTCACGCCCAACCACAAGTCCGTTGGGGAAACCCCGTTCCCACTGTCGGCGCGCGATTGGTCGGCCATCGCCATCGGGCTACAGCTTTCGAACCGTGAACTTCAAGTCATCCAAGGGATCTTCGATGGCAACTCCGAGGCGGCGATCGCCGCAGGCCTCCGCCTGTCAGCCCATACGATCCACAGCCATCTTTGCCGTGTGTACCGCAAGTTGGGCGTCTCCAGCCGGACGGCGTTGGCGCTGCGCATTTTTGCCGAATATTTGGCACGCACGAACGAATGCGGTATCGTGGGCCAGGTTCAGATCGAACGGTCTACCGTGTCCATCGCTTCCCCTGTCGTGCCCGATCAAAGCGTTCACGAGACCCCAGCGAATCTACAACTTCGCGTCGCCCCAATGGATCAACACGTGTAGCTGGCGGGGACGAGCTTGGCGTGCGCAGCGATACCCGGGATTGGGCATAGCGCTTCGCGATGATCGCTATCGCGTGCGCCAGGGAACCGCTGGCATCGGATGGCAGCCTCCGGTACGATGGGGGACGGACCCGTAGGGCTACGGCGAGCTACCCGTTGCGTGTCGATCGGTGCGGCGTCTGGGTCGCACTGCGTGGTCCGCTGAGAACGTGTTTGAGAAGTCTCTTTCAAAGCCGCGCCGGTAAGGAATCGGTCCGGTTTCAATGGCGAAGACCGCTCCCTTACAGTCGCGGCTCGGTTCGATGCAACCCTTCTTAAACACCCTCATAAGGAGTGGCGTGTGGGCAAGAAACGACGATCACCTTCCCGTGGCCACCAGCCGGAAAGCGGATCAAGCTGCAAGGGTTCGCTCGGTGTAGGTGCGGATGGTGACAGTGCATCTAAGGCCCTGGGGTCATGGGTCTACGCCAAGCGACCTGTGCTAGCGTTCGTCGTACTGTTCGCGGTGCTCATGGGCGTGTTCTACGCCATAACCTTCCTTCCCTATGTCAACGTCAAGGTGCTTCCGGGCTACTTGCGTCTAAACGCCCAGGCGTCCGTGTTCGTCTTGAACATCTTCGGCGAGAACGCCAAGACCGTGGGCGCGTCCGTGGTGTCCAATCGGTTTTCCGTCAACATCGAACACGGCTGCGATGCGATCGAACCTTCGGCACTGTTCATCTCGGCGGTGCTCGCCTTTCCTGCGTCCATGATGACCAAACTTCCGGGCTTACTCGCGGGGACGGTTGCACTGGCGCTTATGAATCTCATTCGGATCGTTTCTCTTTTCTACATGGGTATTTTTCGCCCCGCGTGGTTTGAAGTCCTCCACATCGACGTTTGGCAACCGGTGTTTGTCGTGCTCTCGCTAACTTTTTGGATCATCTGGGCCTGGTGGGCCACAAAGCCGAAGGTGAAGACAGCCCATGTTTCCGCTCAAGCGAACTAGCGGTTTCTTTATCCGATGCCTGGTCGTCTATGGCGTGCTCACGTACCCATGGCCCGTCGCGCGCTCGGCCTATCGTGCATGCTTCATGGCCGTCGGCAATACACTCTTCCATTCCTTCGGACCAACCGGAACCGTCGCATTCGAGGCGTCGACGAGCAAGGTGCCGCTGGTCGATACGCTGGTCCACTTCAGCACGAAGCTTCCGCGCTCGCCTAAAGGCAAGCTGGACATGAAGAGCAGCATGATCGGTCTTCGCCCTACCGCGTTTACCATCGCGCTGATCCTCGCGTCACCGATTCCCTGGTCGCGCCGATGGAAGGCCTGTTTGTGGGGGCTGTTTTGGATCAATGTGTTCGTCGCGCTGCGCATCGCATTGTTTCTTCGCGTCACGTTCAACAGTGTGCCACCCCTCGCGCAAGATTCGTTCGGGCCAACTATGACGTCGTTGCTCACGAACCTGTCGAAAATCTTCTATGACCTCCCGGTCACGCATTACAGCCTGCCGGTCTTTCTCTGGCTGCTGGTGACGTTTCGACGTGGGGACATCGAACAAATCCTGGCGATCAACAAGCCGGACGTATCACCCAAGAACGCTCGTACGAAAGCTCGCGCCGCCGATTGACTCCGGTGTAGCCCCCGCCGCGCGCCGATGTCGGATACCGTTTGCGCTTCCTTCTTGCAACCCGTGCGTGGGTGTGCAGAATATGCGTCGATTTGCAAGCGGACGGTGCCCGCGTGGCCCGAAGTGCCGACCATTGGTCCGTAGTCTGCTCGATCCAACTGGAACCCAACTGGATGCATTTGAATGAGTGAGTTGATCCTATCGAAAACACAAGGCCACATCGGAATCGCCACGCTGAATCGCCCCGAGGTGCTCAACGCCCTTTCGGCTGAGTTGATGGACCGGTTGATTGAGGTGCTCACGGGTTATGACAACGATCCGAGTATCTACGTCTTAGTGCTCGCGGGGAGCGAGCGTGTGTTCGCCGCCGGTGCGGACATCGGAGAGATGGCCGAGGCGTCGGTGGTCGACATGAGCGAGCGGAACAACCTCGCTCGATGGCTTCGAATTAAGGCGATTCGCAAGCCGATCATCGCGGCGGTCAGCGGCTATGCGCTGGGCGGCGGGTGTGAGCTCGCCATGCACTGTGACATGATCGTGGCATCCGAGTCGGCGAAGTTCGGTCAACCGGAGATCAACATCGGCGTCATGCCCGGCGCCGGGGGCACCCAACGACTGACCCGCGCCATCGGCAAGTTCCGGGCGATGGAGATGGTCCTGGCCGGTCGATTCCTTTCCGCAAAGGAAGCGTACGACGCAGGATTGGTCACGCGCGTCGTAGCCAAGGAACAGTTCCTCGACGAAGCGCTGCGATTGGCTGAAACCCTGGCCACGAAGCCGCCCCTTGCTCTGAAGGCGGCGAAGGAGGCCGTCCTGGCGGTCGACAATTTGTCCTTGAATTCCGGTCTCGAATACGAGCGACGTCTCTTCTACTCGCTGTTTGCGACCGACGATCAGAAAGAAGGGATGCGAGCCTTTATGGAGAAGCGGAAGCCGGAGTACAAGGGTCGGTAGCCGGGAAGAAGGAACGTAGGGACGAAGGAACGTAGGGACGAAGGAAGAGAAGAGACTGCGGGGCTGCGTCGTCGATTGAGACGTAGGCGCTGAACTTACACTATTCGATTTCGGAGAAACGCAGCGATGTCCGACAATACACCGACCCTGTTGGTGACTGATGATGACGGGATTCGAACGCTCACGTTGAATCGCCCCGATGTGCTGAACGCCTTCAACGACACCATGCTTGCAGCCATCGGCAAAGCGCTGCGCGCGGCGGAGAAAGACAAGAGCGTGCGCTGCCTAGTCATCACCGGCGGCGGGCGTGCCTTCTCCAGCGGTCAGGATTTGGGCGATGTGAAGGAGCGGTACAAGAGCGACGAGCCGATCGAATTGGGATCGCACCTGCGCGACCGATACCACCCGATCATCAACAAGATTCGCACCATGGAGAAACCGATCATCGCCGCGGTAAATGGCGTAGCCGCCGGCGCGGGGTGCAGTTTGGCGCTCGCCGCCGATATGCGCATTGGTGCCGAGTCGGCGAGCTTTATTCAGGCGTTCATCCACGTCGGCCTCGTTCCGGACTCCGGCAGTACGTTCATGCTGCCGCGATTGATCGGTCCCGCCCGCGCATTTGAGATGGCCTGTACCGGACGAAAAATCAAATCCGATGAAGCCCTGCGCATCGGCCTGATCAACCGAGTTGTGGCGGACGACGCCCTGCAGGGTGAAACGATCGAACTCGCTCGGCGACTTGCGAGCTTGCCGCCCGTGGGCATCGGTCTGACGAAGCGAGCCATCAACGCGGCGTGGGCGAACGATCTCCCGACTCAGCTCGACTACGAAGCCATGTTGCAAACCACCGCCGGTCGAACGCGGGACCACCGCGAGGGCGTCACCGCGTTCTTGGAAAAACGCAAACCCAAGTTCACCGGCAGCTGACGCACACGCATCGCCCCGGCTGTGATAAGCCGTGGAGTCACAACGCGACCGACCCCGCCCGACTGTCTTCGGCTCGACGTGGCTTGAACCGGTAGCGATGCGGCGATACTCTTTGGGCTGAAAATGCCGCGTCGCTGCGCTCGACGTTGCGGAGGGTCTGCAGTCTCGATGCACGCATCCCCTACCCGCAGCCGCTGCTGAACCGCTTGAGCGTAGCGGCACGAGACTGGCCGAGGCCCGTCACGCGAGGATTGAGGCGTGCCGTACACTTATGAAATTCCATCGGAGCAACCAATGCCGGATTCCACGACCTCGACCCTACGGGAGGTAGAATTGTCCACAGCCGCCGCCGCGCACGCCAAAGCGATCGAACTCGGAAAGCACGTTCTGCGAATGACCTCGGCTGCGGGCTCGGGGCATCCGTCGTCCGGGCTTGCACTTGGCCACATCGTCACCGAACTCATGTACAACCGAATGCGGTACGACTTGGCGAACCCGTTCAACAAAGCCAACGATCGTCTCGTGCTCTCGATCGGTCACGCCGTGCCCATTGTGTACGCAGCGTACGCCGACTTGGGCGGCGCGGTCGGGAAACATCCAGGGGACACGCGACCGCTTACGGTGGACGACCTGATCACGCTCCGCGAACTCGACAGCGTGTTGGATGGGCACCCGAACCCGGCTGAAGGGTTTCCGTTCTTCGACGCCGCGACCGGATCGCTCGGACAAGGGCTGTCGGTGGCGGCGGGGCTGGGCGCCGCGGCGAAGCTCGATGGAATCGACAAGCGTATCTACGTCATCGTTGGTGACGGCGAGGCGCGCGAGGGTCAGGTGTGGGAGGCGGCGGACTTCATTGTCGACCACAAACTCACAAACGTTACCGTCATATTCAGTTGCAACGGGCACGGACAAGCGTCGCCCGTATCGCCTCAGCAAAACGCGGAAGCCATCGCCGCGAAGATGGCGGCGTTTGGTTGGCAGGTGATTGAGGTCGATGGCCACGACCCGGTCGAAATATCGGCGGCCATGGACCAGATCAACGCGGCGCGCAAGCCAGTAGCCATTGTGGCTCGAACCAACAAAGGCTGGGGCGTCGATCTGATGCAGGGGAAAAACTTTCACGGCAAGCCCCTGTCCGATGACGACCTCAAACAGGCGTTGGGTGAGCTCGACGCGACGGGCGTGCGCCTTCATGCCAAGGCGGGCGAGTCGTCGACGCCATCCGCACCGAAATCGAAACGCCGCAATCCGGCGGATCAGACGATCGTGCTCCCGCCGATGGAGCGATCGCTGAATCGCGTGGGGCATGCGGACGTCGTGGCGTCGAAGAAACTGTCGACGCGTGTGGCCTATGGCGTGGCGCTGGCAGCGTTGGGCGATGTGGACAAACGCGTCGTGGTCTTGGACGCTGACGTGTCCAACTCCACGTTTTCCAACATGTTCGCGCGGGATCATGGCGAACGGTTCCTGGAGTGTAAGATCGCCGAGCAGAATATGATTTCGGTCGGCGCGGGCCTCTCCGCCGCCGGCAAGATTCCGTTTGCCAGCACGTTCGCGAAGTTCCTCGCTCGCGCGGTGGATCAAATTGACATGGCCGTCATCTCGCGGGCCAACCTGAACGTCGTCGGTTCGCACGCCGGCGTCTCACTCGGCGCCGACGGGCCGTCGCAAATGTCCGTCACCGACATTCCATACTTCCGTAGCATGACCAAGACGCTGGACGAGCATGGGGTTGCGGTGTGCCATGTGTTTCACCCGAGCGATGCGGTCAGCGCCTATCGTTGCACAGAACTGATGGCCAACGCGCCCGGTCTTTGCTATCTGCGAACGCATAGGCCAACGGCACCGTTCCTCTATCCCGTTGACGAAGTGTTCGAGTTGTGCGGATGCAAACAATTGCGAACCGGAGACGCGCTGACGCTGGTTAGTAGCGGCTACATGGTACACACCGCCTTGGCGGCAGCTGATCTGCTGGCGCGGCGGGGTATTTCAGTCCACGTCTTTGATGCGTACACGTTTCCCATGGACGCCAGCCCCATCCTCGCAGCCGCCGCGGCTGCGGGTCGTACAATTCTAACGGTGGAAGACAACTACATCGGCGGTCTTCACGGCGAGTTGGCGGAACAGGCGTCGGCGATGAAGGACGGACCGAGGGTCGTAGGTATGACCGCGACACGCATTCCCAAGTCGGCGAAAACCGCAGCGGAAGTGTTCGACTACGTCGGCGTCGGTTTGGATCAAATCGCTGAACGGGCGGTCGCATTGGTCGGCGGATAGCTCGGCGAACGTTGTTCAGGGCGCGGTTCCGGGCACAGGACGCACGGGTTGTTAGAAGCCTGTTGAACAAGTGTGGCACGGGCTACCGATCGGCGATCCATTAGCGGTTTCCGCCTCTTGACGGGAACTTGGATCGTTGGCACGGGCGGGTTCGCAACGACGCGCTTGGGCACAAGCTTGGTTCGGTAGACTAATAGCGGGCCTACGTCGCGTGCATGCGTCGTCGAAACTCGTTTGCGACGAACAGATCTACGTTCCGTGGCGTTGTATACTCAGCGTAAACGAGTCCCGTCGATCGAATGCGCAGACAACAGCCGACTACGGTGGCGCCCGTCGCCGTGGACCGAAATCGGGAGCAGTTCATCATGTACACACCATCAGAAAACCTCGTGACAGGGCAGTCGCTCACCGGAATCGTGCGGGTGCGTCGTCGTCCGGAGGTCGGCTTCACAGTTGGACGGGCTGGTGCGGCGCGGGGGACGAACGGTTTCGCGATCGGCATGGTGTTGGCCACACTATGTGCGGTACCCACTTTCGCACAGACCTCAACCAACGCGAAGAACGAACCGGATTTTGCACGACCCGAATTGGCAACCCTCGACCTGTTCATCGGCGCGTGGACGGTGAGGGAAAACCACTTCGACACGCAGGGTCGCACCGTCGGGAGCGTGACCGGAACCGAGGAGATTTCCTGGTCACTCGATCGACACGTCATCCGGCGCAGCTATTCCACGTTTACCGAGCCAACCGTCTATCGAGCCAAAGGCACACTTGGTTGGAACGAACTGGACAAGCGCTTCGAAGGCACTTGGTACGACAACTTCTACTTTCGCGGACCGACCCGCGTCACCGCCACGTGGAACGACGAAACGAAAACGATGATTCACGAGATAGAGGCGCGCGCCGAGGACGGGTCCACGACGAAGTACAAACGAGTCGAACAGTTCTTGAATGAGAAGCGCCGCGTGGCAACCACCTACGAAATCACCGGCGACACGGTCATCAAACGCATGGTCGTCAACTACAAACGCTCGGTCCCCTGCCCCCCCGCGGTGTTCCCGATATTCAACGAGTCGGTCAAGACCAAGGGCGAATAGCCGAGCCTCGCTTGTTCGCTCATGATAGGTCGGATGCGCGATGACCGACGGGTGCGCGGCATTCGTTCTGAAGAGGATGAGGAGTAACGCTGTCGCGTTGTTAATGGATCACCGGCTGGAAGCCGGTGCCACACAGGAATGGGAACTGCCGGCTGGAAGCAGGTGCAACACAAGAACGGCGCCCAATTCAAAAAGAACTGCGACACGGCGTGGGATGTTCGCTACGGTTCCAACTCGTCGAGCGAAACCGTGATGCGTGCTACCGAGTCCGCGGCAAAGAGGAACACGTCGCCACGCCCCTGAACAGCGGCGTAGAAACCCTTGTCCGGCCCGAGTTCGGATGTCGTGCTAGAAACCCACAGCACTTGTGACGTGCCGTCAGCCTGCTCGACCGCGACAGTTCGGAACGGGTCCGCAAGGTCGTAGCTTGCCAGATCGCCTTCTGTGTGAACAACGTAGCGCGGCGTGCGCAAGTCTTTGATCTGCAGCAATAAGTTGGCCACCTTGGCTTGGTCGAGCGGAAGATCCGGCTCGGCGGCGTAGACCCACTTGTCTTCCTGCTTGACGAATGTGTGCGTTTCGTTTTCACGGCGGATCGTGAATCTGGCGACGTTCGTTTCGTCGAAATCCACGATTCGATCCGTTCGATACTCGGCCGTCAGCAGGTCGTGCAAGCTCTTACCCACAGCGTAGATGGTCGGCCGATCGCTTCGCTTGGCGTAATACTTGCCGTCGTGCTGCGTGACACCGAGCTCGATCGTTTTCAATTTCGACGCAGCGTCCGCAGTGTCCGCGTTCAACGGCTCATACGTCAATCGAAGCGTCGCGCTCGGCGCGTGCAAACCATACGCACTGGCTTCACCCGCATCGGTTACTACCTCGTCCGCTCGAAGATTGCCCAGCGTCTCGACCAACTTGTCGACGTGATCGGCGCGAACATCGGCGGTCACCGGTTCGACCATGCCCCAAGAACTGTCGGCGTGGGCGAGTGTGATCTGGTTCATCGTCGCATCGCCGTCGAGATCAGCCGATAGCGAAATGCGCCGGAACTGACTGGGCAGCGCCTCGATGATCGTCCGATCGCGATAGGCGTGAACGCCTCGGAGCAACATGCCCACGTCGGTCGCACGAACCTTGGCCACACTGGCCAGGTCGTTTCGCCGCACATATACAAGCCGCTTCGTGGCTGCATCCGTCACGCTGCCCACAACGATGCGCTCGACGTGATCAAGCCCGGGAATCGACAAAGCAACCGAAGCACGCGGCGTGTCGAGACCCTGCGTAGACAGATCGGAAGACGCGTCATCGACATACGCCACCGCACTCAGGTTTTCTACAGCCGTAAGCAATTCGGTAACGGCTGACAATTCCGCACGCCCGCCGTCGCCGTCAAAAAACCACGCGCCGTCTTTCTTAACCAAGGTCGCCGAAGTTCCATCGCCGTTGACCTCGATCCGATCAGCCAATTGCACGTCCACGGTTGTGACGTGCATGTCGCGCCACTCGGCGAGCGTCGGTTTGAATTTGTCGGCGTTGATACTGGATATGGTCGCGACGAAAGGCTCGTCGCCGACGCGACAGTAGACCTTGCTGTCCTCGCCGATGGGCGAAAGCTGCGAGAGGTGCAACTCGTAATCGAAATATTTCATCTCAAGCTTCGGCTTATCGTCCCCACCGACAGCCTCGTCGCCCGCCGGCTTGGCGATCGGCATAAGCTGTTCCACCGACGCATGAATAGTCCAAGTGGCCGGCTCCAAGCCATACATGCCCAACTTCGATACGTTGTCGTCGTGCCACGCCATGGCACGCAAACGACCCATGGACGTGAGCAACTCATCCACCTTGCCCGTGGCGCGAGCGGAAACCGGCGACTCCATCTTCCAATTGGAACCGTCACGCACCAACTTGTACTTCGTGGCTCCCGCGGCGTCCGATCGGTCAATAATCTCAAGGCGGGTGACATGTTCCTTGGAGAAATTCCAAAGCTGCTTTTCGCGATAGTCCAGCACGCTGTCTTTGATCAGCGAACGCAAGTCAGCCTTGCCCACGCAAATCTCATCGCTACCGGAAAGTCGAACGTATGTCTCACGGTGCGAAGCCGACTTACCCAACTCGATCGTTGCGGATTGTCCTTCGGCGTCAGTCAGTGTGACCACAGCCCACGGCGGGTCGAGCCCCGCCTGTGCAGCTGTCAGCCCACTGGAACCGGGTCCATAACTCACGTCGTATTGCAGCCCGCCAAGCTGCCGACCGAACTTGTCCGCCTCCCACGACGGGACGTCGGTTTCGATCGGCGCGGTCATTCGCCAAGTCTTGACGCCGCCGTCGTCCTCATCCTTATCGAACACCCACTCGTCCTGTTCCGCCTTGCGAACCACGACCTTGACCACGTCGCCCAGCTTCGTTTCGAGCAGATCGCGCGTCGCCGAGGCGCCCACCGCTTGCAATGGTCGCACGTCCGAATCAGCCGACGCGGGACGCGTCTTGCTCACGTAGTAAAGACCGCCAAGGACAGCCAGCGCCATGGCGAGCAGTAGTGTCGTCTTCGTATTCATCCTGAGTTACCTTCGCCGTACCCACCAGACCATACCGCCGCCGAGCAACGCAACGAGCGGCCAGAGGAATATCGTTATCGCACGCACAAGTTTGACCTCACCAGCGCTGCCAACTTCGAGAACAGCCGCGTCGATGGGCTTGCCAATGTTCATGAACTCCGTGTTGCCACTCAGCCAAAACAATGAATTCAACAGCAGGGTCACGTTACCTGGATTGCGCGATCGGATCGTCACGCCCTGCGATGTCATCCCGAACTCGCGGGCAAACGCGACTTGATCCATCGCAAAGTTGGCGCTCGATACGACCACAATTCTGGCCTCACCCTTGGTCGCCGCGGCGCCCAACTCAAACGGCCCTTCGCGATCGCCGTCGATGAGTGTCAGATAGGGATGCTGCTCCATCTGCTCCTGATACGCGGAAAGATTCTTAACGCCCCAAACGCCGTCGCGTGCGGGAAGACGCACCAACGACACGAGGTCGACGCCTTCCGGCACGACACCCGACAAGGAAAGCGGAGCACACAGTGGGAAGGACAACTTTCGCGTCAATGCACCCGTCGTGATATCGTGGTCGCCCACTTCCATGTCATGCATGAAGTAGAACTGCTGGCTGGCGATGGCATACTTGCCCGGTGAAATGCTCCGCGTTTCGATCAGCAGGAACTCGGAGTCCACCCCAATCCCCCACTGCTCCGTAAGGTAGTTCGCATACGCATACGTGCCCGCCATGGCGCCGAAGGGACCGGGCTGCCAACCGACGACAAACATCGCGTGCCCGTTGTCACCGATCGCGCTGAGCACAGCCTGCCTATGGTTGTCTGCGAAGGGTGGGTCTTGGCTAGGCTGACCCATAGGGCCACGTTGCGGAAGCGTCGGCGGAAAGACGACGTACACCGTCTGCGTTGGTTTCGGATCGATCTCCGGCTGGGTCGTCGTGGTCTTGAGATCCCAATCCTCGACGATGAAGTTCGCGTCCTCAAGTTGGGTCTTCATGGCCGAATACGGCGCCGGTGGTTGGCCCGGCATGAAACCGCCTTGAAACGGCGGCGGACCACCGTACCTGACGAAGACAACGGCTGTCTGTTCCTTGTGTATCGTGCGAAGAATCGCCGACGTGAGCTTGGCCTCGCCTTTGAACGCTCGATCCTTGAAACGCGTTCGCTGCCCGCGCCCCTGCTGCATGGGCGGCCAAACGGAACTGAAGTCCACCACCTTGGCGTCTTCGTCGGTCTCGACGACGATCGCGTTTCCGGTCGGCACGAGTTGACTCACTAGATCGTCGAACTTCAGTGGTTCAAGCGCCGCAAGCGCCGTGGTCTCAGCCTCAACGTCGGCCACGAGCACGGCGTATCGGTTGGCAGCGCCACGGAGAAATGTAGCTTCGCCTTCAGAGAGCGACGGATCACCGGACCGCGCCGACGCAAAGCCACCGATGTTTTTCAACGACTGCGACAACTGCTGATAGAAGGTCGTAAGATCACCAATCGCCAGCGAGTATTGCGGCGTGTCCGACGAAACGGCGCTGTCGATTCTGTCGCTGGTTCGAGCCAGTATGGTACCAAGATCGTTGAGGGCCTTGTCCACCTGACCAAGGGCCGCCCCACCGCCGCCGGATCCGTCAAGCGTGGACCCGCCAGACGGAATGGCCTCCAGCTCACTCTTAACCAGATCGCCGATGCGTCCGTCGAGTTCATTGACGTACTTGTCGATTCGTTCTTGGTACGCCGCAATCTCGTCCTTGAACGCCGGCCGCTCGCGCAAACGGGCCAGTAACGCCGCAAACTGCTCGTGGTCCTTGAGCGGGTTGACCCAATCCGAACTCACCTTGCTCCGGTTGGTGGCGGCATACAAATCGAGAAGGTCTTGCGACGTTCGGCGGTAACGCGATTGATCCTCATCCTCGCGGTCCGTCTCAAAATACAACGACGTCAACCGGACGTTCTGATCAAGCGAGCGCAGCAGGTTTTCCGTACCCTCGCTGAGGCTGTTCACGCCCGTGCTCGTCATGTCCCATCGGGCGGTCGAATCGAACGCGATGAGCTGGGTAATCACCACGACACCCACCGCCAGCGCGGTCATGACGAACACGTTCGACCCCACCAACATGCGCCGCCCAGCCGATGCCGAAACAGCTTTCTTTCCTTCGCCGTGATCTACTGCCATCGGCGTACCTCCACGCGCTTTACCGAAAGAAACAGAAACAGCGCCGTCGTGGTCACGAAGAAGACGACGTGATTGAGATCAAGCATACCCCGCACGAAGTTGGCGAAGTGGGCGCGAACCGAAAGGTGTTGCAACACCACTTTCTGCCAGCCGCTCACCTGCTCCGCCAGACCCTCAGCCGCAAACGTCATCAGCGCCAAGAGCGCAAAGCTGAGCAACACCGCAATAATCTGGTGCTTCGTGCAAGCACTGAAAAAGAGGCCCGCGGACAGATACAACGCCCCGATGAGCACGAGACCAATGTAATTGCATAGCAGCAGCAACCAGTCCACGTGCCCGTACTTGGCAAGTAAGATGGGGTAGATCAGGAGTGAACCGAGGAGAATGAGGTAGAACGTGAAGACCCCGAGAAACTTGCCGAGCACGACCTCGAACTCAGTCACGGGCACCGTCATGAGCGTTTCGATGGTTCCCGATCGAAACTCCTCCGAAAGCAATCGCATCGTCAGCATCGGCAGGACGAAGACAAGAATCATGACGATCCAGAACTCAAAGAGCGGGCGCAACGACGACTCGGCGCCGTTATCGAACGTCCCAAGTCCGAAGGCCAAGCCCGTGGAGAATAGAAAAACCCCCGCCACCGCGTACGCGATCGGTGACAAGAAATAGGCACCAAGCTCGCGGGTGGCCATGGTCACAATAGTACGCATGAACATCTCCAGTAATCAGACGTTACGATCGCAAGGGTCGGCACCACAAGGTGGCGTCGACGCGAACAGGACGCCCCGGTCGCGCCGACCGAGAATCCCACGTCGATGAGGCCATCTTTGCGTGGCGCCCTCGGGCCTCAACGCCCGTGCTGCCCCTGCTCGGCAATAACCTTGACAAAGAAATCTTCGAGGGTTGCACCCTCAAGCCTGAGTTCACGTAACGACCAGCCCTGCGCCGCGGTGAGCTGAAACAATCCTTCACGCACATCGCACTCCGCCTGCGGTTCAATCGCCAGACGAACCCAACCGTTGTTCGACGATACATCCACACGTTCCACACCCGCAATTTCACCGGCATGCTTCTGAATGTCCTGCTCGCCCGCTCCGCGCACCTCTGCAATAACCCGCGCCTTGGCCCCGAGCTGAGCGCGAAGCTCCGTCGGCGTGCCACTCGCGACAATTCTTCCGGCCGCAATGATGATGAGCTTGGAGCAGGTTTGTTCGACTTCATGAAGAATGTGCGAGCTGAGCAGCACAGTGTGGTGTTCGCCCAACTCCTTGATCAGCTTGCGCGTCTCACGGATTTGCGTCGGATCCAAACCGATGGTCGGCTCGTCGAGAATAACCACCTGCGGATCGTGCATAATCGCATCCGCGAGACCGACGCGCTGTTTCATACCCTTCGACAAATTTCCGATCGGGCGGTCGATGAATTCACCAAGCCAGCATCGCTCCGTGACGCGCTTGATCGCGTCGAGACGATCCGCCCGGGACATACCCCTCAATTTGCCGCGAAAGTCCAGATACTCGCGGGCACGCATTTCCGGGTAGAGCGGCGTTGATTCGGGCAAATAGCCGACCCGGCGACGTACGGCCATGGAATCCCGAAAGACATCGTACCCAGCCACGGTCGCCGAACCGCTAGAGGCTGGCTGAAAGCACGTGAGAATTCGAATCGTCGTGCTCTTTCCGGCACCGTTGGGACCGAGAAACCCCACGACGCCGCCGCGATCCACATCGAACGATATGTCGTCGACGGCCAAGAGGGATCCGTACCGTTTGGTCAGGTTCTTCACGCAAATCATAATTAGCGTCCTGAGTTGGCGCGGTGAACAAAACGCCCTACCGAAACCGATGGCCGACCGATCAGGCCGGCACGACGAATTGGGGACGATATCACTTCAACCCTACGACTGTCAAGTTTCAGTTGAGTATCAGAGCCAATTCGGTAGCGCGATAGGACAATACCCGCGTATCGTCGGCAACCTACGCCCGCCATACCCGCATGGTACGATCCGCTTCCGCTGCGACCGACGACTCGGTCGACGTGATCCTTTCAGGAAACTTTGGTATCTGCATCCCCTCCTCGGTCATCAGAGCAGCATCGACACCCGTCCGCGCCATCGCGCAACGACTACGATAAACGAGACCGGCCGAAAAAAACCGCAATCGCGTCTTGTGTTGGGTAGCCTTCTGTGTTATCGTGGGTAACGTAGGTCTGGTTAGGGAGAGCTTCCATTGGCTCAGGGCACCCATCCACGTTGTGAGACCTGCCAAAATTAGGGTCGGGTACGAAAAATACGTATATGGCTCATGGGCAGAAAGTCTAAGAGGCCACCTGTGCGCTTGAGGTTCGCGCTGCGCGAACAGCATGCGCCGCTTGGCCAGGTGATGCGAAACATCCTTTTGTCATAGCAGTATTGAACGGAGCCACGTAATGCACAGGCAACGAAAAAGAGCATCGGTATTCATCAGCGTCGCCTCGGTGGCCGCATCATGCGGGATCGCGGTCGGCGAAGAGCAACCCACAGCCATTGCTTACTCCGGTGAGTTGATCGGGGTCGAGGGAGGCGCGGTCCGCACGTGCGAATTCGAATTCGCACTGTGGGATGACGCCAAATTTGGCGAACGCATCGGCCGCACGCTCATTTTTGACGGCTGGGAGGCTAATCGTCCTCGCTTATCCGTCAAAGACGGCTGGTTCGACGTCGTTCTCGATTTCGGGATCGCCGTGGATGACGACGCCCCTCTGTTTGTGGAAACTCGATACAGTTGCGGACGCGGAGCACCGTGGTCGACGGCGGCGAACCGTGACGAAGTAACCACCGACCTCCTTGTCAAGGCAGAGCGAAACATCAGACCAGTCGGGCTCACGCCGATCAGCTTGGTCCCGATTGGTGACGACGGTGAAACGGCGGCAGGCGTGCCAGATGGGCACTCGCTGGACGCCGTAGATGGCGACCCCATCGACGCCGTGTTTGTCGACGCGGATGGCAACGTCGGCGTCGGCACGAGCACGCCAGCCAGCACGCTAGATGTGCGTGGCGACCTTAGCGTCGATGGCCCAATACGAATCAACGGCGACAACAATCCGCTCGAATTCCACGTCAACGGCACGCGAGCGCTACGCTTTGAGTACTCCGATGCTTTGAGCGAAGCACCGAACGTGATTGGCGGTCATCCCAGCAACAACGTCGTCCCGCTCAAAGCCGGGGCCGTAATCGCTGGTGGCGGTAGCGCAACCGCACCGAACCAAGTCTCAGAAGATTGGGGCACGGTAAGCGGCGGCAAGGGCAACGAAGCCTTCGGTGCGCTGGGTACGGTATCGGGCGGATCGGGCAACACGGCTGCGGGTGAGGGCAGTACGGTTTCCGGCGGTCAAAACGGGATGGCTGGCGGCCTGTTTAGCGCCGTGGGCGGCGGAACGGGTAATACCGCCGGCGGCGGCAACAGCGTAGTCATGGGCGGCACAGGCAACACGGCCAACGGTCCGCAGAGCACCATCGGCGGCGGGCAGACGAACACCGCAGCCGGCGCGAACGCTACGGTTCCTGGTGGAATGGCCAACGCCGCTACCGGCGACTTCAGCATGGCGGCCGGAAAGCGGGCCAAAGCGAACCACGTCGGCTCTTTTGTGTGGGCTGATTCGACGGCTGCGGATTTCCCCTCGACGACAAATAATCAGTTTCGAGTTCGTGCCACAGGTGGTGCGAGTTTCTCCCACAATGTCGGCATCGGAACGACCACACCAGGCATTCCGCTGACTTTTGACAACGTTCTTGGCAACAAAATATCCCTTTGGGGAGGGGTCGGTACGCAGGAGCACTACGGCTTCGGAATCCAAAGTAGCACGTTGCAAATGTATGCACCCCTCAGCGCAAAGCTTGCATTCGGACACGGACGCAGCGGCGCCTTTACCGAGCGAATGCAGATAGCGGCCAACGGCTACGTGGGAATCGGTACCGCGCCCTCGTACCCTTTCCAAGTTCTTCGCGCCGCTTCGACGGGCGATTGGGGCGCGCGATTCTCTAACGGCACATCAAACGTATTTTTGGCCAATGGCGGCGGCTTCGGCATGCACATCAACACGGGCAATGCGAGCAACAGTGCTCAATACGGTCTACAGGTACGAAACAACGTACGAACACACCTCTACGTGCGCAACGATGGCAACGTAGGAATCGGCACGAGCGGTCCTGGAAGTGCGCTCGACGTCCGCGGCGACGCTCGGGTCAGCGGATTAATCCGTAGTGCCGGGCAGGATTTCAAAATCCGTCGGGGATCATTCGCCCCCGGGAACTTCACGCTACCGCCGCAAGGCCAGGTCACTGGCGGGAGGCGAGGCTACGGGACGACGTTTTCAAGTACACCAGTCGTCATTATCTCGTATGCTTTTACTGGCGGCAATTTCGATGTGAATAACGGAATGACCGTTACTACGCGCGGCAACACCTCCAGCGTCTTCGGTTGGGAGATGCGAAACACTGCTAATGCCTCTGTCAACACCAACGTTGGCACGATCCATTGGATCGCGATCGGCCAATAATATGCACACGCTACGACACCGGAGATACGGTTGATGACAAATATTCTCGAAGCGAACCGATCGCAAACGACCCTCATCCCAAATGTCGGGATGCGGTGCGGGCTCACCTGTATCGTGCTCGCCTTACTGGGACCGGTCTCGGCCTTCGGCCAGCTACACCAGCAGGCGTTCCAACTCGACCAGGGTTGGAACAGCATCTTCGTAGAGGTCGACGCAGCGCCCGCCGATGCTGAGGCGCTGTTCGGCCCGTTGCCCATCGAATCGGTATGGATGCGCGCACCCGAACCGATTGAGGGCGAGGGGTTCCTCTGTCAGGGGCCCAACGACACGAACTGCCGGGAGATTGAAGACACGATGTGGCGGGCATGGTATCGCCCCGGCCCCGGCGCCGAGGCCATGACCACGCTTCGCCTCATTCGCGGGGGCAACGCCTACCTCATTAACGCCAGTGCAGCGACGGAGCTAACCATCGTCGGTGTGCCATCCGGTTTTTCACCACCGTACCGTCCGGGTTTCAACCTTCGAGGTTTTCACGTTGTCGACGACCCGGCGCAAACACCGACACTGGCTGGCTATCTGGCGCCGAAGCTGGCGTCACTTACACCCAACCTTCAGGTGCTCCAGACGAACGGCACACTCGCCCCCGTCTCGGCGGCCAGCCGTATTGTCCCCGGTCGCGCCTACTGGGTGCCGGCCACAGACGAATTCACCTACGACGGCCCCGTCCGACTCGGCGGCGGCGCTGCTGACGGCGTGGTCTTTGGCACCGGGATCGATAGCCTCGGGTTGACGCTGTTCAACGAAGCGTCGCGCAGCCGCAATGTGACGATAGCCTATCGCCCGTCGGTTGCCTCACCGACACCCGGCCAGCCGACGTACGCCGGCGACGTACCGGTTTCTTGGCTTGAAATCAACTCGGGGACGGCCGGCATTGATGAGCTGTTCCGATGGGTATCGCTCGGCGCCAACACGGTATCAGTCCCCGCCCGCACCGGCAGCGTGCTCAATGCCAGACAAGTGACACTCGGCGTGGAGCGCAACGGTCTGGCGCCGGCGTTCCTGGATGCCACCATGGAAGGATCGCAGTACCAAGGACTTCTCGAGATCACCGACGGGGCAGGGTTCAGACGGATCATTGGCGTTTCGACCGAGGTGCGCGGTGCCGTTGCTGGCGCCGTTGCCGGCACAACCAGCGATCGAGCCGGCCTATACATTGGCACGGTCACCGTGAATCGGGTGGGCTGGGTGACCGCCGGGGCGCGCGTTTGGACGAACACAGACGCCGAGAACCCGGAGTTCGCCGGTTTGACCCGATGCTTCGGTGGGGATAACGACGGCGGCACATGCCTTCCCGGACGCAAGTTGTGCATCGGCGACCCGGCTGTTGAACAACAACGACTCGTGTGCGAAGAAAACAACGATTGCCCAGGCGCCACCGTCTGCGCCCCGGATTGTACGGGCACACAAATTGGCGGCGGACCGGCCGTTTGCACCGGTTTTTGCATCGGCGGTACGAACGACGGCGGTTCCTGTACCAGTTCAAGTCAATGCGCAACGACCACCCCTGGCGACGTCGCCGCGTGTAGCGCCGACATGCTCACCGAACCGTTGCGACCGACCGACGACGAGTTCGTCTTTCCCGTGCTCATCCACCTTAGCGATACCGGCGAATACAAGCTGCTGACAGAAGTCACGATGCGTGCTACAAAAGACGGTCGGCGTTTGATTCAAACGCCGGACTGCCCTGCGGCGCAGTGTGACCAATACGAAGGTGCATTCATCGTCGACGGTCAGTCGTTCTCCCGTCGCGTAAGCACGGCGGCGTTTGCCTTTGAGAATGATCTGCAAATGGTATCCCTCGGCGGGTTCACCGGAACCCTACGCGGCACGATCGTGATCGATCCGAACCATCCGCTCAATCCGTTCCGTCACGAATTCCACCCGGACCACGATTGCCTTGACGAAGATGGGACTCCGCTTAGTCCAGGCGCGGTGGAGAGCGAGTGTTTTCGCGTAGCGCGGTTTGTCGAGTTTGTCTTTGACCCGAACCCACCCGACGGGTCGGCCACACTCAACTGGGGCACGTCGGTTGTGGGCGGAACCTACAAAGAAACGATCGTCGGGCTTCACCAATCGCCGCTCCGCGTCGAGGGCGACTTCGAGCTGAGCCGGGTGTCCTCCATTGAGAAGCTCAACACACCTGTAGATTCGGTGGTGCTCCCATGATCCATGTTACTTCCAACAACAGAACGGCAACCTCAATGATGCATGGAACAGTGGTGCGGGCAGAGCGTACGTCGAATCGCGCTCCGAGCGGTCGAATGATGCGCAACAAGAATCGGCCTATGCCGAGACTCATGATGGCGACGCTTATGGCCATCGCGCTGCCGAACACAGCGAACACAGCGAGTGCGGCGGTTACGGTCAACGTGCCTACGACCGGAGTCGTGGTCGTCGAGGCCACCGGATCGGATCAGATCGTGCTACTGTGTAAGGGGGACGGTCTATTCATAAACGGCGTGCCTCGGGGAAATCTGTGCGGCACCATGATACGCCTTGTCGTACTGGGCGGCGATGGTGCCAACACAATCCAGTTGTCCGGTCTCCTTCGGGCCGACACCCCGCAGCTTTCCGTGATCGAGGTGCGCGGCGGGTTCGGAGACGACGTGATCGTCGGATCCGATATTGCCAACATCGCACAAGAAATCTTGGATGGTGGTCGCGACAACGACACGATCCACGGTGGCGACGGCAACGACACAATCCTGGGCGGGGCTGGCGATGACATCCTCAACGGCGGAGCCGGCAATGATCAGCTCAATGGTGGCCCCGGCAACGATCTCTATCGATACCTTTCCGACGGCGGCGGCATCGACACGATCATTGAACAACCCGGCGAAGGGAATAACGATCGGGCCACGTTTACGTCGAACAAGTCCGGCGACTACACCATCACGCCGTCGCTCGTGGAACGTGGCGCCAAAGGCAGTGAAGATCGTCTGGCGTTCGACGTGCGATTCTGTGCAGGCGGCGAGAACGATGGTGTGTCGTGCGTCGATCAGTCCGACTGCCGCAGCATCGACCGCGTAATACCCAACGACGGCGTATGCGAGGGATTCGTGGAGCGTGTCACGATTCTGGGCGACTCGCCGATCAAAGGCGACGACAGCGATACGTACAAGGTGTTCCCCTCCCGCAGCACCATCTTCACCATTGCCGATCTCGGTCCATCCCCCGGCGACGTCCTCATCTACGACCACCGGCTGAATCAACCAGCCTGCCCCGCAGACACGGGCACGGCGATTGTCACGGATGGTGGCGTGCTCTCGGTGTTCCACTCTGGCATCGAGTCAATCATCATCAGAAAGGCCGACTGTCAAGCCGCCACGTGCGACGCAGGCGACAACGTCGGGCTGGTCTGCTTCGACAACACCGATTGCCCCGGCGGAACTTGTGTCCCTGCCGGTAACACCTTTGAGGACGGTTGCGAGCTTCTCGATGGTGGGGCGTTCGACTGCGGCGGCGAGGGCATTCCCGACGTGTGTCAGGAGATCACGGACTGTAACCGTAACGGTCGAAGTGACGTCTGCGACCCGGACAGCGACGCGGACGGCAAGATCGACGACTGTGACAACTGCCCGAACGTTCCGAACGGCCCCTCACTGGGAACGTGCATGAACGCAGGCGCCCCCGCCCCCACCTGTGCTAATGACGCCGAATGTGACTCGGTGCCCGCTGCAGGTGACGGCGATTGCGACAACGACCAATTGGACAGTGACGGCGATGGCAATGGCGACGTCTGTGACGACTGCGTCTCGTTCTGCAATCCGCGTATCTGCATCGGCGGTGAGAACGACGGGCGAATCTGCGAGCTCGATCTCGAAAGAGACGAATGCCCAGGTGGCGTGTGCCAACAGCTTGACGCCAACAACAACCAAATCGGCGACGCCTGCGAAGTACGCATCGGCACCGAGTATCCCATTCCACCGGCGCCGTCCGAAGCGGAGGGTTGCAATCCCTTGTCGCCCGTCCCCTGCACGTGCATCGACTACTCGACAGTCAGTCGCGCGCGGACGAGTGCAGCCATCTTCGATGCCACCTGCAACGGCGGCAACGACGACGGTGGTGTCTGTCTCTTTGACGCCGATTGTACACCGGGGGGCGTATGCGAAGCACCGCTGAGTACGTCCGTCGATCCACCACAGGCGGCGTTGTACTACGCAGAAACGGTCGGCCCGGACCACATGTTTGTCACGGAAAAGGCGCTGGCTAATACGGAAATTCCTGTCGACATCACTTGGTTGGATTCAGCCGACGGCCTCGTGGGCATTCCGATTCGATACTTCGTTACCTCGGAGCTCCCGACGCCCGTCAAGGCTGATCCGCCGAACGGTATTCCCAGCGACATCGATGTGGTCAAGGTGCCGAGAAACCTCATTCTGAATCCCTTGAACACGTACAGTCTGACGATTTCCACGAATCGAACACCACTAATAATCTTCAACAGCCACATTCGCGCAGCCCACGGCACAAGGTTCGACGACCTGAATTTCAGCCCATCGCTCAACGGATTCTCCGTCGTCCTGAACCCCACGATCGACACGGAATATGTGGCGGTCCTTTGGTTGGATGGTGCGTTGGGTGGACCGGTGGACGGCGTCGAGATTCTCGATATTCGAGACTTCGCATTCGCCGACCACGTCGGGGACGTCGGAACCCAACTCCCGATTCCGACGGGTGCCGACTGCCGAGCGGACCTGTTCGTCAACACAACCACCGAACCGCCGGCATCCGTAACACTCGGCTGGCAGCGTCTGGAATCTCCGCTCGATGTCTGGTACCAACGCCCCACGCTCGGCCCGGCGGACGACCTGCAAATCGTTTGGCTACGCCGCTCGAATCTCGAAGGGCACTGCTGGCCAGTAGAGTGGACGCGGCACGAAGCCAACTGGCCGACCGATCCGCAGCACTTCGTCGTGGACCGCGCCGCCGCGTCTCCACCCATGCTTGTCGATTTGCCGCTTGGCGATACGGAGCCGTATTGCAGCGCCGACGCCGTATACCAACAGCCTGCGGATGGTTCCGTCGCTCTGCCGAAACCGAAGATCGAGAACAACATGTTCACGATGGAGGATCCGGGGTGGACGGTCGTGCGGTTCGACATCAAAGCCGAAGAGGTGGGATGCGCAGACCTTCCCGGGACCGTCGCACGACCCACGCGTACCAGCGTCATTTTTGAGGTCATTCAGGGGTTTGATCGCACCGACGACACTGTGTTCATCGACGCCGGCGCCGACGTGCTCGACCAGTTTGCTTGTGATGGCGGTACTGATGACACGTTGCCCTGCACCGTGCCGAGTGATTGTCGCGGTGGGGCTTGCGTCCGCGTGTGGAACATCGGAACGCAGATCGACGACCCAAGTCATAGTCTTTCGACGCGATTGTGGCCGTTCGGATACTTGCACATCGGGCAGCCATTCGCCCCGTGCATCTACAACGACGGATTCTTCGGTTGCCTTGCAGGCACGGCTACCGGGCAGATTTTCCCAGTCAACTCGGGCGATGCGCACGGCACGCTCGAACCCTGGTGGTTCCAGGAAGGACGGTTTGCGCCCGGAATCTTTTGGCCTCATAAGGTCGGCGTGTACGACCCGGTCTGGCCTGTCACCGACGACCCGACCGATCCGCGCGACGATCCGTTTGACATTGTAATCGCCTCACGAATTGGTGCCGGCGACTATCCCGATGGAGCCGAGGTGTACCATCGCGGTGACTATGCCACCCGCGTAAACGATGCCAATGTTCTGGAAGGTTGGAACCCCAACGATGAGCACGCCCGCGTGCTGTCGGGTCGGGTATACGCCGTGCGTGACGACAACCCGTGGCAATCCGCGTCCGGACATCCTTACGTCATCGTGAAATATCGCGACCCCCCCCCGCCGCTGACATTCGGCGCTGCACCTATTCCGTGGAACATGGGCGTGCATCGTGTCGTGGGCGAAGACGCTGTGGACACGTTTGACTACACCCACTTTGCCACCGAATCCGGCGACCCGATTACTGTCGTTGCGGGGATGCCGATTGATCCGCTGTTCCCCGTCAACTTCGGCGGTGTGGCTGCGTGCTTGGACGGCGGAGCACCACCCCAACCCCTCACGAGCATCACCACGGTGTGTCTGGGCGGAACGAATGACGGATCGGTGTGCGCAACGGCTGCGGAGTGTACCGGTGGAGGAATTTGTACGGACGACGCCCTCTTCGTCGATCGCATCGGCGTAATCTGGGGCATCGAAGGCTTCCCGGACGACGTCGCCAATCCATTGCAATTCTGCAAAGGCGGACCGAACGACGGCAACCTGTGCGTGGAAGACGCCGACTGCCAGGTCAACCTGAACGACGTGACCAGCGTCTGTCGCGGAAGCGCCGCAGCCATCCTCCTATACGAAAACTGGGCCGAGGATGTGGGCTGCCAGCCGTGGCGTGCCAACGAGCCGGTCGACGGCGCCGTCGACGCAACCCAGCCGTTTCCCATCGTGTACCGCCCGGGATGGCCGTCCACCGACTGCAACTTCCTGACCGACCCAACGTGCCCGCGTCCCTTGAAGATCGGTCAGACAATCGTCGATCAAACAGGCCAGTGCGGCCGCGCGATCTGCCCACACAACAGCGCCGGCGTCAAGCTTTTGGATTCGACGCGACTTGTTCGTGTCCCGCTTGATGAGCTCCCGCCGGAGGTCGATTTCCGCAACCTCCCGCCGCACCTGTTCGCCGGAACCATTGGCGGATCGCTGCCGTTCCCCGATCGCATCAAGTTCCTGAACCGCGAGCTCATCTTCCGTGGCGTCATGAGCGATCGCGACCGGGACATCATCAAGTCGTTGAGTCCCGACGGGCTCTACCAAACCGCGATCGATGACCTACAGGTTCTGTCCCACGCCGAAGCCGTGGTGGATTGCACCGAGGTGCCGCCGACGGACGTTCCCGAGGAAAAATTCGTATCGGCTGCGATTCCTACGGCAAAGGAAGGCTGGGTCTCGCTGGTCTTCGCAAACGACGACGCGTGCGCTCCTGTCGGATCACCGGACGTGCAGATTTGGCGCGTGACCTGCGGACCCTACGAAGGGGAAATTCGAGTCCTAACGCCCACGTGTCCGTTCAACGAAAAGCAAGTGCTGCAACACACACCCGACGCCGGTGGGCAACCGGAGGGTTTGTTCTACCACTGGCAATGGTCGGAAAGTCAAGATGGACCCTGGTTCGACTACGCTCCGCCCTCCGAATTCTTAAGCGGTCAAGGTCTTCGCGAAGTCGTCATCGGTGGACCGTCACCGTTTACGCTGGCCGACAGTTGGTGGCGTGTTCGCTATCGAGGCTACGTCAATTGCGCCTGCACCGAAGGACTGGACTGTCTGCCCGTCTGCAACGACGCGCCGGAATTCTGCAATCCTGACGACCAGATCGTCTGGCCGAATCGCCTCGGCGGCGATGACACGATGATCAGCAAGTGGACGGAACCGCAACTGGCCGAGGGATGGATCAAGCGTGTGCTTCGCGGACTCAATCCGTTTGACCAGCGCGTCAGGGACTTCCACACCACCGCCGTCGCCACGTATGTAAGCCTCATCCAACAGGCGGGCAACCGATTCGAGGCGCCCATCGCGCTCAACTGCACGCCGTCCAACATCAACAACATTGGCCTCATTGAGGCCTACACCACCGTATTGCGCCGCGCGCGTCTGTTCAGTATCGACGTCGGCGTCAGCTACGATCCCGCCAACCTCGCGATCATGCTGGTGACCAATCAAATCGCCGAGCTGTACATGTTATTGGGTAACGAAGCCTTCGCCGACGCCCTCGACCCAACCATCGGATTCTTCGGCGATACGCCGCCCGCAGATCCCACGGCCGCCTTCTCGTTCGAGGGACAGGTACCCAATCTCCTAGAGGAAGAGCTGGGCATGCTCCGCGGTCGAAGTGATCCGGGCGACAACATCAAAGATGCAGACCAATTCGTAATCGCTACGCCCTACAACCGCCTGCTGTGGAACTTCCTTCCCGGCAACGCACCCGGACGTGTGGCGTACGCCAACAACTACCAAACCACGACCGAACCACAAGCCTTGGGTTTGTATCCACAGGGTCACGGGGACGCATGGGGGCACTACCTGACGTCCGTGAAGTCTTACTATCAACTGTTACGGCATCCGGTGTTCGAGTGGGTTAATTCAACCGAGTTCGTGCTGATCGCCGGTCAGCAACCGCTCGAAGTCACCTATCAATACGAACGCAAGTTCGCCCAAGCCGCAGCGGCAAAGGCGAAAACCGGCGCCGCCATCACGTCGTTAACCTTCCGCGAGCTGTACACCGCCGACGCGACCAAGCAGGTCGGATATCCTGATCCATCCACGGAGTTTCCGACGCGAAAATGGGGCGTGGCCGATTGGGCTCGCCGTGCCGGTCGCGGTGCCTACTTCGACTGGGTGCTCGTCAACGCCCTCGTGGACGACGACGACGACGACCCGGATCACCAAAACACGATCCAAAAAGTTGATCGTTCGACCATTCAGGAAATTCGAGAGATTTCCGCCGCCTTCGGCGAAATGCAGGACACGCTCGACAACGCGGACAACGGGTTGAACCCACTGGGTTTGGCCAACAACGTCGTGCCGTTCGGCCTCGATCCGGAAGCGATCGCCGCGGGCAAAACCCACTTCGACCAGGTCTTCGAGCGTGCGCTCGACTCGGCTTCGTGGGCGGTTCGAGTGTTCAATTACGCCAACGACAACACGCGGCGACTGCGGTCATTACAGAACGACGTGCTCGAATTCCAATTCCTCACTGAGGAACGCGAGATGGACTTCACGAATCGTCTGATCGAAGTCTTCGGCCGACCTTATCCAGAAACGGTCGGTCCCGGAAAAACCTACTCGACGGACGAATGCCCCGACGGCCAATGTCCGGACATCATTTACTTCAACTACATCGACGCTTCGAGAATTGCTGAGTTTGGGTTCCCGCAGACGATCGATCCAACTTCGACGTCGCACTCGTTGAGTTTCACCTATCGCGATCGAAAGATTGATCCGGTCACCGGCGCTGTCGTGGACACGGCCTCAACCTCGAACGATTTGTGTAACCCGGCAGCCGGGGGAAGTGCGTGCGGCCGAATCGTCGACTTCAACGTCGATGAAGTTTTCGGTGTCACGAAACCCGATGGTTGGGGTCAGCGACCGGAACCGGGTGCGATTCAGCAGTCGAAGACCAAGTTGGTCCAAGCCACTGGAAAGTACGTGCAGGCGTACGAAGCGTGGCGAGACTACATCGATCGCATCCAGTGCGCCGTCGACACCCTAACCAATGTCTACGCGTTCCAAGCGGAAGAGGTAAGCGTCAAGAGTTCGTTGCGCACCCAAACCGAGGCCATTCGCACTACGCTTCTAGGGCTGCGCGTTGGCGAGCGAGTCCTGGGGTACGCTAAGAGCGCTCTAATTTCCAGCGTCGATGTGATAAAATCAGCCCTTCCGAAGGTAGTTGGAGCGGGCTTTACCGTTGTGGTAGACCCCACCTTCGTTGCCCGGGGTGCGCTTGAAGGCGGAAAAAAGATCGGCGTCAAGGTGATCGAGGCGCTGGAAGAGGCCGCTTGGTTCGGACAGCAAGGGCTCGAGGAAGGACTGTTCTGGGCGGGCGAAGACGCACAGCGTGAACTCGGCGGATGGGAGCGCGTTCGCGAAACGGAAGCCCTGGTTCGCGACGTCGAAACCCTTCTCGGCGAAGAGCCGACCCAACGCATCAAGGTCTTCATCGCCGGCGAGGGCGTCAAGCAAGCCATGGGCGAATACCAAGCTGCCCTAGGCCGAGGCATCCGACTGTTGCAGGAGCGCGATGCGTTCCGCCAGAAGACCGCCGTTCAAGTTTCCCAGCAGCGCTATCAAGACGCTGCGTTCCGCGTCTTCCGCAATGAGTCGCTTCAGAAGTATCGCGCCCAGTTCGACCTGTCCGCCCGGTACGCCTACCTCGCCGCGGCCGCATACGACTACGAGACCGGGCTGCTCGGCTCGCAAACCCAAAGCGGCCAGCGTTTCTTGACCGACATCGTCAAAGAACGCATCCTCGGTCCGTTCGCGTGTACGGCCGGTGGCGTTTGTTCGGCTGTTCCGGGTAACGGACTAAGCGGCAAGCTGGCGCAGATGGAGCAAAGCTTTGATGCGGTACGCGTTGATCTCGGTTTCAACGCCGGCGCGGAATTCGACCGCACCTTCAGCTTACGCTGGGAGATGTTCCGCATTCCCAACACGCCCGAGTTCGACGAGACCTGGCGGCAGAAGCTTGTTCAGTTCCAGCACCCCAACATCAACACGCTTTCGGAATACCTAGAGTTTGCCCAACCGCTGCAAGGGGCGCCCGATCCGAACCCGGCGTTGGTCATACCGTTCCAAACCAAGTTGATTTCCGGCCGGAACTTCTTCGGTCGACCGTCGACGGGTGATGTGACCATGCCGTCCGATTGGTTCGCCCTGCGGATCAACGAATACGGCATTCGGTTCGAGGACTACCCCGGCGCTCCGCTGAACATCATCACCAACGTCTACGTTATCCCGGTCGGGCTCGACGTGACGCGCGTTCCGCTTTGCAGCGAAGCTCCGATACGCGAATGGGATTTGCTCGATCAACTGATCCCGAACCCATTCCCACTGTCGAACGACTTCGAGTCGCCGACGTGGCAACCGTGGGACTCGCTATCCGGCGGTGCGAGCGGCTTCGTACAGCGCCGACTCATTCCGTCGGTCCCGGCGTGCGACTTCCTCACCGGCACCTGCGAGCGCAGCCCCAAGCTCGCCGGCCGTTCGGTGTGGAATACGCAATGGCTGCTGATCATTCCCGAGTCCGAGCTCGCTGGCTCGAACGAAGTGGACGGAGTGGACGTGTTCATTAACGGCGCCGGCGGAAGGCCGGGCACCAGCGACATCAAACTATTGATCAAGTCGAATGGCTACTCCGGGTGTACCCTGCCGTCACTGACGACGGACGAGAACGACGATTTCGCGCAGCCCATCAGTGTCCTGGATTCGACAAATGATTGAAGGTGAACGCATGACCGCCAGACCAATTTCAGATCGGAAGACGAAGATGCACATATCAAACCTCACCGGGTGCGTTCGCAGATGCGTGAAGTCCGCGAGACTGATGCTGCTTACCCTCCTCGCGATGGCCATCGGGTCGATCGCGTGGGCTGGTATTCCGCAGCCCGACGCGGCGCTGTTTGGTAACGTCCTGATCAACGGACTACCGATCAATTCATCCTCCGACGTCAAGATCGTCGCCCGCGTCGAGGGCGTAGCCCGTCCTGTGGGTGCATACAAAATGGGTGCGAGCACGTTCGCTGGCGAAGGCTATCTGCTCAAGCTCCGCCTCGAAGCCCCCGCACCGGGCAGTCCCGTTAGGGACGACGCCGCGATCGTAAGTCAAACAGCCCGACTCCTCGTCCAGCGTGGTTCCGACCCCGAGTCGCTTGTGGCCACCTATCCCATCACGACAATCGGCACGCTCGAACGTCTCGACCTGAACCTGATCGTAGCCGAACCCGTCAATTGCGTGGCGGATGGAGCCACAAACGCCGCGGACCATAGGGCGTTCAGGGGTTGCATGGGCGGTCCGACCGCCGACGTCATCCCAGCCTGCCAGTGCGCCGACGTCGACCGAAGCAACAGCGTCGACCTACGCGACTGGGCTTGGCTACAGTCGGCCTTTTCCGCGAACTAGTACGTTGCCACGACCCAAGTGACGGATTCATCCCAGACTGAGCCGCGACCGTGAGGGAGTGCTTTCAACCTGTCACGGCCGTATTCTCTGTGCGACTCCGTGCCTCCCGTGTGGCACCGGATTCCAGCCGGTGATCCCATTAGCGACGTTTCCTATCAACCGCCGGCGCGAAGCGAATCCGCCAACGCGATAGTCGAAGTCGACGCGCGATGTACTCATCGCGGAGACGTAAATGCCGGAGCTCTCAGCTTGGGCGAGCCGCCCGCCGTCTCAGTACAGCCGCACCGCCAAGACACATAAGCAGAAGCGTTGCGGGTTCTGGAACAGTGGCCAGACTGGAGAAGTCAGCGAAGATCGAATTGCCCGAGTTTCCCTCTCGCCCCGGAATCGTAGTCTCGACCCGGACAGTCAGCTCCCCGTCGGCAAGATAGGTTTGCGGTACGTCAATAGCGACGATGCTGGCTGAAGCGTCAGGAATGGACACGCCAAGAAACATGTCCGTCGGTTGTGGTACGCCGTCGAAAAACAGGTCCACCGTATCCAGCGGCGGCGTCCCCGGGAACGAATCGTGATCGAACAGACCAAGCGTCAGGATGACCGAGGAATCGCCCAACGTGGATGGATCGAAAATGTGCGTGTACTCAATCGCACCAAACGTACCGGGTCGATCGTCATGCCGGAACATGGTACCGTCGAACGGGTACACTTCCCCGATTCCGGCGTTGGCTGCCTCGGCGGACGAGGCGAAAGAATATCCATCCGCGAAATCCTGCTCGCCGAGCATATCCACAACGCCCGCTCGCGACCCAGCACCCATAGCCGCCACCGTCGCGACCATAATCAGTGACGTTCTAAGACACGAGTTCACCGTTCACCTCCACGATATCCTATGGCCTTCTCAGTCCAAACGTAACCGCAAAACGCCATGACGTACCGGGAAGAACGGGTGCCCAGACGCTACCATTGGATAGAGCTTGCTCTAACCGTTCAGTATCGGACGATTGGATGACCCCTCTGTAGCTACGCCTTGGAGTGATCGCGATTCGCCCTTGGCCGAGACGACGGGGACGACTTCCAGAACGGTAGCGACAGATTAAAGGGGCGATTCACGCACGAGTACCTTGCGCAGGGTGGCCGCGATTGGAAGGTGACCGACCAGTATCACTCGCAGAGCACGGTCGAGATGTCAGCGCTACGACAGTGTGGCCAGTTCGTCTCGACCGTTTGGCAGAGTCCGAATGGATACGTGGAACGCGGTTTGTCCATGAACGAAAGACACGGGGAACCGGTGCGCCATCACCGACCCCTTGGAGGCTACTCGCCCCCAAACCCCTCGGCTTCAATCCCCCCCGGAAAGGGGCTGACGCCGGATGGAGACGCCAAAACATGCCGAACACCTATTGACAACGAACAGTCTCTTCATGGATACTTGGCTGATCATGGGGAACGCAGGTCATCGACCTGGCTTCAATGGTCGATTTAGGCACAACCCGAACGCGCATCCAGAACGTACCGACTCGCGTTCCCTCGCTCCCCGAATTGCCACGAATCGGCGTTGGATGCCCGCGCTTGGCGATATCCGTGGCCTTGACCAAGAAAATGTGACAATTCAGTGCGCTCGGCACGGAGACTTGACGCATGTATTAATTGAAGTGGAGGCGTAGGCAAGGAGCCGTCGGTATGCTAAGATTGCGGCATTGCGCCCTTGCGATAGGCGCGACGGCTTCGAGAGGGATTCGGCTGGCGGGGTCATGCGGCCTCCGATGCTGGGTTGCCCTGCCCGCGCCGCAAACACGGAAGCAAATAGGGCGTGCTTCGGTTTCGCCCGCTTTATGTGTTGGGCAAGCTAGATTCACTGTGGCGAACTGGGAAAGGAAAGAGAGCATGTTTGCAAAGAGAACGCACACTACCCTGGCAACATTGGCTAGCGCAATCGTCATGGGTACTCTCCCGGCTGCTGGAACGGCACAACCGTCGTGGGAACTCCGCGCCACCGACGGTCCGTCTCCGCGGTTGAACTCTGCAATGGCGTACGATTCTTGCCGTGGTGTCACGGTGCTCTTTGGGGGTTCTGACATGTCGGGCACTTTCCAGGACACATGGGAGTGGGATGGCGATGCCTGGTCGCTCCGCGGTACTACCGGGCCGGGACCGAAACGGGGACACTCCATGGCGTTCGACAAGAACCGTTGCGTGACCGTTCTTTTTGGAGGAAATGATGCCGTCGGCAACTACTTCAACGACACCTGGGAGTGGGACGGCAGCACATGGACGCAGCGCTGCGCGAGTTGCCCGCCCCCGACACGCCACGGTGCGGGTATGGTTTTCGATTCCACGCGCGGACTCGTGCTACTTTTTGGCGGATATAGTCCCGGCCTGTTGAACGACACTTGGCAATGGGATGGATCATCTTGGATACAGGTGTCTACAACGAGCCCACCCTCACCGCGTTCCTGGCCGGCAATGGCCTACGATAGCGCTCGCGACCGGATTGTCGTTTTTGGCGGTGCACTCCAGGCCGTTAGCTGTAATCTGAACGCCGACGAAACATGGGAGCTGGACAAGTCGACATCGCCAGCGATGTGGACCCAGGTTACCACTTCGACACAGCCGAGTCCGCGTCATAGGCCAAGAATGGTTTACGACAGTGCCCACGCCGTCATGGTCTTGGTTGGGGGGACGGATAACTGCACCAATGTCTTCGGTGATACCTGGGAATACGACGGAAGCACATGGTCGCTGATTTCTACGCCCACGGCTCCGTCGCCCCGCAATTATCACGCTCTTGCGTTCGACTCAGTTCGCGGACAAGCGCTACTGTTCGGTGGGACTACAGATCCCGTGAGTCCTGCGGGCTCCAATGACATCCTCGGCGACACATGGTCCTATGGCGCGAACCAAGCGCCCACATGCGAGCTTCTTGACGACCGACAACTTGTCTTGGAGCGTTGGCTTGAGAATGTCCCCGTCGGAACTCCCAATGTGATTCAGGACGGTGGCGGTTACTCAATGTGGTTCGACACCCATTTCGTGCCTGGGCGGGCGGGATTGTTCCATGCAACATCCGTTGACGGGGTGATGTGGACAAGTCTTCAGCCATCGCTGCTTCCCGGGTCGGCTGGTTGGGAAGCGATCCATGTCTACAACAGCGCCGTTATCAAGGAAGGACCGCTCTACAAAATGTGGTATACGGGGTATGGCGGTTCAAACAACCGTATCGGTTATGCCACCTCGACTGACGGCATCAACTGGACAAAGTACGCGGGCAACCCGGTCGTCCAATTGGGCGCTTGGGACAGCCGCGTCGTGCGAGTCGGAAGTGTCCTTCTTGATGCGTCCGCGGACCTGTACAAGATGTGGTACACTGGCGGAAGTGGCTGGTTTCATGCTCTTCAAGTCGGCTACGCTACATCGCCGGATGGAATCACTTGGACAAAACACCCGTTGCCAGTGTTCACTTTCGGGCCTACGACCGAGTGGATTACAAACCATGTCAATGTAGTCCGCCGCGACAGCCTCTACGAAATGCACTTTTCGTCCTCCACGAGGGACATCCGGCGAGCTACATCTGTTGATGGGATCAATTGGACGCTCGATGCTTGCGGCGCCGCAGTTGAACCGACCACCGCAAGCTGGGACAGCGTCTTCGTTGGCGGGGCATCCGTCCTTTTGGAGGGCGGGGCGCGAAAGATCTGGTACGACGGCGGCGACGGGATACGCAGTGGAATTGGGTTCGCGCAGTCAGGCATACCAACTTGTGGTGATGGTATCATCGATCCCGGCGAGGAATGCGACGACAGCAACGCCATCGATGGTGACGGCTGCTCCTCAACATGCCGGGTGGAAGGACCAGAGACCGTACCCACGGTCTCCGGGTGGGGACTGACCGTTATGGTGCTTCTGCTGTTGACGGGAATCAGAATCAAGTTCGGCGGGCGCCAACCTGCCAGGCCATAACCGCCGTGGCCCGGTCGAGGCTCCAAGAGAAAAAAGACGACGAGACTACTGGCGTCGTGGGACGGTCTTGAGCGGCCACGCATGCGTTCTCGCAACGCGCCTGCGGGCGACTTTTGGGAAGTCTTGTAGGGCCGGCTATTGCCCGCCTCTCCCAGCGTTTGTTGGTTGACGCGCGTGCGGCGCGGTCGACGCCGATCGCCGTGGCTGATGCGCCGGAAGTGTCGTCTGTCATCGCTTGCGGCGGGCAATAGCCCGCCCTGCGACTTGTTCTTAGCAGGTAGGGCGGGCTATTGCCCGCCGCAAGCGTCGCCGATCATTCTCCCGGCATTGCAGCCATTTCGACCGGCGTCGATCCGGGCCATGATGCGTCCAACCAACCGAGTCGAACGTGTCGATGAAAACTTGACGACGGCCAATCTTCAGGGCGCGCGACGTACCCGTGTTTCACGGGGTTGAGGTGAATGTAATCGCGCAGGCGGTACCAATCGTCTTCATCCCGGACGCGATGCTCCCAATATCGCGGTTGCCAAACGCCGCGTCCACGCTTCCGACTTCGGTTCGCCGTGACCGGAAGTTCCATCCCGCCGTCACGGAGATAATCGCGTGTGAAGCACCGTTTGATGGACGCCCATCGCGAAGGAAAATCATCGTCGCCCTCGGGAAGCGACCAGATGCAGTGCAGATGGTCCGGCAATAGGACACAGGCGAACATGTCGAAGGGTCTAGTCCGTCGCGTGTGGACGAACGCGCGACTCAGCAGTTTCCTCGCAGCCGCATCCGCGAATAGCGGCCGACGACGGTACGTTACGACGGTGAAGAAGTAGGACGCACCCTCTTCTCGCCATCGCACGTAGTTGGGCATTGCCACATGTTATGCCATCGCTTGCGGCGGGCAATAGCCCGCCCTACGACTTGTTTCGCGGGAATATCACAAGCGTCCCCCCTACACAAAAACACCCCGCCCAAGCTTTCGCCGGGGCGGGGTGTCGATGTTTGTCGGCAGTTTCGGTGACGCGTGATTCGGGGTCCGAGGGACGCCCGGATTGCGTTGGCGTTGCTGCGTTATGTTTTGCTGTCTTCCGTGACAAGGCGTTGTCAGTGGGCAACCACTACATCATGCCGCCCATGCCTCCCATTCCGCCCATGCCACCCATACCAGGGGGCATTCCGCCGCCCATGCCGCCGGGCATTCCACCGCCGCCCTTCTTGTCGTCTTTCTCCTTGATCTCGCTGATCACGCAGTCGGTGGTCAGCAGGAGGCTGGCGACGGAGGCGGCGTTTTGGAGCGCGACACGCTCGACTTTGGAGGGTACCAACACGCCCATTTTGATCATGTCTCCGAACTTCCCGGTCAGGCCATTGAAGCCGAAGTTGTCGTCGTCGCTTTCGCTGACCTTCTGCCACACGATCGATCCGTCCATGCCGGCGTTTTCGGCGATCTGACGGACGGGGGCGGTCAGTGCGCGACGGACGATGTCGACGCCGGTCTTCTGGTCGCCGGTGAGTTTCTTCGCCAAGGCATCGAGCGACTTGAGCGTCCGAAGAACAGCCACGCCGCCGCCCGGAAGCACACCCTCTTCGACCGCCGCACGGCAAGCGTGCAACGCATCTTCGACAAGGGCCTTCTTCTCTTTCATCTCGACTTCGGTCGCGGCGCCGACGTTGATCTGTGCGACCCCGCCGGACAACTTGGCCAGACGCTCTTCGAGCTTCTCGCTGTCGTAGTCGCTGGTGGTGTGTTCGATTTCCGTCTTGATCTGAGCGATGCGGCCCTTAATGGCCGAGCTCGACCCGCCACCCTCGACGATAGTGGTCGTGTCCTTGTCGATGCTGATTTTCTTGGCGCTACCGAGGTCGGAAAGCTTGACGTTTTCGAGCTTGGTGCCGAGGTCTTCGAAGATGGCCGTGCCACCGGTGAGGATGGCCATGTCTTCGAGCATGGCCTTGCGGCGATCGCCGAAACCAGGGGCCTTGACGCAACACACTTGGAGCGTGCCGCGAAGCTTGTTGACCACGAGCGTCGCGAGGGCTTCGCCTTCGACATCCTCAGCCACGATGACCAGCGGTCGTCCGGCTTGCGAGACTTTTTCGAGAATGGGGACGAGGTCTTTGACACTGGTGAGCTTCTTCTCGTGGATGAGCACGAAGGGCTTGTCCATGTCGCAGGTGAGCGACTCGAAGTTGTTCACGAAGTGCGGCGACATGTAGCCCTTGTCGAACTGCATACCTTCGACGAGCTCGACGGTGGTCTCGAGGGTCTTGCCCTCTTCGACCGTGATGACGCCGTCCTTGCCGACTTTGTCCATCGCCCCGGCAATCTGCTTGCCGATTTCGGCGTTCTGATTGGCGGCGCAGGTACCGACCTGAGCGATCTGCTCGGCGTTCTTGGTCGGAGTGCTTTGCTTCTGCAGTTGTTCGATGACGCACTCGACGGCGGCTTCGATGCCGCGCTTAAGCTGCATGGCCTCGGCGCCGGCGGCGACGTTGCGCAGGCCCTCGTCGTAAATGGCCTCGGCGTATACTGTGGCTGTGGTCGTGCCGTCACCGGCGACCGTGGATGTCTTGGAGGCGACTTCCTTGACCATTTGAGCGCCCATGTTCTCGTAGGCGTCTTCCAGCTCGATTTCCTTGGCGACGGTGACGCCGTCCTTGGTGACGGTCGGGGCGCCGAACGACTTCTCGATCACGACGTTGCGTCCGCACGGTCCGAGGGTCGCTTTGACCGCTCTGGCCAACTGCTTGACGCCGCGTCGAATGGCCTCACGGGCCTCCATCTCATATGCGATTTGTTTTGCTGCCATCGAAAGATACTCCGCTTCTAAAAAGGAACCGCCCCGCCGAGTCTACCCGTCGCCGTCGCAACGCACGGTCCGAATGGTTCGGCACGCACGATTGGTTCGGTGTTGGGTTCCGGCGGGTCGCGATTGAGTTAGCCGATGATGCCCAGGATTTCCGACTCGTCCATGATCATGTATTCGTCGCCGTCGACCTTGATTTCGGTGCCGGCGTAGCTGGTGAAGAGCACTTCGTCGCTCTTCTTGACCTGCATTTCGCTGCGTGTGCCGTCGTCGAGCAGGCGACCGTTTCCGACGGCGAGGATGATGCCGCGCTTGGGCTTTTCCTTGGCCGAGTCTGGAAGCACAATGCCGCCGGCTGTCTTCTCTTCAGCCTCGACGCGTTTGACGATTACCTTGTCACCCAGTGGTTTGATGTTGAGCTTGGCCATTTTTATGGCACTCCTTTCTACAGTGGACATTCGCCGGACAGTCGTTCCGTACGTTGGTTGCCTGATGCTGAAGCGCCGTTGTGCCCCGCACACCGTCGCCATCCCGAGGGCGCCGAATCGGTTCCGATCGAACCGCGTCGAACGCCCCGTCAATCGTGATGAAGTCCGTGGGGACCGGCGCACCGGAGCGGAAACCGACCCGGAAAGGTACGCGGCGCCTGTCGGCGCGGACTCCACCGCCGTTTACTTTTGCACGGATGATGCCACAACACGGCGAAACGACGCTCGCGAAGAATATTCTCGTAAACCGTGCGATTGCAAACAGTTACGAGTTTTCGAATTGCGAGATCGGGTACTGCCGAACCGGCCCGGTCCACTCGTGGGCTGTCATCCCAGGCTAGGGGCGAGACAATTTCTGCCAGTTTGGCAGGAAAACGGGCCGCCAAACAACTGGTCTCGATTCCTGATGCGCATTCCGCATAGTGAGCATTAGCTTGACATATCCGGGGGGGGGGAGACTTGAGGCGCGGTCGACAAGCATAAGCAACAGTTCGGAATTGTTGCTGGCGGTTGCCTTACCTAAACACAGGAGATAGAAATGAGAAGAATCGCAAGATCGGCGAGGATCGGACTACTTGGCGTTGGGGTTGGGTTGGTCATGTTGGCATCTTACGGCGTCGCACAAGTTGGATCCAATACTGGCCCGAGTTGCGGCGGGACATGCGCGGCACCTGAGGACACAGACGACTGCTCGATGTGTTGCAGCGGAAGCTCAACCTGCAGCACGTGCTGCGGGAACTTCGGCGGAGCGCATAAGGCAAATTGCCAAGCGTTCTGCGACGCCGAATTCACCCTTGCCATGTAGTGATCCCGAGGAGTCGGCCGATGATTTCTTCCCTGGTATACGCGGTATTGTGCGTGTCTGTACTACCTGGTCTCGGTGATAACGCCACCGAGTTAAAGGCGCGTGCTTGGTTTCAACCCGCGTCGATCCGTTTGCCCGACGAACGTACCTACGTTCTTCTCTTCTTCACGTCACTTCAGCCACGCGAGGTGGCGCCGCTGATCGCCAAGCTCAACAAGTTGCACCGGCGAAAAGACGTCGTTGTTGTCGGGCTTAGCCCCGAGTCCGAGGCCCGCGTCAAGAAGTTCATTGACCAAGAGAAAATCCGATTCACCGTCGGCGCCGGTTCTCCGACCTATAGAGATTTCAAAATCAAACGGTTTCCGCAGGTCCTAGTTGTCGAGCCATCGCGCGGTGAAAAACGTGGCGAGCGTGTCTTCCTTGATATGGAGTCGTTGGATCGTCGCTTTCGGACGGCGCCCGAGGAGCAAACGATGGAGTCCGGCGGGTTTGAATCCGATTCGCCCGTAGAACTTCTCAGACGACATGCTCTTGGGGACGAGAACGATCGCGAGCGTGCACGCGCGGTGGGGTTGCTGCGAAAAAGACTGGATGCCACCGAGTTCATGCAACTGTGCGATGAGATTCTCGAAAGAGAATACGCTCCGTCGCTTCGAGGGGCCGTCGCCTACCAAAAACACCTTGCAGACCCGAGCATTGAGCAGAAGGAGGAGCTGTTCGCACCAAGTGTACTCGGTCGCAAAGACCTACGTGCGAACCCCGAGGATCCCAAGTGGGATCCGGTGTATCGATACTACGAGGGCGTTGCGGATCGTTCGGCCGACGACCTCTTCGATGATTACCTCGCCCGTCTCACTGATGACGCCGTCGACGTCCAAATCCGAAACTCGATTCCACGTTACCTCGAGCGCCTCGGCGAAAGCGACGCAGCGGCGAGGCCAATCGCGCGCCGGCATCTCATGGAGATGCTCACCAGCGAACCGGATGCCGCGATTCGTCAGCGAATCGTGGGAGCCCTCGGCATTCTCTGCAGCCCGGGGGACTTTGAAGCTGCAGACTTTCTAGAGAAACGCCTTCAGACCGAGACGAACGTACGCTTGGTACGGCCGATGATGGAGTACCACATTCGCCGCTTGCGTACTGGCGAGGAGTAGCAAGAGGCGGGGGATTGTCGTCTCAGGGGGATTCCTGGGATTTGTGTAGCGCCCGCAGAAGATCGCGCTGTTCCACCAGGCCAACGATGCGCTTGCCGCCGGCTTCCTCAACGACTGGAAAGACCGCGACGTCCTGCTGGCTGAATAGGCCCATCAGGTCCTTGAGCGTCATGTCTATCGTGACGGTCGTGGAGTCGGCATCGGCGAGGTCGACCGCGGTGACGAGATTGGTCAGGGTGGGGTCGTAGATCACGTCGTGAACGTCGCTGAAATGGATCACACCGGCGAAGGTGCCGTCGTCGGTCACGACGGGAAAGTGGCTATGGGTGGACCGCTCTATTGCGTGGAGCACGTCGGTGAACGTGGCTGACGCCGGGATGGTTTGTACGTTGGTGCGCATGATGTGGTCGACGCGCATTTCCTCGGGCACACCGGTGTCAGGATCGGCATGCATCCCGAACAGGCGACCGAGGTTGCGCAGGGCCGAGCGTATGCCCGAGCCGTTCTCGCCGGGCGATTCCGGTCGGCGCAGTAGCGTAACCGCCTTGACCTCTCCAGCCTGTACGACGCAACGCTTGACGCAGAGCGGTCCGACGACCTCGAACAGAACGACGCTGCCCAGGACGATCGTGGAAAACATGGACGCGGACTCGGAAACCCAGAATCGATCGACGAAGGACGCCAGACCAATCACGACGGCCGCTTGACACATCAACGCCGGCCCGAGACGCCCCTCAGCACGCAGCGGCGCCTTGGCCCAACGTATGCCAAGCTTGCATCCGCCCCATTTACCGAAGGCACGCGCGAGCACATACGCCGCACCAAGCCAACCCATATGGGCCAAGTCTTCGAGATGCAGATCGTACCCGGCCATCACGAAGAAACCGGCGAACACGGGCGCAGCCACCGTACGCAGCATCGTCGTGAGCTTCTGCGCGTCCACAGTAATGTTGGCGAACACGGCGCCAACGACCAGCGCGGTGAGCAGCCGGTTGTACGACACACCGCGATGCTGCCACAACCACTCCTCCCCGGCACCAAGAATGATGAACATCGCGAAGAAAAACAGAAGCGCCTCGCCCAGTGGCAACTTGGTATACGTAATGCTGATCATCGTCGCCACGACAACGCCGATGGCTACACTTCCTATCGTAGACGCGACCAAGGCTAGGACGAGATGATCCGCGATCAAGCCCCGTGTTTCGATGGTGCCGGTCGACGCGAGCAGCAGGAACACGACCTGAAACAGAACAATACAGACGATGTTGTTGATCGCCGTGACGCCAAGAATCGTTCGCGTAACTGGACCCTTGGATTCGTATTCCTGCAAGACAAACAACGTCGCCGCCGGCGCTGTGGCCACAGCCGCCGTGGCCAACAGCAAGGCAAGTACGAGACCTTGGCCCGTATCGCCGGAGGTGCCCATCAATTTCGTCACGACGAGAACGGCCAGAAGCACGCCGCCCAGAACGAGCGTGATTTCCGATAGACTGATCTTCAACGCCGTGCGCCCGATGGCACGAAGACTGGATCGCTCAAACACACCGCCGATTGTGAAGAGAATCAGACCTAGGGCGAGGTCTTTGATGGCCGCAAGGGGTTTCGCGACGTTCTCCAGCACGTCCGCGATGGCACGGTCGTCGTTCGCCCCTACGAGTTCGCCAAGAAGGGCACGCAACGCCACGCCACCGGCCAGAAATCCGACCACGCGAGGAATTCGCAAGAATCGAGCGGAATAGCCGCCAACGATGGCAGCTACGAGCATCATTCCGAACAGCAGCCCCGGTCCCGGAACGACGCCGACGAGACATAGTGGCGAATCAGTCAACGCGACACCTTGTAGAGCACCGGCTAGCGCGTACCGCAGCCAGCTGCAAACTTTCTTCGTTCACACGAAACGCCATCGCGCGAAATCCCCGACGCATCGTTGGCTACTCTGCCGACGGGCATTGCACGGGGAACCGTGAAAAAGTGCAAGAGCGCCACCGGTATTGCCAGATGTCCAGAAGCCGGCGAGGGCTCCTACGCGTAGACGCGCACGGAACGGGCTCGCGATCAATCCGTGTGCTGGGCCGTCCCTATGGCCCGCACGGTCAGCATCGCCCTTGGCACCCTGTTGAGCGAGGCTCGTATTCAATCACGTCGCCGCGAACTCGCCCGCGACGACGGAACTTGTCCTCGTCAAGAAGCGGAAATCGCTAATGGATCACCGGCTGGAAGCCGGCGCCACAGTTTCTTAACGGCTGGCAAGTGTAACGTCAGTCTGGATTCGGCGAGTCGAGGTCCAGTCCGCCACCTCACGGCCGCGGCTCGGTTTGGCGCAGACGTAGAAAGAGGCCTCTCGGGCACGTTTCTAAAGCCGTCGTGGCTGACTGTTCGGAAGCGGCGCGAGGGCGAGATGCTCGTCGCGTCCGGCGATGGACGCGGGTAGCAGTTCGCAACAAGCTTCGTGGACCATGTCGACCGTTATGCTGGTCATGCATTGAACGTGACCGAGTGGGCAGGTGCGTTGTTGACAGGGACCGCAGTCGATGTCGACGCGGACGATTCGCTCATGCGTGTAGCTCGTTGCGGTCCACTGCGGGTGCGTTGGACCGAAGATGGTGACGACCGGCACGTTGAATGCTTTAGCGAAGTGTCGCGGGCCGGCGTCGTTGCACACGAGTAATTCGCACCGACGCACGAGCGATTTGAGCTGTCCCAACGTCAGCAGTGGATCGATGCACAGGCGTACATCGCGCTTGACGTTGTCACCGATCGCGCGGACGATGGACTCCTCGCCCGGACCACACGTGACGATGACGATGGCGCCGTGTTGCTCGACCAATCGATCGCTCAACGCCGCGAAACGCTCCGGCGCCCAGCACTTGGCTGCCCCATACTTGGCACCCGGACTCATGACGACAAGCGGCCTGCGATCCGGCGGACTCGCTCCACCCGGCCAGTCGTCCGTCAACCCGTCTTCCGTCGCCCGACTATCGCTAGGCGCGTCGGCAATCCGCTCGACTTTCGCTGCGTCGAAACGCTTGCCCACGGATGCGTCTTCTTCCGCCGTAGTAAACAGTTCCATTCGATCGCCCGGTCGAGGGCATCCGATGGCCACGGCGAGGTCGGCGTAGTAATCCACCATGGGCAACGGAGCGAACGGACCCCGTGAGCCGGGTATCGAACTACCCACGCGAACCGGCCGGTGTGGTGCGAACAACCCGCCGCTTGTTGGCGTGGGTACCGGGGACGGAGGGACGGAGGAAGTAAGGGGCTCAGAGAGCGAGGGACTCAGGGACTTAGGGACGGAGGAAGTCAGGGGCTCAGGGACGGAGGGACCAAGGGACGAAGGAGTTGATGGCGTGTCAAACCGATCCTTGACACCGTTCGATTGATCACCACGGGTTCGTCGGTGGCGACACGGGACGCGATCGGTCATTAGCCAACCGCGACCGTCACGGGCATAGCCGATACGCCGCTTCACTCCGGCGAGGCGAACAAGCAGCGCCGATCGGAACGAGTTCGGTAGCAGCACGGCCCAATCGAATCGGCGGCGACGCAAGTCCCAAACGAGATCGCGATAGGTCTTGTGCAGCATGGATCGCTCGCGCTTGACCGGCCATTCGATGCACTCGTCCATCCAATCTCCGCCGCGAATCAAATCACGCAGGTTCGGCTCGGCGACAAAGGTGATGTGCGCGCTCGCAAACCGCGTGCGAATGGCCCGCAGCGTGGGCGTCGCCATAACGAAGTCCCCCACCCACGTCGGAAGAACCACGAGAATCGACCGAGGGTCGGGCTCGGAATTGTCATTAAGACGAATCACAGAGGCATTCTAGCGGGGTGGGGAGTGATGTCGAACGGAAGGGGAAGGGACTGAGGGACGAAGGAGGAGATGATCAGCGGACCGAGGAGGCGCTTTGCGGCAGGGCGGCTGGACCGTGAATCCCTTCTCGGTCCTTCTTCGTGCGAGGAATAACGGTTACGGGAAATCCCCACCTTCAGGCCCGGCCATCCGACGGCACCACGAGGCCTACCAAAGGCCTAGAATTCTCCAAACCTCGAACGCCAGATTCGGAAGCCTGATGCTCGAACCCAGGGTTAGCTCGGTGAGCGAAAAGGCCAGAAAAGCAACGACCTGCGCGGCGACGGCGAGTGGGAGGCAGTGACGCATCCCAAGATAGTGTCGATAGCCCTGACGGGTACACCAAACGGAGTACGCAAGGATGAACACGGCCACAAATCCAACATGCCGGTTATTCGGCAAACGAAGACCAACAAACCGTCCGACGGAGAGGATTTCAGCCCATTCGTATAAGACAACGAGGGCCGGCGCGATCACTATAACGGGCGAAACGGAGTAGACCCAAACGCGGATGACATGCCCCGTCCTCACTTTGTAGCGCTTCATGGATTGTCGAAAGAGTAACAACGCGGCCAAAGTTAGTAGGAACCAGCGCCCGAGGGATATTGCGATTACTAGCCGTTCCGTCGACAAACCATTCTTGACGGAGTCGAACGATTCCTGGAAAGAATAGCCCGCGAACTCGAGTAGCTCCGCTCGTGTCAACCCGCCGCCGATTGCGAACTACAGTATTACTATGCACTGATTCATCACCTCCGCTGCGATTAGCATGAGCAGAAATCCGCACAAAGCCAGAACCGGAACCATCAGCAGTGGGCCTACGCGCGGTGGGTCGTGGATGTCCATGGATCGCCAGAACTTTCCGGGACGCAGGGCGTGGAACCATGTACTTATGAGAGAACGGAATGGGCGATCGCGCCAGCGATATTCGAAGAAGGGAAGACGCCGCTCGTGGTAGGTCGTCAGCACCGCGTCCCACGTGAATCCTTCGCCGCATTCGGGGCAACGCGTGTCCTGCAATCCGTAGAGGTGGTAGTCGCAACTCGGGCAGGTGAGTTGTTCGATCGGTACCGCTTTGGACCAGTCGAATGCAAGACCGCAGGCAGGACACGTCGACTCCGTCAGGCCACGAAGGTCGTGACCGCAACGACCGCAGCCGACGTCGAACGGTACGTGCGCCCAGTTCGGGGCCGGTGAGGCGGCGGGTGAATCGACCTTGGTTGCAGACGCCGTCGTTGTGGTTGGCTTGGTCACTCCCTCATTGTCGCGCTTTTGCCGTGCTATTCAACCGGCGCGTTCCCAGCACCCTGTCGGAGCTGTGGGCGCAAGCCCACAGACATGATACGAACGAGCACAGCGCTTCTTCGATACCAGACCCGTCACAGGGCTCGCGCCCTGTGCTCTGATAAATGACCGCCGATTCTGTCGTCCCCCCCCTGTCGGAATCCTGTTGGACCGACTTTCTAGTCGGTCGAACGGCCCCACTACACACAAGTCGACCGACTGGAAAGTCGGTCCGACAATGGCTTCCCGTTGCTCAAGAATCTCCTAGCGCGTACCTGAGAGCGTGCATAAGAAGCCGATTTCCGAGCCGCGACCGTAAGGAAGCGATCCGGCTTCGTGTGCCAAAACCGCTCCCTTACGGTCGCGGCTCGGTTTGTCAAAACCCATTCTGTACACTCTCTAGACCCCAACGCTTGGAGCGAACGCAAATTGCCGGGAATCCGCGCGGGAACGAATCCGAACCCACGAGACCGATACTCTCAGCCTGCGGCGCACGCCATGCAGTCGTTCTCCAGAATTCCGAGAAGTTATCCACAATCACCTGTGAAATACGGTGCATAAACCCTGTGATACGGGCGGTTTTCACGTCTTCCGGTGGCATCGGAAGTGGGTTTCCGTGCATGAGGCTTGATTCGCGGCGTGGCTACTCATTCGTCCTGACGTCGGCTAGGATGTTTCAAATCCGAGCAACGCGGTTCGATTCACAGGGAGCAACCATGACCAACCACACTGGCCCGATCATTCGTTCCTACGACCCGAAGCAGACGTTGGCCCGCGCATCGACGATTCCTGCGGCGTGGTATGTCGATCAGGGTGTGTTCGATCGCGAGAAGACCGCGGTGTTCGGTCGGAGTTGGCTTGCCGTCGGTCGGTGCGATCAAGTGTGCAAGACCGGTGATTACTTCACATCGAACGTCGCCGGCGAGCCGATCGTTGTCATTCGCGGTTCCGACGGGACACTGCGGGCGTTCTTCAACGTCTGCCGACACCATGCGGCTGAGGTGGCGACGGAATCATCCGGATGCGCGTCTACGCTTCGATGCCCGTATCACGGCTGGACGTATGATCTTGATGGATCGCTCAAGGCGACGCCCGACTTCGCCGGTGTTGAGGGGTTTGAGAAGAACGACCACGGGCTCGTACCCATTCGCGTGGACACGTGGTCTAACTTCGTGTGGGTGTGCTTCGACGCGGACGCACCGGGTCTGCCTGAGTTCCTCGGTGCGATTGTCGAGCGCGTCGCACCGCTCGAGTTGAGCACGCTTCGATTTCACGTGCGCACCGAGTACGAGATCGAATGCAACTGGAAGGTGTTCGTCGACAACTACCTCGACGGCGGTTACCACGTGCCGCACATCCACAAGGGTCTCGGTAGCGTGCTGAGTTACCAAAACTACACGATTGAAAACTGCGAGCGATTCTGCGTACAGTCCACGCCGGTGCAATCCGGCGGCGGCGATGTCGAAACCGCCGCCGTGCGCGGTGGAGACATGGCGTACTACTACTGGTTGTATCCGAACTTCATGCTTAACTGGTATGAAGGTTACCTCGACACAAACTTGGCGTGGCCGATCGGCGTCAATCGCACGAAGGTCGTCTTCGATTTCTACTTCGCCGAAAACAACGACGCCACACAAGCCCACCTCCGCCAAAGCGTAGCCGTGGCCGAACGTGTGCAGCAGGAAGACATCGACATTTGCGAGTCGGTGCAGCGCGGGCTCGGGTCTCGTGCGTATAACACCGGCCGCTTGGCGGTTCGGCGCGAAGGCGGTGAACACCTGTTCCACCGGTTGCTGTATGCTGATTTGATCTGATGCCGTTGCGGAAACAACGAGACGGAATCGAACAGACGCCGGATTCGACTCCCCCACCTCTGAGGGGTGGGCCACCCGGCCCGTTGCTGTATGCCGATTTGATCTGATGCCGTTGCGGAAACACCGAGACGGTAGCGAATGGAACACCGGCTGGAAGCCGGTGCCACACTGCGGACTGTTAGTTCGTCTGCATGGCGTCGATGATGTTGTTTCGGGCGGCGTAACGCGCGGGGATGATGGCGGCGAGGACGCACACCGACACCGTCAGCAGGACAGCGAGTGCGATCGTGGTAACTGGCACGATGAAGTCCAGCGAAACGCTCAGCATGCCGGAGACAATACGATTGACGCTGTCGGCTTCGTGAAATCCGAGTGCCAAACCCATGACGCTTCCCAACAGGCCGATGGTCATGGCTTCGGCCAACACGAGACGGACGATTTGCGACTTCAAGGCCCCCACGGCGCGGAGCACGGCGATCTGTCGTGTACGAAGGTGCACACTGACGGTCATCAAATTGGCGATGCCGATGGCGGCTACGACGAGGATGATCGAGGGCAACCACGTGATCATGATGATCGCCCGCTTGAGGCTGGTGACCATCTGATTCTTCAGCCGACTGAGCGAACCCACGATGGCGTCGGGACGTCTCATGGTGTCAGCCACCTTGTACAATAGAAGTCGCTCGCGAAGCGTGTCCCATTTCTCCTCGCGCGTGGACCCGCTAGTAAAGGACGAACCGGTGATGTATTTGATCGAGCGCGCGAAGCGATTGAAGTGTTGGCGCAACTCGGGCGGCGGCAAGCCCGACGCACCGGAGTCAAGCCAGTCCCTCAACACCGGCGTCGCGGTTGCGAACGTGGCGGTTTCGTTGGGTAGATACGGAGCCCAGGCGAGCATGGCGGTCGCGATCGCTTGGTGGTCGGAGTAGTTCGGCAATGCGTCGACGTTGAAGTCGGGGGCGATTTCGGAAGACACCATGTCTGGGTCGAACATGACCATGGAGACGATGTCCGCGTCGAACTTGCTCTTGAGGTCTTCCCGCGTTCCGAGCACGGCGCTGGCGGCAGCAAACTCCATATAGCTTTCTGCCTGAAACGCCGTGACGGCTAGGTCGAGCGCCGGCGATTGCACCACGCCCGCTACCTCGAACTCGGCCTTGATGCCGCGCACGGTGAGAGAAAGCATGTCGCCCACATGTAGGTTCTTCTGACGCGACGCCGGGAGTGGGATCAGTAGGTATCCCCCCTGTTTGAGCTTGCGGATCGCCTCGTCGCGCACCCCTTCGATGAAGACGATCTTGATCATGCTGAGCATTTCGTCCGGATCACCAACGACGAGCACCGATCGAGTAAGGTTCTTGACTACAGCGGCAAACACCGAGTCTCGGAGTCCACCCAGTCCACTACGCGGTACGTGGATTTCGCAGGGGATGTCGGCCACGATGGTTGTCTCGCCAACGCCGGGTAGTTGACGCACGCGCTCGGCTACGTCACCAGAAACGTGACGCGGCGACCAAACGAATGCACCGGGCAGGCGCGATGGGAACTTCCAGATGGCCAGGACGCCGTTGGCGCGAACGGCAGTATAAACGATGAGTGAAAGGCCGACCATGAGCACCCAACACGCACCCGTGGTGCGCCAGGGTGCTCGGATAAACGGTTCCTCGACGAGCTGCCCACTGAGACCCAGGAGCAAGCCGACACCGCGTGCGATCGGTCGGCCGAGGATGACCACAACCGCCGGCGCCAATAACACATATCCGAAATAGAGCGATCCGGTCCCGACGGCCGCGAAGCCTCCATCCAACCAGCGCGAACCGTCGGTCACGCCGGCCATCAATTGGTGCACGACGAGCAGGATCAATCCGATCACACCGGCCAGGTAGACGTATCGCAGGCGGACCGGTCCGGCGTGCGTGCGTACGGCGTCCAGTGGCGAAACTCGACCGACCTGAACGATTAACATCGCCGTGCTCAGCATCGTGGTGACGAGGCCGCTGGCGACGCCGAGCCCGATACCGTCTCCGCTTAGCTGAACGCGAATGATCAGGTCACTTGCGACGAGCGGCGCTAAAAAGGTAAGACCGATCCCCCCCGCCACGCCCAACATCGTTCCGACCACACCCAACGGCACCAACTCGGCCACGACCAGCCAAGCGAGCTGCGTTCGCGTCAAGCCGACGCAGCGCATCATGCCAAGTTGTGGACGGCGCTGGATCAAGCTGACCTGCTGCGTTGTCAAGATCACGAAGAAGGCGGTCGCCATGGCGACGCACGCTACGAGCATTAGGGTCACCCGGGTGATGCGTTCGGCTTCGTCGAGCACCATCTGTCGACCGGCGGCGGTCTCGACACGATACGTCATCGTGATCCCGCGATCTGCGACGCATTGTTCGATGGCGGCTTTGACCTCTTTCATGGCGGCGGCCGAGTGATCGGCCAGCATAACATCGATCACCGACGCGACGTACGGCTCGGCTTTGAGGGTCTGGAGATCAACCAGGGGCAGGTAGACGTTGGGTCTCTGGAATTCTGCGGCGCGGCCGCTGTCGAACAGACCAACGACCTTGAATGCGGCCTTTGATCCGCCGCCGTATGGCGTGATCATCAGGGAGTCGCCCAGTCGAAGTCGCCAGCGTAGGGCGATGTCACGTTCGATGACCGCTACGCCGGTGGCTTCGTCGTCGAACATTCGCCCTTCAAGGTTCGCAAGTTTTCGAAAGTAGCGTTCGCGACTCGGCTCGATACCGATCGCGTCAACCCACGACCAGTCGGATTCAATGACACCTTCCGCCTCGGCGGCGGAAATCAAATGGCAACGGCGATGCAACCGCGTGGTGACGTGTACGACGTTGTCCATTTCGGCGATGGGTAACGCGATCGTAGCGTCCAAGGATCCCCAGTGGGCGCCGACGGGAAAGACGCTGACGTGTGCGGTTCCCATCCATTCGCCCATCACCTCTTCCTGAATCGCATCGCGTGCTGACTCGTAGAAATTCGTAATGGTGACGATAGCGCCCACTCCGAGCGCGACGGACAAGATGGCTGCTAGCGCCCGACCGGGGCTAGCTAACCAATTCCCGATAGCGAGTCGCCAAAGATTGAACATGTTCCTCTCCAGAGGACTCCATTTCGCCCACGATGAGCCCGTCCTTGAGTACGACGATACGGTCGGCGAACGACGCGCCGTCGACTTCGTGCGTAACAGCCACGACCGTACAACCGGACTCGTGCACCAGGGACGAGAGCAATTCCCAGATGGACTTGGCGTGCGACGTGTCGAGATTTCCGGTTGGTTCGTCGGCCAGCAAGAGTACCGGATCATTCATCAGCGCACGGGCGATAGCCACGCGTTGTTGCTCACCGCCGGACATCGCCTGAGGTCGATGGTTGACGCGGTGCGCCAAGTCTACGCGATCGAGAAGCGCACGTGCCCGCTCGGTCGATTCCGCCCTGTTGGACGAATCGAGCGTGGCTGGTAGGGCCACGTTCTCAAGCGCAGTCAGCGTCGGAAGCAAGTTGTATCCTTGGAAGACGATGCCGATCCGCCGACGACGAAACAACGTTCGACGACGATCACCCATGGATGAAAGGTCATCGCCCTCGACGAACACTTGTCCGGATGATGGCTGATCCAATCCGCCGAGAAGATGCAATAGCGTGGTTTTGCCCGACCCACTGGCGCCCATGATGGCGACGAACTTGCCGCGCTGCACGGTAAGCGACACGCCGCGAAGGGCGTGTACCGATTCGCCTGATGCCTGATAGACCTTACCGACGTTTCTCGCATCAACAACGCAGTTGGCGCCGTCGTCCGGCGCTTCGTTCGCGCGTGCGTTCGGATGATCATCCGCCATTGGTACTGCGCCTTAACAACCGCGTCAGTGTGAAGCGCTCTTCGCTCCACGTGCCAGTGTGCCGAAAAGGGATTCACGGCACAGCGTGAAGAGATTCGCGGCACAGCGTGGGCGAAGACCGCTTCCTTACGGGCGCGGCTCGGTTCATCGCAAGCCTTCTATGGACTTCGGCGCCGCGAGCGTCTACATTCTCGCCGCGTCGTGGGCAAGCTGCAAGACAGCCCCGAGCACGACGCACAACCGATGTCACGTATGCGATTGGTAGAGGCTCCTAGTGCTCCCCACGATTCAATGCTTACTGGATGGGATCATCGACTACGCGGGCCTGTTTCCTCCGGCCCGACTTGATCTCAAGACAGCTATCGAACGTTTCGCCGCGTATCGGTCTGGACCGCATGCGTGGATGCTCGCGCGGTTCGTCTGTCCGACCGCGCGGATGGCGGAACTGCAGACCGTGGCTGGCGACTTGTTCACATCCACCGAACATGGACCGTGGCGGTTCTCCGCCCTCGGGCGATCCGGAAAAACGGCGAACGCCTTTGTGACCGGGCTGGAAGATGACCTGGCTGCCATTCGAGAATTCGAAGCAATCGATGATGGCCGCGTCGTAGTGGATCTGATCGAAACGCGATTGCCTAACGCCGTGGTCGAAAGTGATGATGCTACTGCGGCCGCCGACCTTATCGAAAGAACGTCGCACGTGATGGAAGTACACAAGGGTATCGTCGGAAAGAACCTGCGGATCTTCTTGGAAATACCCTTTGGCAAGGACTGGCGAAACACCGTCGCACACACGCTTTCTGCCATGGCTGAGCACAATCGCACGCACGCTGAGGCGAGGCGCCATGATGAGATGCCCGACGCAGCGACAATCGGCGCCAAGATTCGCACGGGCGGGATCGAAGCGTCGATGATCCCGCCGATTGAGCAGGTGGCTATGTTCATCGATCGATGTCGGGTGGACAACGTGCCCTTCAAAGCGACGGCTGGGCTACACCATCCGCTTCGACATCACTCAGCCGAAGTTGACGCAAAGATGCACGGCTTTCTCAATGTATTCGTCGCAGCGGGGCTGGCGAGGTTGCATGTCCTAGACCAAACGGAGCTGGCTGAGATTCTTGGCGAGGAATCGCGGGATGGGTTTCGATTTGACGAGACCGGTATTTCGTGGGGCGAGCACACGATGTCCACGGAACAAATCCATCCCGTCCGTTCGCACTTCGCCTGTTCGTTCGGAAGCTGTAGTCTAGAGGAACCGGTCGACGATCTTAGGCAATTGGATCTCCTCTAGCCTGCTACTGGAACGGAACCGCGCCCCTTGCTACGCTTTGACCACCAAACGATGACGAACGAGTAATTGATGGCGTGCCGTGAATTTTTTCTCGGTTCGTGACGAACGACGAATTGACTCGCGGAGATAGACAGCGATGTGCCCAACCAACAACCCCAAACTCACGTCCTGGGTTGACGTGTCGCCGGAGTGCGAATTTCCGATCCAAAACCTCCCCTACGGCGTGTTTCAACTCGGCGACGCGCCGCCGGCGGTTGGCGTAGCCATCGGCGAGTTCGTCTTGGACCTCGCTGCACTTCACGCTTCCGGGAAATTCTCCGGCACATCCATCGCAGCCGACAACATCTTCGCGGCGGCCAGTCTTAACGGGTTTATGGGCAAAGGTCGTCAAGCATGGACGGACGTGCGCGATCGCATATCGGAGTTGCTACGCAAGAACAACGCGACGATTCGTGACGACAAGGAGCTTCGGCAACAAGTATTGATCCCATCATCCGACGTCCGCATGCTCATGCCGGTAGCCATCGGCGATTTCACGGACTTCTATTCGTCCAAGCACCACGCCACCAATGTCGGCACGATGTTTCGCGACGCCAGCAACCCCCTTCTGCCGAACTGGCTACACCTACCGGTTGGTTACCACGGGCGGTCGGGCACGGTGTTCGTTTCGGGCGTGGACATCCATCGTCCCAACGGCCAGCTCAAACCCGACGACAACGCCCCACCGATCTTTGGCCCATCACGACTACTCGACTTCGAGCTGGAAATTGGGTTCATCGTGGGTGCGCCCAACGAAGCGGGCCATCGCATAGAAATCAATCAAGCTGCGCAGCACATCTTCGGCATGGTGCTGGTGAACGACTGGAGCGCACGCGATATTCAAAAATGGGAATACGTCCCGCTTGGCCCCTTTCTCGGCAAGTCGTTCGCGACATCGATCAGCCCTTGGGTCGTGACGCTCGATGCGCTCGAACCGTTTCGCGTGCCAAGTCCTGTACAGGAACCCGACGTTCTGCCTTACCTGAAGACCGCAGCGCCGTGGGGTTTGGACATTCGGCTGGAAGCGTTTGTGCAGAGCGCGAAAATGTCAGAGCCGATGAAGCTCACGTCGACGAATTTCAAGCACATGTACTGGACGATCGTGCAGCAACTCGCCCACCACACGGTCAACGGCACGGCCATGCGCGTTGGAGACCTTTGCGGATCCGGCACGGTTTCCGGCCCAACGGAGGACGCTCGCGGCTGCATGCTCGAGATATGCTGGAAGGGCACGAAGCCGATCACGCTCCCCGACGGCGACCAACGGCGGTTCTTTGCCGACGGCGACACCGTGACATTGCGTGGGGCGAGTCATGGCGAGGGCTATCGAATCGGCTTCGGTGAGGTCAGCGCAACGATATTACCGGCGGTGAGCTGAGCACCGCCCAGACTCGAGCGTCAATGGTCGGGCGTGTCGGCGACATCGTACTCCTGCCATCGAGCCTGCGACATTCGAAGCGTCAAGTCCTACTTCCTTCCACACTTCCGATAACCACACCAGACGGATCAACACTTTCGACCGGCGAACTTCGATAAGAGTAGCGAGGATTGTCTACGATCGAACGCCCTCACGGCCTTTGACCGTCGACTTGTAGTCGTTTGATGTTTGTAATTGGTGTGACGGCGCGGGTAGCAGTACCCGCAGGGCTGGCGGCACTTGTTCGCCGGATCAACGATATGGGTTTTTGGCACTGGATCGTCGACAAGTGTTTCTCTGCGCCCGAAGGGTCGGATGCGGATCCATCGCGTGGTGGACATGCCACGTCTGTCGATGTGATGGACTCGCCAGACAACAACGCTGAAACCGACGCAGACACTGCGCTTTGGTGGTGTCCGGATGGGGCTTCGGTGACGGAACCGGTGGTGCTGGTTCGCCCGGACCTGACGATGGAAGCCCGTGCCCTAGAGAACCTGCTCATCTCACACTTTGATGGTCATGACCTGACCATGCCACCGCTGCTTCCGGTCGCCCAAAAACTCCTAGCCGACCTTAACGACCCGACGTTCGGTCTGTCCGACGCGGCCAAGGAGGTCGCCGACGATCAGGTTCTTGCAGCCGCTGTACTTCGGATGGCCAACTCTCCTCTGTTTCGCGGTCTATCGAAGACAACCACGCTGCAGCCGGCGGTTACGCGAATCGGCGCGCGACCACTTCGGACGCTGGTGATGCACGAGTCATTGCGGACGGCGATGTTTGCGCAGGACGGATACGCCAAGGAATTCGCCCGCCCGCTTTGGGTGCGGTCGTTGGCGAGTGCGTGCATCATGCGCGAGTTCGCTCCGTTCGTCGGTGTCGATCGAGATCAGGCGTTTCTGATTGGGCTCATGCACGACATCGGCTGCGTGATCGCGCTACGCATCGTTCAGGACAAGCATGTGGCTTCGCGATATCCGATCGATGGGGATACGTTCGACTACCTCTGTGACGAGACGCATCAAGAATTCGGCGAACTCGTAGCTGATGCATGGAACCTCCCTGCCGACGCGAAGTCGATCATCTCCGACCACCATACGCACCCCGCCGCCGACGACCCGTTACGAAACGAACGATTGCTCGTACTTCTTACTGACATGACTCTGGCACTTCTCCACTACCGCAAGTTCATTCCGTATGACCTCGTTCACACCAACGTGGCCGTCGAACTGGGTATTGACACCAATGACGATTTCCTCGTCTGCATGGCCAGGCTACCTGCCTTGATAGAAGAGACGCTAGACGCGCTGTAGCTACTCGCGTTCGTGTCGAAAAAGAAACGGTCATGCGTCCTTCACGCGCATGGGCCACAAAGCACGCCCGCCGGTCCGACCTCACCCCGTTCAGCCTGTTGAAGAAAGCTGGTAATTGAGCGCGTCGCCGCGATCACGCCTCCGACGATGGGCGGCGTCCCCGACAAGAGGGGGAAGTCGCGAAACACGCGTGCGAGAAGACGTATTTGAGGGTTTGCGATGAACCGAGCCGCGCCCGTGAGGAAGCGGTTTTCGCCAGCTAGCCAGGATCGCTTCCCCACGGGCGCGTCTCGGAACGAGGCTTCTCACATGCCTTCTAATGGATCACCGGCTGGAAGCCGGTGCCACACTTCGTCCACGGTCTGCTTACGCTGATTTCCACGTCGACGCTACCACGGGGCGGGATGTGACGCCCCGAGACCGGGACCGAGCAAGACTGCGTTCAGAAGCAAACGCCCCGTTCCCTCCAAGTAGCCCCGAAAGAACGGATCGGACGCGAACAGGATGATCTGCCCGTTGCCCAAACGCTCCACGGTGGCGTAGGCGCTGTTGGCCATGCGCTGTCGCGCCTCGGGCCAAAGTAGACCGGCCATTCGCAGTTGCCCGATCGGTGCCAGACGAACGGGTACCTGGACAGGATGCTTAGCCATGAGCACGTTGGCGCCGGTGAACATGACGGGCATTTGATGTTCCTCGGTCAAGCTGGCGGCCACACCAAAACTCAGCCAATGCTCGGAATTCAAGTCGGCGCGGACCATGACGCCGTTGGGGCTGAACATCCGCCGCCACGCGTCTTGGCGGCCAAGTTTGTCGTCGTCGCCCGACGCACCAAAATGTTTGTCATCATTCGATTCGGGCTCACTGTGCTCAATGTCACCCGATCCCCAGATGCGTTTGCTGTCCAGTTGTACCGTTCGCGCGTCATGCTCACGTTGCAAGGCCTCGTCGTAGATTTCGAGCTCACCGAGCACGTCGCGCCGGAGTCGTACGGACGAAAGTTCACGATTCTCGTTGGCGAAGAAGGCCGCTGACGCGCCGATCGCAACCAGCGTGCCACCACCTTCAACCCACTTTCCCAGTTTCTCAAGCACGCCGTCGTTGATGATCGCCGAGAGCGCTCCGCCGCCCCTTGCTTCAGGAATCACAAGCACGTTGTAGCTGCGCAGATCGACGTAGCCGATGCCCTGCAGATTGATCGGCGATACGCGCAAACCAACCCGCGCGTCCAACAGGTGCCAGATCGCACCGAAGGACGACGTGGACACCGGCCACTGCGTAGCGATGGCGACGCGCGGCTGCTGCAACAACGCATACCGCTGACCGCCCAAGTCCGGACCATCTTGACACAGCGCGGTGTCGACTGGACGAATGGCAAGATGCAAGTCGGCGGACAACTGACGAAGCGTAGAATGAAGGCTCGATGATTGATGGTTCGCAGTCTCGCTAGCCCGCGACCTTCCGCCTTCGGTTCTTGACACTGGTTGGTTTTCGTTGTTTCGAAGAAGCAAACTGCCCGCGTCGTAGTCAATCCCACCAACCGTGAACGGTTCTCGCGCCACGCGAACTTTGATGTTCGCGTCGAGCAGGCGCGCGATAAGACGATAGATGTCGCCACTCGCGCCATCGACGACATAACCATATCGCTTCCGCGCCGTGACGTTTTTCTCGTCACGCCCAAGTTCCGGTCGGGGTTCCCTGTCGCGGTCGCCGACTACTGGCGCCCGGTACGGCACGTCATCAGGGAGGTCACGTGCCCAATACGCGTCGACGCCATAGGCCATGCACAGGTTCCACGCCGACGTGTCGTACATGCGCGTACCGCGGTGGTTTTCGAGGTCTTTTCGCTCATCCTGAAGGAACTCGTCGGACATGTGGGGATCGAATTCCAACAGGGCCTCGAGCAGCCGTCGACGCGGCTGAGCGGCACGAAGAATCAACGTGCCTTCCGGCATCGATCGGCTCCCTTCTCGCGTGCCATATTGCGACGAGACGTTGCTCGCCAGGAACGGCGCCTTCGCATATCCGAATTCCAAGCCGTGGCGCAGCAGCACATCGGCGAAACGATGCAGGAGGGCGTCGTCTTTCGGCGGGATCACGAGCAACGCTTCCGATCCCGAACGATCGGCCGACACGGCCCAACGCCGATCTTTTAGGTAGTCGGCCTGGATCGCTCGCCGGTTGGCGCGGAGCGACTCCAAGTTCGCAAGACTGCTCGTAAGATGATGAAAGACGGAGTCGTGATACGTCAACATGTTGCCGGCCCGTTGCTTGACGGCTGCACCGTCGACGCCGGCCTGTTCGTAGAGCAAACCGACGGCCCCCTGTAGTGCGGTCCACGAATTGGTGTAGCCGGGGTACCACTCTTCGTACCACTCCTGCGTGTAGTAACTCCAACCGTGTGTATCGAACGCCTTGGCTTGGTCTGCGGAAAAGCGGTGGCGCCACGACATCGTCGTCGGAGATTCATGGTTGTTGATCGGTTCGCGCGGCGGGTCGAACAGGTAGGTTTCGAGCGGCCCCATTTCGTGCGCATCGACAACGAGTTGAGGGTTCCACTCGATGATCCTGGCCGCACGGCCCCGAGTCTCCGGGTGAACTTGCATCAGCCAATCACGGTTCAAGTCAAACAGGTAGTGATTGCCCCGCCCGGCTGACCAGAGTCCCGAATGTTGCATGGACTGATGGTCGGTATTGGGAATCTTGCCCACGAGCGTCTGAAGCTGCGCGAGGTAGCGCTCGCGTCCGTCCGGGTTCATAAGCGGATCGATGTGGATGACGAGTTCGTCACGCAGGCTACGGGTCTGCTCGTCGACTCCGGCTACAAGTTGGAATGCGAGTTGTATTGCTGCATCGGTACTGGACAGTTCGTCACCGTGTATCGAATACGCCAACCAGGCGATGCCCGGTTGCGTGTCGAGGATGCGCTGCGCTTCTGCATCGTCGGCGAGCGTTCGCGGGTCGGCCAGCTTGGCGTTGTTGGCCTTGATTTCGTCCAAGCGATTATGGTTGGCCTTGCTCGTGATCGTCAGGAAATATAGCGGGCGTCCCTCGTGCGACGTGGCGTAGGGTGTCATGGTGATTAGCGGAGAGGACTCGGCGAGCGCACGCAGGTATCGCATAGCGGGTTCATATCGAACCGCCCCGTCGCCCATCGCATGCCCGACGACGGAGATCGGCGTCGGAATGTTCGGGTCGAGGTTCGCAGGATCAACGAAGCGTGTCGAACCGTTCTGAGCGGTCAATCCATTCTCAGCCCCCGCGGCATGGGCCACTCGTCCGGCCAGCGGCGCGCTTACGCATCCGGCAAGAAAGACGACGGCGATGACGGTTGCACGGGACAGCATCGTGAGTGGTTTTTGAAATGACGAATATCGAATAAAGGCCAAAGCAGCCCTCCTTCCAAAGTCAATCTATTCATGCGTCGACAGAGCACACGCGCGACCGGGCGTGCGCATCCGAAAATTCATAGAACGTTGCGAGACGCATCTTGCCGAGCCGCGCCCGTCAGGAAGCGGACGTTTGGAGCCTATCGCGACAGCTTGAAAGCGATCCCTCACGGTCGCGGCTCGGTTCATCGCAAACCGCCTAATACGTCTTCCCACACACGTTCTTAGAAGCTCATGACTCCGCCGACCCTATCAAGCCATTGAACAAGTGCTGTCCCTGCGCCCAAGTTTCGCCTACACCGGCTGGAAACCAGTGCTACACCAGAGGGTCAGCCATGGCCGACACGTTGCAGCAGATGGTCAGCATTGCTCAAGGGGCTGATACGGCGTTAGTACAGCAGTTCGATACGGCTTCGTCAAGTTCATGCGCAGACGAACCTACGCGGGAGGTGTGCTTTTCAAGGTGCGATCGAAACGCTAGGGTTGATCCTCCAAGTACGTGCCGAGAAGGGATTCACGGCACAGCGGGATTCACGGCACAGCGAGATTCACGGCACAGCGGGATTCACGGCACAGCGAGATTCACGGCACAGCATCTACGAACGCTGGAGCGTGAATCCTTTCTCGCTCCCCGGTTGGTGCCGAGAAGGGATTCACGGCACAGCGTTCGTACGAACGCTAAAGAGTAACCGAATTGGAACATGGCAGCCCGGAAAGCCTGGAATCGAAAGTTGTAGAGACTCTTGACGACAATCCTTTGACATCCGCCGCCCTCGAAGATGCGGCCGAGGCACGACGCCGCTACGTGGTCGGCGTCGGACTGCTGCTTGCATCGGGCGCACTTTGGAGCCTCAGCGGCGCCCTGATCAAGCTCACGCATCAAGACGGTGCCGGACCGCATGGCGTCACGATCGCGTTCTATCGCTCACTCCTTGCGGGACTATTTGTTCTGCCCATGGCGTGGGGAAAGTTTCAGACACTGCTGCGTAACCGCCATCACCGAAACTCATCAAGCGCGCGAGAAGATATTCACGGAGGAGCGACGCCAGCGACTGCCGGCGTCTTGAGCCGTCGCGCGGTGCGGCCTGAAGCTATCGCCTGCGTCATTTTCTTCACGATAATGACGGCCTGCTTCGTCGTGGCCAACACCATGACGCGGTCGTCGAACGTGATCATATTGCAATATACGTCCACGTCTTGGATCTTCCTGCTGTCGCCATTGCTGTTGCGCGAATCACCGAGACGCGGAGACGTGTGGATCCTGGTGATCGCGATGACCGGCGTCGCGGTGATCTTCGGGGGCAACATGTCCACCGACCTTGCCGGATTGACCGTCGCGCTGAGCTCCGGGTTGTTCTTCGGTCTACTGACGCTGATGATCCGGCTGATGCGTGACGCCGACCCGGCAGCCGTCACCGTGGCCTGCATGCTCGGCTCGGCCGTTCTTCTGCTGCCCTTCGTGCTCTTCGTCGATGGGTTCACGATTTCCTTTCGGTCGTTGGTTTATCTCGCCATCTTGGGCGTGGTTCAATTCGGATTGCCTTATTACCTCTACACGTTGGGGCTTGCTCGCGTGCCGGCTCATCAAGCCGCCCTGCTCACCATGACCGAGCCGGTGCTGAATCCGATTTGGTCCTTTGTCGCGGTCGGCGAAACGGTACCATTGACGACGGTGGCTGGCGGCGTCATTATCCTTGCGGCGCTGGTCGTCTTCGTGCTCGGAGCCCGACGACGTAACAAGCGAATGTATGGCGCAACCGGCGGCAATTGAATTGACATGATGGGCATGACCTGGCGCTGGCGCCGACCGGGTCGTGCTTACAGACAACAAACTCGGATCAAAGCGCTATGGCGATACCCTCCCCGTTTCATCCAAGAACATCCGAGGCTTGCGCGAGCATGCGGTGGAAGGATTGGGCAGGCTACTATGCGGTGGCCTCGTACAACCCGTATCACGAACGAGAATATTTCGCGTTTCGCCACGCCGCCGGGCTGATCGATGTGACGCCGTTGTTCAAGTATGAAGTGCATGGCAAGGACGCGGCGGCGTTTCTCGCGTTTGTCATGGCCCGCGATGCTCAAAAACTCAAAATCGGACAGGTCTGCTATGGTTGCTGGTGCGACGAGTCCGGCAAGCTTATTGACGACGGTACGGTTTGGCGCCTTGGCGAATCGAGCTTCCGACTGACCGCCGCCGAGCCAAGCCTGGCGTGGCTGAGCACGTACGCCCCCGGGTACGATGTGCAGATCGAGGACAGCACCGACCGTATCGCCGTGGTCTCACTGCAAGGCCCCACGTCACTTGGTATTCTTCAGAAGACCTGCGACGCCGACTTGTGCGACCTCAAGTTTTTTCGACTGAGGGAAACCGCCATCGACGGGTTCAACGCCGTGGTTACACGAACCGGATATACCGGCGACCTCGGTTATGAAATCTGGGTCGACAACGAACACGCCGTACCGCTGTGGGATGCGCTCATCGCCAACGGGCGCGAATTCGGAATCCAACCGGCCGGGCTGGACGCGCTGGACATGTGCAGGGTCGAAGCTGGATTCATTATGAACGGCGTGGACTATTTCAGCGCCAATCATTGCCTGATCGATTCGAGAAAATCCACGCCGTTTGAGACGGGGCTAGGGTGGACCGTTCACGTCGACCGAGCGCCCTTCGTCGGTCGCGATGCACTGCAGGTCGAGAAACGGTCCGGTCCGAAGCGCGCGTTCGTTGGATTACAAATCGAGTGGGATTCGTTTGAAGCGCTTTATGCGAAGCACGGTCTTCCGCCGGAAGTATGCACGAGCGCGTGGCGCGACGCGGTGCCGATCTACACCCGCAACGGCACTCAAGTTGGCCAAGCGACAAGCGGTTCGTGGTCGCCGACGCTCAAGAAGAACCTAGCACTCGCCACAGTCGACGCCGCCCACGGACGTATCGGCGAAGAGCTGCTCATCGAAGTCACTGTTGAGTATGTACGTCACACCGTCCCGGCAACCATAGTCAAGAAGCCATTCTTCGACCCGCCAAGGAAGAAGAAGGTCGAAGTGCTACAGTCAACACCCCAGCAGTCTGTTTAGCGAATCTGATATCATGGCGTGTCGCAGCCCGTCCGTCCGTGTCTACGGGCTGCACCCGGTCAAACGCGGAAGAGCGCTAATGGATCACCGGCTGGAAGCCGGTGCCACACTTTTTCGAACCGGCTGCTAAGTTCGAAGGGCGTTCGATCGTCGGATTCTCGACTTCTCGACTTCTCAGCTTCGGTGCATTCCTCAATCCGTGTACCCATCCGTGTACCCATAAAACTCCGCCGCCGATCGAAGACAGACGGCAAATGGAATTAGCCAACCACACCGGTCTCGGCGACCGATATCCAGCACGTCTAGCGTAGAGAATCGTCACGCGACCGAAGCGTGACGGCTTGTAACCAATTGCACGACAGACACTTAGGTATGCCGCCTGTTGATTCGAATGGACGGCCGTCCTATAATCGCCAGGGTTTCCGGTGCGTACTCCGTGCGACCGGAGTTGGTGGGTGCGTGACTGAACAAGCGACGGTGTGTGGCCGTCGCGCGTGGGAATAGCGGCTGGCTGACGGTTGGAATCAGCGGGCACGATGCGGGCACAATTTGATGCCAGCCTCTTCATTTGGAGGAAAGGTACGATGACGCGACCGGAAGATCTTTTCTCTGTTGTCGACGGGCACATGAACCCTGACCGTTTTCGAGAGCAGCATTGGACGGGTTCGTTCTCTGAGTATCTCGAACTCGTGATCAAGAAGCCGCAGGTGGCGCGGGATGCGTTTCAGCGCATTTACGACATGATCCTGCACTTCGGTTGCGAGCGCTACACGTGGATGCGACAGGACTTGATGCGCTACCCCTTCTTCGCTGATCCGTTCGACGACGGCGCCGACGCCATCTTCGGTTTAGATAGCGCCTTGATGAACCTCGTGGACTTTTTTAAGTCAGCCGCGCACCACTACGGTACCGAGCGGCGAATCCTTCTTCTGCACGGGCCGGTCGGATCGTCCAAGAGCACGATCGCCCGCTTGTTGAAGAAGGGTATGGAATACTATTCCCGCCTCGATGAAGGGGCCTTGTACACGTTCACGTGGAATGTCCCGGACGAAGACGGCAACATGATCTCGCATCCGTGCCCGATGCACGAGGAACCGCTCAAGTTGATCCCCCCTGCAGCACGCGCCGAAGTTCTCGCTCAGATCAACGAAGGGTCGGACGCCTCCATGCACGTCCACGTCGACGGGGCGCTCGATCCATTCTGCCGAAAGATGTTCGAAGACATGCTGATCAGGTATGACGGCGACTGGCGAAAAGTCCTTGATCACATCACCGTGCGCCGATTGGTCCTAAGCGAAAAGGACCGCATCGGTATCGGCACGTTCCAGCCGAAGGACGAAAAGAACCAGGATTCAACCGAGCTGACCGGTGACATCAACTATCGAAAGATTGCGGAGTTCGGCAGCGACAGCGATCCGCGAGCGTTCAACTTCGACGGGGAACTCAACGTGGCCAACCGCGGCATTGTGGAGTTTATCGAAGTCCTCAAACTCGATGTCGCCTTCCTTTACGATCTTCTGGGCGCGTCACAGGAACATGTGATCAAGCCGAAGAAGTTCGCACAAACGCATATCGACGAAGTCATCATCGGGCACACCAACGAACCGGAGTACCGCAAGCTGCAATCGAACGACATGATGGAGGCGTTCCGGGATCGCACGATCAAAATCGACGTGCCCTACAACACCAGGCTTGATGACGAAGTTGCGATCTACCAAAAGGACTACAACAAAGAACGCATTCGCGGGATTCACATCGCGCCGCACACCATCGAGACGGCGGCCATGTGGGCAGTGCTGTCCCGGCTTGAGGAGCCCAAGAAACCCGGTTTGACGCTAATGCAGAAACTCAAACTGTACAACGGCAAGGGTATACCAAACTACACGGAAGACTCGGTTCGCGAGCTTCGGGCGGAGACGCCGCGCGAGGGCCTACAGGGCATCAGCCCACGATATATCCAAGACAAGCTGTCCAACGCCTTGGTATCCGACCAGGCCATCCAGCAGAAATGCATCAACCCGTTCATGGTGATGAACGAACTCGAAGAGGGCTTGGCGCACCACAGCCTGATTACCGACGAGGAACTCAAGACACGATATCGCGAGCTGCTCGGCGTGGTGCGTGAGGAGTATGAGGACATATTGAAGTCCGAGGTCCAGCGGGCCATCAGCGCCGACGAGGACGCCATCGCCCGACTCTGCTCGAACTACATCGAAAGTGTTCGTGCCTATACTCAGCATGAACGTGTGCGTAACCGCTACACCGGCAAGGACGAAGAGCCGGATGAGCGACTCATGCGTTCGATCGAAGAAAAGATCGACATTCCCGAAAGCCGAAAGGACGACTTCCGCCAGGAGATTATGAACTATATCGGGGCTCTGTCTCTGGACGGCAAGAAGTTTGAGTTCGCGACCAACGCCCGATTGCACAAGGCGCTCGAACTCAAGCTGTTCGAAGATCAGCGCGACACCATCAAGCTCAAGAACGTCGTATCCGGTGTGGTGGACGATGAGACGCAGGCGAAGATCGACGTCGTGAAACAGCGTCTGATCAAGTACTTCGGCTACAACGAAACCAGCGCCACGGACGTCCTGAACTACGTGGCCAGCATCTTCGCACGCGGTGACACGAAGCAAGACGAATAAGAGGAAGTCCGAGGTTCAACAGACCGTCGTACCAGAGCCCTCGATCATCGACCTTCGATCTTGAGTTAGGTTTTTCATGATCCTGCAAATCAATAACGACCATCAGCGGTTCCGCAAGATCGTCAAGGGACGGATCCGCAAGGATCTGCGTAAGTTCCTGACGCGGAGCGAACTGATCGGGCGAGAAGGCAAGAAGTACATCAGCATCCCCGTTCGCGGGATCGACATGCCGCATTTTCGGTATGGCGACAACAACGACGCCGGCGTCGGGACGGGGGACGGCAAACCCGGAGACGCGGTGCAGGGAAGCGGAGCCGGTGCGGGCGGCACGGAAGAGGGTAAGCACATACTTGAGGTTGACATCAGCCTCGAAGAGTTGGCGGAAATCCTTGGCGAAGAACTCCAGTTACCCCGGATCAAGCCAAGGGGTAAGCACCGAATTTCCGCCGAGCGCGATCGGTATAGCGGTATCCGACAAGCCGGTCCGGAGTCACTCCGCCACTTCAAGCGCACATTCAAACGGGCCCTACGCCGGCAGATCATGTCGGGGTTCTACAACCCGGACAGGCCGACAATCATCTTCGAACGCCGCGACAAGGTGTACCGAAGTTGGAAGACGATCCTCAAACCACAATCCAACGCCGTCCTGATCTACATGATGGACATATCCGGATCGATGGGTGACGAGCAGAAGGAACTCGTACGCCTCGAAGCGTTTTGGATTGACGCGTGGTTGCGCAGGAATTATCAAGGCATCGAGAGTCGGTACATCGTTCACGACGTGCGCGCCGGCGAGGTCGATCGGGAAACGTTTTTCCGTATTCGCGAGGACGGCGGGACACGTATCAGCAGCGCCTACAAGCTGGCGAGGGCGCTGATTGAGCACAACTATTCACCGGAAGAATGGAACATCTACCTGTTCCATTTTTCCGACGGCGACAACAGCAGCGAATCGGACAGTCGAGAATGCTGCTCGCTGTTGACCGAGAACCTACTGCCCAACCTCAACCTGTTCGGATACTGCCAGGTCGCCAGCGCGTACGGCAGCGGCAACTTCATCAACGTATTGCACGAGCAACTCGGTGACCAAGAAACGATCATCACCAGCCGCGTGAACACGAAAGACGACATCTACGATAGCATCAAGACGTTCTTTTCGGCGGGGAAGTAGAGGCCGTTATGAATATCAAATTGCCGAAGGAAATCGCCGAACAGGCGGAGATCATCGCGGAGTATGCGCGGCAGGAAGGTCTCGACTTCTACCCCACGATTTTTGAAATGCTCTCGTCGGAGCAGATGTCGCAAGTGGCTGCATATTGCGGGTTCCCCAAGCGGTATCCACACTGGCGGTTCGGGATGGAGTACGAACGCCTTCGCAAGCAGCATCGCTATGGTCTAGGCCGCATCTACGAGATGGTGATCAATAACGACCCGTGCTACGCCTATCTTCTGGCCGACAACATGTTCGTTGACCACAAGACGGTGATGGCCCATGTCTACGCCCACTGCGATTTCTTCAAGCACAACGTCTGGTTCTCGAAGACCAATCGCAGCATGATCGACGAGATGGCCAACCACGCGACTCGGGTTCGCCGATACATCGAACGACACGGTATCGAACGCGTCGAGCAGTTCATCGAGACGTTGCTGTCGCTGGAGAACTTGATTGACGCACACTCTGTGTTCGTTCGGCGTAACCCTCAGCTCGAACCGAAGAGCCAACCGGCCGTGAACCACACGCGGGAGGCCGCACGATACCCCGCCAAGGGTTATATGGATCGCTACATCAACCCGCCCGACGTGATGACGGCGGAGCGAACGCGCCTACGGGAAGAGGCGGCGCAAGACAGCGGTCGTTTCCCGGCTGAACCCGTTCGCGACGTGCTGCTTTTCCTGCTTGAGAACGCCCCCATAGAAGATTGGGAGGCTGACATCCTCTCCATGATCCGTGAAGAGATGTACTATTTCGCGCCGCAAGGGCAAACGAAAATCATGAATGAGGGCTGGGCGAGCTATTGGCACTCGACGCTCATGACGCGGTACATCCTTAACGACGACGAACTCATCGACTATTGCGAGCACCACTCCGGAACGCTGGCCACCTCGCCGGGGCGACTGAACCCCTACAAGCTGGGTATCGAATTACTCCGAGATATCGAACTGCGTTGGAACACCGGGCGATACGGTCCGGAATTCGACGCCTGCGACGACATGGCCGTGCGTCGCGTCTGGGGCAAGGAAAAAATACCGAAGGAACGCGTAATTGGTCGCGGAAGCCCAGGGCGTGAAAAAATCTTTCAGGTACGTGCTGTCTACAATGACGTGACGTTTCTTGATGAGTTCCTAACGCCGGAATTCGTCGAGGCGCAGAACCTCTATCACTATCGCTATGATCCGAACACGCAACGAATGGTCGTGGTCAATCGGGACTTCGACAAGATCAAGAGCCAGCTATTGTTTGCACTGGCCAACCACGGTCAGCCATACATTTTCGTGACCGATGGAAATTTCCGAAACCGCGGTGAACTCTATCTAACGCACCGCCACGCCGGCGCGGACATCGACATCAAGTACGCCCTGGAAACACTCAAGAACATCCACCACATTTGGAAACGCCCGGTACACCTGAACGCCAGAATCGACGACGAACCGATCCTGTTTTCGTACGACGGCGAGCAGTCCACTCAACAACACATAGACGAGCGCGTCGACGCCCCCGCCCACGATTTCTGATCCTCAAGCACCCGCGACCCACGTCGGCTCACTATCGGCGTGATTGCCCAAATTGAATCTCTGCCGTACGACTCCCCACCGCACGGGCATGCCAGGGCCGGTTCAACCATTCGCCTGACCAAAAGCGATGCGTCGAACCGATATCTAGCTTCGTGCGCCGTATGTACGCCCCACAGGCCGTGTGAAACGTCGTGGAGATGGATCAAGCGTGTCCCACAGCGTCGAATGTCCAGATCGGTCGAAGCTCCACGCCTACGCTGCGGACGGGCTGGCGCAAGACGCCGTGCCGGAGCTCGAAGCGCACCTGGCCGACTGCCCCGCCTGTATGACGCGCCTGAAGGAACTGGGTCGCGGAGCGATCAAGCCGGAAATCCCAGATTGCCAAGTGGTTCGGGAACTCGGACGGGGTCGATTCGGAGTGGTTTACAAGGCCTGGCGTCTGGGTCACAGGCCGCGCATCGTCGCATTGAAAGTGCTCACGCGACCGGGCGATATGGAGAAGAGCCGCTTCGATCGCGAAATCACGGTGCTCAAGAAGCTGGACTCGCCGGGTATCGTCAAGTGCATTGACTCGGGCGAAGCCGACGACGAAATGTACTTCGTCATGGACCTTGTTGATGGCAAGCACCTCGACGAATACTTTGTGTCCACGGAACATGACCTGGCGCACAAACTCGAAGTCTTCGAGCGCATTTGCGTTGCCGTGGCTGACGCCCATGACTTGGGCGTGACGCATCGAGACCTCAAGCCACGCAACATACTCGTCGACGCCGACGGCCAACCGCACATACTTGACTTCGGGATTTGCTCCGTCAACGCGATCGATTGGAGTAGCGACGTACGCGGTACGATCACACATCCCGGTGACATCATCGGGACACTCCGGTACATGTCGCCGGAACAAGCATGGGGTGGTGCGGTCGGACGGATCGATGAACGCAGCGACATCTGGGCACTGGGCATCATTCTACACGAACTGGTAACCGACGGCGGATACCCCTACTCACTCAAGTCGACGCCGGACAAGCCCGTTCACGAAGCCGTCTTGGATCGCATCCGCAAGGAACTGCCACAGTTGCCGAACCTCTCGTCCCTCCCCCGAGGACGCGACCTCGACGTGCTGTTGCAGCGATGCCTTACCTGGGAGACGGAGGACCGACTATCGTCCGCGCGTACGCTCGCAAACGACATCCGGCGCTACCTCGACGGACAGCCGATCACCACGAAATCGCTCTGGATACCGTACCAACTGAAACGCTTGGCCGTCGGCGCTGCCACACGATCGCGCTGGCCATTTGCTGCCGTCTTTGTCGCTATGACCACAGCCACGCTCTGGTTGACTACGATGATGTTCAGCGTGGGATGGCGGGTCGATCGCGTCGAGCATCAACCACTGGCGCAACTAGACGCCGGGCACGGTCACTCGACCAATCCGCGTGACGGGATCGTCATTGTGGGCATTTCGGACGAGACCGTCAATGTGGTTCGAGAGCTGGCGCCGACGATCGGGCAGAGCGGCGTCACCAGCGCCATGCCAACCTGGCGCGGCGTTCACGCCCAACTCTTGCGTCGACTCGCACGGGTCCGCCCCGCAGGTGTTGCCTGGGATTTCTACTTCCGTTCTGAACAACCAGCGGACGCGGAATTGGCCGACGCCATCGAACACCTCGAACGTATCGGCGTTCCGGTCATCCTCGCCTCTGACACTTATGACCACGAAGCGCGACCGGAGCTGAGCCGGGGACTGTCTGATCGTCTCGGGTTCCGACTGCGACACGGCGCCATCGTCGCCCGCAACATGGTGCAGCGTCCGGGCGCGTTTGTGCTGGCGTATAAACCAAACGACAACCTGATCATACCAGCCCTTACGCTCACGACCGTAGCGGCTCTTCGTCACCCCGAGGGTTACCTGGACATCGAGTGGACAGGGAGGAACGCACATCTGGATGTGCTCTGCGAGATTCGGCCTGGAGCCTACTTGCGCGAACGCGATCGAATTGACTTAACCAAAGTTGTTGCTCAGAAACGTGACGATCTCTCCGTCCGCGCCGGCGACATGGTCGCGCTCAGTACAATGCGGCTTGAATCGCCGACGGAATGGTCGCGGCGGACCGTCGCCTATGAGCGCCTGTTGACGGCTGCGGACGAGGAACTTGAGACACAGATCGCGGGGAAACTCGTGATCGTGGGCGATCTACGCACGCCGCGTTTCGGGTTCCAGGGAGATCGCCACAGCGTCAAGTACGGCGCGACCGTCGAACCGTCCGTACCGGGATGCTATCTCGTGGGCGATGCCATCGCCGGTCTGCTCAACCGCAGCTACGTGCGTCTGGCGTCTCCGCTGGGTACGCCCAAGTACTTGTTGATGGTTGCGATGGCTGTGGTCGGGTTCCTCGTTCCGATTCGCCTTGCGACACTATCGCTTTGGGAACGGCGAGGCATGCGTCGCACGCTACTTGTGGTGGTCGCGGTACTTTCTGGGATATGTTACGCCACCATCGTCTTGGCCGATGGGTTCGCTGCGATCCATGTGGGGATGGCGGGGTTCTGCTTGTTGACCGTGATGATCGGGTCGCTGCTCGTCGAGTTCACCCGCAACCGCCATCGCATTGCCGAGCGTAAGAGGCAATCGATGAACGGGCTAACGTTTGCGACCGAGGGAACCGTTACCCTACCGCTGAAGCGGAGGAAACGGCTCCAAGCAGCACGGTAACAACGACGGCGAACAACACCGCCCCCCTACCGACCCACCGAACGGCTTGGTCCTCTCGAAAGGACAATGGATAGATTGGCATGGCCAACACTCCTGAATCGCTTCCCAAGATCGTGAGACCACGCGATGTCGTCACACGACAGGATGGTGAAAAAGGTCTAGCGTCTTGTCAGCGTCTCGTTGAGGGGCTGCATCTGAACTGACTGGTCCACTTCTTCAGAGGTGGGGTGTTTCGAATCCAACATCGATTCGCGTCTCCCACGGCTAAAGCGATGGGCCACATTGCCCTTCAATCGATCGCCGAAAAGAGCACTAACCTTCCGAGCCGAGCCTAATGAGCGGCACGAACCCGTCAAACAGATCGATGAACCAGTAGATGATCGTAGCCATCACACCGTCCTCCGTAAGCGGTCGCCGGAACGAGTCTATTTAGTCGGCGTATATGCTGTAGGCGACGATCGGCGCAGGAGTTGGTCGCGACACCGTCGCGTAGTGGCCCGAATTCCGGGTTAATACGTCTATCGTACAGGTGGGGCCAGCGGATAAGCACAAAATCAAAATTCTTGTACGCTTTTCGACAGCCGCTCACACATGACCAAGGTATTCTCGGACCCAGCAAGAGATCGGAACGCTAATTGAGGACGGCAGGCCCAGGCGGCGGCGTGGAGTAGTGCCGCATATTTGGCGTTCTTAGATCACGGTGGAAACCCTGGCATCGCTCCTGTGTCGCGCGCAAGTAGTCAGCAAACTGAAGGCGATGTGGTACACCACTCAACAGCCTGGTAAACACCGGTAGTATTCGAGCGCGCCGCTTCGAACCCACCCGAGACAACGGACTGCGTTCCCGTCAAGAGGCGGAAATCGCTAATCGATCACCGGCTGGAATCCGGTGCCACACTTCTTCGACGGGCTGTTAGGGACCCAGCCTTACCGTCGGAACAACACTGTGTCTTCGTCTCGGTAACGCTGCTGAACTCGGTCATGTGCCGTGCTCGATACCACGTTGTTCACACGATCATGTGTGCGCTCGCTCATCCCCGCAACACGACCACGCCCGAGAGGATGCGCACTGACATCTCAAACTGCCGTCCTTTCACTCCTCGTATAGATACGAAACGCGCGCACCCGATTGACACATTCCGTAACGCCGGTTTGCCACAGACGTGTAACATCGAACCGTACCACTGCCGAACGGTCCGGGATCAGGAGATCAGACACGTTAACAAACCCACAGTTTGAGACGGTTACCGTGTCTTGAATCGCGCGGCCGTTACAACCGCCCGATGTCAACCGACTCGACGTTCGCCAACGACCAGCGCCACCCTACCCGATCCGTATGTGTTCTTTTGTCGCCTCGGGAATACGTTGTGGTGCTTCCCTTGGAAAGCAGCTAGACTTTGCTAAGGTCGCGGTCACAGTTGTCATTCAGGGACAGAGTCATGAACGAGCGGTTTCGCGCTACAGACTAGGATGCGAGAACAGTGCAGTTGCGTCGTTCGATCCGAGACCGCAATGCACCGACGCAGTGACACGATGCTGGGAAACTACGTTGCTTACAAGCGAGCCACATTTTCGACCCGCCTGCATCGGGACCGTTTGTACACGGCCGGTCATCTCTGGCTTCTTGAGCACGAGAGGAATGTTTGGCGCATCGGGTTCACAAGGTTCGCGACGCGCGTGCTCGGCGATGCGGTGGAGTTTGACTTCGAGCTCAGAGTGGACGCACCAACGAAGGTCGGCGAAGTGATTGGCTGGGTGGAAGGATTCAAGGCCGTGACGGATTTGTTCAGCCCGCTCGATGGTCGTTTCAAAGGCGGCAACCCGTTGCTTGACGAGGACATCAGTTTGATCCAAACCAACCCGTACGGCGATGGTTGGCTTTATTCGCTTGAAGGGTCGAGAACTTCTGACTGTGTGGACGTCGACGGCTACTCGGCTGTGCTCGATGCCACGATCGACCGCATGCTGGGGAAAAGTGCATGACCGGCGCGTCCAAACAACAATCCCGATACATCATGATCGGCGGTTTTCTCGGCGCCGGCAAGACCACCGCCGTCGCCCAACTCGCTCGTCATCTCGTCGACGGCGGCAACCGGGTCGGTTTGATCTGCAACGACCAGAGCAACGGTCTTGTAGACACGACGTTGCTGCGATCCTACGGGTTCGACGTCGCGGAGATTGCCGGCGGTTGTTTCTGCTGTCGGTTTGATTCTCTGGTCCAAGCCGCAGACAACCTCAGCGCCGCGAGCGCCCCCGACGTGTTCGTTGCAGAACCGGTGGGCAGTTGCACGGACTTGGTCGCTACGGTCAGTTACCCTCTACGACGCATCTACGGCGATCGCTTCACCATCGCCCCGTTGAGTGTGCTTGTTGATCCGATACGCGCCGCGCGAATTCTGGGGCTGGCGAAGGGGCGTTCGTTCTCGTCCAAGGTCGCCTACGTCTACCGCAAGCAACTCGAAGAAGCCGACATCATCGTAGTCAACAAGTGCGACTCGATCGACCACGCGCTGCGAACATCACTTGTCGACGCCCTCTGCGCTGAATTCCCGAGGAGCAACGTGCTGTGCTGCTCGGCGCGCGATGGGACCGGCTTGGACGATTGGTTCTCTCGATTGGACTCCGCGTCTCCGGACGACTTGCCGACCATGTCCATCGACTACGATCACTATGCCGAAGGTGAGGCGTTGCTCGGGTGGCTGAACTGCACTGTGGCCCTCGCGGGGCGCGAATTGATTGACGCCAACGAGCTTCTTGTCGAGCTGACGGTGCGCATTCGAGACCGGCTTGCAACCGAGCGTTGCGAGATCGCCCATTTCAAGGCCACGCTCGACGCTCAGGATCGATCGGGCAACTTGTCGGTCATCAGCCTCGTACACGGCGATGGTGAGCCGGACCTTCGCGAATCGTTGGCTGATCGCATTCGGTCAGGACGCCTAATCGTCAACCTTCGAGCGGAAGGCGACCCCGAAACGCTTCGGCGCGTGACGGAAGTCGCGCTGAACGAATGTGCATCGAGGACGCCCGGCATGTCGCTCGCCATCGAACACATGGAGCACTTCCGCCCGTCGAAACCGACGCCGACGCATCGCGTATCCGTAGCCGCTCAAGGCGCCAAGGGATCACCCGCATGATTTCGACCGACGGTCCCATCAAGAATCACGGAGATACTGCCGTCACACCGGACGCTCGTACGAGCGATACCGGACCACGCATTTTGTTCTGCAATTGCACGTACGCGAAGGTCATTCCCAAAGAGGTCAAACGGTCTGTGCTTAAGCAGCTGAGCGATTCGGGCGTGGCGTTCGACGCGGTTGCTGATCTATGCGAAATGTCTGCACGAAAAGATCCGACGCTGGCGAACATCGCTGGTTCGGGTGATGTGAAGATCGCCGCGTGCTATCCTCGTGCGGTCAAGTGGTTGTTCCATGCCGCGGGCGTGACACTCCCGGAAGACGGTGTAGAGATACACAACATGCGAGTGCAGGGTGCTGACGAAATCGTCCCGCTACTGCTTAACGGTCGCGCTGTCGGGGGAGCCCCATCGTCATGAGCCAACTGCAAGGTCACAGACTGCGCGTCGTGCTCTATGAAGGACCCGGTACGTCGCCGCTTTCCAGCGAATCGCGGTTTGAAGCCATGGCGTCGCTGCTCGATCGCGGTTTCCAACTGACCCGCCCGGCCGTGGGCGGAACTGTCGCGCCTACGGACGATGCAGCCGTCCTTGTACTCGGGCAGTTCGACGGGCAAACACCGCCCGCCGATCAAAGCGACAACGGGCGCTCGATGTGTTTTCGCGACATCACCGGAGTCGACGCCGCCAACGTCGTTGGTCAGGCCGAACAGGTGGCCAAGGACGCCGGCGCCGCCCGCGAGCGCGAATGGAAACCGTGGTTTCCGGTGATTGATTTCGATCGTTGCACGAACTGTATGCAGTGTCTGAGCTTTTGCCTGTTCGACGTGTATGGCGTGGACAGCAACGACGTCATCGAAGTCCGCAACAACGACCACTGCAAGACCGATTGCCCGGCCTGTTCGCGCGTCTGTCCGGAGGTGGCCATCCTTTTCCCCAAGTACAGCAAAGGGCCGATCAACGGCGACGTGGTTCGACAGGGTGACGTCCAGCGCGAGGCCATGAAGGTCGATATTTCTTCGCTACTTGGTGGTGACATATACAAGTCACTACGCGAACGGCAATCGGGTGCACGTAAGCGATTTTCGTCAGAGCGAGACGAATCGCGCGGACTCGTGGAACGCAGAAAATGCCTCAAGAAGCTCCAGACGACGCTCGACATTCCGGACGAAGTGTTGATGAGCCTGCCATCCGCAGGTGATATTGAAGAACGGGCGGAGCGCGCCCGGGCCAAGACGACCAAACGGCTCGCTCGATCGCAGACGGTGAAGGATCAGCGTCCCGCACCGACCGAGGATGACTGGGGTATCTGATGTTGTTGTTGGCGATGGACTCGACACAATGGCTATGCGAAGGAGCGAGAAGGGATTCACGCTCCAGCCGCGGGTATCGGGATTCACGCTCCAGCCGTGTGTGGCTAAGAGCGCGAGATTCACGCTTCGAACTGCGACACTTGGTACTCGCTTGTCGGTATGGAGTGCGAGGTAGAGGACTACGATGATTATTGCTACCGCCAATCGAATGAGACGCTCGGTCGACGCGAGGTTGTTGTGGAAGTTTGCGTACAACTTCGGCTATAAGGGCATGCGTTCGGTTCAGCGGTTCAAAAAGCGACTCAAGAAAGGGCAGACGTTTCCGCCCTTCCTCTACCTTTCAATCACCAACGCCTGCAACCTGCGTTGTCAAGGATGCTGGATCGACGTCACCGCACCGAAGGACTACATCGACCTGGCCGACCTGAACCGCCTGATCAACAACGCAAAGAAACACGGCAACAGCTTTTTCGGCATTCTCGGCGGTGAACCCTTCATGCACCCCGACCTGATTCCACTGCTTGAAGGGCATCCGGATTGTTACTTCCAGATTTTCACCAACGGCCACTTCATCACCGACAAGGTCGCGTCGGAGTTGCGGCGTATCGGAAACGCGACCGTGTTGATCAGCGTCGAGGGTACGGAGATGGTCAGCGACGAGCGTCGCGGCAAATCCGGCGTGCTCAACAAGACGCTCGGCGGAATCGAAACGTGCATTCGCCATCGCCTGATCACCGGCGTAGCCACTAGCGTGTGTCAAACGAATATCGATGACCTCGTGAACGAGTCGTGGGTGGACGAACTGGTCCGCCGAGGCGTTCACTATGTCTGGTACCACACCTACCGCCCGGTCGGTCCGGAAGCCGCGCCGCACTTGGCCCTTCGCCCGGAGCAGGTATTGAGCGTGCGACGCTTCGCCATGGACATGCGCAACCGCAAGGCAATCGGCGTCGTTGACGCCTACTGGGATGACAAAGGTCAAGCGCTCTGTCCGGCTGCGACAGGCATTAGTCACCACATAGGTCCGTGGGGCGACATTGAACCCTGCCCCATCATTCAGTTCGCGACGGAAACCATCCGCGACAACGACGGCGACGCGTTCAAGACCATGACCGAGTCGAAGTTATTGAAGGATTTCCGAACGACCGCAGCGAAGGCGACGCGCGGGTGTATCGTTTTGGAACGCCCGGACCTGCTCAAAGACTTACTCGAACGCAACGGGGCCAAAGATACCACGGCCAGAAAACAGGCGTACGTCGAGTTGACCGTGATGAAATCGTTGAACAGCCAACACAACCCCGGCCACGAAATCCCGGAGGAAAAATGGCTGTACCGCTTTGCGAAGAAGCACTGGTTCTTTGGATTCGGAGCTTACTCGTAGTACGATGATTAACATCGCGGGCCGACTTGTGAACACGGGTCGCCAATACTTCGGAGGCTGTCCTCGATAGACCAAGGCTCGACTCGACAGGTTGAGGTGGCTAACCGCACCACCGCACGAGGACGGATTGTTGCCACCGCGCCGACGGCAAGCTAACGAAGGCGCCTCGATCAAAGGGTTGTAACCGGATGAACTCAAAAAACGGATCGGTTCAAGTCGCCCGCGTCAGCGCGACAGGTGCGAACCACATTAGCCCGACAGACAACGCGGGTTCGAACGGCAACGGTTCTTTGCCCGCGCGCCGGGAGACGATGGGGACGGAGGGGCGCAGGAACGCAGATGGCTCACTGCCCGCGCCGGTTAAGACGATCTCCCTGATTACGCTCCCACCGCGCGTTCCCAAACAACCCGACCGCCCCACCCAATCCAACATCCCCAACGATCGGGCCGTCCGCGATAAACTTAAGAGCGTTGCGGCCGAGCTAATCGAGCGTGACGGCGTGATTCCACCGCTGACCATGGACGAAGTTCGCGAGCTGATCGTCAAAGTCCGGCGCGAAACGAACGTCGACGACATCTTCGACGATTACATCGCCGTTCTTGTGAGCAACGCGGCATGGCGCGAGACGCTGGCTACGATCCCCTACAATCGACGGTTGCTCCTGTTGCCCAAGTGCCTTCGCGTCGAAGAACTCTGCCCCGCTCCGTTTGACGAGTTCGGACTGTTGTGCAAGGAGTGCGGTCTGTGCTCGCTGCACGATCTGACGGTCGAAGCGGAACGGCTGGGCTATGCAATCCTTGTCGCCGAGGGTTCGGCTATTGTTCGCAAGATGATCGAGACCGGAAGTATCGAAGCCATCGTCGGCGTCAGTTGCCTCAACGTGCTTGAGAAATGTTTCCCTCATCTCGAAGCGACGGCTGTACCGGGTGTCGCCATCCCTCTACTTCAGGACGACTGCGTCAACACAGCCGTCGACCTCGATTGGGTGTGGGACGTTATTCACCTGACTTCCGACGACAAGACGTACCGCCTTGATCTCGACGAACTTAAACGCCGGGTTCAGGGCTGGTTCGAGGGAGGCTCGCTTTCCAAAATCATGGGTGTTTGCGACGGTCAGACCGAAACTATCGCACGAGATTGGTTGGCCCGCGCCGGCAAACGTTGGCGTCCGTACCTCACAGCATGTGTCTTCATGGCCCTTCGCGGTGAGTCGCAACACGATGTGCTTTCCGCACCTGACGACCTGAAAAAACTCGCCGTCGCGGTCGAATGTTTTCATAAGGCCTCGCTGATTCACGACGACATCGAAGACGGGGACGACGATCGCTATGGCGAGAAAACCGTTCACGCCGAACACGGCATGCCCGTGGCGCTTAACGTCGGCGACTTTCTATTGGGCGAAGGCTATCGATTGATCGGTGAGCTGGACTGCGACCCGAGTATCAAAGTGGCCATGTTGCAACAGGCTGCGCACGGCCACCTTACCCTCGCTCGTGGGCAAGGTGCGGAGCTCTGCTGGGCACGCGCCCCCAAGCCGATGTCTTCCCTCCAAGTGCTCGACATTTTCCGCCAGAAGACGGCGCCGGCGTTTGAAGTCGCGCTGCGCCTCGGCGCCTATTTCGGCGGCGCCGACGCCGAAACGCACGATGTGCTCACCGAGTATAGCGAAGCCCTTGGGATCGCATATCAAATTCGTGACGACCTTGAAGACTTTACCAGTGAATCCGATTCGAACGACCTGCGCGACCTGCGGCCTTCACTGCTGCTCGCGATCGCCCACAAGCGAGCCGAGCAAGGCGCTGAAGCCGAGCTGATCGAATCGCTCTGGCGCCGCGAGCGCGAATACGATGACGTCGTGATGGAAGTCCAGCGCATTTTGTCCGATCGCGGCGTGTCACAGAAGGCGGTCGATCTTCTCGAAGCCTACACGGAGCAGGCGACACGTACCCTGCGTTTCGTGAACAACGCCACACTCAAGGGTTTGTTACGGCGCGTCGTCGGAAAAATTTTCGGCGACAACCTCATCGAAGGATATTGCAGTGAGTTTGAGGCTCGAAATGCTGCAGGTCGCGAGGCTGGCGCCGAACCTGTTGCATGAATCCGCCGATCGGGTCGCCGACTTCCTCCGCGACCAACTCAACCCGGACGGCGGGGGTAAGGATCGGGCCGGTACGAGCGATTTGTACTACACGGTGTTCGTGCTCGAAGCGCTGACGGCGCTGCGCGTCGAACTGCCAATCGAGTCCGTTCGCGCCTACCTCACAAACTTCGGCGGTGGCGATGAGCTTGATCTGATCCACCTGTCCTGTCTTGTGCGATGCTGGGCCAACCTTCCGGATGATGGCGTTAGTTCAAAGAACGCTATGAAGATACTCGACCGACTAAGTGCATACCGTAGCGAGGACGGTGGCTATGCAGCCGAGCCCGGCGAGCAATCCGGCACGGTGTACCACTGTTTCCTCGCGCTGGGTATGTATCAAGACTTGGATACGGCGATGCCCGATCCGGACGGACTCATCCGTTGCATCGACACACTAAAGACAGGCGACGGCGCCTACGCCAACGATAAGGAGCTTGCCCTCGGGACGACACCGACAACCGCCGCGGCGGCGACACTCCTGCGTCACTCGAACAAGCCGGTTCCGAAAGAACTGGGCGAGTGGATGTTGGCGTGCTGTCATTCTGAAGGCGGTTTCCTCGCGTTCCCCAACGCCCCCCTGCCGGACTTGCTCTCGACGGCTACGGCGCTGCACGCATTGTCTGGAATGCACGTAGACCTTGACGGCGTTAAGGAGCAATGTCTCGATTTTCTCGATACGCTGTGGACCGGCAAGTCGTTTTGTGGTCACTGGGCGGACGACTTCGAGGACAGTGAGTACACCTACTATGCCCTGCTCGCACTTGGGCACCTGAGCTTATGAACAATGTCCTTTGATCGCACCGCCATAGAGCAAACGCTTGACGCCGCGCGAACGAAGCTGTTGTCGGCCCGCGTTCCAGCCGGTCATTGGGAGGGCCAACTCTCCAGTAGCGCGCTGTCGACAGCTACGGCTATTACGGCGATGGAGCTTTTCCGGCAGGCTGGCGGTGACCGACGAACGGCTTCGAGCCCGCCGCTTACGCAATTGATCAGCGCCGCGTTCGACTGGCTTGTGGATCACCAAAACGACGACGGCGGTTGGGGTGACACGGTCGACAGCCCGAGCAATATCAGCACGACCACGCTGTGCTGGGCCGCACTTGGGCTGATCGAACAAAGCAGCGACCGATACGCCGACACGGAACGTCGCGCGACACAGTACCTTGAACAACTGATGGGTGAGTTGACGCCCTCGCACATCTCGCGATCAATCACGAGCGCGTACGGTAAAGATCGAACCTTCGCCGCGCCCATCTTGACGATGTGCGCGCTGACCGGTCGACTCGGGCGCGGTCGCGACGCCTGGCGATCCATCCCCGCGCTGCCCTTCGAATTGGGCGCGCTCCCGCATACCTGGTTTCGCCGGCTCGGTTTGTCAGTGGTGAGTTATGCGCTGCCGGCGCTGATCGCCATCGGACAGGTCCGTCATGTTCACCGGCCCACACGCAACCCGATTACGCGGTTGTTTCGCAACCTTGCCCGAAAGAAAACCCTGGCGATACTTCGCAACATCCAACCAAGTTCCGGCGGCTATCTCGAAGCCGCACCCCTCACAAGCTTCGTCGTCATGAGCCTCACCGCGATGGGTCTCGCTCGACATCCGGTCGTGGAATCGGGCATCGGATTTCTCGTCGACACCGTCCGATCAGATGGAAGCTGGCCGATCGACACGAACCTAGCCACCTGGTGTACGACCCTCGCAGTCGGCGCCATCACGTCCGGGTCTACGTCAAGTGAACACCTCGATACGGACAGCGCGAACGCCATCCGCGAGTGGCTTCTCGACCAGCAATACAAGGTCGAACATCCCTACACACACGCAGCTCCGGGTGGCTGGGCATGGACCGATCTTCCTGGCGGCGTTCCCGATGCCGATGACACGCCCGGGGCACTTCTCGCACTTTGGAACTTGCGCGGCTCCGATGCGTCTGATGATTCGACCGACGATCGAACGCTAAGGTCTGCGACGTTGGGGGTTCGCTGGCTGCTGGACGTGCAGAATCTAGACGGCGGCATCCCCACGTTCTGCCGCGGCTGGGGCAAGCTTCCATTCGATCAGAGCAGCCCTGATCTGACAGCCCACAGCATTCGCGCGTGGGCTACTTGGCGCCGCGTCCTCCCGCGCGATATCCAATCCCGCATCGATGTGGCCACTGAAAAGGCCGTTCGCTTTCTCCTGAAAACGCAACAGATCGACGGGTCATGGCGGCCGCTATGGTTTGGCAATCAAGCCAAACCCAACACGCACAATCCCCTCTATGGCACGACGCGCGTTCTTCGCGCCGCGCGGGTCACACCCATCAAGAACGAGACTATGACGGCGTGGTCCGCTGCCAGAGTCGAGGCACTGTCTTGGGTGCTCTCGGCTCAACGCTCGGACGGTGGTTGGGGTGGTGCGGCCGATCTTCCGGCTTCGATCGAGGAAACCGCCCTGGCGGTTGAGGCGCTTGCGGATGTTCTTCACCACGATCGCATCGGCGTCCTGCCGCCCGGACCACAAGCGGAGACAATGGGGCATGAAAAACCGGCGGGCGGGATCGAAGTGGATCAACATACAAGAGCCGCCACCGTCGCATCCGTGCAGCGTGGTTGCGACTGGCTCGTGAAGCACACCCATGGCGGTACGCAATTCAAACCTGCGCCCATCGGACTATACTTCGCCAAGTTATGGTACTCGGAACGTCTCTACCCGATCATCTTCACCGTGTCAGCGCTGCAACGGGTTTGCGATTTGCCAGTCGACATGCTTGACGCTTCACCCGGAAGCGCATCGACGGTAAGCGGGCGCGGCTGTACGGTGTAGCCCATGAAACGAGCGGTCTACTTCGATTACAACGCCACCACGCCGATGGACCCTCGCGTCTACGCGGCCATGGAGCCCTACTTTCTCGAACACTTCGGCAACGCGGCAAGTCGCCACCACAACCATGGTCGCGACGCCGCCAAGGCGGTGGAACGCGCCCGCGAGCAAGTGGCCAAGCTCATCGGTGCTGACCCACGAGAAATCGTTTGGACCAGCGGCGCGACCGAAGCCGACAACCTCGCACTAAGAGGCGTAGCTACGTCTCCCATTCACAGCGCGAAGGGTCGACACATCGTCACCGTTCGCACAGAACACAAAGCCGTCCTAGACACATGCGATCATCTTGAGCGACAGGGATTTGACATCACCTACATCTCGGTCGACCGGCGGGGCTGCCTCGATCTCGATGAACTCGCCGACGCGATCACCGAGCGAACTGTCCTCGTGACGATCATGCACGCCAACAACGAAACCGGCGTGCTCCACCCAATCCGCTCGATCGGAACACTCTGCAGAGAACGAGGCGTGCTCTTCCACACCGACGCCACGCAGTCCTTTGGCAAGGAACCGATCGACGTGCAAGCTGACGCCATCGACTTGCTCAGCCTCTCCGCACATAAGACGTATGGTCCCAAGGGCGTCGGTGCGCTGTACGTGCGAAGACGGCGACCGCGCGTGCGCTGTGAACCGATCATCCACGGCGGCGGACACGAGCGCGGCGTGCGATCCGGCACGCTCAACGTCCCCGGCATCGTCGCACTCGGCGAAGTTGCCACGATTTGCGCTACGGACATGAGCATGGAACAAGATCGCATACGTAGACTGCGCGACGACTTGCAAGACCGACTTGCAATCGCCATTCCGGACATGGTCGTCAACGGACACCCGAAGCAACGACTGACCAACACGCTCAATATGAGTCTTGCGGGTGTCGATAGTGACGCACTGATGCGGAGCATGCCCGATGTGGCAGTGTCCGCAAGTTCTGCGTGTACCAGCGCCACACTGCAACCCAGCTACGTTCTTGGGGCCATGGGCGCTACCGATTCCGAAATCCGAGGCAGCGTAAGGTTTTCCATCGGGAGATTCACGACAGAGGAAGACATCGCGTATGTAGCCGGGCGTGTTATCGAAAGCGTAGCCGCACAAGTGGCCAATCGCGATGAACCAACAGTGTCACCGGAAACCAGACGCGGCGAAGCTTGTGGCTGACTCGATTGGATCCCATGCCCACGTATGGCTCAGACCGAACGAGCCCGGATTTCGCAGCATCCGATCCGCTCTGCGTTTGACGTCCCCGGCCGAATGGATATGCTCAGCGCCGTCCGACCGTTCGCACTTTGACGAAGACGAACCCTCGCGTCTCGTCGTCGTACGATAGTCAACACCCAACGATCGACCGTATCTGGAAGATCGCGAGGGGCCGTAGCTCACTTGGGAGAGCGCCTGGTTTGCAACCAGGAGGTAGGCGGTTCGATCCCGCTCGGCTCCATTCGTAACACATTGCTAGACAAAGACTTAGGCTACACCCGAAACCTAACAAAGAATCACGCACTAGCCACTTGACGCTCTTGGGTGCCACTTGGCTGTTGCTTGCGTAGCCCGCCAATCGCGGCATCGATGAGAAGAACGAAGGCTGGAAGCTCGCGGCACAAACCACATCGCGGCGTCAGAACGTGATCCAGAAGTCTCTTTCAGAGCCGCGCCCGTAAGGAAGCGGTCCGGTCTCATGGGCGACAACCGCTCCCTTACGGTCGCGGCTCGGTTTGACCCAACCCATCCCGAACACGCTCTTAGTCTGTGTCGAGCGGCGGCGGCGCGCCGGGTCGGCGCTCGAAGACTATGATACTCCCATACTCTCCGTATCGTCGATAATGCTCATCGCGTTCAAACCGCGTCGCCTCTTGCGGCAGACCCGACGTGTCCCAACGGTCGGATCGATCGATGATGACGAAATGGGCCAATCGCTCCGCCCGGCCAGTGTAGAGTCTGTGATAGTCCGTGAAGTGGGCAGCCATTCGCTCTGTGGCCAGAATCGTTCGACCCTTTGGAACATCGTCCCGAAGTTGACGTACTACATCCATGCGCGGATCGGGCGTCGCAAGAAAAGCACTTGCGTGATAGGCTTCGTAGGACTTGGCCAGCGGACTGTATCCGTAAAGGTAGTGTCCCATCGTAGCACAGATGAGTACGGAAAACGCCATGCCCCGATTGGTCGCGTCAGGGTGGACGCCGCGACTTCCAATGATCCAAGCGGCAACGCAAGAGAGTCGATCTTTACGCGCGTCCCCGGAACGCATGGCCGTCATCGCGCCGACAAAGAAAATCGTCAGCACGGACGCATGGTGCCAAAACTTGATACTCAGGTAATCGGCGTTGGCCATGAGCAGCACGAGCGCGAGCGTGGGAAACGCCGCGAGCGTCAATCGCCATCCAACCAGAGGTAACAAGCCCATCGGCGTGATGAGCATGAGGAGCAAGTAGAACACTTCCGGGCGCGCGAGGCGACCGAAGAACAATCCGGGCGACGAGAACATCGACGCAATCAGTGCCACCAACGAGTCACCCAACTCGCCGAAGAGGTCGAATCGCTCGTATCGATGACTGGCTGCGAAGTACGGTATGAACGAGTGTACACAGAGCAAGTAGTACGCCACCGCCACGACGGCCATGGCGATCCCAAGCTTTCTCCGCGGCGTCGCCATCGCGACGTACAGACCCCAGCCCACAACCGCCGCCGCAGCCGTCTCTCGACAGAGCAGGAGTATGCCAACCATGACGACGCAGGTGCGCCAACGCCCCATCAAACCGGCGACCATCACAAGCGCCAGAACGATCATCGTTACGTTGTTCCATTGGAATCCGTATGTATTGCCATAGATCATCCGACTCACTTGCGGAAGCATCAACCACGCGATCGCCCACATCCACGCCACGCCGACCGAACGACTGCGGTGTCGCGCGAAAAAATAGACCGGCAATGCGACGAAGTGAACCGCGAGCGCTCCACAAACCATTAGATAAACCGGCGTGGGCCATAGGGCGTATCCGGGAACGAGCAAGTACATCAGCGGAACGAAGTGCCAACCCAAACGCGTGTTGTCGAAGCTATCGCAGCGCAGCCCGCGACCGACCAGCGCGTTCTTGAGTTCCTCCGTGTAGTGTCCGATGTCGGCGTGGCCGAGCATGAAATGTTCAAACAGATTGTTTTGTATCTGCGTGTGTACCGAAACGAGCACCGCAATCAGTGCAAAGATCGACCCGAGGGCGAAATAGTGAGATCCGCGTGAGGGCAACGGCGGCGACGTGGAGAGCGTGACGCTGGCGGCTAGCGTTTCGTCACACGACGTATGGCCCGAGCAACACCGCGCAGCCGCTCGGAGCGCCGCCCAGCCCACACCCACAATGAGCAGGAATGTTAGCGCAAACGGTGGCGTTTCTCCGAAACGCGCCGCAAAAAACGGTACCCGCCCCAACACGGAATAGCCGGCCAGCGGCGCCGCGAGCCAAAGCGGCCAGTACGTCCTCGCGATCAACGTCCACCGGGCCGAGGGATTCGTCGCATCGCGCCAAACTCCGGGCGCGAGAAGCGACAGAAATATGACGCCCGCAAACGCGCGGGAGAACCACCATGCCACCGACTCGGCACCGCGAATAACCTGATAGGTCACGACGTTGAACTGTAGCCCCCACGTTTCCCAAAGCGCCAGCGCAAATACGACGATGCCGAGCAAGCCCAGCACGCCAGACACAACGCTCGGCTTGCTGGCGTTACTCTTGTCTGCCGCAGTCAGATCTCGTGCGTCGTCCATGTCGGACGTTGTACGACATCGACGGTTCGTTGGCTACCGAATGCATGACGTTCAGCGGCACGCGTAGATTCTTAGCGGAACGATGCGCTAGCTCCATCCACGTGACATCGCCATCAAACACTTAACCAGTCCTAACTGGGTGACCGGGTGCCATGGTCATGCGCAGCGCGACAGGGTGGCCCATGGTTTTAGCCTTGGGGAAGTCGAATCGACACGGGATTCGAGTCCCCCACCTCTGAAGAAGATGGGCCACCCGGCCGCGCCTTCCGCTTGGGCTTGGCACCCGAACGGGTTGGGCTTGCTATCCGTGGAACGCAAGCACTTGCTTGGAAGCAACACTAACGCCGTCCATGCGACATCGCGATCAAACACGTCGCCAGTCCTGACCTCGTTGGCTTGCGCGTGTGCGTCTCGCGTATGGCGCCCTCGAGGCTGGCTAACTCCGCCCCGGTTGATGGACTATCGACGACAACGGTCGTACTGGCCGTGCTGTCTGGCGAACCGAACACGATCAGCCCGGCGTGCAGGCCATATCCGCCGGTGAAGGCGATTAGCAGGCTGGCTGCGTAACGCATCAAACTACCGAAGGTGGGGTTCGTGCTGGACCGCCAGCGTGCCGAACCGTGTCGCAACGTCGTCTCGTCATGAATCGCCGTGGACGACGCAGGCTCCACGCCGTCCTGAATGATCAGCCGGTCGCCCTCGCGCCGCACGACCACGCGCTCGGGTCCGGGTATCGAGCGCAGCGACGCGATGACGTCGCTCGCCGATGCGTACTCCTCGCGACACCGGTCGCACGACGCAAGGTGCGTCTCGAAATCCGGGCGGTCGTCCGGCGACAGTTCGTCACCGAGCGCGTCGGCCATCAGCATGTCGAAATCTTCGCAGTTCATCTCCATTACTCCAATCCCTTATGCAGCCTATCGCGCAAGGCGCGAACGGCCCGTAGGTAGTGCGTCTTTACGGTTGACACAGCCAAGTCCATTTCGTCGGCGATGGTCGCAAAAGTCATTTCGTCGTATACCTTCGCGACCAGCACGAGGCGCTGACCCTCCGAAAGCGAATCGAGCGCGGCGGCGATCTGGTCCCGCAGGTGCTCGCGATCAAGCAACGACGCGCTCGCATCATCCGCCGCCACGGGATGTGGTACATCGTCGATGCGAACAGCCGGCCGACGCTGCCGCCGGAGGTCGATCGCACGGTTCAGCGTGACGCGCCGCAGCCACGGGCGTGGCTGATCCGGTGCGTGCTTCGCACACTGCGCATCCCACCGAAGAAACACGTCCTGCACGACGTCGAGGGCATCGTGGTGACGCCCCAAAAGCCGGTACGCCCAGCCGTACACATCGGACGTATACGTTTCGAAATTGGCACTGCTGGCGTTACCGCTTGCCGTCATGGTCACCGGTCCATGCGGGTTCGATCGCGTCATGCTCGAGCCGCGAGACAGCCACGAGTTCCTGCTTGCGGTCGCGAAATGCTTTGCCGTCGAACCGCCAGAGCACGGCTGAACTGTTCTTCTCCGCGTTCACTTCCACCTCGTCACCGTTGTGGGCTACGATCGTTCCAGGTAATACGACGATAACCTCAAACTGATGCCCGCCGAGATCGTTCGAGACTCCATAGTAACGCTCGGCTCGACCGTATGCGGCCTCGAAAGTTGCCAGATCATGTCTGCTGTACGAAGCGCGGTCCTGCAGCACACTAACGAACTCATCGTGCGCGTCGGCCGTGAGACGTGAGATTTCGTCGTCAAAGCAGGCGTCTCGCTGCGACTCCTCCGTATCGCCGCAACGATCGATGATCGATTCTACGTCGTGCGGAGTCTTGAGCGCCTCAGTGTCTACCCGCGCCGGCGCGTCCTCGCCGAACGCCCGAACCGTACGCTCGCCTCCGAACATGTTACGCCGACCATAGACGTCGAGCAGGGCTTGGCCGGCTGCGAGCCGGTCTTCGACCCGGAGATCGACGTCACACTCCGCCAGCGCGTTGTCGGCTAGCGTCAGTTGCTTGTAGGCTTCGACGCTGGCAAAAGCTTGCACGATCTTGCGGCGTTCGTCGTGGCTGAGTTCGGCAACGGGTTTGGCGCCGATCTTCTGGATGTCTTCGTTGAAGAAGTTGTCCTGAAAATACTGCACGTACGCCCAGCGACGCGGCACATAGGTTCGTTGAAATGTGAAGTATTGCCCGTCCGGTCGATCGTCGATTTGAACCGCTGTCGGGAACTTGAGAAACAAGTCCGCGTCGACATCACCGTCAGCGGCGAAGCTACGTGGCAGTTCGTCGCCGGGTGCGAAGCGTCGCTGACTCTTTAGTATCAGCTGCTCTTCGCCGTCGTCCTTCTTTTCCATCCGACGTTCGACCAACCAACCGCTTTGATCGGACGGCATGGCGTCTCCATGAGTAAGCTCTTCCTCGCTGCCGGCGATCTCCAGCGCAATTCGCACCGATCCATCGCGCGATACCGTGATCTTCTCCTCGCGCGTCACGCATGCGGAAAGAACAAGTAACGCCGCCCCGGCGACCACCGCTCCGCTGACACTTCGTTTCGTCGTCATGGTCCTATCCTCCATTGCGTATCTAGTGCGACGGATAACATTTCTTTCGACGAACGAAGCCCTTGCCCGTGACTCGTCCGCCACACACACACTATGACGAGTAACGGGGTGGCTTGGACGACAGAAATATTGTTGCAAGATGCTCGAAAATGCTGGTGCGTGAATCCTTTCTCGCACCCTGAGCAGCGATGTTGGCCAACGAACATACAAACACACTTGCCGGACCCGCCCGACCGTGTACACTCCCGGTGTCTTTGGTTAGGACAATAGGACGAACCGATGGTTGGGCGCGCCGACAGCCACGTACACAGCTCCGGGAATTACCGACCGATGAGTCGCCGTCGCGTCACGCGCCGCGCGGGCCGTCGCTGGACCCGGCGAATCGTTCTCGCGATCGGCGTCTATTTGATTGCTTGCGTGCTCGCTTCCTTCATCCAATCCAAACTGCTCTACTTCCCCAAGCGCGACTACGACGCCGACCCGACTGAACTCGGCCTTGCGTTCGAAGACCTCACCCTAACGACCGCCGACGGAATGGACATCGCGGCGTGGTACGTTCCGCACGACAACCCACGCGGCAGTTTGATCTTTTGTCACGGCAACGCTGGCAATATCGCCGGCCGACTGCACGACGTGCTGCTGTTGAACGATATGCGACTAAACGTGTTGATATTCGACTACCGCGGATTTGGCCGAAGCACCGGTCGACCCAGCGAGCAAGGCACGTACGAAGATGCGGAGACGGCGTGGCGATATCTGGTCGATACGCGCGGGGAATCATCCGATCGCATCGTCGTGTTCGGTCGATCGCTGGGCGGAGCGGTGGCTATCGAACTTGCCGGCCGACACGAACCAGCCGGTCTGGTTATCGAATCCTCATTCACCAGCATCGTCGACATAGGCCAACTGCACTATTGGTATCTTCCCGTGCGCTGGATCGTCACGCACAACTATGCGTCGATCGAAAAGGTTCCGCACCTCACCTGTCCGAAGATTTTCTTCCACGGCAGCCACGACGGACTCATCCCGATAGACAACGGCCGCCGACTGTTCGAAGCCGCAGCCGAGCCCAAGTCCTTCGTCGAAACACCGGGTGGACACACGACCGCTGGATATGCCTTCTCACCGGAATACGGAAAACAACTCGCAGCGTTTCTCGATGATGTGCTTCCCGATTGACGTCGACGATCAATGTGACACAAAAACGGCACGCTGGGACGAGATTCCTATCTCGTCCCTCCGCTCAAGCGGGATTCCCATCCTGCATGCTATGGCCCTATCGCTCAGCGGGAAGGGGTTACGGCAAATGTGGGTGCGAGAAAGGATTCACGCACCAGCGATTGTGTGGCACCGGCTTCCAGCCGGTGATCGCACCAGCGGACGCACCAGCGGCGAGCACTCTTGTGTGGCACCGGCATCCTGCCGGTGATCCATTGCCGCTTGTCCCTATCCCACAAGAACGGAAAGCTGAGACGAGATTCCTATCTCGTCCCTCCGGGTCATGCGGGCTGCTACGGTACAAGCCCGAACGCGGTCTGTGACCGGGCGAAGTCGACAAGGTCCACGTCGTTGTCGCCGTTGAAGTCGAACGCCGCGAGGCAGGCGCTGATGCACTCGGGCGAAGACGGCCGGGACGGTTGACCCGGTCCGGCCATGCAATCGGTCAGCGCGGCGTGATCGTCCAAATCGACGACGCCATCTACATCGAAGTCACCGTCGCCGATGGCGTCGCAAACGTCCGGGGCGAGGTTGGCGTTGCAGTCCTTGTTGGTGCCCTTGGAGATGTCTGTCGGGTCGGGGATGCCGTTGCCGTTGCAGTCGAACTCGATCTTAAATGCGTTGTTGCTCCTCCCTCCCGTTAGGTAGACACTCCCAACAGCATCCGCGGCGATGCCGCCCGGCACACCGAGGTCAGCGCGCGCGCCGTCGGCGGTGGCATCGATAATTTCGGTGACGACTCCGGCAGGCGAGATCTTGAAGGCGTTGCCTGCGCGCGTACGCCCGGACACCCCGGAAACGAAGACGTTGCCCGCGCCGTCAGCCGCGACATCGCCAACATACGAAAAGTCTTTGCCAACGCTGTCGTAAGACAGATCAAGAATCTAGACGACCACTCCGTCCGGCGTGATTCTGAAGGCGTTGTGACTGTCTCTTCCCGTCACATACACGTTGCCCACGCCGCCGACCGCGACACCGAATGGAAAACTAAGGCCATTGCCCGCGCCGTCGCCGGTCGAATCGATGATTTCCGTGACAACTCCGGTGGTCGCGATCTTGAAGGCGTTGCTGCCGAAGCTTCCGGTAACATAGACGTTGCCCTCACCATCCACGGCGACGCCGACAGGCTCTACCAGAACACGGCCAGCGCCGTCGCCCGTGGCGTCGATGATCTCGGTAATGACTCCGTCAGGCGTGATCTTGAATACGTTGTCACTCTCGTATCCCACCACAAAGACGTCGCCCGTTTCGTCCACAGCGATGCCGATCGGAAACTCAAGGTCGGCGCCGACGTCGTCAACGGTCACGTCTATGATTTCGGTGATGACTCCGGAGGGCGTGATCTTGAATGCGTTGTTGCTGGACTGTCCGGTCACATAGACGTTGCTCATGCCATCCACGGCGATGCCGATAGGCCGTTTCATGCCATGGCCCGCACCGTCGCCTGTTACGTCGATGATCGTCGTGATGACTCCGGAGGGCGTAATTTTGACGACGTTGTCGTCGGGTATTCCCGTCACATAGACGTTTCCGACGCCGTCCACAACGACGCCATTGGGATCAATGACGCCATTGCCCACGCCGTTGCCGCCGGAGTTCATGATCTCCGTGACGACACCCGCAAGTGTTATCTTGAAGGCGTTTCTGCTGAAACTTCCCACAACAAACACGTTACCCGCACCGTCCACGGCAACGTCGACAGACTCATCAAGCCCATGGCCAGCCCCGTCGCCCGTCGCATCGATGATCTCGGTGACCACTCCGGCGGGTGTGATTTTGAAGGCGTTGTTGCTGCGCGATCCCGTCACATAGACATTGCCCACGCCGTCCACGGCGACACCGACAGGATCACTAAGGCCATTGCCCGTGCCGTCGCCGGTCAAGTCAATGATCTCGGTAATGACTCCGTCTGGCGCGATCTTGAGCGCGTTGCCCGTCGCACGTCCCGTCACATAGACGTTGCCCGCAGCATCCACGGCTATGTCGCCGGGAAAATTCAGGAAATTGCCCATACCGTCGCCGAAAACATCAATAATCTTTGTGATGACACCGGCGGGCGTAATCTTGAGGACGTTGTCCGTCTGCTGTCCCGCCACATAGACGTTGCCCTCACCGTCCACGGCAATACCGAAGGGGACATCGAGCCGAACTCGCGCTAAGTCGCCAGTCGCCACGATGATCTCCGTGATGACACCTGCGGGCGTGATCTTGAGGACGTTGTTGCTGCCCGCTCCCGCCACATAGACGTTGCCCACACTGTCTACGGCTATGCCACCAGGATCGACAAGCCCCGCCCGGATGATCTCGGTGATGATGGTGCCGTCCGCGCCGCGAGCCAGCTCGCCGCCCACCACTTGCCATGCACACGCTATGATCAACGCCTTAATGAGTGTGGTGGAATGCCTCATGCGTACGCGCCTCCGGCCGACTGATCGCTCTCCATGGACTCCCGATATGGGACGTTGAGCACCACCCATGATAGCAAGGTGGTCGCCTGAAAACGACTCCCGTGGATCACCGCTCGGTCTAGAAGCAATGGAGTAGCTTGGAGACTCTGGTGTGCCAGCGTCCACCCGTCGATGCCAGCGCGTTGCGTCCCGTCACAAGAGGGTGACCAAGAAGGATCATGACAAACCGAGCCGCGACCGTAAGGGAGCGGTTTCCGCACACGAAACCGGACCGCTTCCTCACGGGCGCGGCTCGGAAAGAGGCTTTTTGAACACGCGATAAGGAAGAAATCGCTATTGGATCACCGGCTGGAACCCGGTGCCACACTTCTTGCACGCGAGTGCGTGACGGAATCGCGTCAGGAACCTTCAGAGCACCGGGCGCAAGCCCGGTGACATGTATACCGGTGACATGCGTACCGGTGACATGTGTATGCGGGAGGTCGGCAGGCTTGCGCCTGCGGCTCTGATTTGGTGTGCTCACTCCACCCAACGTATCACTTGCCCCGCTCTACCCCGGCTTCATCATGGACATGGGGTTGAGGCGTATGGGTGCGTCCCGGACGCACCACTCTTCTGCGCTCTACCCTGGCTTCGTCATAGACATGGGGTTCAGGGCTTTGTCAAGTTCGTCGTCGGTGAGCACTTTCATATCTTGAGCAACCTGACGAACTGTCTTACCTGTGGCGAAGGCCTGCTTCGCAATGGCGGCGGCTTTGTCGTATCCGATGATCGGAGCCAGTGAGGTACACATGGCCAGCGACCCTTCGATCAGTTCATTAGCACGGTCAGTGTTGGCTTCGATGCCGACGATGCAGCGCTCAGCGAACACGCGGGCGGCGCTACCCAGAATGCGAATCGATTCGAGCAGGTTGTGGGCCATGACGGGCATACCGACGTTCAGTTCGTAGAAGCTTTCGCGACAGGCCAGCATGATCGTCGTGTCGTTGCCAATCACCTGCGCACAAACCTGCACGACCATCTCACACATTACCGGATTAACCTTGCCGGGCATGATACTGCTTCCCGGTTGCGTGGCTGGTAGTTGGAGTTCACCTATCCCACAGCGCGGACCACTGGACAACAGACGGAGGTCGTTGGCGATTTTGGTGAGGCCGACGGCGATGGTCTTGATTTGACCGGCGGCTTCACTCACGCCGTCCTTGCTGGACTGGGCTTCGAAGTGGTCTTCCGCCTCGACAAAGTCTATGTCGGTCACACCGGATAGTGCCACAGCCATGCGCGCTCCGAACTCGGGATGCGTATTGATGCCCGAACCGACAGCCGTCCCGCCGATGGGTAGTTCGCGTAGTGCTTTGATGGCCTTGGTCGCGCGCATCGATGCGAGTCGCACTTGTCTTGCGTATCCCGCGAACTCTTGACCGAGACGAACCGGCGTCGCGTCTTGCAAGTGCGTTCTGCCGATCTTAACAATACCGTCGAGCGACTTGGCTTTGTCTTCCAGCGCCCCAGCCAGTTGATTGAGCGGGGGAATCAGATCGTGCTTGAGGGCTTCAGCCACGGCCACATGAATGGCGGTGGGGATGACGTCGTTGGAGCTCTGACCCATGTTGACGTGGTCGTTGGGGTGAACGGGATCGCGCGAGCCGATGGTTCCGCCGGACAGCTCGATGGCCCGATTGCTGATCACCTCGTTGGCGTTCATATTCGTGCTTGTGCCCGACCCGGTCTGAAAAATGTCGAGAACGAACTGATCGTCTAGCGACCCCTCGACGACGTGCTGCGCGGCTTGAGCAATAAGATCCGCCCGTTTGGCGTCGAGTTTGCCGAGCTCGCGATTGACCGTTGCCGCCGATTGTTTGATCAACCCGAGGGCTCGAACGAATCGCCGCCCGAATCGGTAGCCGCTGATCGGGAAGTTGTCGACCGCCCGTTGGGTCTGCGCGCCCCAATACGCCCCCGCCGGAACGGTCATCTCGCCCATGCTGTCTTTTTCGATCCGCGTCTCAATCGTCATCGTGCAACTCCATGCCTACATTCCTATCGCAATGCCGAACCAGCAACGGGGGGCCATCGTAACCCAGGTACGGGACAAGCGGTAGCACGATGGGTGCCAACCCTCGGCTTGGAGACAACCTACGCGATAGCATCCTGTTGAATAAACCCGACATTTTGGCGCGTAGCAGGCCGTGCCTACGGGCCACGGCCAGTCAAGCGCGGAGAAGCGCTACTGGATCACCGGCTGGAAGCCGGTACCACACGTTCATGAACTGCCTGCCATAGAACACCGGCTCGGTGCCACAAGGGTGTTCAGGATGGGTCGCTTCGAACCGAGCCGCGATCGTAAGGGAGCGGTTTTCGCACATGATGCCGGAACGCTTCCCTATGGGCGCGGCTCTGAAAGGGACCTATTGAACACGTACTATGGAAAACCGGTCGGAGTTGTGTTGGCGGTGTAGCCGACCGATACTACGGACAAACCCTATGGACATGGTTGTCGTTAACAATTTGGTGAAGTCCTTCCCTACCCCCACCGGCGTGGACAAGCGGGCCGTTGACGGGCTGAGCTTTCGCGTTTCGGCGGGGCAGATTTACGGGCTCCTCGGTCCCAACGGCGCCGGCAAGACAACCACGCTGCGGATGCTCAGTGGTCTGATGAGCGCGACGAGCGGGTCGGCTGCAATCGCCGGGCACGATGTGACGGCTGAGCCGATGGAGGTCAAACGATCGCTCGGGTTTCTCACGGCCAACACGGGACTCTACCTTCGCCTCACGGCGCGGGAAACTCTGGCCTACTTCGGTCAGCTTTGCGGGCTCGATCCGGAGCAGGCGCGTCGACGTGGCGAAGAATTGATCGCCGAACTGTCGTTGAGCGATTTCGCCGATCTTCGCTGTGGCGCGCTGTCCACCGGGCAACGACAACGCGTCAACATCGCCCGGGCGCTCGTGGCTGACCCTCCGGTCCTGATCATGGACGAGCCGACGCTAGGGCTCGATGTGCTGAGCAATCGACACATGCTAGCGCACATTCGCCGGGCGCGCGACAACGGCAAAACCATCATTCTCTCGACGCACTACCTCGACGAGGCCGAGGCGATGTGCGACCAAATTGGCCTATTGCATGAAGGTCGGTTCGTCGCGGAGGGCGACCTACAGACCCTGCGTGAACTCAGCGGCGAAGAACGGTTGAGCAACATCTTTCTGAAACTGATTCACGCCGACGAAGCGGTGGGGGCTGAACCGCAATGAGCTATTCCCGCCGAATATGGACGATCTATTCAAAGGAATTGATCGACATTTTGCGCGACCGGCGCACGCTGATTGCGATGATCGTCGTGCCAATCGTGCTCTATCCCCTGCTCATGCTCGGATCGATCCAAGCCGTGAGCTTTCAGGGCGCTCGGTTGAGTCGGTCGTCGTTCACCATCGGCGTGATCGATGACCAACATCGCGTGCGCTTGGCGAACATGATCAGCAACGACGCAGCCGTCCTTGATGTGTTGCGTGACAGACTGGACCCCGACTCCGAAGAAGCCAAGGCGTTACCGACACCCATCACCGCCGCCAAGACGCGAGAAGCCTTCGGTTCCCTGGCGGAGTTGGAGCGTGCCCTCCAGAACCGAGAAATTACGGTTGGTGTCATCTTCAAGGATGACCGTTTGATCGGACTGCCAAACTATGATCAACAGGTCCCGGTGGATATATACGCCGACGTGGAGGATGTGCGAAGCGCGCACGCCGCAAGTCGCATCGAAGCCCTGATCGGACGGGTCAACGAACAGATGAGGGCAGGTCGCCTGGCGCGCGAACAGCTTCCGCCGACGTTTTTTCAGCCCTTCAAGGTGGACGTGGTCGATCTGTCTTCACCCCCCTCCATACTCGGTCAGATTCTGCCGCTCATACTGATCCTCATGACCATCACAGGCGCCATATACCCAGCGATCGATCTTACCGCCGGTGAGCGCGAACGCGGTACGCTTGAATCACTTATGGTTTGCCCCGTTCCGGTGATCGACCTGGTTGTCGGCAAGTTCCTAGTCGTAACCACGGTCGCGATCATGGGTGCCACGCTGAACCTCGCGAGCGTGACCGCGACGGTGTACGCCGGCGGGTTCGATCAGATCATGGCCAAGACCGGCGGCGCGATTCCGGTGGGCACGCTGCTGCTCATTCTGCTGTGTCTGATTCCGTTCGCCGTGCTGATGTCGGCCATCATGATCGCGGTGTGTAGCTATGCACGAACGTTCAAGGAAGCACAAAACTACGTCACGCCGGTGATTCTCGCGGTGTTGATTCCCGGTGGTATCGCCGCCCTTCCGACCACGCGCCTCGACGGCATTATGCTGGTCATGCCGGTGGGCAACATGGTCCTGCTCGCTCGTGATCTACTCATGGGGGCGGTCGTGCCACTTTGGATTCTCGCGATGGTGCTGATATCCACTCTGCTCTACGCAGGCACAGCCGTCGTCGTCGCCGCCACCGTGTTCGGTCAAGAATCCGTGGTCTTTGCCGATTCTGGCTCATTGAAGTCCGTGTTCCGGCGATCACTCATCAAACCGGTGCAATTTCCATCGTTGTCGATGGGACTGCTTGTCGTGGCCTTGCTGTTCCCGACGTGGTTTTTTGTTCAGTCGATCTTCTCACCTGGGCCTGGTGAAGACGCGACCGGACTGCTCTATCGAACCGGCTACCTAATGCCCATTCTGTTCGTGCTGATTCCTATGGCGTTGCTCGCCTACTGGAAGACCGACATCGCGGAGTCGCTCGCCCTTCGCCTACCGTCGCCGCGATACCTTATCGCCGGCGTGCTCGTAGGCGTTTCCGCTTGGATCCCCACACATGAACTCAATTTCCTGCAAGCCGCCATCGTCGGCGTGCCGGAGACCGTCAGCAAGAGCGCGGCGATCATGGGCGAGACCATCAAAGCCCTTCCACCGTGGACGGCGATCGTCTTGATCGCGCTCGTACCCGCGGTGTGCGAAGAGCTTCTCTTTCGCGGGTTTTTCTTGAGCAGCTTGTCGGTGACCGGACGCAAGTGGGTGGCTGTGGGAATATCCGCCACGGTGTTCGGCGTGTTTCACTTCCTGATCTTCCGCTTCGCAGTGACGACAGCCATGGGTGTGCTGTTGGGCTATCTTTGTTGGCAGTCGCGTTCGATCGTACCAGGAATGATCGCCCACCTTCTGCACAACACGCTCGGCGTTGTGGCGACGGTCAAACCGACGCTCTTCGAACACATCGGCATCGCCACAAACGGCGACGCGGGCCACCTGCCCATGATGGTCATCGTCGTCGGCGTGGCCGTGCTACTGGTGGCCTTGGCACTGATGCGAAGACCCGAGTCAACACAGAGTCGGATCCTCGTATACGCGTGAGTTCGAAGAAAGAACGCATAGAGCGTGTTCAAGAAATCTTTTCCCGAGCTGCGCCGTGAGAACGTGTGTGAGAAGACGTATCAGAGGGTTTGTCATAACCCTTTTCATAGATGGCGAAATCGCCAATGGATCACCGGCTGGAAGCCAGTGCCGCACTTCATAACCGGCGGACAACGCCTACTGCGGGAGTGTGGCCGCATAGGTGAGTATGTCGGCGAAAACCTGCTTGTCGAAGCCGACGAGTTGGAACGACGGCATGGGAAACCCGGCGTGACCAAAACGGACGACGTGTAGAAACTCCGGCGCGTTGGAATTGGCGACGGTGCCCAGGTATTCCGGATCTCCAACGGTACCGAAGTTGAGTTCCTGACCGTCGAGCCCGTGGCAAGACTGGCAGAGATTGTCGAACCACCCCTGGCCGACGGCTGGATTGCCGGCCACGGCCGTGTTGCCGTCGCAGATACCGCCGTCGCATTCCACGTCGGTACGACACAAACGCCCCGCGTCGAGACCGCCACTGCAGGTGAACATCACGTCCTCACGAACCATCTTGATGACATCCCAAATGTCCCGCTCGGACATACCGAAGGCATCCATATCGTGGCCGCCCGGTACGACGTTGGGGTCAGCCGTCAAGAGATCAAACAGTTCCTGAGGTGTTCTGCTCGTACCCGCCACACCAACGATACCCGTGAAGTGTGATCCCGATCCGTATGCGCCATCGGCGCCACGATAATCCCACCCGTGACATTCCTTGCATCGAAACGTGGCCGCCCCTGCTTTCAGACCAATTGCTGGATACAGGGGATGGTCGCCAACGGGCTGTGGGACGCGCGTTTCCTTCCACCATCGATCATACATGAGTCCGCCGCGAACTGAGTCGGCCAATACGTACGCTGGTGGCAAGGTCGCCACGGGACCGACGAGCGTATCGACGGCTAGAGCCACATCAACCAGTGACACAGCCCCGTCACCGTCGGCGTCAACGTATGTACACTCCAACCCCGTCAGGAGATCCATATCACTGAAGCATCGCTGTAGGGTGGCAAAATCGCGGAGGTCTACGTCGAGATCTCCATCGGCGTCCGAATCGCGCGCAAACTGAAAGGTCGTATGGTTCGCGTAGTATCTTGTGTCGACAAACGTGAAACTCGGGCCATCCAGGAGGGCGTTCGCTGCCGCAAACAACGTGACCGGACCGGCGTCCGCATTGGGGGCCTGCCATTGCACCTGAAACTCAACGCTTTGCCCGTTCGCAGCCCAAGTGCTGACGGAGTCATCGACACCGTCGAGCGTGCTCGTCACATAGTTGTGCGCGCCCGATGCGAACTGCGTGCGCAAGGAATCCTGCAGAACAAACGTACCTGTGTGGTTCGTGCACTTGCCGCCAGGGCAGTTGGAGGCAAACGAACACGACGCCCCATCGTTATCACCGCCTACGCAGAACCGGCCGTTGCGCTCTGCGCTGAGTTCGAAACCTGCGCCGTCCTCTTCCGGCGCCTCGATCCGCACGGTCAAGTCATAGACCATGCCCGGACGGTATCGGCGCGGCGCGTCGAGGATCTCCACGAAACCAGAACCGATATTGAAACCGTGGCAGACCGCACATGTGAAACCGCTGCCTGCGGCGCCGCCGTTGAACCCCGGACCAGATCCGCTACGTAACCCCAGCGCAATCGGTATTCCCGCTACCACGGTCGCAAGCGCCGTAGCCACCAATAGACGTTGCGTGACGGTACCTCGCCGAAATGGTCCGTTGGCGCCCGCGCAACACTCGTCGTTTCCGCTTGCTACATCGGTGCGCGACTGCGCACTTTCGCTAAGGAAGAATTGTGCTTTCCCCATCTCTTCATACCCCCTCTAGCATGGCATACGACCTAGACCGCATACGCACTTGAACGGCAATCCAGCAGTCGGCTCTAGCACAACTCGTGCCAGAGGCAACCGGAGAGCCTCTGCTTGCGGTACCCCGCCGCATACGACGCGCTCAGCAACGGTTCGGTACGCCGTCGCCATATCATAGCTACCAAATGACGAGACGGCGACCGTGGGCACGGCGGGGCATTGGTTCCGATAGAAATGGGTACCAGCGGCCCGGAGGGACGATCGACGCATCCGCACGGTCGGCATTCGCCGTCGTGATATCCCTTGCAGCGAGGATTGAACAAGTGAACGAGACGCACCGTTTCGTTACGACGAACCGGCGGAGGGCAAGGCCATGAGGCTGGCGTCGGCGCCAACGACAATAAGCACATCGCCGGGCAGAATCTTCATGACGGCGTTCGGGACATGAAACTTCATCTTCAGCGCCCCACCCTCATCGCCGGCGCTCACCGGGCGTTCAATAGCGATGAGATTGACACCGAACTGATTGCGCATGTCGAGTTCGAGAAGCGTCTTCTCATGGAAACTTTCCGGGGCTGGCAGGTAAACAATGCTGTGCTCCTCGTCCAACTCGATGTACTGCTTGAGGTTGGGCATCATCAGGCGGTGTGCCCATCGCAGCGCGGATTCGTTTTCAGGGGCGACGGTCTCTGTAGCACCGATGCGCTTGAGGATGCGCGCTTGCATCTCGTTTTCTGCGCGCGAGATAATGCGCGGAACACCAAGCTCTTTGAGCGTCGCCACAGTGACAGCCGCCGACTCCAGATCATCACCGATGCCCACAATGGCGACGTCGACTTCGTGTATGCCTTGTGCTTTGAGTGCTTCTTCGTCCGTCCCGTCGAGGCGAACCGCCAGCGTGACACTATCGCGCGCCTGCTCGACCTGCTTCACGTGGCGGTCGATGGCGATCACATCAGCACCGGCCGCAGCAAGCGTTCGAGCCAAGTGAAGACCAAACCGTCCCAGCCCGATCACCGCAAATTTTGTTGACAAGCTCATGTCATCGCGTCCTTACGGATAGCGGCTTAACCGATACCCACGTCCTCGCGGGCATACTCGTATCGCGCGGAACCCGCTCGCCCCGCAAGGGCAATCAGCAGCGTCAGTGGCCCCAAGCGTCCCGCAACCATCGCAAGCATGATGACCACGCGACCGAGCGGGGTCAATGAGGGTGTGATTCCGGTCGACAGGCCGACCGTACCGCACGCCGAAACCGACTCGAACAGTGCAGACCGCAACGGCACGCCTTCCGTCACACATAGCGTCAGCGTCACCACGCTAATGAGCGCGAACATGATGATCACAACCACGCCCGCACGACGGACGGTTACATCCGGCACACTGCGGCCGAAGATCTCGACACGCTGTCGACCACGAAGCGTCGTCCACACACTCAGCAACAGCACCGCCATGGCAATCGTCTTCACTCCGCCGGCCGTCGAGCCGGGCGATCCGCCGATGAACATCAAGATCGCGCCCAGCATGTGGCTGGCCGGCGTCAGCGCGTCAGCGCCCATGGCCACCGTGTTGAAACCGGCGGTCCTACACGTTACCGATAGAAACAGCGCATCGAAGAAACGACCGACCATGTCCGCGTCTTGAATTCGATCGCCGCCGACCTGCGACACGACGACACCGCCATGCCCCACGGACTCGAACAGCATGAACAACGGCGTCGGCACGACAATCAGCACCGCCGTCGTGGCGAGAACGAGTTTCGTGTGGAGGGTCAAACGACTGTGGCCTCGGTCGAGCCGCTGAATCGCCACGCCGCGACGTCGACGGCGCAGTCGGGCACCAACGGCAGCAGGAATCGCAAGCGATAAATCCCTAAGCACGGGGAACCCCACGCCGCCTATCACGATGAGCGGCATGATGCAACCGTATACACTCCACGACCGCCGAAAGGGAATCAGACTGTCCGACTGAAGCGAAAACCCCGCGTTGCAAAACGCACTCACAGAGTGAAAGACGCTGTGAAACACCCGCTGCGAAACCGAGAAGGAATCGTCCCAGATCGGATAGAGCAACGCGGCGCCGATTGCTTCGACCACGAACGTCGTCACCACAACGAATACGGCGATGCGTCGAAGATCGCCCACCGTCTTGTGGCTGATGGAATCTTGAAGGGCAAGCGATTGACGCAACGATAACTGTCGACCAACGAGCAAACCGATAATGCCGCCGAAAATCATGATCCCCAGACCGCCAGCCTGAATCAGCGCTAGAATCACCATCTGCCCGAACGCCGTGAAGTCACTACCGGTATCGAGCACCGTCAACCCCGTAACACACGTGGCGCTGGTGGCCGTAAACAGGCAATCGATAAGTCGAGCGGCGAGCGACGACGTGGCGTCGGCGAAGACGTGAGGCATCGTGGCCTTCGGCAGGGCGAGCGCCGCCGCACCGATGAGTATGAGCGTGACGAACATGATGGCAATGGTCCGCGCGGGGTGAAGACGGCTGCGCGAGAGCATCAATTGCAAACGAACGGCCTCGACCGCCAGGCGAGCGATGAGTACACCCTGTACGACGGCGACATATAGAGCGAAAACGCGAACCACTGGCCGCGTGGATACCTCGAGTCGAAAAAAGAGAAACACCAGCGCGCCGAGCAACAATACGCCGTCCACCCAGCACCCGCGCAACGCCCCCCATCGATTGCCGGATTTGACGACATGCACCACGCGGGCGGCGACATAAACCAACGCAGCCGCGAACTGTATGCCAAGAAGTAGCGACCGCGGCCACGGCGGTGTACGAAAACCATACTCGAACGCCAACGCCACCACCGCCGCGACCGCCGATACCGTGACCACTGGTTGCCAGCGGCGACGTTCGACGTGATCACGAGGCCGATCCATACCTGCTCGCGCGGCGGGTTCGACATCTCGGTTGGCAGCGTCAGTCGGCATCGAATTCGTTACCCAACATCCATGAGCTTCAATGTTTCGCCGTACGCTTTGGCGACCGCTCGGCGTAGTAGTTTGTTTTCTGCAGCGAGTAACCGGGCATCCTTACGAAGTATGGCCGCGGCGTCGTCGCGGGCCTGCTCAAGGAGATCGAGGTCAACGATCAAGTCGGCCACCTTGAACACCGGCAGGCCGTGCTGACGCTTGCCGAGTAGTTCGCCCGGTCCGCGAATCCGCAAGTCCTCTTCCGCAATACGGAACCCATCGTTGGTCGCGCAAAGAATCTGCAAACGGGCAGCCGCATTGGTGGACGGCCGGCGATTCGACCCATCACTACCCTCACCCGCTGCGCCGTTGCCGTCAAACGCTGCTGTGCCATCGCCGTGCGCTGTGCCGTGAATAGACGCTGTGCCGTGAATCCCTTCTCGGCACCCCACCGCGCGCACCGACTCAGTAAACAACAAACAATAAGACTTCCGCGACCCACGTCCGATTCGCCCACGCAGTTGGTGCAGTTGACTCAAGCCATATCGATCGGCGTGCTGAATGATCATGACCGTCGCATTGGGCACATCGACCCCAACCTCGATCACCGTCGTCGACACAAGCACCTGCACGCGCCCCGATCGAAACTGCTCCATCACGTCCAACTTTTCCGCAGGTTTCATCCGACCGTGCAGTAGACCGATCGAAAATCCGCGAAGCACGGTCTGACCCAACCGCTCTACTTCATCCGTTGCGGCCTTCAATGGAACCCGCTCCGACCGTCCCGTCTCCTTCATCTTCTCAACAAGCGGGTAGACGATGTATACCTGTTCACCGCGGTCGATTCGCTGGCGGACGAACCGCCATGCCTTGTCCGCAAGTTCCTCAGTAACCAGCCGGGTTTGGACGGGTTGTCGACCGGGCAAGATGCCCTCGATCGTCGTTACATCCAACTCACCGAACACGGTCATGGCCAGCGTGCGGGGGATGGGCGTCGCCGTCAACACCAACGTGTGCGGCGCACTACGCTGTGCCGTGAATCCCTTCTCGGCACAACGCGAAGCCCTACCCTTGGTACGCAGCGCCGCCCGCTGGGCCACACCGAACTTGTGCTGCTCGTCAACAATCACCAATCCAAGGTCGGCGAAGCGAACGCCTTCTTCGAGCAAGGCGTGCGTGCCGATGAGAAAGTCGACCTTGCCCTCGCCCAACTCTCGCAGCAGCGCGGCTCGCTGCGCACGGGGCGTCGAGCCGGTCAACAAACCAAGCCGAACGCGACTGCCTGAAAGGTACGCGCTGATTTTTTCGTGATGTTGTCGGACCAGAACCTCAGTCGGCGCGAGCAGCACGACCTGCCGCTTGCCTGCGATGGCCACGAGCGATGCGTAGACAGCGACGGCGGTCTTCCCCGCGCCCACGTCGGCTTGCAACATGCGGTTCATCGGCGTCGTACGCGCCATATCTTGGACGATCTCTTCGACGGCTTGATCCTGCCCCTTTGTCAGCGCAAACGGCATGCGATCGCGAATGCGGCGGTCGATAGCAGCCGAACACTTGATGGCCGTGGCCTTTGGACCCTCGCTGTTAACCCGGCGACTGATGCGAACCGCCAACTGGCAGAGTAGCAGCTCTTCATAGGCCAATCGGCGTCGGGCGATGGCGACATCGTCCGGTGTCGTCGGACGATGATAGCGCAGAATGGCGGTCCCTCGCGGCGGAAGGGCCCGCTTCGCACGCGGTGCGTCCGGAACGAAGTCGTCAACCTGCGCGACGGCGTCGTCGAGAACGTACCCGATGATTCGCGCGATCTGTCCGCTGGGCAAGTCGGCGGTGGCGGAATAAACCGCATCGAACCGATCGTGATCTTCGAGAAACGGGTCGTCGTCGCCATCGTAGAGCGTAACCTTGGGGTTGGTAAGCGATGCGATGTCGCGGTAGGTTTCGACCTTGCCCGTCAGGCGGACGACGAGACCACGGTGCAGTTGATCCGAAAGGTAGGGCGAGTTGAACCAGCGAACGCGACATTCGCCGGTACCATCGACGACGACGGCCGTAATCGCCCCGCGCCCGGCCGCCCCGCTACGGCGAACGCTCTTGATCTCGCCGACGATCGTAGCTACGCCGTCCAGTTCGAGCGAACCAATCGCGCAGGACTTCGGGCGAAGCTCATGGCGGATGGGAAACCACTCGATCAGGTCCGCGACGTTTCGTACGCCAAGACGAGCGAAGGTCTTGGCGCGTACCGGTCCGACGCCTCGGACAAACTGCACGTCGGAATCGAGCCCCAATCGGGCGGCTGGCCCCACGGTTCATCTCCACGCGTGGTAGAAGAATGCGACGGGTAACCAGATCATGCCGTTGTCGCGGGAAGCACACGCGGGCGTACTATATCCGGTTTCTGGCCGATCGGGGGTCACGAAGTTGAGGAATCCGACAACGCTTAAGAGAAAAAGGTGCGTGCGGGACGCACCTCACCTGCTCGCCGAGGCACCGGTGACGAGCGCAGAGAAACCCCGCATGTTTGGTGCGAGAAGGGACTCACGCACCAGCGAACCTAGTGCTTCGTCACGCCTTAATGCTCGGGTTGTCTCCGCCCGCACCACCGGAGCTAGGCGCGCCGGTCAGAGCCCTCCGCGCTAGCGGTGGGACCGGTCCGCGGGCTGGCACCCACGGCTCTGATGCCGTCGCAAACCCGTAGATCAAGCCGTGACAAATCACTAGAGCGGGAAAACGCGAATGGACCACCGGCTGGAAGGGGGTGCCACACTCGTCTCTACAGACCGCAAGTGCTCTACGTGCCCGCAACACCGTCCGACGATGCTACGGAATCATCAGACGATCGCCGATCCGAATCTTGTTCGGGTCGCCGATGACCGATCGATTGGCATCGTAGATGTCGCGCCAGCGCGACGCACTGCCGTAGTACTGACGGGCAAGGCCGAACAGCGTGTCTTTCTTGACCACGACGTGATACTGCTGAGACGCGAGCGCCGCTCCGCCGTCGGATTCAGCAACATAGGAACTGGGGATATCGACGGGCGCGCGCTCGACCGGCGCCGCCGATCCGTAGGTGGGGAACTGTTCGACGGCCCGCGTGGTCGCTGCGGGCTCGACGGGGTTGTAGCCGCCGATGGTCTCCATCGCCATCGGATCCGTGGCCGGTTTGTTGGCCTGGCAGGCACCTAGGGTTGCGATCATCGACAGTGACGCACAGAGAATCAAAGCGTTCCTTCGCACGGGGACAACCTCCTTGTCGCAAAACCAAGATTTATCATCTACACCCCCCATCCTAGTCAGCGCCACGCACGTGTCAACAAGAAACTCGTCCTAGTTTGACCAGTCAGCACACACTCGCATGAACAACGCAGCAACAAGTCGTCACGCCTCAAGAAGTCGAGCCACGTGAACGCAAACGCTGTCCGCCAAAGCGTCAACGTGATAGCCACCCTCCAGCAGACTGACGAGCCTACCTTCGCAGTGTTGTGCGGCTGCGGCGGTCATGGCGTCGGTCATCCAAGCGAAAGACTCCGTTTCCAGTTCGAGCGGCGCAAGTGGGTCGAGACGGTGGGCGTCGAAACCTGCGGAGAGCAAGACGAACTCCGGTGCAAACGTATCGATCGCGGGAAGAACTTGTTCGTCGAACGCACGCCGGTAGGCCGCGTCTCCACTTGGCGGAAGCATGGGAATGTTCAGCGTATACCCCTCGCCGTCGCCCGAACCGCGCTCCTCCGCGAAACCGGTACCCGGATAAACAACACCCGGGTGACCATGCAGGCTAATCACCAGCACACGCGGATCGTCTTCGAAGATGTGTTGTGTGCCGTTGCAATGATGCACGTCCCAATCGAGTACAACCACACGATCTAGTCCATGGTGATTGAGCAGCCGTCGCGCGGCGATGGCCACATTGTTGAACAGGCAGAACCCCATGGACGCATCACGCTCGGCGTGGTGACCCGGCGGGCGAACCGCACAGAAGGCGTTATCGATTCGGCGGGCCATCACATCGTCGACAGCCTGCACGGCTGCACCAACGGCAAGGCGTGCGACTTCGAAACTCGCCGGGCAGATCGCACTATCCGGCACATCGATGAACGATTCGCCCTCGCTGCACGCCTTGCGCAATCGCGCAACGTAGTCTTCTGTGTGAACGGCTTCGACGAGCGTCATGTCCACCGCACCAACGGCCACAGCCGCACACGAATCGGACAGTCCTCGTTCGTCCAGCGCCGCAGCGATGCACTCAAGACGCTGCGGACGCTCGGCGTGGTCCGCGCCGGTTTGATGTTGTGCGAAGCGCTCATCCTGTGCGAGTCCGGTTCTTGCCATCGATGGATACATTCCCGTAGGTAAGGCCGTTTCGTTGCCGGTGTCGAGCCGCCGGATCATTGAACCCGACGTCGTGACGTCGAGCAAGGCGTATTCGTCTGCGTGCAAGCCAGGTCGGACGTCCTACCAGCCGACGTTCGTACTCCATTCTTCACGTCACCGCGCAACGCATCGTCTGAAAGCACACGTGTCCTGCGCCGCGCACGGTAGGAAACTGATTGACCGCGTGGGCCACCCGTCAGGACGCACCCCACTTGTACAGAGATTGACGGCTGGGCCACCGATCTTGCGGTTGCGTTTATCTGATCACAGCCGCGACCGTTCAGAGCCGCGACCGTGAGGGAGCGGACTTCGCGAACCCCAAACTTGAGGCATGACAAAGCACTATGGCCGGGTGGCCCATCTCTCTATAGAGGTGGGCCACCCGGCCGAAGAACCGCGATCGCCTTGATTGTCCGCTAATTGATTGACTATCATGGGCAGTACGGCCCCGGGGAGTTCTATGTGGACGTGTGCTAATCGACTACCTGCGTTTCTGATGGTCGGGATGATCTTCCTTCAGGCGGATCGGTCGGCGGATGCGCAAAACGTACAGCTTGAGATGCAACAACTCCGCGCGAGTGACTTCCTTGCCGGTGGCGGCAACGGGTTCGGAAAATCCGTGGCCATCTGGCGGGATTACCTCGTTGTTGGCGCCCCCGACGACAGCACCATCAGAACGTCGGCGGGAGCGGTTTACGTCTTCCAGTTTGAAAACGGCGAATGGGTCGAGCGGGCCAAACTTCTTGGCTCCGCCACCTTTTCCGACGACAGGCTCGGCTGGTCCGTGGCCATTGATGGCGATGTGATCGTCGCCGGGGCTCCTCACTTTACGACAACAGGAAGCGGCCTTCACGCGGCCGCCTACGTCTTCCGGCGCAAGGACGGGGGGACGCCAGACGATAGTACCGACGACGTGTGGGTGGAGGAGGAGAGGCTGGTTCCCGCAGAGCAACTATGGAGCGACGGCTTCGGAGGCGAAGTATCCGTAAGCGGAGACGTGGTGGTGGCTGGCGCAGCCGGATCGGGGATTATTGTTGGGGCGGGCCGGGTCTACGTGTTTCGAATCAATGGCGACGAGTGGGTCGAGGAGGCCACCCTGGTTGGGTCCGATACGGAGACTCTTGAGCTTTTTGCAAACTCAGTTTCCATCAATCGGGACACGATTCTGGTCGGGGCGTCAAGGCTCCAAGGCTGTCCGGAGAAGCCAATGCAGAAGGCCGGTGCGGCCTATCTGTTCCGCAGAGACGGTGGAGAATGGGTTCAGCAGGCCAAACTTTGCTCTGTCGATACTGACGAATTGGACTTCTTTGGATACAGCGTAGCTGTGGGGCGGACTGGTGTGATTATCGGTGCAAGGAACACGGACGACGCCGGCATCGGGGCAGGATCGGCGTCAGTCTTTCGGCCACTCGACACAACCTGGGTCGAGGAAGTTAAGCTGATAGGGTCGGATACGACAAGGCTCGATGGTTTCGGGAGATCGGTAGCCCTTGACGCGGGTTTCGCTGTTGTAGGGGCTACCGGCGATGACGACGCATGCCCGGACATTTGGTTCTGTGATTCCGGCTCGGCCTACATTTTCAGGCACGCGGGGAGCGGTTGGAAAGAACAGACAAAGCTTCTCGCCAGTGACATGTTTAGCAGTACGTTCTTCGGAAGCACGGTATCGGTGAGCGGCGCTTACGCCGTCGTGGGCGCCATCTTCGCCAATGCCGCGTATGTGTACACCCTGCTCGGCGAACGCCTGGATCTCGCGAACTTCGCGCTCCTCCAAAACTGCTATAGCGACGGTCAGATCGGTCTAACCGATCGATGCAGGCCCATCGACTTCGTTCTCGACGAGCGGATCGACCAAGACGATTTCAACGAATTCCTGCTGAGATTGCAGGGGCCGTAACGGCGGATGTAAGACCGCCTCGACCCCCGCACCCGTGGGCGGACGCCCGCACGTCGTCGAGCACGGTCCTTCAGCGTCGCCGTGCCTGCATGCGCCGAAATCCGAGTACAACTCCGAACAACACCGCCACGAACATGTTGCTTGCAAGCAACGGCAGGTGTCGCAGGCTCGCCCCCTTTCCCCAGAGAGTCGCCAATCCGAAGCCGAATATGCTCGGATAGGCGCCGAGATATGGGATCGCGAGAAAGACCGTATTGGCCCACATGCCATAGCACAAACCGGCGAACACGCCTTGACGCACTGGAGAGCCCAACCTTGGCCGCGCCGCAAGCACCGCAATGCAGAGACCGTACGGAATCGCAAAAAACTGCAGAAACAGAAAAACCAATCCGACGGGAATTCGAGAGTCAAACACAGCACCTGAGTCGAGGATCGAGCGAGTCATTTGCACGATGGCATCGCCGTCACTGGTCACGCAATAATAGACCGGAACGGAGAAGACCCACACGAAACAAAGACCACTGAATACGCCGCTCAAGATCGCGAATCCACGAGTCATGCCCGGAGTTTATCGGCGAAGTGACGTTATCTCAATCGATGGCCGCCGCGGTGCCCTGAAAGGGCAATCTACCTCAGCCCAGGGCATTGCCCTCGTTGTTCTACACAAGTCCCGGCCCGGCGCGGGTTTCGGGGCCGAAGCGTATCCAAGACAGGGCGAAGTCGTGCATTCGTTGCAGGCCT
>JAJDDY010000091.1 GCA_029260075.1 Phycisphaerae bacterium
ATCCGTTGTGCTTGGGGACGCTCCGTACGAATACGACAACTCTTGCGACGTCTGGGAACGCGCGTTCTGATGGCCAAGCCTTCCTCGCGATATAGGCGTTCAACCCGCTTGTGGTTAACCGCCCATCCCTCACGGCGAAGAAGGACATGCAGTCGAGGCGATCCGTAACGCACATGCACTGCGGCGAGGTCTCGTAGCCTCATCCTCAAAGCGGTCTGGCCGTCGCGTTTCCGTAGGCATTCCCGTGGCGGTCACGACAGCGGTATGATGTACCCAGACCCGGTGCGCTTGGCGATGCAGCTCCTCGGAGACCTCGCTCAGGGGGAGGTCTCGCGCAGGAGCGGCGTCAGCCCGACGACCATCTCTATTGCTCCCGGGCAAGCGGGCGTTCCGCCCAGCGCTGGCCGTGCGGCTCGTCGTGGGGCTGGAACGGGCGTTCGTCCGCAAGGGTTCGCCTGGACACGGCCTTCTTCACCGACGCCACCGACGATTCGACAGCCCCCTAGCCGATGCGTACCTTCCACACTTTCGTGAAGCGTCCTGTAATCTGTGGATACGGCATGTCGCTTGCTGACAAATTAGGAGCGTCGCCCGCACGCCGACGTCGGCGCGGGTGCGTATGTTCCAACCACCGGGAGGTTCCCGTATGAGAAACACGGTTTTGCTGGCGATGTTCCTGTCAATCGCCCTGCTGGGCGGCTGCGCGTCGCGTTCGTGGAACGGCAAGGTTCGGATGTGGGGCACGCTTCGTGGCGTGCTGCATGACGGCGACACATCTGGAAAAGTTCGCCTTTCGGAGGCGACCAAGCCCCACAGCGTGGGCATCGGCGCGCCGGAGGGATTGGCCGGGGAGATCGTCGTCCTCGACGGCGAGACATGGGTCGCGCAGGCCGACACTACTGGCCGAGCGGAAACCCACCACCCCGCGCCCGCAGATGCTATGGCGACATTTCTGGCGATGGCGACCATTCCGCGCTGGGTCGATTCGCGTACGAACGACAGGCTCTCACTCGACGGGCTTGAGCAGTCCGTGCGTGCCGCCGCCGAGAAAAACGGTATCGACATGAAGGCTCCGTTCCCGTTCGTCGTCGAGGGTCGCTTCTCGAACATCAAGCTGCACATCCTCAACGGTCGATGCCCGTTCGCCCAATCTCAACCCGAAGACGACCCATCGCACGACCCGGTTCGAGTGCAGGCTGACGGCGAGCGGGGCGTTCTGGTCGGGTTCTACTACGACGGAAAGCCCGGCGTGCTGACGCACGCGGGCAAGAAGCTGCATGTCCACGCCATCCTGCAGGACGGGCAACACACCGTCGGCCATGTCGAGGCCGTCTCGGTCGAGCCGGGTGCGGTGATCCGCGTTCCGGCGATCCGGTAAGGAGGCAATTCGCTATCTCTTCCTCGCGGTCGATGCTGATGCCCCTGCCTTCTGAGACAATCCAGCCCAAAGCGCATTGATCGGCATCGCGTGGATGCGCGAGCCGAAGGGGATCGTATCCTGACCCGCGTACAACACCACGCCACGGTGGAACCGCTTTCCCGAAAGGGTCACACATAGCGACCGGGTGACGAAACCCATACAATCTTCACACGAACGAGGTTCGGTAATGGGCAATCCGTATCGTCAGAAAAACCGAGCGCTCCTGCAATCGTCGCCAAAGGTAGATTCTACTTAGCTGACGAAACAGGCCGACGAATCAGTAGCTACGGTCAATACTTGCTGCTCACATCGACCTATCTCTGGATCGATGACACACTCAGTATTCCTCTTGAATCGATCACCGAGCTTACGACAACGAAACGGGGCGGTAGCATTCAGTTTTGGGACGCCATCGCCGGAGTGGACATGGAGTTTCATTTTACACTTCCGGGGTTCTTGCGCCCCCGGATGGGCGTCGTCAGCGATTTCCTTCGCGAAATCGCTCAACAGCGTGAGCGGCAGTCTGGGCCATTAGCACCAAACCGCCACACGAGCGCTCCTTCACCCTTATCCCAGATTGACTCTTGTGAGGAATGCGGCTCGAATGGAACGGACGCTTATACATTCTCCACTTTCAGGTTCATTGGCATAGCACCCGTCGCGTACTCTTACCAGCTCACTCCTCAGCGTTTCGTTCTTTGCAGGGAACATGCCCGTGATCGTGCGCATCGCGTCAATGTGCGCAACGCCCTGTTCGGGTACCTTGGTTTTCCCGGTTTTCTTGCTGCGCCATGGTACATCGTACGCAATCTGCGCGAGCTGCGAGGCCACAACCTGCTCACGGTGGACTTGATTCTGAAATCCGTCCTCCTCACGGTTATTCTCCCGCTCGGGTGCGTGGCGTTTTTGTTGTTCCTGTTTGCACGATGGGCCGCGACCGTCTAGGCGGTCACGAGCAATGCCGTATGCTGCTTGGCGGCGAAGCACCGCCCGCGCGGCCAGCGTCCAGCCGTGCCGCAGGCCGGGGAGCCGACGCCCCCGGAAGGCGGCTCCGAAGCGCCTTTCCCCTGCCGGACAACACGCGCCGGGCGCGATTCATACGCCATTCGGACGCCCCCTCGCCATCCCCGCCCCGGCGGAATGTGGTGGAGGCGTTCTGGGGAGTTATTTTGGGGGGGTATTTTGAGCACACGAAAGGCTTGGAAAGGGTCAGTGTGGGTTGAACCGCCGCCCCGGAGCTGGCGAAGAAAAGAGCCGTAAGACATTTGTTTTCAAGGATTTACGGCTCAAAGATGGACTGGGCGATACGGGACTCGAACCTGTGACCTCCTGCGTGTCGAGCATGAACTCCACGTAAGAAACAGCCCTGGAGACCTCAAGAACGGCGTTTTCGGGCGTAAAAACCGCCGTAGCCGAACCCGTTGGAGCGGATCTACACTCGCGCTACGGTGGCGCTACGCTGGTATTACAGGTTGGATGACACCAAAGAGACACCTGATCCAAGCGTACAACAGGCCTAGTTCTGCGGCAAGCTTGCCATCCATTATAACATATGTTATAATATACGTACCGAGCGGGAGGTACTGAGATGACAAAGCTAAAGCTTACAACCGTTGGCAATTCGACAGGCTTGGTGCTTCCCAAGGAGATTCTCCAACACCTGAGGATTTCCAAGGGAGCGTTTCTATACGCTGTCGAAACGCCCAACGGCATCGAATTGACACCGTACGATCCAGAGTTCGGCGCACAGCTTGACGTCGCGGAGCAAGTCATGCGCGACGATCGAGACGTGTTGAAGAAACTCGCCGAGTAATACAGATGAGCGAACCGATTTGGATTCGCTGCGACGTTGTTCTGGCCATCCACAAAAGACAGATTGCTGAACACGGCGGAGCTGAAGGCCTGAGGGATCTCGGGCTTCTCGAGTCCGCGCTCGCGCGACCCAAGAATCTCCTCGCCTATTCAGAAGCCCCGTTTGACTTGTGCGAGCTGGCGGCTTCCTACGGATATGGACTTGCAAAGAATCACGCCTTCGTCGATGGAAACAAACGAGTCGCCTACGTCACGTGCCTGACTTTCTTGAAGCTGAACGGCAGAACCCTCGACGTGGCACTTCACGAAAAATACTCGACATTCCTTCAGCTTGCGTCGGGAGAGATTGGCGAGAAAGAGTTGGCCGATTGGTTACGCACGCATTCAACGACATGCTGACGTCTCTACACAACGCGTCGTAGGGCGTAGGGTGTCCTTCTTCGGCCGAGCCCGATTCTCGGCATTCTCGGCTTGTGGTCGAAGGCCAAGTTCCGCCGGTCTCGTGCCCGTCGTCGACGATGTCCGGAACCAGGCAGCTAGGCCGAACATAGCGAGCAAAAATCGCCGGACCAACAAACCTGTCCACTGAATCGACCTCAGCGGGTTCTTCCGTCGTATCAATCAACGAAATCAAGACCGCCGAGACGCCGAAACGGCCCGGGACGGCATTATTGCCAGCGACAGCGTGCTGCGCGTCCTGTCCTGCCGGTTCCAGGGAACGGCCAACTCACGACCCGCCGCGAGCCGGGACGGCGAAGCGGTGCGATCCTCACTTTCCCGCCATGCCGACGCACCTGATCTGAAGCCCACTGGATGGCGTCTCGCGTGACGGATGGATCGGACACCCTGTCGATGGCGGGCATGGAGAACGGTCATGCTGCTTCAGAAAGTGGTGATCATCACCATACGCCATACACTGCACGAAATCGGTCGTGAAGACGACGTTGGATGAATAGAGGAACAAGGGATGAGCGTTGGCAATGAGGCAGGGCATCGCGACCGAACGGCGACTTTCTCGGTTCGTCCTGTCGCAGCCAAGACTCCGTATGGTTGCTTTGGAGCTGGGCGGCTTGATGAAGAACAGGCACTCGTACGCGGCGGCGGTGGCTTCCAATACAAGATCTGTGCCTGATGAGAGCTGAGACAGTGTCTGAACTCCGACTAACGCCGGCAGGGCAACTTCGCTGGGAAGCTTCCGAGGGGGGGACTGAATCCGGGCAGCTGACGCGGTTGCGAAAGGTGTTCTCTAGTGACTGGCGGGATGGTCTTTTCACTCTTGCGGCTGAGAAAATCCTTGTGGACGACCGCCAAGCGGCTGTGCCGTCGCTGACCTTGCGATATTGGCAGGGTGTGGCGGATCGGTATCTCACGGCGCTCTGCCATATTCCGGGATCGGCGAAGAAGATCGAGGTTCCGTTGCCGTCGGCGGCTGAGTGTGCGACCTGGGTACTCACCGCGCCGCCCATGCGGGGCGGAGAATATTTAACGGTGCCGGTTCTATTGGACGTCTGCCGTGCTCTAGGCGAGTGGACAACGGAAGCGATCGCCTCGGTAGGAGGGCTCGTGGCCTTCCTGCAATCACGGGCGCCCAAGTGGCATCAGGTTGGTCGTGTTTGCTTTCATCTCGCGGAGAACAAGAACGACGAGAAGCGTCCGTTCGCATTCTTGGCGACCTATGCAACCGGGTTCGGCGCAGGGGGGCGATTGAAGCACCTGCCACTTCGCAAAGCGCTGGAGCAATACGCCGGGGCGAAGAACAAGCCCGGACTCATCAAGCTCCTCGCCCCTGTCCAACAAGCCGCCGAACGCTGCGAATGGGTGAAGAAGTGCGTGGATTCCGGTGCCGTGTTTCAGCCGACGGCATGGACGGCCAAGCAGGCGTACGCGTTTCTTCGCACAACGTCAGAGTTGGAAGACAGTGGTCTGTCGGTGAGATTGCCGGACTGGTGGAAGAAACGCGCTCGACCGCAGGTGTCGGTCACCATTGGCCAGAACAAGCAGTCCGCACTCGGTACCCGCGCAGTGCTGGATTTCAACATGAAACTGGCGCTCGGAGGTGAACCCATCTCGCCGGAGGAGTTGGCGGCGCTGCTGGCCGGCGAAGACGGGTTGGTATGGCTGAAGGGGCAGTGGGTCGAGGTAGATCGCGAGAAACTCCGAGAGGCTCTTGAGCATTGGCAAGCCTTGGAGAATCAAGCGGCGAAAGGTGAGATTTCCTTTGTCGAGGGGATGCGTCTGCTTGCCGGAACCTCCGCCGACCTGAAGCACGAGGATGGAGCGGATGAGGCACGACCCTGGGTACACGTCCATGCCGGCGACGGGATGCGGGAGATCCTCGCGGGTCTGCGGGAGCCGGAGCAACTTGATGCTATCGAGCTTTGCGACGGGTTGAAAGGAACCCTTCGACCCTACCAGCGCGACGGTTTGGCTTGGCTAAGGTTGCTCACCACGCTGGGCTTGGGTGCCTGCCTAGCAGACGACATGGGGTTGGGGAAAACGATTCAGGTGCTGGCGCTTCTCTTGTGTGATCGGGATGGAAAACGCATACGGCCAAGAAAGGCGTCACTCCTGGTTGTACCGGCTTCGCTCCTGGGCAACTGGCGCGCCGAGGCGAAACGTTTCGCACCGTCGCTGAGACTAACATTCCTGCATCCGGCCGAAACGGATCGTCAGACGATCGAACGAATCGCCAAGTCTCCCAAGCAGTGTCTTCGCGAAACCGATTTGGCCATCACGACCTATTCGATGCTGACCCGGCAGGAGTGGATGACCAAGGTGGATTGGCATTTAGTGATCGTCGACGAGGCCCAGGCGATCAAGAACGCATCGACGCGCCAGAGCAAGGCGGCGAAGAAACTTCCAGCCCAAGCGCGGATCGCCCTGACCGGTACGCCTGTGGAAAACCGTCTCGGCGATTTGTGGTCATTGTTCGATTTTCTCAACCCAGGCCTGTTGGGCTCGGCGGGCGTGTTCAAATCGTTCATCAAGGACTTGGAAGCTCGGGAAGAGAACCGGTTCGCGCCACTGCGACGCTTGGTTGGGCCGTACATCCTTCGCCGGATGAAGACGGACCGTTCAATCATCGCCGACCTTCCGGAGAAAACCGAGACAACGCGGTATTGCAATCTCACGAAAAAGCAGATTGTGCTATACGAGCAAGTCGTAAGAAAGATGAAATCGGTCTTGGAGAATACCGAAGGCATCGCCCGACGCGGGCTGGTTCTCCAGACGCTGATGCGACTGAAACAGGTCTGCAATCACCCCAGCCAATTGTCCGGCGACGGCGACTACCACCCTTCCGACAGCGGCAAGTTCCTTCGCCTCGCCGAAATCTGCGACGAGTTGGCGGAGCGTCAGCAAAAAGTGTTGATCTTCACGCAGTTTCGCGAGATCATTTCGTCGCTGGCGGACCATCTGACCACGGTCTTCGGTCGCGCGGGATTGGTGTTGCATGGCGGAACGAACGTCAAGAAACGCAAAGCGGTGGTCAGCCAATTCCAAGAGGACGACGGACCTCCGTTCTTTATTCTGTCGCTCAAGGCTGGCGGAACGGGCCTGAACCTAACCGCAGCGTCCCATGTGATTCACTTCGACCGTTGGTGGAACCCAGCCGTGGAAAACCAAGCGACCGATCGTGTGTTTCGCATTGGCCAGAAGCGCAACGTGCTGGTGCATAAGTTTGTCACCAGCGGGACAATCGAGGAGCGCATCGATAAGATGATCGCGGAGAAGCGACAGCTTGCCGACGAGATTCTCGATGGCGACGGTGACGTCAAGCTGACGGAATTGCCGGATGACGAGCTGATGCAACTCGTCTGCTTGGATATTGCCCGGGCGAAGATGTAAGGAGTTAAGGTGTGATGGCATGGAGGCAGTGGAGTCCGTATGTTCCCGTGGCACGTCGACGCGCCAACGCCGTACGCCGGATGACCAAGCTCCGCGGGAAGGGCAAGAACATTCAACCTGTCCAAATCGAAGGACGGACGATCGCACACAGTTTCTGGGGCAAGGGCTGGTGCGATCATCTGGAATCGTTCTCCGACTTCGACAACCGGTTGCCACGGGGGCGCACTTATGTGCGCAACGGTTCGGTGTGCCACCTATCCATGCGGCCCGGGAGGATCGAGGCCATCGTCAGCGGATCCGAACTGTACAACATCCGCATCAACATCAAGAAGCTGAAACCATCCATCTGGAAGATGGTCAGGAAAAAGTGCTCCGGGCGAATCGGTTCCATGTTGGAGCTACTCCAGGGCAGGCTCTCCGACAAAGTCATGACCGTAGTGACCGACCGCAAGCAGGGGCTGTTCCCCCAACGGCGTGAGATCCAGCTGAGTTGCGATTGCCCCGACTGGGCGGTGATGTGCAAGCATGTGGCAGCGGTGCTCTACGGCGTTGGGAGTCGGCTCGACAGTCAGCCGGAGCTACTGTTCTTGCTCCGCGATGTCGATGCCCAGGAGTTGATCTCCACTGAGATGGCCGTTCCCTCCGCTGTCGCAAGCGGGAATGCACTCCACGACGATCAGCTAAGTGATATCTTCGGCATCGAACTTGATGTTGCCGGCACGACGCACCCCGTTTCGAAGACTGAACCGAAACGACAACGTCGCGCGAGCAGGCGTGCCGGCGCAACCACAGCGAAGAACAAGGCCCGCGCCGCGATGGGGCGAAAACCCAAGCCGATCGCCGCCCGGTCCGGTGTCTCAGGAAAGGCAAAACGTAAGCGCGCAGTCCCAAAGACACACGACCAAACCGCAACCAACAATCGCACACTGGCCTCGAAGATCACTGTGCCGAAGATCAGACCCACCAGTAAGTCGGTCGCTAGATTGCGCACGCAGATGAAACTCTCGGCGGTTGAGTTCGCGAAACGGGTGGGCGTTACCTCTGCGAGCGTGTATCGGTGGGAGGCAGCGACGGGAAAACTCAACCTGCGGGCGCGTCCCCTTGCCGCACTGGCGAACCTGCACCGACTGATTCGAAAGAGGTAGTCGCTTCGGTCGATCCGGGCGGCGTGTGCGTCCTGAAAACCTGTCGCTAGCGATTATTCCGTTGTGCCTCCTGAAAACCCCATCCGGGCCCGCAACGGCTGTTACCGGTCTTTCCGCGGCCATCTCCGGTTGACGCTTCCAGCGTCCCGGCTACGCTCGTATCCGTTCACGTGCATATTAAGGTAGTGGGGGTGGAGCATGGGCTGGATACAGATGATCTTCGTTTCTCTCCGGTCACTTCTTCGTAGCCAAGTCGGGTTCGCCGCCGAGAACCTCGCCCTCCGACAACAACTCGCGATTCTAGAGCACAAGTCCAAGCGCCCGCGATTGCGGACGCGCGACCGCATCTTCTGGGTATGGCTGTCCCGTCTCTGGCCGAATTGGCGAAGCGTGCTCCTCATCGTACAACCCGAAACGGTCGTCCGTTGGCACCAGCAGGGCTTCAGACTCTACTGGCGATGGAAGTCGCGAAGTGGCAAGGTTGGTCGGCCATCGATCGATGTCGAGATTCGCAAACTCATCCGTCGCATGTCGCGGGAGAATCCATTGTGGGGAACTCCGCGCATCCGTTCGGAACTCCGGCTCCTCGGCCACGATGCGTCTAAAGCTACTGTGGACAAGTACAAGGTTCGCCATCGCAAATCGCCGTCGCAAACGTGGCGATGGACTTCTTCACCGTACCCACAGCAACGTTCCGTATTCTGTTCTGCTTCATCGTACTCCGACACGACCGTCGCATGGTTGTGCATTTCAACGTCACGGCTCATCCAACGGCCGAGTGGACGGCCCAACAGATTGTCGAAGCGTTTCCATTTGATCAGACGCCTCGGTTCTTACTTCGAGATCGTGACTCGATCTACGGCGAGTCCTTCCGCCAGCGAATCAAGAACCTGGGTATCGAAGAAGTTGTCACGGCGCCACGATTCCCCTGGCAGAATCCACACGTCGAACGCTTGAACGGCAGTGTCCGCCACGAGTGCCTCAATCATGTCATCGTGCTGAACGAAGCCCACCTGCGCCGAATTCTCTCAAGCTACTTCGCATACTATCACGAATCACGCGCTCATCTCTCGCTGGACTGTAATGCACCTGTGCCACGTCGAGTCGAACATCCATCGGAAGGGAAGGTTATCGCCATCCCACAGGTCGGCGGCTTGCATCATCGGTATTGCCGCGCGGCTTGAACATGCGCACGCGTGGATCGTCTGAGGCGCCGGATGGGAAGGGCACGCGCCCACATCTCAAATCGCATAACTTCGGCACTGAAACTCTCCAGATTCCGCTCAGACACGCCCGAGTTTCCGCGTGCAAACCTGTCCGCGCCCCATCCGACGGGCCGATCTCGGCCCGAATAGAATATTCAGGAACGACAGCCGCAGTCATGGAACCCGACCCGATTGGAGCACGCGCATCGCCATGTGAATTCTGGGCGGATGACACCGGAGAGACACCAAACGACGAATTCGACCCTTTTCGAGTTGATTTAGGTGGGTCCGGAATGGCCGTAACTTTTTGACAGCAAACGCTTTACGGCAAATGGGCGATACGGGACTCGAACCTGTGACCTCCTGCGTGTCGAGCAGGCGCTCTAACCAACTGAGCTAATCGCCCCTAGGGGGACGCAGATTAGAAGCGACATGCGGCCCGGTGTCAATCTACGCGTTCGATCGTCTCCGGACGGCCGAAGGGCTACCGCATTCCAACAATTCTCGTACGTTGTCGGCTCTTGCGATTCGCGTTTGCGGCCACACGACGCAGGAGCCAAAATGGCCGACGTGTGCTCCGACCACCCGAATGCTAAGCAGACTCTTGAACAATGCACGTACTCGAACGCGTCACCGCGCACATGAAAACGGGACTTGCCGCCGTCAAGACGCGGGAATCGCTAGCGGATCACGGGATTCCAGCCAATTCTGTCCGGCCTGTGTGCTGCGTGGTGGATCGGTTGTTGGCGGTCGCGTGGTTCGGGTGGTCTTGTTGGCGGTTGCTGGCGTGCGGCAAGAATTGTGGGCGCGCACCGATAGCCGCCGTACCG
>JAJDDY010000092.1 GCA_029260075.1 Phycisphaerae bacterium
CGTTGATCTGCTTGGACAACTCGACGGCCGCGATCCCTTTTTTGTCGTGGGCTTCGCAATACATGGCCCAGAACCATTTCCAAAGCGGCACTCGCGCTCCGTGGAAAATCGTGCCGGCCGTAGGGGAAGTTTGATGATGGCAGTCATGGCATTCAACGAGTCGCCGCGTCGGAAGCCACCAGCCCTGATCGTGTCCACAGCTTGAACAGACGAACTGCTCGAGGTTCGGTCCCCAGCGGATTTTCTTGAGGTGTTGAACGCAATCGTCGTGGCGGCCGTAACGTTGCATGAACGAAGCCACGTCAAGGACCGGAGGTCGAGGATGTTTGGGGCGATCTCGGTTAGGCATGGCCGTCTCCTTCTGGAAGCGAAGAACCGTAAAGCCTAACATATACCGAACTTAGCCGCCGGAGTCAAGTAGAGACTCAGTTAGTGATGAAAGAACGGTGTGGTCAGCTCTCGCGTAGGGAGTCTCGATTCTGCCGCGCGCAGGTCGAACTATTTGGCTGTCAATAATCATGTCCGCACGTAGACCGGCGGTCTATTGCCTGAACATTTCCACATGGATGAGATTGCATCACCGCACTATTCACAAAAACATTCTGGACTTTCATGCGCGAGTCCCCACCAACCGAAATGCGTGCACGCCGGTGGCAAGGATGACCGATGGCCGTGCCTTATTCTGACTGATGGACCATCGCTTAACTTCGTGATCCGAGACATACGCGATCAGTCTCGCGCGGTTCGACCCGAAGCGCACGCACAGAGAACGCCACCCAATGATTCCGAGTTTACCGTTGCAGTCTCGCCCAAGTAGGTAGAGGATATCTATCTCAAATCGGCTGGCTTCTTGCTCTTCACGCTCGTTTCCTTGCAGGTTTCGTCGATGCCGCGATAATCGTCCCGTTCGGCGGGCCGTTCGAAAACGAGATGCAAACATGGCATTGGAAGCAGGCACCAGGCTGGGTCCTTACGACATCCTTTCACCCCTCGGGGCGGGGGGCATGGGTGAGGTCTACCTTGCCTTCGATTCCAAGCTGGATCGAAACGTCGCGATTAAGGTTCTGCCCGAGACGATGACGCGTGACAAGGAGCGAGTCGCTCGCTTTGAGCGAGAGGCCAAACTTCTTGCGTCGCTCAACCATCCCAACATCGCCGCGATTCACGGCTTCGACGATTCAGAGGGAATCCGGTTTCTCATCATGGAGTATGTCGAGGGTGAGACGCTTTCGCAGCGGCTCGATGGTGGTCCGTTCCCGGTCGAGGACGCGCTGGATGTGGCCAAGCAGATGGCTGAGGCGCTCGAAGCGGCCCATGAGAAAGGCGTGATTCATCGGGATCTGAAACCGGGAAACGTCATGGTCCGCCCGGACGGTACGGTCAAGGTTCTCGACTTCGGACTGGCCAAGGCGATGGCCGAAGAGTCGTCCGGTCCGGTCGCGGCAGACGCACCCACCATCACGGTGAATCACACTCGGCCCGGCGTTATCCTCGGGACCGCAGCCTACATGTCTCCGGAGCAGGCACGAGGAAAGCCGCTCGACAAGCGCACCGACATCTGGTCGTTGGGATGCGTGCTTTACGAGTGTCTTACCGGAAAGCGCGCATTCGACGGAGGAACAGCCACTGATGTGATGTCACAGATCATCACGAGCGAACCCGACTTCACTCTGTTGCCCGACAAGGTGCCCGTTTCTGCCGAGCGACTTCTACGTCGCTGCTTCGACAAGGATTCCAAGAAGCGCTTGCGAGACGCTGGCGAGATACGCGTTCTTATTGATGAGTACCAAGTGGCGCCTTCCTCGGAGAAGGCTGACGTGTTTTCGAGACAGACGCACCGAAAGCGTTATCCAACGGCGCCGTGTGCTTGGGCGGTGGTAGCGCTGCTGGGGATCGCGTTGACATACTCGCAGTGGGGCCTTGACTCGCGTACTCTCCCTAGAAGAGTGTCACGTTGGAGTATCGCGCTTCCGCAAAAATCCCGCGTCGACACTATGGGTTACGGTGGCAAGTACGAATACTCGAAACTGCTAGCTGTCTCACCGGATGGCTTGCATGTGGCATTCACCGTACGGGATGAATGGGGCTATGTAGATTTGCGTGTTCGTGATGTTGATAAGTACTCGTCGCGACCGCTTCCGGGGACAACAAACGCACGCGCACCGTTCTTTTCCCCTGATGGGCATTGGGTGGGCTTTCTCGCAGATCGCATCATCAAGAGAGTGGCTCTCGGCGGCGGCTCCCCACAAGATGTCTGCGAGGTTGACTCCGCGAGTTTCGATGCGTCGTGGGCCGCGGACGGCGAAACCATAGTCTATGCTACGGACGAAGGTCTCTGGCGTGTGGCCGCGTCTGGGGGTGTCGCGGATCGTCTGACTGCGCCGCAGGTTGATGATGGTGAGGTCGGCCACCACTTGCCGCGAATTACGCCGGACGGGCGACATGTGCTGTTTTCTGTGTCTACCACGCCAGTCGAGGATCTGGCGTTGCTATCGCTCGACACGTTGAAGTGGAAGACCGTCGTTCGCGATGCATCTCAGGGGCAGCTCTTCCCTCCTGATCGCCTGGTGTTTGCACGGACAGGGGAATTGATGGGCGTTCGGTTTGATGTCGAGACAGGCGAGATGCTTGGCACTCCGGTATCTTTACTAGAGAGCGTTCACACCACGCCCGGTCTTGGCGGTGTCGTCGTCACGCACTTCGATGTTTCGGACACTGGGACGCTCGCCTATCTCCCTCAGAGTAATGAGGCGGTGGTCGATCAACTTCTTTGGGTCGGACAAGACGGCGAGGAGACGGTTATCACCAGCGGACCTGGTACGTGGGTGCATCCTCGTCTATCGCCAGATGGCCATCGCGTTTCGTTCGATGTTCATTCACTTGAGGGTATGCGCGACATCCACCTGTATGATCTGGAGCGCTGTCAGCGCCGCCAGTTTACGCGCGGTGGCTCGTCATGGGAATCGGTGTGGCGGCCCGATGGGGACTACATTTCGTACATGTCAGGCCACCCATCGGCAGGCTGGAGCATTTGGTGGGCGCGAACTGATTACAGCACCGATTCCGCCGAGGTCCTGCATCCTAGCAGCCATGCGATTCCCATGAGCTGGACTCCCGATGGACAGTCTCTCCTATACTACGAACTTGCCGAAGGTGGCATCTGGACGCTGTCGCCGAACGGAGATAGTGAAGCCAAACTACTCTTGAAGGGTTTATCGAACGAGCGTTTTCCGACATTGTCTTGGGACGGAAAATGGATTGCGTACGTCGCGGATGAATCCGATAGGCGGGAAGTATTCGTACAGTCCTTCCCTGGGCTTGGCCCAAAGCATCGAATCTCTAACAACGGTGGTGGTGAGCCTGTTTGGTCACGGGATGGTAGTAGGCTGTTCTTCCGCGAGGGGAACCAGATGCTTTCCGCGCAAGTGGAATACGAGCCATCGTTTAGGGCGAGCACGCCCGTGGTGTTGTTCAGCGGAGAATACGATGCCGCCCCACTCGGCCACCAACACTATGACATTTCGCTTGACGGGAAGAAGTTTCTTATGATCAAGCATGGCCAACCGTCTGGGCCAAGCGAATTGCGGGTAGTTCAAAATTGGTTCGAAGAACTCGAAATGAAGTTGGCGACTCAGGGTAACCGGTGAGCATTACTAACGGAACGAAACTAGGCCCTTACGAAATCCTCTCGCCCCTCGGCGCCGGAGGCATGGGCGAGGTCTATCGTGCCAAAGACACGACCCTCGGGCGCGAGGTGGCCATCAAGGTGCTGCCTTCCGACGTCGCGTCCAGTGCGGAGCGGTTGCAGCGGTTCGAGCGTGAAGCGAAGACCGTGGCTGCTCTTAACCATCCCAACATCGTCACGATCTTCGGTATCGAAAAACAGCAGCTTGACGCTGGTCCCACGCACTTCATCGCCATGGAACTGGTCGAGGGCGAGACGCTTGATCGCATGATCGCGCCGGGGGGCATGCCGCTCGCGAAGATTTTCGACATCGCCATGCCGATGGCTGATGCCCTGGCGACCGCCCACGACAAGGGGATCGTTCATCGCGATCTTAAACCTGCAAACGTCATGGTGACCAAAGAGGGTCGCGTGAAGGTGCTGGACTTCGGGTTGGCGAAGCTGACCACGATCGACCCGGTCGGGGCGTCACCCGACGACGTCACCATGTCGGTCCCCCTTACGGGTCGCGGCGTGGTCATCGGCACTGTCCCCTACATGTCACCCGAGCAGCTCCAAGGGGAGAACCTGGACCACCACACCGATCTCTTTTCGCTCGGGGTGATGCTCTACGAAATGGCGACCGGGCATCGTCCGTTCAAGGGGAAGAACTCGGCTACGATCACGTCGTCGATTCTTCGAGACGCCCCGCGATCGGTGCACGAACTAAACAGTGTGCTGCCGCGTCACTTAGGGCGGATCATCGAGCACTGCCTGGAGAAAGACCCGGAGCACCGATACCAATCAGCCAAGGACATCCGCAACGAGCTGCGGGCGCTCCGCAAGGAAGTCGACTCTGGTGGCGGTTTTTCAGAATCTCAATCAGTGACATCGCCAGCAGCCGTTGCTCCGCCGCCGCCCTCAGGGACGGGTTCTCAGTCGGGGTCGGGGACATCGCTGTCGGGATCCGCGCTGTCCGCTCCGACACGCCGCGGTGAGTATTGGATCGGTGTCGGTGTCCTGGCGGTTGTCATCGCCGTTTCGTCTTGGTGGGTTGGGCGTGGGGCGGACTCTCTGGACCGTACCACCGCAGTCAGCTCAACGGCACAGCCCACAACGCCGTCACCTGTTATCGCGGGGTCGGTGCGCTCGGTGGCCGTCATTCCGTTCGAGAGCGTTGGCGGCGATCCTAGTCAAGACTACTTTGTCGACGGTATTACGGGTGCCATCACCGACGACCTAGCCAAGATCAGTGCGCTAAGGGTGACCAACGCGCGTACGATGATGCGCTACAAGGGTAGCGACTCACCGCTTCCCGAAATCGCCCGTGACGTGAGTGCGGACGCGTTCGTAATCGGAGACGCGGTGCAGGTCGGCGATCGGGTGCAGATCCGCGTGCGCCTGGTCAACGCTACCACACAGGAGCAAATCTGGTCGGATCACTTCGATCGCGACAAGGGCGATATCCTGAAGGTCTACAACGACGTTGCTAGGGCGGTGGCTGAGGGAGTCAGGATTGAACTGACCCCGTCCGAGCAGGAGCGCCTGACGGACGCTCCGACGGTCAACTGGAAGGCTTATGATCTCTACGCCCGCGGGAACGAACTTGCCCGGCGTACAACCAAGGAATCCTGTTTCGGGGCAATCAGGCTCTTCGACGCGGCGATAGCGATCGACCCGAAGTTCGCATTGGCCTACGCCGCGAAGGCGTTCGCCTATCGAACGCTCGCCAGCAAGCATCTTCCGCCGAGCGACACGATGCCAGAGATGGAACAGGCCGCGCGGGCCGCGCTGGCGCTGGACGACGGGTTGGTGGAAGCACACATAGCGCTCGGGGACTATCTCATGCAGTGGAAGTGGGACTGGTCCGGCGCGGGAAAGCAGTTCGCCCGCGCTGTCGAACTGAACCGGGGGAATGGCGCTGCCCGCGTGGCACGCGCCGATTGGCTCGTCTGTATGAACCGTCCGGACGAGGCGTTGGCGCAGCTAGACTTGGCCGTCGAACTTGACCCAACAGCGAAGTACACGATCGACAGCTACCACTCCATCGCGTTCGGGGCCAGAAAGTTCAAGCGCTGTGTTCGTGAGGCCAACGAAGCATTGGAGGTGGATGTGGACTACTTGCCTGCGCACGAGTGGGGTGGGTTGGCCCACAGCCAGCTCGGCAACCACGATGACGCCATCCGTCATCTTCGCAGGGCCGTCGCAATAACCGGGAGTCCGCAGATGCGTGCGATGTTGGGGGGCGTCCTGGCGGTGGCGAAGCACTCGACCGAGGCGAGGGCGATCAGGAAAGAACTAAAGGAACGCAATGATATTGAGTATGTATGCCCGTACGAGGTCGCGACGATTTCGATCGGGCTGGAGGAGTACGACCAGGCGTTCGAAGAGATTAGCGAAGCATGTGACGATCGAGCGGAGTGCGTACCGTACCTCCGGGCCGACCCACGACTCGACCCCATCCGCGACGACCCGCGGTTTGACGACGTGCTCGAGCGCGTCGGGTTTGAACCAAAGGGATCGCGCCTTCGGGTCGTGGATGCGCCATCTGAGAAAAGCACCCTAGGCATCCTGCCGTTTGAAAACATTAGCAACGATTCCGATACCGACTATCTCAGCCACGAGATTCCCGCGAACATCATCGACAAGCTGTCGGGGCTATCAGATTTGAGCGTAATCTCGCGCAGCGGGGCGTTTCGGTTTGATTCTGCGAAAGAAGATGCAAGCAGCTTTGGGAAGAGTCTCGGCGCGACAGTAGTACTGACTGGTCAACTCAACGCACGCGGCGACAGATTGACTATTCGCGCGGAGTTGGTTGACGTGGCCACGAACCAGAAACTCTGGCGCCATCGGTACAACCGTGAATTGACTGACATCATGGCGATGGAGGAAGACATCACGCAAAACATCTCGGAAGCGTTGCGACTTCAGCTTACCCGAGAGGAAAGAACAAAACTTGCCAAGAACGACACGGAAAATCCGGAGGCGTACCGGGCGTACATCGAGGCTCGGTTTTGGTGGAATCGGCGGTCCGAAGACGGGTTTGATCGCGCCATCAGACTGTTCGACCGCGCCATTGCACTTGATCCCCAGTACGCACGAGCCTACGCGGGCAAAGCGGATTGTTACCTAATGCTTGCCCTTTATTACCGCCCATCCGGGAAACTTATACCGCTGGCGAAGCAAGCGATCAAAACAGCGCTTCATCTCGACGATTCCATGGCGGAAGCATACGCTTCATTCGGTTTCTTGACCGGCATGGCTGAGCATGAATGGGGCAAGGCCGAAGAAGCTCTTCAACGCGGCATTTCCCTAAACCCTCGTTATGCCACGCTCCATCACTGGCTCGGGGTGATTCTCTTTGCACAGAGCAGGTTTGACGAAGCGGCCATAGAGATGAAACGAGCGAACGAGATCGATCCGAATTCTCTGATCGTCCGGACGAGCCTGGCCTCTTTCATGTTGCACGCTGGTGATGTCCGCGAAGCGTTTACCCACAACGAGGCTACGCGGGAGATGGATCCAGATTTTTTTCCTGCGAAACGAGTTTACGCAACCATGCTTATGGCTAGCGGACAACCGCAGCGTGCGATACGGGTTCTCAAGAAACTTGCCGCATCGGAAGGACGCACTCCCTCGATAGCCGGAACGCTGGGAGTCGCCTACGCACAGGCCGGGCAGATCTCGGAGGCGCGGGACGAACTGCGCACTCTCACGCAGTTGGCGAAGCATGACTATGTTCCTGCCTTGGCTTTCGCTTCCATCCACGCGAGCTTGGGAAACGTGGACGAAGCATTTCGTTGGCTGGATAAGTCGTACAAGAACCGCGAACTTTGGATTGTATTCTTGAATACAATTAATGCGTTCGACGTGATGCATGGCGACCCGCGCTACGACGAGTTGGTCCGTCGCATGGGGCTCGAACCAAGCTCCGTATCGATTTCCACGGACGCAGATCAAAACAAAAAAATCATGCTGGCCGTCCTACCCTTTGCCAACCTCAGCGGCGATCCCGACCAGGAATACTTCAGCGACGGCATGACCGAGGAGATGATCACACGTCTTGGACGTCTGCGCCCCGAACTACTCGGCGTCATCGCCCGAACGTCGGCCATGCGGTTCAAGAAGACTGACAAACTCATCGACCAAATTGGAAGAGAACTCGGCGTGGCCTACGTGATCGAAGGTGGCGTTCGCCGTGCGGGCAACCGTGTTCGCATTAACGCCCAACTCATTCAGGTCAGCGATCAAACGCAACTCTGGGGCGATAGTTACACGCGGGACATTTCCGATGTGTTTGCGGTTCAAGCTGAGGTGGCCGAAGCCATCGCCGAGGCACTGGCCGTGGAGTTACTGCCGGAGCAGAAAATCGCGGAATCGAAAGCGCCGACCGAAAGTTCCGCTGCATACGATGCCTACCTTCTTGGTCGAAGCTATTGGGCCAAGCGAACGCCGGCGTCGCTGCACACCGCCATCAAACATTTCAAGCATGCAATCGAGCTTGACCCGAACTACGCACTCGCCTATTGCGGCCTCGCGGACTCATGGGGGGTGATGCCTTACTATGTCCCCGGTCCGTACAACAAGATCAACGCTGAGGGGAAAAAGGCTGCGGAAAAAGCACTCACGCTCGACGACTCGCTCGCCGAAGCCCACGTCTCGATAGCTCGGCATCTCAAGGACGCAGGCGACTTCGCAACAGCCACCGAGCACTACCAAAAGGCCGTTGCGATCGACCCTAACAACGCCACGGCCCACCAGTGGTACGGAACTACGCTCATCATCCAGGGACGCCACGACCGGGGCATCGCAGAATACGAAAAGGCGATCGCACTCGACCCACTTTCTGCCGTCCGGCACAACGAATACGGTCATGGTGCTGTGCTTGCGCGTCGCTTCGACAAGGCCATCGAGCAACTCAACGAAACGCTGCGCCTACAACCGGATTTCAAGATTGCGTACTTCAGTCTGACATGGTCGTACATCGGTAAGGAAGACCACAACGCGGCAGCTACGGCGTTCGAATCGCACCTGCGGGCCATCGATCGACCGGCTGAGTCTATCAAGGCGTTCCGCCGAACATACGACGCATCAGGCCTGCGGGCGGGTTTTCTCGAATGGCTGAATTCGTTAGGGAACGACTTTGATTCATGGGGCGCTGGACCAGCAAGGCGAGCGCCATTCTATGCGTGGTGCGACGAGAAAGACCGGGCCTTCGAGTCGCTTGATCGTGCCATAGAGCGAGCAAGCCCATTGGTCAACATTGTTGCGACCTACTTCCCCTACGATAACCTGCGCGACGATCCGCGATACGCGGACCTGCTAGAACGTATCGCCGCGAAAAGTAGAACCGAGGAAGTGCAGCCGCATCCATGACACTATCATCCCGCACAAAACTAGGCCTCTACGAAATCCGGTCGGCGTGATACATCTCGGTTTCTTTTCATATGCCAAAACCGACGTTCGGCTCGCAACCGACTTGGGACGTGTGGTTATTACGAGCGGGCTTCCGCACTCCGCGAATCACGGAGTCCCCAGTCAGTCCCCAGTAAATGCGCTCTACAAACGGCCGCAACGGTCAATAGTGGTCTTGTTGAGTCTGTTCGCAACCCTAGCATCTTGCGAAGGTTATGAGTTAAATCGTTGGCGATTCAGGACTTACGAAACAGGGGGACACGGAATTCGACTCCCCCGCCTCCATTTGTGGTTCTCCTCCAAAAAAGTTGTTGAGATTTAAGGCTTGAAACGAGTTGGACACCGGCTCTCCCGGAGTCGATCCAGATTCGCAGACGCATGACCCACGATCAGGGCAACCTCGGCGAGTGCGCCGGTGAGCGCGTCCGTCGTCGAAGTAGGCATACCCAAGAACGTTGCGAGCAGGATCGTGATCGCGCCGGCAGCCGCAACCAAAATCAAGAGTTCACCGCTTTGGGTAAGCTCCAGCGGAACAATCCCCTTACCTGTGAAGGACTTCGCCGGCGAGTCGGCAGGCAGGATCGACAGAACGCTGCCGGCTAGAGTGGCGAGTGTTGTCCAGGTCAGGGCCGTGCGGTAGCTAGCCGTTCCGCAACCATACAGTGTGGCCACGCTCTTGAAGCTGTCGTTGGCGCCGTTGCTTTAGACGAGCCAGAAAACAGTCAGGATGAGTATCGCGAACGTCACTGACTATCTGCTTTCGTTAATATGAGACCGTCCTGTTTCCTCGCGGCGATGATCCATTCTCCAGCTTGAGTACGCCACGGGGACAGACCGCCGCGCACACACCACAACCGACACAGGAGGCTCGCACAATATTCTCGCCGCGCTGAGCGTAGGCGCGAATGTCGATTCCCATCTCGCAGTAGGTGGAACAATTGCCACAACTCATGCACTGGTCGCCATTCGTGGTGATGCGAAAGCGTGAAATATTTCGCTGCAAGATGCCAAGTATCGCCGCCATGGGACAACCAAAACGGCACCACACACGGCTACCCATGAGCGGATAAAACCCGACGCCGATCACACCGGCGAACATGTTCACAATGACAAACCCATAGGTTTTGTACGCAATCCGTGAGAACGAACCGAACACGCCGCCGGAAAGCGAGTGATCTATCCACAAGAGCGCCGTGACGAGGACTACCGCAATCAGCACGGAGTAGATTGTGATGCGCTCGATGCGCCAGGCGCGATCAGACTTGTCCGAAAGCTGCCGCCATGGATCGCCCAACGTCTCCGCCAATCCGCCGCACCCGCAAACCCAAGAACAGTACCAGCGCTTGCCAAAAAAATAGGTGAGTATGGGGGTCGCGATGAACGTAGCGAAGATGCCAAATCCGATCATGGCCACGCCAATGGCGCCGCCTTTGTCGATGATTCCACCGATCGCACCCGCGTCACCCGGCCACAAGTATTTTGGCTGAAGCGGCCAAAAATACGAAAAATAGAACTCTGGCTGGTCGAGCCGGCGCAGAATGCCCGGGAGTACAAACGCAACGCCAAGCTGAAAGAAGGACACGGAAACGGTGCGAACGATGTGGTACCGATTGTGTCGGTACTTCATAATCATACGCACACCAAAGACGAAGACAGCGAGCGTGTAGAGGAATCCGTAGAAGAAGTACTGGTCCGCTGCGGCACCTCGAAGCGCAAACGAGATCGGATCGATCAAGCGGATCACGCCTTCAAACAGCGCGGGCATTCCGGCGACCTGCAATTCCTTGTACCAGTAGAAGACGACGTAGAACCCGGTAATCAGAACCGCCAAGCCCCACGCGATCCAGCCGCGGCGTTGGACTCTTCGGAACATGATGCCGTCATGCTTGATTCCAGGCGTCGTGCCATGAAAACGAAACCAAGGTAGCGCTGTGCCGCCAACGAGCAACAGGCCGAAGCTGGCTCCGATCGCCAACCACCCGCCTCGCCCAAATCCAGCTAGTCCGCAGAGCACCACGCCTAGTAAACCAACGGCGATCGTGCCGACGGCGAAACGTTCGCCAATACTCATAGTTGGCGCGGGCATTCCTTCCGGTTCCTGGAAGCCAAACTGCTCTTCGTCGTAATCGTAGTTGAGAATTGGTAATTCGATCATGGCATTTGGCTCCGAAGCGCCCGAACTATTTCTCCCTCGTGGCGGTCGGAGAATTCAGTTTCAAACCTTGCGTCTTCGAGATGATCGAGGACGTAGTCGATGGATCGTTTTTCCCGTATCCAGCTCTCGCAGACCTTGTGCCGTGCGCGCATACCCATAATATTCATTGCTACGAACTCGCCTGATTCGGCATAGATCAGGCGTAAACCCTTGCGGTCGCTCGAATGTTCCCACCATAAGTTGATCTGCCCCGGCTGAGGTCTGTTCGCAACGAATCCGTACGTCTGGTATTCGAGGTCGAGGAACTTGGCCGAGTTGTACCATATGCCCGGGTCGTAACGGACGGTGCGCCCGGCCATCGCTTCCGCCGCGATTTCCCCCTGCATCTTGCCCGTGTACCAGACCTGCTGCATCAGGTTGCGGCTATCGCCTTCGTTGACAATCTCAGCACAATCTCCCGCCGCGAATACGTTTGGTACGTTGGTTCGCAAGCCCCAATCCACAAGGATTCCTCGATTTGTTTCGATCTTGGACTCGCGAACCAAGTCGATGTTGGGCGAGACTCCCGCCGTCAGCCCCACGAGCTGCGCTTCGATACGTTCACCGCGACCAGTGACGACCGCACAAGCTGCGCCGGACCCATCGTCAACGATCTCCTTAAGTTCTGTTTCGAGGTGTAGTTGGAATCCGGCTTCTTGGATAACGCGCGTGACCATAGCGGATTCCTCGGCGGGCAATACATTGTCCCAGTAGCTTTTCTCTCGAACGACGAAGGTGACAGGGATGTGGCATGAATGAAGCATCTCCCCGAACTCAATGCCGATCAATCCACCGCCCACGATGACCGCATGCTGCGTGCCCTTCACGTTTTCGTATAGTTGATGAAGGTCCATCAGATCGTATAGGCCTTGAACTCGCCTCAAGTCCTGCCCGGGCCAGCCGAATTTGTTTGATTTCGACCCCGTGGCCAACAAGAGCTTGTCGTATGGGAGGGTCCCACCTTTGTGCAGCTTCAGCGTAGCAGCGTCGGTGTCGATCTCCGTCACCCAATCTCGCACTAGATCTATGCGCTCCTCTTCCCAGATATGATCTTCAAACGGTTTCGTGTCGGCGTAGCGCATGTGCCCCATGAAAATGTACATCAGCGCCGGGCGCGAGAAATGGTACTTCGACTCTCCAGAAATAACGGTGATGCGCCACTGCGGTTCGATCGACCGCAAGTGACGAGCGGCCGTGATGCCTGCGGCGCCGTTGCCGATGATGATCGCGTGTTCCATATTCACTACGCCTTTCATGCTACATGCGTATGGGTCGTCATTCCACACCGACCGTTTCCCAACATCATGAACTCAGAATTCATGCAGGAAGACGAAATCGTTCGCGCGGGCACCACCATGGCACGCAGCACAGGCCGCGACCCTACCCTCGACTACGATCTGCCCTTCCAGTGTCACGTCGGCGCAGAACCAACCCTTGTTGTCGGATCGAAGCCCGCCACCTTCCGCATCACCGCGAGCGCCGCAGCGGTTGCCAAACGTCCGATCGCTTCGTGAAAAAGATTACCTTGTTGCTGGCGTTCCATGATCGACTCCTTGGATCGCCGAGTCGCGAACTCAGGACTCTACTATCTTGCTTTTCGGTTCCTGCGCGCTCCGGACAACCGATGTCACATCACCAGTATCGTTCAATGTGCAAGGTGCCCGGCGAGCGTGTACTGTGGACGGCGAAGCCTCGATCCTTGAACTCGGCCTCCATGTCTTCAACCATCTCAGGATTGCCGGAAATGAAGACATGCGTCGTCTTCGGCGAGAAGGCGCCGCCCAGCGCGTTTTCCAGAGTGCCGTCCGCGACTACAGATTGCACGCGCCCGATGTGACCGGCCCAAAGCGAGCCTTCCCTCGGTCGGCTGACCGTCGGCACGTAGACCATGGTCCTGCACTCGCGATGAAGAGCCTCCAACTCGTCCTTGTAGCCGAGGTCTTGCTCATAACGAGCCCCGTGGACGACCACGAATCGGCGACCAATGTTACACTGGTGATAAGCTCGAATCATCGAGATATAGGGCGCCAGACCGGTCCCCGTTCCGATCAAGACAACATCGCGATCCGCCGGGACGTCCTCCAATATGAACAGTCCCTTGGCCTTTGGCCCGAGCCAAAGCCGGTCGCCGCGTTGCAGCATCCATAGCCTTGGCGTCAGAGATCCGGATTTTACGAGCGTGACGTAGAGTTCAACGTACTTGCGAGCCTTCGATGACGAAGCGATGGAGTACGCTCTGACTATCCGTTTCCGGGGATTGCCGTTCGCATTCTCATCCGGCTCAGCGCCGTCAATTCGTGCGGAGTCGGTCGGAAGCCCGATCGTCGTGTACTGCCCGGCCAAGAACTCGAACAACGGAGCGTCCGCTTCGATCCTGAAGATCGCGGAATCCCCCGTGAGATCCTTCCGGGCGATCAGTGTGGCATTGTCCCATCCCTGCATGGTTGTGTTTTGCTTTGCCAAAGTTACCTCCCAACTTTGTAATGCCGGTGAGTGCGCGGTCAAACGGCCCGGTCAGCTATGGCCCTCGCGGGGTGATGACGAACGACCGAACCCCTTGCCTTTGGCTGACGGGTTCTTGAGCGCCGCGCGGACGAGCCTGCTAGCCTGATCGACATGATTGATCCACGGACCGTTCCGCTGCTGACTTACCCAGGGTTCCGTTTTCGTTGTCCGCCATCGCCGAACCCGCAACCACCAGGAGTACACCGATGGCGATACTATGAGGCCAGTTTTGTGAATTCGCCGTTGTCAGAACCTCCCATCTCGCGCGCTATCCGGCATATCCAATTGACGTATCGATTCTCGCTGGATCCAGTTCCGCCCTTGGTGTCGTTGCAAGTAACCAGCCTTTGTCGCGCACCCAGCGGCGACACAGGATGCCCAGAATGAGACCGTACGCAAGGTGGGCGACGGCAACCGTAAGCGGCATCTTAGGCATCTCAATGCCCATGAACCCGATCCCCAACGCCTTGACTGCGGGGCTTAGCAGGAAGCCGACCCCGATCAGTTGGGCATAGACCAGCGCCCAGAAGAATGACCTGCGCCCGAACGCGACAGCAAAGATAATCCCGAAACACACGCCATTCCAGAAATGATAGGTCCAACCCAGTATGTCCGACACTAGCGACGGTCCAACCATAAAGCGATCAGTCAGCAAAACGCCCAATAACCGTGGCATATCACCAGGCATACCTTCAAACACATGAAAACTGGTGGCGCGTATGGCTTCCAAGCCGAGCGTCGCAAGGAACCCTGCTAGTCCACCCCAAACGAGTCGGTTTATGAGCCGACGTTGCCCCCTCCAAGCCGCAACTCCGACAACGACCACGAGCAACACGACTGACGGCGCCAGCAACCACACGCCCAATACGTGCAACTTGGCCAACCCGGCCTGCGCGGCGGGGAAGAGGTTGGGAGCCACCGCCGCCGATATGAGCGCGATAGCGGATAGGATCACTTCTTCGCTGAAAATGCGTCGCATAGGAATCTCCCCGGATGCGACCGCCCACAGTGGACGGCCGCACCACTCCCGAGAACGAAATTACTTGGGCAGCATCGACACCATGTGCTGAAGCTTGCCATCCAGCATTTTGCAGACCTTGTCAACCATGGGGTTGCCGAATCCATGGAGCTGCTTTGTGGGCGGGATATAGCGCACCACCGTTTTTCCGTTCGCGCCCTTGTAAATGTTGACGCGAATAGGTACCGCCACGCCAGCACCAGGCTCGGCAGAGAACAGTTTCTTGCCCACCGTGGGGTTGCCGACAAAGATTGTCTCAGACTCAACTTTTAGTCCTGTCATAGCCAGGACCTTGCCCTGGTGAAGCTCGCCCATGACCATCATCCCGTTGCCGGCCACCATCTTTGTGAGTCGATCAACGGTTTGCGATACCGAACCCCGGACCGCAACAGACACTCCAGGGCCCGTACTCGCGTCCGGGTACTGCGCTGCGGCCCGCTGCACAAGGACAGCGAGCGCCAACACGGCGAACATGCCGCCCCCAACCAACGCCCAATGAAACACACCAGTTCGTTTTTGCATCTCACAATTCCTTTCTTTGATGAGCCTTCGGGCTCGCAGATTTGCGCCTCGCTACACCGCGGGCATCTCCGTTCCCGAAAGAAACATCGCGATGGATCTTGTCCATCTCTACAGCGTCACACGCTGTCATTAGTGATTCACTTCGTTTTTCGGTGCGTACGGTGGTCCTCGAACGCGGCAAGGAAGCTCCGAACACGTTCCGGAACGCGCTCGCCGGGCCACTTCGCGAGGGCCTCGTGGAGCTCGGTAAACGGTGCACCACACCGGTGTTTCTTGATCACCGCCTCGTGAGAGCAGTCCGCCGCTTCGCGCAAGGCGTTGAACTCGACCACCGTCCAGTCAACATCATGTCGCTCGACCGCACCGTCCTCCGACACTAGAACGATCTGCGGACCGCGAAGGCGAATCCGCCTCGTCTCGTGCGGCGTCTGGACTTCAACAACGGTATGAGTCCCCGTCACGCGATTGACGGCTTGGTCTGTGCTCACGTCCACCTTCTCGCGATCCAGCGCCGACAGCACCATGAATCCCGGCTGATCTTCAGTCATCCCCACGGCCAGGAAGCCGCCGGCAAGGTTGCGCGTGAACTCAACGACCTCGGCATTGGCCGTCGTTCCGACCCGTTGGAACGCCGCGTACGCGCCGGCGAACACGATGGACGCGATCACAGTCTTCGCGATCGGGCTGGTGCGTCGGCGTCGCTTCACGTCATGCGAATTCACGACGGCTCCGACCGTGCCGTAATGCGTTTCGATCGTCGGGGTAGGTTGGCTCACTAAGTCGTCTCCGTTGGAAGCGTGCCGGTTCGCCGAACGAACACACGCTTTGGAGGGTGAGGGCTTAGGGCGGATTCTGCAAAAGGCGCAGCCCGCCGGAACGCGGCTGACCCGGCGTCCGTTCTGTAGGTGAGTCGTTCGGGATGTGACGAACCTTACAAGGCGCTCCGGAAAGTCCGGTTCCTAGCTGGAACGAGAGCGATCCGTGCGGAGCGATCCCTTAATTCTTTCCAGAGCATCGCTAGAAAGATCGTTGCAATCTTTGACGGCTTCGTCGTCCCGATAATGATCGGAAACGACCGTGTTCAAAGATTCGATTTGACGCCTGTACGCCGAGCAGCCCTTACACATCATGACATGCAGCCGCAAACCAATCCGTCTCCAGAGTGATAGATCACGATCCAGGTTCTCCGAGACCAGTCTTGTGACATCTTTGCACGACAGCATCAGGGCTTCTCTCCGCAGTTCAGATTGAACCACTTGGTTTCAAGGCACGCGCGGAGACGCGCCCGCGCGCGGTGCAGCAGCACCCATAAGTTAGTCGAAGAGATCGACAAGACCTTACAAACCTCTGTCGATTCCACGTCATCCATCACCCGCAACGAGAAGGCCTCTGCCTGAAGCTCCGGTAATGTCTCGAGGCAGCCCTCGAAGATCACCCAAAAATCGGCACGCTCCTGGAGTGCCACAGGGTCGAGGTCTTCGGGGGCCTTGATCCATCGTCCCTTGCTGTCAAACCACGCATCAATCGTCGGATCGCTTACGTCTAGTGATTCAGTTTCCTTCTTTCGATCAATTCTCCGGAAGAGGTCCATGATCTTGTGGCGAAGAATCCCGATCAGCCATGTGCGCGGGCTCGATTTCCAGCGAAAGGATTCCAAGGCCTTCATCGCCGCAAGAAAGGTCTCCTGCACAATTTCCTCCGCCGCGTGATGATCTCGGACGCGAGGAATCGCATAACGAAAAAGGTAGCCAGCGTGTTCGTCCACCCACGATTCGAGAATCTCGCTGGGCGCGGACCGGTCAGCGCCCTTCAGCTCGCCCTGTGAAGCACCATCTTTGATCCCTGTGGTCTTACTTGTGGGTCGTTTGGCCATGCTGTCCTAGCCTACTTGAAACTGAGCGTCGGGCATCGCGGCACGTTTTTCTCGCCTCAAGGAGCGCATCGTACATGCGCGGGCGTGCCGCGCCCATGCTGGCGCGGCTCGATCGCGGTATTTCCCGGGGCAATCGCAAACGCGATTTTTCCGACGTTGGCGGTGCCTGTCCTTCCCAAAAACCTTATCCGTGCGGAATTGCAGAATCATAATCCGTCGTCGACCCACGTTCGCGCCTTATCGAAGCCAAGATTTGGACGTTTGGCAGAACGTGCTAACGAAAAACAGACAGGATGGATCATCTGTGCAGAATCATGGCACAGTCAATCAGAATCGCGCGAGAACTGAAAACGATTCAGGCGGCTCGGCGGTACCGATGATGCAAGCCGCCGACTTGCGGAATCGCTATGACTCGCCCGTTGCACGGCGGTTCCACTTCTCGTGGGACAGGCGAGTTGCAATTCAGCGAAAGGTGAGTCCTCTATTTGTGGTAGTAATCAAAGTAATCGCACAGATTCCTCGTAGATGTCGCTCGGTGAGTACAACGACGTGATTGAGGCGCTCGCGTCTGATTGAGCCATGAATCTTCTCTACACGGGCGTTTTGCCATGGAGATCGAGGCGCCGTGACGACTTCTTCGATGCCCATGTTCTTGATTCGGTGGCAGAAAGTTTCACCGTAGATCGAATCTTGATCACGAATCAAAAACCGAGGCGCCGTGTTATCGGGAAACGCTTCGATCATCTGTTGAGCCGTCCATGCAGCCGTTGGATTTGTCGTGACGCTGAAGTCGACGACCTTGCGGCGGTCGTGTTGGAGTACGATGAATACGAACAAGATGCGAAACGTACCCGTTGGCACGGTCAAGAAATCGATCGCGACAATGTCGGTAAAGTGATTATCCAAAAACCCCCGCCAGGTTTGTGATGGCGGTTTGTGTGTCTGGACCTTGTACTTATCGATGGTTGCTTTGGCCACAACGTAGCCAAGGAGCGCCAATTCGGATTGAATGCGCGGCGTTCCACAGGGCGGGTTCTCGCGGGACATGCGGCGAATCAACACGCGAATCTTGGCATCAATCTTGGGTCGCCCCGACTTACGTCGCGATTTCCACCGCCAGGACAGCTTGAAGCCGCGTTGATGCCACCGAACCACGGTTTCTGGCTGACGGATGATCAGAACAGATCGCCAGTTCGGCCATATTCGTTTGAGCAAAACCCAGAAGACCCGATCACGCTTCCGCAATCGCGGACGCTTGGACTTGTGCTCCAGGACGGCAAGCTGTTGCCGCAGTGCGAGGTTCCGAGCGAGTCCGGATGAACGCGCAGAACAAAGACACAACGATGCGGAATAAGCTCATTTTACCCGCCAGTAAGTCTCAAAACTGGTAGGATCTCCGTGTGGGGTTACGATGTTTAGGAGTGCATACGTCCTTTGTTTACAAGGCGTACGGAATAAACGGGAGGGACAGCGAACACTTAGCACGCGGTTCAAGGTGTGACGGTCGGCTGAAAAAACCGGGTAAGGCGTGTCGGGAATTCGGGTGCCATCAAGGACGGCGTCGCCCGAGACTCCAATCAACAGCGCGAAGAGTAGGCTCGGATCGAACAGCGGCATAAGCCCCGTGGACTACCCGCCAAGTCGCTCGAATCGGTCCTTGTTCTTGTTCCACCACTCGCGCCACTCGGCCTGCGGGTTCGAACACGATGCGGCCTGTGCAATCGTTGGCCCAGGTAACTCGACTCGCCGGCGCCCCGTCAGTCGAACCAGTGAAGCCTCAGTCAGCGCTCGAATCTTGGGCGAGGTATCGCCAAGCATGTCGATCAGCGTCGGGATCTGCGATGCATCCGCAAGGTCACAAAGCATGCGAGCCGCTCCGAGCCGCCGCTCGTCGTTAGCCGCACCCTCCCATGTTTGTACAGCATCTGCCAGCGGTGCCGCACATGCGGATCCCAACGATCGAAGACGCAACTCGATTTCGCGCTGCGAGTGGCTCTGCTTCCATTCGTCTACCAGGGCACGTACGTTTTCGTCCTCGTCGCTTCCGATCGAACCGATCCACGTGCGCGGCCCGAACAGGAGAAACGCCAGGGCGAACCCGGCTGCGGCGGCCGACGCCCATCTCAAGTGATCCCACCGGCGCGACGGCGACGGCGCCTTCGCAAACCACGCTTCCAGCACCTGGTCCGCGATCGTAGATGCCGCGCGTTGCCGAGCGCCGAAAGTGCGCGCCAGTTCGCGATCGACACGCTCCAGCTCGTTCGCAGCCGCACGACAGCTCGCACATTCGCCCAAATGTGCCGACAAGCGATGCTCGTCGTCAGGCAGAAGCTCACCGTCCATGCGGGCATTGATCAGTGACAACCAGAGTTCACACTTCATCGTTCAACTCCCAGCCCCGGACAACCGGTGCCGCAGCAACTTACGTGCCTTGGTCAGCCTGGCGTTGACCGTTGCGGCCGATACCTCCAACATGTCCGCCAGTTCCTGGTACGTTGAGTCGCTGTAGTAGTACAACATAAGCACCTCGCGACACTCGGCGGGGAGTTTTTCAATCTCTTGACTCAGCAGATCCCAGGAATCGTCGACGGTTTCTGCATGCGACGTATTCTCGCGGGTCTGCGCTTCCAAATGATCGATCGATACTTCGGTTCGCTGCTTGGACTTGAGCCAGTCGAGACAGATCCGTGTCGCAATCCCGCAGATCCAAGATCCGAAGCGCTCCGGTTCGCGGATCGAACTCAGCGCGCGTAGGGCCCGCAATAGGGTTTCCTGCGCCAGATCTTCTGCCGTGGAAGCGTTTCCAACCCGCCCATGGCAGACCGCCAGCACGCGCGCACTCCATCTGTGCACCAACAGCGCGTATGCACCGGTACGCCCGGAAAGCGCCTCTCGAACGAGATCGGCGTCCGATTTTCCATTCCCCACTGAGCTACTCCGAAACCGCTCGGGACGGTCCTATCCTATTAGTAGACTGGAGGTGCCAACCTAATACTGACGAATCCAAAAAACTCGCCTACGTCGACCGCGTCGCCCGATGGCGTATCAATGGTACACAAGTCTCGTTTCGTTCACATATTTTGAGCCCGTCCCGGCCACCAGGTGACATGGAGGCCGCGTTAGATTGCACGTCGCTACCGCTCCGAAACTATCGCCTCGATCGCCGCGTTGAGGTTCAGGTAATCCTGATTGAGGTTGCTCTCTTCGGGATCATTCGTGGGGCCAAACGCCGGTCCAGGGTGCACGTAACGGATGACCCCCATTTCGTCGAGCAGGAAACATACACTTGTGCTGCGCCGTTCGTCGGTGCCCAGATACACGCGCTGAAGGATCTTCCATTGTAGATCGGTCGCCACCCACCCTGTATATCCGAGCGCCTTCGCCATTCGCACCACATCATGCGCGGCCACGTCGCGAGGCGGTTTGGGATGATATACGGCCAGTGTCTGCAGCCCTCTCGTCGCAAATTGCTCCCGTTGTCGTTCAATGGCGGGCAGGGACATCGCGCATGACGGGCACGTGTCCGTCCACCAGCGAACCAGCGTCACCTTGCCCGCCAGTTTGACGGGCTTGTTATCCGGGGTATTCAGCCAATCAAGTTCGTCCAACACGAGATTTTTGCCCAGCAGATCTGCGCCTTCGGATGGCATCGGCACGCCGCCGGCTAGGCTGGGCACAGGATCCTCAGATTCTCTTTTCGTGGGCTGGTCCGTGCGCTGGTCGCAAGATGCTACGAAAAATGCGGTCGTTATTACGACACCCGCGAATACGTATTGCATTGGCGCGTTGCTCTCTCTAACAGGATCCCAAACCGAACCGGGCAGCGAGATTCTACGGTGTCTATCGCGCCCCGCCCGTCACACGCCCGTAACGATGGCCCTCTCTTGTCAAGAACCGCTCAACAGGGCTATTAGCGCGTCCCACTCACTCTACTACGACGTAGTGAAACCTCCACTCAAACGAAAGGACGTCTTATGACTCGCTCAATGTTGCTGTTCGCCCTCGCGGCGCTTTCCGTATCTCCAACTGTTGGCGCCGCACCCGCGCCGCAAGGTCGGTCTGAAAACCGCGCCATCGACCTGGCCATCTGTTTGGACATCTCCGGCAGTATGTCAAACCTCCTCGATTCCGTGCGCGGGCGCGTCTGGGACATCGTTACCGATCTGTCCCGCGCGACGCCAACGCCCAGTCTGCGCGTGGCCTTGATTACGTTCGGAGGTGAGGGGCCGGCGGAAGATGGCTACATCGTGCGGCACGTCGACTTCACGAGCGATCTCGACACGGTCTACGGCAAGCTCATGGCGCTCAATACGAATGGCGGCGAAGAGTATGTCGGCTGGGCCATCGAACGTGCTGTCGGGGCATTGGATTGGTCAACCGGTCCAGATGCACTACGTATTATTTTCCTGGCTGGCAACGAATCCGCCGACCAGCTCGCCGCCGAACATGACTTCCGCGCCGCCGCGCGCGCCGCGACCGACATGGATATCATCATCAACAGCGTGTACGCCGGCGATCGAGAACAGGGCGTCGCCGAAAAATGGGATCGCGTTGCGCAAGTGGGTAAGGGCACCTTCACCGCAATTGACGTAGTATCCGGAACCATTCAGATCAACACGCCATTCGACGCGACACTTGCTGAACTCAACGCCGAACTCAATCGAACTTACATTCCGTTCGGCAAGCACGGCGATACCGGGCTCGCTAATCAGATCGCGCAGGACAAAAATGCCGCCAAGATGGGTGCCCAATCGTGCGGTAGTCGTGTGGTCGCCAAGGGTTGCTCTCTGTACAACGCCGCCACTTGGGATCTCGTCGATGCGATACAGAAAAAGGACTTTCGGCTTGCTGCTATCGAGTCGAATGAACTGCCAGGCTTCATGAGATCCATGACGCCTGATCAGCGAAGGGCGTATGTCGTTGGAATGCAAAGTGTTCGAAACGCGATTCGTGCTGAAATAGCAGAAACAGATCAACAGCGCCGCGCCTATATTCGAGGGAAGCAAGCTCAGGATCGTAGATCTCGACCCAGCTTCGATGATGCATTACTAACAAGCCTTCGCGCCCAGGCGGTTGCCAAGGGCTTCACCTATCCGGCGCCCGCACCGCTAGCGACGGTTGCGGTGGCCACAGAATTCGAGGGGCCTCAGATTCCCCTCCGGATTTTGAAAACACCCGTGAAAGCCAACGTGGATGCGCTCGTCGCGGCGATTCCGGCTCTGGAATATGGCGTGGTCGACTATCGTTCGCGGCGCCTCGTCTTTGCAAAACGCCTTGCCGACAGTGTCGGTACTCCAGTTCGCATGTTCGTGGGTGATCGAGAATTCGCTTCCGCGACTTTGGCGAACGAGGCGCTTCTCGATCTTCTACACGTAAGAGTCGGCGAGCTGCGGTCCATTCGCGTCATTAGCGCGACACCGGTACCGTTTGTATACGCCGCATCATCCGGTGCGACGGCGCCGGCCAAAGACGGCGTCAAGTGCTTCCGAATCGGTGGCATCGATTTCGCGGATAGAACGATCGCCGAGCGCGTCCGCGACGACATTCAAAACGCCCTCAAACCGTATGCGCAAGTGCAGGTCAAGGAGGGGCAGCCCGGCGTATCCACGCGACTTGTTTCCTCGAAGAAGAGCGATCCGTTGGCGCTACATCGATCGATCGAACTCTGCCGTGAACAGATCAAGATCATCGCCGAAACGACGGGCTGGTCCTACATGACGCTTGTCGATGGCTGTTGATTAACATCGCTTCGCCTGTTGATACGATGTGTGTCTCAATCCTTCGATCCAGGCGACGCAACTGAGAGGCTCACTCGCGACGGTGCCGGGAAACCCGACGCGCTTCAGGGCAGGGCAAGGGCGTCCGTTTTGGCTCTAATCGAGGAGGATGTCGAGATATCATGGCCCCCTGGCTGCTGGTATCTGGGAAATGCCGGCTATCGGAGTCGTCGCGAGCCGTAATCTGCGAAATGTTCACGACCGTATTGACGCCTTCATCTCTGGCGGCGACGGCAACATTCGTTGTGGGCTCCACGAGGCGGTCGCGGTATCGATGTCTCAAGTGGATCGGACGAGGTCGCGGAGGCTATGATCATATCTTCGCTGGGTTCGATCGCTGGAAATTATGCCTTAATCATGACGATGTTCGTTTTTGAAAAAATCACCAACAGAGATGGCAACACGCAAGTCCTACGGTGAGGAGCTCGAATCAAAAGCAAGGAGGGATGTTCTGGCAAGAACCCGCGCACCAAAGTGCAGAATGTGTTGGCTGACAGCACGGCTGTCATTCGCGGGCAATCGCGTGGCGTTGTCGATGATTATGCTTGATCCCGGCCCGTGTGTGTTCATGGTGAGATCGGTAGTGGTGACGTCGAATCGCCTTGTGCTCGCCCCAGCGCCGCAGCCGTTCTGTCATCCAGAAGGATGCCAAAACAAGAAGAAGACCGGCGCATGAACCGAGGATGATCCATAGGTCAAGATGGTATGAATCCTCGTTCAAGTGTGTGACTCCGGGAGAGCGTACGATGATTCCTTCGCGGCGCAGGAAGCGTCAGCGATCGCCGTCGTGTACAACGATCGTACGAATTGAGTGTGTTCGGGAGCGCAAGGTGATGTGTTGTCAGCAGACATCGGGCCTCCTGCGTTCCGCAGCCTTCTGCGACGCTCTCTCGGCCCACGTAGAGCTCATCGGCAGCTAGGGAGGGGCGCTTTTGTCTCGTTGGCAATTTGGGAGGTCGGCGTGGGTATCCGTCTTGGGTATAGCCCCGACACACGATTCGTGAATTGAACCGTAGCAGCCGCTCCAGTCTATCGCGTTGTTCTCGCTGAACCTAATTGCCTATGACTCAACTGCTTGAGCGAGCGTGGCTTGCACGGTTTTCAGAAAGAGTGTGATCGGCACCGGCGTCTTCAGGATGGTGTGCGGGCGGGCTTGCCACGGTGAGTCGCCCAGTTTATTCTCGCCCTTCGCACACACCACGATGAGTGGAAGGATTCCACAACCGGCCTTCGTCTCGCTGCCTTCGTATTGGGCGAACAGCTCCACCGCCTCTCGCGCGTCGCGTAAGTAGAGGAAACCGAGGTTTGGGGTGTCGGCCTCGTCGCGTTCGCCCACGCGATCAAGGACTAGTCTGAGGGCGTTAGTGGCAGGCTCACTGCTGACACAAAGCGGGCGAACTGTCGTGTCGAGCCGGGCACGGATCATGTCCGCGAAATCCGGCCAAATGTCCGCATTGGAATGCGCAAGCATCGTAAATTTCAGGTCTCGGGTTTCGTCTGGGATGGTCGCAATAACTCCTTCGATCACGGACGCCGGAACGCCGAGTGATTCGACGAGGTCGTCCAGCGGATAGATCATCTCGTTTCCGCTGCAACCGAGCAACAGCGCATGCGCAATCCGATTTGCCAGTGCGACAATCATCGCGGCCTGCGCATGTTCGGGGCCGAGCCGTTTGAGGCGCTGGACAGGTTGGTGGTGATTCACGACAGGAATAGTAAAGGCCCTAGGAAACTGCCAGTGATCCAGTGCCTGTCCGAGGATTTCGCTGTGATCAAGAAGTAATAGTTTCGGCTCGACAGCCTCCAGGGGGAGTACCAGTTCCTCAGCCGCATTGCAAACGCGATCATACTCATCGGGGACGTGGTCGAGCAGAATCAGGCGGCCGACATCGTGTATGGTACCCCAAAGGAAACAGTCGTCGATGCCTTCGAATTGACACTCCCTAGCGACAGCGGCGGCGATAAGCCCGCAAGCGATCGAGTGTTCCCAGAACAGCCGGATGTCGATCCGTGTTGACCGGCTCCCGACATACTGATCCAACACGCCCAGCGTCATGACCAGCTTTCGGACTTCCTGGATCCCGAGTCGCTGCACTGCTGTCTGGACGCTGTCCACAGGATGGCCGCGCGAATAGGCGGAGCTATTGGCCAGTTTCAGGAGTCGGATGCACAATGCCTGGTCGTTCTTCACCGCCTTGGCCACATCGGCTGCGCTGCAACCACTGCTGCCGGTAACCGCCATGACGTTGTCAACCGTTGCGGCAAGCGGCTTTAGCTTCAATCCATCATTGACCAGCTTAGTGAGTTGTGCCTTTGTTATAATGGGTGCCAAGTCGTGCAGCGACTTGACCGGTCTATTTGATACGGTGGGGCCGACGGACGTTCGGTCAAGATCAGGAACTGCATGTGCCCCTTTTTCCGCGGCCGGGCGGGGAGCCGTAAGCGTTGCCGTTGTCCCCTTTGCGCGGTTTGCCGAGGATGCTCCTGTCTGTCCGCTGTCTTGTTGCCCCATAACAACGGCCCGCTCTTGGCCACCTCTGCTGACACATGCTTCAACACGTGCCAAGAGGACGTCGAGGGAGAAGTTCGACTTGAGTAGGTAACCTTGAATTCCGCACTTTGCGGCCTGGCCCACAGTGTCCTGCTCTGCGCGATCCGTAAGTAGAATGACAGGAATCCCTTTGAGATCCGGGTTTCGGCGTATGATCTTCAGTACGGTCAGGCCATCCGGATCGGGCATACTGACGTCGAGAAGAACGAGGTCAGGTCTTCGCTCTCGAAGTAGATCTAGCGCCTCCGCACCGCCGCCGGCGCAGCTGACGTCGTGGCCATGATGCCGAAGGGCATCGGCTATTGGTTCTCGACACATTGCCATGTCGTCTACGACCAGAATTGTGCTCATGTCACAAGTCTCTCTTCGGATTGCTACATTCTTGCGAGCAACTGGTTATCCGTTGCGACCATCTCGGGCTTCAAGGAGCGATCGCGGATCTCAAGGAAATCGTTTTCCTTCTGCCGGAATGCCTCGACGACTTCGGAGTCAAAGTGTTTCCCAGATTCCTCAAGAATCATGCTGCGTGCAACGTCATGGGCAAATGCCGGCTTATACACCCGTCTTGATGTAAGGGCATCGTACACATCCGCAAGAGCGACAACACGCCCACTAAGAGGGATTTCGAAGCCGGAGAGTCCAATCGGATATCCCGACCCATCGAACCGTTCGTGATGGGTTAGGGCGATATCCCTTGCGAAACGGAGAAATGCCACACCTGGATATTGGTGTACCGCGGCGTCCAGCGTTTCGGCGCCAATCGTTGTGTGCGTCTTCATGATGTCGAACTCTCGATCACTCAGGCGTCCCGGTTTGAGCAGCACGGTGTCCGGGATGCCCACTTTCCCAATGTCATGCAGCGGGCTGGTCAGGTAGATGAGCCGCGCAAAGTCTGCATCAACCTGTTCGTGAGCATTCCCGTGCGCCACAAGGTGTCGAGCCAGGACGCGGGCATAGTTGCGCATTCGCTCAAGATGCTCTCCGGTTTCCGGATCCCGGGACTCGGCGAGTTTGGCCATTGCAAAAATGGCGACATCTCGTGTTTCCAGCGACAGAATACGTTCTCCGGCGCGAACGCGAACGAGTAACTCCGCAGGGTCAAATGGTTTTTGAAGGAAGTCATCGGCACCGGACGATAGACCTTCCACGACGCTACCAGCCGAATCATTCGAGGTCAGAAGTATGATGTAGACGTAACCCGGCAGATCCGTTCGACGAATCTGTCTGCACAGCTCAAGGCCGTCCATCTCCGGCATCATCCAATCCGAAATAACCAAGCGACATTCGCCGCTACGGGCAAGGTCAAGGGCTTCTCGACCGTTGTGCGCAACGATAATCTCGTATCGCTGGCCGAGTAGCGCGTGGCGAAGTGCTTCGAGAGAAACGTCGTTATCATCAACGATCAGGATTTGCACGGACGGGACTCCACGTCAGTGGTTCGAATCAACCGTGTTATGGTCAGCGCCAACCGCAGTCGGCGAGTGCCCAAGGCACCGACCCAACTCAAAACGTAATTCCGCCAGACATTCGTCCGCGCCGCTTAGGGATCCGGCGCGACCCATCTCCTCTAATCGGGCGGCGGACTTCCGAAATCGTTCGGCGCCACAGTACGCAGCGGCTCCTTTCAGGCCATGTGCCAAGCGAGTCGTCTCGCCAACATCTCCATCGGTAACAAGCTGCGTAAGTTGGTCGAGTTCCGACGGCGCGGCAGCGAGAAACTTATCGACCAACTTCTGTACGAAGTCCCGGTCACCGCCCCAGCGTTTCAGCACTGTGTCCATATCGAACGGGGACGGCGTGTCAACGGCGCAACTGCCGGGCTGGGCGTCTGAAGTTAGATCGTCGCCTACTGGGCCACTCGATTCTGAATCCGAGGAAGTCATTTCTTTTTTCTCCGTGATTACGAGATGAGATTCTATAGCTTCGATCAATTGGCCTGGATCGAACGGCTTGGCGATATGGTCGTCCATCCCCGCGCCAATACACTGCTCACGATCGCCTTTCAGCGCGTTGGCCGTGAGCGCAAGGATCGGAGTCCTCAGTGAGGCTGGTGCATCTTTCTCGTTTTCTTGTTCGATGCGCCGAATCTCGCGCGCGGCCTCGAAACCGTCCATCTCCGGCATCTGGCAGTCCATAAGAATTAGATCGAAATCTCCGTTGCGCCACGAATCGACAGCGTCCCGACCGTTCGCCACAATCTCGTGGGAATAGCCCGCTTGAGAAAGAACTTGCCGAAGCACCTCCTGACCGATTTCGTTATCCTCCGCGGCGAGGATTTTGGAACCGGTCGTCCGAGGTCGCAGAGTAGAGCACTGGTTCGAATCCGTGGTCTCATCGAGTTCGTGGCTCGCGTCGACTCGAGCACACGCCAAGCCGTGCGAAACGGCATCCAACAATTGAGATTGTCTGATCGGTTTGGACAGCCAAGCCGAAAAACCAAGGGCATTCATCTCCTTCTCGTCACCAATTATCCCCGCGGACGTCAGCAGCAGCAGAACGGTGTCTCTGATTTTCGGATCGCTCTTGACGGCCCGCGCGACTTGTTCGCCATCCATGCCCGGCATCTGAAGATCGATGATAGCCATTGCGAACGGATACTTGGACTCGGCCGCTCTGCGCAACGCTGCGAGCGCGTGCTCCCCGTCTGGAGCAAGCTCGTGTGCGATCCCGAAACAGGCCAACTGTTCGTCCAGAATCTCACGGTTGGTGGCGTTGTCGTCGACACCAAGTATCCGCACATGGCGAAAATCACTCGGGATCAGCAACGGACTAGCAGTCCGTAGCCCTTTCTGTAACTTCACGGAGAACCAGAACGTCGATCCAGGCTCCGTTCCGCTAATCGCACCAATTTCACCGCCCATCATCTCGACAAGCTGTTTGGAGATGGCTAAGCCAAGTCCTGTACCGCCAAATCGGCGCGAGTGCGAGGCATCGAGCTGGGAAAAGCTCTGAAAGAGCGACTCCTGCTTGTCCGCCGGAATACCAATTCCCGTGTCCGTAACAGAAACTCGAACTATTGCACTCGATTCATTCTCATCGTCCACAACAGCTCGAATAACGATCTGACCATGTTCGGTGAACTTGATAGCATTCGAGACGAGGTTCGTCAGGACTTGCTGAATGCGGCCCGGATCACCACGTACCGCAGTAGGAACTGCAGGATTCACACCGACCGTCAGCTCCAAGCCCTTCTGTTCGGCTTGCGGTCCGAGGAGCGTCGCAACGCATTCTACGCTGTCGCGGAGATCAAAGTCGGTGACCTCGAGTTCGAGTTTTCCGGCTTCGATTTTTGAAAAATCCAAAATGTCGTTAATGAGGCGGAGCAGAATATCGCCCGATGCCTTAACGAGGCCTGCCTGTTTCTTTTGTTCGGGCGTTAGTCCTGATCCGAGCAAGAGCTCGGTCATCCCAATGATGCCGTTGAGCGGCGTTCGCAGCTCATGGCTCATCGTGGCCAGGAAGTCTCCCTTGGCGCTGCTGGCCGCTTCCGCCACTCTCTCTGCCTCGCGCCGTTCTTCCACTTCGTGAACTAGGGTGTCATTGGTCCTCGCCAGATCGGTGGTGCGCTCGCCGACCAACTCTTCCAGGTTGTCACGGTGTTTCCGAAGCTCCGATTCAGTCTTTCGGAGCGACTCTTCTGCTTTCTTGCGTTCAGTAATGTCTTGTTTCACCGCAAGGAAGTGCGTAATTGAGCCCTCCGAGTCTCGAATAGGACAGATGGAAGATTCCTCCCAATACAGCTCACCGCTTTTCTTCTTGTTTTCGAACGCCCCGGTCCATATTCTGCCGGCGAGGATTGTATCCCAGAGCTTCTTGTATGATGCCTTCGGCCTGTTGCCGCCTTTGAGTATTCGCGGATTCTGACCGATGGCTTCCTCGGCAGTGTAGCCTGTGACAACGGTGAATCTGGGGTTGACGTACTCGATTGTTCCCTTCGTATCTGTGATTACGACCGATGCGGGGCTTTGTTCCACGGCAACGGACAGCTTTCGAAGCCTCGCCTCCGCGCTCTTACGCATGGTGACGTCTCGCAGCATTCCAATGGCATGCCACCGCCCCTTGACCTCCACGGCAGATAGGGAGACTTCTACAGGGAATTCTTCGCCGCTCTTCCTCATCGCAAGGAGTTCGGTTGTCTTGCCTACGACGGTACCGCGCCCGCACTGTTGAAACTCGGGCCATGCCCGGTAGTGCGCCGCGCGAAACCGCTCGGGGACGATTAATCCGGCTGAGTGGAGCTGTTTCCCGATGACCTCTTCTCGCTGATATCCAAATATCACCGTAGCGGCATCATTCCAGTATGAAATGTTACCGTCTCCATCCATCATAATGATCGCATCTTGGGCGGTAGCACTGATGCTTCTGAACTTCTCTTCGCTCTCGCGCAGTGATTCCTCTGCCTGTTTCTGCTTGGTGATGTCCTGGGCAACGCATACGATCGCTCGAATTGTGCCGTCACTGTCACTCATGACGGACCCTGACATCAGCACGGGAATCTTGTCGCCACCCTTGGCGAGGAGTGGTTTCTCGATGTTTCTGATAAAGCCGTCCTTCACGAGTCGGCGGAGTACGGTCCGAGTGAACGGTAGGGCTTCTTGGGATACGATAAGGTGAGTGGTGTCTTCTCCTTCTCCTTCTCCTTCTCCTTCTCCTTCTCCTTCTCCTTCGGAGAATACCAATCCTGCCGAGTGTCCGATCAACTCTTCTTCTCGATAACCCAGTAGTCTACAGGTTGCCTCATTGACCGTGACGATCTTGCCATCCGGTGCAACGACGATCAGCATGTCGATCATTGAATGGATGATGTTGTCGGTGTAGTCCTTCGCTCCTCGCAGCGCCTCCCGCGTCGCTTCCGCCCCCTTTCGGGCTTGCTCGGCATCCTCGATCATGCCCATGGCGACGCGGCGGCTCCTCTCCAGCTCGATCGTCTGTTGCTCGAGTTCGGCGGTACGGGCCGCCGACGCCTCCTCCGCCCGGACGCGCTTGGCGATCTCCGATTCCAGGTTGAGGGCGTACTCGCGCTGTCGCATCCAGAGTTGTAAGACGCGTTCGCCAGCCCGCACGCGCGCGAGCAAGACTGTGGGGTGAACGGGTTTGACCAGATAGTCGTTGGCGCCTGCATCCAGCCCGGCCGCAATCTCGTCCGGTTCGGCGTTACCTGTTATCAGGATCGAATGGACGTCATCGCCAAGTTCTGAGTCGCGGATCTTTCGGCAGAGCTCAGGGCCCGTGATGCCCGGCATGTCCCAATCGGCCAGGAGGATCACGGGTTTGTGGCGCTGAACCAGGATCAGAGCTTCGTCGCCATCTACGCACGTGATGACTTTGAACCCGGACCTCGTGAGGCGCGCTTCCAGCAACCTCAACGTGGAGGCATCGTCGTCGGCCACAACAACAGGGAATTCCTTCATGAATCGTGCCTTCATCACGGCCTTGACCAGGCTGCTCCGATAATACTCCGAGGACCGCTTCGATTCTCACGTCGCGAGCCCGCGTGCGGCTTACACATGCTCGTAGCTACGCGCCCGGCCCAACACGGCCAGCAAGTCGTTGACGTCCCGCTTCATCTCAAGGACAGGGTCCTCGCGGCCCATCATCAGTGCATTCACGATATCGGCGTAACTGGCCGGCGCGTTTCGCTAAGGATCTGAAATGAGCATCCCCGCGATAGTCAAGGTCTTAGAGCATTATCAATCCAGTCGTAGCGCGTTAGAGCAGTACCAGTCCGTTCGTGGCGTCCTGTCTAGCGGAACGCCCGCTGAAGACGCACCTTCGTCCGCTACAATTGGATAGGGCTTGCTCTAGGCTCCTGTTCGATTTGCGCGATCGGGGTGGTGTATGTAGGTTTCTCGCTGGTCCAATGGATGGGCCGGGAAGGAGCCTTGGATGGGCGTTGCGTACGGACAAGATCTCCGGGATCGAGTGCTTGCGGCGTACGACCGTGGGATGAAAACCAAACAAATCGCAGAGCTTGTTGAAGTGAGTTCGTCGTGGGCGCGTCGGGTCAAGCAGCGTCGGCGTGAGACCGGCGAGACGGCGCCGAGGCCACGCGGTGGCGCGACGATCATCAAGATCGACCTCGATCGGCTCGGAGCGTTGGTCAAGCGGCGACCGGACGCCACGATGAAAAGAACGTCATGGCCTGCTCGGCGTCGATTGCGTGGAGTCGGCGGTGGGTATGGCCCTCAATCGCCTGGGGTTGTCTTTCAAAAAAACGATCCATGCAGCGGAACAAGACCGCCCGGACGTAGCCCGACGCCGGGCCGCATGGAATCGAATCCAGCCGAAAATCAACGCCAAACGTTTGGTTTTCATCGACGAAACTTGGAGCAAGACGAACATGACACGTCTGCGTGGCCGGTCGCCGCGCGGGCAGCGTCTGATCGACAAAACACCGCACGGCCATTGGAAGACCACGACCCTGATCGCCGCGCTGGGCATCGGTGGGATGCGTTGTTCGACCGTCGTGGACGGCGCCGTCAACGGGGACGTGTTCGAGGCATTCGTCGAACAGGTTCTCGTTCCCGAACTTCAGTCCGGCGATGTGGTGAACGCGCGCGCACGCCTGCCGAGACCCTATTCAGAGGAGTTGATATGTTCTCAATCGTTCGCTGCGTCCCGTCCTAGTATTTGCCGGCCGAGGCTATAGTGCTCGACGGTCGCGCCGCGTCGAGTTTCTTGTCCGCGTGATTGAGCGACAACGCTACTTCCTATTTTGGGAACATATCACTGCGAACTCCGGTTCTGGGTTATACGTCATTTGCTCGCTGTCGATGATTCCCTACGGCTGCGTATTCGCCGTCGTCCCCATCGTCGGCAGCACACCCACGCGAAGTTGCGTGGCGTGTTCCGGGCTACTGTAGATACGTTGCGTGGCCTTAACGAAGTCTTCTTCGTTGGCCAGGAAGATGTTGTCCACGAACGTTTGCGGGTTGCGGTCCACGAGGGGGAACCAGGTGCTTTGTATTTGCACCATGATTCGATGGCCCTTTCGGAACGTGTGTAGCACGTCTAACAATTCAAGGTTGATGTTCGTTGGTTCGTTGGGTGTGAACGGTTTGGGGTGAACGTTGCTGTCACGGAAGCGCCCGCGGATCACCTCGCTGCGCACCATCATCTGATAGTTCCCCATGTGCATGCGTTTGGGAATATCGTCATAGTCTTCCGCGTCAGGCGGTAGCACATCGATAAGCTTCACGACCCAGTCAGAATCGCTTCCGGAGGTAGACACCCAGAGGTCCGCCACAATCGGTCCCGCCAGCGTGGTGTCCTCGTCGAGCACTTCAGTTTGATAGACCAGCACGTCGGGTCGTCGTCCGGCGAATCGTTGATCGTCGGTCATGTACGCTCGCGTCATACCGATTGCGACAGCCTCCGTGAACGGCACGGGGTTGGCCGGGTCGCTGACGTATTCGTCGTACGCCGGTTGGTCGTTCGATGGTGGGTCGAAATCCAATCCTCCTCCTCCGTGCAGAAATAAGCTCTTGGATTCAAGCTCGACCGGAGGCCAATGGTCGAAGGTTCGCCATCGGTTCGCACCCGTTTCAAAGACATAGGCTTCGGGAAGATTCGCCGTACCTTCGTCTTTGAGAAACTGTTTGAAGAAGGGCAGTTCGATGTGCTCTTGATAGAACTCCGACGCGTTGGATCCGAAGTAGGCATGGCCGAGATGGTCACCCTTGCCGCGTGCCCACCCGCCGTGCGCCCATGGGCCGATTACGAGTGTGTTGACGACGTCTGGGTTTCTTGCCTCTACGCTGTGATAGATCTTGAACGTTCCGTAGAGGTCTTCGGCGTCGAACCAACCGCCAACGGTCATGACCGCCGGCGCCACGTTGTTGAGGTGCGGCAAAATGTCTCGCCGTTGCCAAAACGCATCACGGTTATGATGTTCGACGTGGTTGTTCCACATGGCTATCTCGTCGTGGAAATATCGTTCGTTGGCGTTGCCCAGCGGACCGAGGTCCATGAAGAATTGATAGCCGTCGGGCGTGCCGTGCTTGAACCGCTCGCCCCACTCGGTCGTCGGTTCCGGCCGGGCTTGGCCGAAGGTCGCCATGAAGTTGAACGCGTGCGGTAGGAAGAAAGCTCCGTGGTGATGGAAATCATCGAACCACCAGTCGGCGATCGGCGCCTGTGGCGATACGGCTTTGAGGGCCGGATGGGCGTCGATCATGCTCGAAGCCGCATAAAAACCGGGATAGGAGATGCCCCACATCCCGACGCGACCGTTGTGACGTTCTACGTGGTTTAGTAGCCACTCGATCGAGTCGTACGCGTCTGACGATTCGTCGACTTGTGATTGGCTTTCCTTGTTGTCTATATGCGGCGTCATGTTCTTGAACGTTCCCTCAGAGAGGAATCGTCCGCGAACATCTTGATAGACGAAGATGAAGCCTTCCTTGGTGAAGTGCATGCCGGAGCCAAGCGTGTTGCGGTATTCGTCTTCGCCGTACGGTCGACAACTGTAGGGCGTGCGAAACATGATCATGGGGTAGGTTTTTGACCGATCCTTCGGCGTGTAGACAGCCGTGAACAATTTCACGCCGTCGCGCATCGGGATGTTGTATTCGCGTTTGACGTAGTGCTTGCGCACGTAGGCCGCGTTTGCGGCCCTACGGTGTTGGGCGTCTGTCTTGATCGCGCCGGTCGACGCGCACCCGGTCAGGTGAGACGTGGCGCACAACGCGAGGATCCACACCGTCGTACGCCTATTGGTCCATTTGCTCGGCTGCATGTCTCGAACTCCTTGGTTTGTGTGGCGATGGGCGTCCGGCGGCCCGCGTGTCGGAAGCGCCGGCGCGGCGCGATTCAGTTCGCATCCTGCAGGGGATGATGGGCTATGGCGCACCATCGGTGGCTGGATTCGAATGGACGCATCCTGCTCTACGGGCCGCGTCGCGTCAATGGAGCGGGGCGACGGAATGTTGGACTGGTCATCTTCGGGGCGAGAAGTGCGGCGCCGCCACGTGTTACGCTGAAACGACGTCGGTCTTGTGTCGGGACTCAGGGCACTCGGGCGATGGGTCTTGAAGGAGTTCCAATCCGAAGCGGGTTTGTAGGCTGGGCGCGAACGCCGTTGCACTTGCACCGGTGAGGAATATCGGGCTTTCTGGGACGGAAGGTTTTCTTGTGGAAGGAATCATTCAGTCCGGCGCGTTCGGAGACGACTGCGATCCACGGAGCGCGGACTTTCCTCTACCGACTTCTTCTCCTCGCGGTTAACAGCCTGTTGAACAAGCGTGGCACCGCCTTCCAGTCGGTGATCCATTAGCGACTTCCGCCTCTTAACGACCACAAACCGCGTCGTCACGGGCGGGTTCGCGGCGACGTGACTGAATACCAGCCTTGTTCAGCGGACTGTTCACGCAGCATTGCAGCGGACGATAATCCAGTCGGCGTCAATATGGCGAAATGCACATCTGCGATCGGGAGCGACCGTGCAATCGTGGCTGTCGGACTGGGTTCGTCGATCGCTGGGTTACCGGACGACTGGGCATCCCTGTCTGAGGTTTGCATGTGCGAAGCCCGTATCTTACTTCTTACATAGGCGTACTTGTTGTTGTTCCGGGTCTGCGTGAGCGCACGCCGGCGCGGGCGACGTTGCGCATAGCGGCTTCCGGTTCAGCGTCAATGTCGCTGACTGTGATCGAGAAGGAACGACGTAGTCCATGTGTAGTTTTCGTAATCGGTTCATTCTTTGCAGCGTAGTTCTGCTCGTTCTGTCCGGCGGATTGCTGGCGCTACAGGAAGTGGCGTGCAGCAGCGGTTCCGGTGGGCATCCCTACGGCGCGACGGTTACTCCTCCCGATGTTTCTGCAGACTGGGATCATTGGCTTCCGGTCGTCGACGGCGTTGTGCGACGCGGATTATCGCTCTCGCTACTAAGTGGGATCGCGGTGACGCTCGGTTACATGTTCCTTCTCGTGCGAAGCCTGTGCGCAGAAATCGTCCTGCTTGCGGGACACGTTCGGCAGCTCCGGTCCGATGAGCGGCGTATCGATCCGTCCGATTTTGGTTTTGAGGAATCAACTGCGTGCGCCGTCGAGTTGTCGAGTATTGGTCGTTGGCTTTGCAATGAGCAGGGGCGGTTGACCGACGACGCCTCGCGCGATCCGTTGACCGGCCTGCCGAATCGTCGCGTGCTTATGGAAACGCTCAAGCGTGAGACGTCCGCCGCTGTTCGTACGCGGTGGCCCCTTTCCGTCATCATGGTCGACCTTGATCACTTCAAACGCTTTAACGATACGTATGGACACCAAGCAGGCGACTATGTGCTTAAGCGGGCCGGTGAACGCATGGCCAGTTTGGTTCGGCAGATGGACATGGTGGCGCGATTCGGCGGCGAGGAATTCGCCGTCGTGCTTCCCAGAGCGAGCATCGAACAGGCCATGCAAATCGCGTGGCAACTTTGCAACGCGCTGGAATGCGACCCGATCATATTCGAAGATCAGACGCTTAAGGTAACCGCAAGCTTCGGTGTGGCCGAGTTGCAAGTGTGCGGCGATACAGATGCGGATTCACTGGTCAAGTCTGCTGATGCCGCCCTCTATCTCGCAAAGGAGGGTGGACGTAATACTGTAGTGGCTGCGCTCAAGGCGGCCGACCGTGAATCTGCGGAACCAGACGCCGTAGATGCAGACAGCACAGCCGAATCGTCCGCGCCGACTGCCGGAGCGTCGCCCATAATCGACGCCGACACGATGGCCCTCATGGGTTCCACTTATTCCATTCTCCAAGTCATTCCGGAGACGCAGCGTGTGGCCACCGACATGCTCCAGCAGGTGGCGGCTACGCTCAATTGTGATCGCGTAGCACTATATGGCACGGACCAGCCGGGTAACGCCTTGGGCCCGGTAGCGTCTGTGGGCGTTCCGACGTATCAGATGGAAAGCTATCCCTTGGTGACGCCCGAGCTCATCGACTGGTTCGAGCAGCAGCGGAAGTCTATTGGAACCGCGCAAGAGCGGTCCGTGGAGTTGCTCACCGTGGCGACGTCGTCCGGCGATGCATCTACACAATGCCTTAGGATTCCGTTGGTCGCGGCTGAGTCGCTCGTTGGTTTGGTCGAAGTGCCTGATCTTTCCGTCGACTTCGCGATCACGCCTCGCCAACGCAGTCTATTGACAGCCGTGTGCTTGATCGGCGTTCGCGCCTTGCAGATTTCCGAGAACTTCATGACCCAAGAGGACGCATGGAGCGGGCTTGTATCTACCCTTTGTCGCGTCTTGCACACGGAGCGACCTTACAAGTCTGACCACGCAGTTCGGGTCAGTCGCTTGGCCGCGGAAATCGGTGGTCAGCTCGGCATTCCTGAGGGCGATGAGTTACGACAAATCCGCATTGCGGCGATGATCGTCGATATTGGAGAGATCAACGTGCCCAAGCGCGTTCGTGACAAGAAGGGCAAGCTGCGGACGCACGAGCGCAGTCAGGTGGAGCACCACAGCGAAGACGGCTCGCAAATGATTGCCGAGGCGGCCAACATGGTACGTCTAGCAAGAATCGTTAGACACCACCACGAACACCACGACGGCGGTGGCTATCCCGATCGGTTGGCTGGTGAGCAGATACCCTTGGAGAGTCGAATCATCGCCGTCGCCGATGCGTTTGTGGCCATGACTTCCGATCGACCGTACCGCTCGCGGCTCACGCCGGTGGAAGCGGAGCGGCGAATCCTGGATGGCTTGGGGAGTCAGTTTGATCCTGCTGTGGTGAACGCGTTCCTTCAGTACCGCATGGCCGACGCGAAGCGGCTCGGCTCGACGGACGACATAGCTAGACCGCCCGAGATTGCGAATAGCGACTTCGCTGGAGTTCGAACATAGCGTCCTATGGAATAAGTGTGGCGCCGGCTTCCAGCCGGTGATCCATCAACGATTTCCCCGTCATGACGTGGACCCAGTCCGTGGTCGCGGGCGGGTTCGCGGCGACGTACTTGAATACCAGACTTGTGCAACAGTCTGATAGTCGTCTGTTCAGGACACGGGGCTATTGTGGGACCGGCGTTCCATCCGGTAGTCGCAAGGGCAAGACTTCGACGTCGCATACACTTGATGAAACGCCAAGTATCGATGCTCGCGTCGCGATCATTTGAGTGTGACCGCATCGTCTTCGACTACAATGGTGATTGAGAAATCCTTTCGGCGATATCGGCACTTGCCGTGCTTGTTTTCGCAGACGTAGTACAGTGCGTACGCAGGAACCTCGATAATTCCCCAATTCCCGCCCCGTTCCACCGTAACCTCAAACTCAATAACGCGTAGCTCTTGTGATTCCGGTTTCTTCGGATTCGGATACGTCAGGGAACCTTCACCGAGGGTGAAGCCCTTCGGCAGGTTGACCCACACGGACAGGTCTTCGACTTCATTGTTCCACCAGGGCGCCGAGAGCGGACTAGGCCTGAACTCGAGACGAACACGTCCGCCATGTCCGGGGCGAATGCTTCCTGGTGTGACCATGCTGGTGACACTAATCATATTCCGATCTTGGATAATTCGGCCTTCCGGGTCCCGATTGGTATTGGTCGCAACGGGATAGGCGTTCGCAGCGGCGGACGTGGATACGATTTCGGATCCGGTGGGAGGTATGTCCAATTCGATCGGTTGGCCGCCGCGTTTCTTGATGTCGGCCTGCGCGGTCTTCACCCACGTATAAAAATCGTACGGTTTGTCCAGACGCGGTCCGTATTGCTGAAGTCGTCGTCGCCAGATGTATTGGTTCGGGTCAGCCGCCAGTGCTTTGCACCAATGATCGATGGCTGACTGCGCGTCACCAGCAAACCGCCCTCGCGACTCGTGGCGTCTCCAGAGGGCGACGCCCAGTCGAAACTCTGACCTCCCGTCATGCGTGCCCAGGTCGACAGCATGTTGGTAAGCCTTGACCGATAGGTTGAGCGCCTCGCTCTTGCCGTGAAGAAAATACGCGTCCCCCGCGCGGCGCCACAACGAGACGTTGTTAATCTTCTTGGCGGACGACATCAGTCTCTTAAGTTGCGGTTGCTTCACGCGGCCCGTAGAGCGCGGAATATGACCAGTGGAATATTGTTGACCCACGAACACCTTGTTCAGCCGGTCGACGGTGAGGTCCGTGTGTCGAACCACGCCGGCTTCGTCGAGCGCGAAAATGCGGGGTACCACGCGGGCATCCAGGAGATTGAGTGAATCGACGAAAACAGGCCAACCGATTTCCCGCCACTGCGCATAGAGCGCCGCGCGGCGCGGATGCTGCTCCTGCACCACGCCAACAACTTTGAGTTGGCCTGAGTCAATGAATGGCTGAACGGCTTGCTGCCACACGGGCAGGACACGGCGACACCCCGCTCACCACGAAGCGAACTGGACGAGCAACACTTTCGTGCCACGATAGTCCGACAGCCGTCCGAACTTGCCATCCAAGTCGGGAAGCAGGAAATCGGGATACAAGTCTCCGACCTTCTTCCCCACAGAGGGGAGCGAGTTTGCGCGTTGGGCGCTGGCCGCGTCGACCCCACAGAGTGTAGACATCACCGTCACAGCCAAACACCACGTCGAAGCTCGTTGTCTAAGCACGAAGAATCTCCTTACGCGAACGATCTATTCTGCCACTTGGTATACGGTGAAAGCTTCCAATCGACATTGCGACAGCGATCGATCAATCGATATCGATTCAACGGGATTCGATCATCAGGCGCTCGCGCCAGTGTAATGACTGCGCGGTCGAGCGTCCAGAGATTGCGAATCCAGATGCGTTAGCGACCGGGCCACCGCAACCCAAACGGCATGCCCCAGCCGACGGCCTGCGGGCGGCCACAACCCCCGAGGAACACTCGCGGATCGCATGTTCTTCTCGTTATGCCAAGAAAAAGCGCAGATCGGGAATATTCTGCGGCGGACGCTTGTTTGGAGGTAGGCCGGGGTTGTGTGGCGCCACAAATCACGCACCGCGCCGGCTTCGGAGGAATCGGGAACGCTTCACTTTACTTTCGCCGGAGAGAATCTCATGAGGCACATGCACAAGCGAAGAGCGTGTACACGACGGACCGTTACGAACCGAGCCGCGACCGTGAGGGAGTGTTTTTTCCGAACTGCGACCGTGAGCACCGTTACAAACCGAGCCGCGACCGTAAGGGAGCGTTCTTTCTCCTCGCCGCTGCACCGCTTCCTTACCGGCGCGGTTCGGAAGGAATCGCTAAGGGTAGTGGCCGTCGTGGTATCGATCGGTCTGGGTTCGTGGGGGGGGGAGCGGTGCGCTCTGAGCCCACAATAAGCTGCACCATGTGTGGCTGTACGGATTGTAACGGCAACGGCGTGGACGATCGCTGCGACGTATCCTGCTCAAACAGCGGGATTTACTGCACGGGGTTCCCACCACTGGCCGTGTCGGACGTCTGCAACGCGAACCAGTTTCCCACCTGCAACATCAGCGCCGACTGCTTGGCCGCCGCGTTCGAAACCTGCACTGGCGGAATCTGTGACAGCAGTACGGTCATCACGGACCTCGACGGCAACGCGCGAGTGGCCCTCTCAACGGCCGACATCGGGGCGTACGAATCGACGGTTTTTCCCAACTGCGGGAACGCGACCTGCGACGTGGGTGAAACCGCCTGCAGTTGCCCGGCCGATTGTTCAGATACGGTCGAGACTGGACCCCCAGGGAACACGTGCGCGGACGGCGTCGACAACGACTGCGACGGATGTACTGACATCAATGATTCGGATTGCGTAAGGGAGTGAGCGACGCTGCGGGAATCGCGTAGCGAGCCGAGAACGCACCGGTCCTGATAGCCGTCAGCGTTGCTCCTTATTGTTAGGAGGCCCAAATGACAGTTACCCATCGAGTCCGCATTGACCGATGCACGACAACGATCGTGTCGGTCGTTGTCGTATTGTTCAGCAGCGCACGCGTTCCGGCCCAGACAGGTCCGATCTTTCAAAACTTGGGAACAGTTCCCGAGCCCTCGTTTGCTCGGATCGCGGCTCCGTTCGGGATTTCGGCAAACGGATTGGTCGTCGTTGGTTTGGTGGATACCGCCGCTGCGTTGAATGGCGAGCCATTTCGCTGGACCACGGAAACCGGCATGGTTGGTCTTGGCCTTCCGGAACTAGCTACCTACGGCGAAGCTTGGGGGACGTCCGCCGACGGGTCGGTCGTTGTGGGCCAGGTAAAGATGAACACTGGGATGCGACGGGCCTTTCGCTGGACGGTGTCCGAGGGCATGGTGTTTCTTGGTAATCTTCCCGGAGGCGGCGATGACAGCTCGGCGCTCGGCGTCTCGGCGGACGGGTCGGTGATCGTTGGGTGGTCCGAGAGTGTGCGCGGGTCCGAGGCGTTCCGCTGGACCGAGTCGGGCGGCATGGTCGGCCTGGGCGACCTGCCCGGACCTGCTTTCAACAGCATAGCGCTTGCCGTTTCCGCGGACGGGTCGGTCGTGGTCGGCGCTGGCGACAGGAGCTTGAGTTCGGGTGAGCCGTTCCGCTGGACGCAGGCCGGCGGAATGGTCGGGCTCGGGCTTCTGCCTGGCGGGAGTTCCGGCGGCGAAGCTACCGCCGCCTCGGCGGACGGATCGGTAGTCGTCGGCTACGCATTCAACAGCCAAGATGCCTTTGAGGCGTTCCGGTGGACGGTGGCGGACGGAATGGTCGGGTTGGGCGACGTACCCGGCGGGCAGTTCAGAAGTATGGCCCGAGATGTTTCTGCGGACGGTAACGTGATCGTGGGAACGGGCGATTCACTGGAGACGTTTATCTGGGATCCGGTCAACGGAATGCGCAACCTTGAGGCCGTATTGAGAGACGAAATCGGTTTGGACCTGACAGGTTGGTGGCACCTTGACTTCGCGATGGGCGTTTCCGATGATGGGCGAGTGATCGCGGGTTCCGGGTCCGGCCCAACTATGGGTTCTGAAGTGTGGCGGGCCATACTCAACGAGTGCGGTACGAACGCTGATTGCAGTGACGGGTTGTTCTGCAATGGCGTCGAGACGTGCGTCGCCAACGTGTGCGTGCCCGGCGTCGACGTCTGCCCGGCCGGTGATCCCTGCATCGAGGCCTCGCACCTCTGCGCCAGCGACATCCCCACCCTATCCCAATGGGGCCTAGTCGCCCTGACCCTACTACTACTCACCGCCGCAACCTTCATACTAAAACAACGCGCGGTGACGGAGAGGTGAACAGCAAGCGTCTACGCGCACGGCGACGTGAACAGCCGCGACGATAAGGAAATCGGTATGAGTCGGAACAATCAAGAGCATTTTTCGCGGTTGGTCGGAACGGTTTTCTTAGGCGTCGTGTTCTTCGCCGCCGCGCCAACGCTCGCCCAACGAGGCCCTAGTTTTCAGGGGTTGGGGCTGGTTCCCGCACCTGGCTTTGATGCCTTTACTTCTTCCGACGGCCTTTCGGCGGACGGATTGGTCGCGATTGGTCACGGACTTCTGCTTGTAGGAGATCAGGAGCCGTTTCGCTGGACGGAGGCAACGGGGTTTATGATTCTGCCCGGCGTGCCCGGAGCTATCTACAGCTCACCGCACGCCACGTCGGGCGATGGGTCGGTCGTCGTGGGTACGTCCAGAATGGGCACAGGGCTCGTTCGCGCTTTTCGATGGACCCTCTCGCGAGGGACAGTGTTCATCGGCGACCTTCCCGGCGGTGATGTAAACAGCGCCGCGCTAGGTGTATCCGCAGATGCCTCGGTGATCGTTGGGGGTTCAGAGACTGGGTCGGGAACTGAGGCCTTCCGGTGGACGCAGTCGGGCGGCATGGTCGGTCTTGGATTCCTACCGGGATTGACTTTCGCAAGCAGCGCGACCGACGTCTCCGGCGACGGTACCGTGATCGTCGGGTCTTCGTCCGCCAACTTTGGGGCCGATCCGGCGTCGGAGGCGTTTCGTTGGACTGCTAGCGAGGGTATGGTTGGACTTGGTGACCTGCTTGGCGGAAGTTTCCAGAGTCGTGCCACCGCTGTTTCTTCGGACGGGTCGGTGGTTGTCGGCAGCGCGGTCAGCGGCGGAGGTAGTCTTGAGGCATTCCGCTGGACGGCGGCGGGGGGCATGGTCGGTCTGGGTGACCTGCCCGGAGGATTCTTCAGCAGTGTGGCTCTTGACGTCTCTGCAGACGGAAGTGTCGTCGTGGGGTTGGGCAACGCTGCCGACCAGGAGGCGTTCATCTGGGATCCCGTCAACGGGATGCGCAAGCTGCAGGACGTGCTCGAAAACGAACTCGGCCTTGACCTGCAGGGCTGGTTCAATCTTGGCTCCGCCGATGGGATTTCCGCAGATGGAAGAGTGATCACCGGCACGGGTAGGAATCCCGACAGTCGTCTTGAATCTTGGATCGCCGTTCTCAACGAATGCGGTCGTGACGCTGATTGCAGTGACGGGTTGTTCTGCAACGGGGTGGAGACGTGCGTCGCCAACGTGTGTGTGCCCGGCGTCGACGTCTGCCCGGCCGGTGATCCATGCATCGAGGCGTCGCACCTCTGCGCCAGCGACATCCCCACCCTATCCCAATGGGGCCTCGTCGCCCTGACCCTGCTACTACTCACCGCCGCAACGTCCATACTAAACCAACGCACGTCGCGTGCGATGCCCTAGGATGTGTGTGAGCAGACGTATTAGACGGTTCGCGATGAACCGAGCCGCGCCCGTGAGGAAGCGGTTTTCGCCATCGCGCCAGGATCGCTTTCTCACGGGCGCGGCTCGGAAAGACGCTTCTCACGCACGTCCTCTTTTGGGTCTTGGGATTGGCTCGTGGGTTCGTGCCGCCTCAGAGCCGCGGGCGCTGGCCCACGGACCGGTCCCGCCGCTAGTGCGGTGGGCTCTGTCCCGCGCCCCTGGCCCCGGTCGTGCCGGCGCGACAACGCGAAGATTAAGGTGTGACACTGGATTAGAATCTCCCGAACAATGGGATGGCGGTGACGGCGATGTGTCCGTTGCGGATGGCGTTGTAGTCGCTTGGGCCTTCTGTCTCGCGCTGCCAATAAGACGCGCCGTACGCGTAGGCTGTCTTGCCGTCATTGCACGCGGTTTTTTCGAAGCTCATTGGCATCGGTTGGCTGGCGACCGGAACGCGCCGAATGTGTTCGAGTGCGTCGGGTGGAATGGGCGCCGGGAGGTTGACACTCCAGAATCCCGGGCCGGGTAGACGTTCGTCGATCAAGATGCGGATCAGCTTGCCGGCAACCTTGGCGGTCGTGTCCCAATCAGTGTCGACGTCGTTGCGGATGGCCTGCGATATGGCGATGGCGGGCAGGCCGAGAATGGCGGCCTCGCGCGCACCAGCCACCGTCCCCGAGTAATACGTGTCCACGCCAGCGTTGGCCCCACGATTGATGCCGGAAACGACCAAATCAATAGGGGGGCACGGTGGTTCGGAAACCGACGCATGCTCGTTATCCGCATCCCCAGACGGTGCGGCGAACAGCTCAGCCACCGCCAATCGGACACAGTCAGCCGGGCTACCGTCGATAACGTGAAGTGACTCGTACGGTCCGTCGGTTCGTTGCTGTGCGACGATTGGTCGACGCAGCGTAATCGCGTGGCTACACGCCGATCGTTCGTGCAGCGGGGCGACGACATGCACGTTGCCGAGCAGCGCGATCGCCCTGTGGGCGGCGCTAAGGCCCACGGCGTCGTACCCGTCGTCATTGGTCAGCACGATCTGCATGAATCCTCATTCCCATCCGCGCCACAGGTTATCGGCGGCAAAAGTGTTTTCGATTCTTCCGCCTGCATGACGTTCGAATCGTAGAATTTAGGTTGATAGATAACGCAAACTACCCAGGTCGTACAGGTCTGACCTTGCGACAACGATAACGAAACGTCGCGCTACGACTTGGGGCTAGGTGGGCATGGACTATGGGACGTGGCCGTCGACATGATCTACGGCGCGGTGCGACGCACCGGTACGGTGCACGATGTGTGGGGATGTGCGGAGCAGATGAAGCGGCAGCTGGTCGGACTGGCTGACGGTTGCGTGTGGTGTTGGTCCGGCGTTGGCGGCCGTTCCATCACGGAGTACACGCGAAACTTCTCCAACGGATTGACAGGGGACGCCGTTGTGTTTCAGGTCCAACGCGTGGGGCTGATGGCGTTGCGACACGGGTGAGGGGGCAGATGGCCGCAGTTTCTACCATATCTACATCGTTAGCGCCGCATGGTCGGGAAGTCGTTTTGCCCGATGATGCGCCGCGCGTGCGCGTCACCGCCGGTCCGGGTTCGGCGACGCAAAAAACATGGAATCTTCGACGTCCATGTACGTTGATCGGTTCGCGCCGTCCGGCGCACATCCTCCTTCATGGTCGCGACATGAGCGCGGCGCACTGCGTCATCGTGAACACCGGACGTGAGGTATTACTCAAGGATCTTCATACGAGTGCGGGGACGCTTTGCAACTCCGTACGAATCGGTCTGACCGTGCTCAGCGACGGCGATGTGATCACCGTTGGTGACACGAAAATCCAAGTGGCGATCAAAGCCCCCAACGCGGATGCGGATGATTCCGGGTGTGGAGAAGCGTACTCGGACCCGACGACGTTTCGCAATCCCATCTCCCTGTCGTTCGTACACGCCGAGAAGACGTGGCGAATCTACGACGCGGTGTCGTTGATTGGTCGCCACCGCTCGGCGTTTCTACAGCTCGACCACGAGCATATTTCCAGCCGGCAGGCCGTGTTGTTCCGCTTTGACAGCGACCTCGCATTCTTCGACCTCGGCGGGCGCGAGGGAATTCTGCTCAACGGGCAACCGACGTCGATGGCCAAGCTTCGCCGGGGCGATCGGATACGTCTCGGACCTTTTTCGTTATGTGTCGGGGGCGGCGATGCGGCGGGGACTCCGAAGTCGGATGCCGCGGCGTCGGGCATGGGATCGGATGAGGCGAACTCGGGGCAAGTTGCCTCGGGGCGACTCGATTTTGACGCCGACAGAAACGGCAACGGCACGGGTGTTCTCGGTAAGGGTGACACGTCAGGTGACTTAGCCGCTGATGCCGTGGCGATCAGTTCTGAACTAGACTCCTTAAGATTGGGTATCACGGAGGCCTGGCACCGTTTGAATATTCCCACAACCGAGCCCACAAGTGCGGACCGGGAATCCACGCCAGTCGATGCCGAAGTGGAGAAGGAACTTGATTCACGCGACGCGGCGTTGCGCGGGCATTTGCACGAGCTGACCGTATTGCAAGAGCGATTGCACGATCGCGAGCACGAGGTCACAGCTCTGACCGTCCGCCTGGAAACCGAAAAGGCCAGGGTGGCTCGCGAGCAGCGCGCCGCGAGCCGACGCGAGAAGGACTTGCAAAAGCAGACGGAGGACCTAAGCCGTCGCGAGCACGTCTTTGCCCAACGCTGGGCCAAAATGAAACAGGCCAAGTGCCCGCACTGCGGCGAATCCATCGGTGGACCGAGCAATGGTACGCCGCCGGGATCGTAGCCGTTGCGAAAAATCGCTAGCTTGGCAATAATATTGCTATGCAACGTTCGCAGCCAATCATTTCGGAACGGGCCGTGGAGTCGGTGGGCGCCCGCATTCGGCGCCGGCGACGTGAGCTCGACAAGACTCAGAAGCAGCTCGCCGAGGAGTCCGGTGTCAATCAGGGATTCATCTCATCGATCGAGCGGGACCAAGCCAGGCCCCGACCGCGCACCATCGACGCCCTCGCGATAGCCCTGAACATGCCGCAGGGCGTGCTCATCGGCGGCGGCGTCGATCATGATTCCCCTCAACCGCTGGAAACGCGCGAGCTTCCTCTCTTGGGTTCGATTCCCGCTGGTCCACCGGCCGAGTCGCAAGAGCAGCTCGAAATGTTCCCCGTTCTACGCCACCAATGGTCGTCCGACTATTATTGCCTACGCCTCGCCTACGACAGCATGGAACCGACGCTGAAACCTGGGGATATCGTGTTGGTTCACTACAGGCCCGACGTCGAGCCGGAATTGGTTCAGGGTCGTGTCTGCGCGTGCTTGCTCGACAGTCTGCCGACCCTGAAACGAGTCACCGTCGAGTGGCGCGACGGCAAGCGGATGATCATACTTCGAGGTGACAACCCGCGAACCGTGCCCATGCTCGTCGACGAGTCACGCGAATTCTCCGTCCAGGGCATCGTGATCCGCTTGGTTTGCCGCGATTTGTAACCGGCCACGCCGCCCCTCCACGCGACCGTCTGATCGGCTCGCGCGTAAGTCCTTCCTCGCACGAACGTCTCCGCGCCGCGCCCTCCGGTTGATGAATTCTTGGCGAATGGCTGATATACTGCGTGCTGGGGTGGCGTCGTCGTCTTCCCTTGTGCGGTTCAAGTTGAGGTCGGCATATGTTGATACGCTTCGTTGATGTGTTCGGAATCGCGGGTCAAGTACGACGAGGCGCGATGGTTCTCGCTTTCGCGGCCGTGGTCGTCTCGGGTTCGACGGTCCGTGCGCTCCAAGATCTCACGCCACCCCGCCCCGACTGCCAAGCACCTGTCGACTACGTGGCTTGGCTCAACGCGACCGCGGCGAAAGGTGCGGCGGACAATGCGTATCCGTTGTATCTCGCGGCGTACAAGAAGATCGAAGTCGTCGAAGGGGCATGGCCCACGGACGCCTCGGTGGTCGACGCTTGGCTGCGACGCAACGAGGAAGCCCTAACGCTATTCGAGCAAGCTACGCAGCACGCGGACTACGCTTTCACTTGGAATACTACCGACACAACGGGCGATCCGCGTGTCGATCGCCTTGTGGCGACCACGAGCATCTTCTGGCTTCAACCGCATCGCGATTCGGTCATGGGCATGTTGGCCAAAGCCAACCGCGCCGCGCAGTCCGGTGATGAACAGTCGGCGTCTCGCTATTTCGTGGCTGCCCTTCGTGCCAGTCAACATCTCTACGGAAGTTACCTTCTGTTGCCCCGCGTCCATGCAATCAGACTGGCGGACCTTACGTACAACGCCATGCTTGCGGCGCTGGCCAAATCGAAGGATCCGGACCGGTTCGCTGCCGATCTTGTGTCACTATTACCGACGGCCGATCCGCCAATTCCATCGTTCCTGCCGAATATCGTTGTCGAACAGCTGTCCGCGTGGGATTTTATTCAGCGGTTGTTCCTGCCCGGAACGCAAGGTCGCAAATCGGACCTGCACCATCCGTTGATGGAATGGGTGCTCAAGATCGGCGGCCCGCTGATCACACCGGGGATGCAGGCCGCGCTCATCGCCATGGGTTTCGACAGCACGGTGCGCGACATCGACGCATACTTCGACGGTCTCGCGAAATGGTGGGCCATACCTTATTACAAACTGCCGGTGGCCGAGCGCGAAAAAACCCAAAAGGAGATGTTCGGACACATTCGCGAAGACGCTAAGAACCCGCTGGTGAAGATGTTTCTTGCGCCGCTGGAGTACCCCCGGCGGATGCACGAACAACTCGTCGCCACACGCCGGGCCGTGCATCTGATTGTGCATCTGCTCGATCACCATCGACGCACCAAGTCGTTTCCCAAGTCGCTGGACGAACTGCCCGTAGCCGGGTTACGACAACTTCGACTCGACCCCTTCAGCGGGAAAGATCTTGTCTACGGCCGGCAGGGTCAGACTTTCCGGCTCTACTGCCGATCCCACGACCTCGTCGACGACGGCGGCAAGGCGGCGGATTGGGACGACGACGGCGACTACGTGTTCTGGCCGTTCGCGCCGTAGTGCAACGTTTCCGGGTGTAGACTTCGGCTGGGTTGCGCTTTCGGGATACTGTCGTCGCTCGCCGCGTGGGTGCAATACGCTTGTTGCGGTCTGCGGTTCGGTCTTACTAATGTTCCGTTGGTGTCATCATGGAGGCACTCTGTTGTGTCTGGGTGGCCCATTGATTCAGAGGTGGGGGGCGTCGCATCCGATATCGATTCGACTCCCCCACGGCTAAAGCCATGGGCCACCCGACGCGCTGCGATGAGCCATGGCACTTGATCGACACAGCACCCGAATCGAAGTCTTTCCTATGTGGGCCCTGATCCATGCCTACGTGAAGAGACGACGAACATGAGTACGCATGACGCGATTGTCATTGGTCTGGGTGGCATGGGTAGCGCCGCGCTCGCACACTTGTCCGGGCGCGGGCTCGATGTGCTCGGTCTGGAACAGTTCCAAACAGGGCACGACCGTGGCAGTTCGCACGGTGAAACAAGAATCATCCGAAGAGCCTACTTCGAGCATCCCGACTATGTCCCGCTTGTGGAACGATCTTACGCTCTGTGGGACGACTTGGAGTCAGCCACGGAAACCAAGCTCGTTAACCGAACAGGGCTTGCGCTCTTCGGTGGGCCGAGCGGTGAGGTCGTCCCCGGTGTGCGTCGCGCCGCCGCTGCGCACGGGTTGGATATTTGGGACGTCGATCGAGCGGACGTGCTGAGCCGCTTTCCCGGATTCGCACCTTCGGCGGACATGGACGTGTTGTACGAACCCGACGCCGGAATTCTCGCCGTTGAAGCGTGCGTTCAAGCCCACCTGCAACAGGCCGTGAGGTGCAGCGCGCACATCGTCGAGCGTGAAGCCGTTGTGTCCTGGCGCTCGACGGGAATCGAAGTCGAAGTGCGGACCGAAGGCGCGTGCCACAAGGCGAGCCATCTTGTCATCTGCGCTGGGGCGTGGACGTCGACCTTGTTACGCGATTGGTGTGTCTCGATGCAGGTCCGCAGGCAGGTCGTATCCTGGTTCGGCACGCGCGGTCGAAGATACCGAGTGGAGGAAGGCTGCCCGGTGTTCTGCTTCGACACGGACGACGGTTTCTTTTATGGCTTCCCCGTGCTCGACGAGCGCGGCATCAAGATCGCGCGACACGACCGAGGTGAGATCGTCGAAGATCCGGGGGCCATCGACCGATCGAAGCAATCCATAGACCGAGCGTCGGTTGAACGGTTCATCGATCGCTACCTCCCCGATGTGGTCCCCACGGCTATGCACCATTCCGTGTGCATGTACACCATGACGCCCGACAGCCACTTCATCATCGATCGACATCGTGACTATCCGAACGTCGTGATTGCCGCCGGGTTCAGCGGGCACGGATTCAAGTTTGCACCCGTGGTCGGATCCATCCTCGCCGACCTCGTGACCACCGGGAAAACCGCGGAGCCAATCGACTTCCTACGCGCGTCGCGACCAGCGATCGTGGCCGGCTAGCCGCTTGTTGAAGAAGTGTGGCACCGGCCTCCAGAGGGTGATCCATTGCCGATTTCCACTTCTTGATTGGTACGCAGCGGGTGCCCCATTCTTCGTGGTAGGCGAAGGGTGGGGGACGGATAGTACACGAGAAGACCAGCAGTCCCCCACCCTTCGCATCACAGGACACTTGTACTTCCATGTGGTGCGTTACACGGTGGCGCGAAGAATGGGGCACGCGCCACCCAACTCGTCAATGGACCGCTGACAGACCCCTATTGCCGAGTTGGGTTCGAGCGTCCATCACTCGGTCGCGTCGGTGGATCAAGCGTCATGGCAATAGTCCTTTCGTTCGGTTGCGCCCACGCTTGCGCCATTCCGACGAGGCGCGAGGGATGAAGCCCGCCGGCGTTGGAGGCTGGCGTAGCGCCGGCGGGCTTGGGGTGGGAGGAATCGGGACGGTGCGCTTCCGCGATGAACGTCATAGCAGGTATTGCGTGCATGGGTTATGGCCGCTTCCACAAGTAGTAGACTGGTCGAAGTCCGATGATCCCGCGAAACGTTTGGGCGAGGAACTCTGGCGATTGTCGCTGTACACGTGCTTTCCCGTTGACCGTGGTGGCGGCGTACCAGTTGTACACGAGGCCGGCCACGATTTCGCGAACGCGACGGCGGCGGCAAACCTGCATGACGAACGCATGACCGTTGGGGTCGACGTCCATGTTTCGAAGTTGTTCGAGTGCATCGAGCTGGGCGCGTGAGTGTCTATATTGACCGACGCGTCGCATGCCGGCCTTCTCGAAGACCGGATTGATTTCGCCCATCGCCGCCAGGCATTCCACGTATTCGGTCCCGACGAGCGGAAGCGTCTTGCGCACCAGGTGTTGTCCAAGCCCGCAACCGCGCAGGTCGGGATGAATCACGAGGCGGCGAAGGATACGAAGCGATCGATTCACGCGCGAGGCGTTGCGTGAAAACTTCCCGTCGGTGGCGCGATTCCGCATGGAGAGTTCCAACGCCGCGTACGAATAGACGACAATACCGACCAACTCGTCACCGTCGCGCATCACAAACACCTTGTCGACGAACCCGAGCTCATCGGTCGCGCGATAGTGCATGGCCGCGAACGCTTCGTAATCTTTCTTCTTTCCGGGTTCGATACGCATGCGCCGGCGCAGACTGAACGCTCGACGTGGAATGGTGTCGCGCTCTGTCACTTCGCACCGCCCGCCACCCAAAAGACGAACGAGGGCATGTGGTTGCAGGTCGACAGCCACGTCGTCGTGACTGCACGCCACCACGACGGACAATCCGCGGCGTGCCACCGCCTTGTGTAGGCTGTAACTGATCGCCCGCGCCACGCGGCGATGGAGCATCGAACAGAATTCGTCACAGAGCAGCGGGGCCGCCAACCCGCTACGGCTGTGCAGTGCGATCGCCCGCGCGAGGCGTGCGCGAAACTGCTCGCCCTCCGAGAGCGCATCGCACGGTCGAAGCCACAACGGCGCCGCCCCCAACCCGCAACCGGCCAGTAGCGCCAGCGTCTCGCTCAACGACGCCCACGGGGCGACGGAGTCCACCAACGCGGCGTCACCTCGGAGTTGGACGCGATCGACCGAACAACTACCGGAGAATTGCTTATCGATTTGTTGGATCGCCGTGGATTTTCCTGACCCGGAGGGGCCGACGAGGAGCACGAGACGCCCCGGACCGAGCGTCACGCGACAAGATTCGAGCACCGTCGTGGTCTTCGGCGCGTGCGTTGGGATGCCGAACTGTAGCGCCACACGTGCCGTCCGAGCCGACAATCGTCCCATCCGCGAAGAGCGGAGACACTTCAGGTCTACGCGCCGACCCTTCCATGCCGTCTCTTTCTGCCCTGAAACTGTTCCCATGCTGCTTCCCTTCCTCCGCCGCTTCTGGTTCGTGCCATGTACCGTTTTCTGGGACGATGAGCCCGCCTATGCACTGGCACCCTAACAGACAACGAACAATACAATAAGAAATATGCTTTGTCAATGTTAAAACAATAAAATATTGCACAACATCTGCCAGGCGTGCGCCTTGGCCATGCTCATTATGAAGCGGTAGCCACCTCGGTGCTACGCTTGGGCATCGCGTCTGTCGCGCGTCCGGTCGGTTCGGAGCCTTGTGGAAGGGAACCAGTACATGCGTGGGGGCGCGAAGAGCTTCACGCACCAACGCCCGCAGACGCAAGGACTACCGAGCGTCGCTGGGCTATTCGGTTTTGGTGGCCCGTGCCAATGCCGTGGCGACGACCCAAGCGCTCGCCCAAGCCCACTGGAAGTTGAACCCGCCGATGCGCCCGTCCACGTCCAGAATTTCTCCGGGCAGGTAAAGACCGGGGCATATCTTTGATCCGAGCGTGCGTGCGTGGACCTCTGTGAAGGGTATGCCGCCGGCGGTTACTTCGGCGTGCGCATAACCGCGGCTGTCCAGCACGGGGAGTGGCCAGCGGACCAGCGCCTTGACGATCTTGAGGCGGACATCCTTCGAAAGATGAGCCATGGCGGTCGTCCCGGAAACCTGCAACTCGGCCAACATGGCGTCGGCGAGACGCGCGGGGAACAGTTGTGCTAAGGCGTTGCTGAGTTGAATTCTTGGCTTCGCCGAAGCGATGTCCAGCAGTTCGCCGTCAAGGGTCGTGACATCCTTGCCGCCAATGAGGTTGGCGAACACCGCAACGTCGCCGTGTTCGAGACGTGCCCGGTGCCAGTGGCGTGACACGTCGAGCGTAGCCGGTCCACTAATGCCGAAGTGCGTCCACAGCAACACGCCACGGACACGAACCGGTTTCATTCCCGCGGCCTCCACCGTTAGCTCAACATCGTGCGAAACGCCGGACAGCGGCTGGTGAAACTCGCCGTCGAGAACCAACGCCACAAGGGCCGGTGTTAGCGGAACGAGCGTGTGGCCGAGCGCCTCGGCCAGCCTATAGCCCGAGCCGTCGCTGCCGGTCTTCGGCAACGATCGCCCGCCGGTGGCCAAGACGACATTGTCAGCGGACACGGTCGTCGCGTCCGTTGCAACGTGGAACGCCGTCTCATCACGCCGAATGCTGACGACTCTATGTTCAAGGAACGTGCGTACGCCGAGGCGGGTAGCTTCTCGTAGCAACGCCTCGAGAACCGTGCGTGCGCGGTTTGTCTTGGGAAAGAGCTTGCCGTGTTCCTCTTCGCATAGCTCGACGCCAATTCCCTGAAAGAACGCCACCGTCCGATCAACCGGCAGAGCCGCAAGGACTCGCTTGATGATGTTCGGGTTGCCGCCGGAGAAGTCGGATGGGGTAACGACGCGGTTGGTGACGTTGCACCGACCACCGCCGGAGACGAGAATCTTCGCGCCGAGCTTCGCGGCCCCGTCGAACACGACCACGGTGCGCGACGGCATCAATCTCGCGGCGAAAATCGCCGTCGCCACTCCGGCGGCTCCGCCTCCTATTATGGCCACGTCTACGTCGCTGGTCATGGCACACCCATCGGAGAAGCGATCGTATCGTGAATCCACCGACTATCTTCTCCGACGGTCTGAGAACGTGCGCGAGAAGTCTCTTGCCGAGCCGCGCCCGCGAGAAAGCGATCCGGGCGCGCCGGTGAACACCGCTTCCTCACGGGCGCGGCTCGGTTCGTCGCAAACCATCTGATGCATCTTCTCACACGCGTTCTTAGGAAGTCACGCCGTCAACGATGGATGACTTGACTGCAGCACAACGTATCGTTCGACCTTGGTTCGTGCGATTGTCGTGCAACGGATCAATCGCCGAACGACACACCGATGGCACGGCAGGCCTGCAGCAGAGGGTGGTCTATAGTAACGAGTCGTTGTTGGTCAGCCACTTCGGATATGGGTATAGACTCCATCCGGCCGTTCTGCATGCAGACCATCTGATTGAATTCGCGATTGTCAATCAGTTGGACGGCGCGATGGCCGAACTGTGTGGCCAATACACGGTCGCGGGCGGTGGGTGTGCCGCCGCGTTGCACGTGTCCGAGTATGGTGGCCCGTCCTTCCAACCCGGTCTGTTCGGATATTTCGCCGCACAGCACCTCGCTCACTCCGCCGAGTCGGATGGGGTCGGGGGACTCGTGGACGACGTGATCGACCACGACTTCTCCGCCACGTGGCCTCGCACCTTCTGCGATTGCGATCAGCGTATACGCCTTGCCCGATCGGCTGCGCTTCAGGCATGTGTCGCAGACCTTGTCGAGGTCGTATTCGATCTCGGGGATCAGGATGATGTCGGCGCCGCTGGCGGCTCCGGCGTGAAGCGTGATCCATCCGGCGTTTCGGCCCATCATTTCGACGAGCATGACGCGGTGGTGGCTCGACGCGGTCGTCCTGATTTTGTCCAGCGAGTCGGTGGCGGTCGTGACGGCGGTGTCGAATCCGAAGGTGACGTCGGTGTGCATCAAGTCGTTATCGATGGTCTTGGGAACGCCGATGACGGGCAACCCGCGCTTGATCACGCCGGACGCGGCGGACATCGTGCCGTCGCCGCCGATGCAGACCAGCACGTCCAACCCAGCCGCGCGGGCGTTGTTGACGACGAGTTCGGAGACGTCTTCGAAAATCGGGTGGCCTTTCCCGTCGTGGCTCGTGCAATACTTGCTGGGGTTGGCTTTGTTCGATGTGCCGAGAATGGTGCCGCCGCGATCCAAGATGTTCGACACGCTGGAGAATGTCAGCGCGTGGATGTGGTTCTCGATCAGACCGAGGAATCCGTCCTCGACGCCGAAGACCTCGAGGTCGTGATCGACGAGGGCTGCCTTCGTGACGGCGCGAATGACCGCGTTGAGCCCCGGGCAATCGCCTCCGCCGGTGAGGATGCCGATACGTTTGATGCGATTGGATTGTGTCATAGTGCCCCGAATACCCGAAAACCGGCATGGTTGTCCAGTGTTGAGGAAGAGTAAGTTCTATTCGAGTGTAGGGTCCGATCGCGGTTTTCATCCGGGAAGTCATCGTGGTTCGCCGCGTCGTTCGGACTGAGAACGCCATAGGGCGGGTCTATTGAGCGAATCCGGCGGGGTGCGGTAGGTTCCGTGCGTCATCTCGGGCAATCGCACCGGGCTCTTGCGTGAACACGGTCGGTGCCGGTACACTCCGTCGCCCGCGACTCCACTGGTGGGGTTGGCAACGGTCCCAGGTATAGGCCTTCGCCAATTGAGTCACCGACGGCGGATTGCGGTGCTGGTCTCCGTCTCAAGAGTTGGAGAGGTGCCCGAGCGGCTGAAGGGGCTGGTTTCGAAAACCAGTGTACGGGAAACTGTACCGGGGGTTCGAATCCCCCCCTCTCCGGTTTCTTGGGGCGTAGGACCGGTCGTGACACCATGTGACTCGTTGTGTCCTACGACCTTGTCACACAACGGCTTATGTTCGTTCCTGCGCCAAGCTCATCACGACGTTCCATCAGGTTTCTTTTCCATCGTCCCCTCTTTTTCTCGCGTTGTTTACCAAGTGCGGCTTGCTCCCGAATGGTGGTCTGGAAACCTTCTACTTCCTCTTGGCTCATTGCTCCGCTTACCGCTCGAGAGCACGTAACGGACAACTCTAGCGCCCTGTGAGTTCTTAGGGTATGGGCGTGCGCCGGTCGGGAAGCGTTGTTACAATGCAACGTCGCACGGTCATTGGGAAACGACGACCATGCTCAGTGCCATTCGTTCTACTGGCGTGGTCCAAGACGCTTCGATCGTCTTCGACGGCCCGACCGATGCGCTCGTCTTTCGCGGCTGCGCCGAGCAATGTTTGGCGCCCTCGTTGCGACCAGGCGACATCGTGGTAATGGGCAATCTATCCAGCTACAAGCGAATGCCTCGCCTACTTCAGAAGCTGCGGGTACGATAGACTCGACCGTTAGGTGCTCTAACGTCGGTCGTCGAGCGAATGAAGTCCAGTCGACCAGGCTGGAAGTCGTTGACACAAGTTTCACGCGCTCGGGAGCAGTTTCCCAACCGCAGCGGCTGACTACGAATGTTATGGCCGTCCGGTCAATGCGGTGTAGGTGTTCCTTCGCCCACGTAACTCTTCAGCCACGTGCAATGAATCGAGATTGTCCCGTTCGTAGTTGAAGTTTGAAGGGTTCTCCTTCGCAGTTGTAATCACACTACGCGGCTTGCTCTACTGCGGCAAGCTTCGCTTTGTCGTGGTCGGCGGCCTTGTCGACGTCGAGAGCAGCGAGCAG
>JAJDDY010000093.1 GCA_029260075.1 Phycisphaerae bacterium
AAGCTGCTCGCTGCTCTCGACGTCGACAAGGCCGCCGACCACGACAAAGCGAAGCTTGCCGCAGTAGAGCAAGCCGCGTAGTGTGATTACAACTGCGAAGGAGAACCCTTCAAACTTCAACTACGAACGGGACAATCTCCGAGTGGCCGGTTCGTCCGATCAGAGCCGCGCCCGTGAGCAACCGGTCCGTGGGCGCGGCGAACAACCGATTCCTTAGGGTCGCGGCTCGGTAGACCGGTCAATCGACGTGTGACGCGCACTGACTTGCGAACAGGTGGCGGCGCAGTTCTTCGACCGTCGTGTCGTCCGAGGTGTCGGAATCGGGGGTGTTTCGACCCTGGTTCTTGGAGCGCCACTGCTCCGTGTAGCGATCGAACAGGGTGGGTGCGAGAAGCATGGCGGCCGGGTTGGTTAGGCGGAGCTCTGCGGCGACCAAGGTCAACACTCGGCGCTGGGGTGTCGTGAGGCCTAGACGGGTGAGCATGGAGCGAAAGAAACGCTGCGGGCTGGGGCGCTGCACGCCGCCTATGGCTCGGTCTTTCGGGCGGGTTGCGAAGTAGGCGACCACGATGATCAGCGCCAGCACGACCAAGAGCCAGACGAATTCGTTGGCGGTTCCGCCCTCGTGGAGGTGGTCGCGTACCGCTCGCTGCGTCGGGGTTAGGGCATCCGGTACTGGTATCACGGCGTGGTCTCCGCTTTGGCTGTGTTTCCGATGATCGGATCGCGTAGTTGTCCCGCAAACGCGGCCGTGGCCCGGGTCACCGACTTCGACGGGAACGCCGGGCTCAGCAGATCTCCGGAGTTCCCCGATTGCGTGCGCTGAAGGATCGGCACGGCCGCCGGAGCGTCCTGTCGCTCAAGCCCGTCAGCTATTTCACGAGCTCGGGTTCGAACCCGCCGGTCCGGATCTTTTTGGCTGAGTTCACGCATGCGATGTAGTTGGGACCGAAGTTTGCATCGGTCTACAACCCACAGCGCGCTAAGGCGTTGGGCAGGGGCGTCATGTTCGAGCATGTCCAGGAGTGATTCGGCGGCTTCGATGTTTTCGCGACGGAGCAGCGAGCGGATGGCGTTGGCGCGAACGCGGGCGTTTTCCGAGCGCAGCTTCAGCGTGATCGGTCTAGTGACGTCGGTTGCGTCAAGTCGGTCGAGCGCTTCGATTGCGGCGGCTTGTACGCGATCGTTCGGGTCGCTAAGTGCTTGGACGATGACACGTCGTGCGACCGGACTATTGAGCGACGCGGCGGCTGATACGGCATGTTCGCGAATGGCGGGTTCGTGATCGCGCGTCAGGCGCACCACCGCGTCTTCGACGCCCTCGATCAACTTCAGGTCTTGCGAGAGCCCGAGCGCCCCCACGCGTTCGAGCGGATCGGACGATGCAAGTTTGGCACGGATCGCTCGCATGAAGGCGGGATTTTCGTGCGTGCGGATAGTCCTGGCACCCGACGAGCTTTCGTTCGATCCGGTGTGCGACCCCATCCAGTCCTGCCAGAGCAGGTCGAACGAGGGCTCTTGTGGCAAGTGGAAATCGCCGGCGCCGGTGGCCGGGCATGATCGGGTTGTTACCTCGTACTCAAGATGTCGACGCCGCCGCCACTCGCGCATGGCAAGTGCTGAACCAGCGCCCGATGAGCGCATCGCGGCGACCATGAGCGTCTCAGTGGCTGTCGTACTGGGATCGCGAATCAAGCTTTGAACAGCCGCGCGGCAAATGGCTTGATCCCCGGATCCGATCAGCTCTTGGAACAGTTGACCCTTTCGCGCCGGCGAGCAGCGCAGCGCGCTCAGCAGACGTATCGCACCGTCGAGCTTGTGCTCGTTCACGTCCAGCAGAATGTCCACGACGTCGCCTAGCCATAAGGGATCGCGTACCTGAGCAAAGCCGCGCTCGATGGTTCGATCGGTCAGTAGGCGAGCGTTATTGAAATACGCGAGAACCGTGGCCGCGTTGCGCGTTTGGCTGATGAACCGCGCGGCGTCGGTGCGCAGTTGGGGGATAGCGAGGGCACGCATCGCCAGCCCGGCGATTGATGGATCGTCGTGCTTGGTGAGTTCGTCGCCGAAGTCCCGGGCGAGCGTGGATCGAGATCGGTCCACAGCACGCCGAAGTGCCGGCTCCATGCGGTCGCCCATGCGCATGACGGCACGCAACACCGCACGTTGGCGGTGGCGATCCCATCGCTGCAGCGCCGAACCCAACGCCTCGACGATGGCCCGCTCGGAGGCGTTTCGTGTTGCGGAGCTTGCGGTTTCACTTGTTCGGGGCGTGAGACTGATGAGGCTGTTGGTTAGCGTCTCCAAACCGTCAGCCGCAAGCTGCGTCGTCTTGATATTAGCGCTTCTCAGGGCGTCGGCGAGCAAGTCGGCGAGTGTATGGTTGTTCGACGTGACAATCGCACGAATCGCGGTTTCGCAATCTGTCGGATCGGTCGAATCGATCAGGCTTCGCAACGCCGGAGCGAGTCGGTCGAAACGCGCCGCGACGAATCGGTAGCTATCACCCTGGTCATGACCCCACCGACGAATCAGCCCCGCCAGCGTCGGCACGTGACCTCGTGCAAGCAGCGAATCGAAAGCAGCCACTTGCATGCGCACCTTGATGTGCGGGAGTGCTTCAGCCAATGCGGCGTCGGCCGCGTTGTCGTCGTCGCGTCTGATCAGTGCGAGTGCGCGTTGCGTGTATGCGTTGGCCATGGCACCCTAGTTATCGGCCATTCACGGGCATCAGCCTGTTCAAAAAAGCGTGGCTTGTGCTGTCGGTTCGTTTCGTAGCCGCAGTTCTTCCGTCTTGGCTGAGGACGTGTGCGAGAAGATGTATCAGAGGGTTAGCGACAAACCGAGCCGCGCCTGTGAGGAAGCGGTTTTTGCCCGCGAGCCCGGATCGCTTCCTCGCCGGCGCGGCTCGGCAACAGGGTTAACGCAGACGTTCTTGTTGTGGGTCTGGTTTGCGGTGCCGTGCGAATCCGTCGCCGGTTCATATGTTCACACGGTAACTTCATGGACAAGTCGGTCGATTCGACTCCCCCACGGCTGAAGCAATGGGCCACCCGGTATCCGGGACAGCCATGGCCACACGACGGTTACGGCAGCGTTGGGCCACCCGGTGGTTACCGGAGATCCTTCTCAAACACGACCATATTGTTGGCGCTGGCGGTGTCCCAGCGGATGCCCACGAGGTCGTACCCCTCAGTGATGGCCACGTGCAACATCGGGCGATGCTGATTTTGGCATTCGAAGCGTATGATGGCGTATTGGTGCTCGGTCGAGAACGCCTCGAGTGCCTTCATCAGTTGCGTGGCGACACCGAGGCGACGGGCGTCGGGAATGACGCCGCAGCTCCAGCAAAAATAGGTCGTGGGCATGAGCTCGAACCCGATGTTGAAACCGACCGGCTGGTCGTCCACCATCGCAACGAACTGATTGACGTTGTAGCGCCCTTGAAAACGGCGGCGGAAGTATTCTTCGTCTTGAGCAGGGCTGAATATTTGGCGGTAGAGATCAACGATCAATCCCACTTCGCCGGGTCCGACGGCCACGATTTTTGCGTTCGCCATGATTTCGGTCTCCTCAACGAAGGGCAACTCTGCACCGTACGAGCGGCGCCCGTGGGCATGATACGTCACAAACCCGCAGGACGCACACGGCGCCAGACGTGCCCCGGAGATATCGTGGCCAGCGCAGACGAGGCGGAGGAGGGTGCAAGACAGTTTGGGCGTAACAACGGAAGGTGTCGCCGTTGCGACTACGCGCATCCTACAGCCCCAGCGGGGCGCCCTATTCCAGCCCAGGGCAACGCCCTCGTTGTTCTACCCATCTTTTCATCGACTGTCGTACACTGCTGGGGTCTGAAGGGCTTATGGATGGGCCCAGGGTGGCGAAACGAGTCAAGGATGGATTCCGGTGGCAGTTTCTTGGGTATT